>CAWAXF010000009.1:0-734712 GCA_963785865.1 uncultured Acidobacteriota bacterium | reverse complement strand
CAGACGATCTTGGAAGGACTGCAGGAACTCTCTTGTTCCTGTCCCATTCTTTTCCCGATGCATCCCAGAACCAGAAAGCGGACCACGGAATTCGGGCTAGAGCGCTTCTTTAGTAATGGGAACGCAATCGGTAGCGGCCTTGCATCGCATGGCATCCATGTGTTGGAGCCGCTCGGGTATCTGGATTTCCTTTGCCTGATGCGGCATGCAGCCTTGGTGGTGACCGATTCAGGCGGCATTCAGGAAGAGACCACCTGCCTCAGGGTTCCCTGCGTCACTGTCCGCAACAACACTGAAAGACCGGTGACTATCACTTCTGGCACAAATACAATCGCCGGAACCACAAAACTAGGAATCCAGCGGGCAGTCAAAAAGCAGCTGCAAGGATGTCCCAACGCTGAGATTCCTAAGTATTGGGATGGGAAGGCAGCCGAGCGAATCGTGAAGGTTCTGGTCTCTGCAATCCAACGACGAAATTTTGTTTCGCAGGCTTCCGATAAGGTACAGGGGGATGTTCCAGCAGCGACATCTCATCAGGCGATCGCAGCCGGGACCCTATCGGAATCCGATTACTGAGAAGGACGTGCGATTCGCGGGGGGCAGGGTCAAAGTAGTAATTCGGAATCGCAGAAGAGACACATGGACGGGCTAATCCCGTCCTTTTTTATTAGAATCTAAAGTTCACTCTGACAGCTCTGTGGAGCGCGTGATGGCGCGCTTCAGTCTGGAATACTTACATGCACAATCGCATTATTGTCACTGGCGGTGCGGGATTCATCGGATCGAACTTCGTGCTGCAAGTGATGCCCGAACGTTCTGTAGCCGTGCTCAATCTGGATAAGCTCACGTATGCCGGGAACCTGCACAATCTGGAGAGTATTTCCACTGATCGGCGATACGAATTCGTACAGGGTGATATTGCCAATCGCGTAGAGATTAGAGCTCTGTTCCAAAGATTTCGCCCGAACGCGATTGTGCACTTCGCAGCCGAGAGCCACGTGGATCGGTCGATCCATGGACCTGAAGATTTTATTCAAACCAACATCACAGGTACTTTTGCGCTCCTCGAAGAGGCGCGGGCATACTGGTCCGCACTTCCCGAAGATCAGCGAACCGCTTTTCGTTTTCTTCACGTATCTACGGACGAAGTATACGGTTCACTCGGGCCCAAGGATCCCCCGTTTTCCGAGACGACTCCCTATGCTCCGAACAGCCCTTACGCTGCCTCGAAGGCCGCTTCGGATCACCTGGTGCGGGCGTATCACCATACCTACGGGTTGCCTACTCTAACTACGAATTGCTCCAACAACTATGGGAGATTTCAATTCCCCGAAAAGCTCATTCCGCTGATCATTTTGAATGCCCGGCTTGGCAAGCCGCTGCCGGTGTATGGAGACGGTAAGAATGTGCGGGACTGGCTTTACGTGGAGGATCATTGCGCGGCGATCCAGACTGTGCTGGAGCGAGGAGTTCCCGGTGAGACATACAACATTGGCGGCTGGAACGAGAAGCCGAATATTGAGATTGTCGAGCGAGTGTGCGAGTTACTGGATGAAATGCTTCCTCGTTCCGGCAAGTCGCGGAAAGACCTGATCACATTCGTAAAAGACCGCCCGGGCCATGACCGCCGATATGCGATTGATGCTCGCAAGATTGAAAGGGAGCTGAGCTGGCGGCCAAAAGAGACATTTGAGAGCGGGTTGCAGAAGACAGTGCGTTGGTATCTGGAAAATGAGAATTGGGTGAACGAGGTTACCAGCGGCAGCTATCGCCAATGGATTGCGAAGCATTACTCTGTTTAGCTGAAGACGAAAAACTTACGATGACCAACGAGCGCGTGCCATACAAAGGAATCATTCTAGCGGGCGGATCGGGAACGCGTCTTTATCCCGTCACCCAGGCAATGGGCAAGAGCCTTCTGCCCGTTTACAACAAGCCCATGATTTATTACCCGCTGTGCACGCTGATGCTGGCGGGAATCCGCGAAATTCTGATTATCACGACTCCCGATGATCTGCCGAAATTTCAGAACCTGCTGCGGGATGGGAGCCAGTACGGAATTCATCTACACTACCGGGCGCAACCTCGCCCCGAGGGCATCGCGCAAGCGTTCCTGCTGGGAGAGGAATTCATCGCTACGTCGCCTTGCGCGCTGGTTTTGGGCGACAACATATTTTACGGGCATGATCTGGCCAAAGATCTGCGGAACTCTTCCGAGCGCACCAATGGAGCGCGAGTGTTCGCCTATCCTGTCCACGATCCCGAGCGATATGGCGTGGTTGAGTTTGACGCCAATGGACGCGCGTTGAGTATTGAAGAGAAACCGAAACAGCCGAAGTCCCGATACGCTGTGACAGGTCTCTACTTTTACGATAACCAGGTCGTGGAAATTACGAAGTCACTGAAGCCGAGTGCTCGTGGTGAACTTGAGATCACCGACGTCAATCGCGCTTATCTCAAGAAAGGCCAACTCGAGGTGGTACTCATGGGGCGCGGTATGGCCTGGCTCGACACTGGGACCCACGAGTCGCTTATGGACGCAGCCATGTACATTCAGGCGATTGAGAAACGTCAAGGTCTCATGGTTGCCTGCCCGGAAGAGATTGCCTATCGTTCGGGGTACATTACGGCGCAGCAAGTTGAACACATCGTCAGTTCCATGCGGAACAGCAGCTATGGTGCTTACCTGCTGCAATTGTTACGTGAAAGGGTATTCTAGCTAGGCTGTCATCCCAGTCTCTATCCTTCTATGAAAAAGATTCCAACCTCCCTTGAAGGCGTGTGGGTGCTGGAGCCGCGCGTGTTTGGCGACGATCGCGGTTTTTTTCTCGAGAGCTATAACGAAAAAGTGTTTGCTGACCTGGGCATCGCAGACCGGTTTGTTCAGGACAACCATTCCTTTTCGACAAGGAATGTCCTTCGCGGGCTGCATTATCAAATTCAACATGCGCAAGGGAAACTGGTCCGGGTGATCGATGGCGAGATCCTGGATGTTGCCGTTGATCTGCGGCGAAGCTCTCATGCGTTCGGTAAATGGGAAGCTGTACGTTTATCCGGCAGCAACAAGCGAATGCTGTGGATACCGGCAGGATTCGCGCATGGGTTTCGCGTAATCTCAGACACTGCGCATGTAGCTTACAAGGCGACGGACTACTACGCTCCTGAGCACGAGCGCACCGTGGTATGGAACGATCCCGATTTGAAAATCAAATGGGACCTGGATGCAGAACCGACCGTCTCAGCCAAGGACCAGCGCGGGATTGCGCTGCGCGCCGCTGAAACATTCGCTTAGTCCCCCGAGAGCGTCACTCGCGCCTAAGTTACTCCTCCATCCCCGCTGAAAGATCCCTCTCCGCATAACGCACGAGCTTTGTGCGAGCAGCAGGTTGCACCGTAAGAGCTTGGCTTCCAGCCCAAGTCGTCTCGGTGGTTCAGTCCGCCTTACCCCCTTCCTCGCTCTGCGGCAGATCTTGGCCGTCTCTTCAAGAAGTACCCCTCTAAAGACCCCGATTGACAAGAATGCCGATCGCGCCGGGGTCACCTGCTATTCATTAAGACCGGATTCATCTGCCATTCAGACTTAGCCGACGTGTGTGTGTAACGGCGCAGGTGTTCCTGCCCTGCGCCGTACACGTGTGCGTTCACAATCTAGAAGAGGTTCCAAAGGAACTGGTTGTAGACGTCATGGTGAAATTGCACTTCCTGCGATTTGACGAAAGTTCCGAGAGCTCGCGGGCAGCGATCGGCGGAGGCCTGCTTCAGGTCCACGTAACGACCCTTCACATCGTCCCCGAGCAACTCTGTCGTCCAGTCCGATTTGCGGAAATTCTCCATGGCGTCATAGATGTTGTCAGGCAAATACCGCTCCGCCTGACGCAGGTTCTTGATTTTTGCGGTCTGCCCATCGATGCCGGTTTTGAAGATGGAGTACATGACCAGATAAGGATTCGCATCGGGAGCTACTGAGCGAACTTCCACCCGCATGCTCTTTTCATTGCCAATCGGAATGCGAATCATTGAGCCCCGGTCAACGGGCGAAGCTTTGATCTGGTTGGGAGCCTCGAAGTGGGGATCGAGCCGGCGGTATGCATTGACGCTGGCATTCAGCAGCAGGCAAATGTCGTTTCCATGAGTGAGAATTCTATCCACGAAAGCCCACCCAGTTTTGCTTAGTTTCTCTTCTCCTTTCGGATCCCAGAACAGATTCTTCCCGTTACTGATGGAAACGTTCGTGTGCATGCCGCTGCCATTCACGCCGACCACGGGTTTCGGCAAGAACGAGGCTGTCAGTCCCATATTGGTTGCAACCTGGCGGCAGATCAGCTTATAGAGTTGAATCTGATCGGCAGCAGCTACTACTTCTCCGTACCCGTAGTTGATTTCAAACTGCGACGGCGCAACTTCCGGATGATCTTTCTCATTCTGAAATCCCATGGCGCGCTGGACTTCCGCCGTCGTGTCGATGAAGGTACGCAACGGGTCGCCCGGCAGCGAGTGGTAATAGCCGCCGGTATTTACGTACTCAAACGTTCCAGTCTGATGGTACCGTCGCTCGGCGTCAGACCCTTTGAATAAGAAGCCCTCGATCTCGTTGGCTGCGTTCAGCGTGTAGCCTTTCTCCGCATAAATCCTTTCCGCGAACGCTTTCAGAATGCCGCGAATGTCCGCACGATAGGGCTCGCCGCTCTTATCGATTACCTCGCCGAACACCAGCACCTTGCCCGGACCAAAAAAGTCCGCGGGCGCCCAATAGAAAGCACTCCAATCCAAGCGCAGACGAAGGTCGCTCTCCCGTTGCGCGGTGAAGCCTCGGATGGAGGAACCGTCGAACGTGAGATTGTCCCAGCTCTTAAGCAGAAACTTTTTGTCGTAGTCGAGCATGTGCAGGCGCCCTTCAAGATCGCTGAAGAGTACGGTCACGGCCTTGATTCGTTTTTCGTCCGCCAGGTATTTGAGACGCTCTTCCTGAATCTTGTCGGCGGCAACGTGATTCTTGCGCTGTTCCTTGGCGTTCAGGTTGAGTTGTTCCAGTTCGTCGTACGACAGCGTGAGAAAATCGCGCAATTCTGTCGGCATTTGTCTCCTCGATTTGAGCCGCCCTCGAGTCCAACGTGCTCCGGTACGGCAAGTGGGCGTCAGAATATCGTGTGCACGAGACGCCGCCAATACTTCGCCCCATGAAAAATATCTATCGCGGCCATTACTTCACGACATAAGCGCGAGGCCGAAAGAGGAATCGAAGCGTTCAGGCCCATGACATTGCACCCCGCTTCTGCATTGACATTTCTCAGTTGACGACACCCAATGTGCCATCGCACAGAGGGTTACCGCTGATTGCGAGAAGCAAGACACCGCACGTTTCTGTTCTTTCATTGCGCAGCCGGCGAATTTTCATTTATCCAGCTTATAAATTTTTGTTTTTGAAAAGAATTTTCGATACGCACCAGCAGAAGTATGCGTTGGACTGCGCAAGCGTACATGGCTAAGTTCAGCGTGCTGACAGCGGATGCGTTCGGGTCATCCGTTGAGATCACCAGGGGAGAAAGCAGGAAAACCAAATGAGTAGACGCTCCCAATCAGGGGCCATGATCTTTCTTGCAAGTCTGTTGCTGGTATGTCCAAGTCAAGGACAAGATGCGACAGCCGGCGCACCGTCAACGAACGACGCAATGGCTAGGCACATGGAAGAAATGGAGCAAGAAATCAAGGAACTGCGCAAGGAAGTTGCAAGCTTGAAAGGCACCGAAAAGGCAGCCCCAGCGGCAACGTCAGCACCCGCGCAAAGTGTTGTGAGTGGCACCACGGGTGCCGCGTCCACAGTGCCGCCGCCTCCATCCTTGGCCGGACTGCTGGGCCCTACAACGCTGAGCGGATTTGTCGATGTCTACTACGGGCAGAATTTCAATAATCCCGCCGGCCAGGCAAATGGCTTGCGCTTCTTTGACGGCGCAACGAATCAGTTCGGCCTGAACCTGGTCGAGATGGTTGTGGACAAAGCCCCGGATCCGTCCAACAGTCGCACGGGTTACCACGTAGCACTCGGTTTCGGACAGGCCATGAATACCGTGAATGGTTCCGAACCCAAGGGTGGTCTGGGATTCGATCAGTATTTGAAAGAGGCGTACTTCTCGTACCTGGCGCCTGTTGGCAAAGGTTTGCAGGTAGATATCGGAAAGTTCGTTACGCCCCACGGAGCTGAAGTTATCGAGACTAAGGACGACTGGAATTACTCTCGTGGAATCCTCTTCTCGTATGCCATTCCGTATTACCACTTCGGAATGCGTGCCAAGTATGTCTTCAATGACAAGTACTCGCTCACGGGCTTCTTCGTGAACGGGTGGAACAATGTCGTGGACAACAATACGGGCAAGACCTATGGCGCCAGCTTCGGTTGGAATCCCAACAAGAAGTTCGGCATCGCGCAGAACTACATGGTTGGGCCGGAAGAGAACACCGCGAATAGCAATTTGCGCCAACTGAGCGACACCGTAATCACGTACTCCCCCACGAGCAGGCTGTCGTTTATCGTGAATGGCGATTACGGGAGAGGCGATCGCTTTACCGACCCTCTCACCAGCACGCTCTCGCATCCGGTGTTTTGGACGGGCGTAGCGGGCTACATCAAATACGCCTTCAACTCCACCACGGCGATCGCGACGCGCTACGAGTACTACGACGATCACGACGGATTCACGACTGGGACTCTAGCGCCCACACACTTCAATGAATTCACAACCACGTTCGAGAAACTGATGGCGCACCACATCATCAGCCGTTTCGAGTTTCGGCGCGATGTGTCGAATCAGCCAGTATTCCTGAAAGGAAGTAATCCAGTACTGGATCAAAACACACTGACCGCGGGACTGGTATTCACCTTCGACAGCCGTGAGGCGAAGTAAAGCGATGGTCATCGATGTTGCTCGCTTTTTGGATCTACTTCGAGCAGCCAAAATCTGGGCTGCCCGCTGTGTGGGGATCGGCGGCTGGGGCACAAACCCAACTAAGCCCTGGTGTCAGCACCCTGGCCGCCCCCCGCTCCAAAAAAAAGAGGAGACGGAGCCTGCAACCAAAAGCACTGCGGTTGACCTGGTACATCACTGTTTCCTCTGCGGTCTTGAGTTGACTCACGAAATTCAAGGAGAAGAAACTACGTGATCTCAGATCGAGTTTGCTGCGTGACCACGCTCCCGATGGTGTTTGTCGCCATGATCAGGGGCCTGCTGATGTTATCGGTTCATCCGATAGGTGCTGTGCTGATACTGCTCTCCGCGATGAGCCTATCGTTGCGCCTGTCGATAGGGATTTGCGGACCACATTAAGTGTCAGCTGAACCGAATGAAGAGAATTTCTTTGCATGTGGAGCGGCGCTGGACGGATTTACTGGCAGTAGGGAAGAGATGGATCGTAGGGCGGCTGCGGCTTGCGGCTGAAATCGACAACCAATGAAAAAGGAGCAGAACATGAAGTCTGGCACTCGAGGCAGAGGAATGAATCTCTCGTATTCGGAAAAACTCTCCCGGCTGGCTGTACGGTTGAAAGATCCCGAATGGCGCCGCTATGCCGGCCTGCTGTTCGGCGGCAAGGCACTTGGAATCGCGGTCTTGATGTTGCTCATCACCGTGATCTCCGGAGTTTTCTTTGCGCACGTCTACGCGGCCGATACAGAAGTCAAAGCGGCGGAAATTGTGAATCCGCTCAACACCGCGTGGACACTGATTGCCGCCTTTCTCGTCTTCGGCATGCAAGTCGGCTTCACGATGCTCGAAGCTGGTTTCTGCCGCTCCCGTGAAACTGTCAACGTGCTGGTAGAGTGCGTGGTGGACACCTGTCTTTGCGGCATTCTGTTCTACGCCGTTGGCTTCGCATTCATGTTCAGCCATGGCAATGGCTTTATCGGATACCACTGGTTCTTCCTCCAAGGCGCCCCCGCAACCTACGAAACTACCGGGGTTGCATTCATGGCCGTGTGGATCTTCCAGTTCGCCTTTGCCGATACCTGCTCCACAATAACCTCGGGGGCAATGATCGGCCGCACAGGTTTTGTCGGTGATCTCTTGTACAGCTTCTGCGTCACCGGCTTTATCTATCCCATCATCGGACACTGGGTATGGGGACCGGATGGCTGGCTGGCCACCATGGGTAGTTCGGGATATGTGTTCCCATCCTTGGGAATGGGATTCCATGACTTCGCGGGTTCCACCGTGGTGCACACCATCGGTGGATTCATCGCGCTGGCTGGCGCCATTGTTCTGGGCCCGCGCCTGGGCCGCAAGTTCAAAAAGGACGGCGGCGGTCCCATGTTACCGCATGATCTGACCATCGCTGTCACCGGAGGACTCATTCTTTGGTTCGGTTGGTACGGCTTTAATCCGGGCAGCACTCTTTCGGCCATGGATTTTGTTGGAATCGGCCGCGTCGCTACAAACACGACTCTGGCTGCTTGCGCTGCCGGTCTCTCATCGATCCTGTATGGTTATCTGAAATTCAAGAAATGGGACGCAAGCTACACCACTAACGGATTCCTGGCCGGGCTTGTTGCAATTACTTGCCCCTGCTATTGGGTCAGCCCTACTGGTTCAATTTTGCTGGGTGGCATCGCTGGCGTGCTCGTGATCCTTGGCGTTGATTTGCTGGAGTGGCTGCGGATCGATGACCCCATTGGAGCGGTACCAGTTCACGGCATGTGCGGAATCTGGGGAACCTTGTCACTCGGGCTGTTTGCCTGCGGGCAATATGGGGCTACCGGCCCTCTCGCCGCGGACAATTCCGCACCGCTGAAGGGACTCTTTTATGGCGGCGGATTCAAGTTGCTTGAAGCGCAGGCCATCGGGAGCGCGTGCGTAACCCTGGCCACCTTCGGCATTGCCATGGCCGTCATGCACTTAGTGAACGCAACTGGAACGCTGCGCTTGCCCCGCGAGGCGGAGCTCTACGGCATGGATCTGCACGAGCATGGCATCTCGGCCTATCCGGAATATGTCATCTCAGCCTTGGGCGCTCCCAGCGGTATGACCCAGGAACTGCCTGAACCTCAACCCGCCGCATCCAGTGTTGCGGCCCTCAATCCATTGTCGCGAGCAATAAGCTGACGAATCGGCGGTGCTGCAAACTTGGAGGCAGAGAGACTCTCTGCCTCCTCTTTCAAAACATGGCAAGACAGTTTTAGTTTGTTGCCAGCCAGATTCCGCGTCATCACAAAGCCTGTAAAGGGAGGGTCAATCAATGACGAAGGTGGAAGCGATTATTCAGCCCACGAAGCTGGAGGCGGTGAAAGAAGTTCTTTCTGAGTTGGGTATCGATGGGTTGACGATTTCCGAAGTGCGCGGTCATGGCCGGCAAAAGGGACACACCGAGATGTACCGCGGCCGTGAATATTCGGTAGACCTCTTGCCCAAAATCAAAATCGAATCGGTGATGAACGATAGCCTCGTCGATGCCGCCGTGACCGCCATCCTTCAGACCGCGGCGACGGGAAAAATAGGAGATGGCAAGATCTTTCTGACGAAAGTCGAAGAAGCCATCCGTATTCGGAACCAGGAACGTGGAGTGGCAGCTTTATGATTAGGCGCTGAAACGCTTTCCGGTCGATGGATGCACTGACCAGCTTGGGGCGAGTGCGAAGCTCGCCCCTGTCTCCACTGCGGCGGGCGCGCGTTCCACGTCGATGCCTCATGCGGCACGCTCTCTGTTCAGCCCGCACTCGACTGACAGCCTCGTTGAAAAATCATTGATCCAATGTCTCGCGCCAGCGGAGCCCTGCCTTATACTTCGAAGCATGCGAGCACTGGTGTACACCGGTCCCGGCCGCGTGGAGATGGAGGATCGCCCTCGTCCCGCTGTTTTGCCGGGAGAAGAAGAGATTGCGATCCAGGTTGCGGGTGTCTGTGGCTCCGATATTTCCGGATTTTTGGGGCATAGCGCATTGCGTAAGCCCGGGCTTGTACTCGGGCATGAGTTACTCGGTCGCCGTCCGGATGGGCGGCGAGTGGTCGCCAACCCCCTGGTGAGTTGCGGACACTGCAGCGCCTGCATCTCAGGCGCGCAGAATTTGTGTGAGTCGTGGAAGTTACTCGGGTTGGGTACCACTCCGGGCACCTTCGCCGAGTACGTGGCGCTCCCTTCGGCGCAGGTTTACGATGTACCCGATTCGCTCACTTCCGAGCAGGCTGTTCTGGCCGAGCCGCTGGCGAATATTGTTCACATGTTCCGCATCGTTTCGCCGCCCCCATTCTTCCGGTTCGCAATCGTCGGGGCTGGGACGATGGGAGCGCTGGCATTGCTGGCCTCCCGCCTCATTGGCGCGCGCGAAGTGCTTGCCGTCGATGTGAATGACGAGCGGCTAGCCACCATGCGAAAGCTCGGGGCGTCTGCCGTTGCGAACGTCAGCAGCGCGGACGGGGTTTCGGAAGCTCTGCGCAGCGCGGGACGAGGATACGATGTCGTTCTGGATGCGAGCGGAAGTGCGCCGGCACGGCAAATGGCCTTTGATCTTTGCCGTCCCGGCGGACAGGTGATACTGCTCGGCATGGGCACGCAGCGCAGTGAAGTGAACTTCGTTGCCAGCATCCGCAAAGAGCATCGCGTTGTAATGTCTTTCGCCTACAGTCCGGCGGACTTCAGGCGTTCGCTCGACCTCCTGATCGCGGGCGAAATCAATCTCACGCCATGGACTGTTCGCATGCCTCTGGAGCGCGGGCAGGAAGCGATGGAGCGCATGAGCCACAATCCTGGAGTCGCGCTGAAGATGATGCTGGAAGTGGCCGGCTAAGAAGCAACCTCACTCATTCAATCGCAAGCGTGTCACTCCCTCCGGAGTCTCCTGCATGTCGAATAAAGTCCGATTCGGCTCTCTCATTTCAATTGTTCTGCTTGTCGGGTGCGACTGCTTCGCCAAAACCCAAGCTCAGCTTCGAACCTCCGATACGGAACTCACTCTCGAGGCTTTGCCCGAAGGGCCTCGAGTTGTCCAGTTTGATTTCCCCGGACAGCCTGTATGGCAGAACCGTGGCTCTGAAACTTTGATAACGTTCGTCGAGATCGCCGGCGAGAAAGCGGCGCTCACTTGGACGTTCGATTCAGCAGCCAGTCGTATCAACGACCAGCAGGTTGTATTCGTCTACAACTCGGCTTTTCCCCACTTGCGGCTGAGCTGGGAATGGCGCACTCGTGAGGAGTATGGTCCTGTCGAACACCAGATTCGGATTGAGAATCTCGACAGTCGCGAGATCTGGATTCCCATGCAGGACAGCCTGGCCTTCGACTGGCAGGTTGACTCAAAGCAAAGCCTGCAACAATTGTTTGTGGAGAAGGGGGCGGATAAGCCCTCAAACGTAGGCACACACCGGGAATCGATCGGTGTAGGTTTTCGCTGGACGGGCACCTCAAGCACCTACGGAGATCTCTTCGAAAACCAGCCGCGTGAAATCATTCCATGGACTCTCGTTGAGAGAAACGATGCCGCGCATAGTGGCTGGTATGCCGGTATCGAATTTAGCGGACGAACTCGCATCGCCCTCACGCGGGAAAAGGATTCGCTGAAAGTAGCCCTGGGGCTCAATCCCGATCCCGGTCCGTTTCGCACTCGCCTGAAACCCGGCGAGAGTTTCGAGTCGCCCATCGTTTTCTTTGGCGGATTTCGCGATGGCCCCGACCGTGCAGGGAACATCCTGCGACCCTGGGTTCGCGCGGTTCTCGGCAATCCGGAGACTTGGAAGAATTCCAGCTACCCGCTGATTGTGAATAACAGTTGGGGCGGCGGCATGGAGGTCAACGAAGAGATTGCCATGCGCATGATTCGCGATTCCGCCGAACTTGGCGTGGACATGTTCCACGTTGATGCTGGATGGTTTCGCGATGTGGGAGACTGGCGTCCCAATCCGCAGAAGTTCCCACATGGCCTTGCCGTCATTGCCGACGACGCCCATAAGCACGGTCTCAAATTCGGCATCTGGGTGGATTGGACTCAGGCTGGCTTATCTACGGAACCTGGTGCTTTGAACGCGCGCGATCCCAAAGTACGTGATTGGATGGTCACCGACATCCCTGCCGACTGGAAACCCGAGCCCTTCAAGGGGCAGACAATTGACCTTGGGGTTCCGGAGGCGAAAACCTGGGCAGAGCACGAAGTAAACCGCATCATCACCGACTATCATCTGGATATGCTGGAGCACGACGGATACCTGGTGGCGCACGGGTGCGATCGCACCGATCACCCTCATGCTGCCCCCGATCCGCTCAACAAATGTGTGTACAAGAGTTCAGGCGCATACTTCGTAGACAGCACGAATGCAACCGACGTGAGTTACCACGCAGTGCGCGCCTACTACGATATCAATTCAAAAATGCGCCAGACCCATCCTGGCCTGCTGTTTGAGATCTGCAACGATGGTGGCCGCATGGTCGATTTCGGCACTGCCGCGCATGGCGATTACTTTTCCATTACCGACACCTACGATCCCCTCTCCAACCGGCGTGCATTCTATGACACCAGCCATGTGCTGCCGGCGGCTATGCTGGAAAGTTACGTCGAAAAGTGGCCGGTTCCACACATCGAAAATTTTCGCTACATGCTGCGCAGCGGCATGATGGGATGGCTCACCATCATGCTCGACACTACTGCTTGGTCGGTCGAGCAACATGTCGCGGCCAAACAAGAAATCGATCTATACAAAAAAGAACTGCGTGGGCTCATCCGCGACGCTAACCTGTATCATGTGTCCCCGCGGCCCGATGGAGTTCACTGGGATGGAATCGAATACTGGGATCCTGGGCGCAAACGCGGCGTGGTGTACGCTTTCCGGGGCATGAGCGAAGCTGAGAAGACCCATGCGTTCGTGTTGCGCGGCCTTCAACCGGCTTCTCGGTACGTGCTCAAGTTCCACGATGCCGGCGCAACTCGCACGGTCACGGGCCAGCAGTTGATGACCGGCGGACTGAACGTTAGCCTTGATATCCCCAACAGTTCCGAACTGATATTCATCGAATCAAAGTAGACTTGAGCTGCGCTGAAGGCGTGAAGGGATGCGAGTCATGAATCAGACGACTGGTTCAGCCCGGCTCACGGGCCGTGTGGCCCTGATCACGGGCGGAGCACAAGGGATTGGCCGCGCTACTGCCGCACTGTTTCAGCGTGAAGCTGCGTGCGTCTTTGTCCTGGACTGTGATGAGAGGGCCGGCAACAGCACTGCCGCGGAGCTTACGTCACAAAACCCCTCTCACCCCGTGCGATATGTGCCCGTGGATCTGCAGGAAGTCTCGCAAATTAAAACGCGGTGCAGGCTATTCAAAAGTTTCACAACCGCGTGGACATACTTGTAAACAATGCGGGCATGCAGGTGGATAAGACGATTGAGACCCTCACCGTGGCAGATTGGGATCTGGTGATGAACGTAAACCTGCGCGGCGCCTTTCTGCTGGCCAGGGAACTGCTCTCTCTTTTCCCCGAGTCGGGAGGCAGCATCGTGAATATCAGCTCGATTCACGCCACCCACGCCTTCCCGGATTCCATCCCTTACGCTTGTTCCAAAGCTGCAATGCTTGCTCTCACTCGAAATCTGGCGCTCGACTTGGCCACCCGGCGCATCCGGGTCAATTGCATCTGTCCCGGGTACATTGACACGCGCCGCTGGGAGCACTGCCTGCAGAGTTCCAGCAATCCGGCGGAAGTGGCGCAGCAGACAGCGGCTCTCCATCCCGTCGGCCGTCGTGGTATTCCAGATGATATCGCCGAGGCAGCGTTGTTTCTGGCATCGGACAGTTCCGCATTCATCACCGGAACCGATCTAGTCGTAGATGGCGGGCTTACCGTTAGGGCTCATCCGTAGCAAGAGACACGCGCAACTCGGATAATCCACGGCAGCCGCTATAGTTTTGCTCGAGTGCCTGCCGAGCCCGATCTATCGGTTAGACTTCTGAATCGCATTCGTATGAAAATTTTCGCTCGCGTTTCGACCGTCACGCTGCTTCTGTTTATTGAATGCCTGATTGCGGCCGCCGCAGATTTCAAGGACATCGAATACGCCCATCCTGGTGGCGTTCGTCTGACACTCGATGCCCACATTCCGGACGGCGCCGGCCCGTTTCCGGCCGCCATCCTGGTCCATGGCGGGGGATGGGTTGCAGGAGACAAGCAGCAATACATTACCTATATCTTCCAGCCGCTAAGTGATGCCGGGTTTGCCTGGTTCAGCATCAACTATCGTCTTGCGCCAGAGTTCAAGTTTCCCGCCGACAGCGATGACGTAGAGTCCGCCATCAGCTTTGTCAGGAACAACGCTGCAATGTATAAGGTGGATCCCGGCAAGATTGCTCTCATTGGTGAATCCGCAGGTGGGCATCTGGTCTCTTATGTCGGAGCGCGAAGCCGAGGGAGTGCAAGAGTCGCTGCTGTGGTCTCGATGTATGGAATCCACGACTTTGTTGCTGCGGCTGTGGAGTGGAAGCCCCTGCCTCATGAGCTATTGGATCTCTTCGGGATCTCTGCCGTGAATGCGCAAAATGTGCCCTTACTGATCAAGGCTTCTCCGGTCGTGTACATCTCGAAAGACATGCCTCCATTTCTGCTCATGCACGGCTCAAAGGATGAGGACGTGCCCTACACGCAATCGGTAGAAATGTGCGACAAGATGAAGGAAGCCGGCGCCCACTGCGACCTGATTACGATCCAGGGAGCGCCGCATGGGATGGATCACTGGGAGTCCCATTCTGAATGGCTGTGGTACAAGAAGGCGCTGGTGGAATGGCTAAAGCAAACCTTTCGCTAGCGCGCACATGCCTGTGTAGGGCGGACGCCTCGTCCGCCCCCCTGCGAGCGTGGGGTCCGCAAACAGTCCGAATCATTCTTGCGCCGCTCATGGCGTGCTTCTGCACGCAACCCCGGCCGAGGGCGTCCGGGGCTACACAAAACTGGGCTATATAAAGACCGGCACTACACGTTTTACTGTGGCAATCCGTTTGATACTACGTCAACTCTCAGCGTCACCGTCCCTAGGCTTTGGCCACCACTGTCCGCCGTCCAGGTCAATGTTTGCCAGGTTCCCTTCTGCGCGGCTGAACTGTTGATCGTGAGCTGAATCGGATAGGAATCGTGCGCGCCCACCGTATACGTCGTGGCTTTCGGCTGCTCGCTCCAGCCCGCGGGCAACGTCGAATGCAGCGTAACCTGTTTTTCGGCATCGCTATCGTTCCGGATAGTCAGCGGCACCCACAAAGATTCTCCGGGCGTCACCTGCGCTTCGGGCGAAAACAGTTTTCCGAGATGCTCAATTCCATGGGCTTGCCAGAACGTGTGATAGAAGGCCCATGGTCCTCCAAGTTCAAGGCTGACGCCAGAGCCCGCCGACTCGTAACCACGCGGGCGGGAATACGGGATCGAACCCGCGGTGATTCCTTCAAATACATCGCTGGTTGCATTTCCTCCGACCAGGGATTTGCCAAAGATGAATCGTACTGGCATCTCCGTGAATTCCTTCAACTGCGCATCGCTGAAATCGTTTTGCGTCTTGTAGTATCCCCATGCCTCAGCTGCCACGCGCGAATACGGTTCCTTGCGCGCGGGAGATTTCTCGCTGGTCGCGTACTCGGGACCATTGCCTTTGAAGAAATCAAAATGAATTGCGTCGGAAACGTAGTAAATCTTCTTGGGCTGCCATGGGCGAAGTCCCTCGCCATAATTGCTGATGCTTAGCCGGTTGCGTGGAGCCTCCACTTGTTCCGGAAACGCCAGCGGGTTCGCCGCTAAATCGAACGCTTCAGTGGCGAGCACTCCTGCGCCCTGATGGTCCTCATGATTTTCGCCCACGACGTAGTTCGGCATCCACGTGAGGATCACTTCGGGCCGCGTAATTCGAACCAGTCGCACAACTTCCTCCAGCGCCTGCCCATGTCCCCACGCTTCCAGCGAGTGAAGAACATCGCCTCCCGGCGTGTCGGAGCCATGCAGAAACCATGCATGCGTGATTCCGTAAGAGGCAAGCGAGTGACGAGCTTCCATCTCGCGAATGTCGGCCAAGGCTTTGGACTGCTCCGGTCCGGCAGCATTTCCGCCCGAATTTCCCCGCGTGGTATAGATGACGGCTACTCGCTTGTGCTGCTGCTCAACCAGCTTTGCTACGTAGGCGGCGAATTGGATGTCGTCATCAGGATGGCCATTCACCTCCAGAATATCCACTTTGTAACGCTCATCGGGCGCGGGATACGGAGGTGCCTGTTGTGCCTGTGAACGCGCTGCTACAGCGATGATGCTTGCGAGGATAAGACACACGTGCAGTTTCATCAGGGGTATGAGTCCTTTCCAATTTCTATGAACAGCAACAGAAGAAAACAAGACCAGCCGGGCAGGACTGCCCGGCTGGCTTCAAAACTAGAAGCGGAAGTGCAAACCAAACTGCATCTGGCGCATCGAGGCGGCAGAAGTGATCACTCCAGGGTCGTTTCCTTGGATGTCTGTATTGGGGTTCGCCAAGTTGACGTGGTTCACCGCATTGTAGGTTTCCCATTTGAACTCGAGCGTTTTCCCTTCGGCAACTGTGAACACCTTGCCAAGGGAGAGATCCAGATTATTAAATCTGGGCCCGCGGAATGAATTACGACGCACGTACCCGTTGCGACCAACTCCCTGGGGCGGCACAAATGCGGCCGGATTGAACCAGAGGTTCGCGCTGGGATTCGATACATGCGGATCTCCCACCATATCCGGTCGAACGCTGTTGAAATCGGCGTACAGATTTGGCGCGTCATAAAGCACTGGGGTATACGGCAGTCCCGACTCGAAAGTGCTGATCCCGCTGAAGTTCCAGCCTCCGAGGAGCAGGTCCAGACCTTTGCTGCTGTTTGCACCCCAATGCCGTCCACGTCCAAACGGCAAGGCATAAATGTGACTGATGGTGAGAGTGTGCGTACGGTCCCAATTTGCGGGACCGTGGTCCTGCCACCAGTTCAGATTGTTCGAATACGCGCCGCCGGTGTCCGTGTTGGCCATCGCTTTACCGTAAGTGTACGTAACCAGCAAATCCAGACCGTTGGTGGCATGCTTCTGCACTTTGACCTGCATGGCATGGTAACTGGAATTGTCGCAGTTGCAGGTCTCACCGAGCCACTGTTCCAATCCGAACTTCTGGAAATAGAGCCGGCGCGAGTTGAAATCCGGCCAAGTGGCGGGATCACTGTTTGGATCAGGCGGGGCCGCCTGGTTTACGTTCGGATTCATGAACAGATGTCGCCCTACATTGCCGACGTATCCCACTTCAGCCGTGAAGCCTCTGGCAAACTGATGCTGCACGGTGAGGTTCCAGGAGTCCGACAATGGAATCCGGTAAGCGCTGGGAGGATTGAAGAAGTAATAAACGCTCAAGCCATTGGGGAGCGGATATCGGCCGCTGCTCGGTACCAGCCGGATTTGGAATTACCGGGGGGCCAGTCAAGCAGATTGAAGACGGTCGCATAATTGTTGTCTGCCCCGTTGAATTGCGGATTCACAATGGGCGGATCGTAATCCGGTGCCTGCCCGAACACTGCGCCCAATCCCGCAGGGGTAAAGCTTCGTCCGTAGCCGGCGCGAACCACCGTGTGTTCTTTCACCTGGTAAGCGAGACCTAAGCGCGGCGCGAATCCCAGGTTGTACGGTTTCACACCCATATTCGCCGGTACCGACCCGACGCCGGCAACCAGCACCTCTCCGGTATTGGGATCAAAACTGCCAGCGCCTCCCCGGCTTGCGGCTGTCTGCGGAAGATAGTTTTCATAGCGCAGTCCATAGTTCACGGTCAGCTTCGGGGTCACGCGCCAGGAATCCTGTGCGTAGAAAAACAATCGCGTCTGGCGCAAACCTGGATGGAACCCAGCTCCGGTGAAGTAGCGGGCGAACTGGCTAGAGTCACCCAGCAGGAATGAAGCCAATCCCGCGCCGGTTGTTACCCCACTGGCGGAAGCAACTCCATCCACAGTCGCGCTGCCGGTCTCGCCATCGCTGAAAGTGATTTCGCCCGAGCGGTGAGAATCACTAGGAATTCTCTGCTGCTGAGCGCGGCGGATATCCACTCCCCAGCCAAAACTGTGATTCCCTCTTGTCTTCATCCAGTTGTTCACGAATTGAAAGTGATTCTCCGTCTCCTTCAAGGGGCAATTGCATTGGTTGATCTCGAGGGCGTACCCGAAAGTAAATCCGCCATTTCCGTTGACGTAGAAGGCAGGCATGCCGCTCGTTTCTGGCGTGCCCTGATTCAGTCCAGGAAAGCCTGCGTCTGTCGCTGGCGTGGTACCTACGCCATTCGGTTGCACCCGAATGCGGTAACGGTAGAACCCGAAACGGAAGTCCGTTATCAGGCTAGGGCTGAGAGTGTAGGTCGAACCAAGTGCCAGACTCTGGTTCCTGTCCACGGATTTTCCGGCAAAGCTGATGCCGTTTAGTGCTGGCCCGCCAGCTTCTGAACCGTACGCTCCCGGTGCGGATAGATTGAAATTCGCAATCGTGTAGCGCCCAAACAAATGCAGCCGGTCGGAGAAGTTGTAGTCGACCCGGGCGTCCACTTGGTTACTGTCGAACTTCTCCGCTCCGGTGGCGATGTAATTGTCACTGATGCCCGCACCCGGCACATTCGGCGCGGGCAGAAAATTCATAATGTTGGTGAGTTCCGGACCTACAGTCAGCATGTTCGGCTGTCCGTTCGTCGTGATAGCGGACCGATTGTTTCCATTTCTAGACAAGGAACTCGGATCAATGTCTCCGGAATTTGGATCGAAGACCATGCCGGCCTGTGCCGCTATCGTGCCGTTCTCTGTCGTGGGAACCATTAAGGCATTTGCACCGCAGCCAGTCGGGGAAGTTGATCCATCCTTACAAATGAAATCGCCCAGTAGCGCGGTGAGATCGCCATTCCGCTCGGCTGCGGTCGGTACGGTAGTTGTGACGGATGCGTCACGACGCCGCCTCAGTCCTTGATAATCAGTAAAGAAAAACAGTTTATTCTTGATGATTGGACCGCCAAATGATCCGCCAAACTGATTCCAGCGCAACGGCAGGTTAACTCCCGAGAACCGGTCGTTGGCATTGAAGATATCGTTCCGTAGATATTCGAATAGAGATCCGTGATACTGATTTGTCCCGGATTTCGTGGTGGCCTGCATCAACGCCCCTGCCACGGATCCAAACTCGGCGTCGTAATCGCTGGTCGTTACCTTAAATTCCTGAAGTGAGTCAATGTTCGGATTGACTATCGCGATGCCAAGGATTGCGCTGTTGTTTTCCGTTCCGTCGAGCAAGAACCCGTTTGACGTAAACTGCTGGCCATTGACGTCGATCTGATAACCGCCCTGCGGGTTCTCAGCCTGCGAGTGTTGCCAATCGCTGTGCAGTTGTGCTCCTGGAGTTACCAGCAGCATTTGCGTTACGTTCCGATTCAGAATCGGCAGGCTCCCAAGTTCCTCGGTGCTTAGCGTCGTGCTCACGTCCGCCCGGTCTACTTTCAGCAGCGGCGTTTCGCCGCTCACCGTTACCTGCGTGGTTTCGCCCTGCACCCCCAGCGGGATATCAACGCGAGTCGACGAGTCGATCTGAACTTCGGCCGTAACTTCCGTGGCCGCGAAGCCGCCAGCCGTGACGCTCACCTTATAGTGCCCTGCCAGCAAGTGAGTTTGCTCATAGTTGCCGCTTTCATTGGCCTTGGCCTGGTAGGTGGTGCCGCGGTCGAGGTCCGTAATCTTAACCTCGGCATTGGGGACGGCTGCCCCGCTCTTGTCAGTAACGGTGCCGAGAATGTTCCCGTAAACCGCCTGTCCCATAGCGAAACTGCTGAACACCAATAGGCAAACGAATGCCATGATTCCGGATAAAGTGGAGCGTTTCATGGAAATTCCTCATCGCCAGCTCAAAACTGGCCGGGTTTAATAGAGACACGACTACACCACAACTTTCGGATGGACTGAAAATTGTGCTTCCAGCGCATGACAATGGTCAAGACCAATCTTGCGAATCCTTACGTTTTTTTGCGATTGTGACCATGCTCACCACTTAACACCAACACTCAAAATTCGTCTTCTAAATGCATTTGGGAAGGGCACGGGAATAATGAATTGGGGAAGGGCACGACTTCAGTCGTGCCGCCCGAAGCGGCAGTAAGAGGTGGGCTTTAGCCCCTGAGGTCGGCTAACTGGGCCGCTATGAGACGCGTTTTTATTGGGAGCGTCATCAGGTCTTAACCCCCGAGGCAAAGCTGTTCCCGTTCGAATATCGCCCGTATCTCTTCTCCCGCAGGCTCGTGCTAAAGTTGTGACCTTCCCATGGCGAACCCGGACCGCGGATTGCATGTTGCTGTTCAGCGAAGCAGTTCGGTCCGTTGGCTGATCGCCTCTCTCGCCGGCGCATTTGCGTTCGTCAGCTATGTCCAGAGAATGAACATTTCTGTGGCGGCGGAGCTGATGATGCCCGAACTGGGTCTTACCAAGATCGAGATGGGGCAAGTCTTTAGCAGTTTTCTGTTGGGATACGCCATTTTTCAAGTTCCCTCCGGCCGTCTGGGCGACGCGATCGGCCCGCGTATCACGCTCGCATTAGCGGCCTTTTTCTGGGGCATTACAACTGTTCTCACTGGATTTCTTCCCCGGATGTTTGTGGCTGGAACCGCAGCCATGCTTCTCGTTCTGGTCGCGGTGCGCTTCGTTCTCGGGGCAACGGAGGCAGCTACGTTTCCGGTGGGAAGCCGCGCCATTCGCAACTGGACTCCGCCCAGTGAGCGAGCGTTTGCTAACTCTTTTATGATGGTCGGCAGCGCCTCAGCTGCCGCCGCTTCTGCGCCTTTGGTTTCGTGGCTGATGGTGCGCTTTGGCTGGCGCTCTGCGTTCTACATTACGTCGCTATTCGCTTTTGCAATCGCTGCCCTCTGGTACATCGCCGTCCGAGATGATCCTCGGCAGCACAAGTGGGTAACCGAGAACGAACTGCGGCGCATCAATCCCGAGCAGGTCGGACGCCCGGGGCATCACGCCTCGCTGTTCCAAGTTCTGCGAAATCGCGACATTCTCTTCCTTTCGCTTAGTTACACTTGCGAAGGTTACGTTCTCTTCATTTTTGTGTTCTGGTTGTACATATACCTGGTCCAGGAGCGCGGTTTCAGCCTGCTGCGCGGAGGGCTGGTAGCCAGTCTCCCATGGTTGGTGGCGATGATTGCCGCCCCCATCGGCGGTTTTGTTTGCGACCGCTTCAGTGAATGCCGAGGCCGCTTCGCCGGCGCTCGGATCGTCATCATCCTGGGCTACGGTTTATCGGGAGGTCTCCTGTTCGCCGCGGCGAAGTTCAACGGGCGTGTTGCGGT
Source organism: uncultured Acidobacteriota bacterium (assembly GCA_963785865.1). Taxonomy (GTDB): domain Bacteria; phylum Acidobacteriota; class Terriglobia; order Terriglobales; family Acidobacteriaceae; genus Sulfotelmatobacter. The sequence goes on along the minus strand of CAWAXF010000009.1, from coordinate 713,407 downwards.
GATCGCCGCCTTATGTGTCAGTGTAGGAGCGCTTTACTTTGCCGAGCCCGCCTTCTGGGCGACTGCCGTCCATCTGTCCAGGGAGAATGCAGGCGCGGTTTCCGGTCTTATGAATACGGCCGGTATCGTGGGCGGCATTGTGTCCACCTCGCTCACTCCGGTCATTGTGAAACATTTTGGATGGCTTCCCGCCCTCGGTTCCGGAGCAGCTGTCGCCCTGCTATGCGCATGCCTGTGGATAGTGATCGGGCGAAGGGAGCCCATGCAGTCTCTAGCTCAGAATTCGCGCAGTGAGAATCTGTCCTGAGAATTCAGCGCGGCAACTGCCGAATCGTTTAGAATCACTGCCGTTCCGCGCCACTCGCCGAATCACGAAACCCGATCATGTCAAAGCTCGATATCAAAACCAAACGTGAGTGCCTGTGGGATTTGATCAGCCTGGGCGAGGTCATGTTGCGTCTCGACCCGGGGGACGGTCGTATTTCCACTACCCGCGATTTCCGTGCATGGGAAGGCGGCGGTGAATACAACGTCGCTCGCGGACTTCGGCGCTGCTTCGGGCTCGATACCGCCATCGTCACCGCGCTGGCCGACAATCCCGTCGGAAGGCTGGTCGAAGATCTCATGCTGCAGGGCGGCGTTTCCCAGAAGTATGTGAGATGGGCCCCTTATGACGGAGTTGGCCGCACGGTTCGGAACGGGTTGAACTTTACGGAACGCGGTTTTGGTGTTCGCGCCGCAGTGGGCTGCTCCGATCGCGGGCACACAGCCGTATCCCAACTCAAGCCCGGCGAGATCGATTGGCAACAGATCTTTGGCAAGGACGGCACGCGGTGGTTCCATACCGGAGGAATATTCTGCGCACTCTCCGAGACCACTCCTCAGGTCGCCCAAGAAGCAATGGAAGCGGCAAAAAAAATGGGCGCCATCGTCTCCTATGATCTGAACTACCGTGCATCCCTTTGGAAATCCATAGGAGGAAAGGCAAAGGCGCAGGAAGTCAATCGCCGCCTCGCTCCTTACGTTGATGTCATGCTGGGAAATGAAGAAGATTTCACCGCCGCGCTGGGTTTTTCGGTGGCTGGCGTCGACGAACATCATTCCAAGCTCGACTCAGCCGGATTCAAGAAGATGATCGAGGCGGTCGTCAAGGAATATCCTTCCATGGCCGTCATCGCCACCACTCTGCGTGCGGCGACAACCGCCACCCGCAACGACTGGGGAGCACTCTGCTATCACAATGGACGGTTCTATGAAGCTCCGGTGCGTGAAGATATGGAGATCTATGACCGCGTCGGTGGCGGCGACTCCTTTGCCTCGGGATTGATCTATGGTTTTCTGTCGGGCAAAGATCCACAGTGGTCGGTCGAATGCGGAGCCGCGCACGGTGCGCTCGCTATGACCACTCCCGGCGACACTACCATGGCGACGTTAGCGGAAGTGCAACAAGCTATGACCTCGCGCACCGCAAGGATTGAAAGATAGCGAATACAGAAAAATAAAACCGAGAACTGATATGCCTGTGAGTAAGTTGAGTATCGATGATGTGATCCGCCGCATCGGTGAAATAGGAATTATCCCAGTAGTTCGTGCCTCGTCAGTAGATGAAGCCAACCGGGCGGTAGAGGCGATCTGCGCGGGCGGAATTCCGGCCGTGGAAATCACCATGACTGTGCCCAATGCGGTATCAGTCATCCGCGAACTCGTGCAAGCTAGAGAGGATGTGCTGATTGGAGCGGGCACGGTGACAAACGCCGCCCAGGCCGAATCCTGTATCCTCGCCGGAGCCCAATTCCTCGTGAGTCCCGGCCTATCGACGGCCGTTCTGGCAGAAGCAAAGAATCATTCCATCCTAGCGATCCCCGGGGCCCTGACTCCCACCGAATTAATGACCGCTCAGGAGCACGGGGCGAGCTTGCTCAAAATATTTCCGTGCGGAAACGTGGGCGGTCCGAAATACCTGAAATCGCTCAAGGGCCCATTCCCGAATGCCATGCTGATTCCTACGGGAGGGGTGAATGCCGCCAATGCGGCGGATTTCATAGCTGCCGGAGCGTTTGCCCTGGGAGTAGGCGCAGACTTGGTCGATGCGAAGGCATTGCGGGAAGGAAATCTGGACAAGATCACTAACGCAGCGCGGGAGTTGGTGAGCGCCGTCGCGTCAGCCAGAGCAGCACTGCCAGGCAAAAAGCAATCCTGAGCAGCCCGTCCGCTCTGTGCCTTAAAGTGAGAACTACTGATTCACGCCGCTAGCCAGCACCCCGCCGTCCACCGGCAAAACCGTACCCGTAACAAAGCTTGCCGCATCGGAAGCCAGAAAGATCGCCGCTCCCACAAGTTCTTCAAGTTCGCCAAAGCGTCCCATCGGCGTTCGCATCAGTACTTCGTTTCCACGTCCCGTACCCACGAGCAGTTTCTCACTCAGCGGAGTCCGGAAATAACCGGGCGCAATCGCATTCACGCAAATGCCGTACTTGGCCCATTCGATCGCCAGCGATTTGGTCAGCGATGCCACCGCCGACTTGCTCGCGCTGTAGGCCGCCACTTCGAACAGCGCCACAAACGATCCCATGGATGCAATATTGATGATGCGACCATAGCGCCGCTCAATCATGTGCCTGCCGAACACCTGGCATGCTCGCAGAGACCCGGTTAAATTTGTCTCCAGAATTCGGTTCCAATCCTCTTCTTTGTAGTCAAGCGTGGGCGCACGCTTAGTGATTCCTGCGGCGTTTACCAGGATGTCGACCTTTCCAAACGCTTCGACGCAGGCTTTGAGGAGATTTTGCAAAGAGTCAGGATCGCTGACATCGCAAGTTACCTTCAGCGAGCGCCGTCCCACAGCTTCGATCTGATCCGCCAATTCGTCCACCAGATCTTTTCGACGTGCGCTCGACACCACATCCGCTCCGCCTTGTGCGAGGCCAAGCGCAAGCGTCCTGCCGATCCCGGAACTGCCGCCAACCACAACCGCGACCTTGCCTGTTAAATCAAGTTGCTTGTACATAATTCCTCAGTTGTGAAGTGCAGTTGCTACCAATTGAACATCGTGCCATCGAGTTTACGATTCACCGGCAAGTAAGCCCGCTCATACGGAAACTTCTCCGCCAGCTTTTCATCGTAGTCCACGCCCAGTCCAGCCGAGTCTCCAGGATGCAGATACCCATTCCTGAATGAATAGGAGTGAGGAAATACTTCATCCGTCTCCCGCGTGTGCCGCATGTATTCCTGGATGCCAAAGTTACTCACTGAAATATCAAAATGCAGCGCCGCCGCCATTGCTACCGGAGAAAGGTCGGTCGCACCATGCGAGCCAGTTCGCACGTGATATATCTCCGACAAGGCTGCGATCTTTCTCAGGTGCGTCAACCCGCCGCTGTGCACAACCGTCATCCGTATGTAGTCGATCAACTGTTCCGTTATAAGGATGTGCGCATCCCACACGCTGTTGAACACCTCGCCCACCGCCAGCGGTATCGTTGTATGCTTCCGGATAATCCGGAATCCCTCCTGCAATTCTGCCGTAACCGCGTCTTCCAACCAGAACAAATGATAAGGCTCGAGGCTTTTCCCCAGTCGCGCTGCCTCGATCGGCGTCAGCCGATGATGCACGTCATGGAGCAAGTGCAGATCATCGCCAAACTTCAGACGCAGTGCCTCAAACAGCTTCGGTACATGGAGCAGATACTTTTCCGTGGACCATGAGTTCTCCGGAGGCAGTCCTTTTTCGGCCGGTTCGTAAAACAGCTTGTCTTCGGCCACCCCGTAAGTGGACGGCAAGCCGGGAATCCCCGTCTGCGCCCGCACAGCGAGATATCCCATCTCCTTATACTTTGCGACCTCATCGCAAGTTTGCTCGATATCGCGCCCGTTCGCGTGTCCATACACCATCACTCCGGTACGGCTCGCGCCTCCCAGCAGATTGTAGACAGGCGTGTTCAGCGCCTTGCCCTTGATGTCCCACAACGCCATATCCACCGCAGCGATCGCCGTCATGGTGACTGGACCGCGCCGCCAATACGCGCCGCGATACAAGTACTGCCACACGTCTTCCGTCTGAAATGGATCGCGTCCAATCAGGCAGGGAACCAGGTGATCGTTCAAATAAGCGGCTACGGCTAGTTCGCGCCCGTTCAGTGTCGCATCGCCCAGTCCATAGATGCCCTGGTCCGTATAAATCTTCAGCGTGACGAAGTTTCGCCCCGGGCTGCACACCAGCACTTTGGCATCAGTGATCTTCAAGCGGTCTCCTTACCACGACCCAAGAGTGTACTTAAAGCTCAGAGTCGCCGCACCAGTCCGCGTTCTGTCGCTTCATTGTTCCGCACTAGCAACAAAACCAGAATCATCCCCACAAAAGGTACGATGCCCGCCAGAATGATAATTGGATCGAAAGCATGCGTGCCGGTAGCCTGCCGCGCGTCGGAAACATATCCGATGAGCTTGAACGCCACGATTGTGCCCAGCCCGGTCCCAGTGCCTCCGACTCCGCTCACCGATGCCACCGAGTCACTGTGGAATAGATCCGAAGGCAACGTGTTGGCCATGATCGTGAATCCCGCGTAGGTGAACGTTACGATCGCGAACAGCAGCGCGATTACGTACTGATTCGTCGTGAAAATGCTTGGAATGAGCAAAGTCATTCCAATTCCGCCATAGATGATCGGCACTTTGCGAGCCCACCCCAACGAGATTCCTCGCCGGACAAGGTATCCAGAAAACCATCCCGCAAAGAAGCTGCCCACATCGGCGGCAACGAAGGGAATCCAAATCGTGGTGAGACCGCTCTTCAATTCGATTCCCTTTGCCACCAGGTAAATGGGGAACCACTCGGTAATAAAGAAGAACACGGGATCTGTGAAAGTTTTGGCGATGATCGTGCCCCACGTCTGCGGGATTTTCAGCAGATCGCGCCAGCGCGGACGAATTCTACCCTCCTCTGTGCTCTCCGCCTCGCGCTTATCCGCCGCGATCATCGAGAGTTCCGAATCGCTGATACGCCTATGCGACTCTGGTGGGTAATAGAGCCATCTCCATGCAATCAGCCAGATAAATCCCAATATCCCGGGAACGGCAAAAGCCGGCCTCCAGCCCCATCGGTAATAGATCCACAACACGAGAAAGGGTGCAACTGCGGCTCCAATCGAAGATCCGCTATCGAACAGCGCGGTAGCCAGCGCCCGCTCGCGTTTCGGAAACCACTCCGAAACAGCTTTGGTCGCAGCCGGCCAGTTCGCAGATTCTCCCGCACCCAGCAGAAAGCGAAAAGTGGCGAAGCTGTAAGAAGCCCCTCGCCAACGAAGTCAACATGGAAACCACGGAGTAGCCAATGACCGTGATGGTCAGCCCTCGCCGCGTCCCCGTGCGATCCATCAGCCGGCCAAACACGCTCTGGCCAATCGAGTACGCCACGCGAAAGGCTATCGCCAGATTCGCGTAGTCGGAATTGGTCCAGTGATACTGCAGCTTCAGATAGGGAGCAAGCAGCGACAGCGTCTGCCGGTCGATGTAATTGATCACCGTGGACGCAAACAGAAGCCCACCGATCCACCACCGCAAATTCGGGATTGACTTGTGAGCTCTCGCCATCCGCGGGTCAGGAATTCATGTTATCGCTCGACCACCACCTGCGATTCCTTCTGCAGCGCGTTACGCAACGCCGGACTCAACAGCGAAGCCGAATCCTGATCGAGATAAAGCGTCACATCGGCATGGCGCCTTAAGATCGATGCCGGAACCATGGGACTGATTTCGCTTTCCAGAGTCGCCTTCACCGCCTGTGCTTTGCGCCGGTCAGGCACGACGGCGATGATGTGTCGGGACCGCAGGATCTGCCGTGGCGTCATCGAGACCGCCCGCTTCGGCACTTCGGAAATTGCCGCGAACCAGCCCTCCCCGACTTGCTGCCTGCGGCATGCCTCGTCAAGTTCCACGATCATATACGGTTCGTCCGTCTCAAAATCCGCGGGAGGATCGTTAAACGCGATGTGGCCATTCTCCCCAATGCCGATGAACGCGACGTCCACGGGTTCCGACGAAAGCTTCGCCCCAAGTTCCCGAATGATCCCGCTCAGGTCAGCGGCATCGCCCTGTATCGGATAGAACTTAGTCATCCCAGTCTTCTGCACAACCCGCTCCAGCAGAATCTTCCGGAAACTTGCACGGTGAGTCACGGCTATACCGACATATTCATCGAGATGAAAGGCCTCTACTTTGGACCAGTCAATGTCACCAGTTCCGGTCAGCGCTTCCAGAAACGCAAACTGCGACACGCCCGTTGCCAGAATGATTCGCGCGTGACCCTGCTGCGTGATGGCTTGCCGAATCGTGTCGGCTGCCTGCCTGGCCGCAGCCTCGGCCAGCGAACGGCCGCTTTCGAAGACCTTCACCAACATGCGGATCCTCACGCAATGGATTTAGCAACTAAAATGCTTCACGAACCAGATAATGGAGCGGCAGACCCCTTCGTCTGACGTACCGGTGCGTCAGAGCTAGTCGTCGCCCTCAGCATCCTCTCACAACCAAAATCAAGCTGTCCTTGAGCGTTTCCAACGAGTAAGAATCCCACGAGTCGCCACGACGAGCGGAGCAGGTCAAAAGGAGGCGATTACCATCCCTCCAGAACGCCTGGTACTTGGCCCCATGGCATTGTCCTTCCTACTATTCGCAGCCTTGGCTCCTATCTTCAATCAGTTAAAATGATCGAACAGCCGAACTACCAGGAACAACCCCAAGTTGGAGAGGGAAGTAGTGCGTCTTTCCGAACTCATAAAACCATTTCGGCGCTGGCCAAAAGCTGCGCCCGTGTTTCTTTTCCCGATTTTGCTGACTTCACTGCCTTCCGCCTCTGAGCAGAGCGCCGCGTTCGACCTGATTGGCCCCAAGGTCGAGGTGCGGGTGCAGCGGGCCGGGACGACTCTGCCCATAGCCGAGGTACCAAACCTTCAAGCTGGCGATCGTCTCTGGGTTCATGCTGACCTTCCCGATAGCCAGTCCGTCCGCTACCTGATGGTGATCGCGTTCCTGCGGGGTGCAACCAATCCTCCTCCTGAATCCTGGTTTACACGTGTAGAAACCTGGAGCAAAGCCGTACACCACGAAGGAGTATTCGTCACCGTCCCGGAAGAGGCTGACGAAGCTCTGGTCTTTCTCGCTCCCGAGACCGGCGGCGCGTTCAGCACCTTGCGTACAGCGGTTCGGGGGAAGCCCGGCGCCTTCGTGCGTGCGGCGCAGGATCTCCAGCAGGCCAGTCTGGATCGGCAACGTGTGGAGAAATATCTTGAGGCCGTGCGCGGAACCTACATCGCCGATCCCGAGCAGGCGAAAGCCCATACCACAATGCTCGCCCGCAGTCTGGGCATGAAAGTCGATCAGCAATGCTTCGATAAGCCCAGCGCGCAGCAGGTCTCTTGCCTCACGCAGAACACAGACCAGTTAGTGCTCGATGACGCACACAGCCAAACCATGGTCGCGACCTTGACTTCCGGCCCGTCCACAGACCTCCTGGCTCAACTTAGTTCCACGCCGAGGGCTGGCGGAGGAAGTTACAGTCCGTACATTGGCGCGGTGGTCGATGTCGCTCGGATTCTTGGAAGCGCTCACACTGCGCAATACCAGTACATTCCCGCGCTTGCCTTGCCCCAGAAAGATGAACTGAACCTGCGCCTGAACAATCCTCCTTCTTTCCGTAATCCAAAGTCCGTGTTGGTGGTTGGCTTGCCGCCGATTCGGACCTCCCCTCCTCCGCCTTTGCGCGCCGCCGACGCAACCCAGATCTTCTGCGCTGGCAAGCCTTCGGTGGTGCTTCCTGCCGATGGAGCGCCGCTGGTCTTCGCCACCCAACTGGCACACAATTTTGTCCTGCACGTCGATATCAAGTCCGGTAAAGCACTCGATCTGCCCGCAACCCCGGACCCCGTACGCGGGGGATTCGTCGTCGACACCCACACTTTGCAGTCCGCGGGCCCCGAGGGCGAGATCTCCGGAACTCTCCGTGGATCCTGGGGTTTCAGCACTTTTGACGGGCCACACTATCGTTTCCGCGCGTCCAGGACCAGCCAATGGATGGTCGCTTCCAAGGACGCCAGTGCGCTGATCGTCGGACGCGAGGACACTCTGCATCTGCAGTCCGCTGACGCATGCTGTGTCAGCGAAATCTTGATCAAAGACGGTCAGGGAAAAAGTCTGGCGACGGAATGGAAAAGCACAAAGCCCGATGAAATTGAGATCAACGTCCCTCTGCAAAAAGCCAGCGCCGGCTGGGTGACTGTGCAGATCAGGAAATTCGGCTTGCACGAAGTGGATGAAGTTCCTCTTCACACCTATGCCGAAGCCGGACGTCTCGACAGTTTCAGCATCCATGCCGGCGATGCCGATGGACTCTTGAAGGGCACGCGCCTGGATCAAGTCGAAAGCCTCGATGTCAATGGCATTCGTTTCACGCCTGATTCTTTGTCCCGTGCGAACCAGCAGGACGAACTCAGAGTGATTGCCAGCGACCCTGCCGCGAAAACCAATCTGCACCCCGGCGATGCCCTCGTGATCCATGCAACTCTGAAGGATGCGCGCGTTCTTGATCTCAAGGCGCAAGCCGAAGCTCAACGTCCGGCTGTGACCCTGTTGACCAAGAGCGTTCAAACGGATCAGGGCTCGTCGCCATCTGCCGTTCGCCTCGGGAGTCAGGAAGAACTGCCGCAGAATGGGCGACTCAGCTTCTTTCTCAAGACACTGGCCCCTGAAACTTTCTCGCCAACGGAGAAGATCGAAGTCGCCACCAGTGACGAATCCTTTCGTGTGACTCTCAGCTTCAAAGACGGCAACTTGACCATGCAAGATACGAAAACTGTGCTTGCCGTTCTCGATCCCATGAAACTGCTCGGCCCTTCGGCATTCGGGCCGCTGAAGTTCCGGCCCCTGTCAGGCGATGGGATCACCGGCGACTGGCAGCCATTGGTGAGCCTGGTACGTGTTCCCCTGCTCACTGCCGTTCATTGCGTTCCAGCGGAGGAAACGCAGTGCACGCTGAGCGGTGACAAGTTGTTCCTCCTCGATTCCGTCAGCGCGGATGCCGATTTCGCGAACCCCATCAGAGTCCCGGAAGGTTTTGTGCAGGACGCGCTGGCCATTCCCCCGCCCAAAGGGAATCTGCTCTACATCAAGCTTCGTGACGATCCGCAAACCATTGACACAGTTGCTCTCCCGCTTCCGCAACAGCAGTGACCGTAAAGCTAGCGCCGCTACAGGTATACTCGCCCTCATCCCATGGCCAACATCCTCTACGGCGTAAACGGCGAAGGCGCAGGCCACTCCACCCGCGCCAAGGAAGTTCTAACTCATCTCGTCGCCCAAGGACACCAGGTCCACGTAGCCTCTTTCGACCGAGGCTTACAAAACCTGAAGGACAAATTCGAAGTCACCGAGATCTACGGATTCCGTTTCTCCTATGTCAACAACCGCGTCCGCTACAAGCGGACGATTGCGAAGAATCTCATCACCGTACCCCAGGCGCGCAAGAGTCTCTCTCATCTCAATACGCTCGCAGAAGATGCTGATATCGATCTGGTGATCACTGATTTCGAGCCGTTGACCTGTCACCTGGGACACAAGCGTCGCCTTCCGGTGATCTCAATCGACAACCAGCATTGTCTGACCAACGCAGTAGTTTCCTATCCCAGGCAATATCGCCGCGATGCAGCGGCCGCCAAAATCGTCACAAAATTGATGACGCCGCGCGCCAATGCTTACCTGGTAATTTCTTTCTTCACGGCGCCCGTCCGCAAGCGCAACACGTTTCTCTTCCCTCCGCTCCTCCGCCAGCAGATTCTCGATGCAAGCCCTACGCAAGGCGATCACATCCTGGTGTATGTAACCTCGCCCGCACCGGATTTGGCCAATCTCCTGGGCTCGGTTCGAGCGCAATTCGTCGCCTACGGCTTTGGCCGCGAAGGTAAATATGAAAAAGGCAATGTGATTTTCAAAAAGCCGTCCATCGATGGATTTTTCTCCGACCTGGTGAGTGCTAAGGCCGTGATCGCCAACTCCGGATTCTCTTTGGTCACCGAAGCCCTGCACCTCGGCAAGCCCTACCTGGCCGTGCCGGTTAGCCACCAATTTGAGCAGATTTTTAACGCGTATTGGCTGGAGAAGACAGGCTATGGAGCGTACTGGGAGGAACTCAACAAAGAGCGCGTAGATTCCTTCCTCTACAACCTCCCGCAGTACCGGGACTCCCTCGCCAAGTATCCCCGCTCGGGCAACGACGCGCTGTTCAAAAAACTGGATAGTCTGGTTAGTGCCTACACGGCAGGCTAGCCGCTGCACCAACGTAATCTCGACCGCGATCCAGCGGACGCTACCATCAATGGAGTGTGCGTAGCTTCGCCCTCGCGTTGCGCACATCGGCCCTGAGCCTGGTCGAGGTGCTCATACAAGTCCTTAATATGTGGACTCGGGATCTAATTCGCATTCTGGCAGTCGCGGTGTTTTCGTGCGCATGCGCGCAAGCGCAGGATTCGCAATCCCTGGGCGATGCCGCTCGTCAGGCACGCCAGCAAAAGCAGTCGCGCGGCAACTCTGCAACCACTTCCACCGATCCTAAGAATTCAAATGCCGCCAACCGCCCTCACGTCGTCACCAACGATGAGATTCCCGAACAAGAAACACCCGTCAGCGCAGCCGCGCCCTCACCCGCACCAGACAGTGTTATGCCCGCCTCCAGCTCCGGCAAACAACCCGCCGAATACTGGAAATCGCAAATCCTGCGGGCGAAAAATGCCATCGCCTCTCTGCAGCGGAGCATCGATACGCTCAGTAACTCGATTCGCTTCGCCGGTGGAAACTTTGAGAAGCACGTAGCCTGGAACGAACGGCAGCGCGAGAAGCAGCGCCAACTGGAGATTATGAAATCCCAGCTGAACGATTCGCAGAAGAGGCTCGAAGAGATGCAGGAAACTGCCCGCAAGCAAGGCTATGGCAGCTCCGTCTACGATCCGTAGGCCGACAACCTGCTATTTGCAGTTTTGCCCTGTCCGGCGCCTTCCGTTCTCGATCCATTTTCCCTCTCCCCAAATTTTCTTTCTCATGCGAAATTAGTGCATGGCTTTAGTCGTCCGCCCATCACCCATCCACTCCGTCGGCGTCTACACTAACGCTCCGATCCGCAAAGGAACCCGCATCGTCGAATACGGTGGAGAGCGCATCACTCCTCAAGAGGCTGACCGCCGCTATGATGGGGTTTCTCGAACCTACTTGTACGGTCTGGAAGATGGAAAGACGGTGATCGACGGCCAAGGTCTGGGTGCGTACCTGAATCATTCTTGCGATCCCAACTGTGAAGTGGACGAGGTTAAAGGCCGGGTCTGGCTCTATGCACTTCGAAATATTGCCGCGGGGGAAGAACTAGTCTGGGACTACAACCTCTACGATGACGACGAACCCGCTCCCTGCCGCTGCGGCTCTCCCAAATGCCGCGGCACGATGTACTCTCGCGAATGGATAGCCAAGATGCGTAGGAAAGAAGCCCGCAAGAGAAAAGCAGCCGGGCAGAAAGTGAAGACCCGAGCTGCCACATCCAAGCCGCGTCTCCACGAACCGTGTAGCCCCGGACGCCTCGTCCGGGGTCGCGCGCAAAGCGCGCGATGAACGATCGCCAAGTGGCTTAACCCCTCGCCCCGCTCCTTGGGCGGACGAGCCGCCCCACACAAATCGTGGCAATTCTGATCTATCGGTGCTTCGGCGCCTTCCCGTGCTCCCTCCACCCCTCAATAATCAGATACAGCACAGGGATGAAAAAAAGATTCAGCATGGTTGACATAATCATTCCGCCGAACACGGTAGTTCCCACCGAATGCCGGCCATTCTCTCCAGCCCCGGTTGCGAACACCAGCGGCACCACACCCAAAATGAATGCCAGAGAAGTCATAAGAATGGGCCGCAGCCGGATCGTCGCTGCCTGCACTGCGGACTCCACCAGGGGCACTCCGCGCTCGCGCAATTGTTCAGCAAACTCCACGATCAAAATCGCGTTCTTGCTCGATAGTCCCACCAGCATCACCAATCCGACCTGGCAGAACACGTCATTCTGCAACCCGCGAATCCACTGCCCTCCCAAGGCTCCCAACAATGCCATCGGCACCGCCAGCAACACGATAAATGGCAGCACAAAACTTTCATATTGCGCGGATAGCGTCAGATACACAACCAGCGTCCCCAGTCCGAACAGGAGCAGCGATGTTCCGCCCGCCTGCAGTTCCTCCAGCGAAAGTCCCGTCCAGCTGTACGCGAATCCCTGCGGCATGCGTTTAGCCAGGTTCTCCATCTCCGCAATCGCCTGCCCCGAGCTGTATCCCGGCTTGGGAGACCCATCAATCTCCGCTGAGCGGAACAGGTTGTAATGGCTGATCACCTGCGGGGTCGTGGTCTGCGAAATCGAGATCAGATTATCCAGCGGCACCATCGCTCCGCTCTCGGATCTCACATAAAAACGTTTCATGTCCTCCGACGTCGCCCGAAACTGTTTGTCGGCCTGCACGGACACGCGATAGGAGCGATTGTTGAAATCAAAGTCGTTGACGTACGCCGATCCCATGAACACGCCCAGCGTGTCGGTAATTTGCGAGAGCGGCACGTGCAGGCTCTTTACCTTCTCGCGATCAATCGTCACCAGATATTGCGGATCGTTCGCCGTAAACGGCGTGTACAAACCTACCAATTCCTTGCTTACGGCCGCGTTTCGCATCACACCGTTCGTGGCCGCCGCCAGGTCCTCCAGGGTGTGTGCACCCTGGTCCTGCACTTCAAATTGAAATCCGCCGAATCGCCCTAGGCCCTGGATCGCAGGAGGCAACGTGGCGAACACAAGCGCTCCGGACACTCCAAACAGCATCGGCCGCACTCGGTTCACGATCGCCGTTGCCGAGTGCTGCTCGCCTTTGCGCTGCGAATACGGTTTCAAGGGAACGAAGATTAATCCTTGATTCGCCGCCGCTCCCGCGAAGCTAAAGCCGGCGATTGAAAACGTTCCTTGCGCCTCAGACACATTGGCCAGCATCTTCGACACTTGCGCGCCGATGGACTTCGTGTACTCCAGCGATGCCCCTGACGGCGCCTGAATCACGATGATGAAGTATCCCTGGTCTTCATCCGGGACGAATCCAGTTGGCACCCGCGTGAACACGAAATACGTCAGCCCCAGGCCCGCGAAGAACAGCACCGCCATCGCCACTTTATATTCCAGAATGTGGTGCAGCAGGCGGCGGTACCCGTTCGTCATGGACTGCACGCCGGCGTCGAACTTTCGCAGCGGCCACCATTTTTGCCCGTGCGATTCGCGCAACAGAATCGCCGCCAGCACTGGCGCCAGGGTAAGCGCGTTGAACGCCGAGATGGCGATTGAGAAGGCGATGGTCAGCGCAAACTGCCGGAACAGAATCCCCGTCGTTCCGGGAAAAAACGCAACCGGTACAAACACCGCAACCAGCACCAGAGAGGTAGCGATGACGGCTCCCGTAATCTCCCCGGTCGCCGCCGCCGCCGCTTTGCGCGAGTCGGGCTCGCCCTCGTGCATGTGGCGCTCGATGTTTTCAATCACCACGATCGCGTCGTCGACCACCAGTCCAGTCGCCAGCGTGATTCCAAACAGGGTCAACGTATTGACCGAGAAACCCAGTAACTTCACGAACACGAACGTGCCGATCAGCGAAACTGGAGTGGCGATGAAGTGAATCATCGTGGTTCTCCAGTCGCCCAAAAAGATAAAGATCACCAGGATGACCAGCACGATCGCCGAACCCACCGTATAGGTCACGTCTCGGATCGACTCGCCCACCGCGTCCGTAGTATCGAACGCCACCCTGTAATGCATTCCGGAAGGGAAGCTCTTCGACAGCCGCTGCAGCTCCGCAATCGCCCTCCGGTCTACCTCGAGCGCATTCGCCGTCGAAAGCTGAATCACCGCGACTCCCACCGCATCCTGCCCGTTGAATTGCAGATCGGACGAATAGCTCTCAGCTCCCAACTCGGCGCGTCCAACATCCTTCAGCCGCACCAGAGTGCCATCGGCATTGGTCTTCAGAATGATGTTCTCGAACTGTGCCGGTTCGCTGAGCCGTCCCACTGCGCGCACGCTGACCTGGTAGTTTTGTCCCGGCACCGCCGGCTGCTGCCCCACTTGTCCGGCAGCGACTTCCACATTTTGTTCCGACAACGCATTCACTACGTCCGGCGCTGTCAATCCGCGTCCTGCCATCCGCACCGGATCCAGCCACAGCCGCATCGAAAACTTCCGCTCGCCGAATATAAGGACGTCAGCCACCCCAGGAATGCGCTTCAGAGCGTCTCGCACGTACACGTCGAGGTAGTTGCTCATGAACAGCGTGGAGTATTGATTGTTGTCCGAAGTGACTGCCGCGCCGAACACGAAATTCTGCGCCGTCTTCTGCGTTGTTATGCCCACCGCCTTCACAGCGCTGGGCAACCGTCCTTGTGCGGTGTTTACGCGGTTCTGAATATCCACGGTCGCCAGGTCCGGATCGCGGGTCAGATCAAACGTCACCAGAATCTGGCTCGTCCCGTCATTGCCGCTGGTCGAGGTGATGTACTTCATCCCCTCGGAGCCGTTAATCTGCTGCTCCAGCGGGATCGTGACCGCACTTTCCACCGTCTGGGCACTAGCCCCGATGTACACGCTGGTGACGCCCACCTGTGGCGGAGCAAGATTTGGAAATTGTGCGATCGGCAGCGTGGGCAGGACGGCCAGGCCCCCCAGCACGATCAGCAGCGCGCAAACCGTGGCAAATACCGGACGTCGTAGAAAGAAGTCAACAAACATGAATAGTTCCGTAACCTTGGGGAGATCCCCAATTCAAAGCTTAAGAATGCGTGGAAATATTGCTGGAGTACCGGGCCCGCGGCCAGCAATGCACCGTCTGCTCACTGCTCATCGTTCATTGCTCATAGCTCACGCTAACTTTGCGGAACCACCGGCGCCCCGTCCAAAAGAAACTGAGTTCCTGAGACGATCACTTTATCTCCCGGCTTAATCCCCCCCTGCACTTCGTAGTTATTGCCCACCGTTTGCCCGATCTGGAGCGGCTTCTGCTTTGCGACGAAAGAATTACCGTTCTGCGGCTCCGCGACGAAAGCGAAATACTGCCCGGCCAACCGCGATACCGCCAAAATGGGAACTTCGGGATTCTGATGCGTTCCCCATACCACCCGCGCCCGAATGAACTGCGACTGCCGCAGTGCGTCGTTTCCATTCTCGATGCGCGCCTTGACCAGCACGGTCTGCGTCGTGTTATCCACCTGCGGGGAAATAAAGCTGATCCGAGTCTCCGACAACACCTTGCCATTGCTGTCCAGAATCTGCACCGGCCGGTTCATCCTCAACTGCGAAGACCTCTCAATCGGCACGTATATGTATGCTTCCAGGCTGCCGGGTTGGTCCACCGTCGTGAGTGGGGTCTGGCTGGTGACGCGGTCTCCTACGCGCACCGGGATGTCTCCCACAATTCCCGCTCGCGGCGCGACTACTTTGTAGTAGTGCAGTTGCACTTCCTGTTCGCGCACCTGCGCATTGAGGGAGTCGATCTGCGCCTGGGCTGCGTCCAGGGTCGCCTTTGCTTGATCGAGGTCCTGCTTGCTGACGACTCCGGCCGAGGCGAGGCCCTGCGTGCGTTGATACTGCTGCTTGGCCCAGTTCAGTTGCGCTTCCTGTGCCGCCCGCGCGCTCTCCAGGCTTTTGACAGTGGCCTGCTGCTTCAATGGATCGATATCCATCAGCCCAGCTCCAGCCCCTACTTTGTCGCCCGAATGAACATAGATTTGCGTAATGATGCCTTCCACCTGCGGCATGATGACTGCCGAATCGCGCGACTTCAATGTCGCAACGTACTCGGAAGCGTCATTCACCGGGACGGCCCGTGCCTCAATCACTTTGACCGGCATGGCTTGCGGCCCTGCAGCCCTTGGATCTGGTCCCTCATTCTTGGAGCATGCGAGCGCGACGCTCATGACTGCCAAACCCACGACTAGCAGCCTTTCTGGGCGAGGATTATGAGAAGTTTCTGCCATAAGAATTCATTGTAATTTTTACAAGAGCCGATTGTACTCTGAAAAATCGTTTTTCTCTTTGATCTCCGCGAGGTCGTCCCTGCTTCGCGGTGCGCCTGGCCTACTCGATGCTCAACCCGCAATCATCTTCCCCAGAATCTCCTTCAAAATCTTTGCTGCTACAGTTGCCGTCGTGCCTGAGATATCTCTCAGCGGGTTGTACTCGACGAGATCTGCGGCGACAATTTCTGCTTCTATCGCGTGCAGATGCGCAATGGCCTCCCGCACTGTCATTCCGCCGGGCTCACGATGGGAAACCCCCGGCGCATACGCTGGATCCAGCGCATCCATGTCAAACGAAATATAAGCCGGCCCAGCAGCTTTCAATGCCTGGTACGCGGGAAGGCTGCGCATTTCGAGTACTTCGACGCCGAAGCGCTCGGCTTGCTCTCGCTGATGTCGGTTGAGGGTTCGAATTCCTGTCTGCACCAGCCGCCGGGCCAGCCCCGCTTCCATAATGCGCGCGAAAGGACAGGCATGCGAGAAGCGATTTCCCTCAAACTCGTCATACAAATCGGGGTGCGCATCGAAATGAAAGATCGTCAGCGCCGAATGTTTTTTGGCTACAGCCGTCATGATCGGATAAGTAATCGAATGATCTCCGCCCAGCGACACCGGGCGCCTCCCATTGCCAATCAATTCACCGACGGCCTTTTCAATCGCAGCGAACGCATCCGCGCCAAGAAGTTCAAGATCCCCAGAATCTTCGTAAACTCCTTTCACTCCAAGATCCACCCCCGTCTCCGTCCAGTGGTTTGAAGCCTCGCAGGCGAGAGCCTCCCGGATTTTCCCAGGGGCCTCCGCAGCTCCGCGCAAATAGGAAGACTGCCCATCAAACGGAATCCCCAGAAGCGTCGGGATCCCGTGTTTTTGCCTCTCTTGAATTTCTTGTGATCTCCTGTTCACGTTCATTTCACCTTTCCGTAACCCACCAGCTACTACCGGGGTGCCCCACCCTTGTCTCGCGTCGTTGGCGAGACAGGGTGGGGATTTTGACGTCGAATTTGAGTTGATGTAAACCTGAGATTTGACCTTCCGTCCCCAACCGACCCCCTCCGAACAGAGTCGATTCTCACCGCTGATCCAGAATCGAGCAAGCCAAGCCCCGCATCCTTTATCCTAGAACCTGCACTCCTATGACCCCGAAATCCAAAAGTTCCAACGGAGGCTCGACCGTTGTAGTTGAACCTTCCCTTTCCAACCCCGATCGTGAGCGTGTTTTCGCCGCCTACCGCCAGTTCGGATATCTCGAAGGCGACCTCGACCCCCTGGGCTTTCTGCGTCCCCGTCTCACCCCGGAGTTGGAGCGGGAAGGGGAATATGCCCGCGAAGCTCGCGCCATTTACTCCAGCACGATCGGAGTGGAAATCAATCACATCTACTCGCCCGTGCGCCGGCAATGGATTTACGAGCGCATGGAATCTGAGCCGGAGAAACAAGACCAGCAACGCATCCTCGACCTGCTGATCCGAGCCGACATTTTCGAGCAGGTGATGCAGCAGCGTTATCTGGGCAGCAAGCGCTTTTCGTTGGAAGGCATGACCGCCCTGATTCCGCTAGTCGATGAAGTTCTCGATACAGGAGCGCGCCTGGGTGCGATCGAACTCGTGATGGGCATGAGTCATCGCGGCCGCCTCAACGTCATCGCTCATGTTGCCAGGCGTCCTCCAGAAGAAATTTTTGCTGGGTTCGAAGACGTCGATCCACGCAGCGTGCTTGGCTCCGGAGACGTCAAATACCACATGGGCGCCACCGGCGAGTACGTCACGCGCAGCGGCGGCAAACTGCATATCCACCTGGTCTCCAATCCCAGCCACCTGGAAGCCGTCGATCCTGTCACCGTAGGTCGCACTCGTGCCAAGCAGGACCGTACGGGCGAAGGCGGACGCGAGAAGTACCTTCCACTGCTGGTGCACGGCGATGCAGCCTTCGCCGGCCAGGGAGTTCTTGCCGAGACCATGAACTTCGCCGACCTTCCCGGATACACGGTTGGCGGCACGATTCACATCGTCGTCAACAATCTTCTGGGATTTACAACCAGCTATACGGAAGAGCATTCCACCCGATTTGCAGCTTGCATCGCGCGCCGCCAGTCTATTCCGATATTCCACGTCAATGCCGAAGACGTCGACGCTGTGGTTCGCGTCGCCCGAATCGCCACCGAATTCCGTTACAAATTCGGCACGGATGTCGTCATTGATCTGATCGGCTATCGCCGCCACGGCCACAGCGAGGTGGACGACCCGACCATCACCCAGCCTCTGCTCTACAAGAAAATCAAGGAACATCCCCCGCTCTGGCAAATCTATTCCGAAGACACCGGCGCGACCGATGCCCAGGAGCGAGCCAATGCCATCAAGGCCGAATTTGAAGCCGCCCAGAAAAAAGCTGGCAGCGTCAAGCACAAGCCCCTGCTGCGCGAGCTTCCCAAATACTGGAACAGTTATTTCGGCGGCCTCTATCGTCCCGAATACGACGTCGAAACCGGGCTCCCTGCGGAAGAGTTGTCCGAGCTCACCACGCGTCTGACCACCTATCCCGCTGACTTCCACATCCATCCCAAGGTGAAGAAGCTTTTGGAGCAGCGCGCTGAGATGGGCACGGGCAAGCGCCCCGTCGATTACGGTATGGCCGAAGCCCTGGCGTTCGCCAGCCTGGTCAAGACGGGGACTCACGTCCGCATGTCCGGCCAGGACTCGCGCCGCGGCACCTTCAACCAGCGCCACTCCGTTCTCATCGATACTGAAAATGAAAACGAATACGTCCCGCTGGAAAACATCGCGCCCGGCCAGGCGCGTTGTGAAATTTACAATTCCACTCTGTCCGAAGCCGGGGTGCTGGGTTTCGAGTACGGATACAGCCGCGATTATCCCGAATCACTTGTGCTCTGGGAAGCCCAGTTCGGCGATTTCGTGAACGTTGCCCAAGCCATCATCGATCAGTTCATCAGCGCCGGAGAAGCCAAGTGGAACCTGCTCTCCGGCCTGGTGATGCTGTTGCCGCACGGCTACGAAGGTCAAGGCCCTGAGCACTCGAGCGCCAGGATCGAGCGCTTTATCCAACTGGCCGCCAAGCACAACATCCAGATCGCGCAGCCTTCCAACGCGGCGCAGTATTTCCATCTGCTTCGCCGCCAGGCCCTGCGTCACTGGCGCAAGCCGCTGGTAGTCTTCACGCCCAAGAGCATGCTTCGACATTCCGACGCGTCTTCTCCCATTGAAGATTTCACGCACAAGAACTTCCTCAACGTGCTGCCCGACACCGAGGTCGCAGAAGCCGAACGCATCCTGATCTGCACCGGAAAAATCGGTCACGAACTTCAAGCCGAAAGAAAGAAGCGCAAAGACACCAGCACGGCCATCGTATTCCTGGAACAGCTCTATCCGTTCCCCGAGGAAGAAGTGGCAGCTGAGTTCGCCCGCCATGGTAAAGATGCCGACATCGTGTGGGTGCAGGAAGAGCCCGCGAATATGGGCGCCATGTTCAACATGCTTCCGCGCTTGAAACGCTTGGTAGGCGATCGCCCGGTGCTAAGCGTAAAACGGAGCTCCGGCGCCAGCCCCGCAACCGGCAGCGCCAAAGCCCACGAAGTAGAGCAGAAAACCCTCCTGACCCTAGCGTTCACCATAAAGTGAGAACCCATTTCTGAACCGGGGTGCCCCGCCCTTGTCCCGCGTCTTTTGGCGGGACAGGGTGGGGAAGTTGACTTCCTCTCATGAGAACCACTCCGTCACCGAGGCATTTGATTTCGTACAATGAACAGACCGTCACGGGTCCGGGCGCTCTGTCACGGCCCTATCCCCCGTCCCCGGCAAAGATGCCTTCGGCCCTCCCCGAAGCAACTCATCTAAACTCCCAAACGCATAAATAGTCGGCGCATGCTGCAGCATCAATCCACCGGTATCCGCCGTCGGACCGTAATTGCTGTGCACCTCGCGTGCCAGCATGCGCAACATGGCCATCAACTGTCCGCGATGATGCGAAGTATGCGTCATTCGCCGCACCATCACCCAGGCGTGCGATCGTGGCACGTCAAAAAACTTCGTCTCTGCCTCCCACCACGCCTCGTCCTTATCTCGTAAAGCCGCCAAACGCTTGCCGCTGTCATCGGCGTATCGTCGAATAAATTCCACTCGCGTCTCACGTGCCGGAAGCGGCGGCGCGCCCACATCGATCCCCAACATGTTGCCGAACCACAGATCCTCGCTCACGCACTGATGCACCATCTGCTCCAGCACACTGCGTCCACGCGGGTCGCTTTCATTGGGCCGGATGCGCAAGTCTTCATCCCGAAATTCGCTCCACACGCTGAGAACCTTGATCCGCTCAGTCGCATAACTCTCGACAAGAAAGTCATATTTCATAAGCATTCCAAACTCCAGGATTGGCTGCTCCATCTCGGGCGCCTTCTGCCAGACGGGGAGCTTTCGCCAGATGTTACCCTAATCCTCCGCACTCCCATGCAGCGCCGTCAACCACCGCTCCGCATCGCTATCGACACCGGAGGCACCTTCACCGACTGTGTGTGGACGGAAGCTGGCCGCCTGCGAATGCTGAAGGTCTTTTCCACTCCCACAGATCCTTCGCAGGCGATTGTCGAAGCCATCCGGCAGATCACCCGCAACGACGATTTCATACTCCTGCACGGCACCACGGTAGGAACGAACACACTGCTGCAAAGAAAAGGTGCTCGCACTGCACTGGTGACAACCCACGGCTTTGAAGACGTCATCGAGATCGGACGTCAGGCCCGCCCCAAGCTCTACGATTTTTTCTTCGAACGCATCGAGCCGCTGGTCCCCAAGAACCTACGTTTCGGCATCAACGAACGCACCGCCTCCGACGGTGAAATTCTGACCACCCCGTCGACTGGAGAACTCAAAGCGCTCGTTGACCGCTTGTCCGCCGCCAGGCCGGAATCGATCGCGATTTCTCTTCTATTTTCGTTCGCAAACTCGAGCAACGAATCGCGTGTCGTGAAGTCGCTGCAATCTCTTTCGATTCCGCTCTCAATCTCCCATCAGATCCTTCCCGAGTTTCGCGAATACGAGCGCACCTCGACGGTGGTAATCAACGCCTACCTGCAACCGGTAATGGAAAGATATCTCCGCAACCTTGAACAATCCTGCCGTAGAGACGTTGCTGGCAACGTCGAACAATCCTGCCGTAGAGACGTTGCTGGCAACGTCTCTACACGCTCGAGGACTGCGAGAATGGGCCCCACGAACCCCCCTTCAAACTCCGCCCCCCGCATCTTCGTGATGCAATCCAGCGGAGGCATCACCGCGCTTTCCACCGCAGCCCGCGAACCAGCCCGCACCGTGCTCTCCGGTCCTGCGGGTGGCGCCGTAGGCGCCGTCACCACAGCACGCGCCAGCGGATTTAAAAGCATCATTGCCTTCGATATGGGAGGCACCTCGACCGACGTCTCGCTCGTCGAAGGCGAGATCAAGACCGCCAATGACGCGCAAATTGCCGGACTTCCCATCAGCGTCCCCATGCTCGACATTCACACTGTCGGCGCCGGAGGAGGATCCCTGGCCCGCTTCGATGCTGCCGGAGTTCTGCGTGTCGGTCCAGAATCCGCCGGAGCCGATCCCGGCCCCATCTGCTATGGGCGTGGAACTCAACCCACCGTCACCGATGCCAATCTTCTGCTAGGTCGCCTGCAGCCAACCCGCTTTCTGGGCGGAGATTTCACGCTTGACCTCGAACGCGCGCGTCGCCTTACCCGGCAATGGCTGAAGAATCAACGGTGCAATCTGACGTTGGAGAAATTCGCAGCAGGCGTGATTCGGGTGGTCAACGCGACCATGGAAAAGGCCATCCGCGTAGTGTCTGTCGAACGCGGTCGCGATCCCCGCAATTTCGCACTCGTCGCCTTCGGAGGCGCCGGAGGCCTGCACGGCTGCGCCCTGGCCGATGCTCTTCGCATCCCTCACGTAATCGTCCCTGCATTCCCCGGCGCTCTTTCAGCGCTGGGCATTCTCGCTAGCGACGTCGTGAAAGATTATTCCCGCACCGTGCTTTGGAGAGTCCGCGGGACCCTTCCTCAAGCAGGCCTGATGCGTGAATTCAAGATTCTGCAACGCAACGCTGCACGAGATTTCCGCGATGAGTCCTGGCAGGGAACTCCCAAATTCCATCGTAGCGTCGACGTCCGCTATCGTGGCCAGGGATATGAACTCAACATCCCGCTAACCGCAACTCTGCTGAAGGACTTTGAACGCGAGCACCAGCGCCGTTACGGCTACACACATCCCAACAGAGAAGTTGAATTGGTGACTCTCCGCCTGCGTGCGACTCTCAAGAACAAAGCTCACGATGTCGGGACGGCCACCCTCGGCCGTCATCGTCGGGTGACACACGGCAGGAGACCCCAGTCGGAGGCCCAGGTCGCCTTCCATGGCAAGAAACTCAAAACCAAGATTTACGCCAGAGAAGAACTTCAGTCCGGCAGGAAATATTCAGGGCCCGCGATCATCACCGAATACAGCGCCACAACAGTCGTTTCACCGGGTAAATACTTTCGCATCGATCCAGCCCAGAATCTAGTGATCTCCCTTGAGTAATCCGGGCGCGATTATCCACCGTTTCCTCATTACCCAATCGCCTTCAGAATGCCTCAGCATCTACCAATTGTTAAAATCCCATGAAAATTGCCCTATGCAGCGCCTCTCACGCCACTCGGTACTAGGTACTCCGTACCGCCTCCGATAAAATGAATTCGTGAAACCCAGCATCTTCGTACTCGAAGACGATCCTGACATTTCTCGCTTGGTCCGACATCATCTCGAAAACGATGGCTTCACAGTGCGCGTCTTCCCCACCGGCGCAACCATCCTCGCCGACGCCGAGCGACAGCGCCCCGCCCTCTTCATCCTCGATATCATGGTTCCGGGTAAAGATGGCCTCGACATCTGTCGCACCATTCGCCAAACGGCCGGGCTTTCCTCTGTCCCGGTGATCTTTCTTACCGCAAAAAGCGGCGAAGCTGACCGCATTCTCGGACTCGAACTCGGCGCCGACGATTACATCCCCAAACCTTTTAGCCCACGCGAACTCGTGGCCAGAGTCAAAGCCGTACTCCGCCGCTTCGAGCGCCCGTTGCCTCCCAGCCCCCTCACCGTCGGGGACATTGAAATTGATCCCTCGGCCATGACCTTGACTGTGCGCGGCAGCACCGTTCCTACTACCGCCACCGAGTTTCGCCTCCTGGATTATTTTGCCCGGCACAAGGGGCGCGTTTTCAGCCGCGACCATCTTCTCGACTCCGTTTGGCGCGATACCGCCTATGTCACTCCGCGCTCCGTCGATGTCTATGTGCGTCGCATCCGCGAAAAGATTGAGCCGGATCCGGAGAATCCACGCTACCTGAAAACCGTCCGCGGCGCCGGTTACCGTTTCGAGGCTCCAAAATAGTGCACGCATTCCACTCGAGGAAAGATTGAAGAACCGCATCTTCTTCAAGCTGCTTGCCGTTTTTCTGATCGTCATCGCGGCCGCTGCCGCCATTCTGTACGTCATGATCGGCCCCGCCTGGCAAGTGTCTTTGCGCTCGGAGATCGAACGCAACCTCAGGCAGAAGACTCTCCTGTTCGCCCATCGGGTAGAAACCGATCACGACCACTCCCTGGCCCAGATTGCAGCTCAGGAAGGTCAAGCCGCAGGAGCCCGCGCCACGATCATCGACGCTGCCGGCAAAGTGCTTGCCGATTCGCAATCCAATCCCGGCACCATGGAGAACCACGCGCACCGCCAGGAGTTCGTCGCGGCCTTGGCGGGGCAAACCGGTGAGAACGAACGCCGCAGCGCGACCCTCGGTATTCCCTTTCTCTACATCGCTGCTCCCATCGCCGGAGGTGCCGTCCGGCTCGCGTATCCCCTATCTGACGTAGAAGCTGTGCAGGCTCAGGTTCGCCATCACTTGCTCTGGGGATCGCTGTTCGCCTCTTTGGTCGCTCTCCTCATCGCCGCCGCGGCTTCTGTGTGGATGTCCCGTCGCTTGCAGCGCATCGTGGACGTCGCCGCCCGTATCGAGCGCGGCGACTTGCGGGCGCGTGTGAACGATGGTCCCATGGATGAAATTGGACGCGTCGCCGCCGCCATCGACAAAACTGCCGGACAGATAGAGCGCAGCTTCGCCGCAGTTCGTTCCAGCCAGTATCAGCTTGAAACCCTGCTCAATAGCATGCAGGACGCAGTCATTGCGGTCAGCTCCGATGGGCTCGTTCGCTGGGCCAACCATCCCATGGACCAGCTCGTCACACAGCGCACGCGTCTCAATGCTCCTGTCGTGGAAACCATTCGCGACCCCGATTTTCTCGCCGCCGTGCAGGCGGCCACAATGACCAAAGAGGTGAAAACCGCCCGTGCCACTTCGGTTGTCCCCGGACGCGCATTCGATGTGACCGCTGCTCCTCTGCCCGACGGCGGTGTCGTCGCCGTTCTCCGCGATTTGACTGAAACCGAGCGGGTCGAAAAAACCCGGCGCGATTTCATCGCCAATGTTTCCCATGAATTGCGTACTCCTCTCACCTCCATCCAGGGATACACCGAAACCCTGCTCGACTCTCTTTCCGAGAACTCTGGCTCCAGCCGTGAATTTCTGGAGATCATTCGCAAGAATGCGGTCCGCATGTCCCGCCTCACCGAAGACCTGCTTACCCTGGCGCGCGTTGAATCTGGAGAGACCCGCTTCGATCCTGAGGCAGTTTCGCCCGCGGAACTTCTGAGCGATGCGGAAGAAAGTTTTCGCGAGATTGCACGCAGCCAGGGCGTGGAACTCAAAATCGTTGACGGCCAGGTCCCCCTCGAATCGCTGCCCCAAGTGCTGGCCGATCGTGAAGCCATCCACCAGGTCTTCTCCAACCTCATCGACAATGCGATGAAGTACGGCCGCTCCGGCGCACGCATCGAACTCGGCGCCCGTGCCGCCGGGCGCGGCATCGAATTCTACGTCCGTGATTTCGGCGCGGGCATCTCCTCCGAGCACGTCCCTAGGCTCTTCGAACGCTTCTATCGTGTGGACAAAGCGCGCTCCCGCGAATCGGGCGGCACCGGCCTTGGACTTGCCATCGCCAAGCACATCGTGCGCGCCCACGCCGGCTCTATCCGCGCCGAAAGTGAACTATCCCGCGGCAGCACCTTCCTGTTCACACTACCCGCAGCCTAAACCAAGGTGCTCCTAAGGGGGTGCCCCATCCTTGTCCTCGCGCACTATGCGAGGACAGGGTGGGGCCGTTGACTTGCTTCAAGCTTTCGTGAGACAGGCTGGAGATGTTAAGCCCTTCAATCTTCAGCGAATCCTGAAATCACGAACAACTCTGAAGCCTGGTTCGAAGAAAACCGCCAAAATTTACAGCCCATTAACCACGTCTCCTCCGAAGCAATCTACTCTTAGCCGTTGTCCATCCCATCCCAAACACGGCAGAATCGCGGCGGCGCTCGCGGAACCATCCGTCACCGCACCGCACAGCCCGCGGAGGCAACCATGAGTAGTGCAGCCAAGGCGCCAAACGCTGAACCGGCCCACCACTATCTAGTCCGCCGCACCGTAGAGGCCTGCCACGTGGCCAAAGAGGCCGCTACTGCCGCCGCGGAGGGCGTCGCCACCGGCTCCAGCGCCCTGCTCAACTCCGTGCGCCAGCGTGAGCGCGAACTTGACACCCTGGACATGGAGATCGATTGCGGAGTCACCAGCCTCATTACCGAGGTTGCTCCAGCGGAAGCTCGCGAACTGCTCGCCTGTATGAAATTCATGATCGGCCTCGAGCGCATCGGCGACCACCTGCTCAATTTCGCCAACAGCGCCCAGGCCATCAGCGGACGCACCGATCCCGAGGATATCCGCGAGTTGACGCGCATGGCGACTTTGCTCGAAAAGATGCTCGCCGACTGCGCTCATGCATTCTCTGAGCGCGACGTAACCAAGGCCATCGAGGTCTTGCGCGCAGATGCGGAGATGGACCGCCTGCGAAACCTTATCTTTCTCCGCCACATTGAAAACCCTGAAAACATTTCCCACCGGGCTAGCCTCCAGGTCATCTTCATGACCCAGTCCCTGGAGCGCGCTGGCGATCATGCCAAGAATTTGGCCGAAGAGATATGCCATTTCGTCAGTGGACGCCCCGCCCGCCACGTCCTCATCGCCTACGACAAACCGCTCGAGCAGATGTTCATCGAGCACCTCCGCCGCCACGACCACACCCGCTAACTCCCAAAATCGCGAATCCAGGTCCTGACCCCAGCCAGGAACTGCCGAAAAAGTGCAGCCCGCGACGCAAGTTTGGGTTACGCAAGAGTCGCCCCGGGAAGTCGAAAGAGCCCCGCCAACCCTTCAGCCCTGCCTCACCGCACTGCCACATTAGCCGCTGACCAACTCTTAACGAATCCCCCAAGCCGATCCAGCGCCTCGGGAAATTTCTCCGTAACCGCCGCGAACCCAAGCCGGAAATGCGATGAACACGCCTCATCGAAGCAATCCCCCGGCGCGAGCAGCATGCCCTGTTCTGCCGCCGCCTGGCAAAAACCGCGGCTGTTTTCTCCACTTCTCAGCCAGGGAAAAGCCGTCATTCCGCCCTCGGGACGAATCCAGCCAAGCGTCTCGCCGTGCTCGGCCATGAAGCCCTCAAGCAGCCGGAGGTTTTGCGTCGCGGTTTTCTGCGTTTTCCCCAGAATCGTATCGCGGTGACGCATCGCAATTTCCGCCAGCATTTCTCCGGCGGTGTTGTTTGAGATCGAAAAATACGTGCGCGCATTCCAATAGCGCTCGCGCAACTTGGGATCGTGCTCGATCATCCACCCAATGCGGATTCCGGACAGAGGAAATGCTTTCGAGAAATCATGGATGACAGTAGCGTGCGGCAGGCGAGCCGCCGACTTAGTCGCGCGCCCGTGATAAATAGGGTGATAGACCTCATCGCTGACAAGTTGAATTCCTCGGGATGATGTGAACTCATGCAAGCTGTCGAATTCCGCATCACTGATCGTGGCCCCGGTCGGATTATGCGGGCTGTTCACCAGGATGAGTTTCGTATTCCGATCCGCAAGCTTCTTGATCTCTTCGACATCGATGTGAAACTCGTTCTCCTTCCGAAGCGCGTAGTAGCGGGTCTCAAGACCGAGCGATTCAGGCAAAGCAGAAAATGGCGGGTACCCGGGTCGCGGCAGGATCACATTGGCTCCGGGCTCTGCTGCCAGCCACATGAGAACCACCAGCGCCTCCGACGCCCCGGTCACCACCTGCACAGCGTCAGCCTTCACCCCCTGCATCTCTGCGATCGCTGCGCGTAACCCCTCCGCTCCTGCAGGACGGCTGTAACCTAGCTTGTGGTTCAGAAAGCGCTCCCGCTCTTCCTCGGCGACCAGGCTAAGGATCTCATTGAGCTTCCAGCGCGGCCCCTCGCTGGCCGCCAGGTTAAATTCAATATCGTGCTCGTGGCTGTCCAGCCAAATATCCAGCAGGAACGGTTTCAATTGCATGTCGCACCTCGCAAATTGTGGGAATGAGCGCGGACCCTTTCAGGGCCGCGGTTGACTCGCTTAACGCAGCTCGGGGCTTTAGCCCCTGGCATATTTTCACGCGCACTCCTCAGCGGACCTGACTTTACCCGAGTGCTCGACAGGAACGCGCCTTGCCGTCGTCCCTTCGCCGCGGCGAATCAGAACGATCGCACCCAGAATCGCAATCGAAGCGACTACCACGCGCATCGTCAGCCCCTCGGAGGCCAGCAGCCAACCCAGCAACACCGCCACCACAGGATTAGCATAAGTATGCGTCGCTACCAGCGCAGGAGCGCACCGCTGCAGCAACCACGTGTAAGAAGTGAAAGCCACGATCGAGCCGAACACAATCAGATAGGCGAGACCAAGAATGGATTTCAGCGAAATCGCGGACCAGTGCAGCCCGTGAAATTCGCCCGTAATTCCAGCGCTTGCCAGCAGCATGACCGCGCCGCACACTAGCGGCACCGCAGTGCGCGCCAGGGCGTCGCTCGGCAATTTCACCTTGGGCGAGATCACCACTCCTGCCGCCCACGACGCTGAGCCAATCAGGACAGCAATCATCCCCAGCAAGCTCGTGTCCTTGGCGGACACTTCCATACCTGTCAGGATCGCTACTCCCACAACCCCGAGCGCCAGCCCCAGCGCGCTCGCGCGGCTGATCTTCTGCTGCCCGCTTGCCCACGCCAGCACCAGGATGAACATGGGCTCAGTAGCAATCAACAGCGCGGCCAGCCCGGAAGCAACGTGTTGCTCCGCCCAGTGCAGTGTTCCGTGCCCGATCAGAAAGAAGAATGCGCCCACGATGGCGCCCGCTATCCAGTGCTCGCGTTTGGCGCGGTAGCCGCGGGCGTACGCCCACGCCAGCAGGATCCCTCCCGCAACCGTGTGCCGGATTCCGGCAGTGACCAGAGGAGGAATAGTCTCAACCGCATAGCGGATCGCCAGATAGGTTGACCCCCACACCAGGTAGATCGCGGCGAAGGCGAACGCCAGTTTCACGGAATCGAGTCGTAGCTTGCCTGGCGAGTTGGTTTTCGGAACCAGCACGGGTCGACCTCCTATATTAACCAGTCGCGCTGGAAGCAATCGCTGCGAACGGATCAACGCCAGAATTTGTGCGGGCATCTCGAAAAACATATCTAACCCTCAAAATTATTTTCACTGGTTAAACACTACAAGCCCATTTCTAACTTGTCAAGATGATTTTGACGGTTACATAATAGACAGTAGTTCCAGGAGGAGAACATTCATACCCAGAAAAAGACGGCACGCAGGCGGCCTCCGCAGTTTGAGTTAATCGCGGGAGCCGTGTGCCTGGACTTCGTCAACACGCTGGACGACCGCTTCACTGATCACCCGAAGGAACTGCTGGCCAGCTATCGCGACTTGGCGCGTTTTGCCGAGGATGCGGGAGTTTTGTCGCAGCATCAGGTGGATCATTTGTGCGCGCAGAGTGAGCAGTCGCCCCCGTCCGCGCAGCGAGCGTTGAAATCGGCCATCCAGATGCGCGAGGCCATGAGTGAAGTTTTCTACGCACAGGCCAACGGAAGTCCCGTGCCCAAAGCAGCCCTGGCCGTGCTGAATGGATACCTGCAGCAAGCGGCACAGCACGCGGCCTTGGTGCCGCATAATGGGCACTTCGAATGGGAGTTCGATATCAAGCAAGACAATCTGGAAGCACCGTTGTGGCCGATCGCACGCTCCGCAGCGGAGGTGCTGGCCTCCGATCAACTCCCGTTCGTGCGCGCCTGCGCGTCGCACACTTGTGAATGGCTGTTTCTGGACGAGAGCAAAAACCACCGCCGCCGCTGGTGCGACATGACGAAATGCGGAAACCGCGCCAAAGTGCGAAGTTTCTATAAGCGTCAAAGAAACGCCCAAGGGTGAGTTGGTACCCGCCTTGTGTAGGGCGGACGCCTCGTCCGCCCCGCGGTGCGAAGCGCCGCGCGCCCCACTCAAGCCCAGGTTTGGCTTGAGTGCGGATGCTAACTATTTCCGACTTCGAAAGCGAGGGTGCCCCGTCCTTGCGCACTTTGCAAGGGCGGGTACGATGCCGACGGAAGGTCTGCGATACCTGCGCCCTGACATCGCATGACGGCACAGGAGCGCCATCGCCCCTGAGCAGAATTTGCCGTCTACGGGAACGGCACCACCGCCTGTACCTGGTTGGAGTACGAGCTTTCGGTGCCGGATGAATCGACGGCCGTGGTCACATAGAAGTAAGTCGTACCCGACTGGACTGTGCTGTCGCTGTAGTTCATCGCAGGATCGAGCCCGGAATTTATTTGGGTATACGGACCGCTGGCCGCAGTTCCGCGATACACGTTGTAACCGCTGACCGAAGTGGACGTGCTCGCATTCCACGATAGATTAACCACGTGGGGCTGGGTTGCACCCGAGCCGCTGGCGATTTGCGAGGCGGAAGTGGAGTTCGTCGTGAAGAACGAAATATTCGCCGACGCCGTGCCGCTCGCAGTCGGCGCGAATGTTACCGTGAACGGCAGACTCTGGCCAGCCGGAATCGTGGCGGGCAACGTGACGCCGCTAACCGTGAAAGCAGAGTTGCTGGAACTCGCTGACGACAGAGTGACACTGCCTCCACTGGCACTCACGCTGCCGTTCTGCGTCTGAGTACTCCCGATGTTCACACTTCCGAAGTTCAAAGAAGATGGATTAACCGCGAGACTGCCCACAGACGTCGTACCCGTGCCTGTAAGCGCGACCGCGACCGATGGGTCCGAGGCATCGGAGCTAAGCATGAGGGTTGCGCTGCTGGTGCCGCTGCTTGCGGGCGTAAACGTCACAGACAAATTAACGCTGCTGCCGGCCCCCAGGTTATAAGGGAAAGTTAATCCACTCACGGAATAGCAGGTGCCATTCACGGTAGCGCCCGAGATCACGACGCTCGTCCCGCCGGAATTTGAAAGCGTCATTGCTTGTGTTTGCCGCGTGCCCACGGGCACGCTACCCAGGTTCACGCTGGAGGGAGCATTCAAGTAACCGGGAGAGGCGGTTGTGCCCTGTCCGGTGCCACTGAGCGCAGCAGTGACCTTGCCGTAGCGCGAACTCCTGCGGCCACCCCAGCTAAGGTAATCCCAAAAGGTCGCGCTACCCTGAAAGCTTGCTGCCGTCCCGGGAGCAAACGAAACTGAAAACGCCGCGCTCTGCCCTACTGCTACCGACACCGGCAGCTGCGGGCCGACGAAACGAAAGTCAGTGCCTGAGACGGTCACCTTGTAGATTGTGACGCTTGCCCTGCCGTTATTCGTGAGCACAATCGGCCTGATCAGACTCGATCCAACTTGTACCGACCCGAAATTCACGGCAGAGACCATGAGGGAACTCTCGCCCATGGCTGCATTGGAAAATACGAAAACGGCGAGAAGGGTGATTGGCCAGTAGGCTGGTCTCCGGGGGGAAACGAGACAACGCATGTCGTTCGCTCTCTTTGTGCGTGCCCACTGAGCACGCCGGGGGATTCGTAGAGCTCTTTACCTTCGCAGTGCTTACTCCACTGCGCGACTCACATCGATTCCATTTTTTTACGAAAGAATGATTTGCGGTAGATAACGAAAGGACAAAGCAACACAAGTGGGTAAGTACACCAGAAGGTCCGGCCAGTGGAGTTTTCCAGACCGAACGAGGCAGCGCTTGTGTAGGGGCGGACGCCTCGTCCGCCCCGCGGCGCGAAGCGCCGCGTGCGAGCTCCTGCTATAGCCGATGATGGCCCGCCCCAGTTAGTCTCGCTGTAGTAGGTCACCGTTCTTGCAAATTATGTAACGAGGGCGGGCGTATTCTATCCAGAACATGCTGATGTTGCTCGGATCGAAACACTGCCCCGCAGTGAC
The DNA here is from genome assembly GCA_963785865.1 of uncultured Acidobacteriota bacterium. Taxonomy (GTDB): domain Bacteria; phylum Acidobacteriota; class Terriglobia; order Terriglobales; family Acidobacteriaceae; genus Sulfotelmatobacter. The sequence continues at coordinate 681,941 of CAWAXF010000009.1, read as the reverse complement.
GAAAGCCCTCGGACCAATTTTGCTTGCACTCATTCTGCTGCTGCCAGACAGGGCTTTCTCGCAAAACCTGTCGTTCGGATCGCGAGACGCAAAGCCGGTTCCACCCTGGCTTTCCCGTGCCAGCATCTACGAACTCTGGCTGACAGCATTCAGCTCCGAAGGGAACCTGCGTGGCGCCATCCCTGGACTGAAGCGCATCGCCGACCTGGGTGCGACGATCGTCTATTTAGGACCGATTGCGAAAAGGTCGGCAAATCCGAAGGCCTCGCCCTACAGCATCGCCGATTACAACGCCATCGACCCTGAAGCCGGCACCGACCAGGACTTTCGTGATTTTGTCACCGCCGCCCACGATCTGCACCTCAAAGTGATGCTGGACATCGTTTACTACCACACCGCTCCAGACAATGTCCTGATGCAGAAGGATCCAGCGTTCTTTGTAAAGACGGAGGACGGAAACATCGCGCGCGGCTTCTGGCCTCAGCCGCTGCCGGATTTCAGCAAGCCCGACGTGCGGAAATATCTCGTGGATAGCCTTGTGCACTGGGTGCGCGACTTCAACGTTGACGGATTCCGCTGTGATGTCGGAGGCGGCATTCCCGAGTCTTTCTGGGCCGAGGCTAGAAAGGCGCTTGATAAGGTCAGGCCCGACATCGTCCTGTTGTCCGAATCGGACCGTCCCGACGATCAGCTTGAAGCTTTTGATATCAGCTACAACTTTAATTACTATTTCGCGCTCCGCTCGGTGCTGCGCGATGGATCTCCCGCCATCGAAGTTCGAAAAAGCTGGGAGTCTATGCACTCCGCCATGCCCTCGGGAGCCAGGCTCCTGCACTTCAGCGACAGCCACGACTGGCCGCGTGCCGTGATGCTGTTTGGACACAAAGGCGCTCTGGATGCGTCGGTACTGAATTTCACCCTCGACGGCATCCCATTCCTGTACAACGGTCAGGAAGTTGATGACCCCACAGCGACCGCTTGGAGAAAGCATGCTCCCATCCGATGGTCAGATGCAGGCAATCCCGCCGATCAAAAATCAATCGAAGAAACTCTCAGCATGTACAAGAAGCTGTTTGCCATGCGAGCTTCCGAACCGGCCCTGACCACAGGCACCGTAAGGTGGATCGATAACGACCAGCCAGATAGCGTGCTGAGCTTCCTGCGCAAGCTTGGAAACGCCGAAGTCCTGGTCATCCTCAATCTGTCAAATCGAAATGTGCACGTCACCATTGACCTGCCCGTGATGGACTACTATGCGGTTCAGAATCTCCTCACCCCGGAAAAGACCTGGTTCTCGCTGTACTCCGGACGAGTCTCCGCCGATCTGACCGCCTTCGGATACGTAGTCGGTAAGAAAATCCCCCTGGCTCCGCTGGAAAAGTAGCACGCGCACTCCTGCAATCCCAGACGAGCAACCCTGACCCGGCCGGACGAGCACCGAAGCGGTTGCCCCAGCCTTCGCGATTGAGTATCAATGAATCGGCTGGCTTGTGCGTCTACGTCGAAACCCGGGCAACGCCTTGTCATCCTGAGGCGCCGTCCTTGGGCGCCGAAGGATCTATGGATTGCTTGCTGCTGCCACTTCTTCGATCATTTTGATTCGTCGCTTCTTCACAGCGCGTAAAGAATCACGACACACCACTCGGCCCAAAGCTCCATCATCCAGGAACTCCTCTGTCCTCCCGAGCGAAGTCGAGGGACCTTGCGTTTCTTCCCAAGCGGGTAGATTCGCAAAATCAAAGCTGGCCAGCCCCCTTATTAGGAGGCATATGTGAGACTGGTTTGAGAAGTATTTAAAGGTGCCCGGCCCTTTCCCGGGCCGACTCAATGTTGTGCATGACTTGTTTTCGGCTCAGGCGGAAGTGTGCCGATCAACTCTCGCAGCGACCGGCCATCGATGACCTCTGCTTCACTGATCTTGAGGCCTAGCAGGCTGGCTAAAGTTGGCGCCACATCGGCAATTTGGACATCGGCCGTAATTCTCCCCGGTCGAATCTGCCATCCGGCAAGAACCAGCGGTACATGTGTGTTATAGGGCCAAGGATCGCCGTGAGTGGTGCCGGGAGGCTTGCTGAAGCAAGTCCATTCTTTTGCCAGGTAGTAAATATCGCCACTCCGGCCAGAGAAGTAGCTATTTCGTAAGAATTGCCCTTTCCACCCTTGGACTTCCGACGCCTGCAACGGATCGTAAAATCCCTCAATGCCCGGGACATTCCGAACTTGAGTTACCAGCGCACGGCGGGCTTCTTCGATACGGACCTGGTGTCTCTGCAAGGCGTCGCGGTCAAAGTAAAGCATGGTGCCAGTCTGGGCGGCAAACCAATGCATCTCGCCGGTGATGTGAAAAATCTTGTTGAGCTGTTCTTCCACTGCAGCCTGTGCCTTGGAAAACGGCAGCCTCTCGGCCAAATGATTGTGATTCAGTTCCTGCTCGGCTTCGGGCGTTGGTTCCGAACCATGGTCTGCGGACAGCACCCATAGAATATTTTCTTCCCCCACCTTCCCGCGCAGAAATTCGACCAACCTCCCAAGAGTACGATCCAGTCGGATTTGCTCATCTGCAATCTCGGGACTGTCCGGGCCATAGCCATGTCCCACTCCATCGTTCGAGGAAAAGCTTACGGTAAGCAGGTCAGGGCCGGCATCGCCGGCAACCTGCCCCAGACGATTCGCAGTAATCGTAGCTTCCGCAAACGCTTCGAGAACTTCGTCGCCAAACGGAGACCCAAACACTGACTCGTAGAGTTCCGGGCTGGATTTTTTTGGCATCACGTGCGGGAAGTGCCCGGCCACGGCATGGGTGTGGTATGCAGCCGAATCACCGCCGAGCAGCGGATCCCATTGCTTTCCCGCATACTGGTCGGCAACTTTTCTTTGGTTGAACTGTTCCACCCATTCCGGCAATTGTTCTGCGTAGTAGCGACTCGTAATAAATCGCCCCGACGATGAAAACCAATACGCACCGTTTGGATGATGCCCGGCAAGCGGGATGGCTCCCCGATCTTTCAGTGAAATCGAATAGATCTGTGACTTAGGGTAGGAGTTGCGTAACCAGTCGCTGAAGTTGTCCCCCAAGACATTCCGGGGCGAAACAGCCGGCCCATTGTCACCAACTAATGGCGACGCAGTGTCTGCCAGGCAATAATTGCTTTTCCCTGCACTTCGGTCGTACCACGCATTAGCAACAATTCCACTGTGTGCCGGAGTTCTGCCTGAAAGTAACACGGTATGTCCCACACAGGTTTCGGTGGGCCAATGCTGATAATTAGCATTGATAAAATTTGCCCCTTGCGTCGCAAAATAGTGGAGCCCTCCAGTTTCGTACGCCGAAAACCGCTGTAAGTAATCAGCGCGCATCTGGTCCACGACAACTATGACGATGAGTTTCGGATGACTCTCTGCACTCCACAGATTTAGTGGCAGCGCGAAGAACACGATCAGTACGGCCTGCATCGTTCTACGCAACACATTTACCATCCAAGAAGTCTAGCAAACGGCGGCTGCCCCATTTTTGCCGTCTCGTGCAGCCGCACTCCACATTCGCGCTCCACCACGAAGCTGTTTCGGCGCCACTGACCATGCCCTAGAACACCCCTCTGTCATCCTGAGACCCGCGTTCTTCGCGGGTCGAAGGATCTATGGATCGGTTCCTGCTGCCAACATCAAGAGATGTTCTCAACTCGCATCTCCCTCTCCGTGTAATACCGATGCAGCCCCTTCGGCATGGATCCGCTGTAGCAGCTCGCCACCGTCGGCGGTGACGAATGCACACGACCCCGGGTTCCACGGAGGTGCGGCAACGAATGTCCCTGGATTCCTCCGGAAACGTTGAGCATAGCGCCGTTGGGGTGGTGCAGCGGTTTACCGCTGCCGGGTGCCCCATTTCTCGCGTTCTTTGCGAGAAGTGGGGCTTTTGACGCGGGTGGGCGGGTGGTCCATCCTTGTGCAAAGGATGGAATCTTCCCAAATCTCACCGGGCCATGCACCCAGTTTTGCCGCCTCGTGTACCAACCACCAACCGGTTGCCCCAGCCTTCGCGATTTTCGAGGCTGGGCCTCATGCTGCCAACATCAAGAGATTTTCAGCTCGCATTTTGCTCTCGGCCACTGATTAAAGGCATAAACGGAACGTGCCCAACCGCAGATGGCCCACCCGCCCACCTCCGTATTCGCCCCCACCACGATGCGAGGCTCCTCCGCTGCCGCGAGGTGTAAAATGCGTCCGCCTCACGAACGATCAACAAAACAAAAGGAGAACGTATGCGTCGATCGCTATGGATGCTTGCAATTGCTTTGGGACTCGCCGCTGTGTGGTCAATCAGGCACGTTCAGGCGCAAGGAGACAAGGTCACGTTCGCTAATCCGAATCACGTAACCTTCACTGACATGCCGAATGCCGGCAGAAAGGGTGTTTCCGAAGCGACGCTTTGGGGAGACCCAACCGCGGGCGCTTCTGCCACCTACACAAAATTCGCCCCCGGATGGGATGCCGGCTGGCACACCCACACCGCCGACGTGTGGATCGTAGGCATCAAAGGTGCCTACCTCTACAAGGACGAAGCCGGCGAGAAGCGCGTCGGCCCGGGCGACTACCTCCGCGTCCCCGGAGGCCATAAACACTGGAGCGGCGGCGACAAAAAAGAAGGCGCCCTCTTCTACACGGAAAGCTCCGGCAAGTTCGACCTGGTCCCGGCCCAGTAGATCGACAAGTAGATCGATAGGTACGTAGGGACGCCGGGGACGGGGCCCCGGCTTTCCAATTAGGGAATGAAGGTTGCCCCACCCTTGTCTCCGCGCCTTGTGCGGAGACAGGGTGGGACGCTGCGCTGCGGACACGTCCAACGTCCGGAGGACTGGAGATGGAGCAGTTTTCCCCAAGGGGCGACGGAAACGCAGGGCCTCGTCGAGATCGAATGTCCGTCGACAGCGCGAAGGCGATCAAACCTCACGATGCCGTCGCTCGCGGCAGCCCACCCTCCCGCAAACAACCCGGGAAGAGTGGGGCAACCAGATTCGGAATCGTGAGTGCAAAGGATGGGCCAGCCCCGTAAGTCCGGGGTACTTCCGTAAAAAGGGAACCAAGTCCCATGGGACGGTACAGTGCGAGCGCTTGGCAATGCCGCTGATGATACGGACGTCAGTGAAGTCGAATTCCCGCCATCTCGTAGAAAACGCGAGAAGCGCGGCGGCAGCTTCGGGAGTAAGATGCTCGTCAAAGTTGGGCCACTCCCTTACTAACGTATAGGATTAGTGGTTGCCTGCGAGGTATTTCAATGTCAAAACCGTACATGGGAGCGGAAACAAAGGGAATCGGACAGTTGATCCAGGAGAGAGAATCGCTTCGCGTTCCTGACCATCAGCGTGACTACACTTGGCCAGTCGGAGCCGTAGAGCAATATCTTCTCGACATCAACGCTGCGATGGAGAAGATCGCGCCACACTACTTTATCGGACTGGTTGTGCTTGTTGAGTCCGACGATAATTCCGGATGGCAGATTTTGGACGGTCAGCAGCGATTGGCAACGACGATCATGATCTATGCCGCCATGCGCACCTGGCTCGCCGGAAACGGTTTTCCGGAGGATGCGAGCCTTATCCCAGCAGAAATACATCGGTGTAGCGGAGTTGGGTGAAAAGCAACACCGACCGCGCCTTAGATTGAACGTGAATAACAACGAGGTATTCGAGGAACTGGTAGTCGAGCAAGTCAGCGATGAACAACTTGATAAGAGGCGAAAGGATTTCGGTCGGCACTCTTCAAATCGAAGACTTGCCGAGGCAGCAATGGCGTGTCGCAAGAGTGTGTCTGATCTGGCGCGAGCCGGCGGAACAGAACCGAAGCGGCAGGCGGCAAAACTATACGATCTGGCAAAGTACCTGAGAGAGTCGGTGCAGCTCGTTTGTATGGATGTCTCATCGACTGACAACGCCTACGTAATATTTGAGGCGCTCAATGACCGAGGGGTGGACCTCTCAGTGCTCGATTTGGTTAAGAATTACATTTTCAGTAAAGCAGGCAAGCGGCTCCCGGAATTTTAGAGTGGTTGGACTCGCATGGTCACGTCACTAGGTGATAGGAAAGCTGATGATTTTCTAAAGGCATTTTGGACCTCGCGATTCGGTCGCATTCAGAAGGGCAGTCTTTTCAGGGAGATCAGCAAGAAGTATTCGGACCCGCCCCAGGTGGTCACGCTCTCGCAAGATCTAAGGAAGGATGTTGAGTTGTACTCTGCCTACGATGTTTCAGATAGTGAAGTCTGGGCGGAACACAATGAGGCCACGAGGGAGAGCATCCGCACGTTGTCTATGCTCGGGGGAACCCGACTCAGCCCATCGTCATGGCGGCCTTGCGCAAATTCGACGCCAACGACATGGAAAAGTTGCTCCGTTACCTGATATGCCTGATTGTTCGTTATCAGCTCATTGGGGGAGGGCGAACAGGGCGGTTGGAACAGACATGTGTCAGAGTTGCACCAGCTATTACCTCTGGCACCTTGAAGTCACCGGCAGCAACATGGAAGGAGATTTTGCCAATCGTCCCACAGGACGAGGAATTCAAGCAGGATTTTCAAAACTACTCCGAGACGAAGCCGATGCGTGCGCGCTACTTGCTGAGTGAACTTGAGATCACAAAAAGAAAGACTCTGAATCCGTCGAAGAAGCCTGAACTTGGTCCGATTAAGTCCGGCGACTTGATACTTGAGCATATATATCCAAAGAATCCGTCGCAGGAGTGGAAAAAAGTGGATGGCTTTGATGCCGACAGCCTCAATCGTTTGGGAAATTTTTGCCTCTTGCAAGAGTCCCTCAGCAAGAGCTTAGGATCAAAGGCGTTCTCCAAGAAAGTGGAAAGCTATCGCGCATCAGAACTGCTCCTCACTCAAAGCTTGGCTGCTTACGACAATTGGACCAAAGATGCGGTTGATAAACGCCAACAGGGGTTGGCAGATCTAGCAGTACTGGCGTGGCCTCGACCGGCGCAACCAAGCGCGGTTCGATAAACGGAACCATCACGATTCGTTCTTCTGTTCGCCTGCATGCGTTCCCGCATCGCGGCGGGTGGCCCATCCTTTCGCGCCGTTTGCGAAAGGGTGGGGATTCCCCGAATTGGAACTGGCCGACTGCCAACCCTATCTCTTGCTCACACCAATCTCAATCCCGACGAATACGGGGACGGACCTGACCCCATTCTTTTATCCCGCTTCGGCAAGACTCCCCCTCAAAAGTTTTCCACAGCAAATATTTTAAAATTGTGACGTACAACCTGTACTGAGAAATCTGGATGTGGAACCTTGGGACTATGCATCCCCAAGGTCCCTAAAAACTCCGACACTCAACTGCAAGCCGGGTGCCCCATTTCTCGCGTCCTTGCGAGAAGTGGGGGTTTTCGCTGACAGACGGGACGTACCCCAATTGCTTCTCTCCAATCCCGGAGCATTTCCCTCAAAAGTTTTCCACACAAATAAATCTTCCCATTGTGACGCATAACCTTTACTGAAAAATCTGGATGTGGAACTTTGGGACTATGCAGCACCAAGGTCCCAGAAACTCCGACACTCAACGCAAGCCATCGGCTCCGTCCTCCGCCCCAGCCACTCCCTGGATTCCCAATTCGGCACTCCCTCCGGTCCACCCAGACTCCATTAACTCCATTGTTCGCAAGACTTTACTCGCAACTCCTGAGTTCCCAAGACTTTACGCGGACATGGTCCTCGCCACCCGCCCCAACTCCCACGAAGCAAAGATCTTACGTCCGCAGTACCAAAAAATTCTCGACAGGATCAATCTCATGCAAAACAGAAAAACCTGCACTCATATCAAGATCTCCGGCATCCGTTGCGGCTCTCCCTCTCTTCGCGGACAGCAATTCTGCTACTACCACCAGCGCATGCATCGCGGCGTGCGCACTCCGCCGCAGTCGCGCCTGCACCCGCTCGCCTGCATCGAGGACAAAGAGTCCATCCAGGCCGCGCTGGCCGAAGTCATCAATGCGCTGCTGCGCAACACCATCGACATGAAGCGCGCCACGCTGATTCTGCGCGCCCTCCACATTGCCGTGAAAAATGACGCCCGCGCCAGCATCCACGCGCAGGCCAGCGACATGGTCAAAGAAGTTCCCGAGTACGACGAAGCCGCCGGCAGCTACGACTCGAATGGCCTGTTCGAATTGGAAGTCCCATTCGAGGCCAACTTCGGCCAGGACCCGCGCGCCGCCAAGCCTCACCGCAGTTACAAAACTCCGGAAGAATTCGCCAGACAGCGCGACGAAACCATCGCGAACTACTACGGCTATCCCACAGCCGAAGCCCACGCCGCCGCCAAGAAAGCCGCCGCCGAAAAGAACCATGGAGGGGCGGACGCGCTCGACCGCCCGGACCCCGGCAAACCCCATGTAGCGACAGCCGCCCCCGGCCGTCCAGGCGCACCGGCAGTCCCGGTCCGCAGCGCCGCTGCCACAACTCCCAACGCAACGCCAGCGGCCCTGAATTGCACGACCCGCAAACCGCCGATGACTGTGAAGGAAGCGCCTGTGGCTTTGAAAGGAGTAAGAGCCGCCCCTGGGGCAGCAGCCCGGAAGAGCCTGCCTTGAGCGCAGCTAAATGCCTGTGTCACGCGGCAGAGGAGATCAAAGTCCCCACCCTCTCGCCAGAGCTCGAGAAGGGTGGGGTACTCCTAATTTTGCGGTGAATTGAAAAATGGGCGCATCGATCGCGCCCATCCAAGGAGACAACCAGCAAAGAAGCAAACTCTGGAACTGAGCTTCTTATCGCGAACCGAATCCTGCCGACTGCATTGATTGCCGGGAAATGTCCGCGGTGGAGGCGATGCCCTGCATGCGCAGTTTGAAGTCGTCAGCGTTGGACGCGTTCTCGAGAGCGGTTTCGTAATTCACCAGCCCTGCTTGGAACAGGTCCCATAACGATTGATCGAACGTCTGCATGCCATATTGCGAAGTGCCGGCCGCAATCGCGTCTCGAATGGATCGCGTCTTTTCCGGGACGAGCACGCACTCCCGGATGTATGCCGTGTTGATCATGACCTCGACCGCGGGCACGCGTCCCTTCGGCATCGCAGCGCCGAACCAGTCGCTGGCTGACGATAGCTCGCATCACGGCTGCCAGTTGCATACGAATCTGCTTCTGCTCGGGCGGCGGGAAGATCGAAATCACGCGGTTGATGGTTTCCACCGCGTCCAGCGTGTGCAGGGTCGAGAACACCATGTGGCCCGTTTCGGCCGCATGCAGCGCGGTTGAAATGGTTTCCAGGTCGCGCATTTCGCCCACCAGGATTACGTCCGGATCCTGACGGAGTGAAGCGCGCAACGCCGCTCCAAAGGAAGGAGTATCCACGCCTACTTCGCGTTGATTGACGTAGCCTTTTTTGTCGCGATGTAGAAATTCGATTGGGTCTTCGATGGTGACGATGTGCTCCGCTCGCGACGAGTTGACGCGATCTACCATGGCGGCCAGCGTCGTGGATTTACCAGAGCCGGTCACTCCGGTGACCAGCACCAGGCCGCGAGGCATGTCGCAAATCTGCTCGACGACCTTGGGCAGAAATAATTCGTCCAGAGCGCGAATCTTGGTGGGAATGACGCGCAGCACCAGTCCCACGTTCCCGCGCTGTTGAAAGATGTTCACACGGAATCGCCCCAGCCCGGCGACGCCGTAGGCCATATCGATTTCGGTGGTCTCTTTGAATTTCTGTTTCTGGCGCGCCGACATCATGCTGAAGGCCATGTTCAACATGTCTTCGGCGCTGATGCGTGGCTGGTCGGTCAAGGGCGCCAAGTCGCCGTCGACGCGCAGGTGGGGATAGTTGCCCACCTTCAAATGCAAGTCCGAGGCTTTGCGTTCCGTCGCGATCCGAAGCAGGTCATCAATATTCATTCGGAATGTGTCCCAGGAAGCCCAAGCGGGCTTCAAAGCTCTTTCAGCATGATGCTCTGAATCGTCACCTTCCCCAAGATGACCTAGGTAATGGACCGGAGTTGGCAACCGGGCACGGGCCAAAGTTCCGCGGAATGGTCGCAGAGTCAGAAGACCCACCCTCCCGCTCAAAACGCGGGAACGGTGGGGCACCCTGTGCCTGGACGTTATAATGGCGCGACCTTTATGGCTTTGACTTCTGGCACGAAACTTGGACCTTATGAAGTTCAGGCTCCGCTTGGCGCCGGCGGCATGGGAGAGGTCTATCGCGCGCTCGACACTCGCCTGAGCCGGACGGTAGCGGTCAAGGTGCTGGCCTCAACTCTGCCATCGTCTCCGGAACTGAAGCAGAGGATGGAGCGGGAAGCCCGCGCCATCTCGTCGCTGAACCATCCCCACATCTGCCAGCTGTATGACATCGGCTCGCATAACGGCGCCGACTTTCTGGTGATGGAGTTTCTGGAAGGAGAGACCTTAGCCGAGCGCCTGCGCAAAGGCTCAATCCCACTGCCCGAAATCTACCGGATCGGCATCGCTATTGCCGAAGCGCTGGCAGCGGCTCACGCACGCGGGATCGTGCATCGCGATCTGAAGCCGGGAAATATCATGCTCACGCAAGGTGGGGCCAAGCTGATGGATTTCGGGTTGGCCAAGCCGCTGGGATTGCAGAACACGATCTCAGGTTCAGGTGCAGCGCCGTCCTTCACCGCGGCGGCAACGTTGAGTGGGCCCAGCCCGCTTAGCCCTCTTACGACCGCTGGGACCATTATTGGGACGATTCAGTACATGGCGCCCGAGCAGATCGAAGGCAGGGAAGCCGACGCGCGTTCCGACATCTTCGCCTTCGGCGCTGTGCTCTACGAGATGGCTGCAGGGAAGCGTCCGTTCGAAGGGAAAAGCCAGTTGTCACTGGCATCGTCCATTCTGGAAAAAGAACCCGACCCGGTCAGCACGGTGAAGCCGCAAACGCCGCCGGGACTTGAGCATGTCATCACTACTTGTCTGCAGAAGAATCCTGAAGAGCGTTACCTGGCCGCGCATGACATCAAACTGGAACTCCAATTCATCGCGGCAGAGCGTGTGCCCCCGGCGGCTGGGTCCGCAAGAGTTGCGCCGACTGTTCGCAAAGGCGAACGCACGGGATGGATGGCGGCGATCGTGTCGGCAATCCTGTTGGGAATTTCGGGCGGATGGTTGCTGCATCGTCCGACGCGACCGGCCCAGTCGATCCGAACGGTGATCGAGGCACCGTCAAATACGACACTCAACCTGAGTGGAGATTTTGCGGGGCCGCCGGTGCTCTCGCCGGATGGGACGACGGTTGCATTTACAGCGACGGGGCCGGGTGGAAAACCATCGCTGTGGATACGCCCGCTCGGCGTGCTTGAGGCGCACGTGCTTGCCGGGACCGAGGGGGCGATATTTCCTTTCTGGTCGTGGGACAGCCGCGCGCTGGGATTTTTTACTGCGGGCAAACTGGAGACCATCGACCTGGAGGGAGGCTCGCCGCAAATTATTTGCGATGCGCCTTTTGCGCGAGGTGGGGCGTGGAGTCCGGATGGAACGATTGTGTTTTCGCCCAACACGCAGACGCCGCTGATGCGAGTCGGGATCAACGGCGGAACGCCGACTCCGCTTACTACAGTCGATGTATCCCAGCATACGTCCCATCGCTGGCCATGGCTGCTTCCAGACGGCAAACACCTTCTGTACCTGGCGATTCACCACGACACATCAAAGACCGGGAACAACACGATCTATTACGCTTCGCTGGACGGCAAGGAGAACCGGCCGCTCTTCCGTTCGCAGACGAATGCTGTGTATGCGGATGGCTATGTTCTTTTCGCGCGGAGCGACCAGTTGATGGCACAACCGTTCGATCCGGGAGCAGGGAAATTGAAGGGGGAGCCTCGCATTCTGGCGCGTGGGGTAATGAATGACGTCACCACGTGGCACATGGATGCCTCCGCTTCGGAAAACGGGCTGATGATTTACGGAAGCGGCGGAAACGCGGAGTTACAACTAGTCTGGCTCGACCGCACGGGGAAGAAAATCGAGACCATCGCAGACAAGTTCGCAAATCTTATGGGAGCCCACATCTCGCCACAAGGCGATCGAGTTGCATTGCAGATCGACGTCGGGGTGAACGACATCTGGGTTCTGGACTTCGCGCGCGGCGTTCGAACCCGGCTGACCTTTGGGCCTGTGCAGAATACGACTCCGGTGTGGTCGCCGGATGGCAAATGGATCGCGTATGCCTCGCTGCGCAACGGGCATTCCAATCTCTACCGCAAGCGCTCTGACGGCAGCGGGGCGGAAGAAGTGTTGCTGGAGAACGATCAGGCAGACACGGTCGAGGACTGGTCCCCGGACGGCAAGTACCTGCTTTATTCGCACGGCACGAATGGCATGGACACGCAGCTATGGGCGGTAGCGCTGGAAGGAGAGCGGAAGCCGTGGATGGTCGTGGCCCATGCGGCTGTGCTTTACGGCGCCCGACTTTCTCCCGATGGCAAGTGGCTGGCCTATGAATCGAATGAATCCGGGACCGTGCAGTTGTACATCGTGCCGTTTCGCGGTGGGCAAGGAAAGTGGCAGGTCACTTCGCAGGGCTCGAGCGGACCGGCGTGGACCAGGAATGGCAAGGAACTGTTCTACATGGACCCGGGGTTCAACCTCTATGTGATTTCATTCAAAGAGGTGGAAGGAGCCCCGCAACTGGGCGCCCCGCAGCAGATTCCGATTACCACGTCGGCTCCGACGATGTTTTTCGACGTCTCTCCCGATGGCAAGAAGATCCTGATTGACAACGTCGCGCAGCAGGTCAGCCCTTCGGTGACCGTGGTGACGAACTTCGCCGGTTCTGTAAAGAAATAGCGCGGATAGGGCAACCGGGCTGCGTGTTGCTTCCTGTGAAGGGCGGTTTCGTTTTGGACGCCCCGTTTACGGCGTGTAAATCCGATGCAAATCCGTCGTGTGACGCGTTCTCTTTCGCCGCTCTGCGGCTGATACGTTTGGGGGATAAAAAGCTAAATTCAAAGCACAGCGGCTAGGCCGAGAGCGGGGCGGGCGATCGAGGCTCCTTGCTCACCAGCGGGACGGTTGACGGGAGTGCTTTTTGGTGAAAGGAAGTCAAAGGCCCCACCCTGTCGCACGCCGTGCGACAAGGGTGGGGCACCCCTTGGGTTTATAGTTACGCGGCGGTTTCGGCCGGAGTTGCGGGGACGAAGGGCTCGTCGTAACTGCCTCCGTAGATAGAGGGGACCTTCGATCCCATTGGTCGCAGATAGGTTGCCAGTTCGCCGCGGTGATGAATGCTGTGATTGTTCAGGAAACCGAGGTAGGCCACAGCGGGCAGGTTGAACACGCCGAAGAATTCGATCGGAGTGAGTAACTGCTCGGGAGTCATACCGGCGACGCGAGTGAGGCCGCGCTTCATGTTTTCGTCATACCACTTGACGATTTCTGCCGAGGTTTGAGGTTTGTGCTCGGGAGATTCCATGCTGAAGTTCAGGTCGGCAATGCCGTCGAGAAATTGAACATCCGTATTGGCGATGTGCCACGCGAGTTCGCGGGCGGTGCGGGCGTTGGGGTCGGGACGATAGTCAGATTTGTCGTCGGGAACAGCGGCCAGCACACGCTTGGTGCATTCTGCTTCGCGCTGGATACCGTCGAGCATCATGGCGCAAAGGCCGGCGGCGAAATCGGGAGTCATTCCTTGGGACATAAGACTTCTCCTTTTAAATTGTTTTGTTCTTCCGGGCTAAGACGGACCAAAGGGCGCCTTGGAGGCGCCCCTGGGCATAGATGAGCCTACCAACGGTAGCGTCGCAAATTATACCCCGACTGGCTGCTTGCTGCGCACGGGTACCGGGGTGAACCAGCCATGGCGGTCGTTTTTCTCACCGTGGACAATCGCGTAGAACTCCTTCTGGATTGCCTTGGTGACCGGACCCATGGTGCCCTTACCGACCTTGATCTTGTCCACTGATCGGATGGGGGTAACCTCGGCAGCAGTGCCTGTGAAGAAGACCTCGTCGGCAATGTAGAGCATTTCGCGCGGGATCATCTGCTCGATCATGGGAATGTTCAAGTCGCGCGCGATCTGCAGCACGGAATCGCGGGTGATGCCCGGCAGAACCGAGTTGCCGAGGGGCGCGGTAATGAGTTTGTCGCGGTGCACAATGAACAGGTTCTCGCCCGAGCCTTCGCTGACGAAGCCGCTGCGGTCGAGCGCGATGCCTTCTACGTAGCCGTTGGCGATGGCTTCCATCTTGATGAGTTGCGAGTTCATGTAATTGGCACCGGCCTTGGCCATGGCGGGCAGAGTATTAGGAGCCAAACGCGTCCACGACGAAACGCAGACATCCACGCCATCGTCGTTACCGCTCAGATATTTGCCCCAGGGATAATTCACGATGTAGGTTTCGACGGGACATTGCAGCGGGTTGACGCCCGCATCACCGTATCCGCGAAAGACGATGGGGCGGATGTAGCACGGCCACGCGCCATTGTGCCCGACCGTCTCGAGCATGCCCTTGAGCAGTTCATCGCGGGTAAAAGGAATCTCCATGCGGTAGACCTTGGCGGAATCGACCAGGCGCTGCATATGCTCGACAGCGCGGAAAATGGCCGGGCCGCTCGGCAGATCGTAGCAGCGAATACCTTCGAACACCGAAGAGCCATAGTGGAGAACGTGCGACATCACGTGCACGGTCGCATCGTCCCAGTTGATCAGCTTGCCGTTATGCCAGATTTTGTCCGTCTTCTGGATTGCCATTCGATCTCCTCAGTGGATTCATTATAACGAAGATGTGAGACAGCACCCCTGTATGTAGCCGGTGCGGATGGTCGACGTTCAGACTGGGGGACCGTTCAGAGCGTTCCCGTTCGGTCGAAGCCACCGCTTGCCTAGCAGCGACGGGAAAAGGGCTGCAGGGGTTCAGGCTTAAAGGAGTTCGGTGGTCGGCAGGGTGGCTTGGACGAGAGTGCCCGGTTCGGCTCTGGAAATCCTCAACTCACCATTCAATTGCTTAACGCGCTCCCGCATTCCGCTGATGCCCACACCCGCAACATAGGCGGGTCCGATAGTACTTTCGGGAATTCCCTTTCCGAAGTCTCGAATACGCACGATCACCGATTCGGTTTCCTGAATGAGTTCGATACGCGCGTCATTACTCTGGGAATGGCGGTAGATGTTGGTCAGGGCTTCCTGAATAATGCGGAAGATTGCGGTCTCGATCTCGGGCGCGAGCCGCGGGAACAGCACAGGCCTGTATTCGAAAGTGATGCGCAATTGCCCCCGGCTCTGCAGCCCTTCAAAATACCAATGCAACGCGGGAAGCAGCCCCGATTCGTCGAGCAGAGGCGGGTGCAGCAAGTACGACATGTTGCGTACTTTCTGCAGCGCGCTGCTGGCCAGATCTGTGGCGTGTAGAAGATTCTTGCCAGAACCGTGTTCGGAGGTGCGCGCGGTGTCGATTTCCAGCTTCAAGGCGACGAGTTCCTGGCCGAGTTCGTCATGCAGAGTGCGCGCCATTCTGCGGCGTTCCTCATCCTGCACCCGGAGTAATTCGCCTGAGAGCTTTTGCAGTTCGAAGGTCCTTAACTCTACCTGCCGCTGGGATTCGAGGAGCTCTGAAACCCTGCTGCGCAGCTCTCGATTGAGCAGCCGTGTGCGCTCTTCCAGGGCACGCCGCTCGGTGAGATCGCGGGTCACCTTGGAAAATCCGCGCAACTCCCCGCGGTCGTCGCGGAGCGCTGTGATGACCACGTAAGCCCAGAACGAAGATCCATCCTTTCGTACACGCTGCCCCTCATCTACGAAGCGCCCTTGTTGGGCAGCCATTTCCAGTTCGCGCTCGGGCCACCGGCTCTCCCGCGCCTCTTTGGGATAGAACTGGGAAAAGTGGCGGCCGATAATTTCGTGGGCCTTGTAGCCCTTGATCCGCTCGGCCCCCTGATTCCAGGTAGCGACGTTGCCGTTGGGCTCCAACAGGAAGATGGCGTAGTCTTTTACGTTTTCGACCAGCAAGCGGAAGATCTCATCGCTCTGGCGAAGCCGGCTCTCGACCTGCAGTTTAGTCTTGACGTCTGGCAAGAACAGATCCTTTTGTCGGACCGCCTGAGAGGCACAAGTCGGCAAATCCCACTGTGGGGAGGAGACAACAAAATCTTACGTGGGCTTAGATTGTCCCTGAATACAGCGTTCGCTGTACGAGTGTATTTCTTTACGGGGTGCCACGCACGTGCAGTGCTGTGCGTTTCGAGCGGAAGGTCAGGAAACAGGCGGAGACTTAAAAACGGTGTCCTTGACATTGGCTTCGAGAGTGAGGTCCAGACGCGCGCCCTGCTTGAGAGCCACGGTTGCACCTTCGGCGGTGGTCAGCGAATTCTCGATGCGAATCTCGCGGAACAGATAATCAGCCGGAATAACGGAGATTTCCGCTTTTTCGGGCGCGCGTGCGACTCCGGTCTGAATGATCTTGTTTACGACCGCGGGGACCGTCTTATATGGCCGATTTCGATGCCAGACTAAGCTGGGTTGATTTTGAAATCGGCGCTCGTGCTTTCGAGCGATCAGTTCACTGAGTTCGAGCAGTTCGGAGGCGAATTCCTCGTAATCCTTTTCTTCCTGGATCTTGGCGCACAGTTCGTTCATGCGCACGCGTTCTTCAGGCGTCATGGGGCTACCCTGGGTGTTCGATTGGGATTTGGCAGAACGAACGCACGGGATAGTACTCGAAGCTGACCGACGTTTACAAGGCCGAATTCGAGCTCGCGAGCCTACACACAAGGTTTAATGCCGCAACTCGGGCTGGTCTCGAAGGAGATTACCTGGCCGGCGTCAATGCAGCCTGAACCGCAGGCACCGGGAGTTCGTCGCCCCGGAAGTATCTGGGATTGTCTTTAGAAGCTTGCCGGTTTGCCGACTTCATTTCGGGCATGGCTGTGAAAGGCTTGGAATAGTCATTGGCGGCATTCCAGAATAAGAAACCAATGCCTCCTTTTGCCCGGGCGGTTTCCACCTGAATCTTTATGTATTCCGGTGAATAAGTTTTGGTGCGCCAGTGAAAGGCCTGGAGCCAGGGGCGAATCACTACCCCGCTTCCCTTTGTGATCAGTTCGAAACGTTCCATAGATTCGCCGATGAAGTGAGCGGGCTCATCCCCAGGATGGGCAATCTTGTCCATTCCGAAAAAGTGCGAGGGATAGATCATGGGGCTCAGGATGTCGCAGTAGCGAGCCATTTGCACGATATCCTGGCCTGTATGGGAGAGATCCACGGGGCGTTGCCAAGCCATCACGCCGAAGACGTCGAGCGATAGCAGAGCACCGGTGGGGCGGACTTCGGAATAGGCCTTCTTCAGGAAGGCGGTAATTACATCAGCGCGTTGCGGTCCACGGGGCGCTGGCTTGGCTTTGACGGGGCATGGCCCCTTTTGGACCTGCGGAGCCAGTCTGGGTGCGCCCTTTTTGGCGCGATGCTTTGGCGCCGGAAGCACGCAGGTTGAGTCCGGACTGTCTACGGGTGTGTTTTCGGCCTGCGGAGATTCCTGTTGTCCGTTCTGGAAGACGAAGGCGGCATCTTTCTGATCGCCTTCGGCAGGGAAGCGCACGTAGTCAAACTGGATTTCATCCACTCCTAGCTGCGCAACGTGCTTGGCCAGGGCGATGTTGTAGTCCTGGACCTTGGGGTTGGAGGGATCGGTCCAGACCAACTTGCCGTTTTCCCGCCACGCCGTATGATTCTTGCGCGACTGGACCGCTAACTCGGGATGTTCCTTCACCAGGCGCTCGTCGCGGAAGATGGCGATGCGCGCGATGGCGTGCATATTCTGCTGGTGCAGGAAGTGGACCAACTTGGGAACATCGTGGATGTAAACCTTGTGCTCTCCGAGGAGCGGGTGGTCGAAATGGATATTAACGCTACCATCGGAATCCTTGATATCGAAGACGACGGCATTGCCGCCAACTTCGCGCCAATGGCGGATGATTCTAAGTCCGTGATCGCTGGCCGCCATGACTCCGGTCAGGTAGACGGCGCGCACCTCGAAATCCTTGGGAACGGTGATTGTCTTTTCAGTGACGGGCGCGGCAAGGATTCCCGGAATAATGATGGCTTCGTTCGCCTTAAGGATATTGGTGGATTCGGACTTGTGATTTATATTGCGAATCGCTGCCGAGAGCTCGGAAGATGTCAGGTATGAAGTACGTCCGAGGTAGTGCCGGGCGATGGTTGGAATAGCTTCTCCACGCTTGGCGGTGTAAAGTTCAGTGCCGGTAGGGGCCAGGGGCCGAGGTTCGGGATCCAGCGGTTTGGTGCTGACGCTTGCCGTGTGCAGTTGCGCGCCCTTAGAGGCGACGGCAGGCTTCGGTCGGGGCGTTTGCGCTTGCGCAACAAAGCTGGGATCGAGGCGCGGGGCCACCATCCAGGCGGCCAGGGCGAATATGAGAGACAGAAGTCCTGTAAGAGCGCGATGAGACGAGTGGCGCAAGCTATCCTCCGAACCTACCTGAGCCGGATACTAGCTTTGGGTTTGGGGGGTCGCCAGTTACGGCGGGAGTACTACGTCTGTTCGGTAATCAATGGTCGGTATCAGGGTCGGAATTGGGACGCACAGATTCGATCCACCGCGGTCTAGTTGACGGAGGGAAGGCAGTACTGAGTACCCCTCCATTACTGGTTACTAGTAGGTTCCTTCCGTGCGAGTGAAAAGCTTTTCCGTTATGCAGCGCGGATGTGGTGTGGAGGGCGTGAGGAATTGCCGGCTGATGACGGTAAACACTGCGGAAGTCGGTACTTGCATCTAACATAAGAGGACCCTCATGCGTGGTCCGAAGGTTGCTCATATCCCAGCAGTCGGATGCAGCAAGTTGGATGAACTCTGGCCACTCCGGAAAACAGGTTAGAAAATGGGTAGGGGCCTTGAGATGTCCGGCGATAACCATACGAGAGCCGAAGAAAACGGCCGAAAGGAAGTCCGGAGCCCCGGCAACATTCTTATGAGAACGAATCTCGCAACAGTGCTCGATCCGAACCGTCGAAGCAACGATGCTGGAGAGTTTGAAGCCGCCCTCCGCCGCCGCATTGTGGGCCAGGATCAGGCGGTCGAGAAGGTGGTAGAGATCTACCAGATGTTCCTGGCGGGCTTAAACGCGCCTGGACGCCCGGTGGGGAATCTGTTGTTTCTTGGACCCACCGGCTCGGGGAAAACTCGGGTAGTGGAAGCCATGGCTGAGGCCCTGTTTGGGGATTCGAGGGCATGTATCAAGATCGATTGCGCCGAGTTTCAGCATTCGCACGAGATTGCCAAGCTGATCGGGTCGCCTCCGGGATATCTGGGGCACCGCGAGACCCATCCCCTGCTGACGCAGGAAGCGCTGAACCAGTGGTTTAGCGAAAAGCTGAAGCTTTCCATCCTGCTCTTTGATGAAATCGAGAAGGCCTCCGACTCGCTGTGGCAACTGCTGTTGGGGATCCTGGACAAGGCTACCCTGACGCTTGGCGATAACCGGCGGGTGGATTTATCGCAATGCATCATCATCATGACTTCGAACCTGGGCGCCGGTGAAATGATGAACCTGGTGGATGGCGGGTTCGGGTTTGCGCCGAAAGTCGTCGAAGTGGACGAGTCGTTCGATGACAAGATTCAGCGGACGGCGGTCGAGGCGGCACGGCGGAAATTCACGCCGGAGTTTATGAACCGCATCGACAAGACGGTTGTGTTCAAAACGCTGCGCGATGAGCATCTTTCGCAGATTCTCGAGATTGAATTGGGGATGGTGCAACAGCGAGTTCTTATGGCCGCCGGTACGAACCAGTTTGTTTTCAATTGCACGTCGGCTGTGAAGGAATATCTGCTCAAGGAAGGGACCGATCCGAGGTATGGCGCGCGGCACTTGAAGCGGGCTATCGAACGGAACCTGGTGTTCCCGCTGGCGAACCTGGTTGCGACCGGGCAGGTGAAGCTGGGGGACTTTGTGCGCGTTGACATGGCTTCCGAGAACAAACTGATGTTCGTGAAGGAAGCGGAAAACGCCATGGCGCCGATCATGCTGGAGCGGTATGGAGCGGCGGTTGCCAATCAGCAGTCATCCCGTGCAGCGCGAACCGCGGCGAATAACCGCCGCGATTTCGGGGCCAGCCCGTCGGTGGCGGAGAGCAAATAAAGTCAAAGTCCCCACCCTGTCGCACCGAACGCGACAAGGGTGGGGCACCCTATTTACGTTGTATTCACTCTTCTCGCTTGAACCGCATCTCGCGAGTCGTATCTCATAGGCGCCGGGTCTTCCGGCGCCTTTTTTATTTCAGGGATTTGCGCGGTTTTAGGGGTTCAGTTCCGGGGTACGTTTACCGAGCTAAACGCAGTGTTAATGGTGCGGCCGGAAGCCGGCAGAATGCTGGAGGGCGGGATCACGTCCTCGTTCTCCGGATGGCGGCGTAGGACCGGGCCTTTGCTGTCTTCATCATCGCCCTTTGGATGATGGCGAAGGGTGGGAAGCTGGGAGGCCAGCAGACGTGCCTTGACCTCCTGAAACTCGTGAGTGTCGAGTATGTAGTCTTTGCGGTTCGGCAGGAATTGAGTGATTTCCGACTGGAGGCGTCCGATGCGCTCTTCGGTCAGCGGGTAATTGGCAAAGCTTTTTGCGATCTTGGAGTGGAACGGGATCTTTGCGGCGAGGTGGTATCCGGGGATCTTAGCCATCTCAGATTTTTTGTGCTCTTCAATGGCGTGCAGTTTTTCGAGAGCGTCCAACAATGCTTGCGGATCGTAGCCGGCAGCATAGGCATACTCAATGGCGAGAAGGTCAGCTTCGTACTCGGCATCGCGGCTGAACTTTTTCACGGAAAGAGGTCCGGCAAGTCCGCCAATGTCAGCGGCACCGGCGCCTGCGGGGCCCGCTACATAGGCGATGGAGTCAATAATCCGGCAGACATCTCTTCGCGTCATAGCGCGAGTAGCGTGGCGGGCTGCCACGTGAGCGATTTCGTGAGCCATCACGGCGGCGAGCTCGGCTTCATCATCAGCCGAAAGAATCAGGGCGCTATCCACATAAAGGAAACCGCCAGGCAAGCCGTAAGCGCGGGGAACGTCGCCGGAGTCGATCACTTTCACGGTAAACGGAATCTCGGCATCGGAGTAGCGGACGATTTTCTGAGCCAGACGATTGACGTATGCATTCACCTCATTGTCATGGATCGCCCTGGTGGAGCGGTCGAAGCCTGCAGCCATGTTGCGGCCAAGTTCGAGTTCATGTTTTACGGAATAGAGGTTGAAGCCGCGGCCAATGCCGCGTTGCCCAATGTGCTCGATGTCATACTTTTGCGGTTTTTTAGAATCCTTCGCCAGTTCCTGCTTGGGCGCTTCGGTTACGGGTATCGTAGGCGGCTCTGCCGCATCCGATGAGGGCGTGGCGAGCAGCAGCGCGGGAGCGAGCAGGGCGTTGAGCATGCATGCCAGCCAGCGCGCAGAATTCAGTTTTGAGTGCCGAGATCCATCGAGGCGGGAAGGAAAAGGCATTGGGCCCCCTACCGAGGTGGCGAGAATCTTACAACGAAACGGGAAAAAAGAAAGCATAAAAACGCAAGTTTTCGTTTTATTTACAAAGCCTAAAACCCTTGCTGGACGCGGGTTTTGGCCCGGGATCGTTTTTCAGGCAGGGGGCCTCCTTGATGCGAGCCTGCCCAGGCTGTTTTCTACCGGCAGGCTGGCTGGATGCGGGTAATGGTTACCTTCCCTGGACCGTTACACGCATCCAGAGGATGAGAATTGACAATTTGGGGCATTGCGACCGTTCAAGCTTCGCCTTGGCGGCTACTTCTGCTGATAGACGGTTTTGCCGGCAACCATCGTCCACAAGACGTTTGTTTGTCGCATTTCTTCCGGGGGGATGGTCAGAACGTCGCGATCAAGCAACACCAGATCCGCGCGTTTGTCGGGTCCAATGGTTCCGATGGAATCCAGGTTCATAGCTTTCGCGGAATTGCGGGTGTAGGCGTAGAACATGGCTTCGCGCGGCATGGCTTGGGAGGCATCGAGAATGCCTTCTTTGCCCTTGCGGGTCTCGGCCTGATAGATCGCGCGGAAAACATTTGCGGTTGAGACTGGCCAGTCGCTGGCGCCGGAGATTATTCCGCCATTGTCGAGAATGGAGCGGGCTGGGTACTGCCACTTATAGATGCTGGAATCGACATAAGGCTTGAGGATCTCGATGGTATCGTTGCCGGCATCGGCCCAGAAGAGTTGGAGAGCGCTGATGACCCCGAGTTCTCGGAAGCGGGGGAAATCTTCGGGCTGGATGAACTGTTCGTGGGTGAGGGTGTGGGGGAGATGGGAGTCTCCGTTGGCAGCGCGGGCAGCGGCAATGCCGTCGAGAGCGGCTTTGACGGCGCCGTCGCCGATGGCGTGCACGTGGATAATCAGACCTTGCTTATCGGCATTTATGCAGAGATCGGCGAATTTTTTGGGATCGAATAACAGATCGCCGTTGTGGCCGCTGTTCTTGTAAGGCTTGGTCAGGTGGGCCGTTTGCGATGGGAATTCGGCGACACCGTCGGCGAAAATTTTGATGCCGGTTACGTGAAGATGCTGAACATTTTTATAGGTCTCGCGGGTCTTCTGGACTGCGGCTAATTCGGCGGCGGGATCTTTGGAGAGCACCTGCGGAAAGGCCACGATTTCTGAGTTAAGTTCGCCATGGTCGGCGAGCATCTTATACCCGCTGAGCACCTGATCGGTGGCTATTGGATCAAGCCAGGCGGTGATTCCGAGGCTGTAGTTGTAGTTGAGGGCGGCGCGGGCGGCGGCCAGCAACTTTTCCGGCGTCGGCTCGGGAAGGAGATGTTCAACTTTCGCAGTTCCCGCATCCACCAGGAAGCCATTGGGTTCACCGTTCGGTCGGTACCGTAGTAGGCGCGCTCGTCGCGACTGAGACTCTTGAGAAACTCAGCGGTGATGCCGGCGCGCTGAAGCAGCGCGTGATTCGCCCATGCGGTGTGGCCGTCCATGCCGCGGAGCAGAACGCCATGATTCTGGTATGCCCCTGCGCTGAAGTGTTGATTAAGAACATCTGTGTGCGACCAAAAGGCGAGCGGCAGGCCCTGGACCTCTACGATGTCTCCGCGCATGCCGCGTCCGGATCTCTTGGCTTCGTCAACAAAGGGCGGGAGTTGGTCGAGTGTGGAGACTTTGTCGGTTGCATCGGCGCCGATCAGGCCTAGTCCTCCGTCGATCGAGTGGCTGTGGGAATCGATGAAGCCCGGCAAGAGGCTCTTTCCGCCGAGGTCAACCCGTTCGGCACTGGGGGACACTGCTTTCAGAACTTCGGGGAGATTGCCGACGGCTACGATCTTGCCGGCGCGAATGGCTACGGCTTCGGCATATGGATTCTGCGGGTCGGCGGTGAATACTTTTGCGTGGTACAGAACGCGTTCATCGGCTGTGCCCTGCGCCCAGGCTGTTTGCAGGAGAAGGGCAGTTGCGGCGAACAAAGTGATGCGGTAAAGGCGAGAGACTCGTCCCATTGATCAACCCTTTTTTAGTAGTTGGTTGGAAGACTCAAACTTGAGGTCCGAGGTGCGCCTACTGCGGCTTCCCCGTCCCTTGCTGCGCTGGAGGATTCGGCGCCTGACCAGCCGCCGGCTTCGTCCCATCGGCCGGCTTCTTCGCCGTGCTCTTCTTCTTCGCGGGCGCTTTTTTGGGAGGCTCCGTATCGTCGACCACCATCTTCTTCGGAGGCTCCGCCGGAATGGCCGCCTGCGCTTTCGTTAGGTCTGTGCGCAGCCGCGCAATCTCTGCTTCCTTTGCGTTTGACAGGTTATCCAGCCGCTCCGCCAGCTGCTTCCGCGTGCCCTCGAATAAACTCAAATCGTTGGATAAGGATTGCAAATCATCCTTTGACCCGAATGCGCCCGCTCCCTCGGTGACATTCCCGAGAACGTCATACAGAGCGTCGAGATTCCGATAGAGCTTAAATGTTACTGGCAAGCTTTCGGGAGCCGAGCGCAGTTGCCCAATAATCTCCGGCAGCGCCCCTTGCAAGTTCCGCTCAATCGACTCTGCATTTCCTAAAGCCTGCTTTTTGTACGAACCGTCCGCCTTCCATTTCTCAACCCGCAGCTTCTGCAAATCGCTCTGCGTCTTCTTCGACGTGTCTTCCAGCTCGGACAGCAGGCCGTTCAACTGTGTCACCGATGCATAAGAAACCGGCGAGCCCCCCTGTCCATTGGCCGCAGCGCCCGAGGACGCGGGCCCAGATTGGCCCAGCGTTACAATGCACGTTAAAAGGAAGAAGGCGGAAGAGAAGAGAGCGTTGCGTTTCATTTGCATCGTTCGATTTGCGGCTCCAGCATACTACAACGACGTACCTACTGCTCATCGGGTGAATCCCCGACACGCGTGGGAGCATGTGCCCGCGCGCCACTAGCAAATCACTTGCGGCCCGAGTAGGGGTGTCGGTGACGGGTTCTTATCTCATCGCGGTTCGACTCTTCTGGGAATCGGCATCATAATGAAAGCAGTCCCGGGCCGACATCATGGTTTCCTTCTCTCATCGTTTGTTCCCGATCCTTTTGCTCTCGGCCCTGCTCGCGCCGGTTTGGGCTCAAGAAGGCTCGCACCGTTTAGTCCTGAAAGATGGCTCGTATCAGTCGGTAACGAAATATGAAGTCAAGGGCGACCGGGTCCGCTACTACAGCGCCGAGCGCGAGGAATGGGAAGAACTCCCAAACACTTTGGTGGACTGGCCCGCGACAAACAAATACGAAAAAGAGCGCGCGGCGTCCGCTTCGGCTCCCGAGGCCGTCCAACTCGACAAGGAACTCGAGCATGAAAATGAACTCGCGGAAGCCCAGCTTCCCGAAGTCGCTCCCGGACTCCGCATTCCCATGAGCCAGGGAGTTTTCCTGCTTGACACTCTGCAGGGCGAGCCCCAGCTTCTCGAGCTCCAGCAAAACGTCAGTGACATCAACCGCGATACCAAGGGAAACATCCTGCGCGGCGCGATCAATCCCATCGCCTCTGCGAAGGCTTCTATCGAGTTAGAAGGCGCCCACGCTGCGATCCAATCCCATGTTGGAATTCCATCTCTTTACATGAGTGTGGAAACTCAACCGGACCAGACTTCCACGCAGACCCCCGAGCGGGCCACCGTCCCCGTCGAGCGCTTCCGAATCGTGCGGGCGCAGGTAAAGGGCAACAAACGCATCCTGGGCGACGTCAAGCGCCAACTGACTGGCAAAGTCAGCCAGGAGCAGCACCTGGTGAACACCACCGCCACGCGGTTGCAAGGCGGATGGCTCAAGATCACTCCCACCGAGCCATTACAGCCTGGAGAATACGCCGTCGTAGAAATGATGGGAAAAGAAGGGATGAATCTTTATGTGTGGGATTTCGGTATCAATCCCAGAGCTCCCGCCAACCCGAACCCGTGGAAGCCAGACAGGAAAGCATCACCAACTCCGAAAACCGGCACTGAGCAATGAGAGATCAACTCAGCCTTCAACGCTACTCCTGCAACATCCCCCTCTGCGCCACCCCAATGTTGTCCCGTGTGGAATTCTTCACCATGTACATCATTCCGTCAGCCTGCCGGATGACATCGTGCGCGGTCTGCGCGTCGTGCGGGAAGGTCGAGATTCCCATAGATGCCCGTACGTTCAAATTCAAACCTTCTTCTTTGCAGAAGCAACTCGCTCGCAAGGCATCGCGTAAACGTCTCGCGACTACGAGTGCCTGATCTTTGCTGGTCTGCGGCAGCAACACCACAAACTCATCGCCGCCGTAACGGAACGCAAAGTCAATCAAGCGCAGCTGAGCCTTGACCAGATAACCAATCTCGGCCAGCAGCTTACTCCCAATCAAATGCCCGTACGTGTCGTTCACTGCCTTGAAATGATCCAGATCAATGAAGAGCACGCTGAACTCATATCCAAATCGCGACGAGCGGTAAACCTCGGTGTCCAATGTCTTGTACAGATGCCGCGCGTTGTACAGGCCCGTGCAGTCATCGGTAATCGTCAGCTCCTGGATTTTTTCCACCCAGCGGGCATTCTCGATGGCAATGGCCGCATAATCAGAAAGTGATTGCAGGAAGAAGAGCTCCGGCTCCTTGAATCTCTCCATATCCACATTCACCAACTGGATGACTCCCAAAACCCGGAGTTTCGAACGCAGCGGCACGCAAATCACCGATCTGGTCTCCCACTTGGTTGCGTCGTCCACTCGCGTCGCGAAAAATGGATCAGTGCGCACGTCCGGCACAACTCTCGTTTCGCCGTGTTTGGCCACCCATCCTGCAATACCCTCGCCCATCTTCAGGCGCACGTTTTTCAGCGCTTCGGATTTGTCACCCACCGCGATGGCAAAGTACAGCTCATCTTGTTTCTCGTCGACCATCAGCAATGACCATGTGTCCGGGCGGAAATATTCCGCCATCTTGTCCATGATGGTTTGCAGGATTGAGTCCAGGTCCAGCGATGACGTGAGCGCCTTGGCCACGTCATGAAAAATGGTTAATTCCTGGCTCTGGCGGGTCAATTGAGTACCGGCCTCAGGCATGGAAATTCCGTTTATTCTCCGTCGGATGGGTGGCGTTCAAAAAATTATATGTGGCACTTTCGTCCATCAGCAATGAACGTTGGTAACCCGTATCCATAAAGCCAACGTCCACAGGTGCTTCCGGGCTTAATTTGTCTGCCCGTTCCCCCTGATTCTGTTTTCGTTTTCGTTTGAGCCTTAGGCTTCGTTCCAATTATCCGAAAGACCGCCGTCCGCCGTCCGGGAATCGTCCTTTGCGTGTACGCTGTGTCCGCTTAGCTGACCGGTTCTATAATTCGGACGAAATGAAAATCGTCTCATGCTTCATATTGCTGATGTCCTTCAGCGCGGCACAAGCTCCGGATCCCCGTTCCCTCCCGTCGGTAGATGCCGGCCTGGGCGAATGCTCGGCCGACTTCACCATCAACGACGTGGAAAACAAACCGGTTTACGCGGCAAAGGTCAAAGTCCACATCGCCTATGGATTCCTGAGTGCCCGGAAACTTGATCTCGAGGTGGGCACTAACGTGGACGGCAAAGCCCGAGTTTCCGGGCTTCCCGACCGGCTCAAGAAAGGACTGTTCTTCGAAGCCTCCGAAGGCGACCGCACCGGCAACGCATTCGACGACCCTTCCAAGACGTGTAAAGCACAGTTCACCATCACAATTCGCAAATCCCTTCAGCAAACGGACTGAGGCTCCGCCGCCTTTCCATCGGCGTAGGTTAAGAGTTTTTGGTCTCGTTGCGAACGGATGAACGCAAATCTGAAGAGTTTCCCGCCCCCTCTGATAGAATTCCTGCCGTGAAAAGACGAACTTTGCTTCAGGCACTCCCCGCGGCAGCATTACTTTCTCCCTCGCTTTGGGCAGCCCGGTCAAATGATGCTGCTGCGCAGCAAACCTCAGCGGGAATCTACGAACTTCGCGTATATCACGCTGCGCCCGGAAAATTGTCCGATCTGCTCGCGCGCTTCCGCGATCACACAATCAAGCTGTTTGATCAGCATGGAATGAAGAGTGTTGCCTATTGGACGCCGCTCGACGAACCCGAGAAGAGCAACACGCTTATTTACATTCTCTATCATCCCAGCCGAGAGGCAGCCGCCGCCAATTGGAAATCCTTTCAGGACGATCCCAACTGGAAGAGTGTGCGGGATAAATCAGAGGCAAATGGGAAACTGGTGGAAAAGATTGATTCCACCTTCATGGCTCTGACTGACTTCTCGCCGCCGCTTCACATGTAGGTCGGAATGAACCGGCAGAAGCGTTATTGCGAAGCCCTGGGATGCGCTTCGACAGTCTCGGGGGCGAACTCCTGGCGCTCAATGGGCTCCAGCAGGGAACGTCCATTGTGTCCGTGAACTCGCAGCAAATCATTCACCGAGGCAAATATTTCGGTGCTCGACACACCCGAGCTGTTCGCGCCCTGGTTCCAATGCAAAACTGCGGCCCCGTCATCAAACTCAGCGACTTGCGCTACGCGTCCACAACCGCTGTTGCCCGACACATCTTCCAAACGACGCAGATAGTAAGCCTTCATGCCATACTCCCGAAACTCTTATCGCTGCCGCGATCGTGAGGATGTTCGCGACCCCTTTGCCGACCGGCGCATCGGAACTTCGTCAAAAACAACATCGTCGGATTCGCCCTGTCTGGGCACGCTCCTCAGCTTGCGTACCAGGGCCAGACGCTTGTATGGATCCTTTTCCATCATGGCGTCCACGTACAAGTCCAGCCAGCTCTTTCCGTTGTTATTCATAGTCAATGTAACCCCAAGTGGTCGTGCCGCCCACATGTACGAGTCGCATCACTGGGACCCCGCACGGGCGCACGCACAGGCACTCCTTACTTAGTAAGGGATGCAGGTTTTGGGGAAAAGTTGCGCTGTATAAATATCAGCACTGCAGGGACTTGCAGCCTAATCCTTGCGCATCAGCACAGTCGTCTGCGAAACCACGATACCAACAGCCGGGGTCGCCTTTGATATCGCTGCCGCCGCCATGTGACGCGCCCCCAACCCGTGTGGCGTGTGCCCCTGGTGCGGCATATGAGTCGGGAAGATGCCTCCCTACTCTTCGCCGGGGGGCCCGGCAATTGGCTCCTTTACCCGTTGCTCGGTGTCGACCATAAACAATTGGAAGTGGCTGAAGTTGTGTACCCGCTGATAACGGCGTCCGCGATAGCTGATGTGCATCGACGCGCTCTCCGGAAGCCATAGCCGGAATCTGCGCTTGGCAAATTCGACCGGCACATATGCAATGTCGAAGTGTTCCAGCTGCAAATGAATTTCCGGCATCGGGGCGACCAGATCCGTCTGCATCCGCAATATGTGGTAGTCGTCGGCTGCAATCCAGGCCCGCCCTTTGAACCTGATCTGATGTTGCGAATCCTTGATCCGCAGGGCACTGAACGACTTGCGTGGATCGGGACCCTCTTCAAACCGCAAGCGCCAGGCGGGCGTTCCCTGATGATCCGCCAGGCCCTCACAGCGAACATCGAAATTTCCAATCACGTTGGGGTGAAAGATCAGAGCGAAAGCAGCGGTTCCCGTATCTGCCAGCGGAGGTGCCTCGCTCTGGGTTTTGGCTGTCCGGTACTCGTCGACCCAAAATCCTCCATAAGGATTCTGCTCAATCTCGGCGGCGTAGCTGAACAGTTCGCTGCTCGACTTTCGAGGCTTGCCGTTCTTACGGAATTCCGTGTGCTCAATTTGCTCAAGCGCCGTAAAACGCTGCAAGTTTTCCACTAACTCCGTCGCGCGCAGGCTTACCTCATGCAGAATCTGCGATAACGGGCAAGAAGCAGCGTTTCGCACCGGCGGCACCGCGGCATCCAGGTCAGGCGGGTTCCAACTCTTCAGCACGGATGCGCTCAGGCCCTCCGCACAATTGACCGCTTTTCCGGCGTACAGAACTCCCGTCTCGTCGGTGAACCAGCCGAGAGCGCATCTTTCTCCCAGTTGCGTCAGAGACAGATGAAATCCGGTTCCAGTGGAAGACAGCATCAGAGTCAATCTGAAACCGGGGACGGGTTGCGCGTCGGATTGCAACTGCAACGATTGCAGGGTCCGCGTGTACTCGCCCGATTGGGTCGAGGTTCTCTGAATTTGGCCGGACTGAATCAGCTCTGCGAAAGTGGCGTACCGGCGTTGCGCCTGAAAGTAGTCCGACTCCGCGGCATCGATCAGCCGCAGAATGACTAACTCATCACTGCCGGCACTTTTCGCCTCTTTGCTTTTGGAGCCCGCCACCCCGCACGGCGATGCCAGAACGACTAACAATCCAATCGATGCCCAGAAGCCCTTGCGCATACGTGAACCTTTAACAACTCGCTTCCTGCTGCCTTGGGAGTTCCTAGCGATGCAGCTCCACCGCGATCAGATGCGGAATGTCGGAGCTATCCGCCGAGTCCACATACTCGACTTTTGCCGGCCTGTTCTCCAGTTCTTCACAAGGATTGAGATCCTTGTCCGGAGCAAACAGGGCCGTAAACTGAACCTTGAAATAGTTTTCCGCATACAAAGCGACCGTTTTTGTGCGCGATGTCACTGTCATGTCCAGGTGCGGAGTTTCGCAGTGCACACCTTTCAGAACACCAACTAAAAACCGGTGAGGCCCTTGGCTAACGAACTCGTGATTCGGAGGTTCCGCGTGCTCCGTGCGAATTTGTTGTGTGCCCGTGCTGTGTTGCCGAAGATCCGCTTGTAAATTCCGTTCCGGTGCAGACCTCTCTGCTTCGGTCAAAAGCAGGCTGATACCTTCGATCTCCTGCGGAGTTCTGCCCACTGCCGCTCGCAGCACTTCAAGCGCACTCTCCGGGCGCCCCATGGTAATCAGGATTTTCGCCAGGTTCATTCGATAACTCACGTTCGCGCTGTCCAGCGAAACAGCGGCCGATTGCAATGCCCGCGACTCGTCAAGATTCTTGCCGTGTTTCCACATAAACATGGCCAGGTCGGCGCGCGCCGCCGCCGACGAGGGATCCAGTCCAACCGCTTTGCGCAGCGTGTCCTCAGCCACCTTCAGTTCCGCAGCGTCCACGAAGCCCGCAGTTTCCTTCGCCAATGCATTCGCCGGATCTTTCTCCATCACGTGCTTGAGAAGAGAGCGAGCATCTTCCAACCTGCCGTTGCAAGCCAGGAAATCCGCTTCCACCGCCTCCGCCTCGATCGCGGGAATCGACTTTGCTTGCAGTTCCGAGGCGTCAATCCTTGCAAAGTTCTTGGTTTCGAAATGATTGAAGCTGCGTTGTTCGATGTAGTCTTCCAGAGATCTCTGAAGTTTTTTGAGATCACCAAATGCACGAATGCCCGCGATGACCGGATCGACGCCCTCGCTCACCAGTTTTGTGTACTGCTGAACCTTGGAACTTTTCTCCTCGTAATCCTTCAGACGGAGATAGTGAGTCAACGCCCACGCTTCCGCATAGAAAACTGAGCCCTTCTTTTGCTCGAGGTAGTAAGGCGACCTCTCGTCGACAGTGAACAGCGTGGCAAGAGGCAACAGCTTTTCCTGACGCAGTAGCATCAGATGATGCTGGCTGGCGCCGCCGAGGAAGACGTCCGCATCGTAGATTTCTGTGCGCTCATAAAATTCCGCCAGGCCCTCATTCAGCCACAATGGCATCCACTCGCCGGCTTGGCTCAGCACCAGATGAGTGTACTCGTGATAGACGATCGGGTAGGGATTGCCGCCCTCAGAATCCAGTCGCATGAGGATGTAATTCTTGTCCGAGTTCCGCAGAAACATTCCATGTAATCTGAGCGATCCCTTTGAAAGGTACGTCCCCGGTTCGAGCAGGCGGAACTGTTGCTTATCCTTCACTGCCAGCACTACGACGGGAGATTCCGGATCGCTCTCTACCTGGGGATAAGCTTCAGCCAGGATGGCGCGCATGCGCTCGAATTGCTCGGCAATGCGCCGTCCCTGCTTCTGATTGGCATCAGTGATGACTGTAAACGCCGGACTGCGGACCTCGAGCCAGTTGCGCGGGGTATCCCGCGCCGTGACCAGCGCGGCTGCTAAAAACGGGAGCAGGCAAAACAGGCGCTTTGACATCCGGCGCACCCCGATGAGAACAGGAAACTGAATTTAAATGGGGCCCGAAACCGAGAGAAGTCGGGATTGTGAATCCCTATGCGTCGTAGCGTACCCCAAAATCGGCCACACAATCTACTTATTTCGGGCCTACACCGGGTTTCCCGCAGCGGAGAACGGGCCGATGAGCGGTGAGTTTTTCGCCGCGGCATGATCAATTGACGCATCAAAATCCGCCGCAATGCTCTTCATCGGAGCAGGTTTCTGGCGCAAAATCCCGATCGCCCCCATGCACCCCGCAAGACTGCACCATCCTCGCCTGTATCCATTACTGCGGTCACTTGGTTGGGCCTCCATTTCCTCCAAAGATCCCTCCCAAAGCGTTCGCCAAGTTCGAGGAGTTCGCCCGCTGCGTTATTGCACACCGGGCTTCTGTCGGTTACCCCACCTTGGACTCTTGGCTGTGGCGTACACCTCCGGGTTGTCCTATGATGTTGCCGTAATTATCTGAGCGGGGGAGTTGCTCGCAGGGCCACGTGGGAGATTTCGGCGACAAATTTCGCAACGCGCGCGAGAAGAAAGAACTCTCGCTGGACGATGTTTCCAATGTCACCAAGATCAGCGCGCGCATGCTTCGCGCTATCGAACAGGAACACTTCGACGACCTTCCCGGTGGCGTTTTTAACAAAGGATTCATCCGCGCTTACGCCAAGCATCTCGGACTGGACGCAGAAGAGGCCGTTAGCGACTATCTGACTACCCTCCGCCAGGCGCAGATCGATGCGCAGGAGGTCTGGGAGCCGCCTGCCGCTACTCGCAGCGACCGACCGAAACTCCATACATCTGAGCCTAAGAAGGTTGAGCCCAAGCCTGCTGCGCCGAAGCCCGCAGCCCCGGTGCAAGTCGAGGAATTGCCCGACCTTCAGATGCCACGCGCGGAACACATCCGCCCCAGCCGGAAGGATTTCTTCAATCAACAGGGCGGCGGGGTTCCCTGGAAGATTTTTGCAGCTGCCGCGCTCGTCCTTGTACTGGGGATGTTTCTCTGGATCCGTCATTCCAACCGGACTCGAGTTGCCGCAGTTCCACCGGATAAACCGGCTGTCGTAGCCTCCGCCGAAGCTGCATCCATCGGGCCACCCTCTGCCCAGGCTTCCCAGGCTCCGAAACCAGCGACCACCACGGCGTCCGTACCTGCAACAACGGTACCTGCAGCAACGGTGCCTGCAGCAACGGTGCCCACAGCAACAAAAGCTGCCGCGGAAGAGCCGGTGAAGTCTACGCCAACTACCGGAGCCACACCTAGCCCGCAACCCGATAGCTCGAATGACGTCACGGTTAAGAACTTCGGGAAATCATCTCCAAAGGCGTCGCCAAAATCCGTACCGTCTTTGTCTCTGGTGATCCGCGCCACGCAGAATTCCTGGGTGTCAGTCATGGCGGATGGTCAACTCGTCACCCAGGAAACTCTCATCGCGCCCGCGCACACCTCGGTTCGCGCCTCACAGGAAATTAATGTACGGGTTGGCAACGCCGCCGGAGTCTCGTTCCTCTGGAACGGCAAGGAAATCGCCGCGGAGGGGGGCGAGGCCGAAGTCAAGAACTATATCTTCGACTCCACCGGAATGCGTGTTCCCGCGGCCAACTCCGCCGGACCTGGAGTTCCTTAACCTGGGTTCGGCTGCACCCTGATCCCTGATGTATACATAGGCGGCCCCTGCCCAGAATTGTCCGTCCCGGCAAACCTGAGATGCCATTTGTGAATCTCCCATTCAGAGGGTAAATTCCGCTATTCAACTCACTGTCATCGACTTACGACCAAAATCGTTGCGTAGACGGAACTTACTCTGGTAGCCTTTTTACTGGACTTCCTTATCGCAGTTCGCCTCCGAGCGGCGGCGTGGTTTTCCGCGGGCTGCAGCCCGATTCAAAAGTCCCGGCCTCTGCAGGATCACGTGCATCACACATCATGGTCACGTGCACTATAAGGAGAAACACAACTTGCCATCCAAGACGCGTTACC
This sequence comes from uncultured Acidobacteriota bacterium, assembly GCA_963785865.1. Classification (GTDB taxonomy): domain Bacteria; phylum Acidobacteriota; class Terriglobia; order Terriglobales; family Acidobacteriaceae; genus Sulfotelmatobacter. Next base: position 648,414 of record CAWAXF010000009.1, on the reverse strand, counting down.
TATTCACCTCAGAATCCGTAACGGAAGGCCATCCCGATAAGATCGCCGACCAGATATCCGACGCCATCCTCGATGCCTGCCTCACCGAAGACAGCACCAGCCGCGTGGCCTGCGAGACCCTCACCGCCACAGGCCTGGTAGTAATTGCCGGCGAAATCACCACAAAGGCCTACGTTGATTTTCAGCAGGTCGTCCGCGGCACCGTTCAGTCAATCGGGTACGACAACGCCCTTCACGGCTTCGATTGCAACACCTGCGCGGTCATCTCCAGCATCAACAAGCAATCTGGCGACATCGCCATGGGAGTAGATACGGGCGGCGCCGGCGACCAGGGAATGATGTTTGGGTATGCGGTTAATGAGAATTCGGATCTGATGCCCACTCCCATCTCGCTCGCGCACAAACTGACGCAGCGGCTTTCGCAGGTGCGGAAGAATGGGACGCTTCCTTTCCTTCGCCCGGATGGGAAATCGCAGGTCACCGTGGAATACGACGCGAATGGCAAGGTGCTTCGCGTGGATGCGGTGGTGATCTCTACGCAACATGCGGAGACTGTGAGCAATGATGAATTGCGCGCGGGGATTTTGAAGCAGGTGATTCAGGCGGTGATCCCCCCGCAACTGCTCGACGAAGATACGAAATATCACATCAATCCGACCGGGCGGTTTGTGATCGGCGGACCGATGGGAGACACCGGACTCACGGGCCGGAAAATTATTGTGGATACTTATGGCGGCATGGGACGGCATGGCGGCGGCGCGTTCAGTGGAAAGGATCCGACCAAAGTCGACCGCTCGGCGGCTTACATGGCGCGGCACATTGCGAAGAACATCGTGGCCGGCGGCCTCGCCGATCGCTGCGAAGTGCAGTTGGCTTACGCGATTGGGGTTGCGGATCCGGTCAGTGTGCTGGTGGAAACCTTCGGCACGGAAAAAGTTGATCCTACAATCATCCCCGATCTTGTACGTTCCCACTTCAAGCTGACGCCGCGCGGCATCATCGAATCGTTGAACCTGCGGCGTCCAATTTACCGGAAGACCGCGGCGTACGGTCACTTCGGACGCTCGGATCCCGACTTCACGTGGGAAGCGACCGATAAAGCTGCCAAATTGGCAAGCGATGCGGGATTGCGGGAACCCGCAGCTGCGCGCAAGTAAGTATTCACCACAGGGTACACGGAGGAAGACAGGGCAAGGCACCAGGATTTGTCCCTGGGATCCCGGCGGCCTCTGTGGTGACGTTTTTTTGGGGAACCAAAGGGCTACGCCGCCGTGTCCTAAGGGCGCAGTCTGAAGCGGGAAATTGGGTATCCTGACTGGTTACCTAAACTCGTGTAATCTGAGAAAATGAGTGCGGAGCTGCACGGTCCGCGCTGCATTTCGGCGGCGCTATCTGTTGCGAGCGCTACTTGCTACTGGTAATCAAACTTAAATTTTTGCGGCATAACGCGCGCCATTGAAGGGGAAAGCATGTCAACAGCAGCAGTGAATTGCGATATTAAGAACATCGAACTGGCCGATCTGGGAAAGAAACGCATCGAGTGGGCAAACCAGTCCATGAAGGTGCTGCAGATCATTCGCAAGGAATTTATCAAGAACCAGCCGCTGACCGGAATTCGCGTTTCGGCGTGCCTGCACGTCACCGCGGAGACCGCGAACCTCGCGATCTGCTTGCGCGATGGCGGAGCTGAGGTCGTGCTGTGCGCGTCGAATCCTCTGTCCACGCAGGATGACATCGCCGCCTCGCTGGTACGCGATCACAATATCCCCGTTTTCGCAATCAAAGGCGAAGACAACGAAACGTACTACAACCACATCCTCGCTGCGATCGATCACAAGCCGCACATCACGATGGATGACGGGGCCGACCTGGTCGGTATTCTGCACACGAAGCGTACCGATGCGCTCGAGGGCGTGATCGGAGGCACGGAGGAGACCACCACAGGCGTGATCCGCTTGCGCGCAATGGCGAAGGAAGGCGTACTGAAGTTTCCCATCGTCGCCGTGAACGACGCTGACACCAAGCACTTGTTCGACAACCGCTACGGAACTGGGCAATCCACGATCGACGGGATTATCCGCGCGACGAACTTTTTGCTCGCCGGATCGAAGTTCGTAGTCGCTGGCTACGGATGGTGCGGCCGCGGCCTCGCCAGTCGCGCGCGGGGCAACGGCGCCGAAGTCATCATCACCGAGATCGATCCGACCAAGGCGCTCGAAGCCGTGATGGACGGTTTCCGCGTAATGTCGATGCCCGAAGCCGCCAAAATCGGCGACGTCTTCTGTACCGTCACCGGCAACAAGAGCGTGCTGACGAAGGAACATTTCGAGTTGATGAAGAACGGAGCGATTATCTCGAATTCCGGTCACTTCAACGTCGAAATCGACATCCCCGCGCTGGAAGCAATGTCGTCATCCAAGCGCACCACGCGCAACTTTGTCGAAGAGTACTCGTTAAAAGATGGACGCAAGATCAACCTGCTGGGCGATGGCCGCCTGATCAATCTCGCGGCTGCCGAAGGACACCCGGCGAGCGTCATGGACATGAGTTTCGCTGACCAGGCGCTTTCCGTTGAATACATGGTAAGGAGCGCGAAGAAACTGGAGAAGACGGTGTACAAAGTTCCCGACGAACTCGATAAACGCGTTGCGAAGCTGAAGCTCGAGTCGATGGGAATCAAGATCGACCGGCTGACTCCGGAGCAGGAAGAGTACCTGGCCGGGTGGTCGGAAGGAACCTAGGAGCGGGCCTCCGGCTTCCGCAAGATTGGGGTCGGACCTCAGGCATCAGCAAGAACCATGTAGCGGCGGGCGCCATCGGGCGTCCAGCGGCCCGGAAATTTCGGGCCGCCGTTAATTTGGGGCGCTTGGAAAGCCGACGCTCACGCGAACTGCGTCACCTAGGGCGCATGGTACCTCCTTCTTTGTTGGTTTTCCATCCGGTGCCGGGACATGGGTGGCCGGTCCTTAGGGCGGGTACGACGCTGCTAGATTAGCGGAAAAAGCCGGCATTGTTGGGAGCATCATGCCGACCCTTCGCGCAAAACGCGAAGCGTGGGGCACCCACTTAATCAGTCGATCGACGAGGTCAAAGGCTGGGCCACCGCCGTATTAAGGCGACGCAAAGGTCCAGCGTTAGAAAATCCAGGCGTGGCCAATCGCCCTGTGGATTTCCACTCGAAGGTTGTACAGCACTGCCCCTTGCATGCCCGTGCCGCGGGGACAAAGCCGTATTCCCAAAGGACTAAAACCTCCACACAATAGCAGCGCTGCGCGCCACCAAGCCGAGTACCGGGTGAACGCCTGCATTTAATTCGGTTCGAAAGGGACAACATGCGCAAGACCCTCCCCCTGTTGGTCCTGCTGCTGTCTTTGAGCGTGTTCGCACAAACCACAACCTACACCGTAACTCAGAATGCCTGCGGCATGAAAACCAACGGCATGTGCCAGCTTAGCGTTGTCAATCAGAACAACAATGTCGGCTACGTGACCATCGACAACCGGTCTCCCTACCGGATTGGCTATCTCGATTTAGGGACATTCGGCCAGAACGAGTATCACGGCAGCTATGCATTCCCCGGTCCACCGAGTGGAAATGGAACTGCCTCATTTTACGGCGCAGCTACTTACGTTTCGGACGACGGTAGCGTAACCGGGGAGTTCCAGGTGTATGCCTACTACGTGAAAACCTGCTCAGGAAGGGCATGCGGCGGGACTCTAGGATGGCACTACAACATTCTGCAAGGAAGTACCGTGTCCAAGGAATGAAAGGAGGACGTTAGGTTTAGCGAGTCGAGACTGCCAAAAACATGACAAGTCAAATGACGGGGGCTAAAAGCCCCCGTTTCCAGCTTGCATTGCTCAAGATTTGTAATATCGGTATTCAATGAAGAAGGCCGGTCGGGGTTGAATAACCTCGCTTTCGTGAGGGCCTATGCGAAATTCTCCCGGAACACGTTTGGCGGGCAGAAGAGTCTCATGCCGATACTGTCTGGCTTCAAAGCCGCAGGTGGGGTTCAGACCACTGGTGATGAGTGTCACAGTCATGTGGTTCAGAGCAGAAAACTTTAACAGTGTGCAAGTTAACAGCTTGGCGGTAGCCGTGGTGGAACCTCCTGCCGCTCGCGGGCATATTATTCTGGCTGCACAGGTGAGGTTGAAAAAATCCAGCAGCGTACCCCAAACAAGAACAGCTCCTGTACATGAAGGTTCTGCTCCTGATTGGAGTGGAGGTTGTTGTTAGCACGCACACACTCCGGAAGCGGCGCCACGCGGTTCAAGTTCCTCGTTCTGTACGGTGTGAGGGACTGCACGGAACAGAAATGACGACGACCGAATTTTGGGTTGATTATTTATCAGGGAGACTATGACTGAAGACCTTTACGAGATGATCGGAGGACGTAAAACGGTTACTGCTGCCACGGAACTCTTCTATAAAAAGGTTTCTGAAGATGAGGAACTGCATCATTTTTTTAAGCGAGTAGACATGGCGCACCTGCGGTCGCGGCAGATCATGTTCGTTTCCATGATACTGGGCGGGCGTGTGTATACCGGGAAGGATCTTCATGAAGTCCATGCCCGATCCAGAGATCATGGTCTGACCGAGGCGCACTTTGACCTGTTCCTAAAGCATTTTCACGCGGCCCTGGTAGAAGTCGGAGTGAAGCCCGAAAACGCCGACGAAGTCATAAAACTCCTGGAGAGAAAACGAGCGACGATAGTCCACCAGCAGGCCTGATATATCTGGGCGGACGCGTCTGATCCACAGCCTAGCACTACCCCGGACGAGGGCGTCCGGGGCTACACGTTTCGTGCCGCCTTCTATTCTCATTCCAAAAAGATAGTTCGCCACAGCGCGGGTTACCAAAGACCTGCTTGGCTGGAACCCAGGGACAATCGCACCCACTCCCAACGATACTTGAGGTCCGCAAGGCAGCTGAGGCACTCTGCAGAAACAGCAGCATACGCGCCTCTTCTGAGCTGTTTTCACTCTGGCCGAAATTTCAGCAAACAAATTCAATTGCGGTTGGGTGTGTGTCTTCGTGTCAGCTCGAAACGCAAAAACATAATCGAGCCAACAAAGCAGAGAGCTGAGGAGTCCCCCGCCCCAGTCGTCGAGGAGAAAATCATGCCAGAAAAGACGTTGAACCGTCTCTGCATTGCAGCTCTGATGTTGATTGCCGTGATTTGCCTGTCGTCGTCGGCCCGTGCATATCCGAACGGGATCTCCGGCGCCTCTGGTAAGAGCGGCTCCACTTGCACTATGTGCCACAGCTCCGGCACAAGCAAACCCACGGTAGTCATCAGCGGACCCACGACCGTCGCCTCCGGCGCAACCGTCAGTTACACCCTCACCAACAATGGCACTCCAAACAGCGGATTGGATGTGGCGGCAAGTGCCGGGACGTTTACGGCGGGATCGAGCACACAACTGATGAACGGCGATATTACGCAACTCGCGTCGCTCAGCTCGACGCCTCTGAGCTGGACATTCAACTGGAAAGCGCCGACGGTTACCACTTCCACGACGGTAACCCTATACGGTGCGTCGATCTCCGGGGGATACGGAGGCTCGACGGGGACCGCGACCCTCACGGTCACTGTGAATCCGGCAGCCAGCGGGCCATCAATCACCTCCCAGCCTGCGAACAAAACGGTGACAGCGGGACAGACGGCCAGCTTCAGCGTAACGGCAACGGGTGGCGCTCCGTTGAGCTATCAATGGCGGAAGAATGGCGCGAATATCACCGGGGCGATGTCGAGTTCCTACACGACTCCGGCCACGACTACGGCAGACAGCGGTTCCACCTTCTCCGTGGTGGTCACCAACTCTGCGGGAACGGCGACCAGCAACAACGCTACTCTGACTGTGAATGCAGCCAGCGTTGCACCCTCGATCACGTCTCAGCCTGCCAATCAGACTGTGACAGCGGGACAGACGGCCAGCTTCAGCGTAAGTGCAACCGGCACTGGCTCCGTTGAGTTATCAATGGAAGAAGAATGGCGCAAACATCAGTGGGGCGATGTCGAGTTCCTACACCGACTCCGGCCACGACTACGGCGGACAGCGGTTCCACCTTCTCCGTGGTGGTCACCAACTCTGCGGGAACGGCGACCAGCAACAACGCTACTCTGACGGTAAGTTCAGCGAACGTTGCGCCATCAATTACGTCTCAGCCTGCCAATAAGACTGTGACGGCAGGACAGACGGCCAGCTTCAGCGTAACTGCAACTGGCACTGGCCCGTTGAGTTATCAATGGAAGAAGAATGGCTCAAACATCAGTGGCGCGATGTCGAGTTCCTATACGACTCCGGCGACGACTACGGCGGACAACGGTTCCACATTCTCAGTGGTGGTCACCAACTCTGTGAGCTCTGCGACCAGCAACAACGCTACTCTGACCGTAAGTTCAGCCAACATTGCGCCGTCTATTACAACTCAGCCTGCCAACCAGACTGTGACGGTAGGACAGGCAGCCACCTTCAGCGTGCTCGCCGCTGGCACTGGACCTCTCAGTTACCAGTGGAGGAAGAACGGCACGAATATCAGCGGAGCGAACGCGAGTTCCTACACGACGCCGACCACAACTACGACAGACAGCGGCTCGAGCTTCTCGGTGATGGTGAGCAATTCTGCCGGAAACATGGCGAGTAACAACGCTATGCTGACGGTCAATAGCGCACCAGTTCCATCGGGCAGCGGAAGACTTGTGCTCTCGACCAACCGGCTCGTGTTCTTCGCGGAAAGATCGACAGCTCCGGCGCCGAAGACGATCAAGGTCACGAGCAGTACGGGGTCCGCCATGAACTTCACGGCTGAAGTGCACGGCGGTTCGTGGATGTCGCTCAGTCCGTCGGCGGGCGTCACACCTGGCCAGATCACGGTCTCGCCGTATGCGACCGGGCTCACGGCTGGCACCTACTCGTGCGTCATAAAGATCACGGCCAATGGCACGACGAAACGAGTGTACGTGGTGCTGGTTGTTGCGTCGGGAGAAGACGAGGACGGAGGGAGTGATGATTCAGAGGTCCGTCCCTTCACCTTCGATCCCGGAGCAAAGAACATGGCTGAGGCAACTTGGCTGGATGGTCATGGTGTTGCATATCCGAGCAAGAAGGACCCAACCAGCCAGGGCCTGGTGCTGAGGAAGAATCCGTCGGGTCCCAGCAGTGCGATTGCTGGGGCAACTCTCAAAGGCGCCGCCGGTTCGCAGCTCACGGCATTGAGCTTCGACCTGCGGAGCGATAGCGAGTGCAGCCGACGGGCGCCACAGTTCGTAGTTGTGACCGCAGATGAGGTGGTGCACAAGGCGAGCTGCGCCAGTGGAACGATTCAGCGGCTTTCAGTACCAGGCTGGCAGCGCGTGAGCTTCGATCCCGCGAGGCAGTTGTCTCCGGCGGTAACGCCGGGGATGGCTGTGAAGACCATTGCGCTGGTTGTGGATCACCCCGTCGGCACGGGAATGGCAGTGCTTGACAACATCAACCTCAACGGGAGGTACATCGGCAAGGAATAATCCGCATCATTCCCACCAGGCTGGCTTGGACTCAGGTCCAAGCCAGCCTTTTTCTTTGCTGTCGCCGTTTCAACTTTGCTCCGGGACTTGGCTTAATTTTGTATGGCGAACGACAACTTAGAGTTCAAGGCCACTTTCTTTCATGTTTCCGCAACCCCAGCAAAATTCCGCTTGACATCTAGTGTTATACATATGTATAACACTAGATATGACGTGCCGTGACGCTTTGCTTTCGGCCGCCCTGGCGCGAATCACTGAATTCTTCAGGAGAATAAATATGAAACTGCTTCACTTGATATTGGCTGCTCTGCTCTGCACTTCTGCTACCGTCGTCGCGCAGAGCGACGCGCAGAAGTCGTTCGACAAACTCAAGGCCCTGCAAGGTTCCTGGAACGGCAGTTTTGAAGGCAAGCCTATGCAGGCGACTCTCCGAGTCACGTCGCGGGGAAATGCCATCGTGCATGAGATGAAAGGGGAGGGGCCTGACGATCCCATCACCATGTTTTATCTCGATGGGGAGCAGTTGCTGTTGACCCATTACTGTGACGCCGGAAACCGGCCGCGAATGGCGGGCAAGATTTCGCCAGACGGAAAGACGATAGAATTCGATCTTCTCGACGTGGCCAATTACAACAGCGCGCAGCACGGGCACATGCAGCATGCGGTGTTCACCCTCATCGACGAAAACCATCACACGGAAGAATGGACGTTCATGATGGAGGGTAAGCCGGCGATGAAGGCGCACCTGGATTTCCAACGAGCGAAATGAGCGCACGTTACTTCTGCAGGAGAACGGAACCCGGATGGACCATGTGTGGAATGAGAATCAGCCGATTTACCGCCAGCTTCGCGAGCGCGTGGTCGCGATGATCCTGGAGGGAGTGCTCAAGGAGGGTGATGCCCTGCCCTCCGTGCGCAATGTTGCGGCGGAGTACCGGGTAAATCCACTCACGGTCCTGAAGGCTTATCAGGAACTGGTGGACGAGGAATTTGTGGAGAGCAGGCGAGGTCTGGGAATGTTCGTCAAAACGGGAGCAAAAAGTCTGCTGTTGAAAGGCGAACGCGAGCGTTTTCTGGCGGAAGAGTGGCCAAGGATTCACGCCAACATTCAGCGGCTGGGGCTGAGCACGGAAGAACTGCTGAATGGCTCGGGAAGCCGCCGGCCGCCGAAATCCGGCAAGGAGGGTCGCTGAATCCATGCCATGCATAGAAGCACGGGGATTACGCAAATCGTTCGGGAACACGGTGGCACTCGATGGTCTCGACTTGCGGGTGCAAGAAGGACGCATCCTGGGAATCATTGGACCGAACGGTGCGGGAAAGACCACCGCACTGAACGCAATTCTCGGCCTGACTCCCTTCGAGGGTGAACTGCGGGTTCTGGGGCGTGACCCGTGGACAGAGCGCGATCTGCTTATGTGCGATGTTTCCTTTATCGCCGACGTGGCTGTGCTGCCGCGATGGATTCGAGTGTGGCAACTGTTGGATTATGTCGCTGGCGTGCATCCGCGCTTTGATCGGTCCAAGGCTGAGGCGTTTCTGGCCAAGACGAGTATCCACAGCACAAGCAAAGTGCGGCATTTATCCAAGGGCATGGTGACCCAACTACACCTGGCGGTGGTCATGGCTATGGACGCGAGGCTGCTGGTGCTGGACGAACCCACGCTCGGCCTCGATATCTTGTACCGCAAGCAGTTCTACGACTCCCTGCTGAACGACTACTTCGACCAGAGACGCACGATCCTGGTGGCGACCCATCAGGTGGACGAGATCCAGCATGTGCTGACGGATGTGATGTTTATTCATCTCGGGCGAGTGGTCTTGAGTTGCAGCATGGAAGAGTTCGAGTCGCGATATGTGGAGGTATCGGTCCGCCCGGAAAAGGTCGAGGCCGCGCGGGTGCTGAAACCGGTGAACGAGCGCCAGGCTCTAGGTCGCACCGTTTTGCTGTTCGATGGGATCGACCGCCAGAAACTTGGCGAGTTCGGGGATGTGCGCACGCCCAGCATCGCGGATGTTTTCGTTGCGCTTTTGGGCGATCGGCCAGGCCACGCACAAGGAGCGGCATCATGAATGCAGAAACCAATGCAGTGGCTCAACCCAGAGTGGCATCGGAGAGGCAGAGGGAGCCTGGATCGCCGTTGGCCGGCGCATGTACTGGTCAGTCAAGCGCGAATTTTGGGAGAACCGTTCCCTTTATCTTGCGCCCTTGGCCGTGGCAGCAGTGTTTTTGCTCGGATTTTTGGTGAGGTCGAGCCGTTCGCTGAACATGCATGCGGCGGGACTCACGCCGCTGGAACAAGCAACAATATTCGCCCAAACGTACGATCTCGCGGCTCTTGTGTTGATGGGAACGACTTTCGTGGTTGCGCTGTTTTATTCTATCGAAGCGCTGCAGGGCGAACGGCGCGACCGCAGCATTCTGTTCTGGAAATCGCTGCCGGTTTCCGATAGCCTCACCGTCCTGTCGAAGGCGATCGTTCCATTGCTGCTGCTTCCGCTGCTCACGTTCGCAATCACGTTCGCCACACAGTGCATCATGCTGCTGCTGAACGCCGCCATCCTTTTAGCTAGTGGCCAGAGTCTCGCGATGCTGTCGCACCTGTCGCTGGGCCAGCGATGGCTTGGGCTTTTCTCTCATCTGGTTGGGGGGCATGGGCTCTGGTACGCGCCGATCTATGGCTTCCTGTTGCTGGTGTCGGCCTGGGCGCGACGGGCGGCATTCCTCTGGGCCGTGCTGCCTCCACTGGCCATCGGTGTTCTCGAGAAGATTCTATTTAACACTTCGCACTTCGCATCGATGCTAGGCTCGCGCATCGCAGGCGCCGATAGCCCGCCGAATGCGGCTACCGGCATCAGTCCTATGGTGCATGGGATGCCATTGGAACATTTCGCCAGCCCCGGATTCTGGATAGGCCTGGTGCTGACTGCGGCCTGCCTATGGGGTGCGGTGCGCCTGCGGCGCTATCGTGGTCCAAACTGAAGCTTCGCCGAATCGTAACTCTAAGGGTGCCCCGCCCTTGTCCTCGCAGTTTTTAGCGAGGACAGGGTGGGGAAGTTGACTTCCTTCCACCGACGCACTCGCCCGAAGTCGTGCATTCTCAGCCAGTGAGCGGGTTCAGGTGACGTCCATCACAACCTCCCGTGATCTTAATCATCGTTCGCCAACCGGATTCCCGGTATCGAAGATCATTGCGCTTTTCCCGCGCAGGGTGTAGCGCCCCTGGTCCGGCGCTAAAGGTGAGACTTTGTTCAAGGACATAGAGCACCTGATTCGGCTCACCGCCGTTATGCTCATTGCGGTGGTGGCGTTCGTGGTATTGCGGGCGGCCGTTGTTCCGAAGTCCTTCGGCCAGTACGGGCATTATCGCGGAAACGCCATCGCTGAACTCGCCGCCCGCCCGATCGCTCATGCGGGGCACGAGGCATGTGAAGGTTGCCACACTGAAGTCGTCGATCAGAAAAAGCTGGGCAGACATGCGGGACTGCATTGCGAAGTCTGCCACGGCCCGCAAGCCAAGCACGCAGACGATCCCAGCTCGGTAAAGCCTCCGAAGCCCGACACGGCGGTCATTTGCGCTCGGTGTCACGAAGCCAATTCAGCAAAGCCGAAGATGTTCCCGCAAGTGGCTACCGCCGATCACTCAGGCGGCTTAGCCTGCGGAACTTGCCATCAGCCGCATCATCCGAAAATCGAGGAAGTAAGCAAAACCGCGACGGGAGCGAAAAAATAATGGATATCACTCGCCGTCGACTCCTCATCCTCCTGCCCGCCGCTGCGGTTGCATGGAAATTCATCCAGGCCGGCACGCCCGAAGGCGCTCCGAATTACAAAACGTCCGAACATTGGTGGGGCATGTTGATCGACATCCCCAAGTGCATCGGTTGCGGCAGTTGCGTCCGCGCCTGTTCCGAGGAGAACGACGTGCCTGAGGGCTACTACCGCACATGGATCGAGCGCTATCACGTGACCGACTATGCGATTGAGCGCCCGCACGTGGAATCGCCCGAAGGCGGCAAACAGGGTTTTCCGCTGAATCAGGACGCCAGCGGAAAAAACTTCTTCGTGCCCAAACTCTGCAATCATTGCGCCGATTCCCCATGCACACAGGTTTGTCCGGTGGGCGCAACGTTTGTCAGTCCGGACGGGGTCGTGCTGGTGGACAAGAATTATTGCCTTGGCTGCCGCTACTGTGTGCAGGCCTGCCCTTACGGTTGCCGCTTCATCAATCCCAAAACCAACACTGCTGAGAAGTGCTCACTGTGTTATCACCGCATCACCAAGGGATTGACTACGGCTTGCTGCGAAGTCTGTCCCACCGGCGCGCGGCAACTCGCGGACCTGAAGAATCCGGATGACCCGATTCATGAATTCCTGCGCACGCACGCGGTGCAAGTATTGAAACCGCACATGGCAACGGGAGCAAAAGTTTTTTACAACGGCATGGACGGCTCGGTGCGCTAGAAGCGTAGTCCCGGACGCCGTCGTCCGGGGCTTGTCGCGAAGCGACTGTGAGTTTTTGGGAAGGAGGACGACTTGCAAATCCCGGTCGAAGGCTTCATGTATCCGAACGAGGTCGAACTCCAGTGGAGCGTTCTCATCGTCCTCTATCCCTTTATCACGGGGCTAGTCGCCGGCGCGTTCATCCTCGCGTCGCTGGAACGGGTATTCCAGGTGCAAGCCGTCAAACCTACGTACCGGCTGGCGTTGCTCACGGCGCTGTCGTTCCTGCTGGTTGCGCCGCTGCCCTTGCAACTACACCTCGGCCACCCCGAACGCTCGCTGGAAATGTACCTCACGCCCCATCGTTCCTCGGCTATGGCGATGTTCGGCTTTGTTTATCTGTGGTACCTCATGGCAGTGCTGTTGCTGGAAATCTGGCTCGACTATCGTCGTGACATCGTCCTGAAATCGCAGACAGAAACGGGATTGAGGCGTTTCATTTACAGGCTCCTCACGCTTGGATCTGACGTAATCACCGAACGTTCGTTGCACATCGACGAGCGCCTGGGTTACTTCATCACCCTGGTAGGAATCCCCTCCGCATTCCTGCTCCACGGCTACGTCGGCTTCATCTTCGGTTCGGTGAAAGCCAATCCGTGGTGGTCTTCCCCCCTGATGCCCATAGTCTTCATCTTCTCTGCCATGGTCTCAGGTATCGCGGCCGTCATGCTGCTCTACATGCTTTCGTCTCGGCTCCGGGGAAAAGAAATCAATATCGGGTGCCTCGACAAGATCGCGCAGTACTTGCTCTACACCTTCGTCATCGATTTCAGCCTGGAGATGCTCGACCTGCTGCAACGCATCTATGAGGCGGACGAATCTTTCCGCAGCCTCGATTTCATGGTTCACACCCGGCTCTGGACCTCGCAGGTGATCGTGCAAATCCTGCTGGGCACGGTGACTCCCATTGCCCTGCTTGGCATAGCTCAGTTCGTGAACTTCACGGACACAGCCCGCAAGCGTATCTACGGCCTCGCCGGATGCCTTACTGTGATCGGAATTTTCGCCATGCGCTGGAACGTTGTCATCGGCGGACAGCTCTTCTCCAAGAGCTTTCTCGGATTCACGACCTACAAGATGGGATTTGCCACCAGAGAAGGCCTGCTTACCGCAATCATACTGATGCTTCTGCCTTTCATAATTCTCTGGATTTTAGTGAAACTTCTGCCGCCCTGGACGGACGCGGAATCCATTCCCGCCTCCGCTGCAAATCCGGTGCACGGAACCAGCTAAGCCTCGTCACGAGGCAGATGCGGAGCCTCCCATGCCGCAAGCTGTCGATAGCCTGACGTCGGTCGTCGAACAACTCAGTGAACGCCTGCGCGATCTCGAATCCCGCATCGCTGAGTTGGAGTCTGTCAGCCTGAGTGGACAAAGTGCTACATCCAGTGAAGCGCTGCCGCAGCCGAACAAGCCCTACGCCGCAAAACCGAGCTCTGCGGTCCTAGCTCCCGTCCAGCCCTCACGCCCTCCGGGCCGTTCGTCCGCTTTATCTCGCCTGGAGTCCTCCGCTAATGCCTTTCCCGCGCTCGGCAAAGCTGCCCTAGGGTTTGCTGGAGCCTTTCTCCTCCGCGCAATTGCAGAGTCTGGATCAGTGCCAAAGCTCCCCATCGTGATCGCGGCAATCGTCTATGCCTGCGTCTGGATGCTGCTCAGTGCTCGTACCAGCGACGGCTTCGCCAGCGTGACCTACGCCCTGACATCTACGCTCATCCTTTCTCCCATGCTGTGGGAGGCGACGGTACGTTTTGAAGCGATGTCGGCCTCAGCAGCGGCGGGCACGCTAGCTATGTTCATGATCTTGACCCTGAGTGTGGCGACAGCTCGCGGTTTGCAACTGATCTCCTGGATCGCAGCTCTCGGTACTGTGAGCACCGCCTTTGCGCTGATCATAGGAACCCGCGAGCTAATTCCATTGGCTGTGGCTTTGCTTGTCATTGCGGCAGTGGAGTGAACTCACTCTATGCCTCGGATATGAAGTCACCTTCCGAGTCGTCCCCGCTGTAGCCGCGGACTTCAGCATTTGGTTGTTGATCTACATTCTGGGATCGGGGAACGTGCCTGAGGGATACCGCGCGGCCGCACCGGCAAAGTTGATTGTGCTCTGTGCGATGTTGCCGGCGATCTATGCGGCGAGTATCGCTTTCCGCAGCTTCGTTCGACTTCGGCCGGTTAGCGTGTTTGAAACGGTCCAAGGCGCTGCATCTGTGGGCCTGGCTGCCTTCGGAATCCTCAGTGTGTCAGGCAGCACGGTGGCGCAGCCGCTGGGACTGGTGTTCTTCGCCATTGCGGCAGTCTGCTATTGGGGGACCCTGTCGCGGTTTATCGGCGATCGTGATAGCCGGAACCGCCGCGCATCGGCAAGTTGGGCTGCCGCACTTGTTCTTGCCGCAACCTTCATGGTGCTGCCAAATAGTTGGCAGGTTGTGTTTCTATGCACAGCCTCACTACTGGCGGCAACGGTGTACACGCGCAACGCGAAACTCAGCCTCGGAATGCACGCGTCCTTCTATTTGGCGAGTGCGACAGCGATTTCTTCGCTCGGAGTGTATATCTGGAACGCACTGGCCGGAACGGTGCCCCAGGCTCCGGATTGGCGTGCGTGGGTAGTCGCACTGGCTGCGGGGATGTGCTATGCGGTGGAATCTCGCACCGAGATTGATGAAGGCCGTCGGCGTCTGCTCTGGCTGGTTCCGGCAGGAATTGTCGCATTCACGATTGCGGGATGGGGCGTCAGCGCGTCGGTGCGGATTGCCGCCGGACGCGTGCCGCTGGCCGCGTCTCATGTGTCGATGATCCGCACCATTATCATCTGCGTTGTGGCTCTTGCCTTAGGTTTGGCCTCACGCCGTCGCCATATCGAACTGCGCTGGATTGCCTATGCTGCCGTCGCTCTCGGCACCCTCAAACTGTTATTGGAAGATCTGCGCTTCGGGAATCCAGCGTCGCTCGTGGTTTCGTTCGTGTTTTATGGGCTGATCCTGATCCTGCTTCCGCGACTGACAATCTTGCGCTAAAAACAGGAACGAGGGCGAAGGGCATAGGGACCATACTCCGACGCGGGTACGTCAGTTTGAGCTACTACACGATGGGGTATAGCTCACCGGCGCCGGCATTCGATTGGCCAGCATCGGCTTGCCCACCGCCTGCACGAACACCGAGTTGCTACCTGCTGGCATCGACAGGCTGCACAGATCCACAGAGTGCACCCCAGGCTGTATCTGCGCTAGTGGAGTCAGGCTCTTCCCACCCTGACTGGTATAGATCGCGTAGTGATCGACCGTACTCTCGTCGCCGCTGGTCGTCCACTCAAGCGTATTGTTCGACACCGAGGCCTCGAGCGAGAAGCAACTATCAATCCCTGACTCGAGCTCTGTCCCTTCCTCGTAATCATTCCACGTGACCAGTTGCAAATACGGCAACTGCTTTCCGGAGCTGTAGGTCCTGTTGATCTGGTCAAACGTCTGCAGCCACGTCTGACCGCACCGCTGGTCGATAGCACGTCCAGATCCCCAGGCCGCCAGCGCGTCATTAAATCCTTTGTAGGTGGCGCCCACGGTTTCTGTCTTTGGAAACGACAATCCCGTCTGGTAAAAGCTCGATAGATAACTCAAGCCGTAGTCACCAGCCGCCGGCATCACCCACGAATAGCTGCCATCGCTCATGGGGTGGCTGAATCCTCCCTGGTCCTGAAACAAGAAGCGCGGAGGTGTTTTCAGGGCGCCGTTCGCAGACTGCCAGTCAACCGAACCATTGTCCACGTTGAAGTTGGTGATCACCGGCTGACCCTGGATTGTGAAATACGCAGGGGACCCGAAGTAAGTCTTCTCCACGTACTGCAGCAGTTGCGTTAGCGCCTGTTGCGACGAGCAGTTCGAACAGGCATTCCCCATGGCGCCGGCATCGATCATGATCGCGAACGTGAACCCTGAGTGCTTTTCAGCTTCGTGCATGACGAGTTTCGTCGCTTGATCGACCACAGTGTTCGGACCATACCAGTCGATCACCACGCCATCGATGCCGCGGCTGATCATATCCGCGATCTGCCGGCTCACTTGTCCCGCATCGTTGGAGTTGTAGCCCACACTCATGTGGTTCGACTGTCCAAACCAGAGCAGCAGGTGCGCAAAGATCTTCGTCGTTGCCCCGGAGTACAGCAACGAGTGCACATTCAGCTTGCTCACGTTATTGGCGCCCAGGTTTCCGTTTGACTGGGCCAAAAAACTATTCGCGGCACTTGTATTGTTGGCGGTTAAAGCTGTGACATCGCTAGTGGGATTTTGAGTGCCAGAGGGAAAAAGTTTGCTCTGGGCTCCAGGAGTCGCACCACACCCCACAACTGCGAGACATAGCAGCAGAATCGACACAAATTTTGTACTACGCATCAGTCCTCAAGAGAGAAGTAAGCTGGGATCTTGCTTCGATCTCCGGCCAGTGAGGACGCAATCGTTCGCGCTGGGATTCCTCGCGGGCCCGGTCTGTCTGGGAACGGGATCAGAGTAGCGCCGCCAGTCATGGTCATCCCAGATGCCAGAAGTACTGGAACCCGCTTCCGTGGCGTATTTCAGCCTAATGATTTCGAGTTCGAGGCTTTGGCTTCCGGTCGGCTGGACGACTGACAACTGCGTTGCCGTTATCGTAGACTCACAGAAATATTTTTAATTACCTGCCTGCGCCGACCTTGCTCGTTCAAAATGGAACGGAGAAGCGCCGGGAAAGAATGGTTCGCGCAGGTGGCAGGGCGAAGAGTACAAGGAAATGAATTACGACGAACTGGAAAAATTACGAGAACGTCTTATCCAAGCTTCGCAGCGACGTCCTCGCTCGAAAGTTCAGAAAATCCTCGACAGGTTGCTAGGGCGCGTGGATACGAAGCTGAAGCTCAAACCACGGCCGAAATCTACTTCCGAAAATGACGACAGTGGAAAGGCTGCGTGAGTACTGACGCGGCCTTCGAGCAACCACTCCGTAGCAGCCCGGCGCTTGTCGCGCTCCTTTCGCGGTAAGGTGGGGAACCTGACTTCCCTCAGGTATCCGTTACTCGGGATCTTTCTGGACGGGTCCGATTGAAACACCCCCATTCCTACTCTGTAGCCCCAAATCCCCATCCTCTTGTATGATTCGCCAGACCCAATGCTCAGCACTCGCCGCTCGTTCGTGTCTACTCTTGGCGCCTTCGCTGCTCTGCCTCTTCTCCGACGAACTCGCGTCGAACCCAATGTAATCCTCTACAACGGCAGCATCTGGACCGTCGACGACCAACTTCCCCGTGCTCAGGCTGTCGCCCTCAGCGACGGTCGCATTTTCGCCATTGGCTCCAACGATGAAGTGCTTCCCTTGGCCACAGCGAACACGCGCAAAGTCGACCTGAGCTGGAAAACAGTGCTCCCTGGATTTAACGACGCGCACTCGCACCCCATCTACTCCGGAGTGAATCACCTAAAGAGAGTCGCTTGCGACAAAGACACGATCGAGGCGATTCAGCAAGCAGTCCACGAGCGTGCCGAGAAGATTCCACCCGGACAATGGGTAGTCGGGTTTCTGTACGACGACGGCAAGACGCCCCGCCCCGTCAACCGCCACGATCTCGACGCCGCCGCTCCGAACCACCCAGTCTTAATTGGCCATCGCGGAGGCCACACCATCTTTGTTAATTCCGCCGCTCTGAAGTTGGCAGGAGTTGACGAGCACACGCCCGACCCCGAAGGCGGACGCTACGAGCACGACAGCTCGGGAAAGTTGACTGGATTCGTCGCGGACGCTGCCGCAGAGAAATTTCGCCAGCTCGTTCCTGAGAAGATGACGCGCGACGATTTACGTGAGGGTGCGGCTCTCATCTCGAAGATGTTCACCGCCAAAGGCGTGACCTCGGCCTGCGACGCCGACGCCGGCCCCGACGCGGTGCAAGGCTATCAGGACGCGCGCGACGCCGGAGATCTGCGCTTCCGGACGTATTGCCTGATCCATGCCGCTGACCTCCAGCACTTCATGGATGCCGGCATCCACTCCGGGTTCGGCGATGAGTGGCTGCGCGTCGGCGGCGTCAAACAATATGCCGACGGCTCCATCTCCGAACGCACCGCCTGGCTGTCGCAACCTTATGTAGGCATTCCAAATTACAAGGGTCTGCAAGTCACGCCCAGAGAGCACCTGCTCGAAACCTCGCGCAAGGCTCACGCCGCTGGATGGCAACTCGCGACCCATGCCAATGGAGATCTCGCAATAGAAGAAATCCTCGGCATCTACGAACAGGTTCAGCAGGAAAATCCCCGCCCGGACCCGCGCTTCCGCATCGAGCATTGCACCCTGCTGAATGACTCGCTCATCAGGCGAATGTCGAAATTGAAAGCGATTCCCGCGCCTTTTTCCTGCTACGTCTACTTCCACGGAGACGTAATGCACTTCTACGGTGAAGAGCGCACGAAGAATATGTTCCCGATGCGCTCATTTCTCGATGCCGGCCTTCGTCCCACCGATGCTTCCGACTACACGGCCAGCCCCTCGGATCCCATGATGTGGCTGCAATCGCAAATAACTCGCACCGACCCCAAAGGAAACGTTTGGGGCGGCAACCAGCGAATCAAATTGGAAGAAGCCATCGGCTGCGGCACCCTGAACGGGGCGTACGCCTCATTCGAAGAACAGATCAAGGGTTCGTTGACCCCGGGCAAAGTAGCTGACTTGGTGGTGCTAGACCAGGATCCCTTTAAAACTGAACCGTCGCAACTGATCGACATAAAAGTTGAACGAACCATGGTAGGCGGCAAATGGCAGTACGAATCGTAGCGCCGGGGTCGCGGACGCTGTCGTGGGGCATCTCGGCGCCACTATGCGTGATTTCGCCTGCTTTGAGAGGACATTCATCATGCACCAGAAGCTGACAATTCTGTTCATAATCGCCTTCTCCTCCTTCGCGGCATCCCAGGATCGCCCCAACGCCCGCAGCATGGTCATCAGTAAATACGGAATCGTCGCCAGCAGCCAGGTTCTCGCATCCCAAGCCGGAGCTGAAATCCTCGGCCGCGGCGGCTCCGCCGTAGACGCCGCAATCGCCGCCAACGCTGCCCTGGGGGTGATGGAGCCGGACATGAACGGAATCGGCGGAGATCTCTTCGCCATTTATTGGGACGCCAAGTCCGGCAAACTCTACGGCCTGAACGCCAGCGGCTGGGCTCCCAAAGCGTTGACGATCGATTACCTGAAAAACAAAGGCGCCACGAAAATGCCAGAAGAAGGCATCGACACAGCAACTGTGCCCGGCGCCGTCGAGGGTTGGAACAAGTTGCACGAACGCTGGGGGCGCCTCTCCTGGAGCGAAGTTCTCGCGCCCGCGATCTTCTATGCCGAAAACGGATTTCCCGTCCAGGAACTCATCGGCATGGACTGGAGCGAAGCGCCCACAAAGCTAAGAAACGATCCCGAATCCCGCAGGGTTTTCCTGGTTCAAGACCGAGCGCCGCGTATGGGTGAAATCTTCATCAACCGCGATCTCGCCAAAGCTCTCCGTCTGCTCGCCGATGCCGGTCCGCGAGCGTACTACACGGGCGACATCGCCAAAGCAATTCTCGCTACCGAGCATGAACTCAGCGGCACAATGTCCGCCGACGACTTGAGAGAATTTTCCGCGGAGTGGGTGGACCCTATCTCTACCACCTATCGCGGCTGGAAGGTCTACGAACTCCCGCCCAACGTTCAGGGCATGGCCGCGCTGGAAATGCTTAACATCATGGAGCAGTCGCAGCCCGCCAAATCCGGACCACTGAGCGCGCAGGAGATTCACAAGCGAGTGGAAGCCATGAAGCTGGCCTACGCCGATCTCGCGCGCTTTAACGCCGACCCGCGCTTTGCTAAAGTCCCGGTCCAGAGCCTGATCTCAAAGGACTACGCCCGGCAGCGGGCTCAGCAAATCAATCCGCAGAAAGCCAACTGCAATCCACAAGCCGGGATGCCTCCGAGCAGCGACACCACCTATCTCACGGCAGTCGATAGCGACGGCAACATCGTCTCACTCATCCAAAGCAATTTCTCCAGTTTCGGCTCCGGCATCACCGTTCGCGGCATGGGATTTGTCTTGCAAAATCGCGGAGCCCTCTTCATGCTCGACCCGAATAAGCCAGACGCGCTCGCCCCGCGCAAGCGCCCCTTCCACACCATCATCCCTGCCTTCATGGAACACGGCGACGACCACATCGGATTCGGCATTATGGGCGGCGCCAATCAACCGTTAGCCCACGCGCAGTTCGTCTCGAATGTCGTCGACTACGGCATGAATCTGCAAGCCGCCATGGAGACCGCCCGCTTCACCGTGCGCAGCAATTTTGACTTGAGCTGCAAAATTCTCATCGAAGACCGCGTGCCGGCCAATGTTCGCCAGCAACTCACCGGCATGGGCCACCGACTCGAAGTCCGCGGAGATTTCTCCATGTATATGGGTCGAGGACAAGCCATCGACCACAACAGCAAAACAGGCCTCAACTACGCCGCCTCGGACGCAAGGACGGATGGCTCCGCCGAACCCCAACCCCCGCCCACTCTCGCCCCATCCGAATGACTGCTTAAATCCTCGGATTTCGTGACGAATCTGATAACCTTCCCAACGCATCTAGATTGCAAATTTGACCGGTGGTATGTTGCAGATTTCGGCTGCTGTTGAGACGAATTTGCTCCCAGCCGAGTCTGCTCAGCAATGACCCTGTTTCCTGCACACATCGGCCGCAGTGATATAGAGGCGCTTGTCGCCGGTCCGCACGGGAGCATTCTGGGAGCGGTATGCGGCCTTGTCATTA
Organism: uncultured Acidobacteriota bacterium; assembly: GCA_963785865.1. Lineage (GTDB taxonomy): Bacteria > Acidobacteriota > Terriglobia > Terriglobales > Acidobacteriaceae > Sulfotelmatobacter. The sequence continues at coordinate 627,607 of CAWAXF010000009.1, read as the reverse complement.
TCTGGGTCGTGCTGCTGGATGCGTTTGAGACCGTCGTGCTGCCGCGGCGAGTGCTGCGAAACTTCAAACTGACCGCGTATTTCTACAGGCGCACGTGGATTCCGTGGCGGAGAATTGCGCGAGCTATCAAAAGTACTTCGCGGCAGCAGAATTTTCTTGGCTACTTCGGGCCACTGTCGCTCATTGTGCTGCTGGGAATCTGGGCGTCGGGTCTGATCCTGGGATTTGCCTTGATCCAGTACGGGATCGGGGCCCACGAGCAACTGAGTCAGGAGCCTCTGACCTTCGGGCGGATTCTTTACCACAGCGGGGAAACATTTTTCACTTTGGGATACGGCGACATTCTGCCGATTTCAGGCGCGGCGCGGGCGTTGTCGGTGTTCGAAGCAGGAATGGGGTTCGCATTTCTCGGCCTCGTGGTGGGATACATTCCGGTGATTTATTCCTCGTTCTCACGGCGGGAGATTCAGATTTCGATGCTGGATGCAAGGGCAGGATCGCCGCCATCGGCAGCGGAGTTGCTGGTGCGGCTGGCGGGGCGTTCCGAAGATCCGGGGATGGATCAATCGGTGCTGGATGAGGTTTTGCGGGATTGGGAGCGGTGGGCGGCGGAGTTGCTGGAAGCGCAGATTTCGTATCCGGTGCTGACGTTTTTCCGCTCGCAGCACAGCAACCAGTCATGGCTCGCGGCGCTGACGACGATGCTGGATGTGACTTCGCTCGTGCTGGTCGGGATTGAAGGAGTGCATGCCGGGCAGGCGAAATTGACGTTTGCCATGGCGCGGCATGCGGCGGTGGATCTGGCACAAGTGGTGAATGCAAAGAGGGATCCGGCGACGCCGGAGCGGATGTCCGATGACGGGTTTGAGGCTTTACGCAGTTCGCTCGGAGCGGCGGGGCTGCAGTTGCGCGCAGATGAGTACGGCCGCGAGAAATTGCGCAAGCTGCGCTCGATGTACGAGCCCTACGTGCATGCGACCGGGCAGAATTTGATGCTTACGTTGCCGGCGTGGAGATATGCCGAAAAGACGCGAGATAACTGGCAGGCAGGGCCCTGGGACCGGGTAATCCAAGCACAAGGATTGGCCGTTGTGGGAGCGCGGGGGCAGGCAGCGCCGCAGAGTGTGACGGGAGACGACCACTTCTGAGATTAAAACAGCAGACGCCAATGGGGACGCGGATCTGAGATTAAGTGTGTGCTCGAGGTCCTCTGCAGTCCTGGTCGCGTGCTAACATCCTTCGTTCTGCGAAACTGAGTTCATGAAAAATACGGGCGAGAACGTGGTACGCATTGAGGCGGAAGCGCTACGGGCGTTGGCGGATCGGATCGCCGGACCGATGCAGGCTGCGTTTGAGCGTGCGGTCGATCTACTGTTTTGCTGCAGCGGCCGCGTGGTAGTGACCGGGATGGGTAAGAGTGGGTTGATCGCGCGGAAAATCGCGGCCACGTTGAGTTCCACCGGCACTCCGGCTTTGTATCTGCATCCTGTGGAGGCGCTGCACGGGGATCTGGGAATGGTGGTGCGCGGGGATGTGGTGCTGGCTTTGTCCGCCAGTGGAGAGACGGAGGAGATTCTCGCATTGCTCGCGACTATCAAGAGATTGCAGATAGCGCTGATCACGATGACTGGAGATGAGATTTGGGCATCTACTCGCCAGATCAATGAAATTAAAAAAAACCGCCCTGTCGCGCGAAGAGCGGGACACGAGGGTGCGGCACCCCAGATTATTTCCACTCTGGCGTCGGCCGCCGATGTGGCTCTGGATTGTTCTGTGGCGCAGGAGGCTTGTTCTTTGGGGCTGGCTCCTACCGCTTCCACTACCACCATGTTGGCTTTGGGAGATGCTTTGGCCGTCACTTTGAGCCAGCGGCGCGGATTCATGGAGGAGGATTTTGCGAACCTGCATCCTGGAGGCAAGCTGGGAAAGAAGTTGGCGCGAGTCGAATCGCTGATGCATACCGGGGACGCTTTGCCTTGTGTTGCGCCTTCCACTCGTATGCCGGACGTTGTTTACGAGATGTCCCGGAAGAAGTTGGGAGTGACCGCGGTGATTGAGGGAGAGAAGCTGGTGGGCATTATCAGTGATGGAGATTTGCGGCGGTTGCTCGAAAAGCGCGGCAAGGACGTAATGGACTTGACGGCAGCGGAGGCGATGACGCGCTCGCCGAAGACCATTTCCGGGGACGAGTTTGCGGCTACCGCGATTGCGATGATGGAAGAGAAGAAGATTACGTCATTGATGGTGGTCGATCAGAGCGGAGTCCTGGAGGGAATCGTGCATTTGCACGATTTGTGGACGACGCAACTGGTTTAGAAAAGTTTTGTAATTGGGTAATTCCGCACTTGGGTAATTGAGCATCGAAGACGAGTTGCTTTCTTAAATTATCAGATTACAAAATTGCGAAATTATAAGATTGAGGTTGGCCTATGTATCACTACGACCCAAGTACCGCGCTGGAAGAATTGAACGAGGATGCGACTCTGCCCAATCCCGTGCACGTGCGGGACATGATTCTGCGCAAGAAGCTTAGTGCGGATAAATCGCTGGAGTTGAACCGGCTGTTTGTGGAGTATCAGAAATTTTTCGGGGAAGCACAGAAGCTGGGTCGGGAGATTTTGAAGCAACTCTCTGCCTAGATGCAGAAATCTTTTGAGCGAAAGGGAGTCAACATCCCCACCCTCTCGCAGAGAACGCGAGAAGGGTGGGGCACCCCGTAGCCAGGGCGCCTGCTCCTACCGCGACCTTACTGCTCAATCATTTACAATCTAGGATTCTCCTTACAGCGAGAACTGAATTATGCAGCGTTGGTCACAAGTGTTTATTCCCACATTGCGCGAGGCTCCGGCGGATGCCGAGGTGGCCTCGCACAAATTCCTTGTGCGGGCCGGGTACATCCGACAGTTGGCGGCGGGGATTTATTCTTACCTCTTTCTCGGCACGCGCTCGTTCAACAAGATCATGGCGATTGTCCGGGAGGAGATGGACCGGATCGGGCAGGAATTTTATTTGCCGGCGCTGCATCCGCGGGAGCTTTGGGAGGCTTCGGGGCGGTGGGCGCTCATGGGCGAGAACCTGTTCCGGCTGAAGGACCGCAAGGGCGGCGACATGTGCCTGGGCATGACGGAAGAAGAGGTCATGACGTCGATCGCGCTGAAGGAGATGCGGAGCTATAAGCAACTGCCGCAGATCTGGTATCAGATTGCGCCAAAATTTCGAGATGAGCCGCGGCCGAGGTCGGGGTTGCTGCGGGTGCGTCAATTCATGATGAAAGATTCTTATTCCTTTGACATCGATGCGGCGGGACTCGACGTCTCCTACAAGAAACATTACGAGGCCTACTGCAGGATTTTCGACCGCTGCGGGTTGAAGTACATGGTTGTGGAGGCGGACTCGGGCGCGATGGGCGGGAAGGAGTCGCACGAATTTATGGTGCGCACGCCTGCCGGGGAAGATCAGATCGTGAGCTGCGATGGATGCGATTACGCGGCGAACATGGAGAAGGCTACGTCGAAACTGGACGAGGTGCCGGATCTTTCTGCTTTCGAGGATGGCAAGCCGCTGCTGGTGCACACACCGGGACAGAAAACGATTGAGGATGTCGCGAAGTTTCTCGGAGTGTCGCCAAAAAACAAGATCAAGACACTGGCTCTCATGGCGGACGAGTTTGATGGAGCCGGGAAGAAGAAGTCTTCGCGCGCCATTGTGGTGTTGATGCGCGGCGATCACCAACTGAATGAAGCGAAGCTGAACGGTACGGTTGCGACTGCAACCCGTCCCATGGAGGAAGCCGAGATCGAGGTCTTGTTCAATTCTCCCGCGGGGTATCTCGGCCCGATGGGCATTGAGTGGGCTCGCGATTTGAAAGATCACAACGGCAAGCCTGTGCTGCTGGTGGATAAAGCGCTGGAGGGGCGCTCGAATCTGATCGGTGGCGCGAACAAGAAGGACTATCACCTCAAGAATCTGACTCCGGGCAAGGACTTTCAGCCTACGGCGTATGCGGATTTGCGTGCGGTAACGGCGGGGGAGGCTTGTCCGAATTGCGGGAAGGCTCTGCGGATTGATACAGCGGTGGAGATCGGGCACATCTTCAAACTAGGCTACCGGTATTCCGAGTCGATGGGACTGCGAGTTCTCGACAAGAACGGAAAGGAAGTGATGCCGATCATGGGATGTTATGGCATCGGCATCGAGCGCATCCTGACCGCAGCGGTGGAGCAGGGCAATGATGAGAATGGTTTTTGGTTACCTTCGAGTATTGCTCCCTTTGAAGTGGTGATAGCGCCGGTGAACATGAAAGATGAAGCGGTTCGGAATGCGGCCGAGGAAATTGCTAAAAAGCTTGAAAGCGCCGGGCTTGATGTCATTTTGGACGATCGCGATGAGCGTCCTGGAGTGAAATTCAAGGACGCCGATCTGGTCGGAATTCCATTTCGGGTAACGGTGGGAAAGAAAGTTACTGAAGGTACTGTGGAGGTTGTTTTCCGTTCGACTCACGAAGTACGCGATGTTAGGATCAGCGCGGTTGTGGAGCATTTACAGGAGTTGCTCGGGCGCAAGGGATAACTGGGGTTCCCGGTCGCTCTGGGCAAACGTGGGACATGGGAACCATTAAAGCGCTGATCGGGATTGTAGTGATCGTGGGGATGTTCTACTGCGCGTGGCAGATTGTTCCGCCGGAACTGGCGAACTATTCCTTTCAGGACGATCTGCGGCAGATCGCCATGGTGGGCGGCGCCAATCCGCATCAGAGCGATCAGGAGTTGACGAACGCAATCCTCAAGAAAGCGCAGGAACACCAGATTGCGCTGGCTCCTGAACAGATCACGGTGACGCGGATTGGAACGCCGGGGTCTCCGGCCGTGTATGTGGCGGCGGACTACTCGGTGCCGGTCACGTTGCCGGGATACTCGTTGACTTTGCATTTCACCCCTTCCAGCGGGAACCGCGGATTCTGATCAGGAGACATTTCAGGGCAGAATCGACATAGTCCCTCCTTCGGGAGGGATTTTTGCTTGCGTCAATGCTCGTTGCTCCTGAACCACTGTCCTAAGTCATGCACGAGTCAAACCCATTTCTCGCGTATGGAGCGCACGAGAAATGGGGCACCCTCACGGCTTATGACATCGGTAACGTTGCCATCGGGTTACCGTCCCCCTAACATCGCGAGTGGATACGAGCGTTCGAAGACCCGCGAAACCGATCGAAGAAAGTCCGATTGTGTTCGCCGGAAGGTTGAAATGGGAGAGGTGGGAGTGATGCCAGGAAAAATTCTTCTTGTGGCCGCAAGTCTGGTTCTGGCGATGGCAATGGCGGGATGTGGAACGAACGGTTGTTCGACCGCCACGCCGGGAAGTACGGGTGGGCCTTCAGGCGGTGCGTCGGGCGGTTCGACTCCGCCAGGGGGAGGTTGCAGCGTGCCGGGGACGGGCGGGGGCGGCAACAATACGCAACGGGCGCTGGTCTACTTCATGGACGACGACGCCGGCCAAATTGCGGCCGAGGGCCTGAATATAAATGCAGCTGGGACGTTCGCCCCAGTTTCAAATTTTGTCCCACCCCAGATGCCATCGCAGGTTGATGATGGCGGCATCGTGATTGTAAGCCAGAAATATTTGTACACTCCGCTTTCCAACGCTTCTACGGGAAGCGTGTATGGATTCTCCATCGATGCAACCACGGGTGCGCTATCGCCCCTCAACGGCAGTCCTTACCCGGTGGCGGGTCTGATGAATCAGATCGGCGTAGCGTTCTCGATCGCTGCCGATCCTGCCGGAAAATTCGTGTTTGTGGCGGATGCCTTGGGAATCACGGTGCTGGCGGTCAATTCGAATGATGGTTCGCTGACGACGGTAAATCTAGCGGCAATGTCGACGGGAATTGGTGCGCCGCAACAGATGTCGACCGACGGATTAGGCAAGTACCTGTATGTGGTCGATGGGTTGTCGATCGCTCAGTTTTCATACGATGCGAGCGGAAACCTGACCCCACTGGGGCTGCTGAGCTCATCGGTCACGGACATGGCGATGATGACCGGAGAGCCTTCAGGAAAGTGGATGCTTGGGGTCAGGGCGCAGATCGGTCAGCAGAGCGCAGCCGTTGACAAGAACGTGTACGTGTTTTGCGATTGGTTCGACGGGAGCTCTTACCTCTGCCATACCCACGAGCACGCCGTTTCCGCCGACCTACGTTGTGGTGAGTCCGAACGACAAATTCGTATACACGTTTAACGAAGATGACACGGACATAAACAACCCTACCTTCCTGCAGCCGATCGTTGGATTCACATTCAACAGTTCGAGCGGGGCCCTGACCAATGCCACGCCGTTCCCGGATGTGCTTTCAGCCATTGGTCACATTGATCAGAGCGGCCAGGTGATATTTGCCGCCGGGCAATCATCAGTTGCGACAGCAGCGGGTACGATTCCGATATCGATTTTGAGTGATGGGAGCTTGAGTGCCTCTAGCTCTCACGCCGGTCTGCCCAGCTTCAGTTTCGCCGTCACCGACGTGCCGTAGGTGCGAGTTGACGGATTAGAGACCCGCTGCCATCGCGGGTCTCTTTTCGTTTGCGAGCCGGGCGGTACAATAGCAAGAACGTTCCTGCTGCTTCGTTTCTCTGGAGTATTCTCCGGAGTGCCTATACTGGTGCGGATGAGAGGTAAGGTTCCGTCAAACCTTTTAGCCAGCACCATCGTCAGATTAAGATCCGGGCGTCGAGTCGAACAGTGGCTATCAAAATTAAAATTCCGAAAATCAGCGGGGGACCGGGAGTACGCGGGTTGCCGCGAGATCCGGTGCTGCGCGCAGCGTTCGTGGCATTCCTGCTGCTGGCCGTTTCTTTCACCGTAATTTTTTCTTACCTGTACATCAAATATGACCGGATCATCGAGAAGCGGTTCCGGACGCCGGTGTTTGCGAATTCGGCAAAGATCTATGCACTGCCCCGGACTATCAGCGATGGAGAGAAGATCACGGCGAAAGAGATCGCGCTAGACTTGCGGCGGGCCGGGTACTCCGACCAGGACGGCGAGTCGAAGCTGGGAAGCTTTCACGTGGTAAAGGGCGGGATCGAGATTACACCGGGCGACGAATCGTATCACTCGCCGGAGCCGGCGCGGATTGACATCGAAGAAGGGCAGATTTCGCGCATCACAAGCCGCGGCAATGAGCTATCGGCGTACGAACTCGAGCCGCAGCTGGTAACGGCGCTATTCGATGCCGAGCAGCGCTCTAAACGGCAGGTGGTGAAGTACAACGATATTCCTCCTGTAATGGTGCAGGCAGTGCTGGCGATCGAAGACCGGCGCTTCTTCGAGCATAGCGGCGTCAATTTTGTTCGCACATTCGAGGCCGTATGGGAAGACGTGCTACGCCAGAGAAGGGCGCAGGGCGGATCCACGATCACGCAGCAACTGGCGCGCGGATTCTTTCTTACGCCCGAGAAGTCGATCAAGCGCAAGCTGACAGAGATGCTGATTGCCGAAGAGTTGGAGCAAAAATTCACCAAGCAACAAATTTTTGAGTTTTATGCGAACTGGGTGGACCTGGGGCAGCGTGGGTCCTTTGCGATAAGCGGGTTCGCAGAGGCCTCGAAGGCGTATTTCGGTAAGGACTTGAAGGACATCTCGCTACCCGAAGCGGCGCTGCTCGCGGGACTGATTCAACGCCCGAGTTACCTGTCTCCTTACCGGCATCCTGAGAGAGCCCTGGACCGGCGGAATCTGGTCTTGGAGACGATGGTCGATACCCACGCGATTACGCGCGAACAAGCGGATAAGGCAAAAGCTACGCCGCTGAAACTGGCGGCTCCGAATGTGGAGGCCAGCGATGCCCCGTATTTTGTCGATATGGTGCGGGACACGCTGATAGGGAGGTTCAGCGAGACGGAATTGAATGACAGCTCGTATCGCATCTATACGACGCTTGATCCGGATTTGCAGAAAGCCGCCGCAGGAGCGGTGGAAAGCGGCATCAAGCTGGTCGACGAGCAGGTCAAGAAGTTGCGGACGAAGCGGGTGAAAGTGGGCAAGAAGTATGAGACCAAAGTGCTGGAAGGTCCGCAGGCACAAGTCGCGCTGGTGGCGCTGGATCCCCATACCGGCGCGGTGCTGGCCCTGGTGGGGGGACGCAATTACGCATGGAGTCAGCTGAATCACTCAGTTGCGAAGCGGCCGACCGGTTCGATTTTCAAACCGTTCGTATATGCGGCGGCAATGAACACGGCGATTGACGGATCACAGCAAGTGATTACCCCAGCTTCGACGGTGACAGATGCGCCTTCCAGCTTCGTCTATGGAGATCAGATATACGAGCCGCGTAATTACAAAGAGGAGTACCACGGCGATGTGTCGCTGCGTTATGCGCTGGCCATGTCACTGAACAATGCGACCGTGAAGGTGGCGGAGGAAGTTGGGTACGACAAAGTGGCGGACCTGGCTAAGGCCGCGGGGATCGCATCCGTCAAGGCTACTCCGGCTATGGCGCTGGGATCGTATGATGCTTCACCCTTGGACATGACTGGTGCCTACACGGTGTTTGCGAATGGCGGAGTCCGATTGTCCCCCATCCTGCTGCGTTCGGTCAGAAATGCAAAGGGCGACGTGATCGCGAATTACAACACAGATCAGAAGCCTATTCTGGATCCGCGGATAGCCTACGTCATGACGAACATGATGGAGGGCGTGATCAACAATGGGTTGGGTTATACGGCAGTTCGGCTGCGCGGGTTTACTCCACCCGCAGCCGGCAAAACAGGAAGTTCGCACGACGGGTGGTTCGCGGGATATACGTCAAATCTGCTGTGCATTGTTTGGGTGGGATACGACGATTACAGCGACTTGCGGCTGAGCGGTGCGCAGACCGCTGCGCCGATCTGGGCGGAGTTCATGAAGAAGGCCGGGACGCTGCCGCAATACTCAGACATGAAGCCATTCTCGCAGCCCTCGGGCGTGGTGGACGTGCAGCTCGATAAGGCAACGAACCGATTGGCGACGGCGTCTTGCCCGGATGACTATACCTCGGCGTTTGTGGCGGGTACGGAACCTCGCGAGACATGCGATGAGCAATCTGGAATGAAAGGTTTTTTCTCGCGCCTGTTCGGGAGCGGCGACAAGCCGGTAATGCCACAGCCGCAGGTGGCGAATCAGCAGGACCCGAACGCGCAGCAGGATCCGAAAAAGAAGAAGGGATTCTTCGGAAAGATTGCCGGGATCTTTAAAGACGATAAAAAGAGTTCGCCTCCCGACGCTAAGCCTGCGGAGCCGCAGCCTAATGCGCCGCATTAGAGCTGGTACGAGGCCCCAGGACCTCCAGCCTCGGACCCAGGGCTTGCCGCGCAGGTAATCGCAGCAGCTAATCCATGCAAGACATAACATTCTGCGGGTTCTGCTTTGGGCTGTGACGGCCTGAAGACGGTGAAAATCTTCGCCGGACTGGCAAAAATGTGCCAGAATAGGCGCAGAAAATGGGGGGTGGCGCGTGACTCTCTTCCCGAAGACCCTGGTCGTTTTTGCCGTGGTTACCCTGCTTGCGTGTTCGGCTACCTGGGCGCAGGCTTCGCATCCCGAACAAGTACAAGTGAAGCCTCCGTTGCTGCGCACGATTGATCCGCCGGCGGCGGATGCCAGTGTGGCGGACCTGGACGCGCGTGGGGATCAGTTGCGTACCCAGAAGCTCTACCTGGACGCGATGGACTACTATCGCGCGGCGCTGACGAAATCTCCGAACTCTTCCGCGTTGCTCAACAAGATCGGCATCGCCGAATTGATGATGCAGCGGTACCGGGACGCAAAGAAGTCGTTTGAACGGTCGATCAAGGCGAACCGGAAGTTTGCCGACGCCTACAACAATCTCGGAGTGGTGTTATACGAGGAGAAAAAGTACGGGGCGGCGGTGAAGCAGTATCGCAAGGCGATTGCGATCGACAGCGGGTCGGCTTCGTTCTACAGCAATCTGGGAGCCGCGCTGTTTTCGAAGAAGGAATTTGAGCCGGCTGTCCTGGCTTATCAGAAGGCTGTGGAACTCGATCCGGATGTGTTTGAGCGGACATCGCGCGGTGGTGTGCAAGCACAGTTGCCGAGCCCGGGAGACCGCGCGCGCTACGATTACACCGTCGCGAAGCTTTACGCGAAGATGGGATTCTCAGATCGCTCGCTGGAGTATCTGAGGAAGGCCATGGAAGAGGGCTACAAGGATCTGAACAACGTTTACAAGGACGCGGAGTTTGCGGAGTTGAGGAAGGATAAGCGGTTTACCGAATTAATGGCTTCGAAGACTCCGGCGCTGCCTGATTAACGGACTTTGGACTTCGGAAACGAACTTAGGTCTCTCACAAGCACTCCCTGGGCTTTGGCGGTGAATGAATGCCGTCCGGTAGCGATTCGCCCGTTGTGAATGAAAACTATTAACATCGACCAAGTCGTCTCCCCGTTCGTCGACACCGCAGATCTAGCGGTCCTCAACTGACCGCGATCAGTGGTTTTGCGAAATGAGGCTCGGATCCAGGTTCTCCCTCTGAAGCCTCGTTCGCGTTCGCCCCTGTTCTCGCATCAGTTTTGATTGTTCCCTGGTGAAAAGCAAGTCGCCCTTCATAAGCTGGAGGATCTGGTCCGGATACCAGTGAGACTGCATGATTCCCGTGCGGGAATGTTCATTCGTACTGAGTAGCAGATGTCCGAGTTCGTGCGCTATGACAGCTCCGAGAATGGTTGGGGTCTGCGACTCGGCGTGTTCCCTCTGGGCGCGACGCAAGGCATGTTCGTAATAGACACTTGCGAAAATCGGGTGAATGGTAAAGCCGAAAACAGTTGGCTGGAAAGAATTCTCGATAGCTGCTGAGAGCACTCGCAGCCTAAGGTCAGTAGCTTCGAGCGATTCTTTACACCGTCCTTTCGGGGTGATGGTGGCTGGCCCCACCAGGCACTCTAACCAGACAGTGCGCAAGCCAGCCTGTCCGAGAATTCGGCCGGCTTCACGTTCGGCACGGCTCAGTAAGGCAGGGGATGCCTGGGAGTAGTTGTAAACCTGAATCGTGATCGTGGGGGAGCGATCGCTCTCCGCGGCAAAACTAGTCCCTGGAAGAGTAAATCCCAATATGGCTCCGAAACAAGCTGCGGCCAGAGTCATTCCGAACAAAGGTCGCCTGCGCTGCTGGGCTTTGCCGCCACTTAAATGCAAGGCCTGCTCGATATCGTCATGTCGCCTCACTCCGCGGGTTGCACGGTGAGGGGCGACATTGGACTACGGGCACCGCTACCTCAATACATGGGACATTGATTGCGTGTCACAGGAAGGTCGGAAGAAAATCCAAAGCTAACTCGTTTGAACCAATACCGGTTGCACGGTCGGATCAATCGAGGAAAGCGCGCGTGGTGCCATCTTGTTTAATTACCGTTCGGTGCTAGACTGGTGAAACTTGGGGCGAATGTCTGTGGAAAAAGTTGTCTATTCCACTCGCTTGATCCGGTTTGGCACCTTTGAGGTAAACCTTCTAGCGGGAGAGCTGCGCAAGAATGGCGTGAAGCTAAAGCTCACGGGCCAGCCCTTTCAGGTCCTCACCATCCTGCTGGAGCAATGCGGCGAAATCGTGGCTCGGGAGGAGTTGCAGAAGCGTCTGTGGCCGGACACCTTTGTCGATGTCGACCACAACCTGAACGCAGCGATCAACAAGATTCGCGAGGTGCTAGGCGACTCGGCGGAAAGCCCACGCTTTATCGAGACACTGCCGCGGCGGGGATATCGATTTATTGGTAAGTTGGAGCGGCCACTCCCCTCGGTAGAAGAGCCGGCTGCAGAGCCAGTTGTAACGGTTGAACCGGATCGAGGCTGGCGCTCTCCTCAACAGTCGTGGAAGATCGCCGCTGGTGCTCTCGCCATTGCGCTCGTTGCGTTTGCCACGGTAGTTGCGTATCGATGGCATCGGCAGCGTCCGCAGGCGCAGGAGGCTTTGACTCCAGTTCCGTTTACTGCTCTGCGCGGACAGGAGACTGCCCCGGCTTTCTCTTTCGATGGCTCCCGAATCGCTTTCGCGTGGAACGGTGATCCCGGACCTAAGACCAAAGGCTTCGATTTGTACGTGAAGGCAATCGGGAGCGAAACTCTTCTCCGTCTGACACAGCAGCCCTCGGAATGGATCAGTCCGGCATGGTCTCCGGACGGTACGCAGATCGCGTTTTACCGCCTGGCCGGGGCTGACACGGGAATCTATGTTGTGCCTGCGCTTGGCGGCCCTGAACGAAAATTACTCTCCCACTCGAATGCCTAGAACTTCAGGATGCGATGCTCTCATTATCAGTTGGTCGCCGGACGGCAAGTGGATCGCCTTCAACAATGTGCGACGTGATGGACATGCGATAATGTCTCTCCTCTCTACGGAAACATTGGAGACCGAGCGGATTCCAAACGGCGCAAATTGCCTTGAACAAGCTCAGCCCGCGTTCTCTCACGGCGGCGAGTATCTCGCATACTGGTGTTTTCGAACGGAGGACGAGGCCTGGCTATATTCCCTACCGCTTCCGGACGGAAAGCCGAAGATGATTGGACCATTCTGGGCCTGGCCACAAGGGTTGACGTGGTCGGCTCACGACGAGAAACTGATTTATTCCCATTGGAATACGAGCTCATTCCAGCTCGGCGAAATTACTGTCGCGACTGGTTCGGTGAAGCGGCTAGCACTGGAAGGAAGCGCACAGCTGCCGACTGTTTCTCCCAAAGGCGACAAACTCGCTTATAGCTCTGTTTCCTTGAGCACAAATATCTGGCGCAGAGACCTGCTTCACCCAGATGCTCAAGCTGCAGAACCGATCCCTTCCTCGCGGCGGCAGTCCGACGCTCAATACTCTCCGGACGGAAAGCGCATTGCCTTCGCTTCTATGCGATCGGGCCGGCAGGGAGTCTGGATCAGCAGTGACGATGGCAGCAACCTGGTGCAGATCTCGAACCCCAATTATGAGAGTGGCAGCCCACAATGGTCGCCGGACGGAAGCAGGATAGCGTTTGACTCGCGTCCCCATGACCGCTGGGAAATACATATCGCGGACGTGGCCGAACGGAAGCCCAGAAAACTGATCACAAATATCTCCGGCGCAATTCGCCCTCACTGGTCCCGCGATGGAAAGTGGATTTATTTCAGATCCAACCAACCTGGCAGGAGGGGCATTTATCGCTGTCCCGCCTCCGGCGGAAATGCCGTTTTACTATCCAAAGATGTTGATGGGGATCAGCCCACAGGAGTCCTTCGATGGGATGACAATATATTTTGCCAGCCACGAAGACAATTCGACGCTGAAGAAAACGGCCCTGTCGGGGCAGCCCGGTACGGAATCAGGAATAGATGGAATGCCTCGCGTGCTAGACTCAAGCCTTTGGGCGCTCTCTCCAGACGGTATCTATTTTGTTCCTGCCGAAGCACCCAGAGCCCTCCGCTATTATGATTTCGCCAGCAAACAAATACGCCCAATTTTTGAACTGGACAATGATTTCTATAGCAGCCTTTCGGTCTCTCCCGATGGCCGATGGATCCTGTATACACAAGTGACGATGTGAACGGCGACATTATGCTCGTCGATCACTTTCGGTAGTACTCCTGTATTCTCGGCTATCTGAGGCAGCGCCGACGGGAACGTTTATGCGCTGAACTAGAAAGACGGGAAAAATGATGGCAGAAAAAGCAAAACATTACTCGTTCTGTACAGCTTAATTTGCAATTTACAAACCTTTACAAAATTAGACGGTACAGTTTGCAGATCCGGTGTTTAATTTCCTTAACATACTCCTGAAAACAACAGGGTGAGTAAGGAGAAACGGTAGCCCACCGGATGCTGACCCGAGCACGCCCCAAGCAAGTGTCCGGTGGGTTTTTTAGCTGCCAGCTATCCGCTTCTAGCCAGAATCAAACCACGACCGCAAAGGACGCCAGCGCGTCAGAAGAAATCTTCAGTTCTATTAGCGTGTGCGTCCCTGATCTGGGTGTTTAGGCCTACTGGACAGTGGGGCTGCGCTCGCCCAGATAGGCGTCCACCACTTTTTTCCATTTTCCTTGGGATTTCAGGATGAACTCTACGGCATCGCGGAGGGCGCCGTCGCCACCAGCATGGGGTGTCACGTAGTGGGCCTCTTTCTTCACTTCGGCGCGGGCATTCTTAACTGCAATGGCCAAGCCACCGGCGCGCATGGCGGGAAGATCGATCACGTCGTCACCGACAAATGCCGCTTCCTCCGGCCGGATTCCCGCCTGCTTGACGATTTCCTCGAAAGCAGTCTGCTTATCCTGAATACCCTGACGGACATATTCCAGTTTGAGGTCGCGGGCGCGCAGCGCAACAGTTTCAGAGACGCGCTTGGTGATCAGTCCAGTCTTAATGCCGGCCAGACGGGCTAAAGAGATCGACGCACCGTCGTGGGCGTGGAAACCTTTGGCCTCAATGAGGGACTGAGTGCGGAAGCCGACTGCTCCTTCACCGCCATGCTTGGCTGATTTTTCGAGAACACTTTCCTGTGTGCCAGCGGGAGCGGGGAAGATGAAGAGTTTGCCGTCGGTGAGGACGCCGTCCACGTCGAATAGAAGCAGTTTTATTTTGCGGGCACGAGCCTGAGCGGATAGTTTGGGCATGGAAGCAAAATTCTAGCAGCTGAAGCAGCACAAGCCGCGCTTCCTCTGAGTTGCTACCCGAACAAAAAGGGAGTGCACCAAAAGAGATAACCTCGGGGCTGGCAGAACTCGGCCTATGATCCGAGAGGGGAAGCACTTGGCATCGCAAGATGGCGGCTGTCAACCCATGCCTACTAAAAAGAGTTCTGAAGGATTGCAATGAAGACGATCAGAGAAATCGCAATCACAGCAGGGACGGTCGCGGCATTGGCGCTCTTGGGCTTGAGTGCCTATTTAGCCGTTAACAGCCTGATGCGCATGCAAAAAAATGCGGGACTCACCCGCGAAAGCTCCCTGATTCATTCGGGTATATCGAATGTTCAGAAAGATCTTACAGACATGGAGACGGGTCAGCGTGGATACCTGCTCACGGCAAACGACTCGTACCTGCAGCCGTACGCTGACGCGAAGGCCCGGATCGCGGGAGATTTTGCCGAGCTCCGGCGAGGGTTGAGCCTCAGAACGGAGCAGCAGCGTTCCCTGGAGTTACAGGTGGAATCTCTGGCTGACTCGAAACAAGCCGAGATGGAACGTTCCATCAATCTGAGGCAACGGGGATTTCGCCGCCGCGCGTTCCGACTGGTGGATTCTAACGAAGGCATGGGATACATGGAAAAGGCTCGCAACCTGCTCGCGTCTTTATCGGAATCTGAGAGCACAAACTCCATGGCACTGGAGAGCGAGAGGAATGCGATCCTGAAGAACGCTTTAGGGGAGATCGTTGTCGCCAATCTCTGCCTGTTCATGGTGGCAGGCTGCCTGTTCGGCCTCACCCGGAATCAGCGGCAAAGGCTTGAGCGCGATGCTGCCCAGAGTAGAGAACAACTAGCCTTGCGCGATTTGCAACTGGCGAGACTAACATCGGTGCTATCGAACCAGGCGCGCTCTAAGACTTCTGCCATCGAGGCGAATGCCCGAGTACTTCTTCAAAACTACGGAGGATTTTTACCGCGACAGGGTCAGGAATGTGCGGAACAGATCAAAGACGCATCAGTCCAGATGGAGCGACTCCGACAAGATTTAGTTGGCGGCGCAGTTATCGAAGAGGACGAGGAAACGGAGAAAGCCCTACACGCCGTTGCATGAGATTCGTTTTTCGCGGCTCGAGACAGAGGTTCCTACCATCGAGCGCAGCCATCCCGTAGCGGAACGCATAAGTTCGTGCACGTCCAGGTCGAATGGATCGCGGAGGCGTTCCCAAGCAGGCGAATATTTTGCGAAAGTCCGATTTCGGGATTAAAATATTCGGATGCAGTCCCTTCCTTCCTCGCTGGCCTGGGCGCACCCTCTTGTGGCGGAGTGGTTCGTGGCGCGGTTCGGCACCGCGACGGAGCCGCAGGAGCAAGGCTGGCCTCACATTCTTGCGGGCCGAACTACCCTGATCTCTGCTCCGACAGGATCAGGCAAGACTCTGGCTGCATTTCTGGCTTGCATTGACCGGTTGGTCCGCAAAGCGCTGTCTGGCGAGCTCTCGGATCGGACTGAGGTTCTCTATGTTTCCCCGCTGAAAGCGCTGGGAAACGATATCCAAAAAAACCTGGAGATTCCGCTGGGGGAAATTCTCGCTTTGGCGGGCGAACGCGGGCTGCTGATGCCAGAAATTCGTACGGCGGTGCGTACGGGCGACACGCTGATGCATGAGCGGCGGGCCATGCTGAAACGGCCTCCACATATTTTAGTGACCACGCCGGAGTCTCTGTACATTTTGCTGACCGCCGATAAGAGCCGGGCAATTCTGCGAGATGTGGAGACTGTCATTGTTGACGAGATTCATGCCGTGGCCGACGACAAACGGGGAGCGCATCTGGCGCTGTCTCTGGAGAGACTGGAGGCGCTGACTCATAGGCGCCCGGTACGGATTGGACTTTCGGCGACCCAGAAACCCATTGAGGAAGTGGCGCACTTCTTAACCGGGACTGGGCGACGCGATCCAGTGATCGTCAATGTGGGCCACAAGCGCAAATTGGATTTGGGAGTTGAAGTTCCTCCCATGCCGTTAGGTCCGGTCGCTTCCAACGAGATGTGGGACTCGATTTACGACCGCCTGGTGGAGTTGGTACGCCAGCATCGGTCGACCCTGGTGTTCGTGAATACACGGCGCATGGCGGAGCGGTTGGCGCATCACCTGGGAGAGCGGATCGGAGAAGAGAATGTCGCGGCGCACCACGGGAGTTTGTCGCGCAAGCTAAGGCTGGCTGCGGAGAGAAAGCTGAAAGAAGGGCAGGTGCGGGTGCTGGTCGCGACCGCATCGCTGGAGTTGGGAATTGATGTCGGGTTCGTCGACCTGGCGGTCCAGATCAATTCTCCGCGGGCCATTGCGGTGGCGTTGCAGCGCGTGGGTCGATCGGGACACTGGCGCGGGGCCGTGCCCAAAGGGCGATTCTTCGCAACCACACGCGATGACTTGTTGGAGTGCGCTGCGTTGGTGCGGGCGATCAAGCTGGGAGATCTGGATCGGCTGATGATTCCGGAGGCTCCGCTGGATGTACTGGCGCAGCAGATTGTGGCTACGTGTGCGGCGGCAGGGAACTCGGCGGGGCCGGTGCTCGGCACGGCAAATCAAGAGCAGGATCCGGGAGTGGCAGCTCCGGATTTCAAAACTTCTCTGCATCCTGATGCGAACGCGCCCGCGCTGCAGGCAGATGCTTGCGACGAGGATGCTCTGTTCGCAATGGCTCGGCGGGCTTATCCGTACCGCCATCTTGAACGCAAGACTTTTGACGCGATTCTGGAGATGCTTTCGGAAGGAATTGCGGCGCGGCGGGGTCGGTATGGTGCTTACCTGCATCGCGATCGAGTGAACAACAAATTGCGGGCGCGTCGCGGGGCGCGTCTGGCTGCCATCACCAGCGGCGGAGCGATTCCGGACAATTCTCTGTATACAGTCGTTGCGGAGCCGGATCAGGTGATGGTGGGGACAGTGGATGAAGATTTCGCCGTCGAGAGCAATCGCGGCGACATCATGCTGCTGGGGAATACCTCGTGGATGATCCATCGCATTGAAACCAACAACGGTCGCA
Organism: uncultured Acidobacteriota bacterium; assembly: GCA_963785865.1. Lineage (GTDB taxonomy): Bacteria > Acidobacteriota > Terriglobia > Terriglobales > Acidobacteriaceae > Sulfotelmatobacter. The sequence continues at coordinate 609,934 of CAWAXF010000009.1, read as the reverse complement.
TGCTGGTGCAGGATGCGCATGGAGCGCCGCCAAGTGTGCCTTTCTGGCGCGGGGAGGCTCCGGCGCGCACGCAGGAGTTGTCTCTCCATGTGGGCGAGTTGCGGCAGAACATCAGCGAGATGTTGCCGCATACGTCGCCCGTAGGATTTTCGGCGACGCAGCCCGAGGTCGCCGCGTGCGTTTCACGGCTCAAAGAAGAATGTGGGCTGGATGATTCGGGCGCGGAGCAGACGATCGAATACATCCTGCAAGGACGGGCAGTGCTTGGCGCGGTGCCGACTCAGACCACGATCATTGCAGAGAGATTTTTTGATGAGGGCGGTGGGATGCAGTTGGTGATCCATGCGCCTTTTGGAGGAAGGATCAATAAGGCGTGGGGCCTATCGCTACGAAAGCGATTTTGCCGAGGATTTAATTTTGAGTTGCAGGCTGCCGCAACGGATAACGGCTTGAACATTGCCTTGGCAGAGCAGCATAGTTTTCCCCTGGGAGATGTTTTTCATTTTCTGCAGGCCGATTCGGTGCAGCCCATTCTGGAGCAGGCCGCGTTGGATTCTCCGATCTTTGCAACGCGCTGGCGCTGGGATGCAAACCGGGCGCTGGCGCTACTGCGCTTTCAGAATGGAAAGAAGGTTCCACCGCAGATTCAGAGGATGCGCTCCGATGATCTGCTGGCTTCGGTGTTCCCGGATGCGGCGGCTTGCTTCGAGAACATCGAGGGAGAGCGGAAGATTCCGGATCATCCCCTGGTCGGCGAGGTGATGAAGGATGTGCTCACCGAGGCAATGGATGTCGAAGGGCTGAAGCATTTGCTGCGCGGGATCGCTGCCGGATCGATCCGGGTGCTGGCCGTCGATACTCCGGTGCCATCTCAGTTTTCACACGAGATTTTGAATGCGAATCCGTATGCATACTTGGATGATGCGCCGCTGGAGGAGCGGCGGGCTCGGGCTGTCGAGATGCGGCGGGTGCTGCCGGAATCTGTGCTGGAGGAAGTTGGGGGACTGGATCCGGGCGCCATTGCCCAGGTCAGGGATGAGGCTTGGCCGGATGTGCGCGATGCGGATGAGTTGCACGACGTGCTGCATACGCTGGTGGCGGTGCCGAATTCCGTGTGGAGACAGACGCCTTCGGGCGATTGGAACGACTACTTCGAAAGATTGAGAACAGAGGGGCGGGCGACCGTTGCTTCTATCAATGGCAGGCGCTATTGGGTTGCGGCTGAGAAGGCTCGGAGTTTTGCGGCAGTGTTGCCTGCGGCTGAGTTTGAGCAAAAGTTGGCTGAGGTGGAGACTGGCGAAATATCCCGCGACGATGCTCTGCTTTCCCTGGTGACCGGATGGATGTCGCACGTTGGGCCTACATCGCCTTCGCAGCTTTCGGAGTTGCTGGGATTGCCCTCTTCCGATGTCGAAAGGGCCTTGCTGCGGATGGAAGCTTCTGGGACTGTTCTGCGCGGGAAGTTCACCCCTAAGGACGATCCTAGGGCGGTGATAGTCGAGCTTCGCCCGAACGGACAGACGGGAGTGGCCGTCCCTCCAAAGGCAGAAGAACGCGAGATGGAGTGGTGCGAGCGTAGATTGCTGGCTCGAATTCATCGGCTTACCGTCGGGATGTTGCGGAAGCAAATTGAGCCGGTCACGGCGGCGCAATTTATGCGCTGGCTTATGCGGTGGCAGCACGTCGCTCCTGGTTCGCAGGTTTCGGGCGAGCGCGGGGTTCTGGAGGTGTTGCAGCAACTGCAGGGGTTCGAAATTCCGGCGAATGCGTGGGAGCGGCAAATTTTCGCCCGGCGAGTTTCAGATTACGATCCGAAATGGTTGGACCAGCTTTGTCTCACTGGAGCCGTGGGCTGGGGGAGATTGTCACCGCATCCGGCGACTCTCGATACCGCGGGATCCGAGGCCTCAAACGGAGCCCGCCAGCGGCGGGTGATTCCTACCAGTGTGGCGCCGATTACATTTTTTGTGCGTGAAGAGGCAGATTGGATGGCTCTGTCCCGAAATCCTCACTTTTCCCAAAATCAAGGAGAAATGGGGCACGCTGGCAGTTCCAATGCAGAAGAAATTCAGAGCGGACTGAGTCATGGGGCGCGACTGGTGCTCGAGTTCCTTAAGCAACGCGGGGCTTCGTTCTTTGCCGATATTGTGCGTGGGACTGGGAAGTTGAAGGCTGAGATTGAGACTGCGCTTTGGGAACTGGTTGCCGCCGGGGTGGTCACCGCGGACGGGTTCGACAATTTGCGATCCTTGATTGATCCCAAGCGGAGAGCGGGGCAGGGCGCAGGCAAGATGATTCGACCTCGGCACAGCACAGGACGCTGGGCTTTGTTGCATGCGGACGTTGCGGCAGAACGGCCACGCGCCGTGGAAGCGGCTTGCTGGATGCTGCTGCGGCGCTATGGAATTGTGATCCGGGATTTGCTGGCGCGGGAAGCGAACTTGCCGTCGTGGCGGGAGTTGTTGATGGCCTTCCGGCGGTTGGAGGATCGGGGCGAGATTCGGGGAGGTCGGTTTGTGGATGGATTCCTCGGCGAGCAGTTCGCTCTACCGATTGCCGTGGAGTCTGTACGGGCCATGCGGAGTTTGCCTTTGAGCGGCGAATCAATCACCGTGTCTGCGGCGGATCCGCTGAACCTGGTTGGAATCCTGGTTCCCGGAGAGAGGGTTCCGGCAATTTCCGGCAAGACGGTTAGTTATCGCGATGGAGTGGCGGTAAATCCGGAGGCGGTGGCGGCAGCAATAAGTGAAGTCGCGGCAGGGTGAGCGGGGGTATCCTTTGGCGTCATTTCTTTTGCGAACGGAATCCGTGGTATCCCCGACAAGGGTTGGCCGGAAGATCGGCACCTTGGTCCGTTTGGACAGCCGAGTTTTGCGCGCTCATGCACCCGCAAAATTTTTCATTGCTGGCAGGGGCCATAATCCCGCTTTACCTTCTTCACGCGAAAGCTGAGATGGCCATCTTTGTCCTTTGTCTGCTTTCCTGACAGCTTGACTTGTTCTCCCGGCTTGAACTCGGCGTTGGTTACGAGTGTGTATGTGAGATTTTTTTTCGTGTCCATCAAGCTGTTTGTCCCATTCGCTGATTGAACACAGCCGGTGATGGACGGTTGGTGCAAGGTTAGATAAAGAACGGCGACCGTGACCGCCGCCACTCCTACCGCGGCTCCAGCTACTTGTGCGCCTGTTGGACCAATCCTGCCGAGGCCTGTTTGGGCGCTGGAAGAACGAGAAGAAAAGATTAGCAGCGTTACCGCCAACGCAAGCTTGTGAGCTGATCTCAATGAACCTCCTGCTTGTATCTGCTGATACCCCGAGACCTGTGTGGACATGCCTAGGTTACGGGCCACTGAAAGGCCGCTCCTGCACGGGTGGATTCTACACGCGACCAACCTAAAGCGGCACACTCCGGCTCGGTTCATGCCAAAGGAACTATTTCCACCCCAAGCGGGACGCGGCGGGAAAAAGAAGGTCGGAAGCTCGATGAGGGGGTCCCCCGAGCTTCCGACCTGGCGAAGTTGGCCAGAACTGCTTGAAAGCGCTTCCCCCATCGCTTTGCCAACGACGCTCGATCTTTGTAAGAGCATTCCGAATTCCAATTTGGGTCCGGGTCAGAGATCAGCCGCGCCATGCCTACAAGTTATGTGCTCCCTATGAGTTAGGGATCCAGAAGGCGCCTGGAGCAAGGCAGTTCTAAGGATGGACAGACGTGGAACGCTATCTGATCGGATAGAGAGCCTATCCGTTCGGATATCGAAAATGATTGGGGCGCGTCATGCATTTTGGGCCGCGCTGTGATAAGAAAGTCAGCACAGTTCGGGAGATCCCTGATTGCGGCCCAGACTCGTCGTAACTGCAGGACCTGCCAAAGATGCCACGATTGCCTTGACCCAGGAAGAGGCCACGGTCGGCCGCGATCCAAACAATATTGTGGCCATCTCGGATCCCTCTGTTTCGCGAAAGCACTGCCTTTTGCGACGGGAAGACGATGGTCGCTTCCAGATCAAGGATTTGGATAGCCGAAACGGCACCGTGGTGAACGGAATCGCGGTGAAGGAGCAGTGGCTGCGTCATGGCGACGAGATCGCCACCGGCGACTCAGTTTTTTTGTTTCTTGTTGAGGAAGACGAGCGAGCGCTCCCGGCCAGCCGCGTGGAGTTCGACGACCGCAAGCCCACCGCCGAAACCAGGGTCATCAATCCAAAAGAGGTTGTGTATTTGCAGCCGGACCGTTTGCTGCGGGAACTGCCATCGACTTCGCCAGTGGCGCGGAATCTGAACGCGCTGCTGAAGATCAGCCGCGTCGTGCACGCGATTCGAGACCTTGAGGAATTGCAGGCGCAACTGTTGGACCTGATTTTCGAGGTGGTGCCGGCGGGACGGGGCGCGATCCTACTGGGCGAAGCGAACTCGGAGTTCAACTCGTTGTACGCACGGACCAGGCAGCCAGGACAGCATCAGTTGGTGCGGGTAAGCCGAACCATCGCGCGTCACGTGATGAAAGAGAACGTGGCCATTCTGGGGGTAGATGTGGCCGCTAACGAGGCGTTGCGGGATGTTCAGAGCTTGGCGGTGTCAGAAGTGCGATCGCTGGTGTGTGTGCCGCTGAGTGTCTTTGATCGCGTGATCGGGTGCATTTATCTGGATAGCACAACAACGGCGAACCGGTTCCATGAAGATCATCTGCAGTTGATGGCGGCGGTGGCCGGGGTTTCAGCCGTGGCGCTGGATAATGCGCGACGCGCGCAATGGCTGGAGCAGGAAAATCAGCGGCTTACCACCGAGATCAGGCAGGAGCAGAATCTCGTCGGCGAAGGCGCCCGCATGAAGGAGATTTTTCAGTTCCTGGCGCGAGTGGGCCCGACAGACTCGACCGTCCTGATTGAAGGAGAGAGCGGAACGGGCAAGGAATTAGCGGCGCGCGCGCTGCATCGGCACAGTCATCGCAGCAGCAAAGCCTTTGTGGCGATCAACTGCGCGGCCATTCCGGAGACGCTGCTGGAATCGGAATTGTTTGGCTACGAACGCGGCGCATTCACCGGAGCGGCAGCCCAGAAAAAAGGAAAGCTTGAAGTAGCCGATGGAGGCGTGGTGTTTCTGGATGAGATTGGAGAACTTGCTCCAACCTTGCAGGTGAAGTTATTGCGCGTGCTGCAGGAGCGGGAGTTCGAGCGCGTCGGCGGCACGCATCCAATCAAGATCGATGTGCGGTTGATTGCGGCGACGAATCGCGATTTGCAGGAGGCCGTGCGCAAGGGAGAATTCCGGCAGGATTTGTACTATCGGCTGGCCGTAGTGAAGCTCACGATGCCCCCGTTGCGAGAGCGGCGGGAAGACATCCCGATGCTGACAAGGCACTTTGTCCAGAAGAACGCGAAACGCTGCAAGGTGAAGCCAAAGGCGGTATCGCGAGAGGCGATGGCGGCGCTGGTCAACTATGAGTGGCCGGGAAATGTGCGGGAGTTGGAAAATGCAGTCGAAAGGGCGCTGGTGATGGGATCTTCGGAGATGATTCTCCTGGAGGATTTGCCGGAGTCCTTGCTGGAGCAGGAAGCGCCAGAGGAAATACATGAGGGGCGCTATCACGCGAGCGTCAAGGAATTGAAGAAGCAGTTGATCGTGAATGCGGTAGAACAGACGCGGGGCAATTATGTGGACGCTGCGGCGATACTGGGAGTGCATTCCAACTATCTGCACCGTTTGATTAAGAATTTGGGTCTGAAGGATGAGCTAAACCGGGTGGTGCGTGGGGCAGGGAAGATGTCGGGGGGGGCGGCCTGAATTGCTCCTGAAAAACCCTGGGCGGGGCACGGGGCGCACAGGTCAGGGCAGGGACATTTGCAGCAGGCGGGCAGGATCGAGGTACATGCCTTGCCAGCGCACTCGCACATCGAGATGTGGGCCAGTGGCGCGGCCCGTTCCTCCGCTCAATCCAACTTCCTGGCCGCGCTTCACGGTATCCCCTTCCTTCACCTTCAGCTCCGAGAGATGAAGGTACAGCGTGTACAGTCCCTGTCCGTGATCGATCACGACAAAATTTCCCTCGTAGTACAGGAAGCGAGCCAAGAGCACGATGCCGTCATTCATGGCCTTCACTGGAGTGCCCGTGTGAACCCGGTAATCGAGACCATAGTGCGGACGTTGGGCTACACCGTTGAAGATGCGTTGAGATCCGTAGACGTCTGAGGTTTCTGCCTCGACGGGCGGCAGGAATTTGCCATCCCATTCGCGCTCTGGCGTGGTGTGGTTGAAGTGTTCTTCCTTGATTTTATTAGCGTCCGCAATCTGCTTCACCTGTTCGGGATCGGGCTCGGTAAACTTCTTCTCGACTGAGAGTTGGACCCTGATTTTCGGGTATTGGGCGCGTCCGACTGTGAAGCTGCGCTTAAAGCTGACAGCAGACTTCGCTGTATTCTCGCCGGATAGTTCGAGCGTGTACTTGCCAGGAGTAGTGTCGAAGCTGACGCCCGCCAATGCGAACCATGTTTTTGTGGAAGGCTGATAGCTGAATGTGAGTTCGTGGCCAAGCCAGCTGCCCCTCAGGGTCTCAAGCTTCGCCGGGGCCTGCACTCTGAAAAGGACGGGTGCGCCGTTCAGCAGAGTCGTGGGCTCGGCGCTGAACACTCCAGGTCGCGGCAGAAGAGGGCAACGCCAGAAGGCCGAGGAGTGCCAAAAAGAGTAGAGAGCATTGAAGGAGCCGCGGAGCTTCGCTCCGCCGGACCGCCAAGGGCGGCTGTCCCCATAGGAGTGCTGGCTTCATTTCATCAGCGTAGCATTTCGGGCCTCGTACCGCGGATATAATGCCGGGGCATGCACATCCGATTGCTTAACGGCGGGTGTTCGGGTTGATTCTGGAACCTGGGGCCGTTGCGAATGCAGAACGCGAGATAGTCTCGAGAATAGATGTCATTGGGAACGACAGAACAGAGAACGATTGCAGCTTCACCTTCCGGCGAGCGCCGGCCGGAGTTGGTGCGCGGGCTCAACGTCTGGCATGCGATCTCGATTGTCGCGGGAACAATTATTGGAAGCGGGATTTTTCTTGTTCCTGCGGAGATGATGCAGGCGGTCGGCTCGGCGGGCTTGGTTTATCTGGCTTGGATTCTTGGAGGTTTGCTTTCTTTCTTTGGAGCGCTCACCTACGCGGAGTTGGGCGCGGTGCGTCCTTATTCCGGGGGAGAGTATGTCTATGTGCGCGATGCTTACGGCCCGCTGTGGGGCTTTCTGTATGGGTGGACCTGGTTTCTGATCGCCAAGCCGGCTTCGATTGCGAGTGTGACCGCCGGGCTGGTACGGGTGCTGGGAACTTTTGCTGCATTCAGTTTTCTGCCGCAGACGCTCGTGGCTTTGCATGTGACCTCACACCGTATTTTGGTTATCAATTACGGGCATCTTGTGGCGATTGCCGCCACCGTTCTGATTACGGGGCTGAACTATGTTGGAGTGAGAAAGGCGGGCAACTTTCAGTTTGCATTTACCGTGCTGAAAGTGGTGATGATCGTGGGAATTTCCGTCATCGCGTTTACCGCGCCATCGGGATCGTGGAGCAATCTCGGAACAAGCTTTGCGGGAGCAAAGGGCGGCATGGTCGGGTTCATGGCTGCACTGGTGGCGGCCCTGTGGGCTTACGATGGATGGAATGATCTCAACATGGTGAGCGGTGAAGTCGAGCAACCAGAGCGGACCATTCCTGTTGCGCTCATTGCGGGTGTGGGCTTAGTGGCCGTGCTGTATATCGGAATGAATGCCGGCATTCAGCGCGCACTACCCGCGACGGCAATCGCGGCGGCGCCGGTTCCGGCTGCCGCGGCGAGCCAGGCGGCACTAGGCCGGATTGGAATTTCCCTGGTGTCGATCGGGATGATTATTTCCATGCTGGCCACTTTAAATGGGACCGTCATGAGTGGCGGGCGCATTCCTTTTGCGGTGGCTCGCGACGGGTATCTCTTCAAGGCTTTGGGAGAGGTGCATCCTCGATTTCACACACCGGGTCTGGCGCTGGTGATTCAGGGAGCAGTGGCGATTGCGCTGGTCCTGGTGGGCGGAGCCTTCCGGGAATTATTCTCACTGACTATTTTTGCAGAGTGGCTCTTCTATATGGTGGCTGCGAGCACGATCTTTGTATTCCGCAAGAGGGAACCCGATGTACACCGCCCGTATCGAACCGCGGGATATCCGGTTGTGCCATTGCTCTTCATTGCGACCGCGGCGGTCTTGCTCTGCTATACATTTGCCAGTAACCTGCGGGATTCGATTGGCGGGGTGGTGGTAATCCTTCTCGGGATTCCAGTTTATCTCTGGTTTGCGCGTCAGCGCAGGCGCCGGTCGGCGTGAATCTTTAGTCAGTTTCGGTTGGCTCGTTCCACCGCGTCCTTATCGGAGTGTTCGATGGAGCAGGCGAAAGGATTCATCGCGCGGAGATATTTCTGGAACTGCTGCTGTTGCTCGGGGTTCAATCCCATGAACTCAATGCCCATACCCACCTGCGGGTCGCAGCTGCGAACGAAAGTGCGAGTCGTAATTCTCTGGGATCCAAAACCCCACTCTGCGGTAAGAGCCGTTCCAATCTGAAAGGGCGAGAGGGTCTCGACGTAGCAACCCCGTGCACTGAGGTCGGTGGCGGTGACGCGCATCGGGGCCGGGGAGCGATCGTGGTGCAGCGTAATCCCCAGGGAAATTTTGTGGCGCTCCCATCTTCTCTGGGCCTTACTGACTGCGACGGTCGAAGCCTGTGACTTGGGAAGCAAGGAAGCCCACGGGCATTCCTGTTCGCTGAGCAGTTGTACTCCCACTTTAATCTTCTGAACGGAGCGAGTATCGCTGGACCATACCACCTTGCAGCGGGCCTTTTTTTCACCGTTCTGCACTGCAATGGTGTCCCCGATCTTGAGGTCTCGTTCAATATTGGAGAGCAGGGCTCCTCCGCTACTGATGTTTCGGGCGCGAGCATGCTGTGAAAAAGGATGCCCGTCGGCATCCATGCCCCACACACGGAAATCCAGATTGACCGGTATTCGAGGAGAGGGCGGACTCGGCGGCACAGGTGAAAAATTTCCCCTCATTGTATGGCCTTCATGTCCATGCTACCTCCAGGTGGGGAAGGTCGCTGGTTACGGAAGTCCCTTAAAGGCCGCGCCAGCAGGGCTACCCCGCCTGCGTGAATGGGCATCAGAATCATCCAGTTTTGACCTGAGTGAACCGCGGGTTCAGCCGTATGTTTTTCACTCCCTGACGGGGCGAGTATGCCTGAAGGTTAGGTCAAATTTATCGGAGGGACGCATGAAATCGTTCTTTTTAGGGTTGGGGGTGGGTACGGCGGTGGGGCTGCTGATCGCTCCTCAGGAAGGCAACAAGACCCGTCGGGAATGGACACAGCTTGCGCGAGACTGGTTCGGGGAATCGCCAGAGAAAAGAAATCTCGAGCAAACTCGAGTCGAGGTTGACGAGGAAGCCCAAGAAGTAACGGACGTGCTGAACACTGCGAAAAGAGATGAACTGTTGAGCGTGCCCGGCATAGGGAAAGCAACGGCCAAGCGCATCATTAAGCACCGTCCCTACCAGAGCGAAGAGGAAGTGTTAGAAGAAGGCGTGCTGCCCGAAAAGACGCTGGAGAGAGTGAAAGAAGAGTTGGTGGAGCGCAAAGACGAGAAGGCTTCGTAGCGGGATGGGAATTGGTGGACCTGGTCGGGATCGAACCGACGACCTCTTCCATGCCATGGAAGCGCGCTCCCAGCTGCGCCACAGGCCCATTGTGCGGGGACACGGGTGTTCTTGCGTGGAACCTTTATTATTCTCGCCGAGGTTGCGGGGATAGTCAACGCGCGGTCGAGCTTCGCTCGCCGATCCTTCGAAGTCCCACCGGGCCGGGCAGCCGAGGGCCGCTGTCCCTGCGTGAATTTTGTGGCAGCATGGGATTTCTTCCGTATCTTTCCACAGGTAAGTTCTGCCATAATTGATCGTGCACCCCACCTGCACAATTTTTCAAAAACAATCTAAAGCGAGGAAGAGATGCCAGCGAAGTACATCTTTGTGACCGGCGGAGTTGTGTCTTCACTCGGCAAGGGACTGGCCGCGGCTTCGATCGGTTGCCTCCTGGAAAGCCGCGGAATCAAGGTCAACATCATGAAGTTTGACCCTTACCTGAATGTCGATCCGGGGACGATGTCGCCGTTTCAGCATGGGGAAGTGTTCGTCACTGACGATGGAGCGGAGACGGATCTTGATCTTGGACACTACGAGCGCTTCACGCATGCCAGACTTTCTCGCGATAACAATTGGACTACCGGGCGGCTTTACGAGCAGATCATCGCCAAGGAGCGGCGCGGCGATTACCTCGGCAAAACTGTGCAGGTGATTCCGCATGTCACCAATGAAATCAAGGCCGCGATGAAGAAGGTCGCTCAAGATGTGGACGTGGCAATTGTGGAGATTGGTGGAACGGTTGGTGATATTGAGTCGCTGCCGTTCATGGAAGCGATCCGGCAGATGCGGCAGGAGTTGGGGCGGGAACATACATTGTTTGTTCACGTGACGCTGGTGCCGTTCATTGCGGCGGCGCAGGAATTAAAGACCAAGCCGACCCAGCATTCGGTCAAGGAGTTGCTGAGCATCGGCATTCAGCCGGATATCTTGTTGTGCCGCACGGACCGGTTCCTCGCCAAAGACATCAAGTCGAAGATTGCGCTTTTCTGCAATGTCGCGGAAGATGCGGTGATCACGGCGAAAGATGTGGCCTCCGTGTATGAAGTGCCGCTCGTGTTCGCCAACGAAAATGTCGACACGCTGGTTTTGAAATGCCTGCACATTGAGGCTAAGGATCGTGATCTTTCCAAGTGGGAAGATATTGTCCATCGCGTTTACAACCCCAAAGATACGGTGACGATCGGGATCGTGGGCAAGTATGTGGAATATGAGGATTCCTACAAATCGCTGAAAGAGGCGCTGGTTCATGGCGCGCTGGCTCACAATCTGAAGCTGCAGTTGAATTGGATTGAGGCAGAGGGATTGGACACCGGCGATAACAGTTACGAATCTCAACTGGAGGGGTACGACGGCATTCTCGTGCCCGGAGGCTTTGGCAAGCGCGGGATAGAAGGCATGTTGATCGCGATTCGTTATGCGCGCGAGAAGAAGGTTCCTTACTTTGGGATTTGCCTGGGAATGCAGACGGCTTGCATTGAGTTCGCGCGGAATGTGGTGGGACTACAGGAGGCGAATTCGAGCGAGTTCGATCCGGCTACGCCGCATCGTGTCATTTATAAGTTGCGCGAGCTGCGTGGAGTGGAGGAATTGGGCGGAACCATGCGGCTGGGAGCCTGGACCTGCAAGATCGAGCCAGGCACGCTGGCACACAAAATTTACGGCAAGGCCGAGATCAGCGAGCGCCACCGGCACCGCTATGAGTTCAACCGTGAGTACGAAGAGCCGATGACGGCCGCGGGGCTACGGATTTCGGGATCGACTCCGGATGGAACTTACGTCGAAATGGTCGAGTTGCCGGATCATCCCCATTTCATCGGCTGCCAGTTCCATCCCGAGTTCAAATCTAAGCCGCTCGAGCCGCATCCGCTGTTCAGCACGTTTGTAGGCGCTGCTTATGAGTATGGATTGAAGCGGCGGGCCCAGAAGGAGACTGTCGCGGTGGAGATGTTCCACCGGCCGGAGAAGGTCAGGATCTGACTTCAGCACGATGACACCCGTTGAGATTCGTAACGTCTTTGGCACATCTCTGGGCATGGATGTAAAGCTCGCTTCCTTTAACGCTGTCGCAAGTCGATGAGCATTTCCTTTCAAATCGGCGACATTCATGTTGGCTCTGGCGATCTCTTCCTGATTGCGGGGCCGTGTGTCATCGAGAGCGAAGAGCATGCAATCCGCATGGCGGAAATTATCAAAGGTGTGGCACGGTCGCTCAACTTCCCGTTCATCTTCAAGGCCAGCTACGACAAGGCGAATCGTACCTCCATCCGCAGCTTCCGCGGGCCGGGGCTGAAGGAAGGTCTGCGGATTTTGAAGAAAGTTAAAGATGAAATTCATATTCCCATTCTGACCGATGTGCATGAGGCGGCGGACGTTCCCGAGGTTGCGAAAGTGGCCGATGTGCTCCAAATCCCCGCATTTCTAAGCCGTCAGACGGATCTGGTTGTTGCGGCGGCCTTGAGTGGGCGCGCGGTGAATATTAAGAAAGGTCAGTTTATGGCTCCCTGGGACATGCGGCATGCGGTCGAGAAGTGCCGGGATGCGGGAAATACGCGAGTGTTCCTGACGGAACGCGGGGCGAGTTTCGGCTATAACAACCTTGTCGTCGATATGCGCTCACTGGCAATTATGCGAAAGTTTGCTCCCGTCGTGTTCGACGCAACCCATTCCGTGCAGTTGCCCTCGGCGCAGGAGGATGGCCATGGTCCAGCGACGAGTGGGGGACAGCCGGAGTTCATACCTCTGTTGGCTCGCGCGGCCGTCGCGGCGGAAGTAGATGGCGTGTTCATGGAAGTACATGACAATCCGAAGCAGGCGAAGTCGGACGGCGCGAATGCGATGGAGTCGACCAAACTGCGCGAAGTGTTGAAGGAAGTGTTGGCGGTGAAAAGAGCTATCGCGGAGGCGCGCGCGACACCGTAAGATTTTCCTCAACGAGGATACCAGCCGGAAAGGGATCAGTTCCCAAGCAGCTTACCGCGTTAATCCCTCACTCTCACTGCGCCAGCGCGCAACCCCGGACGAAGGCGTCCGGCGCTACATGCATTATTCCGAAAGGAAAATATTCCTTTTCGAAGACATTTGTTTCGGCATTTTCCGCCAGACTGCGACGTAACTTCTCCCAATGCGCTTTGCGGAGTAGGAGCGTCAAGGTGCGGGACTGAGGTATTCCCGCCGGTAGAGAGCGGCAACGCGTTCTTGATAATTCCCTGAATCATATGCGCGTCTGCGCAACGACAGCGGGCGTGCGGCGGCGAAACTTGGTCCTGAATGCGTGTTACATTGAATTCTTCGCATGAAGTACGTTGCCAATTGGGCTTTAAATGCCGCGGCACAGCGTGGGACGACTTACGCGGATGTGCGCGTGATTGCCCACCGGAACCGCGCGTTGACCACGAAGAACGGGAAAGTGGGAAGCGCCCTGGATGCGGAGTCCGTCGGCATGAACGTGCGTGTGATTGCGGACGGCGCCTGGGGGTTCGCAGCCTCTGCCGAGTTAGGACGCGGTGCCGTGGAGAAAACCGCCGCGGCGGCGATCGCGATTGCGCGTGCATCCGCGCGAGTGAAGCGCGATGATGTCCGGCTTGCTCCTGAGAAACCTGCGGCTGCGGAGTGGAGCACGGCCTACAAGATCGACCCGTTTTCCGTTTCCGTCGAACAAAACATTGAATTACTGCTGCAGATCGACGCGGAGTTGCGTGCCGTCTCTGGAATTACGCTGGCTGAGACCAACCTCAATTTTAATCGCGAGGAGCAGTGGTTTCTGTCCTCCGAAGGCGCCGATATTCATCAGACCAAACTTTCGACCGGTGCGGGTTATGCAGCTTATGCCTTTGCGGGAAACGAAATACAGAAGCGGTCATATCCGAATTCTTTCGGCGGCCAGTGGCAGAACAAAGGTTACGAACTAATCCAGGAACTGGATCTGGTCGGGAATGCGCGACGGATTGCGGAGGAGGCAGTAGCTCTGCACAGGGCGGATCAGTGTCCAGAAGGGAAACTTGATCTTATTCTTGACAGCTCGCAATTGGGATTGCAGATACATGAATCGGTGGGGCACCCGATTGAACTGGATCGGGTGCTGGGGATGGAAGCGAACTTCGCGGGAACGTCATTCTTGACCTTGGACAAGCTGCGAACGTTGCGTTATGGCAGCGATCTGGTGAACGTAGTTGCCGATGCGCGGCAGGAGCATGGGCCGGGATTGGGAACGTTTGGATTCGATGACGAGGGAGTCGAGGCACAGTGCACGCCCGATTATTTCGAATGGATTGTTTACGGGATATTTGAGCTCGCGCGAGACGGCGCACACGATCAGTTTGACCCGATCTGGCGGGACGGTGCGCGCTGAAGGATGGAACCGTTTGCCGATGATACGCATGACGAACATCAGTCTGCTCCCAGGAGAAAAGCCTCTGACGCTGGAACAGTTGATTGCATCCACCGAGCATGCAATTCTCATGGAAACCAATCGCTCCTGGTCCATCGACGACAAGCGATACAACTTCCAGTTTGGCTGTGAGATTGGGTGGGAGATCAAACATGGCAAGCGCGTTCGGATGGTGAAGAACCCCTCGTACTCAGGAATCACGACCGAGTTCTGGAATTCGCTGGATGCGATTTGCTCTCGCGACGAGTGGACATTGTGGGGGACTCCGAATTGCGGGAAGGGGCAACCGCAGCAGGTAATGGGCACGGGCCATGGAGCTTCCCCGTCGAGATTCCGGGGAATCAAGGTGGGGAGCGCGTTTCAGGGAAGCTGATCGAGGACCGGCCTGGAGCAGGATCCTGCGATTTCGCTCCTAATGACAGAATTCTGGATGCTGACGAAGGAACAAGCCGGCTCTATTTTCGATCGTGTTCGCAAATTTTCTTCTGCGGACGAGGTGGAGGTGCTGTTCTCAGGAGGCAGGTTTGCGCTTACGCGCTTTGCCAATAATGCCATCCATCAGAATGTGGCTGAGGAGAATCATGTTATTTCTGTTCGCTCGATATTTTCCGGAAGAACCGCGCGGGCGGTTACGAATAGGTTCGACGATGAGAGTTTGCGGCAGGTCGTTGTAGCCTCCGAGACTCTCAGTAAAGTACAGCATCCCGATCCTGATTTGTTGCCGATGCCGGATGCGCCCGAGACCGCCGGGGTCGGCCATGGGGGGACGCCGCTTGCGCCCTCCCGGTACTTTAAGGAAACGGCGGAGATAACTCCGGAAGTTCGAGCTGAGGGGGTTGGCAAGATTGTGGGCGTTGCCGATCGGCATTCGCTTACTGCCGCCGGCGTGTATTCCAGCGGCGAAACATTCGAGGGAATCTTCAACTCACGCGGATTGAGCGAGTGGCATACGCAGACCGCTGCGGAGGTGTCGATTACGATGCTCGCCGCGGATTCATCCGGATGGCAGAAGGCGAACTCGCCGGATGCAAGCAAAGTCGATGCCTTGATGCTGGCCGAAGTTGCGGCAAGGAAGGCTGCGGATTCGGCGCATCCACGCGAGATTCCAGCGGGAAAGTACACGGTGATTCTCGAACCCGCCGCAGTGCTCGACATTGTGGGATTTATGTTCTGGGATTACTCGGGCATGGCGATTCTGGATCAGCGTTCATTTCTTACCGGACGGATCGGGCAGAAATTGTTTGGCGAGAACATAACAATTTGGGACGACGTAGCGCACCCGTTGCAAAGTGGACCTGCGTTCGACGGCGAGGGCGTACGGCGGCGAAGAATTGAACTGGTGGAGAATGGAGTTGCGAAGCGTGTGGTTTACGCGCGTGCCACTGCCGAGAGGATGAAGCGTTCAGAACACAAGGACAAGGTTGGCCCAATCGAGGCTACCGGCCATGGCTTTCCGCTGCCGAATGAGATGGGAGAAATGCCGCTCAATATTGTGTTTGCGCCGGTGGACAACCCGCAAACTGTCGAGCAGATGATTGCATCAACCGAGCGCGGCATATTGATCACCCGGCTGTGGTACATCCGCGAAGTCGAGCCTTTCGAGAAGATGTTGACGGGAATGACGAGAGACGGAACATTCATGGTAGAGAATGGGCGTGTGCAGGGTGGAGTGCGCAACTTCCGGTTCAATGAGAGTTTGATTCATATGTTGTCCCATGTCGAGGGGATGAGCCAGCCAGTTCGGTCGTGCGGGGAAGAGTCCTTCGATATGGTGGTGCCTGCCATGAAAGTTCGCGATTTCAACTTCACTGAAGTCACGAAATTCTAAGAACGAATTCCGTGGTCAGTCTTTACTGCCCTGACCTCACAAGACTTCTCATCTCGCGTGAGGTCGCCTTCATCGCGTTGCTGATGCACGGAGCTCGGCCTTGTTCCCCCTTCAAAATACTGTCCGATGATTCTGGGGAATTCACCCGGAATTGGCCGCGATTCGTCCGAGTGGCCGGGCGATTTTCGGGTAAGCTTCGACTTTCTGGATTCCTTGTAATGTACTCAAAGTGCGGCATTTAGCTCCGCTTGTTCCATGACTTCGGTAACTTTGTTTGCCAGATTCCGGGGTGTAGGCTGCGATGTGAGTTAGAGAAATTCCGGCAAGCAACAGCACGAGCCGCATAAAAGGCGAACGAGATTGATAGCGGGAACGAAAACAGCGACGCCCGAGGGGAAGATGAACACGGGACACTACGAGGACATGCAGAGTGCTCCACGGTTTCCACTGCATCTGGCAGCGTCGGTGAAATCACAAGGCTCGGCGTTTTGGGCGGAGACAGAGAATATCTCAGCCAATGGCGTGTTGTTCGCGATGGACAACGATGTTCCTGTTGGATCGATGGTGGATTTCACCATTCTGCTGCCGGCGGAAGTTCTGGGCGGACGGCAGACAATGCAGATCGATTGCCGCGGCCGGGTGGTGCGCAGCTTTGAAGATCGCGGGCGGCGCGGAGTTGGCGTGGTGATTGACGAATATCACTTTGAACGGGCATAGCACTGAATGGCTACGATTCCGGTTGGCGTAGAAGGAAATCTCGGAGCAGGCGACGACGGCAACGGGCAATTTGTGCGCGTGATTGTTGCCGATACGCAGGCAATCTTCCGCGCCGGATTGCGGAAAATCTTTGCGCTCGAAGATGACATCCGCGTCGTCGGGCAGGCGGAAACACTGCCTCAAACGCAGTCGGCGGTAAGCAAATTTACGGCGGACATCCTGATTTTCGAGTCGGCGCTGGTGCCGAATCCCGTGGAAGCCGTAGTTGAATTCATGCGCCAGTATCCGCAATTAAAGCTTGTCGTAGTGACCCCGGGAGCTGATGAAGAACTGACGCTAGACTTATTCCGCCGGGGCGTCCACGGAGTGATCTCGCGCGAAGTAGAGCCCGAGGTCATGGTGGACTGCTTGCGCAAAGTTGCCTCGGGCAAGTGCTGGCTCGACGGCCAGGGCATTCATTGGGTGCTGCAAGCGTACAGGAATCAGGGCACACGACCTGCAGGATCACGTCCCAAAGTACAGCTGACGCCCAAGGAATCGCTGATCGTTTCCTGCGTGACGCAAGGCATGAAGAACAAAGAGATCGCCTTGCGCGTGGGCACCACCGAGCAGGTAGTGAAGAATTATCTTCGCAAGGTCTATGACAAGCTCGGCGTGGCAGACCGGTTGGAACTGGCACTCTATTGTCTAAACCACCATGTAGTGGACAACACCAAAGTCCCACCTCTGCCGGCGCCTGCAGTCTCCGCTGCGAATGCCGCCGCCGCGGGCGCTACGTCATCAGGTAATGCTTCGCAAGTCGCTGTACCCTCAACCCAAGATCTCTCCACAAAACCGCAGTAAGACGCGCCCGCAGGTTGCGGTTCTTCGCCTTCACCCATAGAATCAGAAGGGACTTCGTGGCAGAGCCGCGTAGCGAACAGTTCCGAACGTCCTCCCAACGATGTCGCCGGAGAGATGGCCGAGTGGCTGAAGGCGCACGCTTGGAAAGCGTGTTTACTCGAAAGGGTAACGTGGGTTCGAATCCCACTCTCTCCGCCATATTATTGAAAATAAAGTAGTTACGTTGGATTCCGAATCCACTCTCTGGGACGTGTTTCCTCTTTGGAGTGAGTGATCATGCGGTTTTGCAGGGCCCCGGTGCGATCCGTTAAGGCTAAAACCGAGTGATTTGGAATCAGTTTCGATCGGCAAAGAAAGAATTTTGCAGACCCAGGTTGATGTGTCCGCTTGTGCATCGCCGACAAAAAGCCGCACCGGACGTCGTGCCGGTCGCGCATATGGCTTGCACGTTCGCTGCTCAGTTCTTAGGCCTCGAGGCCGCGGCCGACAACGCGCACTTCCGCGCCAAGCGTGGTTTCAGGTTTACCGCACCATCACTCAACTGCTATTCCTCGTGCCTTCCATGCAATGGTCAGCTTCACATCCTTCCGGGTTGCTCGTCGTCCAGAGCGTCTTCGAATCGATCCACATAAGCCGACATATCAGTCCCTATCCGCTGGACCGTCTTCTGCCCTGGACCGGCAGAGGCTATAAACACGCCGAAAGGTTTAGAGTCCTTCCTCTATTAGATCTTTCAACGCCTGAAGATTCGTATGCGTTATGTGGAATCTGGGCAAATAGCAAGTCTTTCCTGCTGGCTCGCAGCGACCGGGGGACCGCGTGGCGGCACAGCGGACTGTTTCGGACCGGAATGTCAGGCCGGATTCCGATCTCATCTGAGGAGTTGCTATAAGCACGGCCTTGAATTGAGGCGCCGCCATGATGCGGGAGTAGACAATCTACTGCCACTGGGAGTAGAGTGTCTACATCTATGAACGAGAAAGACCAGTATAAAAACCGAATTGAGCTGCTGCAGGGAACACTCGACATGCTCATTCTGCAGACGCTGCAATGGGGACCGCAGCATGGATATGGCATTGTCCAGGCTTTGCGTTTGCAATCCGGAGATGTGCTTCAGGTGGAGACCGGATCACTGTATCCGGCTCTCCATCGATTGGAGCGTCAGGGCTGGGTGCACTCTGAATGGAAGCAGTCAGAGAGCAAGCAAAAAGCCCGATACTACCGAATCACAGCCAAGGGGAAAAAGCAGTTGGCGTCGGATCTGGGCCGATGGGAGCGGATTGTCGAAGCGATTGGGTCGGTGATGTACGTCAAGCCGGAGGAGAGTGAGTCGTGAAGTGGTTTTCGAACTTCGGTTTTCAGCGGCGAAACCGCGAATTGCAGGAAGAGATCGATGCCCACCTGCAGATGGCGATTGCAGATCGGGTGGCGCGAGGCGAGACGGCAGAGGCGGCGCGACAAGCCGCAGTGCGGGAGTTTGGAAACATTCTTCTGGTGCAGGATGTGACGCGCCAGATGTGGGGCGGAGGCTGGTTTGAACAACTAGGCCGGGATGTTCGTTATGCCTTACGGCAACTGCGCAAGAGCCCCGGCTTCACGATCACCGCGACGGCAATGCTGGCAGTAGCTATCTGCGCAAACAGTACGGTATTCAGTTGGATCGACGGCACAATGTTGCGTCCGATTCCAGGCGCGCGGGACACGGGCGATCTTGTGAGCCTGCAGCGGGGGGAACGGAACTTCTCTCCGACTCCGCCCTTCTCTTATCTCGACTATCGCGATCTGCGCGAGCAGAACCACACCTTCACCGGAATACTGGCATATCACCACGATTGGATCACGCTGACGGGCGGCGCACAGCCCGAGCGTGTCTATATTGCGAACGTGTCGGCGAACTATTTCGACGTGCTCGGAATCAAGCCGATGCTGGGGCGCTTCTTTCTGGCTGAAGAAGAGACGAAACCAGCCGTCCCCAACGTGGTCCTGAGTTATTCGCTTTGGAAGACGCGTTATGCCGCAGACTCGGCAATTGTGGGCAAGTCGATCGAGATCGCCCGGCATCCCGTGACGGTGATCGGTGTGGCGCCGGAAGGGGTTGTCGGAGCAATGCCCGGACTGCGTGATGATCTGTGGGTAACGCTCGATCCCCTCGGGACGGATCCGTGGCGGATGACGCATCGCAGTGGTGGTGCGGTCTGGCTGAACGTTATAGGAAGATTGCGGCCCGGCGTGAGCCGTGGCCAGGCAGCCCAGGATCTCGACACCGTGATGCACAATATTGTGGCGACGTATCCGAACGACCATCTGGGAGCGAACCAGATCACGCTGGATCCGATGTGGCGCTCGCCCTTCGGCGCCAACGGATACATGGCGGCGACGCTGCCCATCCTGCTCGCCTTCGCCGCTGTGGTGCTGTTGCTGACCTGCGCGAACGTGGCGACGCTCACGCTGGTGCGGTTTGTATCCCGGCGGCGTGAGCTTGCGATCCGGCAGTCGCTGGGGGCGAATCGTATTCAACTGGTGCGGCAGATGGTTCTGGAGGGCATGGTGCTTTCCATCGTCGCAGGAGCCGTCGCCATCGCGTTGACATCGTGGACATCGAAGACATTCGCATGGTTCTTTCCGGCGAACGTGAATCCCATTATCGTCAACGGGACCATGGACCATAAGGTGGTAATCGGGATTGCGGTGTCTTCTCTATTGGCCGGCATGCTCTGCGCCGCGCTTCCCGCTTGGCGTTCATCTCACGCGCCGGCCATTGAGGTGCTGAAGGCAGAGTCTGCAAGCATCTCCGGCGGCTCACGCAATCGGAAATTGCTCAGCGGGCTGGTGGTGGCGCAAATCGCGCTTTCCCTTCCTCTGCTGATCTGCTGCGGGCTATTCCTGCGAACACTGCGGAATCTCGCCGGCGCGAATCCCGGATTTGAGCAGGATCACATTCTCACTGCGTCCGTGGGGCTGAATATTGTCGGCTACAGCGACGACGAGGTACAGGTGATCCGTCACAAGATTCTTGATCGCGTGTCGGCATTGCCCGGCGTGAAGGTTGCGTCTT
The DNA here is from genome assembly GCA_963785865.1 of uncultured Acidobacteriota bacterium. GTDB lineage: Bacteria > Acidobacteriota > Terriglobia > Terriglobales > Acidobacteriaceae > Sulfotelmatobacter. The sequence goes on along the minus strand of CAWAXF010000009.1, from coordinate 589,403 downwards.
TTACCGACTGGATTCCGATGACCCTGACCCACAAGGGCGAGGATGCGTATCCGGAAGGGTATGTGCCACATCCCCATGAATCTTTGCAGGTGTACCACGCCGAAGTGGCCCCGCGGTATTTCGAATCCCTTCATATCCCCATTCTGGAAGGACGCGAGTTTACACCGCATGACGATGAAAAGGCCCCGAGGGTACTCATCGTGGATCAGACTGCGGCGAGGCGATACTGGCCAGGACAGGATCCGCTGGGAAAGAATCTCAGGATCTGGGGCAGCCTTTTCACGGTTGTCGGCGTCGCGAGAAATTCAACCCATATGTTAGTGAATGAGTCACCGGAGCCTATGGTGTATATGAGCTTTTTCCAGCAGGGGTACGAGACGATCGTGCAGGTGGAGACCGAGGGAAATCCGGTCGACCTTGCGCCAGCGGTGGAGAACGCCATCCATGAAATCGATACACGGCTGCCGGTTTTCGATGTGCGTCCCATGCGAGAGAGTACCCAGATGGCGAGCATCTTCGCGGTCATACAGAGCACCCTGGCGGGAATGTTCGCGCTGATCGGGCTGGCTCTTGCGGTAACCGGGATCTATGGTGTCGTCGCATATCGAACCCAAATGCGGACCCACGAGATCGGAGTACGAATGGCTCTGGGCGCTTCGCGCGTCGATGTGCTGAGACTCGTGCTGTCGCAGGGAGTGTGGCTCACGGGCGTGGGGCTGGCGCTGGGATTGGCGTTTGCGATGGGACTGACACGTCTCATCGCGCGGCTGTTGTACGGAATTGGCGCCAATGATCCAGTCACCGTGGTCTCCGTCGTCACGCTTCTGGGAGCAATGTCTTTGCTGGCATGCTACTTTCCGGCCCATCGAGCGATGCTCCGGAACCCCGTGACCGCGATTCGCGAGCTTTAAGCTGCAGTTTGGACTCGACACGAATTGCGCGAATTAATCTGGCTCTCTACTTCCAGCGCCGTTACTTCGCGAGTCCGCAAGGGTCGAAGCTGGCCATGCCGGCCGAACAGATGTGATCTGGACCGATCCGGCGCCGAACTGACGCGGCGTTGGGCCTGCAGGCGTCGGCACAGAACATCAATGTTTGGGGGCCTCTTCGTTTCAGAAGCGGACACACCGAGCAGCGGTGGACAACGCGCCACTCCCGCCCCCGAGCGAGCAGGGGCTCAGTGACCGCACGATTACGCGAACTGCGAGTTTCTAACCATGATCTTGGCACCGTCGAACACGTCAACTCTCACGGCGACCTTAGATTCAGATGAACCCAGGCCAGGAAGTCCGATTCAACATCCGCCAGCATCCGCACGTTGACTATGGTTACGCTACTAGCCACAACAGGCAGGGGCAAACCGCGGATCGAGTGCTAGTGCGTGTACACCGAGAAAGTGAGCTGTTGGTCAACAGCCGGGTCTCGTACGTATCGGTTTTCGCGAGCCCACGCCGTTCCAATCAGAGTTTTTCCGCAACCTGTTAGAGCGTGCAATCGCGCCTAATTGATCGCCAACGAAACAGTTGTACTGCGGATCAGACTTCCAGATGTTGCCTTGAACGTCAGTGTAAACGTACCGCTGGGAGTTCCTCCTGCGCCGCCGCCTCCGTCAGATGCGACATTGTTTCCACTCCCGCCGCAACTTAAGCTCATTAATAGCAAGAGCACAATTGTGGGACCTGCCACTCGGCCGCGTACGCGCTGTGACAGGATGACACCAGCAAACAAGCAGAGAGTTGTGGACCAGACCAAACCGCCCACCGGCCTTAAGGAGCCAATCGACGTCGCGTTCCTCGCGGTAGTCGCGACCGTCATTGTGATCGATGAAGGGTGCGTACCGTCGAGAATAACCAAGGCAGAGGACGGCGTACATGTTGTGTGCGCGGGCAGGTCAGCGAATGATAAGCCCAGCCGACGGGACTCCATGGTGTGCGACCAGTCGCATGTACATGACTCCGTATGATTCGGGCCGGGAGCGTTCGAGTGGTGGAGATGGCCAGCGACTCAGTTTTCATTTAGTCCGTAACTGGCGCGAGTTGCGCCACACGCGAAACGAGGGCAGGATATCCCACTTCTCCGAGAGTGTCCTGTTCTGAATCACAGCCTAATGTGATTACAGTTGCATCACGAGCGGATTCGTCGACGACAATCCGGCTGCGACGCGGGCCGACGAGATAAAAAGCGGGAGGGAGGCGGCGGCAAATAAGGCGAACTAGAGGCCACCGGGGGCGGTCGAAATGTCTAGACCGAAGCGGCTACCAAGCGCACTAGTTCTGAAATTTGTCCACACAAGAACATTCTCAATTGAGAATGTTGGAGTAAACAAAAAATCAGTGTTCATTTTCCAAACGCTACTGAAAGTGAGCACTGTGGCATTCTTCAATGACATTATTAATGTGCCAGAAAAAAATAGAGAAATCCCAGTGAAGAGCCAAATTTCCTCTAGGCAAGGGTGATCGGCCAAGAACTACAAGACTCTGACTACTGTTTCCCTATCCGCAGCGCAGCGCCACTTTGATTTAAGGAGCCGTCGTCTCCAGAAAATACGGTCGGGGACTATCTCTGCCACGATCGGAGCGTGCTTGAGGCCGTGACCCGATCCGTCCGAAGCAGGTGGGTTAGAGACATAACGTCCCGAGTTGCCCTCCTTCCTAGAACTCGTACCGCAGCGATCCTTGCATGCGGCGCGGGAAGCCCAGCATCTGCGTGTAGTCGCCGAAGTTAGCTGGCTGTTGGATATCGAAGTTCCCGTTGTTGGAGACGTCGAAGCTGGCCTGGTTCAACAGGTTGAGAATGTCCCACCGGAACAACAGCTTATGCTTCTCTGAATAGGGCATCGTGAAGGTCTTGGCGATGCCTAGATCGACCTCGCCATAACCATCGCCGCGGAGAACGTTCCTCTGTCCTCGGCCACCAGGTTCGGTGAAGCGGAAATGCTGGATCGCCTCATCCGGGTTGGCGAAAAGATTCGGCGTCGCCGCGCCGGAGCTGCCGTGGTGGGCGGAATGCGCGTTCTGTGTGGCAGGACAGCGACCAACGTCCAAACCCAAAAGGTTCGCGCCTTTGGGGGCGCAGGTGGCGTTTCCCTGCAGGTTCCAGTTGGTGGGCCAAGTGCGGCCGTTGACGACGTTGGCCGGCACACCGCTGTTAAATCGCAGAATGCTCGAGAGCTGCCAGCCACCAACGATAGCATTGGCAAAACTGTGCATATTAGACCCGAAATGCCGTCCGCGGCCGACTGGCAAGTCCCAAGTCATGTAGCCGTTAAATTGATGCCGCATGTCGAAGTCGGAGTATGAGTACTCCAGGTTCGGCTGCCACGCATTAATGGTGAATCCCGTATATCCGCCGGTGAAGAATCCATCGGTCTCCTGGCGTTCAGGAGTGGAGGAGTGGTCCAGCGACTTGGAAAGCGTGTAGTTCAGTGCGTACGAGAAGCCATGGCTGACGCGCTTTCTCATCGAGAGTTGAAGCGAGTGGTATTCCGAGCGCCCGATCGTGGTCCAAGTGGGAAGGTTCACGTACTGCGACGGGAAGAACGTGAACGCTCCCAATTTCGAAGCAGCCGGAAATGTAAAAAAGTCGAAGTCCTGCCAGGCGGTAGAAGCCCCGAATCCAGGTGCGCCATCAAGGCCGTGGTAGCCGATGATGTAGTCATAAGCGACTTGCGTCGCCGAATAGCCGCAGCCGCTGCCTAACACTTCCCAGCCCAAACAACCACCGTTCGAACCGCTAGGACCGAAATCGGGGAACATATCCTCCCAGAACGGTATAGTCCCAATGTCTGCCAGGGCAACGCCGTTCGCTGAAGCCCCGACCAACTGCCGAGCCGCATCCAGAGCGCACGTGTGGGATTGAGGATCGCAAAGGTCGGCCGGCATGGCATAGTCGCGCAGTATTGGCAGCTTCCGGCCGCGCCTTCCGACGTAGCTCGCTTCAAATGTGATTCCGCCCGGCAGCTCGCGCTCGATCGAAAAGTCAATCATATGAGCCTGCGCGTTGCGAATCGTGCTGTCGAGGCTGCTGGTTACAGTGAAACCGTCCGGTGGGGTCGAGGGAAACGATGCTCCCTGCGATGGTGCCAATTGCGGAATCAAGTTGCTGCCTTGCAAAACGAGATTGCTGTCAAACTGAGAGGTATCGAATATGCCGGTATAGCGGAGACACGCTGGCCTGCCACCGGTTGCGCCGATGTTACAGCCTCCGTTTGGACTACTGATGCTACTGGCGAGGCCAAATGCGCCCTCATCGTCAAACGTGTTGACCAGTCCCATTCCCATGCGGTCGTAAACCAGCGAATAGCCCCCGCGAATGACAGTCTTGCCTTCTCCGAAGAGATGGCCCAGCGCGCCGTCTTTGAAGCGTGGCGCCCAGGCGGCAGCAATCCGGGGAGACCAGTTGTTGTTGTCCCGGTTGTAGTATGGCCGGCCATGATTCGCTGGTCCCCCCAAAATCGTCTGCAGGTGGCCACACGCGCTACTGGGCAAGCCGGCTTTCATATTCTGTTCGCGACAGTTGAACCATGCGTTCACGTCGTGGAGCGATGGATCCTCAGGAACCGGGATCACTTCATTGCCGTTCGTCTCCCAAGGCGGAGTCGCATTCATGTAGCGCAAGCCGAAGGTCAAGGTGAGCGTCGGTGTCGCGCGCCACTGGTCCTGGAAGTAAGTCTCGTATTCGTTGGCCGCAAACCTGCGCGCCACATTTGCGCCAATAGGAAGCGTCTCACCTTTGGAATTGAAGTTGTAATTTGCAGTCACCTCCGTTACCGGGCCGAGCAGTAACGTGAACCAGTCTTTGAAGTTGTTGCTATCATTGTTCGCCGGCACGGCACTGCACCCCGGCCGGTTACAGTTTCCTTTGCCGGGTGTGACGCTGTCACCGCCATCCGGTAACCAGGAAGGATTGATCGTGTATTCGGGATAGGAGAGGAGATTGCCTAGCTTCTCGTTACGTATAAACCGTACCTCTCCACCGAAACCAAAAGTGTGTTTCCCATGGGTCCAGGTTACGTCATCCCGGAAATCATGCGTCGGCGTACGCCGGTTGGCGGTGTCACGGGATAGATTGTCAAAACCGTTGAGTTCGTCCACAAAGCGAACATTCACAAACGTTGAATTGCGAATGCCGGCATTGTCGATGCCGATACGCGTAAGGCCATAACGAAAGTTGTTGATCAGCTGGGGAGTCAAAAGGGCTGTGTACCCGAGGGCCATTCCACGGCTGTTGGTCAACGTCTTGCGCACGGGGTCACCACCAAGGAATTCGGGTGCCGAGACATTGGAGTCGCCCTGAAGGGAACCTCGCCAGAACAACGTGTGCTTGCCCGTTTGATCGACATTAAAATCGGCTCTGGCGATGTACGTCATGAAATGGTTGTTGATGGGTGAAGCGAACCGGTGCCCGGCAAAGTTGACGCCGTCACCGGCGCTAAGATCATTGATTTCGGTGGGATAGTTTGCCCAATAGCTCAGCAGTGCGGGATTGGCGCCGATTCCAAGCGGGTCGATTGCCTTGACTTGGTTGGGACTGAGGCCGTAACTCCCCGCGGGCACGGTGTAGGTCGTTCCGCTTATGCCCTGGACCGAGGTGGCGGAGGTCGGACAACCCGCGTTTCCCTCACAGTTATAGAAGAACACACCATCTCGCACATGGGGCGTCGGTATCGTGCGCAAAGCTGATTCGACCAGTGACTCCTGCAAACGCTCGAAGGTTCCGAAGAGAAAAAGCCGGTTCTTAATGATCGGCCCACCTGCGGAAGCGCCGTAAATGTGGCGTCGGAACTTCCCTCTCGGCTCCCCGGCCTTGTTGAGAAAGAAATCGTTGGCGTCAAACGCCTCGTTACGATTCGTGTAATAAGCGCTGCCGTGAATTGAGTTCGTTCCCCCGTTGGTAATCAGTTGAACCTGCGCGGCCGAGGAGCGTCCGCCGGAGTCGGCTCCATAGTTGGTCGTCGTCGTGCGAAACTCGGCCAGAGACGATTGCGTGACCCGCACGGCACAAGTGAAGGCGTATCCTTTGATTGGGTCATTGCAATCCACACCGTCAAGGGTAATGTTCGTTTGATCGCTGCGAGCACCATTCACCGCTCCGCTGCGGCCATCAAATTCTGATACTCCACCATATCCCCCAGGCTGATCGGAGTGAGTGGGAATGAAAGCGACCCCTCCTTGTAGACTGAGCAGACCTGCGGGATTGAGATCGAGCGAGGGAAGGCTGCGAAGTTCGATTCCAGTAATGGGAGTTCCCATACTGGCATCAGTCGAATTCACGGTGCTAGCTTCCGCCGCCACCTCCACCGTCTCAGAAGCGCCACCAACCTCCAGTTGCACGTCCAAGGTGGTTGTGACACCGATGGGGAGCTCGACTCTAGACCGTAGGACGTTCTTAAAGCCACGCGCCTTCACCTCGACACGAAACGTTCCAGGCGGAAGTTGTGTGAGCACGTATTTGCCGGCCGAGTCAGACTTGACCGAACGCTCGACGCCGGTGTCAAGGTTGCGGGCGACTACCTCGGCGCCATTGACAACCGCGCCTGAGGAGTCCGTGATCGCTCCCGACATTGCCGCTGTACCAGCGACCTGTCCCCAACCTAGGTAAGCAAATGTGAGGAAAATGCTGACCAACCGCACGATTAGAATTGAGCCATAACGCATGGAAGCCCCCTTTGCCCCGAAAAGCGGCTTATTCCAACTACGTTTTGCCCAGCAGTGTGAGACCGCTGAGACCCTGGACGCCCCGATGGGGCGCTATTGTGCTCCTGCGGCACACAAATGTGCAAGTCGAATCTGTGTTTTAAATTGTTTCCGATGACTTTCTACATGATGTGGCTTGATTTAGATGAAATCGAGAATTGTGAGTGAACGTTGGATTGTGGAGTGCGGCCCACAGTTCGATGAGTGTTTTGTTTGCCATCTCTCACCGTTTCGTCCGAAAACGACCCGAGGTGCAGGTTTCATAAGTGACATCAGGATCCGTCCGTCCAGGCCGACGCGGATGTTGCTTGAGTATCCAAAAGTGGAAGCACTCATTCGCTGATCTTCTGCTTTAATGCCTGACTTTCGCGATCCAAGACTATTTGGTCGAAAGCGTGGGGCAGCGACTCACATCTGGTGTAAGGACCGGGTTTGTACGCACGCGAGCCGATTCCCGCCTGTGAAAGCTCCGAGATCGCCCAGTCTTCTCGGTTGGTGGTGTCCCAGAACTCAACTGCGTCCTCGGCCTGGAAGTCAGGCTTGCTCATTTCTTCGGGATGAAAATGCCATTCGCAGATCACATCAGTGCAATCGACAGCACGCGGCCATAAGGTGTGCGTCATCATGTAATCCGGATGAAGGCTTAACAGCAGATTAGGAAGGATCGCGTAGTAATAAACTTTTCTCCGATCATTCACGCTCAGTCCGGGAAGGTAGTCGCGGCGCAGCCTACCATCTCTACTCATTGTCTTGGCACCGCCCTGAAATTCCATGGAGCCGCCGATGTATCCGCGCCGAGGTGGATCATTCTCGCCCGAAAGATAGTCGCTGATGGCATTGAGCGCTGGATGCAAGATCGGGCAGTGCAGGCACTCGTTGTAGTTGAGCATGATCAGCTTCCAATTTGCCTTCACCGCGTATTCAATCTGTCGATAAGATCGCAGTTCCGCCATTCGCCAATTCTGGAACTTGTGAGGCAGATCCTCTAATTGAGCCGCGAGCGGATCATGATCTCCGTTTAAGTTGATGAAGATGTGCCCGTCCCAGACGTCGACATCGATCGGATTGAGGGGATAGTCTTCGCGGCAGAAACCATCGTGTGCGTGCGGCGCGCCGATCAGGCCGCCATCGAGGCCGTAGGTCCACCCGTGATAGCCGCACTGGATTCGCCCCGGAAAATGTCCCTCGGCCTGCGCACAGATACGAGTACCACGATGCCGACAAACATTAAAGAAGGCTTGTAATGAGTCGCTCTCGTCACGTGTGATGATGATGCTTTCACCCATGATCTCGCGAAGAAAGTAATCGCCCGGCGTCGGGATTCGATTGGCACGTCCCACGCAGATCCAGTCATTGCCAAAGAACCGCTCTAATTCTTCGCGGTAGAGATCGGAATCTGTGTAGTAGCGGGACGGCAGAGTCGTTGCGGTTGGCATTGTTGAGGTGGTCACCTAGCACCCGGTAGTGAAACGGTTAGTCATCTGTTTTGGAGACGTTCGCTGCCATCCAGACTAGGGATTTTATAGCAAGCGCCGTTTGATGGCATCGCGACGAGACATAAAAACCTCCGCGACTTTGAAGTAGACCAAGTCCGGTCTGGAGCAACAGGATTCGTAGAACCCGCACGCTTGCTGCTACTCTTGTGCCCTGTTAATCTCACGCACCATGAAGCTCTGGGCTTCGATTCTGATTTTCGCAACCTCCGTTCTTATATTTGCGCAGGACTCCACGAACGGCCGGGCCAAGATAGTTCTGGATAAAAACGTCGCCGTACCCATGCGCGATGGTGTGATTCTGCGCGCTGACGTGCTGCGCCCTAGCAGTGGGGGTAAATTCCCGGTATTGGTGTATCGGACGCCGTACGGAAAGGACGTAGCGCAGCGCGAGTACACAACGTTCGAGCGTGCACTGGGCCGGGGCTATGCTGTTGTTGTGCAGGATGTGCGCGGCCGGTATCACTCGGACGGCGATTTTCGTCCATATGAAAACGAAGGCCGCGATGGCTATGACACCATCGAATGGTCTGCCGCCCAGCCCTGGTCAAACGGCAGAGTCGGAACGTTTGGGCTTTCCTATCCTGGCGCGGTTCAATGGCTAGCCGCCGTTCAAAGTCCTCCTCACTTGAAGGCGATGGTCCCCGCCATGACATTCTCCACGCCGCAGAATTTTTTCTATGCGGGTGGGACGTGGGATATGTCATGGATCGACTGGATCTGGAATAACATTGCCTGGGATACACGCGTAAGACAGAGTTTGCCGGGGCCTCGAACCTACAAAGAAGCTCGCGCCGCGTGGAAAGAGCAAGAACAGACGATGTTGAATACCTTACCCTTGCTTGATCTAAAGCCGCTACAGCAGGTTGCACCATACTATTTCGACTGGTTGCGGCATCCGCCAGAAGACAGTTGGTGGAATTGGAGCGAACTGCAGGACAAATATCCGCGCACAACTGCCGCCGTCCTCAATCTGTCGGCATGGTACGACGACAATTATGGGCCTGAAGGCGCAACGACAAACTATGCCGGCTTGCTGAGATCCCGTGCGAGAGATAAAGACGCCCAGACTCACCTTCTACTGGGACCGTGGGTTCACGGGGGTACAGCAATTAACCGATCGGGAGAACGTGAGTTCGGCCCGACTGCGGCCATCGACTACGACGATGTCATTCTGCGCTGGATGGATCACTACGTGAAGGGCGTTGACAACGGAGTCGATCGAGAGAAGCCTGTACGCTATTTCCTGATGGGGCGGAATGAGTGGCGAGAGGCAGATCAGTGGCCACCCGCTGCGAAGACAACGCCGATGTTTCTCGTTCCCGCCGCGAGTAGCGCGCGTTTCGGTCTCTTGCAAACGTCGCCATTCGAGAATAAGGACAGCTTCAGCCGGTTTGTGTCCGATCCGGCCAATCCCGTCACGAACCCTTACGATTCCTCGGGCGCCCACGATTATGCAAAGCTTTCAGATCGCGCCGATGTCCTGACTTTCGATTCTGCGGTACTGCAGGAAGACACCGAGGTGACAGGGCCAATGACAGTCCGCGTTTTCGCTTCTTGTGACTGCCGCGATTTCGATTTATGGACACGGCTTTTGGATGTTTTGCCCGATGGAACGGCGATGAACCTTATGAGTCCTGGTCTTGACGTCCGACGTGCGAGTTATCGCGATCTGACCCGAGGCCGCCAGTTGTTGTCACCTGGAGAAGTTTACGAACTGAAGTTGGACAAACTGATCACCAGCAATGTGTTCCTGAAGGGACATCGAATCCGCTTGCAAGTTTCAGCAAGTTTCAGCCCAAATTTTTCCCGCAATCTCCAGAGTGGAAACTCGGAAGCGGACAGCGCGGAAACGAAAAAGGCGGAGATTCGAATTTTTCATGATGCTTCCCATCCATCGCAGGTATTGCTGCCCGTTATGTCGAACACCCGCTAAAATCTCTGCTCGGATGAGCATATACTCCCGCATGACTGAATTGCGGAGGAGCATTGTTCTCATCACGAAGATTCCTTTATTGCATTTGTTCTTTCTTCCTCTTGGGCGCGGGTTGCGTGGCGCAGCGCGAGCCTGTGCTCAAGCAAATTGATCTACCCCATTCTTACTACTACCGTGAGATGTACCTGCCCCAGTTGACGACCGGACCAAGCGCGGTGGCATGGTCTCCGAACTCCCAAACGGTGATTTATTCCATGGCCGGATCACTTTGGCGGCAAAATGTCGTGAGCACAACGACCGAGCAAATAACCGTTGGTCCCGGCTACGACTACCAGCCAGATTGTTCGCCGGATGGGCGTTGGGTGGTTTTTGCGCGCTACTATCAGGATGCAGTGGAGTTATGGTCACTTGATCTGCAGGACGATCACACAAGCCGGCTCACATCCGGGGGAGCAGTGAATGTGGAGCCGCGCTTCTCTCCCGATGGAACCCGGATCGCGTTTGTTTCCACTACCAATAAGGGCCACTTCCACATTTTTGCCGGACGATTCGCGAAAGGTGAGCTCAAAGATGTACAACAGCTCACTTCAGAAAACGTCAGCTCACTTCCTCGCTACTACTACAGCCAGGTAGACCACGAAATCAGCCCCGTGTGGTCCCGGGACGGGTCGGAGATCTTATTCATTTCAAATCGAGGGCACATCCACGGGACGGGCGGCTTTTGGCGGATGAAGGCACAGCCAGGCGCCGAGCCGCACGAGATCCATTATGAAGAGACGACGTGGAAGGCTCGTCCTGACTTTTCGCCCGATGGGAAACGCATGGTATACGCCTCGTATTTAGGACGATCGTGGCACCAGCTTTGGGTTATGCCCGCGGCAGGTGGTGACGCGTTTCCAATTTCGTACGGAGACTACGACAATACCAATCCGCGATGGTCGCCCGACGGTGCAAAGATCGCATTCATTTCGAATCGTAGCGGCAACACATCGTTATGGATACAGACGATTCCCGGCGGTACCCAGAGCGAAATAGTACCTCGCGAGAGAAAGTATCTGAGGCCGATGGGGAAGGTGTGTTTGCACGTCACAGAAAATGATGGAACGCCCGTAGCCGCGCGAGTTGTTCTGGCAGCCCAAGACGGTCGAGCTTACGCTCCCGACGACGCCTGGATGTATGCCGATGATCGTTTCAACCGCGCTGAGCGTCCGTTTGAAGCACATTATTTCGATACCAAAGGAACATCCGAGATTACAGTCCCAGAGGGAACTACGCACGTCGGAGTCATGCGCGGCTTCGAATACGAGTTTGAGGAACGCAATGTGGAGGTTGTCGCGAATAAGAAGTCTGAAGTCACAGTTAAGTTGCGGCCCATCGAGATGCGTCGCTTCGACGCGTCATGGATCAGTGGAGATGTGCACGTCCACATGAACTACGCAGGCACATATCGGAATACACCAGCGCATCTGGCTGACCAGGCCGCAGCTGAGAATTTGTCGATCATCGAAAATTTAGTCGTGAATAAAGAGCAGCGCTTCCCTGATATTGCATATTTCTCACCTGAGCTCGACCCGATTTCTAACGAGCACTTCGTTCTGCAGCACGCGCAGGAATTTCACACGAGCTACTGGGGACACCTGGGGGTTTTGAACCTGACGCGAAACTTGATCTTGCCAGGATATGTTGCATATCCGAACACGGCCGCGGCCAGCCCGTTTCCCACGAATGCCCAAGTAGCTGACTTGGCTCATGGACAGACTGCACTCGTCGGCTATGTGCACCCCCTCGAGAGCGTGCCGCACCCGGAGAAGGACCCTCTCACCTATGAATTGCCTGCCGATGTAGCACTCGGCAAAGTGGATTACATCGAGGTCGTCGGTTTCGCCGACCACAAATCCACGGCAGAAGTTTGGTACAAGCTTCTGAATTGCGGCTTCCGATTGCCGACTGCAGGCGGAACCGACTTCATGGGAAATTACGCGTCGCTACGCGGACCAGCCGGGCTAAACCGGGTGTATGCCGAAGTCCCTGCAGGACCTCTGAAGCTTCAATCCTGGCTCAATTCGATCAAGGCTGGGCGAACGTTCGCAACCAATGGACCCCTACTCCGGTTTGAACTCGAACGGCAGTTGCCGGGACGAGAGGTGCATCTCGACAAGAAGCGGGATGTCGCTTTCCGCGCGGCGCTGGGGTCGATCGTTCCACTGGATCATCTGCAGATTGTCTGTAATGGGAAGGTCGCGAAAGAACTCGAACTAGGTGCGGATCACAAACGTGTATACGTCGAGGGAACCTTACCGATCGCGAGTACTGGCTGGTGCATTCTTCGGGCGTTTAGTGACAAGTCGGAGTACCCAATTTTGGATCTTTATCCGTATGCAACGACCAGTCCCATTTATGTGAACGTGGTTGGATCTCCACTGCGCAGCACACAGGATGCTGCGTATTTCGTCTCTTGGATGGAACGTCTGATCTCTGCGGCACAGAGCAACGCGGATTGGAACACCGAGACAGAAAAGCAGGATGTCCTGACACTATTCGAAAAAGCGAAAGAGAAATACGAGGATATCGTCATGACACATCAGACCGGAACGTCAGCGGATCCTACGCGGATTTCGCATTCTAGTCCCGGCAAATAATCGCTTTGCTTCCCAGGAAACCAACGTCGCGGCAATCCTTGTTGCCTTGGGCCAAAACGAGCAATGAACGCCATCGCCTCAGGTTGAGTCATCGGAACATTAAGAATGAGATAATTCCTGCGCGTTGAACTGCGAATTGGGCCGAAACCACAAATGAGATCACGCCGACTGCTTTCAATATTTTGTCTGCTGCTTGTTGTTCCGACATACGTCTATGGTGCCGATACGATTCTCAAGAACGTTGTGGTTTACGATGGCACCGCGAAAAAGCCATTCAAGGCGGACGTGCGTATCAAAGGTGACCGCATTGCGGCCATTGCGAAAACTCTGGTTCCACAACCTGGCGAAACAGTTCGGGACGAACACGGGCTTGCTCTCGCACCCGGATTCATCGACATGCATAGCCATCACGATCGCGGGATATTCGATGACTTGGACGCGGAGGCCGTCACTCGGCAAGGGGTGACCACGGTCTTTGTAGGTCAGGATGGCGGCTCCAATTTTCCGATTGCCGATTTCTTCTCTCATCTCGAGAGAACCTCCGCTGCGATCAATTTTGCCAGCATGGTGGGCCATGCCACTCTTCGCAAGCAGGTCATGGGAAAAGACCTTTATCGTCCCGCCACTTCACAAGAAATTGAGCGGATGAAAGACCTGCTTGGTCGTGAACTCCAGGCCGGAGCTTTTGGCCTCTCCAGCGGCTTGGAGTATGAAGACGGCCATCTCGCTACCACGGAAGAAATGATCGAACTCGCCAAAGTTGCCAAAGCCCATGGCGGCTTCTACATCAGCCATGTTCGGGACGAAGCTAACAAGGTTTTCGACTCGTACGATGAGATCACTCGCATCGGTCGGGAAGGCAAGCTAGCAGTTGAGATCAGCCATATCAAGCTAGCGAGCACTTCGGTCTGGCACAAAGCCAACACTCGAATGCCGGAAGTCTTTGCCAAAGCCGAGCGCCAAGGCGTCGACTTGAAAGCTGATGTGTATCCCTACACTTACTGGGCTTCCACTTTGCGCGTGCTGGTTACGGACCGAGATTTTTTCAATGGCGATAAAGTAGCGCAGGCTATCTCTGACAATGGCGGTCCAGCCAATCTGCGAATCTCGCTTTACAAGCCTGAGCCCGCGATGGCGGGCAAAACGCTAGATGAGATTGCTGCCTCATGGAACATCAGCCCGGCCGATGCCTACATGCGAATGATCAAGTCCACAGAATCCGAAGTCTCTACCGGTGAGGAACAAGAGGGTGTGCTCGGAACGTCCATGAGCGATGATGACTTAATCTGGTTTATCGCAAATCCTCGCGTCATGTTTTGTAGTGACGGCGAACTCCACGGTGAGCATCCTCGCGGCGCAGGTAGTTTCCCTAGAGTTCTGGGTCGCTACGTGCGGGAGCAGCATGTACTACCACTGCAATCCGCTATTCACAAAATGACCTGGATGCCGGCTCAGCAGCTTCACCTCAAAGACCGGGGTCGAATCGCAGTGGGCTATGTTGCGGACCTCGTTGTCTTCGATCCTGCAACCATTGCCGATCAGTCCACAGTTGAACATCCGGAAACTGCTCCCAAAGGTATTCCAGATGTGATGGTATCGGGTGTATGGGTAGTCGAAAATGGCAAGGTAACGGGTGTACACCCCGGCCATGTGATCCGACACGAGGAGATGCATTAAGCAGCAAAAAAGTCACCTCATCGATTGGATTAGCAAGGAACGCGAGTGGTATCGGAGTTTTTTGGACAGCTGCATCGACGAAAAATCGAAGCAGACTCAAACGCCAAACACTCACATTGACTACATTCCGCCGATCCCGTTGTAGATTCTGAAGCGCAACCCCGAAGCCGACGTGTAGCCCAGTCCGACTCGCAGTCCAGCATCATGCATGCGTGTTTGGAAATCATTGCAGCAAGATTCAACGCTCAACCCACGCAAATGCTTGCTAACGAGCTATCAGTCGGTCTGACCTTTGGTTCAGCCAAGACCCTCACGTGTTCAGCATCACGCCGAACTGTGATGGCTGTCATCGCGGATCGTAGCGCAGGTGGAGAGGCTTTAAGTTGAGGTTTTCTGATTCATTTCGTCCCGAAAAGTGAAGGCCACCTGGGAGAAGAAAGGAACTTTGCTGGTCTAAAGTTCGTACTCCGAATATGAGGCGATTTTTCGACAGCCTTGGCGAGGTGTTGCGTGCCATGTGGACGCACAAACTTCGCTCCTTCCTCACTATGTTTGGTATTGCCTGGGGGGTGGGGTCGTTGCTGCTCCTGGTCGGATTGGGAGAGGGTTTTCGCGCGGGAACCACGAGGAATCTGGCGAGCTTCGGCGAAGACTTCATGCAGATTTACAACGGACGGGTTCCGGCGGTTGGCAGCAGCCAACTTTCTTCACGGCAGTATTACCTGAACTACCAGGACTATTTGGATATCCGCCATTCGCAGTTTGTGCGGAATGCCACCCCCATCATCTACCGCGGCGACCTTCGGCTGGTAAGCGAGTATGGCAGCAGCAACGGGTATGTGGATGGCTCCGAGCCGCAGTTCTCAGAGATTCGCTACCAGCCGATCGAGCAAGGCCGCTGGTTGAATTGGAACGACGAACGCGAGCGACATAATGTCTGTGTGATTGGAAGCGAGTTTGTGCACCTGTTATTTCCTGGCCGGCCAGCAATTGGCAGCACGATCCTGATCAATAGCGTGCCGTTCGAGGTGGTTGGGACGCTGCAAAAAGTTGGCCACGGAAACAACAACGGGCAGAATATGCGCCTGATCATGCCTTTTACCACCATGGCTATCTATTTCCCCATGCAGGGGGCAGGCAACGCAAAGGCGATTAAGTACGTAGCCTACCAGCCCATCACACGGGAGCAGCACGCCCAAGCCAAGAAGGCGGTGCGCAGTATTGTGGCAAGGAATCACAACTTTGATCCCGAGACGCCGGATGCTTTTGACGATTGGGACTCGATCGCCACCGCCGAGATGGTTGGCAAAATCTCCGACGCCATGGATACGTTCCTGGGCGCCGTCGGCCTGGTGACGCTCGGTCTGGGCGCCATCGGTGTGATCAATATCATGCTGGTGTCGGTAACCGAGCGTACCCGGGAGATCGGGCTGCGCAAGGCTTTGGGCGCTACAAGACGCAATATCTTGTTCCAGTTCTTTTTAGAAGGGCTGATGCTCACCGGACTCAGCGGCGCGATTGGCGTGGGCGCAGCCTACGTGGCCACCAAGCTATTTGGGCTGGCGCCGCCGATCGATGGATTCGAATTGCCTCACATTTATCCAGCAGCTGCTGTGCTCGCCATGAGCAGCCTTGCCTTGGCCGGCATTATTGCCGGACTTTATCCTGCGAGGCGTGCGGCCTTGCTCCAGCCCGTGGAAGCCCTTCGTCAGGAGTAACGAATGATCCGGGCGAAAGATGTTTTTTCGGAAGCGTATCGCTCGCTCAGGCACAACCGTCAGCGAAGTGCCCTTACCATGCTGGGCATGGCGTGGGGGATTGCCACCGTAGTGCTGTTGCTCGCCTATGGCACGGGTTTCTCAATGGCCATCGTCAATATTTTCCGGAGTTATGCGAGCATGGCGGCGATGGGCATCGCAGGCGGGCGCACGTCGATGCAGGCGGGAGGAAACAAGGCCGGTACCAGTGTCCGGCTAACCAGGGACGACATTGATCGTGTCGTGGTGAATGTTCCGGAAGTCACGCGCATTACTCCTGAATCGTTTTTCGATGCACCCGTCAGCTTCGAAGGGCGTTCCTACACTTGGAGCGTTCATGGCGGCAATGCCGCGCTCCAGGAAATTCAGAACCTGCAACTGGATCTTGGCCATTTCTACACTGCCGGAGATTTGCAGCTGCGCGCGCGTGTCTGTGTGCTGGGCTCGGAATCCCGAGAGAAGTTATTCTCTGGCCGCTTCCCCCTGGGCGAGAAGATTCGTATCAGCGGCATTCCTTACGAAGTGATCGGCGTACTTAGGCCCCGACCCCAGGAAGGCGCCGAAAACAGTATCAACCGCGTCGTCTACATTCCCTTTTCGACCATGAGCGACTTCCGCAATACGTACTATGTCGACATGATCTGGTTGGATTTTCTGGGCTACAACTATAAAGGCGTGGAGAAGTCGGTTCGGAATACGCTGGCAGCGCAACATAATTTCCGTTCCGACGATAAACGGGCTCTATTCGTGTTCAGCATGATGGAGCAGCTTTCGCAATTTCGCATCATCACTATGGCGCTGCAGGTGATGCTTGCCTTTATCGGGGCTCTCACACTTGGTATCGGCGGCGTGGGACTCATGAACATCATGCTGGTAAGCGTAACCCAGCGAACGCGTGAGATCGGCGTGGAAAAGGCGTTGGGCGCTCTCCGCTTCGATATCCTCGTGCAGTTCTTGTCGGAAGCGCTGGCAATTACTTTTTTGGGCGGCCTTTTAGGAATCGTGCTCGCGTACATCATTTCCTTCTCTGTAGGGACTCTCACCTTTTACAGCGCGCTTGCCCAGCACGGAGAGGCGGGCGACATTCGGCTGATCATTTCACCAGCCAGCGTAATGATTTCTACCGCAATCCTGGCGCTGGTGGGACTGGTGAGCGGGATGATTCCCGCGATACGCGCGTCCCGTCTCGATCCTATTGAGGCATTGCGCTACGAGTAGGGGCCGTTCCTGTCAGGCAAGTTTTGTCTCCACTCTGTGCATTTCGGAAGTCGCCCCGTTGGCTGTCGGACGGGATGAGAATCTCACATCCGAGGCACTTACACCTTTTGACTGCCCATTTACCAAGCAGCCGGATGTCACTCGCTTCGATGGCTCACTTGACTTTGGTTCTCGCCGCCACCACAATGCTCAGCGGCAAGTTCGGGCCCCAGCAAATTTCGAAAGAGGGTGCCTATGAGAGCGTTGAGAATCGTTAGTTCCTGCCTGCTTTTGATCCCGCTGCTGGTTAACTTCGGTTGTGGCAATAGCGCGTATGTCCAAAAAGGTCCGGAAAAATATACCAACACCGTGAAGATCAGTAACTGCAAAGCGGATCCGGACACGGCGCTAGTCCACAAAGGCGATACTTTGACCTGGAACATTGACCCGCTTGACGGCCACACCTATTCGGTCAAATTTCCGAAGGGCAAACCTTTTTCCTCGTCCACCATCCCTCCCGGTCAGGCCCAGAACGTTACCGGGGATTTCTGGTGTAACACCCTGGGGGGGATCAGTTCGGGTTTGTGCGTGTACGGCTACGACCTCATCCAGAACGGCAGCACGAAGTGTCCCGATCCGGGGGTTCACGTTCACTAGCTCTTCGGCAAGAGGGCGCGGAACTGCGGGTCATCTTTGAGATGATCAAAATCTGGCGTGTCGCGAAGCGCCGTTCGCGAATAGCCCGCGGCCACGGCCTTGTTCAAAAAGTCCAGTGTTTTGTCTTTACGTCCGAAGTGATTGTTGAGGATTGCGGCGCGAAATAAGACTTCCGCATCCCCGGGCGCAATCTCCAAAGCCCGTGCAATGTGTTGCCGTGCCGGTTGTTCCTGCTCGGTCATGGCGTAGTAGTCCGCGGTAAAAGCCAGCGCCAGGAAGTCCTTGGGATTCACCTCGAGCCGTGGCCCGCGCCAGTTCAATCGCTTTGCGGTAGGCCGCGAGCGCATCCGCGCGCCGGGAGGGAATCTGATAGAACGTGTCTCCCAGGTTTCCCCAGTTCAGCCAGTCTTTGTCATCAATCTTCAACGCTTGCTGCAAACTCTCGGCGGAGTCTTCATAGCGCCGCAGATAAAAGTATGCCGCCCCCAGGTTGCCGTACGACTCATACGACGGTCGCAGGGTATTCGATTGTTTCAGCGCATCTAGTGCTTCTCCATATCGCCCGATCAAAAGATAAATTGCGCCAAGGTTCGAGTACCCTCGATAATTCGCCGGCGCCAATTTGATGGCGTTGCGAAACATCTCTTCCGCCTCCGCATACCGAGCCTGGTCGAAGTAAAAGGTGCCAAAGGCGTTGTACACAGCCCAGTAGTTCGGGCGCATGGCCACGGCTTTGCGGTACGCCGCTTCCGCATCAGCCATCTTTCCTTGTTTCTCATACCCTGCTGCCAGCAAGCGCAGCGTCTCGTCGCTGGTGTGATCGAGATCGACTGAGCTTTCGAACTGCTGCACCGCCTCTTCATAGTGCCCGCCTAAGAAAAAGACATTTCCGAGACACGCATGGCCTTCGGCCAGTTGCGGATTGATAGCGAGTGCCCGCTCGCATTCGGCCTTCGACTTATCGAGCCAGTCCTTGCCCCGGTTCTTCCATTGAAAGCCAGTTGCGTATGCCAGTCCCATGGCGGCATGCGCAGGAGCATAGGTACCATCGACGGCAATGGCTTGCTCGAATTGCGCAATGGCGCTCTCGATATTGTCAGAGCGCTGGTAGTCCTCCAGGTAGCCGCGACCGCGCAGGTAGAAGTCGTAAGCGGCAGGTTTTGTAGTGGGACGTGCCTGCAAGGCTTGCCGACGCCCGTGATCCACCACCTGTGGCAGCTTTTCGAGCACTTCAGCAACGAGATTGTCCTGCAATCCAAAGATGTCATCCGCATTGCCGGTGATGGTATTGGCCGCGATCTGCGTGTGCGTGCGCGGATCGACCATGCTCCAGGAGATACGAATCCGCGCCCCATCCTTCTGCAAGGTACCTTCAAGCACGAGATCTGTACCGAATTCCCGGCGCGCCTGTTCGGACGTCACCACACCCTGCGCGATGAGTTCGCGCGTCGAGACCAGTTGCAGGTGTCCATCGTCCACTTCGTGCACCAGTTTCGTGGTCAGGGTCTCGGTTAGTCCCAGGCCGAGAGCGTTCGTGGATGGATCGTTCGCGACGGATTCGAACGGCAGTACAGCCATCATTCTGTTTTCGAACGGGGATGGCTCTCTTTGATGATGCTGCCACCATACCCCGCCACCGACCAACAGAACCGTCCCCGCGATCAGCAGCCAAAAACGCGAGGGCGTTCGCCGCGCGTAGACCGGTATTTTCCCGGTACTCAGGCTCGCAAGATCGATCCGAAGATCGCCCGCAGACTGGTAGCGTTGCTTGGGATCCTTTTGCAGCGCCCGCAGGATCACTCTCTCCAGCCCTTCGCTGATCTTGGGACTGACCTTGCGTGGGGGCACCGGCGCCTCTTCCAGAATTGCGGCAAGCAAAGGTGCGCCCATTAACTGGCCGAAGGGCCGCCTACCGGTACTCATCTCGTACAACACCGCTCCAGCGGACCAGACATCCGCGAGCGCGTCCGGCTTCCCGCCTCGAACCTGTTCCGGCGCCATGTAAGGCAGGGTTCCTGCATCCGAATAGGTTTGGGAGTGCGAAAGCGTCGTATTGATCTCGGTTTCTGTCTTAAACATATAAGCCAGCCCGAAATCTAGAATCTTGAGCCGGCCGTCCGGCGTAATTTTCAAGTTGCTCGGCTTCAGGTCGCGATGAATCACGCCTTCTTTGTGCGCTGCTTCCAAGCCAGAGGCGAGTTGCTCTCCCAGGCGAAGAACTTCACTTTCTGCGAGCGGACGCCCCGCAAGTTTGGCCTCGAGGGTCAGGCCGGGCACGTACTCCGTGACGAGGTAGTCAATCCCATGGTCCTCGCCGAAATCGAAGGCCATGGCGACGCAGGGATCGGTGATCCTGCCGAGGCTTAATGCCTCGCGGCGAAACTGCCGCCGCGCAGCATCGCTGAGCAGCGACAACTTGGGAAGAGTTTTGAGCGCGACGTCTCGAGAAAGTTGCTCATCGCGCGCGCGAAATACTACTCCCATGCCGCCCGCGCCGACCTGTTCGACGATGCGGTAATGCCCAAGCACCTGGCCAATGTTGGGTGCGGAAACCGTCATCGAGCGGATACTAAGCCGGGTTTCTTTAAAGGTCAATGTCGGCCATACGTGTCTTCCGGCCGGTGTAGTCGCGTGTGAAATCGACATGCGAACGTGATTTCTACCGATGTAGTCCGCCATGGATTAAGCAATTATTTTCTTGCCCGGAAACAGGCTAAGCCTTATATTGATGCGTCTCCGAGTAATCGTTTACTGAAAACTCTGCCGCAAGCTCTACAGCTGCCGCGGATATCGGCTCAGCCGTAGGAGGGAACCTATGCCGTCGAGACGCCAGTTCTTGCAACAAGCGTCCACCGCCGCTTTAGCCTGCTGTTCCAGCACACTGTTCGGGCGCCTTGTGTCGGCGCAAGCAGCGTCCACCGCAGATCAGACTAGCCGCATTTATATCGATAGCCGCCGCAGCATTTCCCCTCTGGATCGCAACCTTTTCGGCTCTTTCCTGGAGCAACTGGGACGCGCGATCTACGAAGGGATCTATGATCCGGGATCGAAGTTGGCCGACTCCAATGGCTTTCGCAAGGATGTGGTGCAGGAAGTGCGAAGTCTGGGCGTTCCGATTATTCGCTATCCCGGCGGCAACTTCGTTTCCGGATACAACTGGCTGGACGGCGTTGGCCCGAAGCAGGACCGTCCGCATGTACTCGATAAGGCCTGGAATTCCATGTACTCGAACCAGTTTGGCACGAACGAGTATATGCAGTGGTGCAAAGCGGCTGGCACTTTGCCGTTGATGGGGCTCAATCTAGGAACCGGAACACCGGAGCAAGCGGCAGCGCTTCTCGAGTACTGCAACGTCGAGAAAGGAACGCAGTGGAGCGATTTGCGCCGAAAACACGGTTATGCGGAACCCTACAACGTGAAGCACTGGTGCATCGGAAATGAGATGGATGGGCCGTGGCAGATCGGACACGTGACCGCGACAGAGTACGGCATGAAAGCGCAGGATACTGCCCGACAGATGCGCTATGTGGATCATTCGGTGCAACTGATTGCGTGCGGCTCAAGCGGTCCATTTATGCCAACGTACCTGGAGTGGGACCGCGAAGTTCTGGAGCAGTGCTACGACTACGTGGATGGACTATCGCTGCATCGTTACCTGGGCAACACTAGCGAGGAAACTGGCGAGGACAGCAGCAAGTATGTGGCGATGAATCTGACCATGGATCGCCAGATTGCCGAGACACTGGCGGTTTGCGATCTGGTGAGAGGGCACAAGCGATCTCCGAAGAAACTTTGGCTGTCGTTCGATGAGTGGAATGTCTGGTACCGCGCGCGCAGTGGAGACGCAGTGAACGGTCATCGCAAGGAGGCGCCGCATCTCCTGGAAGAGATATACGACCTGGAGGATGCGCTTCTGGTCGGCGGCATGCTCAATACTCTGATGCGAAATGCCGACCGCGTGAAGATTGCTTGCCTGGCGCAACTTATCAACGTCATTGCACCTATCATGACGAATGAGAATGGGCTGTTCCGGCAGACGATTTATTATCCGTACGCGTGGGCTCTGCAATATGCTCGCGGGCGCGTGCTCAACGTGCTGGTGGAATCGCCGACTTACGATGCGAAGGGTCTGGACGCCGTGCCATACCTGGATGCGGTTGCGACCAACGACAATGGTCAGACTACGCTATTCATTCTGAACCGGGACCTCTCGAAGGCGCGCACCGTCGATGTGATCTGGGAGGACCAGGCGCCAAACCGCGTGCTCGCGTCACAACTATTGACCGGAAACGATCTGAAGGCGGTGAATGGTTTCGATGCGCCGGAAAAGGTCAAACCACAAGCATTCGAGAAGCCTGCAACTTCAAACGGACGCAGCCGCTTTGAGGTACCAGCGCGGTCGTACACGATGATTCAGTGGGGAGCGTAAGAAAGCGTCGCAGATTTCGGGGCGCCGAGAAGCCCCTCTGCCGAATTACTGCAGCGAACTAGGCTCTGCGCGCGATCCTTATGAGAGAGGGCAGTACGTTTCCGAATGCCTCTCCAGTTCGGGGACTGCCGAACTCAAAATAGAGTTTGCGGTAGAGTTCGAAAAGCTCTCGGTAAACTTCATGCGTTTCAGGCTGGGGCTTATAGATTGTGTGCGACGGGCATACGCTTTGCTGAGCCTCGTCGATGGATGAAAAGATCCCTGCTGCCATAAAGGCGAATATCGCGGAGCCAAGACCTGTAACTTTACTGCTGGGCACCAACACGGGTCGGTCGAGCACATTGGCATAGACCTGGTTCAACACCGGGTTACTTTGCGGAATTCCGCCACCATTGATGACCCGTTTGGTGGGCGCGCCGTACTCGCTCATGCGATCGAGAATGACCCGAGTGTGCAATGCGGTTCCCTCAATAGCCGCGAATAGTTCATCCTGAGCCGTATGCTGAAGGTTCCAGCCAATCGTCATGCCCCCGAGGTTGGCATTCACCAATACCGTGCGATCACCGTTGTCCCAAGTCAGGCGCAGCAGACCAGTTTGACCCGCGCGGTACTTGTCCAATCCTTTGCTTAGTTCTTCAACCGAGGTGTTCGCACGCCGGGCAATGGCGCTGAAAATGTCGCCCGTCGCAGAGAGTCCGGCTTCGATTCCCGTGAATCCAGGATGCACACTGCCAGGAACAACCCCACAAACGCCCGGGATGAGCTGAGCTTTAGGCGCGTAGGCGATGATGCACGTGGACGTCCCAACGACGTTAACTACGTCTCCTTCCTTGGCGCCCGCGCCGATCGCGTCCCAATGCGCGTCGAAAGCTCCGACCGGGACCGGAATGCCTGCGCGAAGGCCGAGTTTCTGAGCCCATTCGGGAGCCAGAGTGCCGGCAATCTTGTCGGAGGTTGCGTAGTCTCCGTCCAATTTCGCGCGCACACCTTTCAGAAGCGGATCGACCTTCTCAAGGAAACTCTCCGGTGGCAGCCCGCCGAGGGCGGGGTTCCACAACCACTTGTGACCCATCGCGCAGACGCTGCGCTTCGCCTGCGTGGGATCCTTGATTCCGCACAGCGTGGCGGCGACCATGTCGCAATGTTCAAATGCGCTGGCGAAGCTGCCGCGTTTTTCGGGATTGTGCCGCAGCCAGTGCAGCAACTTCGAAAATCCCCATTCCGATGAATAGATTCCACCGCACCATTCGATCGCTGGCACCTTCTCTTTATGCGCGAGGTCAGTGATTTCCGCCGCTTCCTGCTTGGCGCGGTGATCGCACCACAAGTAATAGTCATCCAGCGGCTGCATATTTGAGCCCACGGGAATCACGCTGGAACCGGTGGTGTCGAGAGCGATGGACTCCACTTGGTCCCCTGAGATGCCGGCGGCAGTAACGGCTTTACGGGTGGCGTCTGCCAATGCCCGCATGTGGTCCTCATGGGATTGGGTTGCGAAGTCAGGATCCTCGCGCTTGCGGTGAAGCGGGTATTCCGAGATGGCAGAGGCTAAAATTCCTCGCACACTGTCAACAATCGAGACCCGGACACTTAGCGTGCCGAAATCCACACCTGCTACGATTGCCATTGATTAAGGCCTCGCGTTCGGAAGTATTTTGCTTCCTCGGATATTCACTTCTTCACCTGACCGTAATAGGCGTTACGGCCGTGTTTGCGAAGGAAGTGCTTGTCATGCAGTTCGCGCGTCAGAGGCTGGGATTCAACGTTGATGAGTCGCGTGTGATACGCCATACGTGCCACATATTCCAGAATTACTGCATTGTGAGCAGCCTCGCTCGCACTTGGCCCCCAGCAGAACGGCGCGTGCCCAGCCACCAGCACTGCCGGAATCCGATCCGGATCGAGTTTGCGAAACGTATGGCAGATTGCCACTCCAGTTTCACACTCGTAGTCGGCATTGATCTGCGCGGGGGTGAGCCGGTCGGTCACGGGAACCTCACCATGGAAATAGTCGGCGTGCGTGGTTCCGAAGCAGGGAATTGGCTCCTCCGCCTGCGCCCAAGCCGTCGCATATTCGGAGTGCGTATGAGCCACGCCACCAATATTGGGGAATTTACGGTAAAGCTCCAGGTGAGTTGGCAAGTCCGAGGAAGGTCGCAGGTTGCCCTCCACGATTTTCCCGTCAAGATCTGACACCACCATGTGCTCGGGTTTCAGTTCTTCATAAGGGACGCCGCTCGGCTTGATGGCCACCCGTCCGCTCTCCCGGTCAATTCCGCTGGCATTTCCAAAGGTGTAAACAACCAACCCGCGCCGGACCAGTTCGAGGTTCGCCTCGAGGACTTCTTTGCGTAGTTTTTCGAGAAGCATCTGAGCCGGCCTTTCGTGCATTGTAGGTAAACGTTTGCTCGATGGTGATGATCATTTAATCGAACTGCGAATCCTTTGTCAAAGCAATGTGCGGCTAAACTTTTTTGCCATGGCCTTCCACCAGATTTGTGTATTGATCGATGGGCAGATCAGTGAACCGCTCAATGCGGCCACTCGGCAGGGGCCACTTCACTTGCACCCAATCGATCCTGGGACGAGCACCGATACCAAGAACGATGCGGGGATCATGCGCGGCAAGATAGCTTCCGCCCCCCGTCTTGTAAACCGAGCGCTTCAAGTCTCCCGCTTGCCACGTAATGAGTGCTCCACTGCCATCTGGGTTCGACTGCTTCGCGACGAGCTTGATTCCCACCCAGTGATTGCGCCGTCCCGCATTGTTCTTCAGCAATAATGGAGCGCCATTGTTAATTCCGACCAGAACGTCGAGACCTCCGTCATTATTGAAGTCGCCCACTGCCATGCCGCGCGAGGCGTAGGGCTGGGAAAACACCGGGCCGCTGCTGGCGGACACATCTTCGAATCGTTTGCCGTTGCCTCGGAACAGAAGCATAGGCTCGTAATACTTTACTTCCGTGGAGTGCACTTCGATCTTGTCATCCGGATGGCCGTTGGCCAGGAATAAGTCCAGATTGCCATCGTTGTCGAAGTCAAAGTACTTCACTCCCCAGCCACTCATCAGGCGCGTCACTCGACCGATGCCATTGGGGATCGCCATATCGTCGAACGTTTCATCCTGGTTGTTGTGATACAGCGAATACATCTCGCGGTCGACGTTAGTGACGAACAAGTCGACCCAGCCATCCTGATCGTAATCGGCAGCATCCACGCCCATGCCGGAGCGAGCATGACCCTCGGCGCTGTAGCCTACATTGGCCTGCAATCCGATCTCTTCAAATTTCCCATTGCCGCGATTCAGAAATAAAAAATTCGCGACTGTGTCGTTGGCAACAAACAGGTCCATGCGTCCATCATTGTTGACGTCGCACGCCACGACACCCCAGGCTTTGCCTAACGATCTTGCGATGCCCGATTCCCGGCTTACATCCGTGAAGGTGCCATCCCCGTTGTTGTGGAACAACCAGCTCGGCATGGGATCGTAAACCCGGGGAATGCAGTAGTAACGGCCGGTCTGCTGGTCGCCGCAGAATTTGTTTTTGGATTTGTCGAAATCGACGAAGCGGCAGATAAAGAGGTCCAGCTTGCCGTCGTTATCGTAGTCAAACCAGACTGCGCTGGAAGCCCATCCCGTCGTGGGAAGACCTGCTTTGCGAGTGACGTCGGTAAACGTGCCGTTCCCATTATTGTGATAAAGAATGACGCCGTTGTACTGGGTGACAAGAAGATCGGGGAAGCTGTCGCCGTCGTAGTCCCCGATCGCAACGCCCATGCCATAGCCGGCACCGGGAACGCCAGCTTTTTCGGTCACGTCCGTAAAGGTGCCGTCGCGGTTATTGTGATAAAGCGCATTACGAAGCGGGGGATTGGGGTCGAGGAAATCGCACTTGCCACTGTTGACCAAATAAATGTCCATCCAGCCGTCGTTGTCGTAGTCGATAAAACCGCAACCGGCTCCAACCGTCTCTGGAAGATACATCTCGGGCGAGCGGCCATTGCGGTGGACCCATCGGATGCCGCTGACCTCCGGGGGAACTAATTCGAAGGGAAATTCCGATGACGATGCAGGCGCGGCCCAAAGCCGAGGCAAACTGGGGAGCGCGGAGGCGGCCAGGATCGCACCGGTACGCTTCAGAAAGCCCCGGCGGGTGCCCCAATGTCCACTTTTTGCCCGCACCATGAAACTGGCTGTCTCCCCAAGAGCACGCGAGCGGTTAAGGACAGAATCGTCCGGCTCTGCACGAATCTACACTGATCGAGCGCATGCTCACAAGAGACAATTCGCCTGTATTTGCGCGGGTTTTGGCATTGTGCGAGCCTGATGGCAGTGCTATAAAAGACGCAGCTTCCGTCCGGGAATCGAGGCACCCGGAGTCCCACTTTATGCGAGCGAGAAACAGCTGGCGTGTGTTCGTTCTACTGTGTGCTGTTGCGGAGGCAGCCTGTGCTCAGACCAGTCCCATTGAGAATGCCGCCCAGTTTCTGAGCAACGGCGACACGGTGCAAGCCGAGGTCGAGGCTCGCAAGGCCCTGCACGCGCCAGCCACCCGCCCCCTGGCGTTAGCCATGCTTGGGACGATTCGGTTACAGCAAGGAAACACCGCGGAGAGCGTGAAGCTCCTCGAGCAGGCGCTCGCGCTCAATCCGAAGCTGGTGGGAGCGCGCACGACTTTAGGGAATGCGTATGCATTCAGCGGCAAAGGGGAATTAGCAGCCAAGTGCTTTCGGCAGGTGCTGAAGCTTGATCCCAACAACTTCGATGCTCGGTTTGATCTCTTCAAATTGGAGTCTTCGCGACGTAATTTCCAGCAGTCCCTTGATTGGGCTAAGCCAATGATGCCCCAGTTGCTCGAGTCCGACGAGGCGATCATTGCCCTCGCCGCCGACTATGGTGCGCTCGGCAAGAAGGAAGAGTTGCGCGACCATCGTCCCCCATTGGCAGCGGCTGGCAGATGCATCGGACGAAGCGGCACTGGATTTCGGCAGCACCCTCCTCCTGTATGGGATGAAGCCGGAAGCAACTGAAGTATTTGAGCAGGAAGAGGCTCGGGTGGCGGCCCGGCCGCGCTCCGGTCTCGCCCTCAAGTTGGGGAGCGCCTTTCTGGCGCTGGGACTTTTTGATAAGGCAGAAAAGAACGCGCAATTGGCGTTATCGCTGGCTCCCGATTGCCTCGCCTGTTATCAAACTCTGGCTCAGGTCGCTGAGCGCCAGGACAACAGCGAGAAGGCTCTCGCCTATCTGGTAGCAGCCAAAAAGCTGGCGCCTGAGGATCCGGACGTTCTGTTCGAGTTTGGCAAAGTATGTTTGGAGAGAAATCTAGTCGACGACGCGTTGCCTGCACTGTCCAGGGCGGTGGAGTTGAAGCCGGAGAATGATTCATACGTTTACGTCTTGGGGTCCGCCAATGTGGCGCGGGGCCAGTTGCCAGATGCGCTGAAGCTTTTTCAGCAATTGCTGCAGAAACATCCGACGGATGCGGTCCTGACTTATGCCATAGGCGCAGTTTATTACCTGCAAGGCAAGTACAGTGAAGCTGAAACATCGCTCAAGCAGAGCTTGGCGGCCCAGCCGAATCAGGTTGCCGCTTCGTACTATCTGGCTCTGACGTACGATGCTATTGGCGACGATGATCGTGCCATCCCGATCTTTCGAGATTTGCTCAAGAACAATCCCAAGCATGTGCCGTCCTACGTGAAACTCGGCGGCATATTACTGCGAGCGCACCAGTACGAAGAAGCTCAGCAGAACCTGCAGCGCGCCGTTTCTCTGGATCCGGATTCAGTGGAAGCACATTATCAACTTGGACTTGTGCTCCGCCGGCTGGGCAAGTCCGCAGATTCAGAGAGCGAGTTCGCGGAGTCGCGTAAGCTGGAAGCCCAGCAGCGTGCCCAAAAGGACGTCCGTTTGCGCCTCTTGCTGCCGGACTGAAGCTAAATCAAACATGAGCCGGCGTATCCTCGACCTTCTCAGGCCCAGCAAAGTATCGGCATGCACTGCGATTACTCGCCGTGACTTTCTTGGCGGTATGGGGCGGCTCGGCTCAATCTTGCCTTTTTCGGCATTGCCGCTCTCAGCCGGCGCGCTGCAGGCAATTCAGAAGACTCCCTCTCATCCGGCAAATCGCAAAGCGCCGCTCAAACCAGCTGCTGTCGCAGGGTTCTCCTTCAAAGATATCGCAAAAGAAGCTGGGCTCGCAGGCGCGGTCAATGTATTTGGCGGGATCGAGCGCAAACAATACATTCTCGAAGAAACTGGCTGCGGTGTTGCTCTCTTTGATTACGACAACGATGGATGGCTGGACATCTTCATGGTGAACGGGACCCGCTTCGAAGGAATCTCTACATCCCATCCGCCAACGAATTTTCTATTTCACAACAATCGTGATGGGACCTTTACCGACGTTACCGAGAGAGCAGGCTTGACCAGATCCGGCTGGGGACAGGGCTGTTGCATCGGAGACTACGACAATGACGGGTTCGATGATCTGGTCGTTACATACTGGGGCGGCATTGTCCTGTATCACAACAATGGCGATGGAACATTTACTGATGTGACAGAGAAGGCAGGCCTGGTGCAAAAGGATCCTCATCCGCGCTGGAACACCGGCTGCTGCTTCGTGGATTACGATCGCGATGGCCATCTCGACCTGTTTGTCGCCAATTACGTGAACTTCGATCTGAAGACGACGCCTGTTGCCGGCAGCAACGCATATTGCCGATATTTCGGGCTTTCCGTCGGATGTGGGCCGCAAGGCATGGGCGGCGGAACTAACATCCTGTATCGCAATCGCGGGGATGGAACATTCGAGGACGTGTCTCTCCAATCGGGCGTTGCCGTGCCGCGCGGCCCTGCAGAGCCGTTCTTTGTGAGCGATCAATGGATTCCAACCGGCTCCTACGGACTCGGGGTTGCAGCTGCCGATTTCGACAATGACGGCTGGCCTGACATTTACGTCGCCTGCGATTCCGTTCCGAGCCGCTTCTATCACAACAAAGGCAACGGAACCTTCGAGGAAGTGGGCCGGGAGATCGGCTGTGCGGTGAATGAGAACGGCGGCATGCAGGGCGGTATGGGCGTTGCCGTTGGGGATTATGACTGCGATGGCTGGCTGGATATCGTGAAGACGAACTACTCCGATCAGACCGCGAACCTGTATCACAACAGTGGGGATGGGACGTTTTACGACGCTGTGCTGCAAGGCGGTCTAGGGGGCAACACACGGTATCTGGGATGGGGAGTTGGCCTGTTCGACTTCGATAACGATGGCTGGCCTGACATATTTATGTCGAACGGCCACGTCTTCCCCGAAGTAGATACCAGGAAGCTCCACCTCACGTTTAAGCAGCGGAAGATTCTCTACCGAAACTTGGGGAACGGACGCTTCGCCGACGTTACCGCCGAGACTGGCGCCGTCGTAACGGAGCCGCGCCCCAGCCGCGGTGCGGCTTTCGGGGACTTCGATAATGACGGCGACGTCGACATAGTCATCATCAATATGAACCAACCGCCGTCGCTGTTGCGAAATGACTGCTCTGCGAAAAATAACTGGCTGAAGGTGAAATGTGTTGGCACGAAGTCGAACCGAAGCGCCATCGGCGCTCGCGTGCGGGTCGTCACGGGAAAGCATGCCCAGATCAACGAGGTCATGAGCGGATCAAGTTACATCTCGCAAAACGATTTGCGGTTGCATTTCGGGCTGGGACAAGCCAAGCAGGTGGACTTGGTCGAAGTGCGCTGGCCTTTGGGCTTGGTGGAGTCGTTAAAAAACGTTGATGCCAACCAGTTGTTGGTCTTGCAAGAGGGGCACGGGATCCTGCGGCGAGAGAAGCTAGGGAAGCGGTAAAGCACCTAATTTCAGTGACAAAAAAAGGGATGGTCACTTGGACCATCCCTTTAGGTTTCTGGAGAGCAACTAGAAGAACAGCTGCAGGCCCAACTGGATGCGCCTGGGAATGTTGCACTGGCTGCCTGTATGGCCGAAGTTGCTGTTCGCACCATTCGGCTGCCAGGATTGATCTACCGGGCAGAAGAACACGCGGTTGAATGCGTTCCCCATGTCGGCTTCGAAGCGCACGTACTTGTCTTCTCCGAAGAAGGTATCTTTGTAGATTGAAAAGTCTTCGTTGAAGTTCTTGAAGCCGCGAACGCTGGCATCCATTCTTGGGGCGTTGCCGAACTGGAGGGCACCAGGATCGGCCCAGCCACTCTGATTCAGGTACGAATCGCTGTACGGATTGCTGAAGTGCCCTGAAAGGCCACCCCCCGCTTTATTGGGGAACTTAGCGGTATTGAAGAGGAAGTCCTCCCAAATCGTTCGGCATGGTAATGGACAGAGGCCTTCCAGATGAGTAACTCTGGATTCCTGATATCTGCCAGTCGCCGATAATCTTGTTCAGGAAACCTGAAGCATGATTGGCAATCGGTTTACCCTTGCCAAACGGTAAGTGGTAGACCCATCCTACCGAAAAGATGTGCGGCACGTCGTCAGAACTGACGGTGTTGAGATTACTCATGTCGCTGGGATTCTGTACCGGAGGACCTCCCGACCCTAATCCAGTCTCTGCACCATTGTTCATGAGGCGAGAATAGGTATACGACACTTTCGCCTGCAGGCCGGCACTCAGTCTGCGCTCAAACGCGACTTGCAAGGCGTTGTAGTGGCTGTTTCCAAAGGGGAAGAAGCGCCAGTTGATCTGCTGATACTGCGGCCATGTTCGCAGCGCTTGCGCCACTGTTCCGCTGAAGTCTGGGTAAGGCGCTGGACACCGCCGCAATCGCCTGTGCATCGCACCGCCGTTAGAGAGAGTATCACTAGCAATGCAGCGACCCAAGGCTTAGAACGCTCGCCGGGTTCATATTGTCGTACACCCCAGCAGAACTGCGCCCGTCGACCAGGCGAGTACCGTGATTTCCTACGTAGGCGATGTCAATGCCCATATTGCGGCTTAGCTGGCGCTGGAAAGACAGCGACCAGTTCTGGTATCGAGGCATAGTGTAAGTTCGCGGGTCTACCCCGACCGGATTAGCTCCGTTGGCGACGTCTGGCCTGAGTTGCGGCGGCAATACGATACTGCCCGCGGGCCAGCCACACGAAACTCCGAGCGCTTGCTCAGTAACACACCCAGCGCTGTTGGCGGGGTTTGTTCCGTTGAAATAAAACCCCGGGAATTGCCCGTTTGTGGTGTTGGAAACTGTGGGATTCGTTTGGTAGCCGTCTACAGGGTAGGGATCCCAGGAATCGGCCTGCACGCCTGCATAGTACATTCCGTACCCGCCGCGAATGACTGTCTTCGGATTGAACGAGTACGCAAATCCGAGGCGCGGACCAACGTTCCAACTGGATTTCCCGTTTGCCTTGGAGCTGTGGAAGATCGTCGCGCCGGGGACGCCTGCAGGATTCGGAGCATTGGGATCGAAGGTGGAGAAACGCCCGTACTGCTCATGGAGGTCACCCTGCCAGTCAAAACGCAGCCCGACAGTGAGATTGAAATTGCTCGTTACCTTGATGTCGTCGTTTGCCCAGAAGGCGCCATACTTCATCCTCGGCATGTATTTGAAAGGTACGTTGAATGTAGCGTTATCGACCTGGCCCAGGATGAAAGAAGCGAACTCATTGCCTGTCTGCGCCCGCATTCAGAATGTTACCGCTTGCGTCATAGCCGGCGGTTTCGTTGTCCGCGAACCTGAAGATGCCGCCGGTGTTCACGGCCCAACCCGTCTGCGGGAAGGTCATGTAGCGATATTCAACACCGGCTTTAATGGTGTGCTTGCCGGTGGTCCATGATACGTCGTCCAAAAACTGATAGCGGTTGTTAATATCGGAGCCGCCGCTGGCCCACGCTGTACCAAAATGCGTGTAACCGACCGGCGCCGTTGAAGTCCAACTCCGGGAATCCGGCATTGTTGAAGATTGGCGCGTCGGGAAGGCCGAGACCCAGTTTCTGATTCCATCCCACTCCGCCGGAGAGTTGGTGCCCGAGCATCACCCATCGGTCATAAGCCAAAGTCGTGTGATTAAACAGGTTTGGCTTGATGATCCAGTTCATCTGCAGGTGTTCGAAATGGTTCGTGATGCGCTGATAAAAGCCTTGGCCGATGTAAGTATCGTTCTTCGCCGAACTTGTCTCGCCGTCGTTCACCGTGTTACAGCCCTGGGGGCCGCCGCAGTGCGCAATTCGCGGACGAATATTCTCGTAATAAGTGTTATTGATGGAGAACTTGTCGTTGAAGTTGTGATCGAAACGGAACAACCACGTACGTACATTGATTTTGTTGTTATCGTCGGAGCTTCCACCGAAACCGTTCACCCGCAGAGTCTGTCGATCTAAAGCCGGGATGTTGGGGATCACCGCAGTCGCAAGAGGACTCCAGAGCGGATCGGTGGTGGGGATGATGTTTGCCGGGTAGCGGTCTCGGACAGAGCCAGTTACAGCGTCATAGTCGTACCCGTCACGGATCAGTACACCAGCGCCAACCGAGTCTGGTCGTTGCAGGATTGAAGATCTCTCCTTGATAAATGGTTCTGTCCTCAGATGCGTCATTGGCCGAGGATCACGCTGGTAGTCCAGCAACTCACTGAAATCTCCGCGGCGCTGCGCATCGGTCGGCAGGGTGTTCACGAACCCAGTGTTGACCGTGCTGTGATAATCCAAGCCATCCAGATTGAAGAACCAGAACGTCTGCTTCAGTTTCGGAATCGGGCCGCCGAGCGCGAACCCCCAGTTGTTCTGGCCAAGGGGGAGGGTCTTTCCCAAGCCGCCCTTCTGTAGCACGGGGCCCAGGAAGTAGTTCGAGGCATCCAGTTTGTTGTTGGTATAGAAGTCGTAGAGGTTCCCGTGCAGCTTGTTGGTGCCAGATTTGGTCGTATAGGTGATAAAGCCGCCGCTGGTGTGCCCGTACTGGGCAGAGAACGTGTTCTGCACAACCGTCATTTCACGAACCGATGGGTAGGGGATGGAGCTTTCCTGCGTCTGCTGGTGACCCTCGGCGTAACCGAAGGCGGCGCCGTCAAACCAGTTTTCCGTAGCCATGGTCTGCCCGCCGTTCATTCGCGAGGTGAACTGGCTGCCGCGGAAAACCGCATCGCCATTCGGCTGCATGGGGACGTAACCGGGCTGTAGTTGCAGCAGTGATTCGGCCAGGCGGATGTCGGCGCCCATAACGGCCGGTAGATCGTGGTAATAGCTCTCGCCAATCGTGTGCTGAACCGTCGCGGATTCAGTGTTCACAAACTCGGTGGTGGAAGCTTCCACCTGGACGGTTTCTGAAGTCGCTCCAACGTCAAGCTTCGCGTCAACACGCACCGTTTGACCACCCGTCGGGGAATAGCCTGGGCGGCTGAAGCTCTTGAAACCTTGCTTTTCGACCTCGACGCGGTAAGTACCGAGGATGAGCGGGGGAGTGCTGTAATTGCCGGCGCTATTCGTGCCCACGACCGTCTTCACGCCCGTCTGTTCATCGGTAATCGTCACCCGGGCATCCGGAATGGCTGCGCCACTGGTATCGGTGACTACGCCGGTGATAATGACTCGATCAGCAAACTGCGCGAAGGCGTGACCGTTGGCGAAGCAAACAATCGTGAGCAACAAAGCAACAGCAGAAAGGAACCAGCGATTCATCACAGCGCCTCCCAGGTTCAAGGTGACAGGGGCCCAATACGGACGCTTGAGAAAACCTTTTCTCAGATGGGTGAATTTTTTACAATTCTCCGCTGTCACTGTCAAGGTAATTCTTTTCCACTAGCGAAGAATTTAGCGCGCCAGGTTCCTTCACGAATAGATTTGCCAATCGCTTGAGCGACTTCATGAGGACCTACGTCCCGCGAATGGGTCATGTAAGTCACTGTATGCACGAGGATTACTGCATTCTACGGAGATCAAGAAATTAGACAGGTGGAGAAAAACGTTATTCTTGGTTATGTTTTAAGGCCTGCAAGGTGCGCCGACGCGAGATCATGAGCACGCTCTGCGACTGGACCTCAGTAGCTGGAGAACTCCAGCCTAAAATCTCGCATTTCGGGGCGGTCCGGAAATCGTTTTCCCTGAGGAACAGGCGAGCGTCTGCTTAGAATTTCTGCTTGTTTATGATCCCGGCACCTTCCCGGATCACCACCAGTTGATCGGCTGGAACATTCGAAATCATCTCGGTATTGCCGTTACTCCAGCGAATGCTCAGGTTAGCCACGGTGTCGCTACCCAGGCCAAAGTGCAAGCGGCGGTCGTTGACGGAATAGAAACTGCATTGCGCCGTCACTTCCTGCGATTGCTGCCGTTTGCCATATCGCGCAGTCACTCTCGTGCCGATGGCGCTGCGATTACTGTGGACTCCAACCAGCAGGACTTTCAGCCAGTGGCCTCCTCCTGACAAATCGTTGCGCAGCAAAGAGGGGGGCTCGTTCATATTCCAGATGAGGACGTCGATGTCGCCGTCGTTATCGAAGTCACCGAAAGCGCATCCGCGGCTGGCGTGCGCCTCGGCGACGCCCGGCCCGGCTTCGTCGATCAACTCCTCGAATCTGCCATCGCCCAGGTTGCGAAATACCAGGCGTGGAGTGCGAAACGGGTACGCCGGAACCTTCTTTTCCACTTCGGGATAGACACTGCCTGTGGCCACGAAGAGATCGGGGAAGCCGTCATTGTCCAGGTCAACCATGCCAGCACCCCATCCTACGTAGCGCGTTTCGACGCCCAATCCCGCGTGAATCGTCACGTCGTCGAAGTTTCCTTTACCGTCATTGTGATAGAGGACGTTGGTATCGTCGGCGAAGTTTGTTTTGAACACATCGAGATTGCCGTCAAGATCAATGTCCCCCACAGCTACACCCATCCCTGCCTGCTCAAGCCCGTCTTCACTGAGCGCAACCCCGCGTTCGAGAGCTTCCTCCCGGAATGTGCCGTCGTGTTGATTGCGAAACAGCCAGCTTGGAGTGGAATCGCACGCTACGTAAATGTCGGGCCAGCCATCATTATCGTAATCGGCTGCCACCGCAGTCATGGGATACGACCCGGACGCGGCAGCCACCCCACTTTGCCTGCTTACGTCCCTGAAGGTACCGTCGCCGTTGTTATGGAAAAGCTGCACGGAACCTGCAGGCAGTCCGCGAGGACCGCAGTTCACCGCAACCCCCTTCCACGTGCAGTCGGGATTTGTGCCCGGCTTGGGCAACGCATCCAGAGTAGTGCTGAGGTAGTTGGCCACAAACAGATCGAGGTGCCCGTCGCGATCGTAGTCTACCCAGGTGCAACCCGAACCGTAACGAACCGCATTCTGCGCGAGCCCGCACTGCTTGGTCACATCCGAAAACGTGCCGTTTCCGTTGTTGCGATAAAGCACGTTGTGGCCGTAGTAGGTGATGAAGATGTCGTCAAAACCGTCGTTATTGTAATCGGCTACAGTCACTCCCGACGCCCATCCCGCGCGCGTTAGTCCTGATTTCGCCGTAACGTCGGTGAATGTGCCATCTCGATTGTTTTTGTAGAGCCGATTGGAAACCCCCGGCGGATCGCCTTCAAGTTTGGTGCCGTTCAAGATGAATAAATCCATCCAGCCATCGTTGTCATAATCGATGAACGCAACTCCCGCTCCAACCACCTCGACGATGTAGTTTTTTGTGTCGAGGCCGCCGTAGACGATGGGCTCTATCAATCCGGCCTGCTTGGCAACATCAGTAAAGCGCGCGAGAAAGGGACGGCCGGACGGCTTGCCACGGGGTTGCGGCTTCAGGCCACGCGAGGATATGCCCTGGCCAAATACGGAAGGGACCAGGAGGGAAGCACTCGCCGCGCTTGCCATCCTGAACATCAGTTCCCGGCGAGTAATCATTGCTTGGGTTCGACTGCTTTGAGATATTGGCGGCCCTTCACGTTCTCAAACTTCTGCACCACTCCAGACGGCCAACGAATTTCAATCACGTTTGGCGGTGGAATCTTTACCCAGTCCGGCGAGCACGCGTTTATCGCTGGCGGAAAGATAGCCCACGGCCGTATTCACGGTAAAGTACTGCGTCAGGCCGGAGGCCGATACAATTTTGATTCGCGCTCCAATACCGTCGCGGTTGGACTTGGTGCCCACAGGCTGAATTCCGATCCAATTGTTGCGATCTCCGCCATCGTTTCGCAGCACATAAGCTTTTTGTCCGAGATTGCTGACGATCACATCTATATCGCCGTCGTTATCGAGATCGCCGAAGGCCGCGCCCCGACCCGCCCAGTTCCGCTGAAAAACATCTCCAGCAAGTACTCGGGAAAAATGCCCAGAGCTGTTGCGGAGCAATAAAGGCGGCTCCATATAGCGCAGGTTGGGTGAAGTTTTCTCAATGGTATCCATCACGTGCGACTGAGCTACAAACAGATCTTTCCACCCGTCATTGTCATAATCGAATAAATGTGTGCTCCAGCCCGAAAAAGCGAGGGTGGCGCCGCCTAATCCCGAAGCATTCGTCACATCCCGAAACGTGCCCGTGCCCTCGTTGCGAAACAGCATATAGCGCTCGTTGGAAAGATCGGTCACCACAATATCGGGCAGGCCGTCGTTATCGTAGTCGTTGAAATCGATGCCCATGCCGGCGAAAGTCTTGCCATCCTCGTTGTAGCCGACGCCGGCGAGCAGGCCGAGTTCCGTGAACGTGCCGTTGCCATTGTTGTGATACAGAAAGCACTGCACGGAATCATTCGCAACAAAAACATCGGGCCACCCATCTCCGTCGTAGTCGGCAAAGGAAACACCCAGTCCCTTGCCATGCGGGTTGGCGATTCCCGCCTTCTGCGAAACGTCGGTGAACGTGCCATCCCCATTGTTGTGGTACAGGATGTTGCTGACACCATCGTAGTTGTCTGGATGACAGTACGAACGAACGCCGTTCGGCGGTTTTTCTCCGCAGTAGCGATTGTTCTTGAATGTCCAATCGACGTAGCGCGTGATGAATAGGTCGAGCTTTCCATCGTTGTCGTAATCGAAGAACCCGGCGCTCGCGCTCCAGTCGCCACCCCGGACTCCGGCTTTCCCGGTGACGTCGGTGAAGGTCCCATCGCCGTTGTTGTGATACAGGACGTTGCCACCGTATCCGGTGACGTATAGATCTTCAAAACCATCGTTGTCGTAATCGCCGAGAGCCACGCCCATGCTGTAGTAGCCCTGGGGCATCCCAGTGAGACCCGCGCGTTCGGTGACATCTGTGAAGGTGCCGTCGGCGTTCTGGTGGTAAAGACGGTTCCAGAACTTCTTGTCGGATTTGTCGGCCAGCTTTCCATCCGGCATGGGATCGGAAATCAGCGCGCCGTTAGTGAAAAAAATATCGAGGCGGCCGTCGTTATCGTAGTCAAAAACGGCCACACCACCGGCCATGGTTTCGATCAAGTACTTGTTGGAAGTTGCAGAGTTCTGCAAAGTGAAATCAATATGGCTCTCGGCCGTGATGTCGGTGAACTGAACGTTCGGAGTTGATTGGGCAACCGCGAGGGAGGAACTCAACATCAGAGCGCCAACCCATCCCAACATCCTGAAGCATTCGCGCAGCCACCCCAGCCGCGAATCACTGCACACGCTCACCTCCGGGATGAGGTGCGCCTCTGGTCTTGGATATGCTCCGTCGCGTCTTTTCCAATTCGCTATTCTCCTGGTCGAGACGCGTGAACGAGTCAAGTGCTTTCTTGCTCTCTTCGAGATTACCGAGTCTACGGTAAATTCCCGAAAGCACGTAGTAGTAGGAAGAGGAGCGCGAGTTCAAAGTGATGGCGTGATTCAGCGAATCGGCGGCGGCTTGAAGTTGGCTCTTGCGCTCCTCGGCTCGCGCTTTCTGAAACCAGGCGGCATCGGATTTGGGCTCGAGTGCCAGCGCCTTCTGCGCGTAATCGAGCGCTTTCGCGGAATCTCCGGTGCGGTTGTAGTAAGCGCTCAGGTTCACATGAGCGGAGACAAATTTTCCCTGACGCTGCTCGTTGAGGGCGATTGCCTTTTGGTAGCTCTGAACCGCATCCGCATCGTTGCCCAACGCTTCCTGCGCAAACCCCAGCGAATCGATAGCCTCAATGTAATCGGGATCGAGACTAATGGCGTCTTCAAACTGCTTACGAGCGGCGAGCCAGTTGTCTTGCAGAGAAAAAAGCTTACCCAGATCGTAGTGACTCTCGCTGGAGTTCGGCGCATAACGAATCGCTTGCTCGAACTCTGTTTGTGCGGCGTCGAAACGCCCAATGATCATGAGGTCCCGGCCAAGGATCTTGTGGGCATCAGCATTTTTCACGTTTAAGCTAAGGCACTGTGCCAATGATCTGATGGACTCGCCAATCTTTTTCTGAGCGAACTGGGTGTAGCCGAGCGCGTACCAACCCCAGGAAGAGGCAGGGTGGTCCTTCACGTACGCTGCCAGCAAGGGCTCAACTTCCACATACTTGCTTCCTCGAATATAGTTCTCGAATTCGGCAATCTTATCCGGATCGTCATCAGTACTCGGTCTGCTATTCGCGAAGTCCGCACTGGCAGGAACTTGCGCAGGTGTTTCGGGCGGACTAAGCCTGTTAACACTCTGCCGGGAATTCAAATCCCCTGGATTCAGTTCCACTGCTCTTTGATAAGCGGCGATTGCTCCGGTTGTGTCTCCTTCTTTTTCGAGTACAAGGCCGAGAAAGTGCTGTGCCACTGCGGAATTCGGCTGCAGCTTAATGGCATGACGGAATTTTGCTTCTGCTTCCTGCAACTCGCCTTTCTGAAGAGTTGCGCGTCCTTCCGAAATGTCAAGCTCTGCGTTCTGGTTGCGTTCATCGGCTGCGGAGAGTTCTCGTCCTTTCTTGACCTCGGCAGCGCCTTCCTGTTGCTGACCGCTTCGGGCCAGTGCCAGACCTAATTGATAGTGGGCTTCGCCACTCGTGGGATCCAGACGAGTTGCGTCGCGAAGCTCAACGATGGCCTCGTTGACCTTGGCCTCATGCAGCATTGCTTTGCCCAAAGCCAGGTGTGCCCGGGCAAAATCCGGCGCAATGGAAATGATCTTCCGCAATTGCTCGATCTGTTTCGGAGTCCCGTGACTCGGACTGTTGCCATACGCTTCGGCAAGGTTGAACTGGGCTTTGATGAGTGTTGGATCGATGGAAATCGCCTTCTCCAATTCGCTGATAGCTTGTTCCGCGTCCGAGAGCAGCAGCACGGCACCCAAGTTGGCATGGGCATCGGCGTAATCGGGGCGAATGCGCACGGCCTCACGAAATTCGTTGCTGGCCTTTTCGTCGTCGCCGTTCTGGGCCAATACCAGGCCGATATTGTTGTGCGCTTCAGCATATTCAGGGCGCAAGCGCAGAGCTTCATTGAACTCGGCCACCACTTGGGTAGTATCGGAGCCTTTGCGGCCGAGCATGAGACCGATGATGTTGTGCAGTTCCGGGTTCGGCGTTCCGTGGGAACCTGCTTCGCGCAGCCCTGTGATTGCCGCATCCCAATCCGGAGCGGGAACGGCCGACGCTGCGTTCAGCCCCGCTTCAAATTGCGCCACGGCGTGCTGCAGCAGGTTTTGTCGAAGAAACACGATCCCAAGGTCGATGAAGCTGGCAGCGGTGGCGGGCGAGAGGGCGATTGCTCGCTCCAGATTCAATCTCGAGTCCGCCAAGTCTCCTTGCTCGCGCTGGGCCATTCCAAGCAAGGCATAGCTCGCGGCCGCGGCAGGATCGAGGCGAACACTCGTTTGGAGTTCCGAGATGGCCTGAGTCTTGGCCCCGCTGTACCAGAGGGCTGCCCCGTAGTTGTAGTGAACCTCTGCCGAGTCCGGCCGAAGGGTGACGGCGCGTTGCAGATGGGGCAGCGCGGAAGCAGTATCGCCCTGCTGGCCCAAAATGTATCCGAGAAGGTTGTGAGCATCGCCATCGCTTTCATCAGTGGCAAGCGCCTGGGAGAGTTGCTCCTTCGCGGCGTTCAGATCACCTTGGGATAAGGCAGACTTCGCCTGGACATGGTACTGATTGGTCGACAGCGATTGCGGCGACGCTTTCCGAGTTGCCGCGGCTTGCTGCTTCAGCGTGAATCCGAGCCCGTAATACGCCTCCCGCATCTCCGGATCGATGTCGAGCGCACGTTGAAACGCATCCACCGCTGCTGACAAGTCACCGTTCTGGCGAAGAGTCTGGCCGAGTTCGCATTGCACTGTGGGATTTTTCGGCTGAGCCTGTGCCACGCGGCGTAGATGCACGAGGGCTCCGGCGGCATCTCCATTCTCACGCAGGGCCAAGCCCAGATTGAGATGTGCTGCCCAACTATTCGGCTCCAGCGCCAGCGCTCTTTGGAACGAAGTTACGGCTCCCGCCAAGTCGCCGCTCTTGGCCAGAGCAGAACCTAAATTCGTGTGAGCCCGCGCGTACTTCGGATCCAGAGAAACGGCTTTGCGCAGTTGCGAAATCGCATCCGGCAGATTTCCGCGTCCCATTAGAAAGGCACCTAGCCAGTTGTGGGCTTCGGCTGAACTTGGAGCGAGTGATACAGCCTGCTTGAAAGCCTCAAAGGCTTGTGGGTAATCGTTCTCGTTCCAATAAGCTTGTCCTAACTTGACGTAGAGTTTCGGACTGCTAGGCTCCCGCTGGAGCGCGGACCGAATCTGCGCGACAGAGGGTTGCGAATCGCTTGCCTGGGGCGCATTCTGTGGTGAGTGTGGCGCGCTTGCAGATGCCCAGACTGCAAAGAGAACTGGGATAACGCACACAGATGCAAGGCGGAGTCTGCTGTTCATGGCCCTGGGTCTAGCACTCGACAAGTATATTCACGTATGCTCTCACCGGAACGCGAAGTATGCAACGCGCCGGCCTGACCCGCGGATCGCTTTCAGCAAGCCCCATTCTCACAGTTGTGCCAATACATATCCCAACCTAAATAACGTGTGGTGGCTTCGTGAACGGCCGATGAGACGGCCGAGAGATTGGCAGCAACGTGGTGCTCAAAGCCACGTTCACAGATGAAATGAAGCAGGCGTTGCATGTTCGGAATCTCGACCACGCCCGCGCCGCCGAAGGTGTTCAATGCGTCATCCGTGAATCGTCCTTCGCCGACATAGCCGCGCATCTTTCCTGTGACATCGTTCGTCGAAAAGCGAGCGAAACTCATCTTCTCGGGCTTGATTACTCCTACGCAGGTCCCGAACGTATTTTCCTTGCCAACGGTGCCGGCAATGATTTGCTGAAAGTCCATCGTCACCGAACGGAAGAAATGTTTGGGCAGATTGGAGCAATGGAAGCAGACAGCTTTGTTCGGATCTGATCCATAGTTGTTGTTCCAGTCCAGCAGGGCCGAAGGGCTGCCGGAAGCCAGTTGCAGAGCGTGCATGCCCAGCACACCGCAAATGTCCACTTCGCAAGCACTGGACAGAAGTTCATTACTCATCATGCTCATGACGGTGCAAGGAACGACTCCGAGATTCTCTTCGATCGACGTCCAGCATTGAACCGCGCTGATTGTGACTTCGGTTGCCGCCATCCACTGGTTTACGACGGCAGCCAACTTGGCCATCTTTAAGAGTGCAGGGGCCGGAACGTTGCTGGTATCGACATACTTCTTGATTCCCGCCAATTTGCTCTGCGCGTCATCATCG
Source organism: uncultured Acidobacteriota bacterium (assembly GCA_963785865.1). Taxonomy (GTDB): domain Bacteria; phylum Acidobacteriota; class Terriglobia; order Terriglobales; family Acidobacteriaceae; genus Sulfotelmatobacter. The sequence continues at coordinate 547,355 of CAWAXF010000009.1, read as the reverse complement.
TTGTCTTTCATGCGTTCGATGCGCCCGAGCACTTCCGAAAGGTCGAGAGTCTCCACGGAAATGCCTTGCGATTCCAAAATCTTTTCGCTATAGCGAACCGTGTTAAACGCGGCTGGGCGAGCTCCGATCGACCCCACTCTCAGGTTCCGAAATCCGTTCACCACCCGGCATACTGCTGAAAACCACTGGAGATCTTTGGCAAACTCAGGAGAATCGGGACTCTCGGTGTGCAGGGTAGTAATGGAATACGGGATCCCGTACTGGCTCAGATTGTTGCAGGCTGACATCTTGCCGCAGAAGCTGTCGCGTCGGAAGGCGATCGTCATTTTTCGCGGGTCGTCAGGTGTGGCCTGAATGAGCACAGGTACACGGAGGTCAGCCAGGCGCAGGGTGTCGGCGATGGCGCGTTCTTCGCCGAAATTGGGCAAAGTCACTACGATCCCATCGATGCGATCGCGATGCTGTCGGAAGAGGTCGGCGCAGCGCCTCGACTCTTCCCGTGTTTCCACCGCGCCGTATTTGCTCTGCTCCGGAGTCAGCGCCACAACGTCAATGTCAGCCGCTTCCAGCACACGGACCATCTCCTCGCGTCCGCTCTTGGCCAGGTGGTCCGGGAAAAAGCCTCGATTACCTACGATGAGGCCCATAGTCATTTTCTTGTGAGCCATAGAATGCCCCCGATCGGAATACTTGCTTCCAGTTGTTCCGTGCAGAGCGCACGAAGCTGCAAATCGGAACTCCAACCCAGCGCTCGCGCCTAGCCCCGTGGCGGCCTGAGTGGCAAAATGCAGTAATCGTTTACCCGTAAAGGCACTACGCTATTCCCAAGTGGGTGGAATTGCAACCTCTCGTTGGGATGGCTTTAGGACGCTTACGATTGGAAAGGCAGAATTCCTGATCAGCGCGCGGATGATTCCGCCGGGTTGCGGTGTCTCGCTGTTCGATTCGACTTCTCAGGAATGACTGGAGAGTTTACAGCGCGCGCTAATGCCGTGGATTTACGAAGCACTAAGCTCGTGACAAGTTCGTAAGTGTGTCGTTCCCGCGCCGAACTCGAGTTCTCGACCTCGTTCAACAAGGCGTTGAAAGCGATCTTTGCCAAATCGTGTTGCGACATCTGAACCGTCGTTAGCGGCGGAATAGTGAATTCAGCCAGATGGATGTCGTCAAACCCGAGCACCGAGAGGTCATCGGGTATCTTGATGTTTTGTTCGTAAGCTTCCCGTAGAACTCCAATCGCCGTCATATCATTCGAGCACATTACCGCGGTCGGCCGCGCACTCATTTTGTTGAGTTCCAAAAGTGCATTCATACCCCCTTCCATCCTGTGATCTCCGGTCACGATCAAGTCGGGAGAAAGGCCAATCTCCAGCATAGAGGTTTTGAAAGCGTCGCGCCGGGCGCAGGCCGATTTCAAGTGCTCGGGCCCCGCGATAAACGCAATGCGCGTGTGACGTAGAGCAGCGAGATGCTGAACTGCCTGTCGAATGCCGCTTAGATAATTGATGCGGATGTTCGCAATGCCTGGTACGTCAGGTCCTACATCGACGAACACGAGCGGCACCTTACGGTCGCGAAGGTGTTCGATCAAGGATTCTTCCATGCCGAAGGTCAAGATGGCCACTCCGTCCACCCTGCGTTCGATCATCCTGCGCACAGAGGATTCCATGCGTTTGGGGTCGTGCACGGTGGAGGTCAGCAGGATCTCGTAGTTATTCTCAACCGCCAGATCTTCGAAGGTCTGAACTATCTCGGGAAAGAAAGGATTGGTAATTTCCGAGACAATCAATCCGAAGATGCGGGTGCGGCCCAGTACCAACGCGCGCGCTTGCGTGTTGGGGTAATAGCCCAGTTCATCGACGACGCGCCACACTCGTTTGGCGAGTTGAGGATCGACCGTGGGAACACGGTTAATCGCTCTGGAAACCGTGGCGGTGGAAACTTTCGCCCTCCGGGCAATCTCACGTATATCCATTCGGTTGGGTAGTTGGGGGCTGCTACTGACGCAACATCTTATCACGATGCGCGCAGGGCAAAGTTGGAAAACGTTTTCCAAGCGCCTACACTTGAGTCCGCTCTCATTTGCCGACGTCAGGCTTTGAGCAAGGTTTCCAGTGCAGGAGAAAGCAGAGTTTTCAGAGCCTCTGCTTTCCGAGTGGTCAGGTGTCGAAGTCCTGCACGGACCCTTCATTGGTTACACTCGCGCGACAACTTTGAGTCTTCTAGCTAAAAGGCAAGAAGTCATCGTATTCGCAAAATGGGAGGACGTTCCGGTGAGATATGCTCCGATACTGCGTGCAGCCGAATTCGGCTGCCTTGCTATCGCCCTCTGGGCTTCCGCAACGGCTTCTGCTTACGCTCAAGAATCCCATAAGAAGGCTCCTGCCACGCCTGGTCCGATGCTGAGTCAGGGCACCCAGCAATTCGAGACTCCAGACTTCAAACTCACACTGGTCAACTCTTCCCAGACGGTTGCCGCTCTGAAGCCCAAGCGAGCAGGCGATTTCGATTTCACTCCTGGTGACCTTTTGGTCGAGCGCTCGCAAAATGGATATTTTCATCTGGGAGACATTACTTTTCGCCTGCGTGCTGGAAGATCCGGAGCATGGCAGAACTATTCGTCGGCAGCAGCACGAACGCCGGTCAATGTGCTTCCCGTGTCTCGAGGAGAACTCGCCGCTGCCGATCTGTTGCCCACATTCCCGGCCAACTTTCCCTTACAGGTCACGCGCTCCTGGGCGCTTGAGACCGGAAAACTTGTCTTGCGCTTTACCTTGAAGAACAGGTCTCCTGGCGTCATTCAGATTGGTGCGCTGGGTATCCCGATGATCTTCAACAACGTGCTCAACGATCGCTCGCTGGAGCAAGCACATGCGAAGTGTTCTTTCTATGATCCCTATATCGGAGAAGACGCGGGATACCTGCAGGTCACGCGCTTGAGCGGTCGAGGGCCAGCACTCCTCGTCGTTCCAGACGGGAAGACTCCCTTCGAAGCATACAACCCGATTTTGGATAAACCCGATCGCTGGGGAGCAAAGCCGGTATTTACCGACCCAACTCCGAGGGGGATCACGTTCGAGGGTTTCTACGAGTGGATGGTGCACACGCAAGCGTATGCCGAGAACGAATGGAAAGCTGCTCGGCCCTGGAATCCTGCAACCGTCCTCGAACTCGCACCCGGCGAATCGAAGACATACGGGCTCAAGTTCCTGCTGTCCGACTCCATCCGCGATATCGAGAAGACGCTCGCCGAGAACGGCCGCCCTGTCGCCGTTGGAGTACCGGGGTACATCGTTCCGCAGAACATTGAGGCGCGCCTGTTTGTGAAATATTCGAGCAAAGTCAAATCCACGACGGTTGATCCAGCAGGCGCACTTAGCGTCGATGCAAACGGCACACTGGGAGCCGGTTGGAGTGCTTATACAATCCACGGAAAGATGTGGGGCCGCTCGCGGTTAACACTCGCGTACGAGGACGGGTCTGTTCAGACCGTTCAATATTTTGTGACGAAACCTGAGTCCGAAGTGGTCGCCGACATGGGGCGCTTCCTAACCTCGAAGGCGTGGTACGAGGATGCGAAGGATCCTTTCCATCGCAGTCCCTCAGTCATGACGTACGATCGGGAACTCAATCAGATCGTCATGCAGGACAGCCGCGTGTGGATCGCCGGCTTAGGCGATGAGGGCGGAGGAGGAGCCTGGCTGGCGGCCATCATGAAACAACTCGTCCAACCTGACAAAGAGGAATTGGAGAAACTGCAGCAGTTCGTCGACGGAGTTCTGTGGGGCGGTCTCCAATTTAAAGAAGGGCCTCATGCCTACGGAGTGCGGAAGAGTCTCTTCTACTATCAGCCCGACGATATGCCTTCTGGATACTATCGCAGCGACTTCGACTGGAGCACATGGACGAGTTGGAACAAAGCGGCATCCGAGCGCGTCGATCGCTCCTACGACTATCCGCATGTGGCGGCTGCGTACTGGGTGTTATACCGCCTGGCTCGCAATCATGAAGGGCTGGTGACCAATCATCCGTGGGATTGGTACCTGGATCACGCATATGAGACCTCGATTGCGATGACTAATTTCGCCGTCGGAACTGGGTGCGTTCGGACAAATGGAGGGGGATATCTTTTTGCAGATCCTGTTGGATCTCAAGAGCGAAGGGCGCACACAGCAAGCTGACAATCTTGAGGCCAAGATGCGTGCTCGCGCCGATCGTTGGAGAAGGGAAGCGTATCCGTTCGGCAGTGAGATGCCTTGGGATTCAACCGGCCAGGAAGAGGTCTATGCGTGGACAAAATACTTCGGCTACGAAGACAAGGCCGAAGTGACCCTGAACGCGATTCTCGGTTATGACCCGACGATTCCGCACTGGGGATATAACGGGAGCGCGCGGCGATACTGGGATTTCATTTTTGCAGCCAAGGACCGCCGCCTGGAGCGACAACTGCATCATTACGGCTCAGGCCTCAACGCTATTCCCGTACTCAGCGAATATCGCGAACATCCCGATGACTTTTATCTGTTGCGAGTGGGGTATGGCGGAACGATGGGGCCGTTGACCGACATCGATTACGAGGGATTCCCGTCGGCGGCATTCCATGGATTTCCTGACATGTTGAGGACGGATCCCATCACTGGAGACTATGGCCCGAACTTTTTTGGCTACGCTTGGAACACGGCAACTTACGTCGTAGATCATCCGCAGTTCGGATGGCTGGCATTTGGCGGGAATCTGCGGCGAAACGGCAACATGATTGAGATAACGCCACTCGATTCATATCGCGCACGAGTATATATTGCGCCCTTAGGTTTGTGGCTGACGCTGGAAGCAGGGAACTTTGAAAGCGTTATCGTCGATACGAACGCAGGCAGGGTTCGGCTGGGTTTAGCAGGCGCTACGGCGTTCACGCCCTCGGCTCGGTTACGAATCGAGCAGCCTGCGGGAAAGAAGGTCGACGCGTATCATCCGCTACAGAACCTGGCGACTGAGCGCGGCGCATGGGTTGTGCCGCTCAATAAAGAAGTGACTTGGATCGAACTGAGCGCGAAATAGCGGCGAAGGATTGATCAAAACTTTACTTGCGTCGGCTTGCCATCGAACTCGACGTTCTTTTCTGAGTTTAGGAGCTTCACTGAAATGGTCCTTTGCAGCGGTCCTAGCATCCGCGAACCGGGCTCGAGGCTGAGTGTCAGCGTTCGACGGGCGTCATTCCAACTCAGGCGCGTGCCCATCCATTGCCCCCGGCGATAGTCGAACGAGCGTCCGTCGTCTTCGTAAAGCAGAAATGATCCATCGGCACCGGGATAAATCGAAATCGAGAGAGGCTGAACTGTCTCTTCGGATGTGTATTGTTTGATCGGGCCAAAGGGCAAAATCGTTCCAGCCGCGACAAAGAGCGGCATGGTCTCAAGATCGACTGCCCTGTTGATCTCGCGGGATCCCTCCACTCCATCATTTGTCCAGAAGTCATACCAATAGCCACGAGGCAGATAGACGGAGCGTGTCGTCGCGCCTTTCTCAACTACTGGCGCAACCAGGATGTGGCGGCCCCACAAGTACTCGTCGGCACGAGCGACTGCCACCGGATCGTCTGGATAATGCAGCCATAGTGCACGCATAACTGGCATACCCGTGGTAGCGCATTCGTGGACTGTGCTGTAGAGGTAAGGCAACATACGATAACGCAGTTCCAGGTACTTTCGGCAGATCGGCTCGACTTGTGGATTGTGCAGTTGACCGGCATCCGGAATTGCGGCGCCATCGTAATTGCGGATTTCAACGGGTCCGGGATCGCCTGTGTTCCAACCCCAGGGGAGCCGCAGTTTCCAGGTGCGGCCATGAGAGCGGAACAAGGTGCAGAAGGCTCCGAATTGAAACCAGCGCAGATATAATTCCGCCGTGAACTCTGATGTGGGTACGAAGCCTCCGATGTCGGTTCCCCAATAGGGAATGCCGCTGAGCGATGTGTTGATGCCAATCGCGACTTGGGTCTTTAACGTTTCCCAGGTGGAGTACACATCCCCTGACCATAAGAACGACGCGAAGCGCTGCATCCCGGCATAGCCGTTGCGATGCAAAGCATAGGGACGCTCATTCGGGCGATCGATTTGCGGGCCCTCCCAGTGCATGCGGTTGCGCGCCAGTCGCGAAACTATATCCAGAGGATCGCCTTCGTCAGGCCACCAGCCATCGACTCCCATGGCGAAGTCTTTTCGATGGGCATCCCAATAGCAGCTGGCCTTTTGTGTGTCGAATGACGCCAACTCGCAGGGATCGTGCGCCGTCCCGTGAAGTTTGTCCGTCAGAATTACGTCGTGAAGCACCACCCGGAAGTTATCCTTGTGAAGTTGCTCGATCATTTCTTTCGGGTCGGGAAAGACGCGGGAGTTCCAGGCGAACGATCCATTTTCCGTGTTCCATCCGGAGGGGCAGAAGCCAGTACCGAGATAGATCAGCGCATCGCAGGGAAGCTTTTTCTCGCGAAATGTTTTCGCCTCGGCGAGGACTTCTTCTCGGCTGGCCAGGGTGCGATGCGATTGCTGGTAGCCCAGGCTCCACAGCGGCGGCATTTCGGCGTGACCGGTGAGCCCGGCGTATTCAGCCATGATGATGGCGGGATCAGGTGAGCCGACAAAGAAGATGTCGAGGGCGGTACCGGCATTGGATGGCCGGAATGTACTTTGTGGTCCAGTGAAATCGAACGTTCCGAAGGGCTGATGAATAAACATCGCCCAGCCTTCGGTGCTGATGATCCACGGTATAGGAACACGTCCTCCGTGCGTTGCCAGGCGATATGCGCCTTGTCCGCTGGCCATGCCGTCGGTTGAGCCGCGACGATCAAATTGAGGGCCGCCTTCGCCGAGGCCGAGCAACGGTGAATTGCCGGTCGCGAAAGAGACCACGCCACTCGCCGGTTCAATCTTGAGTCGCTGAATCTGACGACCTTTGAGCGTGGAAATAGAGAAAACGAGCGGACTCGGCGACACATGAACCTGCAAGTTGCCAGCCTGAAATTCTTTTGCGGGCGAATCATTTCGCAGTTGCCCCAGTGGGGCGCCCCAGGATGTGCGAACAAGCGAGCCGTCCAGAGGGATCGCGTTCGCCTTTTGACTTCTTACCGGCAACACGGACAGTCGCACTGTGTGCTCGCTGACTGACGTGACCTGTATCTCCCGCTCGGACGTGCGCTCTTCCAGAACAATCTTCGCCATCGCACCGCGGGGCAAAACAGCGGCTGCCGATGTTGCGGCCAGCTGCTTCAGCACTCGGCGGCGATTCCACGATTCCTTCATGCTCAACTCTCGTTGTGAGATCTAATGCGAGTCGCGCGCCACGCGAGCTCCGCTGTGACCCACCAGGAAATCCAGATCGGCACCGAGATGTGCCTGTTGCACATGCTCCACGTAGAGGCGTTCCCAGCCGCGTTCGGGGAGAGGCGGAGCAGTCCATTGTGCGCGGCGGCGGGCGAGAGTTGCATCATCAACATCCAAACGAATAAGCCGTTGAGCAACATCCAGGGTCACAGAGTCGCCGGACTGTGCCAACGCAAGTGGGCCACCGGCTGCAGCCTCGGGCGAAATGTGCAGGACGACGGTGCCGTATGCAGTGCCGCTCATACGTGCGTCGGAGATGCGGACCATGTCGGTCACGCCTTTCCGCAAAAGTTTCGGGGGAAGCGGCATATTGCCGACCTCCGCCATCCCGGGATAGCCTCGCGGGCCGCAATTCTTGAGAACCATCACGCAGCTCTCATCGATATCGAGCGCTTCGTCGTTGATGCGGGAATGAAAGTCTTCGATCGAATCGAACACCACGGCACGCCCGCGGTGCTGCAGGAGATGAGGACTGGCTGCGGACAGCTTGATCACGGCGCCGTCGGGCGCGAAATTTCCACGCAATACTGTGATCCCGGCATTTTCTTTGAAGGGCGCAGCGAAAGGATGAATTACATCGCGATTCCAGCACTGCGCTTCCTTGACGTTCTCCCAGATCGACTTGCCATTCACGGTAAGGGCATCGCGATGCAATGCCCCAGCTTCGCCCATTTCCCTGAGGACCGCAGGAAGGCCGCCCGCATAGTAGAGATCCTCCATCAAATACTTTCCGGAGGGCTGCAAGTTCACCAGGCAGGGCAGAGTTGCGCCCAGCCGTTCAAAGTCATCGAGTGCGAGCGGCACGCCGATGCGGCCCGCGATCGCAATCAAATGGATGACCGCGTTGGTGGATCCACCAATGGCGGCGTTGGCACGGATGGCGTTTTCAAATGCTTCTCGCTTCAGAATGCGAGACATGCACAAGTCGTCGCTGAACCATTTGCACAATGCGTCGGCCGCTCAACTGGGCGAGCGTACTGCGGCGCGCGTCGACAGCTGGAATCGCTGCATTCCCCGGCAAGCTCATGCCGAGAGCTTCCACCATATTCGCCATCGTGGAGGCCGTGCCCATGGTCATGCAATGGCCCTTGGAGCGATGCATACAGCTTTCCGCTTCGAAGAACTCAGCCAGTTTCATCTCGCCGGCACGCACCTGTTCGTGCATTTGCCAAACGCCGGTGCCCGATCCGAGATCATGGCCATGAAATTTCCCCGAAAGCATCGGGCCACCGGAGAGGCCAATCGTCGGCAGGTCGCAGGAAGCAGCACCCATCAGAAGGGAAGGAGTCGTCTTGTCGCAACCCATCAGCAGAACTACGCCGTCGAGCGGATTTCCGCGAATGGATTCTTCCACGTCCATGCTCGCGAGATTGCGGAAGAGCATGGCCGTGGGACGCAGAAGAGTCTCGCCCAGCGACATTACGGGAAATTCCAGCGGAAAGCCGCCTGCCTCCCATACGCCACGCTTCACATGATCGGCCAATTCGCGAAAATGGCCATTGCAAGGCGTCAGCTCAGACCAGGTATTGCAGATCCCAATCACGGGACGGCCATCGAAGAGATCATGAGGCCAGCCCTGGTTCTTGATCCAGCTTCGATACAGGAAGCCCATCTTGTCCTGGCGTCCAAACCATTCCTGGCTGCGGAGTTTTTTCATGGAGACAATACTCAGAATCAATTTGTATAGGCGCGTCGATCATATCGTAAAGAGCTGCAGTAAACGTAATCTCAATTGGCTTGACGAGCGCGCGACCGGGGTGGATGATCTCGAACATCCAGGACAGTGTGGAATCGCATGCATTTGCAGAGTCAGATGCGCACGAAAGCAGGGCATTCCCGAGCGCGAATCGGTAAACGATTACTACGGCGCTATAATTCGTTGCGCATATCCCGCGATGGAGAGAAGGAATTATGACAAAGGCGAAAGGAATGTCTCGGCGTCAGTTTGTCAGCACAGCGGCAGGAGTAGCGGCTATTTCATCTCTGGCTCCTAAATCTGTTTTTGCCTCAAGGGCTGAATCCTCTGGCAGCGCTGTCCCGCGCTCTCCGCGATGAGCCAACTTGGAAGGATCAAGGAGTGGAGAATTTGGCCAAGTCTCCTCATGCCAAGTTGCGCGACATTCCCGTGCATGCCGTCACCATCCAGAGCGGATTCTGGGGACGCCGGCGCGAGATCAATGTGACTAAGAGTATCCCCAGCATGCATGACTTGCTCGAGGCCAACGGACGAATGAACAATTTCCGCCGCCTCGTCGGAAAGAGCACCGCCCCGCAGATCGGCCCAGTGTTTTCCGATTCCGACGTGTACAAGTGGACGGAAGCGGTTGGGTTCGTTTTGCAATCGGGCGATCGTCCTGAGCTGCGCGCTATGGCCGAGAAAGTGATCGACGAAGTTGTAGCTGTCCAGGAGTCCAACGGTTATCTCAACACTTACTACCAGGAAGAGCACAAATCCCTGCGGATGCTTCCACAAACCCAGACCACCGGACACGAACTCTACAGCATTGGCCACATGCTGCAAGGGGCCATTGCCTACTACCGGGCCACTGGCGATCGCAAGTTGCTGGATGCGGGCATTCGGTTCGTGAATGATTTTCTGCTGCCCAACTATGGCCCCGCTCCGAAGAAGCCGATCGTTTCAGGACATCCGGAGATCGAGATGGGCCTGATTGAGCTCTATCGCATTACCGGGGACAAACGGCAACTGGACTTGGCCGGCTACATTTTGCAGGGAGACAAGCGCATCGAACTTCCGGAACACCGGACCATTTACATGTACAGCGGCACCCCGTTCACTGCAAGAACCAAGCTGGAAGGGCATGCCGTTCGCGCCATGTACGCATGCTGTGGCGCGACTGACTACTACATGGAAACCGGAGATGAGGCGTACTGGCAAACGTTGAACAAGCTTTGGGACGACATGACGTCAACCAAGATGTACGTCACCGGCGGCGTCGGTTCGCGATCGGATGGCGAGGCATTCGGCGACGCCTACGAACTGCCGAATTTCCGCGCTTACGGAGAGAGTTGTGCCGCCATCGGCAATATGATGTGGAACTGGCGCATGCTGGCGGCTACCGGAGATTCCAAGTTCTCCGATGTGATCGAGCGAGCGCTGTACAACGGCATCAACTCCGGCATGTCGCTGGATGGCGTGATGTATTGCTATCGCAACCCGCTGGCCTTCGACGCAACCACGGGCGATAAGATTCGCAATCCGTGGTACGACGTCACCTGCTGTCCGCCCAATCTCGAGCGGACCTTTGGTTCCTTGCCGGGATATTTTTACAGCACGAGCAGCGACGGAGTGTACGTTCATCTTTACGACAACTCGCAACTTGACTGGCATTTGGAAAATGGCACGGGGCTGAAGATTACACAGACAACAAAATTTCCATGGGACGGCGGGGTGGATCTGGCGATTGCGCCGGCTCAGCCGTCTGAATTTAGCATTTATCTGAGAATTCCCGGATGGGCGGACCGGGCAGACGTGACTGTGAACGGAAAAGCCTGGAGTGGCGTCACACCTGGAAAATACTTGAACGTGCGGCGTCAATGGTCGCAGGGGGATGTGATCCGCCTGCAATTTCCAATGATGCCGCAGGTGCTCGCCGCAAACCCGCGTGTGGCCGACGATACAGGCCGGGTCGCGGTTCAGCGCGGCCCGTTGATTTATTGCCTCGAGGGGATCGATCAACCTCAGGGAGTCGAACTCAGCGAGGTGGGCCTGCGACTAGGCAAGCAACCGGAGTCGGATTTTCACAGCGAATTCAGAGGTGATCTGCTGGATGGAGTTGTCGTGCTGCATCATCCCGGCGTGGTCGCGGAGAACGGTGCATCCAGTAGTGTTCTTTACCCGCGGTATCGGGGAGAGTCGGTGAAGACCCGCCGAGTGGATCTGACGTTTATTCCTTATTACGCATGGTCGAACCGCATGGCGACCGGCATGCAGGTCTGGACACCCTTGCTGGAATCCTGATTGCCTCTGCGGACCGCAATTGGTGAAGATTCGAGGACGTGCCGATTGTTGCGCTGGAGAATTGCTGTCCTGGTGAGTGCGGCGATAGCGATCAGCTATCTGGATCGGCAGACACTTCCGGTTGCGGTGAATGCTATATCGAAGGACATTCCTCTTTCCAACCAGCAGTTCTCCACGTTGCAGTCTGCGTTCTTGCTTTCGTACGCGTTCATGTACGTAGGCGGGGGGAAGTTAGCCGATGCTCTTGGGACGCGGACGGGGTTCACGGTGATCATGATCTTCTGGTCGCTGGCATGCGCGAGCCATGCGCTGGCGATGAGTTTCGCGATGCTGGCCGTAAGCAGGTTTTTGTTGGGGATGGGAGAAGGAGGCGGCTTTCCGGCAGCAACGCGAGCGGTGGCCGAGTGGTTCCCAACTGAAGACCGTTCCACCGCAATGGGCATTATCAATGCGGGCACTTCGGTCGGAGCCGTCGTTGCTCCGCCGCTGATCGCCGTCATTCTGAGCTTTGCGAATTGGCGCTGGATCTTTGCAATCTCAGGCGCACTCGGCCTTTTGTGGACGGCATGGTGGCGGCTTTCATATTTCGTCCCGCAGTCCCAGAGTCTGACATCCGACACACAGGAGGTGCGGCAGGTATCCGGGCAGAATTTACGCTGGATCTCTCTGCTGCGCATTCGAGAGGTCTGGGGAATGGTCGTCGCGAAATTCCTGAGTGACGCTGCCTGGTACTTCTATCTCTTCTGGTTGCCGAAATACCTCTACGACGCGCGGGGGTTCAACACCAAGGCGGTGGGAGCATTTGCCTGGATTCCTTATGCTGCGGCTGGAATCGGATGCCTCGCCGGAGGTTGGTTCTCAAGTTCCCTGGTGCGACGTGAATTCTCATTGGGCGTGGCGAGAAAGCTGGCTCTCGGATTGAGTGCCGCCGTCATGCCACTGATCATTTTAGTTCCGCACGTTGCGGTATCGTGGGCGATTGCAATTTTCAGCATTGCCTATTTCGGTCAGCAATCCTGGTCAACTTTGATCATGGTCTTGCCGGCTGATCTCTTGCCGCGGCAGGTGGTCGGTTCCGTCGCGGGATTAGTGGGCTTTGGAGGAGCAATGGGCGGAATCGCATTCGGACAGCTCGTCGGCTATTTGCTGGATCATGGAATCGGCTACGGCACAGTGTTCACTCTGGCGGGAATGTTTCATGTGGTGGCATTCATGGTTGTTTTAGGCGCGATTCCCGCCTTTCAACCTGCGGATGTCGAGCGGCGCTTGCGATATCAAGGAGCGCAATGAAGATCAAAGAGATTCGCACGCGAGTGTTCCGCTGGCGCGGCAAGACTACCCCGTTGCCGCCGCACTTCTGCACCAATCCCATGGACCTTCTGGAACTGCCGCAAGCGTCCATGGGCACGTTCACCTTTCATGGATGGCTCGTAGTCGAAGTCTTCAGTGACGACGGCCTTGTAGGCATAGGCAATGCGGCTCTGGCTCCGCAGCTTACAAAGCAAGCAATTGACCTTTACCTCAAGCCACTGCTGATCGGGCAAAATCCGTGGGACATCGAGTTTCTCTGGCAGCACATGTATCGCAAAACCCTGGCGTTCGGCCGTAAGGGGATTGGGATGGTGGCCATCAGCGCCGTTGATATTGCTTTATGGGATCTTCTGGGGAAAGCGGCAAAGCAACCGGTCTTCCGGTTGCTTGGGGGAAGAACGAAGCCGAGAATCCCGGTGTATGCCAGTCGTCTTTATGCGACGGAGTTGGGCGAGTTGGCTGCCGAGGCGAAGCGCTACAAAAATGATGGATTCAAAGCGATGAAGCTTCGTTTCGGGTGGGGGCCCGTGGATGGGGCTGCGGGCATGCAGCGCAACGTCGATCTGGTTCGCACGGTGCGAGAGACAGTGGGAAACGACGTTGACGTAATGGCTGACGCCTATATGGGGTGGACGCTCGATTACGCGAAGAGAATGCTTCCTTTGCTGGAGCCCTTTCAGCTTCGCTGGCTGGAAGAGCCCGTCATCCCTGACGACATCCAGGGCTATGCTGAGTTGAAGTCGTACGGCCGGATCCCGATTGCAGGAGGGGAGCACGAATTCACCCTATTTGGATTTCGGGATCTGCTGCAGGCGCGCGCGTTGGACTACATTCAGTTTGATACCAACCGCGTGGGCGGAATCACGCAGGCCCGCAAGATTGCGGCACTCGCTGAAGCGCACGGCATTCCGGTGATTCCGCACGCGGGGCAGATGCACAACTATCACGTAGTCATGGCAAGTCTCAATTCACCTATGGCCGAATACTTCCCGATGGTGGATGTTGAAGTGGGCAATGAATTGTTCTGGTATCTGTTCGCCGGAGAGCCAACAGCGAAAGAGGGATTCATCGATCTGGCCGACGATGTGCCCGGCTTCGGATTGTCCATCAATGATGCGAATCTGGGGGATTTCGAAGTTATCGAATAGAGGAGCAAAGCAGATCTGATGACTCGGCTCGTTCAACTCAAGAAAGGCCCTGTGCGGCGCGTGGCGCTGGTAGAAGAACCTCATCTGCGCATTCTCGATGGATGCACTTCCGTCTATGAACTCGCAACCTGCGCGCTGCGGACAGGATCTAAGCTCAGCGATGCAGCGCAGATGCGGTTGACTGCCGAACGCTTGGACTACGATGCTGTGCACGCAGGGAGATCGGACTGGAGGATGTTGTCGCCGATCGATCATCCCGAAGAGCCCGCCCGCTGCATGATCTCGGGAACTGGCCTCACTCATCTGGGCAGCGCGCGGGACCGCCAGTCGATGCATGCCGTCGCTAGCGACGAAATGACCGATAGCATGAAGATGTTTCATTGGGGCCGGGAAGGAGGCCGTCCGGCGGCGGGACAAGTCGGCATTCCTCCGGAGTGGTTCTACAAGGGCACGGGGACGAGCCTGCGCGCGCATGGACAGCCGCTCGAGATTCCCTCTTATGCAGAGGACGGCGGCGAAGAGGCAGAGATTGCCGGCATCTACCTGGTTGGGCCGGATGGAACGCCTCATCGCCTTGGCATGGCCGGTGGCAATGAGTTCTCGGACCATCGCTTTGAAAAGAAGAACTATCTCAATCTAGCCGGATCGAAGCTGCGCACGTGCGCGCTGGGCCCCGAGCTCGTACTGGATCCGAAGTTTTCCTCCGTAGCAGTGAAGGTGGAAATTACCCGCGAGCGGCGCGAACTGTGGTCGGGGATGTTTCGAACTGGCGAGAATGAAATGTGCCACAGTTTACGAAACCTCGAGCACCATCACTTCAAATTCGAAGCGCACCGTCGCCCGGGCGACGTGCACGTGCACTTTTTCGGCACTGATTGCCTGAGTTTCGGAGCCGGCATCCAGCTGGAAGATGGTGACAGCATCCAGGTTTCGTTTGAGGGATTCGGCCGTCCGCTCTGCAATAAGGTGCACGTGGCGAAGTCGGAGGCCGTACCGATTGAAGTGAGTTCGTTAGGATGAGAGTGAAATGTCGAAACCACGTGTCGCAATTCTAGGCTTGGGAATCATGGGAGGTGGCATGGCATCTCGCCTCCTCTCGATGAGATTTCCGGTCACGGTGTACAACCGAACGCGCGAAAAAGCACAGGAATACGCCTCTTCCGGAGCTTTTGTCGCGGATACGCCTCGCGAGGCATCGACGCGGGCGGACGTGGTCATCGCCATGGTCGCTGACGACGCTGCATCCCGCGCCGTTTGGCTCGGACCAGACGGAGCGCTCGCCGGGGCTACCCCTGGGATATTGTTGCTCGACTCCAGCACGATCTCGGTAACCTGGGTGAAGGAATTGGCGGCTGCCGCGTCTGAGAAAAGATGCGAGTTTCTGGATGCGCCGGTCACCGGAACAAAACCGCACGCGTCTTCGGGCGAATTGTTTTTCATGGTAGGAGGCTCCGCCGCGGGGTTCGAACGTGCGCGGGAATTGCTTTCAGCGTTAGGAAGAGAAGTCCTGCATCTCGGCCCCACGGGAAGCGGCGCGCTCATCAAACTGATCAACAATTTCGTCTGCGGAGTCGAAGCAGCTTCCTTCGCTGAGGCGATGGCGCTGGTGCATGCCAGCGGGCTAGATCGCGAAAAATCCATTTCTGTTCTCGGCAACAGCGCGCTCGCCAGTCCACTAATCAAGAGAATGGTGACCAGTATGGGAACGAATGATTTCACTCCGAACTTTCCGCTGAAGCTCATGACGAAGGACATCGGATACGCAATTAATGAGGCGGGCAGGATTGGTGTTCCACTCCGGACAGCGCTTCCTGCGCTGGATGTTTTCAGAAATGCTGTGGAGAAAGGCTTGGGCGATCAAGACTTCTCGGCAGTAGTGAAAGCAGCCGGGAAGAAGTGAGACTGTTACCAGGCGAGCCGCACGAGCGACATAGATTGCCGCGGTAACGAGAAGTGCAGGTGCAGCGAACCCTTCTGGATCGGCACCGACTCAGGAGCCGTCAGAAGTTGGAGCTGTCCTTCCTTCTGTAATTGCTCGTATTGAGCGGCAGAGAGCGACTGCGGCGATCCCATTTGCTTCCACGCAGCGAACGCGTTGCTGTGAGTGGAGTCAATGCGGAAGTGCTCAACCACACCGCGCGTCACCTCGGGCGGGAGTCCGTCTAGATTCAGGTCAATTTCAGCTCCTGGCGCGGAGACGTCGTCATCGTGGTAGCTCCAGATCAACGCCTCGACCTCGTGTTCCCTGCGGGTCGCGATCACGTTGACATCAGGCTCTTTTCGAACGCCCGCGCGCAGCACCTCTTCCGTGGCCAGAGCCGCTGAACTGGTTGCGCTCAGCCGCTGGCTCCCCAACAAACCAAACATCCGAAAACCATTCAGGACTGGTTTATCGATGCCATTTGTGGCCAGCTCGCGAAAGCCTTCAAACGGCGGCTGGTCTTCAAACTCGAACGCCCATGTGACTGATCCAAGAAAATTTACGTGCTCGCTTCTTGGCCAGCTCATAAATCCTGTCCAGGACTTCGGTCGTGTAAACGGCATAGAGCGGCCCATTGCGATAAGAGTTTTGCGGATTAGTTTTTGCCGAGCACGCGGCGCAACCTTCCGGGTCAGACTCGCCAAGAACGATGGGAGTATGTCGCCATTCTGGAAACGACATTACGATTTTGAAGCCCTGTTCAATCGACTCCAGTTGCCGTGCGATGCCCATCCGCACGTGATCGCCTTCCCATTTTGGAAAGCCCTTCGGGTGATAAGAGATGAAATCCAAACGCGATCCCATATTGCCGCTCGCATAGTTCTTCTGATGAGCACAATGCTCCAGAAAGAGGCGCAGGAACTCAGCCGCCTTTGGATTAGCGGGTCCGGTGCTGTCCGGCCCCCCAATGCGTGCCGCCGGCAGTGCGCGCAGGATCGCATCCGCCGAAAAATCATAGAGCTTGAAATAGTCCTCGGGCGTGCCCTTCCAATAAGGGATGTCCGGCTCGTTCCACACTTCCCACAGCCACGTTTCTACTTCCGCATCGCCGTAACGCTCGCGAAGATGGCGCACAAACTGAAACACGAGTTCCGACCACTTGTGATAATCCTTCGGTGGATACGCCCATCCGGTGAAGATATCGCCACTGGGAAAATTGTGACGATATGGTTGTGGATGGGTCGAAAGAGCTTGGGGCATGAAACCAATTTCGACCAGGGGCTTGATGCCTGCTGCATGAAAGGCATCGAAAATCTGGTCGAGAATGGTCCAGCTGTAAAAGGGTTTTCCTGCATCCTCGGTATAAACATTCGTCGATCCCCACTTCAACGAAGAGGATCCATCACCCGAGGTCAGAAGATTGTGCACTCGCACGTAAACGGGAGTGGGGCTAAGCGCCGACAGTTCCGCGAGCAACTTCCTCCCATTCAGGGCGTAGCTATAGTTGGGCTCGTCATAGCCGAAATACGTCCAGATTGGAGCGAGCGGTCCATCGGATCGGTTCGCGTGCACATCGATTTGCACAGTCTGCAAGGTTTCCTGCGACCAGGAGGACATGCTGAAAATGAAAAGCGCGAGCAGAACAATCGCGCCGAAGCGCACGCACGACTTCGCACGAGATGCTGAATGAACGATTTCCCTATGCATTGGTCCGACGCATCATACCTTCGAGAAGCCGCGTTAGACTACTAGGCAACGGAAAATTCATGGAATCTCTTACGCGGCCAAATCGGCAGAGTGGCGCGAGAACCTTGGTCTCCATGGCTGGTTCTAGTCAAGTTCGCGTGGCCGTCGTGTTCCTTTTGCTGCAGGCTGTGGTTCTCGGGCAATCTGCCAACAGCCGCATTGCATCAATTGCGTCGGCGCTGCGCAACCGTGAATTCGACAGCGCTCTTCAACTGCTTCAACCCGCGCTGCAAGCGTCACCAAAAAATCCTCAATTGTGGATGTTCCAAGGATTGGCTTATTCGGGAAAAGGCGATCAGAAGGCGGCGCTGAATTCCTACCAAAACGCCCTGAAGGTATCTCCTGACTATCTGCCAGCGCTGGAGGGAGCAGCCCAACTGCAGTACGAGGCCGGAAGCCCGGAAGCTTTGCCGCTTCTGCAGCACGTTCTGCGATTGCGTCCAAATGATGCCACCAGTCACGCTATGCTGGCGGTAATTGCATATAAGAAGAACGACTGTGCCGCAGCTGTTGAGCACTTTTCCCGCAGCGAGTCTCTTCTGAATTCGCAACCCGGGGCATTGCAGGACTACGGCGTTTGTTTATTGAAGCTGAAACAAACAGACAAGGCCGTGCACGTTTTTCAAGAGATCCTGGCCTCTCATCCAGACGATCCTCGCGCGCGCCGAGGTCTGGCAGGCGCCCAACTCACCGCAGGACACGCGCAGGATGCACTCTCCACTTTGCAGCCCCTGCTGGGCTCAGATCCGGATATTGGCACGATGCAGCTGGCAGCGGCTGTGTACGAGGCGAACAAAGATACGCCGAACGCTGTCAAGATACTGCGTGAAGCGATCATCAAGGATCCCCACAATGTCGCTCTGTACGTGGACTTTGCCGATATCGCGATGAGCCACCAATCATTTCAGGCAGGAATTGAAATGCTCAATGCGGGTCTCAAGCTGCAGCCAACGGCTGCAGAACTGTATCTGGCGCGGGGCGTCCTCTATGTGCAACTTGCCGATTACGAGAAGGCACAAGCGGACTTCGAAAAGGCTGAGCAGTTGGATCCGCATCAAGCCCTGAGTGCGGCGGCGCAGGGGATGGTCGCCGAAGAGCAGAACCAGAATGATCCCGATCGGGCACTGGCAACCGTACGTGCGAAATTAACGAAAAAACCAGGCGACGGATTTCTCTGGTATTTGCAGGCCGCCATTCTGTCGCAGAAGGCCCCGGCGGCGGGCTCTGAAGATTTTCAACAAGGCTTGCGCTCAGCGAAGAAAGCGGTCACTCTGCAACCGTCCCTTTCCGCCGCACACAATGTATTGGCCAAGTTTTATCTGGACTCTGGGCAGCCGGCCCTCGCAGCGAAAGAGTGCCGGCTGGTTTTACAGCAGAACCCGGCGGACCAGACGGCTCTGTATCATTTGGTGCTTGCGGTGCGCAAGACAAAGGACCAGTCGGAAATTCCTGAGTTGCTCAAACGATTGGCCAAAGCCCGACAGCAAGCCACCAGGGAAGAAGGGGAACGCAACCGGTACAAACTCGTGGTCTCCCCGGGTGCTCCGTCGAACTGACCGCACGCCGCAGCAGGCAAAAGCCAGTAAACCTTTACTCAGAAGCGCGTCCGCGCGGATAATGGAATCCGTTTCCTACAGGCCCTTTGATGACAATGACCCGCCGTTCCTTCGTACTGTTTTCCTTGTGCGCTTCTGCGCAGGAACTCCTTGGCCAGACGCAGGGAATTGCCACCCGCGAGGTCAAGGCCCAGCCGAAACCGGCGCCTTCGGGGCGACCGTTCTATGCACATTTCACCGACATCGCCAAAGAGGCAGGGCTGCACGCGCCCGTCATTTACGGCGGTGTGGAATCGAAGAAGTACATCATGGAAGCCAATGGCTGCGGCTGTGCTTTCATCGATTATGACAACGATGGCTGGATGGATATTTTTCTGCTCTCCGGCACCCGTTTGGAGGGCGATCCACCCGAAGCCACGAATCGCTTGTACAAAAATAATCGCGACGGCACTTTCACAGATGTGACGGAAAAGTCGGGCTTGAAGTCAGCCGGCTGGGCGAATGGAGTCTGCGTTGCCGACTACAACAACGACGGCTTCGACGACATCTTCTGCACCTACTTCGGACAAAACCGGCTGTACCGCAACAATGGGGATGGCACGTTCACCGACGTCACCAAAGCAGCCGGACTCTTCGAGCCAGGCCCTGCAAGGTGGGGCGCTGGCTGCGCATTCCTGGATTACAACCGCGATGGACATCTCGACCTCTTCGTTTCCAACTACATCAGATTCTCGTTTGAGCACGCACCCGCGCCCGGCGAGAACTCGACCTGCAATTGGAAAGGTGTACCGGTGAATTGCGGGCCTCGGGGGCTTCCCACCGGGCGGCATTCTCTGTATCGCAACAACGGCGATGGTACGTTCACGGACGTGACCAAACAGGCTGGCATTGCCGCCGCAACCGAGAGCTACGGAATGACCGTTGTCACCGCCGACTTCGACGAAGACGGCTGGCCCGACATCTTCGTCGCGTGCGATTCCACGCCCAGCCTGTTGTTTATGAACAATCATGACGGCACGTTTCGCGAGGAAGGCGTGATGCGCGGCGTCGCCTTAAGTGACGACGGCATGGAACAGGCCGGCATGGGCGTAGGCGTCGGTGATTACAATCTCGACGGACATTTGGATTTGTTCAAGACTCATTTCATCGGGGATACCAGCGGTTTCTACCGGAATGACGGAAAGGGGAACTTCGACGAAGTAACCCGCGCGGCAAAGACCGGAGTGGAGACACGTTTCACCAGCTGGGGCGCCGGCATTGTGGACCTGGATAACGACGGATTCCCTGATGTATTTTTTGTGACGGGAAGCGTCTATCCCGAGGTGGAGCGCAAATTGCCGCAGTATCCATACAAGACGCCGCGTATTTTGTTTCGCAATCTCGGCAACGGCACTTTTGAGGAACTTGATACCCAGGCTGGAGAAGCTATTAGCACTCCACATAGCAGCCGCGGCTGCGCGTTTGGTGATTTCGACAACGACGGCGACATGGATATTTTGATTGTGAACATGAATGAGCCGCCGTCTCTCCTGCGAAATGATCTCAAGGTCAAACAGAACTGGCTGAAGGTCAAGCTTCGAAGGCGTGAAGTCAAACCGAAGCGCGATCGGGGCGAGAGTCCTGGTGCGCTACGGGAATAAAGTTCAGGCGCAATCGGTGCTTAGCCAGTCGAGCTATTATTCCTGCAACGATTCACGCCTGCATTTCGGACTTGGCGCTGTCAGCGTGGCGGACGTCGACGTGTACTGGCCGAACGGTCTGCACGAGCAATACAAAAAGATTGCTGCCAATCAGTTGATCACCATTCGAGAAACTTCCGGCATCGTCAGCAGCGAGGGCTGGCAACATTCGCAGATGTGATTCCTAAGCCTAGCAACAGTCTCAATAAGAATATTCTTGACAGTTCGCGCCCATAATAGTTATACATTACCCTCGTCAGTAAACGTTTTCTCAGAACTGCGCCCAATCCTCGTCTGACGCTGGCATTTGTGGAGGATCCATGCCGCGAAGCATGCTGTCTCGTCGTCCCCTGTGGTTGTGCTCGATTCTCCTGCTGGCCACGGCCACTGCTTTTGCTCAGTTCACCGCGAGTATCCAGGGGGTTGTTCAAGACCCGACCGGCGCCGGGCGTCGCCAAAGCCACCATCCATTTGGTGAACGTCGCAACAGGGAACACGACAGTTGCGAGCAGCGATGAATCCGGCAACTATCGTTTCATTAGTCTTGCGCCCGGGAGTTACAAAATTACCGCGGAAGCGGCCGGTTTCTCAAAATCTGAGGCGAACGTCACCCTGCTCACCGAGCAAAACTTGAATGTGCCCATCGCTCTCAAAGTAGGCTCCATCAGCGAGTCGGTAGTTGTCAGCACAGAGGCTCCGGTCGTCGACACCGCAGATAGCCGCGTTCACCTCACGCTCGAGAACCAGGCTGTTGCGCAGTTGCCCATCATCGGCCGCAATCTGGTCACTCTGGTCACCATGGCTCCCGGCGTTTCTGGCTTGGGAACCAGCACATCGGGCAGTCCCGCATCCGGCGTAGACAATTACTCCACCGAAGAGCAAGTCGATGCCAGCGCAAACGGCCAGGGTCAAAACAACAATCAATACGTTGTGGACGGGCTGGATGTGACCAGTGGAATTCGGCAGGGCGTGCTGAACCTGACGCCGCAACCGGAATCCATACAGGAAACCAGCGTTCAGGTGAATACGTTTTCTGTAGAGCATAGTCGCGCGGCAGGACTGCAAACCATTTTTACCACCAGATCGGGCACGGATTCGTTCCACGGTTCCGCCTCGGACTGGTTCAACTACCAGGGAATGTATGCCAACCAGCACTTCGTGAGTTCGTCGGATAGCCCCTACAAGCCTTTCCATTCGAACAACATGGATTTCGCGATCGGGGGCCCGATCATCCCGCACCACAACAGCTTTTTCTATTTCGCAGTGGAACCGTTGCGTTCGTCGGCCAGTTCGGGCGGGTCCGTAACCTTCGCTGATCCACAGTTCATCTCGTTTGCGCAAACGAATTACCCCAACACCGTGGGCACGCATGTGCTCAGTACGTATCTGCCGTCCGGACTTGGCGGCGTTAGCGTCCAGCAAACAGCACAGGACGTTTTCGGCTCTGATGCTGGTGGATGCGGCACTACGGCGGGGCAAAATGGCGTGTCATGCACTCTGCCCATGATTGATCAAGGTTCATTCGGTGCGACGCAAATCCGCAACGGCACGCAATATTTCGCTCGCATCGATCAGGGTTTTAAGCAGGATCGTATCTACGTCAGCCTATTCCGCACCCTTCTTCTCACAGGCGCGGCATCGCCCATGCCGCAATTCTCCGCGCTCAACAATACCTGGCAAGTAGCGGGACAGGCTTCGTGGACGCACACGTTTTCTGGAACAACGTTGAACGAGTTCACGGCTGGGATCAGCAGGGTTGAGGGCGTTCTGGGCAGCGGTGCAAAGGACTACACCGTGCCCTCCATATCTGTGAACGGAATCAACGCAGATGGAGGAATGGCTTACGGCGTCGGATTCGCGCAAGGCGACTTCATTCAGCATAACTACCACTGGCGCGATGTGCTCACGCATGTAAAGGGCACGCACACTCTCAAATTCGGCTACGAAGGCTGGTACGGAGATGACGTCGAGCCGTTCCAAGGCCCATGGTCCCAGCCCAAATTTTCCTTCAATAACTTGCTGACGCTGGCTCAGGATGCTCCCACGAATGAGAACGGCATCATGTACAACCCAGCCACAGGTCAACAACAACTTTGGAACTGGGACGCAGCTTCGCGCACCTTTGGCTTGTTCGTCGAGGACACATGGAAAGCGAGACGGAATTTGACACTAACGCTGGGTCTTCGTTACGACGACAGCGGCAATCCATGGTCAAAGAGTGCTGCTACGGTATTCGGCAACTTCTATCTTGGCACCGGCGACAGCCTCCAACAGCAGATCGGTAACGGTTATGCGAAAGGCACACACAATGCCTTGCTCCATTCAGTCAATAATTTGTTCAGTCCTCGAATAGGGGTCGCGTGGGATCCGACGGGCAGCGGCAATTGGGTAGTGCGTGGCGGCTTCGGCATTTACAACAACTGGTTGACACAGGCGAACGTGCAAGAAGAATTCCGCGGCAGTCCCCCGGGGCTGGTTTTGCCGACGTTTTTCGCCGGAGGTACAGCCACGGCTCAGGCGCCGATCTTCGTCCTTGGCACGAGCAGCAAACCGCCTTTCGGGTTTGTATTCCCGACATTCCAAGGTGGGCTGAATGCTCAGGGAGGAGTCGTAGGCGCGAGTTTCAACATCGGCGGCATTAACCCTCTATTGAGATCTCCTAAATCCGATATTTGGGCAGTCAGTGTCGAGCGGAAGATCAGCAAAGCTTTTGCGGCCTCTGTCGGGTACAGCGGGTCGCATTCCTACGATATCGTCGGTAACGGCAACTCGATCGGCAACGTCTCCTACGGGGTGGATATTAACGTGCAGCCTGGGGATCTCATTGCCCACCAGAGTATCGCTCCAACCCGGCTCAATCCCAGCTTCGGAGCAATCACCTATGCCGATAACGATCGTTACGGCAACTACAATTCCATCTACTTCGATTTCAAAGGGCGTTTCTCGCGCGGATTCTTGGACTTTTCGTATACGCGTTCCAAGTCGAAGGACGATGCTTTGGCTTACCCCGATCCGTTTAACCCGCGCCCCTACTACGCGCCATCGATCTTTGATGTGCCCAATCGCTTCTCTTTAAGCTGGAATTACTCGCTCAGGGGCTTGAACAAGGGAAGCGGAGCGGTGCGGCGTATCACCGGTGGCTGGGGCCTTAGCGGTACAACCATCTTCCAGTCCGGATATCCATTCACAGCGCGAAACGTTAACGGCTACAACCCTATATGCGCAAACACCTCGAGCACCGCTCCTGCTTGCCCGTCGGCTGCGAATCCGGCTGTGGGCTATGCGCCGGGAAGCGGCGACTACAACGCGGACGGCAACGCTCTCGACTACCCCGATGCCCTCAGTTACCGCCAGCTGACCGACAACAGCGCCTGGCTGACCGGCGCCGTTCCGAAGAGCAACTTCGCTGTCCCAGCATTTGGGCAGGAGGGCAATGAGAAGCCCATGCAATTCCGTGGGCCGAATTTCTTTGAGACCAACATCAACCTCTATAAAGACACAGCCATCACCGAGCGGGTGAATTTCCAATTCCGGTTCGAGGTCTTCAATCTTTTCAACCGGGCGAATTATGCAAATCCGGATGACAACTTCCCGGATGGTAACTTCGGCTTCGCCACGGCTTCGCACGAGCCGCGGTTCTGGCAAATTGGAGGGAGAATCTCGTTCTGAGCTTGATTCGATGGATTCCCAGTAGACGATGAGACGGCCGGCAGCCTTCCCCCAACAAGCGCCGGCCACATCGTCTCAGTCTGATCTGAACGGCGCTCCTGTCTCGTCTCATCTCATCCGAGCGGCTTCGATTACCATGTCAGCGGAGACGTTCCCCTGATTAGAACCGATCCGCGGCCATGGGACCAATGCTTCGCGCACTCAAGCTGATCTGCCTCGCGGGTTCGATTCTGTCTTTCTCCACCGTGCGGGCGCAAACAGCTGCAGACTCTATCGAGCCGATAGCCTCCGAATTACGTGCCGAGCAGTTTGACAGAGCACTCGACCTCCTTCAGATAGCGCTCCAAAAATTTCCCGGGGATGGCCAGTTGTGGACTATGCAAGGTGTGGCCTACGCCGGGAAAGGGCAGAAGAAAGAGGCACTCACTTCTTTTCGCCGGGCACTGAAAATATTTCCCGACAATATTCCGGCTTTGCAGGGAACCGCTCAGATCGATTACGACGCAGGCAGTGCAGAAGGGATTCCCGTCATCGAGCATCTCCTTCGTTTGCGACCCAACGATCTTACGAGCCACGGCATGTTGGCAGTCCTGGAATTTCAGCAGGGACAATGCCTGAAGGCTGTGCCCCATTTCGAAAAGGCGGAGGCACTGTTTGAATCGCAGCTGCCTGCCCTGCATGCGTATGCCACATGCTTGGTGAAGCTCAAGCGCTTCGAGGCAGCGGCCAACGTGCTCCAAAGAGCTCTGCTTCTGAACCCGAACGATCCGCGCGAACGACAAGTCTTATCATCAGTCCAGCTGATTGCCCACCAACCGCAGGCGGCCATATCCACCCTCGATCCATTGCTAAGCGCAGGGCCGGACGCTCAGATTCTGGAGTTGGCATCCGCCGCCTATGAAGAACAACACGACACCGAGAAAGCCGTTGACGCACTGCGGCGCGCCATTTTGCTCGAGCCACAGAACGTGCAGCTTTACGTGGATTTTGCCGCGATCTCGGCGACGCACCAGTCATTCCAGGTTGGAATCAACGTGGTGAATGATGGAATTAACCTGCAACCCAAGGCAGCCCCGCTATATTTTGCGCGTGGAGTGCTTTACGTCCAGCTCGCGGAGTACGAAAAAGCGCAGGCGGACTTTGAAAGAGCGTACGACCTGGACCCCAGCCAATCCTTAAGTATTGCAGCGCAGGGACTGGCGGCTGTACAGCAGAACGATCTGACCCGGGCGCTAACCGGCGTTCAGGAAAAATTGACGCGCAAACCCGAGGACCCGATCCTGCTTTACCTGCAAGCGGACATCCTTGCCCAGCAAGGAGTGGAACCGGGAAGCGCAGATTTTGAAAGCGCACTCCGTTCGGCCAGGAAGGCAGTCATTCTCCGTCCCTCGCTGGAACCGGCCCATAGTGTCTTGGGAAAACTCTATCTGCAAGCTGGAAAGTACTCCGAAGCTGCCGCCCAATGCCGCAAAGCCCTGGAGATCGATCCCAAGGATCAGACGGCGCTCTATCACCTGATCCAGGCATTGAGGAAGACTGATAAAAGGACGGAGATACCAGAACTACTGAAGCGTCTTGCCCTTCTCCGGCAGCAAGCCACCAACGAAGAACGCGAGCAGTATCGCTACAAACTGGTACAAGGGGATGCCGAATCCAAAAGGTGAATTGGAGATTATCGAACCCGTGACCGGCGTTGTCCACAGACCTGAATCTTACGCTTTGGGCACGCTCATGATTTCAGTAATACGTAAGTACTGTAGCCCTCCTTGTCGATTGTCATAAACGGCCGCATCGTGATGCTGCTCCCGTCCACGGCGTTCGCCATCCAGTCTCCGCCTGCATTATTCACCGGCTTGGCTTGCAGCAGCGCAGCCCGCTCGAACGTAGGCTGCGATTCGGCGACTGCCATCAACACCAGGGGCCCCTGCATTAGCGCCACGTTGTTGCGATGATTGGCATCGACAGCCTCCAACCGCAGAGGCATGGGAAGCTCAAGTTCCACGCGGTCGCCGTCTTTCCAGGTTCTGCGAATGCTGGCGAACGTTCCAGGCTCAACCGCGGCAGAGACGCGGTTGCCATTCACCATGAGCACCGGGTTCGGCTTCGCCCAGGCGGGAATGCGCACATACAGCGTGTATTCCTTGGGCTGTGCAGCCGAGACCTCTATCTGAACCTTGTTGTCGAAGGGATACTTCGTCTCTTGCTTCAGTCCGTACTTTCCGCCCCCGTCGCTCCATTGCAGACTGGAAGGCGCGAACAGATTCACATACACGCCGTCCGCTGAGCGAAGGTAGGTGCTGACGTGATAGTCAGCGGCAAGCTGCGGGAACGTTCCGGAACAGCAGGGCCACTTATTGCCGTACCAAACCTTCTTTGCAGTCGTGGAATAATCCGAGTAATAAAAGGACGTTCCGTCGGCCTGGATGGGCCAAGCTCCTAAAATCGTGTTGTACAGGACCTGTTCCATGCTGTCGCCGTAACGCGCTTCCTTTGTGACCCGCAGCAGATATCGGGTGATCTTGAAGTGTCCGTAGGCTCCGCATGGAGTCTCAAAGCTGGCGTGAGTCTGGGTCAGGCTGTTGCCTAACTGTCCCGTCCCAGGCTCGCCGAACGCTTCGTTGGGGCCCCAACCTCCAGTCGCAAAGCTCTGGGTCTTTACCAGCATGTCGAAGCCATTCTTCGCCGCTCGCAGATGTTTCTCGCTGCCGAGAGTGATATATGCCTGCATCGCCGAACTGAAGGCGTTGACGTGACTGTACGCGTGCTCGAAGGGAAGCACGTTGTTGCCTCCCGCGAGAGGATCGAAGTAAGTGTCGTCCTCGAGATACTTTTTTGCCATGTCGCGGTAAAAAGACTTGCCGCTGCGCTGATAAGCGAGGAAAAGATTTTCCGGCAGAGTGTAGGTCTCATCCCACGTGTAGGGGGTGTCCTTATGTGGCCGGGAGCGCTGTTCCGCGCGTGACAAGGCCTTTTCGGGCAAGTAGGCGACCATGGCGCGAGTGAGCTTTTCGTGGATGTCCATGGCCATCGGATCGTGGGCATATTCGTGAGCGTCAATCAGGCCACAAGAAAGCTTGTCGTACGTGTATGCGGGAAGCCGGTAGTCGACGAAGAATTTGGCTTTTGGGTCGAGCGTTTCTCCGTACCCCTTCACCAGGCGATTGATCTTGGCGCGCGTCGGTTCTGAGCCGGTGACGGCATAGGCTCGAGCCAGCCCAGAGACGTATTGGCCAAAAGAATGTCCGGCAATAAAACCGTGGAAGTCGTTTGCCTCCAGGCTAAATCCCGTGAGGTCATACCAGCCGCCCATGTCTTCTCCAGGAGCAGAAAGGCCGGCGACCTGCCGGAACACCTTGAGCATGCGATCATCATCCAGGTTGAGAAAGCGCGCATGATTCTCCTCGAACTGGCGCTTCATCGGTCCGTCGTGCAGTTGGACGTCGCTGTAAGCAAATGTCGTGAGCGGGGTCGCTACAGCCACCAGGCTCTTCTCTGCATTCGCCCACGCGGGGAAGGATCGAGCTGCATAGACTCCAGCGGCGGTAGCGCTTGTAGTTTTGAGAAAAGTCCTGCGGTCCATTCCAGACGCCATATGCGTTTGCCTCATTTGAGAAATCGTTTACTTGAGAATCCTATGACCGCCGCAGTCTGGCGTCAATCGCATTCGGTGACATGCCAAAATGGGAGCGCGCATCGCCCGCTTTCAGGCAGCACTCTCTCGGGCAACGATTTCGTCAATCTCGCGCGATTTCGGCGGCGTTCATGCGGAAGGCGGCGGCGCCAATGATTCCTTCCACCTGCCTGCGGTTGCGAAAACCGACAATCGCTCCCGTGACTGCCGGATGGTTTAAGGTCCATGCAATCGCCACTTCGCCCGGAGTTCGGCCATGGCGCTTGCCGATCTCCCGCAGGTGCTCCACCACTTTCAGATTTCTCGATAATGCCGGTTCTTGAAAGCCGGGCAGATTCCGTCGCCAATCCTCGGCAAGAAAATTCGCAACTCGCTCGCGAGTCATAGCCCCGGTAAGCAGGCCCGCGTACATGGGCGAATACACGATCACGCCGATGTTTTGCTGCAGGCAGAAGGGAAGGATCTCGCGCTCAATCTCCCGGCGCACTACCGCGTAGGGCGGTTGCAGCGAAGTGATGGGAGCAATCGCCTGAGCCCGCCGCATCTGGGCTACACTGAAATTGGATACCCCGATAAATCGCACCTTGCCTTCTTCTTTCAGTCGAGCCAGTTCGGTCCAGCCTTCCTCGATATCCTCGTCCGGTTCCGGCCAGTGGATCTGGTACAAATCGATTGCATCCACCTTCAACCTGCGCAAGCTATCCTCGCATTCGCGGCGGATCGACTGGGCCTTGAGACTGGCTCCGACATTTCCTTCCTTGTCCCAGACTCGCTCGCACTTGGTGAAGACGTAGGGCTTTGGAGTGCGGCCTTGGATTGCTCGAGCCACCATCTTTTCGGAATGGCCCAGTCCGTAGAGTGCAGCCGTGTCGATCCAGTTCAGGCCATAGTCCAGCGCGGCGTGAATGGCGGGAACTGAATCCTCATCATTCTGCGGACCCATGCTTCCATTCCACCCGCTGCCGCCAATAGCCCAGGCTCCGATTCCGATCGGAGTGATATGAAGATCGCTGTTTCCGAGACGCCGGGTTTCCATAGTTGGTTGACTCGAATCGAGTTTTGCAAAGTGATGACAAAAAGCCTAATGCAGGCGCAGTGTTTAAGCAAACGCTTACTGATAATCGCTGCTGGATGTAGGAATACGTGTTGACGCCAGTCTTTCTCAATGAACTTCTACGCTAATGATCGAGACGGAGTGTTCCGGAAGAATTGCAATGAACGGGGAGGTTTTGATTGTGCTCTCCGTGATGCGCACCAGATCCGGATGAGCGAAGTCATTCGCGATGCTCAATCCGGCGCTGTTCAAAGTCTCGAAGCGTGCCTCACGTGCCATATGAGTTCCGCTCACGCGTATTTCCATAGAAACCGCGAGGGTAGGATCGGTATTCACCACTTTGATGAACATCTGGCGTCCATCCGGGGAGCGGGTCGCGACCGCATCAATCGTTGGCACACCCACTCCTTCGAGAGTGGAATCGAATGTAGGGCCCCGCAGTGTGCTGGCCACTCGCTTTGTGCCAAGGTGAGACGCGTAAAGCTGATTCACCAGGTAAGTTGGAGTGACATATACTGCATGCCGGCTTGCCTGGATTATGCCTCCCGTCCATCCGTTCACCATGTCTGACACGGCGCTCATCTGAACCACGTCTCCGCTACGCTCGAAAGCATTCATTAGTCGTGCTGCATAAATGGCAGACTGCATGGAGTGCTGAGCGGGAAGCGGCAACGCTGTGTTCCACTCGTTGATTGCCAGCTTAATCTTATGGCCAGGTACCAGTTCCTGAAACATCTGCTTCATCTGAAGATAAAACTGCTCGTAGTGCAGTGGACGCGCCCGCAAATTATTTGCGTCCCCTTTCATCTCTGCTTGACCGTAGTAGTGATGAACGGATAAGTAGTCGATGTTTTTGCCCGCAAGTCTCAGGACAGTTTCGTTCCACTTCAGGTCGTTGTCACCGGTTGCGATGATCGTGATAGAAGGATCCACAGCCCTCATCTTCTCCACGTAGCGATTCAGATTCTTAGCATAAGTTTGCGCATCGCTGTGGCCGCGCACCCAATCGCCCCATATTTCGTTGCCGATCTCCCAATAACGTACGTGGAACGGTTCCGGACTGCCGTTAGCGGAGCGCATGGAACCATATTTGGAATGGGCGTCGCCATTGCAATACTCGACCCATGCTGCCGCTTCCTCCGCGGTCGCCCCGCGTCCTTCCACGTTAACCGTGATCGACGGTTCTGCTCCCACCCGCCTGGCGAACTGAATGAACTCATCGCTTCCGAAATTGCTAGGCTCCAGTTCTTTTCGCCAAGACTCATTTATCCAAACGGGCCTCTGGTCGCGCGGGCCAACGCCCCACTTCCAGTGATAATCTTGCGCTACGTTTCCACCAGGCCATCGAACAAAGGCCGCACGTAAAGCTGCCACTCGTTGCTCAACGTCATGGCGAACCCCGCCTTGTGCATCGCCCGGCAGCAACGAAATCTGATCGAGCCACAGGCGCCCGTTGCCTTGGAACAGGATGGCAATTTTGGCAAGCGGATCGGATTTGGCGGGCCTGAGCGTGAAGGAGTACTTCTTCCAGTCCCCGGCTATCTCAGGGAGCGCGGCGCTAGCGTATTGTTCGCCTCCCGTTTCATCCGCCTCTAGCGTGACAATAACTTTTCCCACATAGTCTGCACTCTTCAGCCAAACATATCCACGGTAGTCGAGTCCTGCATGAACGGGAATCCATCCTTGACGAATGCCTCGCCGCTGTTCGAATTCGCTCTGCACATCCACACGAAGAGAGTGCTGGCTTGGCAGAGTATTCTCATCCTCATTGACGGGCAGATAAACGTCAGCGTCCCACGCGAAGTGCAACGCTGCATCATCGTTTCTGTCATCCGGATCGCGCTCCCAGTATCGCGGTAGACCGAGGGCGTTCGGTTGCTCGTCGAAGCCGCGATCGCGCACCAATTCCGCATCGAGCCCGCCTTTAATGTCCTGGAACATGAACTCGGCAAATTGCCCATATAAACTCTGGCTGATGACGTTCTCGACTTTGTCAGCTTCGATGGTGAGCGTCGCCCCTGTCGTGTTCTGGGCTCTCCCAATAGCGAAAGAATCCAGCAGCAATAATGCCAGCCATATCCCCCGCACTACACCGCGGCAGTTGCTCCCCACAGTTCTCCCCCTTCTCATTGGATGTGAAAACGTAGTATGCCTCAAATTCTCCAGTGTGCTAAGGTATTGCGCGCGACCCCTGTAAGCGTTTACCGGTCCACAGCGTGGGGCAACTTGCCCCGTCGGAGTGAATCGCATGGTTCCCAGGCCAAATTCAGTTCGTGTACTCAGCCGGATCACCTTTGTCGTCCTTCTTGTTTCCGGATGTCTGCATGCGCAAACGTCTCGCTGGACCGAAGAGAGAGCCAAAGCCTGGTATGGACAACAGGCGTGGCTGGTCGGCAGCAACTATATCCCGGACGACGCCATTAACGAGTTGGAGATGTGGCAAGCGCAGAGCTTCAATCCGGGGCAGATCGACAAGGAACTCGGTTGGGCCGAGGACGTGGGCATGAATACGATGCGTGTGTTCCTGCATGATCTGGTATGGCAAGAAAATCCCGAGGGGTTCAGAAAACGTATCGATCAGTTCCTGGAGATCGCGTCGCGCCACCATATCAAGCCGTTGTTCGTGCTGTTTGATTCCTGCTGGGATCCGCAGCCGAAACTTGGCGTGCAGCATCCGCCCATCCCCGGCGTTCACAATTCCGGATGGGTGCAGTCTCCTGGAAGTGCGGGCCTCTCCGATCCGGCGCAAGAGGGGCGGCTCAAGGCTTACGTCGTGGGAGTGGTTGGAGCATTTGCCAACGACGCGCGCGTGCTCGGTTGGGACGTATGGAATGAGCCCTCCAATGTGAATGAGGGAAGCTATCACCGCCTGGAACCTGCCAACAAGCGCCAACTGGTAGAAGCTTTGCTGCCGAAGGTTTTTTCCTGGGCGCGGGAGGCGCATCCTTCACAGCCACTTACCAGCGGCGTGTGGGATATCGATTTCATGGAGGGATCGGCTCTGACTCCAACTCAGCGAGTTCAGATCGACAACTCCGATGTGATCACATTCCATAATTACGGATGGCCAGAGAGCTTCGAGAAGGAAGTGCTCTATCTGGAAAAGTACAACCGTCCGCTGATCTGCACAGAATATATGGCGCGCGGGGCGGGAAGTACGTTTGATACAGTTTTGCCGGTCGCGAAAAAAAATAAGGTGGGGGCCATCAATTGGGGATTCGTTGCGGGCAAGACTCAAACGTACTATCCCTGGGACTCCTGGCGGCATCCCTACATTCTGGACCAGCCAACGGTGTGGTTCCACGAAGTCCTCTACCCCACCGGCAAACCTTACCGCGACGCCGAAGTCACTCTGATTCGTGAGTTGACCGGCAGGGGAAAGAAAGCTTCAACCGGGCAGACGCAATGAGACGCGTGAGCATTTGAGCGGTGCCGCATTGCGTGTCAATGGCTGGGTTTGCCGGCAGGCGCCGCGGCTTTGATCGTTTCGATTGCCTTCTGTAGTTCGTCAACCGACGTGGCGGGAATTTGGTACAAAGTAGAATCATCATCCCGCTTGGCAAGGTAGTCGGAGCCAGATTTCGAAATCAGCACCTTTTCGATGCGCTTGCCGTCATTCGAAGTCACGGTTGCGTCGATCTGCGGAGAACCAAAGCCTGACGCCACGAATTTATCGGCGGACAGGTTGCGGAGGTCCGCGATGAGTGACTGCATGCTCGGTTCATCCATCTTCTTGCCGTTGTCCCACCAGTCCTGTCCACCTCGCATGAGCGAGTAAGTTTTTGAGCCGCTGTGAATATCCACCTTGTTCGGATCGGCGTAACCAAAATCGAATAGCTTCTTGTTCCGGAAGTCCTCCACTTTCTTGTCCAGTGCCGCCGCTAGATCGGAACCGATCTTATACGCCCCATCAACCACGCTCGACTGGGCGTAATAGGAATCTTTACTCTTACGAATCTGAAGTTTCTGAGTGGAAGATTCGCCGGTTACGTTGATAGTAGCCACAGGCGTGCCACGCCCAAATGCAGAACTTGCTTCCTTCGCCGCGGTGGCCGAGTCGGTAATGTCCATGCGAGCGTCGGTTAACTTGCGGACTAATTCGCTCACCGCATCGTTATCCGCGCGCATTGGTTTGGGCTGCAAAATCTGCCATTCATCCTTATTGCGTCCAAACGCAATATGGCCGTTTTTCCCTGTAATCTCAATCTGGCTGATTTTATCGGCATTCACGGTCAGCAGCCGCTTGTCCCGGAGATCGTTCAACCCTTTTTCGATGCTGCCTCGCGTGTACCCGGCAATGGTGAAGACTCGCGGATCACCTGCGAGAGCCGCATAAACCGCACTACCAGCAGGTGTGTCGTCTCCCAGCAGCAGCCTCTCTGCCTTGTTATCTTTGCCCGTCACATTGACTTCGAGTTCGAAAGATGGATGAGCAAGCCCGTATCGTTGCAGATCTGAGCTCTTGTCCTCGACCAGTCGCTCGGAGTTCAACGAAGCGACGCTGGAAACAATACTGGAAACCGCGCTTTGATCGGCCGCGAAGGACTTCGGTGCGGTGATCTTCCATTCCGATCCGTCCTTCGCCAGCAGGATCGCTGGTGCATCCTTCTTTCTCAATTCCAGTTTGGTGATGGAATTTTCATCGAGCTTGAGGATTGCCGGAGCACTATCGCCATTGGGTTTGGCGGCCTCGGCGCTCGATTTGCGGTGATCAGACCAATACAGAACCCCGGCGAGCACCGCGAATATCACAGCAGCAATGAGCAGGCCACGAATTTTCATGCTTCACTCGATAGTTCCGCTGGCGCAGTTATTTACCTTCGCTTCCACCACACTGAGACGCCCACAATTACGACCGCAAAGGGCAAGACAAATTGGCTGACGGCTCGTACCCAGGTCAGCTGCCGGCCAGTCATAGTGATGCGTCGATCTTCCTGCTGCTTCGGACGAATGGAGATCAGATCTTCATCCGAGGACAACCAGTTCACAGCATTGGACGCCAGATCGTTATTCCCGTTGAAATCGATGAAACGATTCGCCGCCCAAGTGGAGGAACCCACCACCACAAAACGCCCTTGTGAATTCTCCTTGCCAGTGTTGAAGGTGCCCGCGGCCGCCAGCGTCAGTGGCCCCTTCTTGTTCTTGGGGTCGTTCACGTTCACCGACGGAGAACTCAAATTGCTCGTCGCCAGACTCGTGCTCGAACTATCGAACAGCTTTTGCACGCTCGTCTTATCGGTATTCTTAATCTCCAGCGAACGGGCCAGTGGAAAACCGGTTGCTGTACCGCGCAATTGCTCCACAATCGGCTGTGAGCCGTAACTCGTCACCAACGCGACCTGCGGACCCAGCCCCGCAATTTGTCCTAACGGATTCAGGTCGAGAATTAGATCTTTGTCCAGGGTGACACCCCAACTACTCAACAGGCTCGTGAGCGCGTCGTTGTCAGCGATCTCTTCATGTCCGAGTTTGAGTGGAGGATCGAGCATAAAAAAAGCCCGTCCGCCGTCTTCCACGTACTTCTTGATCGCATCGACTTCGGGTTTCTCGTAATTCTTCGTCGGACCGGCCACCACAAGCGTTGTGCATTCGCTGGGGACTTCAGCCTTGGTGAGCAAGTCCACCGATTTGCTCTCGTAGTTATCCTTGGCGAGCAGTTCTTTGAAATGCGAGAGGCCTCCGCGATTGCTATCGTCGAGTTGATGTTCGCCGCTGCCGCTCACAAAGCACACCGTGCGCGTGTTGCTCTTGAGATCACGAATGAAGGCCCCCGTGATGCCTTCTTCGGTCATGCTCTTCGCTTCCTCTTTTTTCGCGCCGACCTGGACCACCGCTGTACCAAAGTTGCGAATCCCCGCTTCGCGAGCCAGTTCAGGCTCCTTGTCAGGATCCACATACTTCACATGCAGCTTCGGGGACAGGTTTGCGTACTGCTCGAGCAAATCCTTGCCGTCGCGAAACCGTGTGCTCTGGTTGTAATAGGTGATGGTTGCGTCCTGCTTCAGACCTTTAACGATCTTCGCCGTTTGGTCAGACAGGCTGAACCGCTTGTTCGCTGTCGCGTCATAGGACTTGTTATAGCGATCCGCGAGAACGTTAGCCACGACCACGGCCGCAATGACAATTAAGATGTAGCTCACCGCGTACGCTGCGTACTTCGTTTGCCGCGCATGGATCCACTGGTTCGCCATTACGACCTCCACCGCAGAGACTCCATGGAGCGGGCAGTGAAGAATAGCCCCAGGAAGATGACGGTGACATAGAAGATTGCGTCTTTCGAATCAAGCACGCCCTTGGCAAAGGACTCGAAGTGCGTGATGACTGACATGTAAGC
Organism: uncultured Acidobacteriota bacterium; assembly: GCA_963785865.1. Taxonomy (GTDB): domain Bacteria; phylum Acidobacteriota; class Terriglobia; order Terriglobales; family Acidobacteriaceae; genus Sulfotelmatobacter. The sequence goes on along the minus strand of CAWAXF010000009.1, from coordinate 511,951 downwards.
CAATACTCGGGCCCAAGTCGCGGTTTCGTACCCGCTCACCCATCCCAGCACCCACAGCAGCAGGCACACGCCGAATGTCACGGCGCCTGCAATAATTTGATTCTTGGTAAGTGTGGAGATAAATGTGCCAATTGCGAGAAGCGCGCCCGCCTGCAGCAGCAAGCCAAGATAACCCACCAGCAGCGGCTTCCAATCAGGATGGCCGTACTTGAACAGAAACGCAAAATTGATGGCCGTGAATAGCAGCAGACAGGCATAAAGCATGATCGACGCCAGCCACTTTCCCAGAATAATTTCCATGTCCCGCACCGGGGACGTTGCCAGCAGCTCAATGGTGCCTGTGCGCTTTTCTTCCGCGAAGAGCCGCATCGTGATCATCGGAATGAAAAACAGCCCGATGACGCTGGCATTCGACAGCAACGGCCGGATGATCCATTCATTCAGATTCATCGGGAACGATCGTCCACTCATCTGTGACTGGATGCTTTCGTACACGAACGCCCCCAGCGCATTCCAGAAAAAGAAGCCGAAAATCACGCCGAACATGATCAGCAGAATGTATGCAACCGGAGACGCGAAATAGCTTCCCAGTTCCTTGCGGCAGATGATCCAAACATTTCTCATCAGGCTTGCACCTCTTCGGGCTTTTCCGTCTCGCTTACCTGTTCTGTTCCGGTCAACTGCAGGAAGACTTCCTCCAGGCTCATGGCGGAGGGCCTCAGTTCGTTCAGGTCCCAACCAGACTCAACGACGGCGCGCGCGAGATCTCCTCGAAGCAGGCGTCCTTTGCCGCTCTCGACTTCGAAGACTGCGCGCCCATCCAACTGCTCTTTGTACAGAACTCGGCTGACCCCGGTAACCTGCTCCAGCTTGTGCTGAACCAGCGAGGTTTCAATGCTTCCATTTCGCCCCGCTACTTCCACCCGCACCGACTCTGCGCCGCGGGCACGCGCTTGCAAATTGCGCACCGAATCGGTAGCTACCAGCTTGCCCTTGTTAATGATCACGACTTGCTCGCAAGTCTGCTCCACTTCCGGCAGGATGTGCGTGCTGAGAATAATGGTGTGCTCGCCGGCCAGATCCTTGATCAGATCGCGGGTTTCGTTGATCTGCTTGGGGTCCAGTCCTGCGGTCGGTTCGTCGAGAATCAGTACGTCGGGATTGTGAATGATGGCTTGCGCGAGTCCCACGCGCTGCCGATATCCCTTCGATAATTTGCCCAGGAGTTTGGCTTTGACGTCGGCGATGGCGCACCGGCCGCACACGTAGTCGATCCGTTTCTCCAGTTCTGCCCCACGCAATCCCTTCAACTTACCAACAAACTGGAGATATTCATGAGTGGCCATCTCGGGATAGATCGGCGGCGTTTCGGGCAGATATCCGATTCGCTTCTTCACCTCCAGCGGCTGTTCGAGAACGTCGAAACCAGCAACATTCGCTGTCCCCGATGAGGGAGGTAGAAAGCAGGTGAGCATGCGCATGGTGGTCGTCTTCCCCGCGCCATTGGGCCCAAGAAAGCCGACGATCTGTCCTTTGACTACTTCGAAGGAGATCTGGTCCACCGCAGTTGTCCGCGCATACCGCTTCGTAAGCTGTTTGACACTGATCATGAGATTTTGTTGGCAACAGCGAGCTACGCCACCGTTGAGTCCGCACCAGAACAGTGCAGGAATATGTCTATCTTAAAAACGCTGCCTTCTGAATGTCAATTTTTTCGCGCTGATTGGTGGACGCCATCGCACCCACTATCGTATGACGATGCATCAGGTTTGCGCATCTTTGCCTCACCCTGTTCTACCCGAAACCGCGCAAGGGACCGCATTTCCCCGGAATTTGCGGTAAACTGGTAGCCATTTTGTGCGGCATCAAACAGGTCCCAGGGGCTTTCAGGCAGTCTAGTTAGACAATCTGGGAGGCTCGTTGTCTGGCAACTCCCGTTAGTCTACATACGTTGCGGAACTCCGCGGATCTCTACATGGCGACAAGAAGCATAAATGCCGACCTCGAGATGAGTGCTCGCGCGGCAGCGCTTGGCGGCAGGAGCCGGCCGCTCGCTGCGCCAAACTTGTCTCTTGATCACCTCACCCGCAGTGGTGAGTTCCAAAACCTGCTGGCATTCTCCGCCTTGCGAGAGAACGTGCTGCGAGACCACGTTCGGCCCGATGCCGCGAATGGAGCTCAGAGCAAAGCGACTCTTGCCGGCAGCGAGACCCCGGAGCAGCAATCGAACTTTGCTCTGGACGAGGTCCTTCAGTTGGTAGCGGAACGGGGCCTTCAGATCACGGGAGCCGATGGCTTGGCCATTGCATTGGCGGACAAAAATGACATCGCACTGCGCGCGCAAGCAGGTGAGCTTCGCCCCGGTGTTGGCGAACCGATAGACGCTCAAGCATCGTTTTCCATAACCTGTCTTCGCACGGCCCAGATTCTGCGTTGCCAGGATACGGAAACAGACTCGCGGGTCAATCTGCAGGCATGCCGGCGCTTGGGCGCACGCTCCCTGGTTGCAGTTCCGCTGCGCAGTGGCCACGGCGTAATCGGTGTACTGGAGGTGTTTTCCAAGCAATCGTCCGGATTTGACGACGGCGACGTCACCCGACTGAGCCAGCTTGCCGATTTGGTGAAGGACGCATTGAAACCGGAGGACGAGGAGCGAATGGCATTATCCGCTCAGATTGCGGTTCCCGATTCGCAAGTGCTTCAGGCGTCGGCCGGAGAGTCGTTGGCAGACGCCCCAGGGATGCGCGCTCAAGCTAAGCCCACAGATTCGACAATTTCTGCTGAGCCGGATCTCGCTGACACTCTACCCAGCCCAGCGGTGGCCAAGCCCTCCCGTGAGTTATTTCCAGACTTGCCCGTAACGCATGAATTAGACCGGAGTTTTTCGTTCATACACCCCGCCGGACGGGCAAGAGCATACCGGCCGGGCAGACTCGCCTTCGTGTGCTCGATCATGATTGCGGTTGGATTAATCGTTGGATTCCGTTGGAAGCTTCGCAGTGCTCCCACGCCCGTAACCGTGGGAACGACCGCAACACTTCCGATTAGCCAAGCGTTACCCCGCTTAGCGGTAGACAAAGTGAACGTCGCTACACACTCCAGCACTACCGCGACTACACTTCCCTCAACGCCCGCCGGCGCTCTCGAAACGAGTGCGACCGCAAGCTCTGACACGTCAGGCTTTCCGCGCGTGACCGGCATACGGCACTGGTCTGATGCAAGTTCCACAACCGTGGCGATTGATTTTGAGAAAGCGGTGCTCTACCGTGCCCATCGCTTACCCGACCCGGAGCGAATATTCTTCGATCTGATGGACACGAAGCTCGACCATGCCCTCGCCGGCAAATCGACCGAAGTCAGCGATTCCTTGCTCAATCGCATCCGTGTGGCTCAGACTGTTCCCGGTGTTACGCGCGTTGTTCTGGAGACGAACGGGAAAGCAGATTTCAGCGCAACCCGGCAGTTGAATCCGTCAGGGTTGCGGATCGAGCTCCGCAACAATGCTCCACCAAAACACTAAACTCCGCCCATAGTTCACCGCACATCCCATTACTCAGATCGCGCAGGAGAATTCCTGCTCGGTGGCCGCGGATGCGTTGTCGCTATTTTTAAATCCGGAACTTGGGTGCTCGGCTTGGAAGTTGCCGATGGCGGGCGGGAAACCGCTAGCGCACACAATACATAGAAAACTGCTGCATTGGCCGGCACGTGCAGATTGAAATCCACCAGGCTATGCAACAGCATCGCAGTACAACCGAGCAAGGCGGCGACGGAGATTGCTGCACCCCATTTGAATTCCCACCGCCGCGAGGTGGGCAGGCCGTACCGGTATAACCTGTACACGAACCAGATCATCACTGCGAAGCCGATTACACCGGTCTCGACCAGAAGTTGAGCATAATCATTGTGCGCCTCATTGACGAATAGGTTGGTGTAGAAGCTGCGGAAGGTCGGATAGATTGTCGGGAAAGTTCCCAAGCCCCATCCCAGAATTGGCCGATGAGCAAAGATCCTCAAGCAGTCTTGCGTGATCTTCAATCGCATGTCGGGGCCCAGTTCTCCCAGTCGATCCAGAACCTGTCCTTTGCCGAGAAAAATCAGCAATCCAAGAACGGATGCGCAAACTGCGAATGTGCCGAGCGCAATGCGGGAATTCCTCTTCTGGTAGAGAGTCAGAGCGGCAAACACGATGATTTCGAAAGCCAACGACAACATACCCCCACGTGACCCTGAGAGGAGGATCGTGGTGGCCATCAACACTGCGCAGAATCCAACCAGCACCCTCTTGCCCCCGCGCACTATGTGGCCCATCGCCACTACGAGTGGGAACGGCACCAGCATCTCCATAAGACCGGCATAATGATCATGATTCACATAGCTGCCATAAATCGAGCCATGGAAGCGAGGAGTATAAAACCAGAAGAACTTCTCCCTCGACGTCAGTTCCTGAGCCAAAGCGTAGAAGGCGTACGCCACTCCAAACACAATTATCATCAGGCCAAACTTGCGGCGTGCATCTTCCTGTTGAATGCATTCCGTTGCAATCAGCAGAACGATCCCGAATGCCGCGTATCGAACCAATTCATACTTCGTAACATAGCCATATGCAGAGATTCGCAAAGCGAGTTGCGCGAGCACCAACGTGAAGAAACACATTGCAGGCAAGTACAGGGGACTACGCGCCAATTTCAACTGCCCAGAAAAAAGTTGTTGTCCGGCCCAGAGTAGAAAGAGAATCCCTGCGCCAACCTCAAATATGAAAGTAGACCACTCCTCAACCCCTCCAAACGCGAGAATCGCGAAGAAGAGCACTGCGCAAAGGCCGCCGACAAAAACCCACTGCAGATCTCTGGGCTTCCGCCGGGGAACGAGATCCACCTCGATCGAGTGCTGAGTCTCAACCACAAGTTGGGATGAAAGTCTCAATGAGGCGATCCTGAACCACTCACTTCCACGATCTTCACATCGTCAACCCACAACTTCCCTCGGATCAGCGGACCCGGAGGATCGCGGGTAATCTTGACGAAAATCAGATTCGTCTTGCTCCCCGTATGGAAACGGGCTTGTTGCCGGTGCCATGGATTGCTGCCCAGTAAATCATCGGTGAGGGCATACGAGGTGAGAGTGTAAGCATCTCCAACGGCAAATCGTGGCCCGCTCGCGCTATCCATGTCCTGGGTCTTGGATTCCGCGCTGAACTCGTAATCCATGTCGGGCTTTACTGGAATGAATTGTGCGATGCCTGCATCCGGGGCATTTCTTCCATCGAAGAGCACCGAGAGCGAGCGGCTGCCTGTATAGAACTGATCCGTGTCGATGGCCAACTTGGCGTGCGGATTCGGTTCATACCACCAGTCAAATCCGCCGTTCAGCAGCGTTTCCTCAAACCCTCCGTTTACGACCAGGTTTGCAGGAGAAGCCTGATAGCGACCAATGTGTTCATCGACCTGCGCGAGTTGCTGCCACCCTGTGCTTGCGGCGCCTACTTCCTTCCCGCCAATCAACAACCGGAAGTATGGCAGCGCGAGTTTCGCCGGAAAAGATTGCTGAAGTTGCATCAGCCGTTCCCATGCAATCTTGGCCGCACCAATATCCTGTTTCGACACTAGCAGTCGCAAAAATGCCAGATACACATTTGCTTTTTGCGGCAGCGCCTGCTCGAACATTTGATTGGTATCCCCACTGGCTCGCCAGCAAAGCTGCAGGGTGGAATCCAGGGAGTCAGGATCATTCGCCAGAACGGTGCGGAAATATGGAAGTGCTTTGGCAACGTCTCCTTCAATCAGGAAAAAGTTGGCCGCCTCCGCGGCGACGTGCGGCGTCATGGGATCGGCTACCGCGGCCTGCTGAACCGCCTCTGCCTGCTCTTCGATACGGCCGCTGATCTGATAACTTCCGGCCAGATCCAGCCAGTAGCTGGATTGATAAGGGTTCAACTGCACCGCGCTGCGAAGATTCGCGATTGCATCATCCACGGTTGCAACCGACAGGGCTTGGTTGCGGGCGAGCACCGCCCGATATTCTGAGTTTGAAGGTTCAAGCCGAATGGCCGTTTCAATCTCACGCACGCCCGGCTGTGTCGCCAAATGAGCTGCCCAAAACGCGCGCCCGGCCAATAGCAAGTACACGCCGAGGACCGCTAGGACAACGACGCCGAAGGCAAGCCGCCGAAGGGGAGATTGCAAGTCAATCTGCATGTCAATCGCGTGGGCTCTGCTGAGAACTGTGCCTTCGTCGCTGTATTACCGGGACAGATCAGGAAACTTTGCTGACCGTTTCTTCTTGCGATTCGTCGTAATAGCGGTCCGAGTATCTACCACCGTAGTAGTAATAGCCTTCTGTCGAACGCGTGTTCAGAGCGTTCAGCACGATGCCCATCACTCGCGCATTCACTTGCATCAGCAGGTCGCAGGCGCGTCGCAGAACAATTTTCGTGGTCCTGCCCGACCGTGCGACCAGGATCACTCTATCCGCTTCAGGGGATAAAACCACAGCATCGGTCACCGACAAGCAGGGTGGCGAATCAATGACTACATGGTCGAACTCATTTCGCCAACGCGCGATATATTCCTTCATCACCGCAGAACCGAGCAGTTCCGCCGGTTGAGGCGGAATCGGTCCCGCTGGCAAGATGGTCAGATTCGGAAGATCGGCGAAGGGAACTGCCACGTCTTCAAACTTGTCACCGCCGCTGATTAACGTGCTGAGGCCTCCGCGCGAGCGAAAGCCGAACATGCGATCAATCCCCGGACGGCGCAGGTCGGCATCCACCAGCAGTACCCGTCCTCCGCGCTGGGCTAGAACCATCGCTGAATTCGCGCTGATCGTCGTCTTTCCTTCTTGCGGCACTGCACTGGTCACCAGAATGACCTTGGGTGGAGCTCCATAGGACGAAAGCAGAATCGAGGTTCGCAAGGACCGGTAAGCCTCGGCCGCTTCTGATCGCGGCCGCGCGTAGGTAATGAGAGCGGGTGATTCTGAAGTTTGCAGTTGGATTGTGGCGGGCTTCAGTCGTTTCCGCAGAGACCCATTCCCCGACATCTGCAACGGGATCGTGCCCAGCGCAGGCAGGGTCGAGATGGAACTGACCTCTTCAATCGTGCGGATACTGTTGTCCAGACTTTCCAGCACGAACGCCAGTCCCACACCGCAAGCCAGCCCGAGGAGCAGGCCGAACTGGATGTTGCGCGGCACATTCGGCTTGATGGGCCCGGTTGGCTTTCTGGCCACATCCACCACGCGAATGTTGCTGGAGCGCAACCCGGCGCTCACCCCAGCCTCTTTGAGCCTCTGCAGCAGATCCTGATAAAGCTGCCGGTTGGCTTCCGCGTCGCGCTTCAGCACGGAGTACTCGATCGCACTTTCGTTGAGCTTGTTTGCTTCCTGCTTCTGCCCATTGAACGCGGTAATTAGCAGTGTTTCCCTCTGCAACGCCGCCAGGTATTCATTACGGATCTGTTCCTGCAACCGCCCCTTCTCGGTGACGATCTCCTTCTCAATCTGTTTGAGCTGGTTATCGATCTCAACCACTTTCGGATACGCCGCGCCGAATTGCGTGGTGAGTTGCGCCCTCTGCGTACCGAGTTCCGCCTGCTTGTCGCGCAGCTTGGCCATCATGCTGATCTCGCCTTCGCGCGACGGCTTCGCAAACACCGAAGGATCGGCACTTGTGGCCAGCTTGTACGTCGATTCTTTCTGAATACGATCCATCTCCGCCGCGGCGAGTTCACGGTTCAACTCATCCAGCTTGGCCGTGACAATGTTTTGCTTTTCATCCACTCCCAAAATGCTGTGATCCTTCTGGTAGCGGACAAGTTTTTCTTCTGAGGTCTGAACCTTCAGCCGGAGATCGTCAATTTCGGTATTCAGCCAATCCGAAGTCTGGGTTGCAGCCTCGTACTTCGTCTTGAAGTTCTGCTCCGTAAAAGTCCTAACCAGCGTGTTCACGATCTCTGTGGCCAGCTTGGGATCCGGATCGATGTATGAGATCTGCACCAGTCGCGAGTTGGGGATCAATTGAATGCCCAACCCGCCATGAAATCGACCCAGCAGTCCCGTTGTAATTTCGGCATCGGGCTGCAGGCTCGCATCTTCAACAGAGTCTCCCGTTCGATGACGAGGCGCACTGGTGAATCTCGGATCCTCATCCAGCCGCATTGCTTTGATCACTTCCATAGCCAGGGCGTCGCTGCGCAGGATCGCCGCCTGCGTTTCCAGCGCTACGTCATATTGATAATCGGGAGAACTGTCGTCAAGGTTCTTGAAACCCAAAAAATTAGGCGTCTCGGGAAAGATCGCCACCTTCGATGTTGCCTGGTAAAGCGGTGTTTCCTTCAGCGTGGCAATGACGGCAAGGGTGAAAATGATGGCGGTGGTTGCCAGCACGACCCAGCGTCTTTTCTTGAGAACTCTCAGGTAGTGCAGCAGCGGACTCTCTTCCGAGCCCAGATAAGGCTGCGGAATTTGCCGAATAGGTTCGAGGAGCGTTGCTTCCGTCGCTTGTAACGCGTCCGACTCGCCAGAGTCGTTGCGTGGTGACCGCAAGTCCATCAATGAAACCCCGAGTTTCCGTGGTCAGTGTTCGCTGTGCCGCACTCGACTTTGTGGCGCAGTCGACAATATGAAGAGGAGTAGTGCGGATTCTAACATCTTCTCTGCGAATTTGGCCTCACAAGTTCTGTGCATTTCTTAGGAAATCTCGTGCAAAATCGCCTCCTTTTTCCCCGGACGACAATCGCCCGAGTCCGCCCGCAACACGCCTCTCCAAGCTGCGTTTCCCTCGTCGGAGTTTCCCCGCTTGTGCTTTGACAGTGAAAAATAAGCCCTATATATTTCTGAAACGACCTCAGTGACCTGTTTTCCATCGCGCTATTGCGGAACCGGCAGCAGACTGCAACTTTGTCTCCAGTGCTCGCGGGGCATAGTTCAGCTTGGAGAACTCCCGCATGCCTGAAATTGCCACCACGGCATCCCCGGCCCGCGCGGCTCTCGTTCCCCAAGAGGAGCACCCCGAACTGCCTCATCTCCGAATCGAACCCAAAAGAGGCTGGGTGTCTGTCAACCTAAGGGACCTTTGGCAATATCGCGAACTTCTCTTCTTTCTCGCCTGGCGCGATGTAAAGGTTCGCTACAAGCAGACCGCTCTGGGAGCCGCATGGGCAGTGATCCAGCCGCTTTTCACAATGCTGCTGTTCACGCTGTTCTTTGGACGCCTCGCAAAAGTTCCATCCGATGGCATCCCGTATCCGCTCTTCAGTTACACGGCCCTTCTTCCCTGGCAGCTATTCGCCTATGCCCTCACGGAATCCAGCAACAGCGTGGTCGCCAACGAGCGCCTGATCACAAAAGTTTATTTCCCTCGACTCATCGTTCCGCTTGCCAGCATCCTCGCCGGTCTGGTCGATTTTGCCATTGCTTTCGTGTTGGTCCTGGGCATGATGGCCTGGTATCACATGGTGCCGACCTGGGCCATTCTGACCCTGCCTTTTTTCATCCTTTTCACCATCATCACCGCGCTTGCCGTCGGCCTGTGGCTGTCCGCGCTGAACGTGCAGTACCGCGATGTGCGCTACACACTGACATTCATCGTTCAGTTTTGGCTCATCGCATCGCCGGTAGCGTATTCCGCAACGCTGGTTCCCGCGAAATGGCGTCCATTTTACGGACTGAATCCCATGGCCGGCGTCATCGAGGGATTCCGCTGGGCGCTATTGGGTAAGACACCGGCGCCGGGCGCGCTGCTGTGGGTTTCGGTCGCGGTTGTGGCCATAGTATTGGTAGGCGGGTTCTACTACTACCGCCGCATGGAGAAAACTTTTGCTGATCTGGTGTGACCGCACTCATGACTGACGTCGCCATCCGCTGTGAGGCGCTAGCCAAGCAGTACGAGATCGGAGAACGCGAGGCCTACAAAGCGCTTCGCGATGTGATCACCGACGCCGTAGCCGCGCCTTTCCGGCGCTTGCGCGCGGCTGCCCGGCACTCCTCGGCCCCGAACGGTAGCGGAGAAAAGCCCACAATCTGGGCCTTGAAAGACGTATCGTTCGAAATCAAGCGCGGAGAAGTGGTCGGCATCATCGGCCGTAACGGCGCCGGCAAGAGCACGCTGCTGAAAATTCTCTCCCGCATCACCGAACCGACCCTGGGCAGCGTGGATATCTGGGGGCGCGTGGGATCTCTGTTGGAAGTCGGAACCGGATTTCATCCGGAACTGACCGGCCGCGACAACATCTTCCTGAATGGCGCCATCCTGGGCATGAAAAAAGCCGAGATCGCGCGCAAACTGGATGAGATCATCGCCTTCGCCGAGGTCGAGAAGTTTATCGACACCCCGGTAAAACGCTATTCGAGCGGCATGTACGTACGCCTCGCCTTCGCAGTAGCCGCGCACATGGAAACAGAAATCCTGCTGGTCGATGAAGTTTTGGCCGTCGGTGACGCCCAGTTTCAGAAGAAGTGCTTTGAACGTTTCCGGCAAATCAGCCATGGGGGCAGAACAATTTTATTCGTGAGCCATAACATGGCGTCATTGCGGACGGTTTGCCAAAAAGGAATCGTGCTCGAGCAAGGTTCCGTTGTGGACGAGGGGGAAGTTAACGCTGCAGCCGATCGCTATTTGGTTCGGCTCAATGAGGAGATCGCAACTACCGGGGACGTTGACACTGCAAATTTTATTGTAGAGGACGTCACCGTTCAGTCCGCAAACGGTTCTCTGATTAAGACCTTTGACGATATCGAAATTCGCGTTCGACTGAAGGCGAAGGTCGAGGTTAGGGAGCCGGGTTTGTACGTGGGCATACGCACAATCGATAACCAGACCATTGCGGGGCTGGATTTCAGGGATTTCGAAACGATTCCGACCCTACAGCCCGGCGAGAGCATCGATATAGGTTTCCGAATTCGTGAGTTGCCGCTCCTTCCGGGCGAGTACGAATTGGAATTGCATGTCAAGGACTTGTCTGCTCATGTAGTCGAACTTGTGCCGAGATCTGTACCCTTCAGCGTGGCCGAGACTCCCGTTTACGGAGGCAGGAAGCTTGACGGCTGGTTTGGCGACGTCGGATTGCGTGCGACGCCAATTCTGCGGGCACACGGAGGAAACTCTTCCGAGTTTTCAGCATTGGATTGCAGAGTGTCCCCGGTGGCAGATTGATCAGGCCCACGGTTTCTACTATCGTCCAGAAGAGTCGTCGTCTCCTCGGCTGCGGGCTGCCCCCCCGTCATCCGAACGACTACGCGACTCATGTGCCGATCTTAGTAGGGATCGCTTCGGCCTTCCGCGTCGTGAAGATACTCGAATTTGGATCAGGCCTTTATAGCACTCTGACGTTTTTGAATCGTTTTGTATGTCCTGACGTTCGAGATGTTGACTCGATCGAGACTGATCCGCAGTGGTTTTCTAAAATTTGTATTGCGGCGAGCGGCGATTCCCGGTTGCGCATGCATTTGGTAGAAGAGCCAATCGAGGGCGCTCTGGAGAAATTCGCCCTCGATGACTACGATCTTATTCTGGTTGACAGTTCCACTGATGCAAAGAGACGTGCAAGCTTGCTTTATGCATTGGCACGAAGAAGATCCTTGAATGCACTCGTAGCAATCCATGACTTCGAGGTCGGTCTCTATCGCGCCGCAGCCCAACCCTTCCGTAATCACGTCGAATGTGCGGCATATAATCCATCAACAGGAATCGTTTGGCAAAGCGACCCGCGGCTCGCAAACACGATAAGGGGCGTATCAAGAATCATTCGTCGCCACAGTAAAAAATTGCAGCCAGACGACGTGCAATCCTGGTCCGCCGCCTTTCGCAAAGAACGCGCTTTCAAAACCAGCGTGCCGTGAGGATCAATAAGAGGCAAGTCCACGATGCGTGTTTTAGTCACAGGAGGTTTGGGTACCGTAGGCGCGGGGATCGTGTCCGACCTGCGCAAGCGAGGTCATCACGTCGTGTCCTCCGACATTGCCCACCAGTCGGATGAAGTTGGCTTCACGGTTCGAACCGATGTAGCGCGCCCTCTTTATGCGCGTTGCGACGTCGGGGAGTTTCGGCAGATCGAGCGCGTGATTGAGAGCCTGGGTCCTTTCGATTACGTCTATCACTGCGCCGCCGAATTCGGCCGTTGGAATGGTGAAGACTTCTACGAGACACTTTGGCGAACCAACGCAGTCGGTACGAAGAATGTCATTCGCCTGCAGGAGCGTCTTAAATTCCGACTGATTCATTTCTCGTCATCTGAGGTCTACGGAGACTGGCCGGAACTCATGGTCGAGTCGGTCATGGATGAGCACGAAATTAAGCAGATGAATGACTATGCCATGACCAAGTGGGTCAATGAAATGCAGGTTCGCAACTCGGCGCAGCAGTTTGGAACCGAGTCGGTCGTGGTCCGTCTTTTCAATACGTACGGCCCGGGAGAATACTACAGCCCATACCGATCGGTGAACTGCCGATTCCTGTATTGCGCTCTGAACAACCTGCCCTGGACCGTCTTTCGCGGCCATTCGCGGACTTCAACGTTTTTGGCCGACACGGTTCGCACCTTGGCAAATATCGTCGACAATTTCAAACCTGGCGAAACCTACAACATTGGCGGCAGAAATCAGCACACCATTGAGGAACTTTCGGACGCGATTCTGAAAGTGACCGGAGCGGATCCGTCGCTGGTCGTGTACCGCGATTCCGAGATCCTGACCACTCATCATAAGCGCGTGGATGTGACAAAAGCTGTCCGCGACCTCAAGCACGAAGACTCGTATACTCTGGAGCAAGGCCTGCGTGTTACAAGCGAATGGATGCGGCGCGTCTACAATCTCAAAACTCATGCGCTAATGGCGGCAAGTTTCGAAGGTTGAGCGTGAGTGCCACCCAAACTATCGTCGAACCGGAGCAAGCGTCGGCGAATGCTCTGCGTTTGTTGTATATCTGCGATTTTCCGCCCTGCAATTGTCATGGCGGCGCCATCTTGATGAGCAGACTGCTGGAGGGTTCCGCTGGCGCTCACCTGCTGGTCATGACTTCCACACCTGGAATGCGCTTGTCAAAAGAAGGCGATCTCCTGGACTGCAAGCACATAGCGTTTCCGGTTCTGGGAGCTTCGCGCATTCGCTGGTTTGGACGGTTCAAGCACATCCTTAACTGGATCATCCTCGCAGTCGCTTGCTGCACGGCCATAGCGAGCATTCTTTGGCGGAAGGTCGATGCGGTCATCACGGTACTTCACGGACGCTTCTACTTTGCTGGCGCGCTTGCCGCATATCTGACCGGTAGGCCGTACGTAGTCGTAGTTCATGACGACTTCATCTCCAGCGCCAATACACTTTCAAAATTTTCCGCGAACATCCTCCGGCCCCTTGCCAAATGTGTGTTGCATCGCGCAGCACACGTCTACGCGGTCAGTCCCGAAATGACGAGTTTCCTGACTAATGAATTTGGGGTTGATTCTGAGCTTCAGCTACCCGCGACAACGAAACTACCGCGGCGAGAAGGTTCCGGTTGCGCGAGCGCCGGCGAGGCTCCGGTCATTGTATTTGCAGGTGGAGTAACATTCGCGGTTCGCGACAGCCTGGATCTTGTGGCAAAGCTGATCACAGGCGGGGTAGCCGCAGAGTACGGCATGCCTGGTCTGAAACTCCGCCTGTTCTCCGAACTCTCCATGGACCAAGCCAAAGAGTATGCGTGGGATCACGCTAATGTCGAGATCAAGAGGTGGCTGCCGCAGTCCGAGTTACTCGATGCTCTGGCGGAAGCCGACATTCTGTTGCTGCCTTTTTCTTTTTCGGAAAATGCGCGGCATGCGGTGGAAACAGCATTTCCATCGAAGACTGCCGATTATCTGGCGTCTCGCAAGCCCATCCTGGTTCTCGCTCCCAGCAGTTCCACATTGGTGAGATATGCGAGAGAAGAGGGGTTCGCAGATATAGTAGATGAGTTCAGTACAGATGTACTGGCTCGAACGATTCACCAAATTGCTTTCTCGCCTGAGCATCGCGCCGGACTCGTCGATCGTGCGCAGCAGGTCTTTTGCAGAAATCACGACATCGCGAACCAGCGAAGCAAGTTCTTCGCTACTCTATGGCAACTCGCATCGCCGCGCCACCAAATACCGCCATCTGATATACCTGTGAACACTCCAGAAATTTAACTTTCGTGGTTTAGCAATGCGAGCCCATAACGACCGTAAGTCTTACGTCACACCATGCACGACAATGCATTCTCCGCCCCGGCCTTACGATCGTGCCCCGATTGCCACGCAAATCTGAGAACCACATGTTGTGAGAGCCTGCCCATTATGCATGTCCATTATTCGCCGCTTCCGATCCTGATTCCGGCGTGGGGCGATCGAGTCTTCGAAGGTGGTGAAATGCGCTCGATCTTTTCAGATGTCCTTAGCTCGTGTGCAAATCTTTTAGTGCGTCTTCTGACACTCGCCGTCTCCGGATGGAGTAGCAGTTCCAACACTATGACTGGCAACCGCCCACTACGGTGCTTTCGATAAACTGATATCTCATGCACTACATTTACGGCATTAACTCGGTCACCGAGACGCTCAAAGCCCGGGGCCGCGCAGTTGAATGGGTCGGGATGGCGAAGGAAAGGCACGATCTGCGCTTGCAGCGCCTGATTGAAGACTGCCGGCGTCTGAGTGTCCCCATACGCTTTCTGCAGCGCACCGAACTCGACCGCATGGCTGGGAATGCCGCGCATCAGGGAGTTGTCGCGGTCACCTCCGCCAAACAGTACAGTGATCTCGCTGACGTGATTGCGGCCAAGCGCGGCGATTACTCCCTCATCGTTGTGCTCGATGGAGTGGAAGATCCCCACAACCTCGGAGCCATCTTGCGTACTGCCGACGCTGCGGGCGCGAACGGGATCGTAATTCCCGAGCGCCGCGCTGCTGCAGTCACCGGAGCCGTAACTAAGGCTTCCGCCGGTGCCAGCGAGCACCTCCCTATCGCGAAGGTTACGAATACTTCGCGCAGCATTGAGGAGCTCAAGGAAAACAATATCTGGACCGTCGGGCTCGATGAGCGTGCGACTCAAACCTACGATGCGTTGGATTACAAGATGGATTGTGCACTCGTTCTTGGTGGCGAAGGCAAGGGTCTGCACGATCTGGTGAAGCGCAAGTGCGATTTTCTCGTTTCCATCCCCATGCTGGGCAACGTTCCCTCGCTGAATGTCTCCGTAGCCGCGGCCGTTGTGCTCTACGAGATCGTGCGCCAGCGCCGCGCAAGCAAAGACGCATCCAACAGAAAATGAGGTATTCGCTCTTCGTCAAAGCCCTGTGCTTCCTCTGTGCCCTCGGTGGTTCTGCTCTGCAGTGCGTCGCGCTAGACCGCGAAGCCTTCTCGATTCCGCATTACGATCTGCACCTGCAGATTGATCCCGAGCAACACCGCCTGGGGGTTCGCGGACAGATCACGTTACGAAACGACACTTCGGATCCGCAAAAGATCGCCGTTTTGCAGATTTCGTCTTCGCTATCCTGGCGAATCATCAAGGTCGGCGACGCCGCGATCCAGTTCGTCACCCAGCCGTACGCTTCAGATATCGACCACACGGGCGGTTTGTCAGAAGCAATTCTGACTTTGCCTGACGCGGTGGCGCCCCACAAGACCGTTGATCTGAAAATCGCCTATGAAGGCGTCATTTTGTTGGATGCTACGCGCCTTACGCGCATCGGAACGCCGCTGCAAAATGCGGAGAACTCCGACTGGGACCAGATCACGACCAATTTCACCGGCCTACGAGGAGCAGGCCACGTTGCCTGGTATCCGATCGCGACCGAGGTCGCAAATTTATCGGAAGACAACAGTCTGTTCGAAGTGCTGATGCGATGGAATGCACGCGAGGCCGGAGCCACGATGCAGTTCACGGTCGAGTCCACAGCTTTGCCCGCCGATTCTGCTCCGCCGACCATTTTGTGCAATAGCAAGAAGACCTCTGGCACTACTCGCGAGGGGAGTTCGACTTCTCCCCAAGTGCAATGTTCCGAAGCTGACCTCGCGCGCTCCGTTCCCACTCTTGTGATTGCGCATTACGGACTTATCGATCGCCCTGGAGTCACCGTTTACAACCTCGCCTCGCATGCTTCTGCTGCCGAGCGCTACGCAGATGTTACTACCCAGGTCGCCCCTTTGATCACGGACTGGTTTGGCGCCCCGCGTGAGAAAGCGCAAACCGCAGATCTTCCCAATCCCGAGGACGATCCCTTTGAGAGTGGCGCCCTACTTCTAACGTCATTGGCCGATGCCGGGTCCAGCTCTTCCGGGCTGGCTGCCGCTCACCAATTGACGCACGCTGCATTTTTTTCCTCGCGCCCCTGGATTCAGGAAGGCCTCGCCCATTTCTCACAAGCTCTCTATCTAGAACAGGGCAAGGGAAGAAAGGCTGCCATCGATTACATGCAGGTGCATCGCTCCGCACTGGCAAAACTAGAGCAGAGCACGGCGTTTGGTTCTGCTGACGAAACCCGGCGCTCACTCGTGAATACAACCAACGAGGAACTCTATCGCAGCAAAGCCATGTGCGTTTGGTGGATGTTGCGCGATATGCTCGGGGCCTCCGTACTCAAGAAGGGCATTGCCGCGTATCGCGCTGAGCAGGACAAAGAGCCCTCCTACATGCCGCGCCTCATAGGCGCCCAAACGTCGCGCGATTTGGAATGGTTTTTTGATGATTGGGTCTATGGGGATCGCGGGTTGCCCGATTTCAAAGTCGAGTCCGCCTATTCCCGCAAAACTACGAGCAATGCGTTCCTACTTACAATTACTGTCGACAACCTGGGAAGCGCCGGGGCTGAGGTTCCGATTGTCGTGAAGTTCGCCGGCGGCGAGGTGTCTAAACGTCTCGAAGTGCGTGGCAAGGGGAAGGGTACAATTCGCATCGACACTCCCGGCTCGCCCCAGGAAATCACAGTCAATGACGGCAGCGTGCCTGAGAGTGACACCGGCAATAACCAGTTCAAAATCGAAACCTCAGATCAAAGCCACTCTCGTAATGAGCGATGACCAATAGACAGGTGGTAAGTTAATCAGTTCGCGGGGGCAAAATTGGCGTACATACAGTTCCTGGGTGCTGCCGGGACGGTCACCGGTTCGAAGCACCTGATCAACACCGGTGATGCTAGCGGCAAGCAGGGTTTTCAACTACTCATTGACTGTGGCCTCTTCCAAGGCCCCAAGGAATGGCGCGAGCGAAATTGGCGTGACACGCCGGTTCCTGCCAGGGAGATTGATGCCGTCATCCTCACGCACGCCCACCTCGATCACTGCGGCTGGATTCCGCGCCTGGTCAAAGAGGGATTTCGCGGATCCATCTACGCTACGCCGCCCACCATCGATCTCTGCGGAATCATCTTGCCCGACTCCGGCCACCTGCAAGAAGAAGACGCGAATTTCTATAACAAGACGCGGAAATCCAAGCACACCCCTGCCTTGCCGCTGTATACGTTCGTAGAGGCGCAGAACTCGCTGCAATATTTCAAGCCGGTGCAGGTCGGCGAAACGGTTCGGCTCTCCCCGGAACTTTCCTTCCGCTTCGCTCCCGCCGCCCACATCCTGGGATCATGCATGGCGGAAATCTCGCTGCAGGTAAATGGTCAAAGCCGTCAAATGCTCTTTACTGGCGACATTGGCCGCGTTCGCGATCAAAGAACGGCTCCGGGCAAGGTCGTACATTCCGGACCCATGGAGGGCGAAACCGCCGATATCGTGGTCATGGAATCGACTTATGGAAACCGCGTGCATCCCAAAGAAGACCCGCTGCCGGAACTCGCGCGCCTGATCACCGACACAGCCAAGCGCGGCGGCTGCGTGGTTGTTCCGGCGTTTGCCATCGAGCGCACCCAGAAGTTCGTCTTTATCGTCAAGCACCTGATCGAGTCGGGTCAGATCCCGAGTATCCCGGTGTTTTGCGACAGCCCGATGGCAATCAAGGCAGTGGAAATCTTTCTGAAGCACCACCAGGAGTACAGTGACGAAACGCGCGAGATGATTCGTCACTACGGTTCGCCACTGAGCTGGCCGGGGTTCATCTTCGCCTCAACGCCGGAAGAATCGAAGAAGATCAACGCCAGCAGCATGCCCGCGGTCATCATTTCGTCCAGCGGCATGGCTACCGGCGGACGCATCCTGCACCACCTCGCCCAGCGCCTGCCCGATCCCAGAAATCTCATCCTCTTTATCGGATTTCAAGCCCCCGGCACCCGCGGATTTGCCATCAAGAGCGGAACGGAGGAGATCAAGATTTTTGGTGACTACGTTCCCATTCGAGCCCAGGTGGCAGCGCTCGAGCAGTTCAGTGACCACGCCGACCCGCCGGAACTGCTGCAGTGGCTGCACACATTCCGCAATCGTCCGGCCACGACATATCTGGTTCACGGCGAACTCGTTGCCTCCAGCCAATTGCGCGATCTGATGAAGAAGGACTTGGGATGGAATGTCGAGGTCGCTCAGTACTTGGCAAAGGCAGAAATCCTTTAGACTCACGACGAGAAATGTAGCCATCACCGGCGTCCTCGTCGGGTCACGCGAAGCTGCGATCGCAATCGACACCCGAGATGACTGGCGGTGGTATCAGCACATTTCAATTTCACGCTGTCGTATTGTGAAAGACACGAGAAGCTTTTCCAATTTCCCAGCGGCCGCGCCGGAATCAATCGACTTCGCCGCTAACGGAATCGCCTGCGCGATATGCTCCGCCCTCCCTGCCGCCACCAGGGCCGCCGCAGTATTCAACAACACCACGTCCCGCCGTGGCGATCTCTCACCATCCAGCACGGCACGAATGATGTCTGCATTCTCCGCTGCATCGCCGCCCGAAATATCATTCAGCGCAGCCAACTTCATCCCGAACTCTTCCGGTTCCACCTCATAGCTCCGAACCGAGCCTTCATGAGCTTCCGCGATCCGCGTTTTGCCCGTAATGGTGATCTCATCCAGTCCGTCAAGTCCGTGTACTACAAGTGCCCGCCGCAGCCCCAGCATACTCAGCGCCTCAGCCAACTTTTCCACCAGATCGAGAGAATACACACCCACAACTTGCCCCGAAGCGCCCGCCGGATTCGTTAATGGCCCCAGCAGGTTGAACATGGTGCGCATTTTCAGCTCACGGCGAACTCCCTGCACCTGCTTCATCGCAGGATGCAGGTTCGGCGCGAATAAGAAACAGATGCCCACTTCACGCAGGCACTGAGCGGCGCGTTCCGGCGAAAGCTGGATGTTGATGCCTAAGGCCTCGATTACATCCGCCGAGCCGCACTTCGAACTGATGCTGCGATTTCCGTGTTTGGCGACGCGCACGCCGGTTCCCGCCGTCACCAGCGCAGTTGCAGTTGAGATATTAAAAGTGCCGCTGGCATCGCCGCCGGTGCCGCTGGTGTCAATCAGAGAATCGTTTTCGCACTCTCCGGCCAGGGCCTCACGCCCGGTTCCGCTGACTGCGAGAGCATCGCGCGCGCGCTCGATCGGAAGCGGCGCGGCCGCGGCCCGGATCGCCTCCGCGAAACCCACAATCTCCTCGACGGTTTCGCCCTTCATGCGCAGTGCAATCAGCAGTGCCGCAATCTGCGCGTCGGTGCATTTCCCCGTCAACACTTCCGCCATGACTTCGCGAGCTTCCGCCCGCGAGAGGGATTCGCTGTGGTTGGCTAGACGGTGGAGTGCATCGACGATCATGGCTTACGCGGCATTGTAAGGCATGCGAAAGCAGAAGCAGGGCTCAATCTAAGGCTCGACCGCCTCGATCGGGCTGCCAGAGATGCGCTTCCTGAAATAAACTCGCCAGTCTTCCGGCAAATCCGGAGTTGCAATGGCTCTCTCCAGCAATTCCGCGTTATACCGATCCTCCGAGAACAGCCGGTTCATCTCCGCGATGCTGATCGCGTGCGGCGCCCTGCCAATCCATTCAAAGGAGTCCCCCGCCTCGACGATCCCTTCTTGCTCCACGGAAAAATAAAAGCCGCTGCGGCCACTCCGCAGGAAGCGGGCGAGGATATCGTTGCGGCGGAACTTTAGTGCGAGCTTGTAGCACGGGATTCGGGGCTGGCGAACCATGATCCGGGCACTGCCAATCTGCAGGCGATCGCCAATATGAAGCTCGTTTTCAAACAAGCCCTCGCGTGGTAAAGTTCTCGCCGAACATACCCCAGGGTAGATCTGTCCCTGGCAATTCCTGGCGCCAGAATTCATAGTGCTCAGCAGGATACCCATACACAGCCTTGTAAGGCCCACCGTGAACCGCAAGATCGGCCTGCCGGTCGCCATCAAGATTCAGCGTGCGCAGCGCAACCGCGCCTGTGACCGGCTCCTTGAAAATTCCTGTACTGACGCTTGACCCGTTGTACATCGCCAGGCGCGGCCGCGCCACGTTGAGCGAGATGATCTTCATCAATTTTCACCCGTATTGTCGTTTGGATGTTGCCGCTTCCGCAAATGGCTCACGTTTGTTCGGGGGCTGTCCCGGTTTGAATCTCCGCCGATCGAATTTCGCTTGCCGAGTTTGCCGTACTCCGGCTAGTTCTATAAAATCAGAAGTTTGCTGCCCGCGCTGCCGCGCCGCAAGCTGGTTCTGGGTCCTTCCGATTGATTACTGAAGAGTCATCCTTATGAAAATTCATGAGTATCAGGCAAAGGCGATTTTAAAGAAATATGGTGTCACTGTTCCCCGCGGATCGATGGCGACCTCACGGGAAGAAGCCGAGTCAATCGCCAAGGAGCTATTGAGCTCCGGCTCAAGTGGAGTCGTAGTCAAAGCGCAGATCCACGCTGGAGGCCGGGGCAAGGGTGGCGGCGTCAAGATCGCCAAGTCGGTGAACGAAGCCGCTGAGTTGGCCGGCAAGATGCTCGGTATGAAATTGGTTACCCACCAGACCGGTCCCGAGGGGCGCATCGTGCGCCGGCTGCTTATCGAAGAGACGCTGCCCATCGAGAAAGAACTTTATCTCGGAATCCTTGTTGACCGTGCCGAAGGCAAGCCTGTCTTCATGGCGTCCGCAGCGGGCGGCATGGAGATCGAACAGGTCGCCGCCGAAAATCCGGACGCGATTCTGAAACAGCACATCGATCCGGGCATGGGGCTGGAAGCGTTCCAAGCCCGCAAGATCGCATTCAAACTCGGTCTGGGAGCGAAGCAGATTAATCCGGCTGTGCAGTTTTTGACCAGTCTATATAAGGCGTTTCTCGAAACCGACGCCTCCTTGCTCGAAATCAATCCTTTCATCACCACCACCGACGGACGGTTGTTCGCGCTGGATGCCAAGATTAACTTCGATGACAATGCGCTGTTCCGCCACCCGGATCTGCGGGAGCTGCGCGACATCACGGAAGAAGATCCGTTGGAAGTCGAGGCGTCCAAATACAGCCTCAACTACATCAAGCTCGACGGAAACGTGGGTTGCATGGTGAATGGCGCAGGACTGGCCATGGCCACCATGGATATCATCAAGTACGCCGGCGGCATGCCTGCGAATTTCCTTGACGTGGGTGGCGGCGCTAGCTCGGAGCAGGTCGCGCATGCATTCGAGATTCTCTTGAGTGATAAGAATGTCAAAGCCGTGCTGATTAATATCTTTGGGGGCATTCTCCGCGTGGATACATTGGCCACCGGCGTAGTCGAAGCTGCGCGTAAGACCAATATCAAGTTGCCAATTGTATTGCGCCTGGAAGGTACGAACGTGGATGAGGGTAAGAAGATCCTGATGAACTCGGGATTTAATTTCGTCGTCACGGATACGATGAAAGATGCCGCGGACAAGGTAGTGGCGGCAGCACGAGGTACTCTGGGCGTCACCGAGTGGCGTTGACGCCGCGTAACGAATCTTGAGTTGATACGGGCTTCAGTCCGGTGGTCAAGCGAGGAATTTCATTTATGGCAATCCTGGTTGACAAGGATACACGGGTAATCGTTCAAGGTCTGACGGGGCGCGAAGGCACATTCCATGCGAAAGCCAGCGCAGCTTACGGCACTAAAATTGTAGGCGGCGTCACGCCGGGTAAAGGCGGCACCACGCATGAGGACTGGCCGATCTTCAATACGGTGCAAGAAGCTGTCGATAAAACCGGTGCCAATGCCACGGTGATTTTCGTACCGCCCCCATTTGCCGCCGACGCCATCATGGAAGCCGCGGACGCCGAAATTGATCTCATCGTCTGCATCACGGAAGGCATCCCCACACTGGATATGGTCAAGGCGTGGGAGTTCCTGCAAGACCGCCGCTCGCGGCTGATCGGGCCCAATTGCCCCGGGATCATCTCGCCGGGCAAATGCAAGATCGGCATCATGCCTGCCTCGATTCATAAAGAAGGATCGATCGGGATTGTCTCGCGCTCTGGCACCCTGACATACGAGGCCGTGCATCAACTTACGCAGCGCGGCATCGGACAGTCCACTGCCATAGGCATCGGTGGTGATCCGATTATCGGAACGACATTCGTCGATGCGCTCGATTTGTTCAACCGCGACCCCGAGACCGAAGCCGTCATCATGATCGGCGAGATCGGCGGCAATGCCGAAGAGACTGCCGCTGAGTTTGTGCAGACGCACATGAAAAAGCCGGTCGTAGCATTCATTGCCGGCCAGACCGCACCCCCTGGACGACGCATGGGGCACGCGGGAGCGATCATCTCCGGTGGCAAAGGAACGGCGGCGGAGAAGATCAAAGCTCTGGAAGCGGCTGGAATCAAGGTGGCGAGATCTCCGGCTGCCATGGGCGAGACGCTCGCTGCTGCCGTAGGAGTGAACGCCTAAAGCGTAGAGACGTAGCTTGCTACGTCTCATTCGCGCAAAAAAAGACGTTGCCAGCAACGTCTCTACAAAAGAGGACGACAGCCGAACTTATGAAGACCCTGCAACGCACACTCACCATCGTCAAACCCGACGCCGTTCGCCGCAATGCTGTAGGCGACATTATCGAACAATTTGAGAAGAGCAACTTCCGCATTCTTGCCATGAAGATGCTGCAAATCTCGAAGCACCAGGCGGAACAATTTTATGCTGTCCACGCCAGCCGCCCGTTTTTCAACACACTCACGGACTTCATGTCCAGCGGGCCCATTGTGGTTCTGGCGCTGGAAAAAGAAAATGCCATCGCCGACTTGCGCAAGCTGATGGGCTCCACGAATCCGGCGAATGCCGAGGAAGGCACCATCCGGAAGAAGTGGGCTACCAACATCGAGCACAATGCCATCCACGGTTCGGATGCGGAAGACACCGCGCGCTTCGAGCTTAGCTTTTTCTTTGCAGGATTCGAATTAGCGAAATAGTACTCAGACTTGGCATGCGGCAGTCAGTTCACAATTGGCGAGCTGCTTTACTGAGAACAGAGTACTGAGTGTTTTATGCCCATGGTTCAAATCACAATGCTGGCCGGCCGCACTGCGGATCAGAAGCGCAAGCTCGCCAAACGCATTACAGATGCTCTGGTCGAAGAAGCGGGCGCACGGCGGGAAGGGATCGTCATCGCGTTTAATGAGGTCTCAAAAGAAAGCTACGCTTCCGGCGGCGAGTTGATGATCGACAAAGGAAAATGATGGTTCCGCATCGCTCGGGCGCAGCGAGACTGTCGGAAGCAGGCCGAGCGCCTAGCCGAGCGGATCGAACAGCTGTCCCTCTACTCGTTCCGCGATCTTGGGCAGATCTTTTTTCGCGTGTTGCAGAAAATGCGGAGCGCTGCGGTGCGCCTCAAGCGCGGCATCGTCTTTATATTGCTCGTAGATGAAAAACCGGCGAGGATCGGTTTTGTGCCGATGCACTTGGTACATGGCACACCCAGGTTCCTTGCGGGAGTGCTCGGTTAATTTTTCGAAGAGTGCGGCCACTTCGGATTCGCGCCCTGCTTTCGCCATCCAGGTGACTGCCAACACCACCATCGTTTGCTCCTTCCGCGGCCAGGCTGAGCCGGGGACGCCATTCTAGGCTTTCTTTGCCGCCATCTTCAACTCGGAAACAAACTCCGGCATGAGGATCGTGTGTCCGCGATCCGGCCCGGTGGAAATCATTCCGATCTTCGCGCCAGATTCCTTTTCTACGAATGTCAGATATTCGCGAGCTGCTTTGGGTAGCTTCTCGTATTCGACGATCCCTTCAGTTGAAGTCTTCCAGCCCGGCAGCTTCTCATATACGCACTCAATCTTCTCGTAGCCGCTGGCCTGGGCGGGCACTTCTATCGTTTTCTTGCCATCGATCCGCAGGGCAACGCACACTGGAATCTCCGCCAACTCGTCAAGAACGTCGAGCTTCGTGACCACCAGCCATGATGTCCCATTGATCATGCCGGAGTAACGAAGCAGAGGAAGATCCAGCCATCCGGTGCGCCGAGGACGTCCGGTGACCGCGCCGTATTCGTTCCCTCGCTTGCGAATTCCTTCGCCGAGTTCGCCCTTTTCCTCGGTAGGGAAAGGGCCCTCGCCCACGCGCGTGCAGTAGGCTTTCGTGATTCCAATGACCGAATTGATGGAGTTCGGAGGAACGCCGGTGCCGATCACCGCGCCGCCTGAAGTCGCGCTCGACGATGTCACAAAGGGATAGGTCCCGTGATCAATGTCGAGCATGGTTCCCTGGGCGCCTTCAAACAGAATCGATTCACCCTGAGCTAGTGCCTGGTTCAGCAGAAGCGCTGCATCACATACGAATGGAGCAATCTTCTCGGCCGCTTGTGCATACTCGCTGTACATCTTGTCGGCGTCGAGCGGTTCGGTGTTGAACAGTGCATGTGCAATCATGTTCTTCTCCCGCACCGCATTCTCGATGTGCTTCTTCAGCAGTTGGAGGTCGAGCAGATCGGCTACGCGCAATCCGCGGCGGCCCATTTTGTCCTCGTACGCGGGACCGATCCCGCGCGAAGTAGTCCCAATTTTTACCCGTCCGGGAGCATTTTCCGCCGCCAGTTCGATCATGCGATGGTAGGGAAGAATGACGTGCGCGCGGTTGGAAACGAAAAGATGGCCGTCCACTTTGACGCCGGCATCGCGCAAGCCGCCGACTTCTTTCAGGAAAGCAATCGGATCGAGCACTACTCCATTGCCGATGACACTCCGGCAGTCGGGGCGCAGCACTCCACAGGGCACAAGCTGCAGCACAAACTTCTTCCCGTGAATGATGACGGTGTGCCCGGCGTTGTGACCGCCGGCATAACGGGCCACTACCGAGAAGTTCTCAGACAGAACGTCGACAATCTTTCCTTTGCCCTCGTCGCCCCACTGGGCACCTACGATTACTGCAGTCTTGCCTTTTTTCAATTCGCGCTCCGTCACCGAGATTCCAGCAGGCAAGTGAATGCGCTGCTCCGGGGTCGCACACTTCTTGCCCGCGGAAATTCTGGCTCGGAAATACTAGGGATAGAGCGGAGAAAGACGTGTACGAGTCATCTTAACGTGACGGTGCGCAGAATAGCAACGCACAGCAGATTCGGCAGCCAAGAACGTCGAGAAGGGTTTTGCTACCGTACTGTATGCTCATCCGCTTTGAGAGTTCAGGGCTTTTTGTCGGGTAAGATAATTGTCGCACCGTTATGCCCGCCTACTTTACTCCCGAACTCTTTCGCTTTCTCACCCGGCTCAAGCGCAACAACAATCGTGATTGGTTTCTGGCCCACAAAGATGAATACGAGAGGTGTGCGCGTCAGCCCGCGATCCAATTCATTACCGATTTTGCAGCGCCTCTCTACGAAATCACACCCCATCTCGTCGCCGATCCTCGAGGCGCGCGTGGATCGCTGTTTCGTATCTACCGCGATACCCGTTTTTCGTCCGACAAGCGGCCATACAAAACCCATCTCGCAATGCGCTTCTCCCATCGTGGCAAAGACGTGCACTCTCCCGGTTTCTATCTGCATCTTGAACCGGGAGGATGCTTTGCAGCCTCAGGCCTATGGCATCCCGAAGCCCCCACGCTGCTGAAAGTCCGCAATGCCATTGTCGGCCGCAACAGTGAGTGGCGGAAAGTGCGTCGGCTGCTTAACTGGGACGACGCCAGCAAACTATCCCGGCCTCCCACGCGGCTTTCCCCGTGATCACGAATTTGTGGAAGATTTAAAGCTGCGCGATCTGGGCAGTGCGATCGAGTTCACCGATAAGGACGTTTGCAGTCCCAAGTTCATGACGTTGTTTGCAGTTGCCTGCCGCAAGATGTCCCCCTTGGCGGCCTTCCTGAGCAGCGCCCTGAATTTGCAGTTTTAGTCGCCTATTCCGCTGGAGATCCGAATATACGCAGAAGCCGTCACTTTCCGAAGGCTTTCTGCACCAGCGTGTAACGCGCGCTGCCGATGAGTCCACAATCGTCGTTCAAAATTACCTTGACGGGCATGTCTTTGAGCAGCGAACCCATTCTCCCCTTGTCCATGAACGCCTGCAGGAAGGCAGAGTCCTGCAATTTCGCAACGTTCTTCGCCGCGATCACCCCGGCAATAAAAATGCCTCCGGTACTCATGTATCGCAAAGCACAATTCCCAGTCTCAGCCCCGAAAATACTGACGAAGATCGACATTGTCTGTTCGCAGATTGGCGCATTACCCTCAGCTGCGAGTTGTGCGATCAGGGCCGATGCGTCGCGCGCACTCTTGATCTGCTCGCGCAAGGAGGCAGTCTCCTCGGCCTTCTTCGTGTCACGCAGGAAGTCGTAGATGTTGCGGATCCCCGGACCGGAAAGAACCCGCTCACAACTGACGTGTCCAAACTTCTTCTGCAGATATAACAGCAATTCCGCCTGCAGTTCGTTGCGCGGGGCGAAATCAGCGTGTCCCCCTTCGCAGGCGAACGGATGGTGTCGAAATCCGTCCCAATAAAGGCCCGCCATGCCCAGCCCCGTTTTGGCGGAAATTACGGCCCGGTTGCCTTCGGCGTCTTCTGATCCTTCGCTAAGCGTGACGAAGTCCTTCGATTCCAGCGCGTCGATACCGTAGGCGTAAGCTTCCAAATCATTCAGTAGCCCCACGGAGTTGAGCTTGAGTTGCGCCGCGACTTCGCGGCAATCAATCGTCCATGGCAGATTCGAAATCTTGCTCTGTCCGCCGCGGACTGGACCGGCCACTCCCAAACAGGCGCTGTGCACCGGAATTCCTTCCGTCCGGATGAAGTCGACCAGAACCTCGCGCACTCCCCCATGCTCCTGGCTGGCATAGGTCTTTTGCACCACACAGTCGAGCCGGTTGCCCTCCGTTTGATAAGCGGCCAGCCGCGTGCGAGTCCCGCCGATATCGCCTGCTAGTATCACGGTTCGATCCTCCTCCACTGCCGCCCATCTTGCGCCATCAATTGCTCCGATTCCGCCGGACCCCACGTCCCGGATGTGTAGTTTGGAAACCGGCGCGGCGGCAGCGCCTTCCACACATCGAGCACCGGATCCACTACACACCAGCCTGCCTCCACCATGTCGGAACGCTGGAACAGCGTTGCGTCTCCAATCATGCAGTCATACAGCAGCACTTCGTACCCGGTATACGCGTCGGCTCCGAAATATTGTGAGTATTCAAAGTCCATGTTTACCGAACCGACACGGAGCAGCGGACCGGGAATCTTCGCCCCAAAGCTGAGCGCAATCCCTTCCGCCGGCTGAATCTGCAGCACCAGTGTGTTGGTGTGCGGCTGGTGAGAAGTAGCGTTGCGGAACAGTTGAAATGGCGTCCGCTTGAATTGGATCGCGATCTCGGTATGACGCTTCGCCAGCCGCTTGCCCGTTCGCAAGTAAAATGGAACTCCTGCCCAGCGCCAGTTATCGATGTTCAGCCGCAGCGCAACAAATGTCTCCGTGCGCGATTCCGAAGCGACTCCTGGCTCGGAGCGGTAGGCTGGAACCCGCTCGCCTTCCTCCATCCCTTCACCGTACTGACCGCGAACGCTGCGCAGCAGCACCTCCTCTGAATTCAAAGGCTGGATTGAATGCAGCACCTTCGCCTGCTCGTTGCGCACCGCGTCGGCATGGAACGAAACGGGCGGCTCCATCGCCGTCAGGCTGAGCAACTGCATGACGTGATTGGGCACCATGTCTCGCAGGGTTCCGGCGTTGTCGAAGTAAGCGCCGCGCCGTTCCACGCCGACGGTTTCCGCGTTCGTAATCTGCACGTGATCGATGTAGCGTCGATTCCAGATCGGCTCGAAGATCGCGTTATCGAACCGGAACACCATGATGTTCTGCACCGTCTCCTTGCCCAGATAGTGATCGATCCTGTAGATCTGGCTTTCCTGCAGCACGCTGCTGATACTGCGGTTCAGTGCCTTGGCGGACTCCAGATCCTGGCCAAACGGCTTTTCGATTACCACGCGGCGCCAGTGTCCACCCTCCTGCAGCGACAATCCGCATGCGCCCAACTGTTGCACAATCGTCGCGAAAAACTTGGGAGCCGTAGCGAGGTAGAAGAGGTAATTGCCCTGGGTGTGGCGCTCCGCATCAACCTGAAAGAGCCGCTCGCGAAGCCGCGAGAAGAGCCCGCTATCCCCAAAATCGCCTCGCTCGTAAAAGAGCCGGTCTCGCAGCCAATTCCGCGATTCCGTATCATCGGCAGGCAGGAATTGGCTGACCTGATCGCGGAAGGCGTCCAGACTCAGATCGTCGACCGAAACGCCCATTAGCGCGAAGTCATTCGGCAGCAATTTTGCCTTCACCAGGTTAAACAGTGCGGGAAGCAGCTTTCGTTTCGTGAGATCCCCTGCCGCGCCAAACAGCACGAACACGCACGGGCCCGCCGCCTTGCCCGCCATCTCCAATTCGAGAGCCTGTCTCGGAACAACCGTCTCCGCCACGTGTATGGACCCACAGAAAAACTGGTTCGGAGATTCTAGGCCAAGTGGAGAACAATTTCTAACCAGTCAGTCAGAGACCGTCGTGTTGAAAGACGCAACACTCAAGTTCCTTCAAATGCGCCATTCGCCTGCAACCTGAATGAGACTCGTGTAGGGGCGGACGCCTCGTCCGCCCCGCCCGCGAAGCGGGCGTGACAAGGCGGAATTCGCTGTCGAAGGCCAGCATCACTCGCTTTCAATTGCACGCTTCGGCCCTATTTCACAGGGAGACAATGGATTGGGGCTGGGCTCTGGTAGGCGCGGCAGGAATCGAACCTGCAACCCTCGGATTAGAAATCCGATGCTCTATCCTTTTGAGCTACGCGCCCAAGATCAGGCAACTTCATCTAAGACAAGGGGTTCCGAACGATCGTCGTATGGGATACGACTTACCGAATGGGTGCACAGCCTCAGTATCGCACAGCCTCTGCACGACTGCGAGTCGAACCGGGGCGCCAGCTGGGCGCTTCGGAGGTTAGCTGGAACCTGTCAACTTGAACTGCCGTCCAATGGCGAACGAAAGACTCTGCTGATCTATAGCTCGCAGGAAAGTATCAATTAGGACATGCACTCCCACTCACAACGAGTCGACTTGCCGCAGTGTGCGCGACGTCACTGCGAAGGGAGTTTGACTAGGCGCATGCTATTGATTTGAAGGATGATGTTGCCGATCGCATTACCATGAATTACGGCCGTACCGTCGTTTGCTTGGGATTTTTCGATTAACTTCAGAGTACAGCGCGTCCAAATTTTTGAACATTCAGCAGTCAGGCACGAACGCGAGGCAACGCAAACAACTCACAGTTGACTCATAGCAATAGTAAGCTCGAGCGAATCTGTCCGATGGAGCCACGCGATGTTGTGTCGGGACACCCCGCGCTCGGGCGTTCGAGCCACTATTTTAAATAGTCCAAGTTTGTCCCTCGTCATTCATCTTCCTACCGTTTTCTTGTAAAGTGTCGGCGGCCGGGCA
Organism: uncultured Acidobacteriota bacterium; assembly: GCA_963785865.1. Taxonomy (GTDB): domain Bacteria; phylum Acidobacteriota; class Terriglobia; order Terriglobales; family Acidobacteriaceae; genus Sulfotelmatobacter. The sequence continues at coordinate 482,208 of CAWAXF010000009.1, read as the reverse complement.
GGGGGCGGATCATGTTTGGTTTGGGGCGTGTCCTGAGTCTCGTTGCTGTGCTGTTCTTCGCCTTTTCCGGTCTCCCGGGAACTGCGCCAGCACAGGAGTCTACAGGTACGCACAGCCCGCACGGGAATCTCAGCGTTCCCTGTCAGAACTGTCATACTGCGGAGGGATGGAGGCCAATTCGTGCGGTCCCTGAATTCGATCACAATCAGACGCGATACCCTCTCCGCGGCTTGCACCAGGCGGTCAATTGCACCCAGTGCCACGTCAAGCCAGTGTTCACAAATGTAGGACAACGATGCCAAGACTGCCATGCGGATATTCACAAGCGGCAACTGGGGGCGAACTGCGAACAGTGCCACACGGTGCGCGGCTGGCAAGTCTCAATCCAGCAGATTGAGCAGCATAATAACCGCTTTCCCCTGACCGGAGCGCACGCGGTGGTGGACTGCGCTTCCTGCCACAAGGGCGGTGCCACCAGCAACTTTCAGACGATGTCCACGGCTTGCTCTTCGTGCCACGTGTCCGATTTCCAGGCGACCCGGAGTCCCAACCACGTCGCAGCCAACTTCCCAACCACCTGCGATAGTTGCCACGGAACCGACAACTGGCTGAACGCCAAGTTCGATCACGGCTCCGTCGGATTTCCCCTGACCGCCGGCCACGCCGTGCCGCCGCGGCAGTGCGCCGATTGCCATATCAACAACAATTACAACCTCATCAGCACGGCTTGCGTGAATTGCCATCTGAAGGATTATCAGGCGGCCACAAATCCGAATCACGTCTCCGCCGCGTTCTCGCAGAGTTGTAATCTCTGCCACAACACAACGTCATGGTCGAATGCCTCGTTCAATCATTCGCTGACGGCCTTTCCTTTGACCGGAATGCATACCGTGCCTCCGCGGCAATGCACCGATTGCCACGTGAACAACAACTACAATTTGAACAACACGGCTTGCGTTACGTGTCACCTCAAGGATTACCAGGGTACGACGAACCCAAACCACGTGAGTTCGAACTTCCCGCAGGCTTGCGGCTCGTGCCACAACACGAGTTCCTGGCAGAATGCGACGTTCAACCACAACAGCACCGGATTCCCGCTGACCGGATCGCACACAGCACCTCCCCGGCAGTGCACCGATTGCCATATCAACAACAATTACACGCTGAATAGCACGGCGTGTTATTCCTGCCATCAGCAGGATTATGCTGGGGCGACGACTCCTGTTCCCCATACTGGATTCCCGACCACTTGCGAAAGCTGCCACGATACGGTGCTCTGGAGCCATGGCAAGTTTAACCACTCGGCCACGGGTTTCCCCCTGACGGGATCGCACACGGTGCCCCCGCGCCAGTGCACGGATTGCCACATCAGCAACAACTACGCGCTGAATAGCACCCAGTGCTACTCGTGTCACCAGAAGGATTACGCCGCGACCAATAACCCCGCGCACGCGGCTGCCGGATTCCCGACAACTTGCGCGGTGTGCCACGATACCGTGGCCTGGACGAATTCTACGTTCAACCACAACAACACCCCATTTCCGCTGACCGGATCGCACCTTGTGCCACCGCGGCAATGCTCAGATTGCCACGTCAACGGCAACTACACGACTTTGCCAACGCTCTGCATCGGCTGTCACCAGACGGATTACAACAACAGCACGAATCCGGGCCATGCCGCGCAACCGCAGTTCTTCCCCACCACCTGCCAGAGCTGCCACAACACAACTGCCTGGACTGGTGCGACATTCAACCACTCGCAATACACGCAGTTCCCGACCAATCACGGAAACGCGAACAATGTTTGTGCCACGTGCCATATAAATTCCAATGACTACGCGGTCTTCCAGTGCACCGGTTGCCATGGCGGCAACAACGCCGCCAACTTCCGTCACGAGAGAGTGTCGGGTTACGTGTACAACAGCATCAACTGTTATCAGTGTCACCGTAGCGGTCGGGGTGGATAGACCCGGCTTCGTCAAAGCGTGGGCGAAGCGGAGGGGCGCGGCAGTGGCATACGGGATGGGTTGCTCTAAGTGGTTCGGCTCAGGACTCCCGTGAATGGGAGAGCGAAGCTTTGTATTGCCGAGCCCAGGCGAAGTAAATCGGCACGCCGGTCAAAATCAACCCCAGCCCCGCTAGCGACGGTACCGGACGGCTCACGATCATATTGCCCAGAAACCAGGTCGTGATCAGCAGAAACAGGATCGGCGTCACCGGATATCCCCACATCCGGTACGGGCGAACCAGCCCAGGCCGCTTGATCCGCAGAACAATCACGCCCGCCACCATAAAGCCATACGAGAGCCAGATGGCGAACATCGCGTAGTCCAGCAGCGACTCATAAGAGCCGCTGATCAGCAACACCGCCGCCCACAGTGCCTGCGCGACGATTGCGAATCCGGGGGTCTGATGCCTGGGGTGTACTTCGCCAAACTTTCGGAAGAATAGGCCATCGCGCGCTTGCGCAAAATAAATTCGTGGACTGGTGAGAAAGCAGCCATTCAGGGTTCCGATGATTGACATAAGAATGATGACCGAAACAATCGCGCCGCCCGCGTGTCCCATGACGCGCTCGGCTACACTCGCCCCCACGTGTTCGCTGGCCGCGATCTCCGGAATGGAAAGCACGCGCATATAGGCAATATTCGCCAGCACGTAAACTGCCGTGCAAGCCGCCGATCCAATGGCGAGCGCCCACAGAATATTGCGTCGTGGATTTCGAATCTCCCCCGCCACAAAACTGAGTTGCACCCATCCGTCGCAGGCCAGTACGCAGGCGATCAGCGCCACGCCGAAGTGGTTTAAAGAAAATCCCCCGCTTAACCCTGAATGCACAGCGCCCGCTTTGCCATGCCAAAGGAAGGCGGTAGCGATGATCAGCAGCAATCCCGCAACCTTCGCCATCGTGAAAACCTTCTGTACGAATGCACCCGCATTCACGCCCCAATAGTTGATGGCAGTGAAAAGCGCGAGAGCGCCGAGGCCCAGGAACTTGGCCGCGCTATTGGACATGGGAACGAAGTACGACACGTACAAGGACATGGTGACGGCTAGCCATGCAACCTGAGCGGTGCGCGCCACGGCAAACATCGACCAGCCGCAGAGGAAGCCGATCAGCGGGCCGTAAATCTCACGCAGGAAAACGTATTGGCCCCCAGTAGCCGGGAACGCAGTGCCCAGCTCGGCACAGGCCAGCGCTCCAAAAAAAGAGATCACGCCGGCAAACGTCCAGACTCCTAGAATCCAGCCGGGCGATTGCAGTTCGCGTGCCACCAGGTTTGGCACCAGGAAGATCCCAGCGCCGATAATGATTCCCACGACTATGGAAAGCGCGTCGAAGAAGCCTAATTTGCGAGGGAGCTCCGCCCCAGCATCAGCGCGCATCTCCGCGACACGTCCCGCTGTAACCATGGGGCGGAAAGTATCATCTCGCAGCACGTCGGTCAAACGAGCTCAATCAAACAAGCTTCACTCCGATCACTGCTGGATAGTTGACAGGCATCTCAGGAAAATGCAAACTCGCGGCGCCCTCTATCGAGGCATGAAGGAAACGCATGAAGACTCGGCTCTGTATTCTGTTGATCGCCACCGTCAGCTCCTTAGCAGCACAGGCTCCGCAGCCCGCCAGTTCCCAGAAGCGCCTGATCACAGAAAAAGATCTATTCGAGTTCGTATGGGTCGCCAATCCCCAGCTTTCCCCCGACGGTACGAAGGTCGCCTTCACGCGCGTGAACTGCGATGAGAAGCGTACGGGATACGAGACTTCGATCTGGGTCGCCCCGAGCCGCGGCGGCGAAGCTCCCATGCGCATGACTAACGGCAAGCATGACGCGCAGCCTCGCTGGTCCCCGGATGGCAAGTATCTTGTGTTTGTCCGAGCTGGAGAAAAGGACGAATCCGGCAAGCCGAAGCCGAGCCAGCTCGCGCTGCTTTCCCTCGCAGGTGGCGAGGCTCGCACACTCACTGATTTGCCCAAAGGCGCGTCCGGCGCAGTCTGGTCGCCGGACGGAAAGCTCATCGCGTTCGTGAGTGAGACTACGGCGACGGACATTCAGAAAGCCGAGCGAAAGAAAAAGGAAGAAAGCAGCGCGGAGAACGAGCACGAATCCGATGTCCACGTGATCAGCCGCGCCATTTACCGCGATAACGATGAAGGCTATCTCGATCCCAAGCGCCACAGCCACGTCTGGGTGCTGGATGTGCGCCAAGCGGCCGAAGCATCTGGCAAGCCCGTCCAGTTAACCAGCGGCAATTACGATGAAGGGGACATCGTCTGGAGCAGCGACGGTTCCCACATCTATTTCCTTACCCAGCGCACGGACGAGCCTTATTACGACCTTCCCAGCACAGATATTTATTCGGTCTCGTCCGCGGGAGGAAATCCGGAAAAGCAGGCCACGATTCCGATGTATGTTCGCGATCTTACTCTAAGCCCGGATGGACGACAGTTCGCGTTTCACGGCTCTGTTTCGCAGCCAGTTCGATCTTACTCGCAGCCTGATTTGTGGGTGATGGACGCTGCGAAGGACGCGCAGCCCAGGAACCTGACCGCCAACTACGACTTCGACATGGGCAGCTCAGTTTCCGGCGACAATGCCGCTCCGCGGGGCGGGCATGGACGCTCGCTTTACTGGTCCGCCGACGGTCGTTCGCTATTTGATACTGTCGAAAAGCAAGGGCGTACCCCCCTCGTGCGCGTCGATGCGCAGAGCGGGACCATCACGGAGGTGACTCGCGGCGACCAGGCAGTGCTGGATTTTTCGTTAAGCGGAGATGCCAGCGCGATCGCTGCGCTCGTTTCCACCCCAGTGATGATCGGAGATATTTTCGCCGTCTCGCCTGAGGGAACTCAGACCCGCATCACGGATTTCAACGGAAAATTATGGTCGCAGCTCAATATGAGCTCGCCTGAGGAAATTAATTACACGAGTTTTGATGGCCAGCGCATCCAGGGCTGGATTCAGAAACCGGCGGATTTCGATGCGCACAAAAAGTACCCGCTTATTCTCGACATCCACGGCGGTCCGCATGCGGCTTACGGTTGGGTCTTCGACCACGAATTTCAGTGGATGGCTGCCAAGGGCTATGTCGTTCTCTATGTGAATCCGCGCGGTTCCACCAGCTACGGCCAGGAATTCGGCAACATCATCCAGTATCACTACCCAGGCGACGATTACCGCGACTTGATGGTTGGAGTTGACGAACTGCTAAAGCGTGGTTATATCGATGAAAAGAAACTTGGGGTCACTGGAGGCAGCGGCGGCGGAGTACTCACGAATTGGATCATTACTCATACCGACCGCTTCGCCGCGGCTGTATCGCAACGCGATATTTCCAATTGGGCGTCGTGGTGGTACACCGCCGATTTCACCCTGTTCCAGCCGAACTGGTTCAAAGCCCCTCCCTTCGAAGATCCCCAGGACTACAACAACCGCTCAGCCATCACCTTCGTGAAGAATATTCACACGCCCGTCTTATTCGTGCTGGGGGAATCCGATTACCGCACACCGCAGGATTCGGGTGGCGAGCAACTGTTTCGTGCGCTGAAGTACCTCAAACGTCCTACTGCGATGGTTGTTTTCCCGCGCGAGACGCATGAACTCTCTCGCTCAGGCGAGCCTTGGCACCGCATCGAGCGTCTCGATCACATCGTGGGATGGTTCGACAAATGGATGATGGGAGTTCCGCACCCGGAGTACGACATCAATCCTGGGATTTCGGCGACGACGAAAGCAGAGCGGTGATGCCGCAAGGTGATGACAGCTTCGGTGGTCGTTTGCCGTGAATCTTACTTCGTCGCCTCGGCCCATTCTTGCTCGCCGCGCACCAGAACTGCGTCGCGATCTTCCGGGAGAATCCAGCGTTGCTTCACCAGATCGTCGACAGCTTTTGTGTAGCGAGTGAGAAAGTCTTTGCGGCCAGAGTATCGTTCTGCGATGGATCGCCGGGGGTCGCCGCTGGCTTGCCGTTCCGCTGCGGCTTTCGGAAAAGGAATATAAGACGCCTCGAAAGATACCCGCTGATCCGGTGCGCCGATCGATGGGTCGCGCAGATTCCAACTGGCATAGGTCGCCAAAGGCACTGTGATCTCGGGCAACTTCACGCCGTCGCGCTCGTTTCCGTCCACATCCACTTGCGGCACCAGTACCGGGAAAGGCTCACCCACTTTGGGAGGTTGGATGCTCAAGATTCCGTCACGCCAGTTCGCTCCGAAATCCAGTCGCGTGCCGCTGTTTGCTTCGTGCGGTTTGTTGACATGTGGGATGACAGGGAAAGCATAATCCGGCAATGCAACCAGGGTTCCGTCAGCAATTTTGGGATAGCTGCTCGGAGGAGGCAGCGTCTGGCTGCGCACCCAGGCATCCATGTTGGCGATCATCGCGCGCCAGAAGTATCGAATTGCGAGCGGCGACTCCGGTTCCTGGCCTAGCAAATCGCCTTCTCCCTTCGCCGGCGGCCACGGGCCGGGAAAGTGTTGCTCTCCCGTGAAGTGATAGATGCGAACGTGATCCGAGATTGGCACGTCCTGTTTCCCATCGGCGCTGCTATGGATCAGCGCACAAGCCCGGCCCCAATATTCATACGAAGTATTCGAGAAAAAGATCTTGGGGACGACCTTCTCAGCCGCGGCTCGATCCAGCAGCCCGCCACTTTCGCCTGTGAGAGGATCCTTCTCCGGCTGGTCGGTGAAGGGAAAAATATCGGTTGGAAAGAATACCGAGGAAGTAGGTTGCGCATCGCGCGAAGGTTGCGCGAATCGATAGTTGAAGTCTCCACGCCCGGCTCCGGCCACGTGCGCGAGAACTCCATCCAAAGCGATCTTGCCGTCCTCATCAGCATTGAAACCCTGGTAAAGAAAATTGCGAAGAAAGCGTCCGTTCTGGGAGATGCCTTCGGCATAGATGCGCTCGACAGGAGCAATCGAGTCAGAAGCATGCTTGGCATAGGAAGCGAAATCGCGCACCGCCGCAAAGGCAAGTCCAGCGACCACAGGATCAGCAACGACATATACGTATTCGTAAATCTTCCCCGGCTGGAAGTCGCCATTGAGGTGGATATGTCGGTTACTAGGCGTGCGCTTGCCGCCGACCGTGTGCGCGAATTGCCACTCTGAGCGGGGGATGACCGTTCGTGGTGCATCGCGAGAGTCGCGGACGGTCAGCACATTGCTCTGATCATCCGGATTTGCTACCGGGTATTCGGTGCCTCCGATGTTTCCCAGGATGAGGTGCCCGAGAGGGATCTCGGGCATTGGTTTTGAAGGCATCAGGTCGCCACGTAGCAATCCGGTGATCGTTTTTCCATTTTCTTTTGCGATAGGAGCATAGAGCCGCAGGGCATCATCTCCCGCCGCATCCCACTGCCAGCCAAGGCTCACGTACGTGAAGCCGTGCCGCAGAAGCCATCCATCTCCAGCATTGCTGGCGGCGTCCCAATCGCCTCCATCCACCAGCGAAAGAATGCGGCTGTGCCCGCGGTTGGGATTCTCCAGCAGCATGGATCCGTTGTTCTTGTGCGGGTCCTTCGGACGGAGTGCGACGAAGTCCGCGGAGAACTCCACTTCGCCATGCTTCAGGTTTACAGCATTCTTGAGATCCACGATGCGGCTGTTATGCGGATTGTCTACCGGAACCGAAAAGTAAACGCGGCCAGTCAGTCGCTCGTAGGCTCCCGCCGTACCGAACGCTGCACCGTTAAGGACGTCAGTCCGCGAAGCAATTTCCACGCGAATGACGCGGGCATTGACCGAGGGTGCGCAGCAAAAAAGTGCAATCAAGATACAGAGAAGGCCACGCTGTGGATGCATGCGCCGAAGGATAGCATGCTGGCGTTGCAAACACCTTACACCAGTGATGCGGCGACTGCGTGCTCGGCGACGACCTCGACGTCAACGAAATCTTCGATCCGGCTTTGTTTCACCCGGCTGAGCACGTATCCGAGCAGAGGACGATCGCCACGCCTGATTTCCTGGAATTCCACACCCATCCCGAAATTATTTACCAGGTATTTGACCCGTGCTTTGAGAGCAAGGTTTATATCGAACAGATTCAACATCAATCGGAAATCGGTTCCCGGCCGCAGCAAATCGGTCGCGGAGATCCGCGCGCCAAGTTCGGAGATCTGGTCCACCTCTCCGCCTCCACGCTGTGTTCGGTCGATGACTTCGGCTTGCCCTTCGACGTGAAAGCGCGGACGGCGCCGGCGGTTCGACTGCGACTGCATCATCAGCCGTTCGATACGGGGAGGATACAACATCTCCGCATCCAGAGGCTCGAATACTTCCTTTGTCTGTCGCCACTCTTCTTCCCAAGGCGGTTTGCCTTCCACGCACTGTACTGCAAACTGCCCGCGCAAATTAGAACTTGGATCGCCGACCCAGGTAACTTGGCAGAGCGACTTGTTCCGTCCGCGCTCCACCATGATCAGGTCGCCGAGAGTGACCTTGCCAGAGCCCACCAGACGCGCTCCGGTGGCGTGAATATCGTAGGTACAGGCCAGTTGGCAGGATGCACGGCTTTCGCCATTCAGTGGCGTCCAGCGCACAGGCAGAGCTGCGTGCACCATTTTTTCGTGTCGCAAAGGAGTGTCTGGTTGATGATCGATGTTCTGCAACGCTAGCTTCCTCGTAAGAAAAAGTTAACAACGACCGTTCACCTGCACAATGGGCATTCCGTAACCGTGCCGCGGTTACCAAATGGCCGCACGCAATCAAAAAGAACTTGCGATTTCGATGGGTCCGAATCTTCGCTTGCGCGATTCGTCGTGCTCGGTCAAGATGAAACAACCACAGGTTCTGGCATGAAGGCCTCCGTACTGAACTCTCCCGACGCGCGCACCACTTTGTCCCCATCCGCCGCCAAGTTGCGATTGCTGAAGAAACTGCGCTGCACCTTGCGTTACGAGAAGAAGGCGTGGGAATGCGGCGCGCGGCTTGTGGCTGGAGTGGACGAGGTGGGACGCGGTTCGTTGTTTGGCTGCGTCGTCGCGGCCGCAGTGATCCTCGATCCGGCGTACCGCATGCGGGGATTGCGCGATTCCAAGCTGCTGCTAGCGGAGCGCAGGGAAGTGCTGGCGCAAAGGATTCGCCAGCACGCAATTGCGTGGGCCATTGCAGCCGTCGACGCGGCTCGCATCGACCAGATCAACATCTACCAGGCATCCCGGATGGCAATGCGCGAGGCGGTGATGCACCTCTGCCCGGCGGCCGATCATCTGCTGATTGATGCGGTAAAAATCGATTGCGACCTGCCGCAAAAGTCTATCGTTCATGGCGACGCCCTCTCCGCCTCCATCGCGGCGGCATCGATTCTCGCCAAAGTGGAGCGCGATCGGATCATGCGCGAGTGGGATGCTGTGTTTCCGGCGTACGGCCTGGCTGCGCACAAGGGATACAGCACGCCGAAGCACCTGGCTGCCCTGCGGGGACTGGGGCCAACCCCACTGCACCGGCAATCGTTCGCTCCGGTCTGGCAGAACCCGGTGCCCCAGGAGGCATTCGCGTTCATGGATGAAGACTCTGCGCAAACAGTTGAATCCGAGGTGCTTATGACTGAAGACCTCGCGGGATGAGTAATTTCGTAACGCCCGGTGGAAAGTGTTCCTGCAGGAACATTTCCATGTACATTTCTGTACATACATACTAATTGGTGCGCGATAAATGACGCGAATACAACGACTTGCAAGGAATGAAGCAGCGGTGCGGGGTGGGACGGCAGGCGCAAGAGCCTCGGTTAGCGGTCCGAAAACCCGGAATCCGAGTACGCGAAGCGAACGGCGCAAGGACCTGAACGCGGCGGCGTCTCCCGAAGGTAAGAAAAAGAAGTCCTTCTCCTTGCAGACCCTCAGGATTGCGGATTTGTATCGGCCAATAAAAAAACCGGTGACGTTGCGACTGGACGCCGACGTGCTCGCCTGGTTTAAGAAAGACGGAAGCCGCTATCAGACCCGCATCAACAGCGCACTGCGCAAGGTCATGGAGCGAGAGATCAAAGCGAAGTAGGAACCGCGAGTTCACGTGCGTCCGTTCGCAACCCGGTTTGGGGCGAGCCCATTCAAGCCCGGAAGTCAAATTCCCCGCCCTGTCCCGCCAAAATCGGCGGGACAAGGACGGGGCACCCGCTGTCCTCTTGTACCTGTGATCTTCTTACTAGCCCAGAGTTCGACGCTGCAGTTCTCCTTTTGGCTTACTTTTCCTGCGCGAGGTGTTGCAGCAGTTTCGTATTAGTTTCGATGGCGCGCTGCAGGATTTGCGCCTGCTGCTTTGCTGTGGGCCAATCCTGTTTCTCCACTGCTTCCGCCAAGCCGGGCAATTCCAGATGAGCGTAGGTGTAACGCGCTCCATAGAGAATATGTTTGAACCATGGACGCCCCGGAATGCCGTCGGGGTTGAGCCAGTTGCGCTCGACCTGCATCATGCCGCGATTCAGTTCTGTGGCGACTTTGGAATCGATGGCGCCTGACGCCAGCTTGCGGCTTATTGTTTCATTCAGTTGCGTCCCCCCACCTTCCAAGTTATCGATGGCATTTCGCACGCCTGTGAGATCCAGTTGGCTCATGTCTCTGCCCTTGGCCAGTTCATTAACAAACTGTCGGACATTGCTGGCGTAACTGGCGAAATCGAAGGGGAGTAAATCCGCATCCGCCAGGCGCAGAGCTGTCACTCCCCACAATTGACTTATTAGCGTGATATAGCGGTATCCGGGATCGCCGAAGTGGTTCATCCAGTAAAAATCGTCATAGGCGGAGTGGTAAACGCCGTAGTCTCCGTCGAACTGGAGGCCGATCACGGGCATACCGATGAAATTGAGAAATACGGTATGATCCGAACCGCTGCCGATGCGCGTGTCCGCCAGCGTAGTTGACGCAGTCCCGGAATCGTTCATTTGGCCCGTCTGTTTGCCTTCTGCCCGCTCCCGTTCCACGGTTGCCTTCCACGCATCATAGAGAGTTTTCCCCGACGGATCCTGCAGCGAGCGCGTGGTTTCCGCCAGCATGGGGGCGAGTGAGGCGACAGCTTGCCCGTGGAAGTTGGGACCAGAGGAGGCCTCATCGACGTTGATGTAGGCCACCGCTTTCGTCCGCAGGTCCTCTGCAAACTGCTCTCCCCATTCGGTGGAGCCGGTAAGGCCCACCTCTTCGCCGTCCCAACTGCAGATCACAAGAGTGCGGCGTGGGCGAATGCCCTGCTTCTTGAGTTCCCCCAGGGAGCGCGTGAGTTCCATCATCGAAGCAGTTCCGCTGGAGGGATCGACTCCGCCGAAAACCCAGGCGTCGCGGTGATTGCCGAGTACCACCCATTCATCCGGCAGATCGGAGCCGCGAATGCGGCCTTCAACCACGTAATAGGGCTGAGTGCCGTTATCCATTTCAATTTTGAGATGGACTTTCACGCGATCGCCGCCAAGGTGGTATTGAATCGGCAATCCTCCTTGCCAATTGTCCGGAGCAACGGGGCCGTCCAGGTTCTCGAGCAGGGGCTTCGCGTCGTGCCAGGAAAGCGGTAACGCCATAATCTTGGGCGCGGAGACTGCTTCAGCAATCGGAATGCGTTTTGCATCGGGCAGCGAGGCCCAGCCAGGGGTTTGGGGGTCACCCGGAACCATAAAGTCGTAAGTGATGGCCCCGCGCTGAATGTGATACTCGGGGCCCCAAGGGCCATCGGGAGCTACCTTGCCCTGCCTGTAGCCATCCTCGGCGGGATCGCTGTAAATAAGAAGTGCGGCTACTCCTTCGCGCTGCGCAGTAAGCGCCTTGAATCCGCGATAGCTATACGGATTCGAGTAGCGCACCAGTACGACCTTTCCTTTCACGCTGATCCCGTTTTTGCGCAGCAGATCGTAATCCTCAGGATTGCCGCTGTGCGCGTAGACCAGCGGTGCGGTGACTTCTCCAGAAATCGACATGCCCAGCCATGCGCTACTGATCGCCGGGTTTTTCGTATCAGGATCGCCGTCGAGCGGGGTTTCACGCAGCCCTGCCTGATAGTGTGTGGGCGCGATCATCTCCAGCGAGGTGCTCTTGGGATTCGAGCTATACACGTCGTAGCGGCGGATAACGACATCCTCGAGACCTTGCTTCTTCCACTCATCGCGAATGTATTCGGCGAGTTGGTTGTTGCGCTTCGAGCCCGCGACATGGGGTTCCTGCGTGAAGATGCGGTGCTGCCGGCGTGCTTCGTCGGGGCTTGGGATGGATTTGAACTTGGATTCGATATCGGCTTCGCGGGCGGCGGACTTGGCAGTGAAACCTGAGATCGATTGTGCGTTTGCGTTCGAGAGAAGGAAGAGGGCGAGTGTGGCGCCGCGGAGCAGGGACATGGCGGCTGCGATTGTACCGCAGGAGAGGAAGTCAAGCATCCCCACCCTCCCGCCGACAACGCGGGAAGGGTGGGGCACCCGGTTACTTTGATTTCAGGATTTCGGTTAGCAGATCGGGCTTGGATTCGTCTCGAACCAGGTGAGGATACATTTCTCCTTCGTGGTAATCGAGCTTGTAGGTCTTGTAGTAGTCAGTATTCTCCACCAGCAGATCGATGGTCGCGCTGCTGCCCTTGGCCGCTTTGATCGCATCCCGCAGGATATCCGGAGAAAAGCGGCGGCCGTTCACAGCCACTACTTTCATGCCGGGACCGATGCCTGCCTTGGCGGCGACTTCGGTTTCAATCGTATCTGTGATGCCGCCGTCCTCACGCACGGAAAGGCCGAGCGCCAATCCGGCAGGGACGAAGTGGAACATCCCGCCCGCGGCGCTCATCATCTCCGAAGGAGTGTCGTTGTAGATGAGCTTCCATCCGCCGCCGTCGATGCCACCCAGCGGCGCGCCGGGTCCGTGATTGGTGAGACGATCGGTCCAGAAGCTGCGCCAATTGTAGGGCACGACTTGGTTAAGGGCGTTCACTACGTCATCGAACGTATAGGTCTTGAGCGCGGGGCCCGTGCTGGGTGCGCCATGGAAGAGGTGGCAGAAGTCGTCAATCGACTTTTTGCCTTTGCTCTGCTGGCGGATGATGACGTCCACCCAGAGCCAGTTCAGCGTGTCTTCACTGTAGAAATCGGTGCCTCGGCGCCACGAATACCAGGATTGCGGAGCGAAATAAAGTTGTGGCGCGGCATCCGCTGTGTCTTGCAGATTGCGCCACTCGCGTCCCGGTAGATGATCGAGTTCGGCTGCGGTGATGGCCAGATCGTCGCGGTCCTGTTCTGTGGTGAGCAATCCGCTGCGCGCACTAAGAACGAATCCCAGATAGTTCGTCAGGCCTTCATACACCCAGAGCAGGTCATCCTGCATGGGCTGCTGGTAGTCGGGCGTCGCCAGATCGTAGGGGCGGCGATACTTCCCGTTCCAACTATGCACATATTCGTGGGGGAGAAGAGACGCGGATAACTTGCGCCCAGTTTCATCCACCAGATCGCGCTCTCCCACACGGCTGTCGTCCGACTCGTGATGCTCGAGGCCGAAGTGCGCCACGTGGTCGCTGAGGGTGTAAAGAAAATGGTAATCGCGGTAATGATGCGCACCGAAGAGTTTCTGCGCCTGCTCCACCAGACTTTTATAGTGATCCCACACTTCCGCGGGAGCTTCGAGGGCGGCGGCGCTGTCGGCGGCAATATCCATCTCGGTTAGAGGATCCTGCGCCAGCGGCACGATTTTCAGGAATTCGCCCGTGATCACGGGGGAGTCGACCAGAGTTGTGAGCGAAGCAGTGGCAAAATGAATTTCGTTTCCACTTTGGCTGGCAATGGGCAGCGGAGTGCCGAATTTCCATCCTTCGGGGAGTTTCAGCGAGGCCGTGTAATTGATATCGTCCGACTTCCAGCCTTTGGGATAAAGCAAAACCTGATTCCAACTGATGACGGCGAGTTTGTCGGTTGCGGATGACCCGGCAGAGAATCCGGTCTCCAAGGTTGCAGGAGATAGAAAATCAAGTTCGGCATCGACTTGGTTCACGCCCGCGGGAACGTCGACGTGAATCGTGAATCCGTCCAGCAGATCGCGGCGCCACTTGAGAGTCTGGCCATTCGCTTTGAAAAACAATCCAGCGAGATCGACGACCGGCCCATCGGGCGCATGCTCCCCTGGAATCCATTTCGGATAGTAGAGAGTGAGGTCGCCGGGAGCGGCGGGAATCTTCAGAGAGGCGTGGAAGATTTTTCGAGGAGCATGAGTGGCGTCCACCGAGATGGTGACAGTGGGGGCATTGGCCGCCCAGCCACAAAATGAAAAGAGGAAGACGCAGAAAATCCCCAGCACTTTCGTGAATCTCATTGTTGCGGGCTCCCGGATGCGACGGAAGAAATTTGACTGTGTTGCAGATGTTACGACTATAGCAGCGTGAAACTGAGGGCGTACAGTTGAACACGCGATCCCGGCAGGGCTGCTTCGGCTGCTCACAGCATGACAGTTTGCAGACTGTTATTATTCCGCTGAATGTCGCGGCGCGGAAAATTCATCACATTTGAAGGCCTCGATGGCAGCGGCAAGAGCACGCAAATGCGGAAACTCGCAGCCGCGCTGCGCGGCGCCGGGTACAAGGTCGTCGAGACCCGCGAACCGGGTGGGACTGCCACCGGAGAGAAAATTCGCAAGGTGCTGCTGGATTCCGGTACCGCCGGCCTCGACCCGCGCGCGGAGATGGCCCTGATGTTCGCCTCGCGTGCACAGCACATTGCCGAGGTCATTGAACCGGGCCTCGCATCCGGAAGCATCGTCCTGTGTGATCGTTTCACCGATTCCACCGAGGCTTACCAGGGAAGCGGACGCAGGCTGGGAAGTGAGGCAGTGCGGGAGTTGCATCGGGTACTGTGCGGGAATTTGCATCCAGATCTCACATTGCTGCTCGACTCGAATGCGCAGGCCAGTGTGAACCGTGCGCGGCGGAGAAATAGACGTGATGCGAAGAACGGTGCCCGTAGTCATGACGAGAACCGCTTCGAGCAGGAAACGCGAGCTTTCTTTGGACGCGTGCGCGATGGTTTCGCAGCGATCGCCAAGCGGGAGCCTGGACGAGTCGTAACCGTGGATGCGCGCGGCACCCCAGGTCAGACGCATCAGAAGATTCGGGAACTAGTACAGAAGAAATTGAAGCTCTGAGCGATGAGCAGGATGAGCAGATGAGCAGTGACCATGCCTCTTTCCGGGGAAAGGTTGTGCGGTATCCTGAACAGTGACTGCTGATCGGACTCGACGATTTGATCGCTCCCCGCTCATAGCTCATCGCTCATCACTACGCTATGTTTTCTGACTTTCACGGTAACCCCGAGACAGTTCGTCGCCTGCGCGAGATGCTGGCGCGCGATCATTTTCCACATGCCGTTGTGCTGGCCGGAAGTCACGGGTGTGGTAAGTACACGCTCGCGCTGATGCTGGCTCGGGCGATGAACTGCCTCGATCGTCCGCAGAGCGACGGTCTCCCTGATTTCTGCGGCCAGTGCGCGAACTGCACGCGGATTGAACAGGCCTGCGACCTGGAGGCGCGTTTTACAGAGGCAGTCGAAGCCCGCGAGAACCTGCGCGAGACCGACAAGAAAGAAACCCGCATCTTCGTGCAGACGCATCCCGATGTGCTAGTGATTCCGCCCGACCCGCCGCAGATGATGATCAAGGTGGACCAGGTGCGGCGCGTCATTGAGACCATTTATTACCGTCCAGGGGAGGGCAGGGAACGGGTGTACATCTTTACCGACTCCGCATTCATGAAAGAGGCGGCGAACTCCCTGCTCAAGGTGCTGGAGGAGCCGCCGGAGTTCGCCACCATCTTTCTGCTAACTGAGAACGCCGGGGAGTTGCTGCCGACAATCCGCTCGCGCTCCATGGTGTTTACCCTTTGCGCGCTGTCTACCGACGAGATTGAAAAAGATCTGGCCAAGCATCATCCGGAGTGGAAGCCGCCGCAGGTGGCGCTGGTAGCACGGCTCAGCGAGGGAGCGGTGGGCCGGGCGCGCGGCTTCAACCTGGAGGCATATACGGCGGCACGGGACCACGCGCTCGCGATTCTTCGGTCGGCCTTGCGGGGCGGAGAACATAGCGAGCTGTTCAAGGTCACTGAGTCCTATCGTCCGGGGGCAGAGGGGCGGGAGAAGATAGAGGCGCTGATCCGCACGCTGTATTCGTTGCTCCGCGATCTGGTGTTCATCGACTCGGGCGCGCCGGAGTTGATCCGGAATACAGACATAGGGTCGGAATTGAAGAAGTTGGCCGAGTCTGCGGATTTCGCCTGGATTACCGCCGCTTCGGACCGGTTGGCGGAGGTCGAGCGCGGAATGCGGCGAAATCTGCTGCGCTCGTTGTCGCTTGACGCGTTTGCTGCGGCGCTGGAGAAGTAGGGTTGCAGGATGATCTGCCCGGGAGGGTGATGCTTTTATGAGCCTTAATGTTCCTCAGCGGCTGGCGAGTCTTCTGGTTACAGTCTTGCTGATTCTCGTTGCTCCCAAGTTTGCCAATGGTGCGGAAGTCCCCAAACTGGTCCAGAAGGACGGCCGCTATGCCCTGATGGTGGACGGTCGTCCCTACTTGATTCTGGGTGGGCAGATTCACAACTCCAGCGGATGGCCGAGTGAACTGCCGCAGGTTTGGGAATCGATGGCTGCTTTGCACGCCAATACCGTTGAGGCTCCGGTGTATTGGGAGCAACTCGAAGCGCAGGAGGGCCACTTCGATTTCACCAATGTGGATCAGATCATTGAAGGGGCTCGATCGCACAATCTTCGGGTGGTCCTGCTTTGGTTTGGCACCTGGAAGAACGGCAACATGCATTACGTACCTTCCTGGGTGAAGATGGACTCGAAACGTTTTCCGCACGTCATCCGTCCGGATGGCGAGCCGATCGATGTCCTGTCCCCGATCTCGCGCAACACGCTGGAGGCTGACAAAACTGCGTTGGTGAATTTGGCGCGCCACCTGAAGCAAGTGGATGGGGAACAGCACACGGTGATTCTGATCCAGGTTGAAAACGAGTCCGGCAACATTGGAAGCGTTCGCGACAACTCGCCAGAAGCCAACCGCCTGTTTACGGGGAATGTGCCGCCGGAGATGCTGACTGCCGCTGGAAAGAAAGCGGGAACCTGGAGCCAGGCTTTTCCAGGAGATGCAGACGAAACGTTCCAGCTCTACTATCAGGCCAAATACGTCAACGAGATCGCGGCTGCTGCGAAAGCCGAGTTCCCCATCCCGTACTACAGCAACGTATGGATCGATTATCCGGCGGCGGAGTTGCCGCAGCGGCAATTGGACACGCCGGGCATCGGATACCCGAGTGGGGGCGCAGTGCAGAAGATGGTGGGGCTGTGGCGGAAGCTGGCGCCTTCGATTGAGATGATCGGGCCCGATATATACGCGGATGACTCGGAGTTTTACCGCGAGACCATGCGAGCCTATAAGCGTCCCGACAATCCGCTTTGGATTCCCGAGACCGGCCGCGGCGACAGTTTTGCAAAGTTCCTGTTCTACGCGCTGGGAGAGGGCGCAATCGGGTTCTCGCCCTTCGGCGTGGATCAATCCGGCTGGAACATTCTCGGGGAGGAGCCGTGGAAAGCGCATGCGCTGAATTTTGCTCTGCTCGCGCCCATGAGCCGCGAGATTGCTCAACTGGAATTTGAGGGCAAGGTGAAGACTGCAGTGGAAGAACCGGGGCAGACTACGCAGAATGTAGATCTTGGCGCGTGGCAGGCTACGGTTGCATTTGGATTTCCCCAGCCCGACGGCCGTCGCGCGCCGGGCACAAAGGATGCTCATGGCTCTGCCTTAATCGCGCAATTGGGTCCGGACGAATTTCTCGTGACCGGTGTGGATGCCAGCGTGAGCTTTCATTTGCCGGGAAAGTTGCCCTGGATGCGCAGTCTGATCCTGAATGCGGAACAGGGATCTTATGAGAATGGCGCGTGGAAGCCCATCAAGCTGTGGAACGGAGATGAAACCGACCGTGGCCTTTCCTTCTACGAGAAACCAGCAGTCGTCCGAGTGCGAATGGGGCGTTTTTAGCAACTACATCCGTGATGACATGCTGTCCTGAGCCGCTGAAGCGCAATTCGACGCCTTTCGAACCACCCGACCGAAGAGTCCGCAAATTCGACTTCCCTCCATGGCTTCACATATCCTTTTTCTGAACACCGGAGGCTGTAATGAGCCTTGTTCGTGTCGCTACTTTTCTGGTCATGTGTGGCATCGCCCTCTCTGCTGTCGAGAAATCTGGAACGGCACAGAACTCAGCAACGAAGGAAGCCGCCCACCCCGATGACGTTCCCAAGTCCATCGCGGAAAGCGTCAGCGGCACGCTCCAGTTCGCGGAAGGGAACTTTATCGGACTCGCTGAAGCCATGCCGGAAGACAAGTATTCCTACATCCCGGCAGTCGGCAAGTTCGACGGCGTCCGCAGCTTCGGGGAACAAGTGAAGCACGTTGCCTGCGCCCAGTTTGCCTTCTTCAACGAATTTGAGGGCAAGAAACCGCCCGAAGACTGCGAAAAGGGTGGCCATGATCCGGCGAAAACCAAAGCGGAGTTGATCAAATATCTCAAGGACTCGTTCGACTACTCGAACCGCGTGCTCGCCACGCTCACGGCGAACAATGCTCTCGACCGTGTCGAGGGCCGTTATGCCGGACCGAACACGAAACTCGGCATCTCTGTCGTTGCGATCTGGCACATCACCGACCACTACGGACAGCTTGTGGAGTACCTGCGCTTGAATGGTATTGTCCCGCCGATGACGCAGAAGTACGGGCTGAAGGTTCGCTGACTCGTTGTTATTGATTGAAAGTAACCTGCGCAAGGGTTACCTCTGAGTTCGCGGGCGGGGTCGATTGAGTCGCTTAATCCGCTTGCGTTTCAATCGGTTACCGCGCATTACTCTGGTGGTTCTACTCCCTTCGGAGAGATTGCCGCCTTTTCCACCCCCGCCTATAATCGTCCTACTCTGGCTGTACGATTCTCCGTCAGGTTCCGGGTAGAGCTCAGGAGGGCTTGGTTTGTTCAGAGCCTTCCAGCTACGGTCGTAGTACTTGGAGAGACGCCCGGATATGCGAAAGCGCCTGCAACTCGCACTGATGCTGACGGTGGGAACGACAATCGCGACCTCTTTTCCGATTTCCAGAGCCTGGGCCGCCGAAATTGACAGCCCCGGCCACGGAATCACTGCAACCGAGGAACACGGCCGCAAGATCTATGTGGACGAAGACGCTCCTGCCAAGCCTCGGGCGATCCCAACCTCACAGTCGAAGCGCTCGGCATTGGTGTATTGGAGCAGCAAGGATAGCCGCTGGAAACCGGTGCCGGGTGCGAGCGCAGCCTCCATGCAAGCAGCGCGTTCCGCCGCCAAAGAAGTCACGCAGTATTTTGGGCGTGACTCCGCGTCATCGGCCAATGCCAAGATCATCGCCGCTAACGCCCGAGGACACCAGGCGTCCGCGGACGAGATTGATAATGCGGTAGTCATGGCGGCGGCGCGCCACAGCGTGGATCCGAACCTGGTGCGCGCGGTCATCAAGGTGGAATCCAACTTCAATTCCAACGCCGTGTCCCGCAAGGGAGCGATGGGGCTGATGCAACTGATGCCTCAGACGGCGCGCAGTTTGAACGTGAAGAATCCTTTCGACCCGCAACAAAACGTGGATGCTGGGGTTCGTCATCTGAAGTATCTGCTGGAAAACTATGGCGGCGACGTCAATTTGACCCTCGCGGCCTACAACGCTGGACAAGGAGCTGTGGCGCGCAGCGCTGGCATCCCGCACTTCAGCGAGACGCAGAATTATGTACGCAGGATCACGAACCTGTACAACGGCGGCTTTAATCTCACCCCTTCGGGGGTCTCCCGCGATCCCGTGCGGGTTCAACGAGATGCGCGCGGGGTTCTCTACATCAGCAACACGGATTAGAATCTAAGCATCTGTTTAAGAGTCTCTCAGGTGTCACGGCAGTTCAACTGCAACGACGGATCGAGACAGTAACGGACCGGCGACTTTGAACACAAGATTAAGCCAGCGTGGCTTGCGCTGGGGGGCGTTGCTTCTGTTGGTCGCCATCCCTGCAGTGCCGGCGTACGCCCGTTCGCGCCACGGCCATAGCGAAAGCTGGGCCCGCGACCATTATGCCGCCGCTGACCGCATGCGCGAGGCATTGAACGGACGTCCCCACGGCGAGCGCACTCGCCGCGACTACCAGCGCATCATCAATGCGTATCGCAACGTCTATTTAGGGGCGCCGACCTCCGCCAAGGCTGATCCCAGTGCAGTCGCTGCAGCTGAAACCCTGGTCGAGATGGGCCGGCGTTTTGACGACGATGCGATTCTGAAAAAAGCTATCGTCCAATACCGATACCTGCGGCGCGAGTATCCCGGCAGTAGATATCGCTGTGACGCGCTGTTTACCATCGGCGAAATCTATAAGGATGACCTGAACGATCCTGAGCAGGCGCGCGCCGTATTCCAGGATTTCCTCAAGCGCTATCCGCATCACCGACTGGCGGAAGATGCTCAGGAAGCGGTTGCGGGGATCGATCGCGAGGCCCGGGCCGAGAAAAAAGAATCGAAGAAAAAGGCCGCCAAAGAGGTTGCAGAAAGCGACGGGAACAGCGCCGGCCCGCAATCAGACGTGGGAGCCGATGTTGGCGACGCGCGCACTGATGCAAACCCCCAAGCAGCAGCGGCTGGCAACTCCTCGCAGTCTCTGCCCAAGCAGATGCCCCGTGTCACTGCAATTCGTCACTGGTCTACGCCCGACTACACGCGGGTCGCCATCGACGTGGAAAACGAAGTAAAGTTCTGGACACAGCGGATTTCCCATCCCGACCGGATCTTCTTCGACCTGCGCGACACCAAACTGGCTTCCACGCTGGTAGGGAAGAGCTTCGACGTGGATGACGGCTTTCTGAAAAAGATTCGAGTGGCCCAGTTCAAACCGGGGCGTACGCGGGTCGTGCTCGAAGTCGATGACCTGTCCGACTACGATGCTTTCCTGTTGCCCAATCCGTATCGACTGATCATCGATATCCACGGCAAAAACGACAATAAAAACGCACGCCGCCGACCCCCACGAAATGTCGACGTGAAAGGGGCGAGCGCCGCAACCGCTGATGTCGAAGCGCCACCTAAGGCCAGTTCACGCGAAAGTGTCGATCAAAGCGCGGCTTCGAGCGACACACCTGCGGCAGATTCGGCCGAAAATGACACCCCCGCAAAAACACCGGAACAAACGAAGCAAGATCTGCGTGCGGCAGCGGGAAAGGCTCCCGTCACCACCCAGGACCTCAACGACGACGCCAAGATTCAGCCGAAAAATATAGTGCCAAAGAGTGGATTGCCCGACCTGCCACGCAAAGTGGATACGAAACGCGAAACACCCGCGCCCACCAAGGTGATTGTCGATAATGACGACGATGACGACGCGGAAGCTCCAACTGCCGAGACACGTGCAACTGGCCCGTCGCGCAGTAAATCGTCTGCCCGCGTTGCCTCGAAACACAAGCCGAAAGACTTCGATGCCCGTGAGGCCAAGCCAACTGCGGGGGGCGATCGCTCGTTGATCCGGGCGCTCGGGTTGAAAATTGGCAAGATCGTGATCGATCCCGGTCATGGTGGGCATGACACAGGAACGATCGGGCCCAACGGCCTTCAGGAAAAAGATCTGGTGCTGGAAGTCAGTCGCCGTCTAGGGAAGCTGCTGGACGCCCGGTTGGGGGCCGAAGTCGTGTACACGCGCAAGAACGACACCTTCATCCCGCTCGAGACCCGCACCGCCATCGCGAACCAGCAACGCGCCGACTTGTTCATCTCGATCCATGCCAACTCGAGCCACGATCCAAACGCACGCGGAGTCGAAACCTACTACCTGAATTTCACCTCTTCGCCCGAGGCGCTCGAAGTTGCCGCCCGCGAAAACGCCGTCTCCGAGAAATCCATTTACGAACTTCAGGACCTGGTGAAGAAGATTGCATTGAAAGAAAAGATTGAGGAGTCGCACGAATTTGCCTCCGACGTGCAGGAATCGCTGCACACCGGCTTGGCTGCAAGAAGTCCGGCGATTCGCAACCGTGGCGTAAAAAAGGCTCCCTTCATTGTGCTGATCGGCGCCAATATGCCATCCATCCTGGCGGAAATTTCCTTTGTTTCAAATCCGTCCGACGAACACCGCCTGGAATCGGGCGAATATCGCCAGCGCATTGCCGAATCCCTGTTCCGTGGAATCGCCAAGTACGCCGATGGGCTCAGTGGCGTGAGGATTGCCAGCAAGATGGATAAAGCCGCGGGCCAGTAAGTCTAACCATCGCAACTCTGACTACACTGCTGTCATTCCGAGACGTGGAATTCCATGTTCTCGTCCAGGGAAAGCTCCCGCGGGTTTCCGGAGGTCTCCTCGCCATGGCGCGTCGCGATTGCCCGAAAACTGGAACCGCTGACCTCGACCTCGTAGCTATAGGGTAGACGCTGGCGGGCGACAGTCAGCGCCCGAGTTGAAATCAGTTCCTCCAGAGAAGCATATTTGCCTTCCAGAGCAAAATGCCCGCGTTCGGCCTGCGCGATGCTCATCAAATCGCTGCGAACAGCCGTGATGTCTACGGCGGCCTTGGGATTATTCACGCCCGCAGCTGCCGACGTGCTCTGTATCTGCCGGGAGTAGATGTACAGTCCCGCAGCCATCGCCAGTACTACGCTTAGAAAGCCGAAAATGCGGCTCATGAGTGCATTTCAGCCGCAGCGAAGGCAGGGTGCAAGTAACCGGAGGGCAACGACCGGTTCGTGGCCGGCCGTTGCCCTCCGGTTCGAGGGGCGATTTGTGGACGGGGAATCGGTTACTGAATCGCGCTTCCAACTTGCGAAAAGACGTTGCTGGCATTCGATCCGATCAGCCGCACGGTACCAACAACAATCACAAGAATCACCGCCAGCATCACTGAATACTCAGCGATATCCTGTCCTTGTTCGTCAAACCAAAGATTGCGTAATGAGTGTTTCACGGCCATTTCCCTCCGGATTACGCAAAACTTGAAGCCATTGAAACCGAAAGCTTGGCCAGCCCGCTGGGCTGCTCTTGCCCCAATCCCCATGCTTCTTTGTCCTGCGCCACCGCCTGCAGTCCGATCTGAAATTCCGAGGTGCCCGCTAATTTCTTGATCCAGACCACGCGAAACTGCATCTTGCGTTGGCGGTAAAAAATTGTAATTTCGTCCTGCAAATTCAGTTCGTGACGAATGGCGCCCAAGCGTGCACCTACTGCGGTTACATCCAGCGTATGCGCCAGTTCCTCGAATGGTTTCCCATCTTTGTCCTTGCCCTTTATTCGGACTGGCAAGACCGCTTTCGTGCGGTTTCCGCGACGCTGAATCATTTAATGCTGGGCCCCAATTCGTATTCTTGTTCGACTCCAAGTCTGCATCTTTATGAAAAGGTTGTGAATGGCCCCGACGGGTAGGTTAAACGCACGATAGTAACCATTCCGTTAACGACAGGAACCCGTTTGTAGCTAGCAGCTTGCCGGGATTACGAAACTTTTCCGCGTGCCCTGTGGTCTAATGAGTACAGCAATAGGCAGTGGTGTGGCCCCATGAAATTCCCCTTATTCTCTATTGTTTTGAGCCTTTTCGCCGGTTTGGCGGGCTTTGCCGCGACTCCGTCCCAGAATCAATCTCCCGCTCTGTTGCCCCAGCAATTTGGTGGGTGGCAGATGCAGGGAAATGCGCAAACCAGCAGCGATGCAGCCACTGCTGATCCCGCGAACGCACGTGTCCTGCAGGAATACCGTTTTACTGATTTGGCTTCCGCCACGTATACGCGCGACGATGGACGTACGTTGAAAGTTCGGGGCGCTCGCTTTGCGGACACCTCCGGCGCTTTCGGTGCGTACACGTTCTACCTGCAGCCCGCGATGAATCGCGAGCAGATCGGAGATCAGGGATCGTCCCTGGGTGATCGCGTGCTTTTTTATCGCGGGCACGTGCTAATTGATGCGCAGTTCAGCAAGGAAACACCGATGTCGGGGGCAGAATTGCGCGAACTCGCAGGATCGTTACCCAAACCAGGCGGTAACGCCGGAAACTTGCCTTCTTTTATCGACTTCTTCCCGCGTCGCGATTACGTTTCGAACACGCAGAAGTATGTCATGGGCCCGGCCGCGCTGGCGGCCGTTGCGCCACCTGTTACTGCGGATCTCGTCGATTTCGGAGCCAGCGCCGAAGCTTCCCTGGCGCACTACAACACGCCCAGCGGGGAAGCGACACTCATGCTGATTTCCTATCCCACGCCTCAGCTTGCGGCGGAGCATTTGCGTCGCATCGATGAAGCACACCAGCTGGCGGGTCGTGGGTCGTCCGGCATTTCGGAGATTGCCGGTTCGGGAACATTCTTTGATAAACGCACCGGACCGATTATTGCCATTGCTAGTGGAGGAATTTCCGACAGTGATGCCAAAGCTTTGCTAGGACGCGTGAACTACGAAGCCAATGTCACCTGGAACACTGCCAGCGAGAACTCGGAAGTTAAGCAGTTGTATTCGCTCGTTCTGAACATCGTCGTGCTATGCGCGATACTCGCCGGACTTGCCATTGTTGCTGGCGTGGCCTTCGGAGGAGTTCGCATTTTGGTGAAGCGGTTCTACCCCGACAGGGTCTTTGACCGTCCAGAGCAGATGGAGTTCATCTCGCTGCATCTCACCGAGACGGCGGTCAAAGGGGCGGGACCAGGTCGCTCCGAGGGTGCTCAGAATCCCTCCTGAAACAAGGTAAGTACCTTTAAAAGTATCGGCTTACCGACCTCAAACGCGCAATTTGTCTCATTTTGCAACATTCCTCGACCGTGTTGACGCGTTTTGTAAATCATTGAAAATAAAGATATTTATTTCCTAAAAATCGCTTGACACCCCCGTTTTTCGGCTCATAAGATTTCCCCAGAAAGTTTTGACGGAATTTACAAGCCTCCGTTGGAACTATTCTCCCTTGAAGAAGAGGCCGCCCTGTTGCCGGGTGGCCTTTTCGTTTCTGCGATGAACGTTCTTGCGTCAATTTCGAATTCATCGCCCCGCGAACTCAACGGAACTGTCGCCCACTGTCTTCGTATATTGTGATGTGGGCTCTACTGAGACCATGCTGGTGGTCAGCACGGTGGGAGAAGAAATCATGTTCTGCGATGCATGTGGTACAGCAGTGCAACCTGGTCAGGGGTTCTGCAGCAAGTGCGGCAAACAGATTATCGGTCCGGTACTGCTCTCGCAGCCGCGCCCGGGGCGAGTGCAGGGACACGTTCGTCTACTCGCACTTTTCTGGCTCGCGTTCTCGGCATTCAACACCGTTGGAGCGATCGTGCTTTACATAGTTGCTAACACAGTCTTCTCCCATGCGCGCGATTTCGGAGCTCCCGAAGGGCCAGGTGCTTTCTTGCGTCCTTTGCTGAGCATCATCGCAATTCTCCTGCTGGCAAAAGCTGCGCTGGGGTTCATCGCCGGATGGGGCCTGTTGCAGCACGAGGGCTGGGCGAGGATTCTCGCGCTGGTCCTGGGCTTCGTGTCCCTGTTCACAAATATTCCGTTCGGAACTGCGCTCGGCGTGTACACGATGTGGGTGCTGCTGCCGTCCAATTCGGAGCGGGAATACGAGGCTTTGACCGCGACGAAGGCTGCGTAGCTCTTTCAAGCGGATATTGGATGGCAAACCCTAGGTCTGGCCTCGGCATGTTCGCGATCAGTCATCAGGGAAGGTGGGGCCGTCTCTGAAGGGCAAATCGTGTTGCGAGTGAAGTCATTGGTCAAGGCGAGCCAGCACCGGCCCAAGCACATACGCTACGAAAAAGCCTATCGAGTAGAGCCCAAGCGATACCCAAAGCGCGGCTTTCGAAAGCCTGCTTGCCTCACCACACGCGATGTCTCCCGGCTCACAGGCATCACTCGTCTTGAGGCGAGGTGCAATGAAATACGTATTCACGAAGCCGAGAGCTATCAGCAGGCCTGACACGGCAAACGTCCCCTGCTTATGACGGGATAGCGTGACCAGCCACGGCACGAACGACAGCATGGACGCGACTGATGCTCCGAGGCCGAACAAGACGAGCAATGCAGGCAAAGCACAACAAAGCAGTGTGCCCAGAGATGTGAATAGCGAGAAATAGCTCAGAAGCGCGGACCGTCTTTTTGTATTCGCCAGTGTTGTCATGGTTTCTCGGTAATGGACTGGTAGTGAATCGAGAACGATTTCCCCTTTGCTGTTTCTGGAACGACACCGGTTACAGTGACTGACTTGCCGTTCAGAGCTGCGGCAGGTGCCACTTGCCCCTGGGGCACGAGGTCCAGCATCTCATTCGAGCCGGAGACTTTCAGCTGAACCCTACCAGCTTCAACGACCACGGTTCCCTCAACCGTCAATGTCGAATCCTTCATCGTGAATCCGTTCTTCGTGATGGCTGACTGCAACTGCTTCAGCGTCACAGTATTTCCCGGTTTCATCTTGACTGACGCAAGTCCCTTCGCAAGGCTCACGTCCACGGATTCGACACCCGCGACTGACTTCACGGACACGCGCACGGCGTGGGCACAGACTTCTCAATCCATGCCGAAAATCGTCATGTCAATTGACTTGATTTCAGCTGAAGCAGATGCGGTAAATAAGAGAGCCAAGAATAATGCGGCAGTGTTTTTCATTTCATCTCCTAATGGGAATGCTGAAACAGCAGATAACTGAAGTTGACCGCAATGCGAACGCGTTCCTTTGGGAATTGGGGTTCGACATTCTGGTAGATAGGGAACTGCGCTCCGAAGCCGACGGTGTAGTTGCGATAAATCCCCAGAGCCGATGGACCCAGAAAGACTTGGTGTGCCTGGCTGTTTTCAAGCACGACGTGGGATTGTTGGATACTGCCAGAGCGTTCACCAACCAGTTCGGCGAACAGTCGCCAGTCCCACTTGTCGGGCGGTCTACGCCACCTTTTGGGCCGATAGCCATAGACAAGGCTGTAATCGAACACGGCAGGACGCTGACTTCCTAGGTGTTCGGCAAAACGTGTGTAGGTGCCGCCGAGCCAAAGGTAGTGGCTCAGCGATGCCCTGCCCGTTACGCCTCCGAGCATGAACCCCGGCGCATTCGTCAGCCCCGTGCCGCCGAACCCAGACTGCGGGCCGGGGACTACAAGACCGCCGAAAGCAGTGCTCTCCAGCCGCGTGCCAACCTTCGTGGCCCTATGCTGAAACCGCCAAGCCAGCGTGGAGTCGAAGTCGGCCCCTGGCTGGATGCGAGTCGGCGGTAAGGGTGTGTTCCCAACAACTATAGGAAGCGTGAACGATAGCGTGAGATGTGGGGTGAACCCGTATCCCAGGAGTTCCCGGATGGACGCTTGTGAACCGAAGCGGGTCGTTCGGGCGAAAACTCCCTCATCAAAATTCCATTCACCTTGCGAATTTGTCGGTGTAGCGAGCCCAAACAACGGGCCATGGTTCGCCGCACTAGCGTGTTGTGAGAACGCCAACGCGACGAGCAAAACAATTGCTCGTTTCATCTCCCCTCCGTCAAGGCACACTTCCAGCTTCGTGGACGTGAGACGGAGGCTAGATTCTCAGGACTGAGTTGAGGTTCGGCGGAGCGGGTGGTGGAAGTCCCAGAGTCAAAGGATGAGATTCAGCATAGTGAGTCGCTAACGCCGAGGTCTGGCTGACCAGCATGACGGCTGTAAATTCGACATGCAGCACATGCGGCTGTTGCACTGTTGCTACGGGAGAAGGTTGAGCCGCAGTCTTCTCGCAGCACGGATGGTTATGAGACCCCATATGGCAGTCTCCAGCCATCTTCTTGCAACATTCCATCTCCGCCTTCGTCATCGTTGAAGCGGGAAGACACGCGAGGGCGGGCGCAGCCATCCACAGAAGGATGAGACCGAAGCACACAACCGCGCGCCACTTCAACATGAGTCGATGCTACATCTTTGGCATTCCGGACGTAAAGCCACATGATATTCTGATGGCGGCGTTCTGCGGTCAAGCTGCGATGCCCGGCGCTGAAGTGCCGATAGCCACCGGGATCGGCGACTTTAAGTTCTGTCAGAATCCCGTAAAACGTTGATGTGTTGATGCATGAAATCAGGCCGACGTAGCTCAGTTGGTAGAGCAGCCGATTCGTAATCGGCAGGTCAGCGGTTCAAGTCCGCTCGTCGGCTCCATCCCAGTTCGCCTCTTCGATCGCCGACTGTTTGGCCAACCGCACGCAATCTTTCATGCAAGCATAGACCTCACGATTCACTTGATCCCAAGTTTCTCCAGCCTTTCCACCGGCCGGGCCAGCACGGCTTTGTTCCCGCGCGCCACGATGGGCCTTTGAATGAGTTCTGGATGTTCTGCCATGAGGCGCACGAGTTCTTCATCGCTCAGGTTTCGTCCTGCGACGCACTGTTGATATGCAGGCTCCTTGGTGCGGATTACCTCGTGAGGCCGCAATCCGGCACGATGCAGGAGTTCGCTGAGTTCCTTCTCGTTGAGCGGTTTACGGATGTAGTTCACACTCTCGAATTCCACGCCTTTTTCAGTCAAGAGCCTCTTGACCTCGCGGCAGGTGCTTCAGGTTGGCTTCTCGTATAACGTGACCTTGCTCTTGCTGGCCGCCATTGGTTGCTTCCTCCTGATCTCCTGATCGGCGGAAATGTATCACGGGTATGCGGGTCCCGCTGCAACTTAGTCACGGCTAATAGCTGATAAGTGATATCGCGAAGATCGTGGAGCCGTCGAGATTAGTGCGAATCCGCCGAGAGTGGAGGTGCGGCGAAGCCTACAGAGTGGTTCGGACCCACTGTCTGCTTCAGAAGAGCGGCAATTTGCAGCTCTAGTGTTTGCTTCATGCCCGTGCCAAAGGCGGTGAACCGGAACGGCTGCAAATAACCCATGCCGCCACGCATGGGAAAGAGCATCTCGGCTTTGCCCTGCAGCAGCCCTGCACCAAGTTGGAACACCAGCGTCACCCTGCTCCGCTCGTCCACGTAGGGACCCAATTCCAGGAGGCCGCCGGTAAGGGACAGGCGATACAGATTCGCAGTAAGCTGCCGCTTGTTTTCCAGTTGAATGGTGACGGGCACACTGCCGCGCAAGTTCAGCCGGGGAGCTCGTGTGAATCGAAATTCAGTCATATCTGCTTCCGCATATATCCGGCGCGGCTCTAGTGCGAGATGTACTGCAAATTGCTGTCCGGCCCAGGCACATCAGGAGTGAGCACGCGATTGGTGCGTTTCATACTCTCCCAGTCATACTCATACGCTGTACCGCAGCCCAGGCAGATCTGGTAGTGCTGGCCGTTGCTGCCGATGCGCGGCCACGAGAACCGGTGCGTGCAAGTGTGGCGGAGGATTAGTTTCAGGAACTTCAATGGGTCACTCCCTGGTTCCGGCTCTTCCAATGATCGAGCCAGCGCGAGAAAAACGGTTTGTGTTGTCCTTCCAGCAGCCCTTTAAGAGTCGAGAGCAGGATGCTAGGCGGTTGCGACTTCGACAGGAACGTATCCACTGACTTGAGCTTATTGGCCGGAAGTGGTCCGTAGGCCGACAACAACATGATCGGCACGCGGGAATTGATGCTCTTCATTTTCGCGGCGACCATGTCTCCGCGCATTCCCGGCATCTGGTAGTCGAGCACCACAGCATCGACGATGCGCGACCGGAATAGCCTCAGGCCGTCGTCCCAGCCGGTTGCCTCGAGGACCTCGTAGCCGCTCTGTTCCAGCAGCATCTTGCGACCGATCAGCCCATTCCAGTGATCGTCGATGCAAAGAATCGTTGCTTTCGCGCGAGCCATGTACTCCTCACGTTCGGACAGTCGTCTGGCTTGTTCAGCGAGGTGAGCTTCCATTCAGAAGCTTCGCTTGCTGGACTACGAAGTGGTGGGCAAGCTGATTTTGAAGCGCCGCACACATTACGACAAATTACCAATGGGCACTTGACTGGCGGTTACCCCTTACTGACGAGGTAAGCCTCGGCACAGGCGCGGGGCGGGCACTCCCGCCGGGCTCGCTCGTTTACGGAATCCCGCAAACCGACGGCGAATGGGACGTGTTTGAGGCCTTCCGGTAGGGTCTTTATTCCCATGTACTTAAGTCTCCACCACCTTCGTGCCATGCATGGCACGGGGGAGCCATTTACCCTGCCCGAGCCGGAAGCTAGAGTAGTCCTCGAGCAGCACTTGGGGGAGGGCTGATCAACAGACGCCCAAGACTCAGAATTGAGTCTGGGCGTTTTGTTTTGCCGGGAAGAAATTCCGCATCGCCCTGACATAAGCGACCCGAGCTTTGCTCGGCCAGACAGCCGTGGGCGGCTGTCTCTACATAAACCGCTGCCGCGCCGCCGGTTCCTTACCTCTTTATTCGTGATGCCTAATTACCATCGATCCTTTCGAGAGTGGTAGATTTGTTGGCACCTCTTCGTTTGTGAACCGAAGCTGCAAGGAGCCTGAATGCCCACCCCCATAGCACGCCGCGAATTTCTGGCCGGAATGGCTGCGCTCAGTGCCACCCATGCCTATTCCCGTCTTTCGCCCGCAAAGGACTCCAGTTCGGCCTTCCGGGTGTCCGTCATCAATGACGAGATTTCCCAGGACTTCGGCCACGTATGCGAAGTCGCTGCCAAGGAGTTCGGCATGGGATGGATCGAACTCCGCAGCATGTGGAAGAAGAACATCGTCAGCCTGGACGAGAAGGAAATCGCAGAAGCTCGCCGCATTCTCGAAAAGAGCCAACTGAAAGTCACCGACATCGCGAGCCCGCTGTTCAAGGTCGATTGGCCGGGTGCTCCGAAATCGAAGTTCAGCGAAGACAAGAGTTTCAATGCGGCTTTCGACTGGAAGCAGCAGGACGAAGTTCTGGAGCGCGCGATCGAGATGGCGAAAGCCTTCAATACGGAGCGCGTGCGCTGCTTCGATTTCTGGCGACTCGAAGAGCAGACTCCTTTTCGCACACCTATGAATGACAAGCTGCGGGAAGCGGCCGAGAAGTGCGCCAAGAACAATCTCCTTCTCGTGCTCGAAAACGAGCCGGCCTGCAATACAGCGACCGGGGCGGAGTCCGCCAAGGTTCTGACGGCGGTGCAGCATCCGGCGTTCATGCTGAACTGGGATCCGGGCAATGCCGCGGCGAGTGGAGAAATTCCATATCCCGACGGTTACAAGTTGCTGCCCAAAGACCGCATTGGCCACTGCCATTGCAAGGACGTGGTGAAGAAAGAGAAGAAATACGATTGGGCGCCGATGGGCGGCGGGATGATCGACTGGGCGGGTCAGTTTCGAGCACTGAAACGGGATGGCTATCATTTCGCGGTGAGCCTCGAGACGCATTGGAATGGCGGCGGCTCGGCCGAGGAATCGTCTCGAAAAAGCTGGGCCGGGATGAAAAAGACACTGGAGCAAGCCAGCGCGCTCTGACACTCGATTTGAATGACAACTTGAAAAGTTTAAGAGGATGTCGCCGGAAGCTTCGTCCGAGGGGCAGCAGGGAGGATTTACGACGGATCAGCCGGAAAAGGTGAACCGGTAAATGGCGAATCGACCAAGGGCCAGAATCCAAATCAAGACCATATGAAGAACTGGACTGACCTTATCCGCAGCCGGGGTACTCCCAATGCTCCGCCGGAGATCGGCTACCGCTCGGCAATTGCGGTGCATATGGCGAATCTCTCCTACAAGCAGGAGTATTCATGATCGGAGCCGTCGATATCGGCGGTACCAAAATCGCAGTTGGCATGGTCGATGATAGCGGCAAGGTGCTCTCCCGCATGGAAGCGCCTACGGATCCCAATCGTTACTCCGACGGAATCGAACTGATCGCGCACATGCTGCGCAAAACGGCGCAGAGAGCGGGAGCTGAGATCAGCGGCATCGGGATCGGGTCGACGGGCCCGGTCGATCCCATGCGCGGAGAGTTCGGCGATGTCGATTTTCTGCCGGGATGGCGCGGCAAGGGTCCGGTGAAAGATCTCGCGCAAGTTTTTGGCGTGCAGGTTGCGCTCGAAAACGACGGCGACGCCGCCGCTCTTGCTGAAGCCGGATGGGGTGCCGGGCGTAATCGCAGCCGGCTGATTTACGTTACCGTGGGAACCGGAATTGGCGGGGGCATTATTGTTGACGGCAAACTGTACCGGGGAGTCGATGGAGCTCACCCTGAGGTTGGACATCATGTGATCGATCCCGCTGGTCCGAAATGTACATGCGGCTTTCGCGGATGCTGGGAGTCGCTGGCCGCGGGCCCCGCCATGGTGGAATGGCTTCAAGGCAATGCTCCTGCCGATTATCCGCACCGCGAGGGAATCACCGCGAAGCGAATTTGCGAACTGGCACGAGAAGAAGACCTGGTCGCCCTTCGGGCGGTTGAAACTGAGGCGTACTATCTGGGCCTCGGACTCGCGAATCTCATCAATTTATTTGCTCCCGATGCCATAGTGTTGAGCGGTAGCGTAATGAAGAGCGCCGATTTGTTTCTCGACCGCATTCGCGCTTTGATTCGGACTGGCTGCCGCTTCGTGCCCGCCGAAAAAACAGAGCTCACGATGGCATCATTAGGTGACGACACAAACCTCATCGGCGCCGCCCGCGTCTGGCACTATCGTTTCTCCTAGTTCGCGCTGGTTGCAGTCTCTTGCCAGACATCATGACCTTTCTCGTCTGTTCCGACACGGTCGCAACCAAGCCGGAGAGGCGCCGGAGTTAAGAACAGGATTTTCCAACTATCAGAGGCGCCATGGTGTATAAGGTCCGTTGTGCGGGGAAGTGAATCGACTGTAAACATAGGGAGGAACAAAATGAAGAAATCGCTGGCGATCTCTTCGGGGATTTTGATTTTTAGCGTTGCCATCAGTGCTGTGCTGGCTCAGAAAGGTGGGACCGCTCACAAGCCGAAGAAAGTTATCTATGAATCTGCGGAGAAGGCAGACTTCAAGCCATCTGAGACAAAAGGGGTGTCAATGGCGACCCTTTGGGGCAACCCGGCAACCGGCCCACATGCAACGTTCACGAAATTCGATCCGGGATTTGACGCGGGAATGCACACTCACACGAGTGATGTCTGGATCGCCGTCATCAAAGGCGCATACCTCTATAAAGACGATGCGGGGGAAAAGCGAGTGGGGCCAGGAGATTTCCTGCGAGTGCCGGGTGGCCATAAGCATTGGAGCGGCGGTGACAAGACGGAAGGCGCGCTCTTCTACGAGGAAGCTTCAGGGAAGTTCGATAGCATCCCGGCAAAATAGAGTTTCGCAGTGCTTGCTGCGAAGCAAAACCAAGCGCGTAGAAACCCTGAGAGTCGGTCCTTTCAGGGTTTTTTCCTGCCAATTCTGGTCTAGGAACCGACCTGCACTTCCAGTTTCTTTACCCGATCTGTTAGTGTTTTCTGTTTGCCTGGGCGAGTCCGTGATCGGAGTCACAGAACTCGCAGGCTGCGACGTGAAAGGATTTTTGGCCGGAGCAGAGGGTTTCTGAAAGCCCAGAGATAGTCCGCTCCGACACGGAAAGGACGATAGCGTGATCGTCGGAGTTCCGAAAGAAAGTTATCCCGGAGAACGTCGGGTTGCCCTGGTTCCCCTGGTCGTTCCCAATCTCACCAAAGCGGGGATGGAAGTCATCGTCGAGGCGGGTGCGGGGGAACAGGCCGGCTATCCCGATGCAGCTTATGTGGACAAGGGGGCGAAGGTCGTTGGCGATCGAGCCACGGTTTTCCGCAGTGCCGATGTCGTTCTGCAGGTGCTGTGTTATGGCTCCAATGACGTCACCGGAAAAGCCGACGTTCCCCTTTATAAGTCAGGCCAGGCGCTGATCGGATTTCTTCGGCCATTTGGTTCAGGAGAAGTGCTGCAGCAGATCGCGCACGCAGGAGTCACAGCATTTTCCGTGGAACTGATACCCCGCACGACGCGCGCCCAGAGCATGGACGCGCTGTCATCGATGGCGACGGTATGCGGGTACAAGGCCGTACTGCTCGCGGCGGAAACCTCACCCCGCATTTTTCCCATGATGACCACGGCGGCCGGAACCATTACTCCGGCTCGTGTCTTTGTCATTGGCGCCGGGGTTGCCGGACTGCAGGCGATCTCGACTGCGCGGCGGCTTGGGGCGGTGGCGTCAGCCTACGACATGCGCCCGGCCGCAAAGGAGCAAGTGCAGAGCCTTGGCGGACGATTCATCGAACTGCCCATCGAAGCGCAAAATGCGCAGGATGCGCGTGGATATGGCACGGTGCAGGATGAAAGCTTTTATGCGCGACAGCGCGAGTTGCTGACCCGCATCGTCGCGGAGAGCGATATCGTAATCAGCGCAGCGGTGATTCCGGGTAAGAAGTCTCCCGTGCTGATCACCGCTGACATGGTGAAGGGAATGTCCCCCGGTTCCGTGATCGTAGACTTGGCGGCTGAACGCGGCGGCAACTGCGAACTCACGCGCATGGGGGAGACGGTGAACGTACGCGGGGTCGCGATCATCGGTGCCATCAACCTGGCGAGCAGCGTTCCTTATCATGCCAGCCAGATGTACGCCCGCAATCTCACGACGTTTCTCACCTACATGGTGAAGGACGGAAAGCCACAGTTGAACATGCAGGACGAAATCATTCGTGAAACCATGATCACCAGCGGTGGAGAGATCGTAAATGCGCGGGTTCGCGAATTTTTCAAACTGCCGGCATTGACGGCGGCAGGTGATTAGACTTGAGCACTGAAAAATATGCCTTCCAATTTGATTGACGCTCTCTTCGTATTCATGCTGGCGGCCTTCATCGGTTTTGAAGTGATCCGTCACGTCTCGCCGTTACTTCACACACCGCTGATGTCGCTCACCAACGCGCTTGATGCGATTGCGGTGGTTGGCGCGATCGTGCTCGTCGGCGAGAAGAAGAGCACGTTCGCCACTGTGCTGGGAGTGATTGCCATCATCGCGGCGACCAGCAACGTGGTGGGCGGATTCTTCATCACCGACCGCATGCTCAAGATGTTCAAATCAAGCCGCCCTGGCAAACCACAAGGGACGAAATCCTGATGAACGCCGAGTTCGCTGGAAGCCAGTACGCCATCGAGATCATTTATCTGATCGCCAGCGCGCTGTTCATTTTGTCGCTGAAGTGGATGAGTTCGCCATCTACGGCGCGGCATGGCATATGGGCGGGCGAGATCGGCATGGTGCTGGCCATTGGCGGCACCCTGCTGCGCCACGGCATTGTTGATTGGAAATGGATCATCATCGCCCTCGTGCTCGGAACGGGGATAGGAATCCCGCTCGGCATGGTGCAGATGACCGCGGTCCCACAGCGAACCGCGTTGAGCCACGCTTTTGGCGCATTGTGTGTGACGCTTGTTGGAACCGCCGAGTTTTACCTGCGCTCGCCTGACATCCCAAAGTTCATGATGGCGGTGCTCTCGATGGAAGTCATCCTGGGAGGGCTGACGTTCACTGGAAGCTTGATGGCCGCCGGGAAACTGCAAGAAGTCCTGCCACAGCGACCCATTACTTACAAAGGACAGAATCTGGTTAACCTGCTCTTTCTGGGTGTCGCCATCGCGCTGGCCGTCTACCTCGTTTTGAATCCGGGCGCTAAGCAGTTCTTTCCAGTGATCGTGGCGATTTCACTGGTGGTCGGAGTCTTTCTGGTTATTCCGATCGGCGGCGCTGACATGCCGACGGTGATCTCGCTGCTGAACTCCTACGCCGGGCTGTCTGCCGCAGCCATGGGTTTCGTACTCAACTCCAAGCTGCTGATCATTGCGGGTGCACTCGACGGATCCTCTGGCTTCATTCTGTCGGTCATCATGTCGAAGGCGATGAACCGCTCGTTCACCAACGTGGTGTTCGGAGCATTCGGCCAGGTGCAGACCTCTGCGGCGGCAGGTCAGGAAGCCAAGCCCGTACGCAGCGCAACACCCGAAGAAGCGGGTGCAATTCTTTCTGCTGCGAACAAAGTGGTCGTGGTTCCCGGGTACGGTATGGCCGTCGCACAAGCCCAGCACAAGGTGCGCGAGCTTTACGATCAACTCACCAAGAAGGGAGTGGATGTCCGGTTCGCGATCCACCCCGTCGCCGGGCGCATGCCCGGACACATGAACGTTTTGCTGGCGGAAGCCGACATTCCCTATGACCGGCTGATTGAAATGGACGAGATCAACGGGGACTTCGCGCAAACAGATGTTGCGCTGGTCATCGGGGCAAACGACGTGACAAATCCCGCAGCCCGGACCGATCAGTCAAGTCCCATATTCGGAATGCCTATCCTTGACGTGGACAAGGCTCACACCGTGATGGTGATCAAGCGCAGTATGAATCCCGGTTTCGCGGGGATTGACAATCCGTTGTACTACCTCGATCAGACACTAATGCTGTTTGGCGATGCCAAGCAATTTGTGGGCGGAATTGTTCGCGAGCTGGGCGGAGGGCATTGAAGGTCGGCAGGTGGTTCACGCTGTGGTCTGATTCAAACAAAATCCAATCGCTTGGCAGGCTTGCTCCGCCACATCCCGGAATTCCAAAAGTCCTGCCAACGATTCAGCCCGGCCAAGTGGCCAAAGTGGGTTAAAGAGCGCACTTATGAGAACTCTACTATCGTTGACGGCCGTCCTCTTCGTCTCGGTTTTATCGATTGCTCAATCTCAACCGCAGTTGAACCTCATGCCAATGCCTGCCAACGTACAGCAGGGCACGGGACAACTGCAGATCACGGAATCATTTTCCGCTGCAGTGACCGGGCCGCATGAAGCGTCACTTGACAGCGGCGTCCAGCGGTTCACCAAGCAGCTTTCGTCCATCACGGGGATCCCGTTTCGGGCGAATGCCTCGGGGACTCCAACGCTCGAGGTGCAGGCTGATCACGGGCGTGAAGCCATCCAGAAACTAGGAGAAGATGAATCGTACGAGCTCACCGTGACTGGCTCGGGCGCGAAAATCATGGCTCCAACTCCGTTGGGAGCCTTATATGGACTGCAGACTTTTCTGCAACTGGTGCAAATCACCCCCAATGGCTTTGCTGTCCCAGCGGTCACGATCAAAGATCAGCCGCGCTTCCCCTGGCGCGGCATGCTCATCGATGTCAGCCGCCACTTCATCCCAATCGACGTGCTCAAGCGCAATCTTGATGGCATGGCAGCCGTGAAGATGAATGTGCTGCACTGGCATCTCTCGGACGATCAGGGATTCCGCGCGGAGAGCAAGAAATTTCCCAAGCTGACCGGAATGGGTTCAGAAGGGAAGTTTTATACGCAAGAAGAGATCCGCGACCTGCTCGCCTACGCCCATGATCGGGGCATCCGCATCGTTCCTGAATTTGATACTCCCGGCCACAGCCGTTCGTGGTTTGTGGGTTATCCCGAACTGGCCAGCAATCCGGGCCCGTTTACCGTCGAAAACGAGAACGGGAATCAATCGGTGACCGATCCCACGCGGGAAGAGATTTACAAGTTCATGGACAAGTTCGTCGAAGAGATGGGAAAGCTCTTCCCTGACCAGTTTTTTCATATCGGCGGCGACGAGGTGGATGGGAAGTACTGGGACTCCAATGCCAAGATCCAGGCGTTCAAAGAAGCGCATGGGATGAAGACGAACCAGGATCTACAGGCGTACTACAACCAGCGCCTCGAGAAGATTGTGGCCAAGCATCATAAGACGATGGTGGGCTGGGATGAAATTCTTCACCCTGACTTGCCGAAGGACATCGTGGTGCAGTCTTGGCGAGGGCAGGAGTCGCTGGCGAGACTGGTGCAGCAGGGCTATCGTGGGCTGCTGTCCTACGGCTACTACCTTGACCTGATGTGGCCAACGACCCGCCACTATGCTGTCGACCCGATGAGCGGAGCGGCGGCCTCGCTGACACCTGAGCAGAAGAAATCGATTCTCGGTGGGGAATCGGCGCAATGGGCCGAGTGGGTCACGCCGGAGAACATCGATTCGCATATCTGGCCGCGCAATGCCGCTATCGCCGAGAGGCTCTGGTCGCCGCAGGACGTCACGGATGTGAATTCAATGTACAAGCGGATGTACGCAGTAGGCCTGGAGCTTGAGTCTTTGGGACTGACTCACAATTCAGCGCGTGAGCGGATGCTGCAACGCATGGCGGGAACTGGAGATGTAACAGCTCTCCGCGTTCTCGCTGATGTGGTAGAGCCGGTCAAGGACTACAACCGGTGGAGCGAAGAACAAAAAGGCCCGATCAATTTCCATGCGCCCCTGAATCGGCTGATTGACGCGACGAACCCAGAGAGCGAAACGGCTCGCCAGTTTAGTGCGCTGGTGCAGCAGTTCGTGCAAAGCGGGTACAAAGACCAGAGTGCGGAAAACCAGATTCGCACCTGGCTGATGCTCTGGCGGAACAACGACGCGAAACTGCAACCCGTGCTCCACCAGTCGGCACTGCTGGAAGAAGACATCCCGATCTCCCAAAATCTGGCCATGGTTGCTGCCGCGGGCCTTCAGGCCTTGGATTATCTGGGTAAGGGCGAAGCCGAACCCGAGTTGTGGAAGGCGCAGCAAATCGCTGTGCTGGAAATCGCGAAGAAGCCTGTAGCAGGACTGCTGCTGCAAGTGACTGCGCCTGTCGAGCAACTGGTACAGGCGGCCGGACACTCGAAGTGATTTGTCCCGTGATCTGCTACGGATATGGCCACTTTGGCGACACGTAACGTGAGCCACTTCTCCGATATTGCGACGAAGGTCGTGAATCCCTGGCTCTCCTGAGGGTTCGGGCAAACGCGCGCGTGATATCCTAATAACACCAGCTGCGCACCGTCTTGGCGGATATTCCCCCGCGGTTCCTGAAGAGATTTCAGAGGTCAGCAAGAGAGAAGCCACAACTATGCTTTCAGTCAGTAATGTATCGATGCGCTACGGCGCCAAAGTTTTGTTCGATGAGGTTTCTACCGCGTTTACCCCGGGGAAGCGCTACGGTCTGACCGGTCCCAACGGCGCCGGGAAATCTACGTTTATGAAGCTGCTCAGCGGAGAACTTGACCCGCAGAAGGGTACAGTCGTTCGCCCGCGCAAGCTGGGTGTATTGAGCCAGGATCAGTTCGCCTTTGACGCTTACAGCGTGCTGGATACCGTCATCATGGGCAACAAGCGTCTATGGGCGGCGCTGCAGGAGCGAGACGCGATCTACGCCAAGCATGATATGACCGATGAAGACGGCATGAAGCTGGGCGAACTGGAAGGCATTGTCGGCGAGGAAGATGGATACTCCGCCGAGAGCGATGCGGCGATCCTGCTGCAGGGCCTCGACATTGCCGAGGAGTTGCACGTTCGCAAGATGAGCGAGTTGCAGGGTGGACAGAAAGTCCGAGTGCTGCTGGCGCAGGCTCTGTTCGGGCATCCACAAGCGCTGCTGCTGGACGAGCCTACCAATCACCTCGACCTGGATTCGATCCACTGGCTGCAGGGATTCCTGAACACTTATGACGGAGTGGTCATCGCCATCTCGCACGACCGGCACTTTCTGAACAGCATTTGCACCCACATCGCGGACATCGACTACGAGACGATCATTACCTATACGGGCACGTACGACGATATGGTTGTGGCCAAGACGCAGGTTCGCTCGCAAATCGAATCCCAGAATGCACAACGCGAAAAGAAGATCGCGCAATTGAACGAGTTCATTGCGCGGTTCGCGGCGGGAACGCGTTCCAGCCAGGTGCAATCGCGGCGCAAGGAAGTTGAGCGGCTGCAAGTCACCGAACTCGCGAAGTCGAATATCCAGCGACCCTTCATCAAGTTTGAGCAGAAGCGTCCTTCGGGAAAGCACATCTTGGAAGTCGAGCACCTGGCAAAGGCATACGAGGAGAACCGGGTTATCCGCGATTTCACGGCGAGCATCACTCGTGGTGAAAAAATCGCGCTTATGGGGCGCAACGGGGCAGGGAAAACGACGCTCTTGAATGCTCTGTTGGCGAACTCACCGACTACGCCCGAGGCTGAACTGCGCAAGACCAGCGGCTATGACGGCCCGTTCGTGGATGACGGCAAGGTCATCTGGGGACACGAAGCCTCGATCGGCTACTTTGCCCAGGATCATCGCAGTCTGATTGAGACTGGAACCACCGCGATTGAATGGCTGCACCAGTGGGATCCGTCGGCAGTGACGGAAGAGCTGCGCGGAATTCTTGGCCAGATGTTATTCGCCCGCGACGAAGCAACGAAGTCCACCAGCGTCCTGTCGGGTGGAGAGGCTGCACGGCTGCTTTTCTGCAAGCTGATGCTGCAGAAGCCCAACGTGCTGGTACTCGATGAACCTACGAACCACCTGGATCTGGAATCGATCAATGCCCTGAACATTGCCTTGCAGCGCTACCAGGGAACGGTCCTGCTCGTTACCCATGACCACGATCTGATCGACGAAGTAGCCACCCGCATCTGGCACTTCGAGAGCGATCACAAGATCACAGATTTCAAAGGCAGCTACGAGGAGTACCAGTCAGCAGCAGTGGCAGTCTGAACGGCTTTTCAGACAGAGGCACATTTTTCTCCCTCTGTGGTCATGGATCAGGCCGCTGCACCATTTCCGCGGCATGTAAATCAACCAGGTTCTCCACAGCAATTCACAGCGTTCCTAGTTGCGTTGCGCGGTCAAGTTGAAGATAATGAGCGGAAAGCCCTTCAATTGAGGGCGTTGTGTATTGTCCCGTGTACAGTCGAGCTGATTTACTTAGGATTCTTCACATCGCGCCGCGCCAGTTAGCCAACTGGGAGCGTAGTGGTTTGATAGCTCCCAACGAGAGCTACAGTTTTTCCGACCTGCTGGAAATCAAGAAAATTCGCGATCTGTGCGCCATGAGCGTCCGTCCCAATGTGATCCGGGAATCGCTGGAGGCGATGCGCAAGCAGGCCGCCGGTATCGAGAAGCCGTTGCTCGAAGCAGGAGCGTGGTCCACCAGGAGGCATCGTGTGGCCTTTCGCCATCAAGGCAAGCTGCTGGAGCCGATCGCTGGACAATTCCTGATGGACTTTTCCGAGCGGGAGAAAGTTGTTACTAGCACGCCGGTGCCGCGGGCAGAACCCACTCCGCGCGAACACGAGGTCTCAGTGCTATTCGCGCGGGGTATCGCGCTGGAAGACAATCCTGCCACGCAAACCGAAGCGATGGAAGCTTACCAGAGCGTTCTTGAGCTCGAACCTACGCACGCCGCGGCTCACATCAATCTTGGAACGCTTTACTACAATCGCCAGGATTTCGCGCTGGCAGAAAAGCACTACCGCAGCGCCATAGAGTCCGATCCCCGGTACGCTCTTGCTTATTTCGATCTGGGCAACGTTCTCGATGAAACCGGACGCGTCCAGGAAGCGGTTCAGACCTACAAAGTGGCGATCCAGTTGGCCCCCACCTACGCCGACGCGCATTACAATCTCGCGCTCGCATACGAAAAAATGCGCGAGCCTCGCAAGGCTCTCAAGCACTGGCAGGCCTATACCAGGCTCGACAGTTCAGGCCCGTGGTCCGTGCACGCCCGCAGCCAGATCAAGCGCATCCTTCAGGCGGACGGGCTCAAGTTGGTCCCCAAGCGCGGCTGAGGCCGCGATCGTTGACCACCGTCCCAACTCCGCCGCTACCGACTTCGCCAAAGGTCAGAGCTAACCGCGCATGCTTGTAGAAATCGGACATGTGGAGGCGATCTTCCGCTATCCCGTGAAGTCCATGGGCGGCGAACGACTCGAGACCGCCAACCTGGGCTGGCACGGGCTTGAGGGTGACAGACGCCTGGCGTTCCGGCGGCTGGCTGACCGCAGTGGGATGCCTTGGCTGACCGCAAGCAAGCTCCCCGACCTGCTCTTGTTTAATCCGCAGCGCTGTGAAGGCGGCGCGACGGGGGATATTCCGACGCATATACGCACGCCGGATGGCGAAGAAATGCCCGTGTTCGGGGAGGACTTGGCCCGGGAGGTCGGACGTAGATACGGCTCTCCCGTCGAGATGATGCAATTGAATCATGGCATCTTCGATGAAGCCAGCATCTCCGTGATTGCCTCCGACACAGTGCACGAGATCGGCCGACTCGCAGGGCGGAGTTTGGACGTGAGAAGATTTCGCCCGAACGTTGTGGTTCGACTACTGCGATCGCTTCCGTTCCAGGAGGACCAGTGGTTGGGCGGCGTGCTTTCATTCGGCGACGGGCACGAGGGCCCTGCCGTAACCGTCACCATGCGCGATGTTCGCTGCTCGATGGTGAACCTTGATCCCGACTCGGCAAGTCCTGCACCAGAAGTGATGAAGGCAGTGGTGCGTGCTAACCAGAATAACGCGGGAGTTTACGGCGAGGTCACTCGCATCGGGCGGCTGGCGCTGGGACAAACCGTAGTCTTGCGTCGGGCGAACGAGAAAAAGCAACTTGGGTGAACGAAAGTATTACCGTGAGCTGGCGTACCAGCGCAGGACTCGGAGAGCACGCAGTGTGTTCCAGCGGCTCGCGCTGCCGACAGCGGTCTCCATCTGCAATGGAATACGTTCGGAATGAAGGAGGTTGAGCGGCCAGCGCCCGTTCTGGTGGCGGCGTTCCATCAGAGCTTCCATGGCGCCCCTTACGCGGTCGTCGGGTTTAATTCCTGCGTTTCGCAAATAATCGAGTCCGCGCAAAACGTCATAGTGCCAGAATGTCGGGAACGAGAAATGGAGCCAGCGTTTATCGATGATGTCGCCGGTTCGAAGCGAGCGGAACATGCGGCGCTCGAGCAGATATTTTTCGGCCCTCTTGCGGGCTCTGGTGACCGCCGCCGATTGGCGCCCGGCGCGTTGGTATTCGAGCAGTCCTTCGAGCACGCAAATGGTGGTATGGAACGAAGAGCGCCGGCTTTTTGGACGCTTCGGAGTTTCCAACTGCGCTTCGCAGTTCCAGCCGCCATCTTCGAGTTGCTCGCCCAGGAGTCGATTGGCCAGTGCGTCATTCGGTTCGTTGAAATACGAACCGATACCGAGGATTCTGCCGTTGATGCAGGGCTCCGTCTCGCCATGAAGGAAGGGCCGGTTGTTGAGCGGCTTGAACACTAGCCGCTTAGCAACGCGATCGATCATTTTGCGAGCCTGCTTGCTGGCGGGATCGAGACCGAGATCCTTTAAGACCACCAGAGAGTAGAGGGTAATGAGCAAGCCTCGGTCCTCCTTCGGCCCGCCCCAGTAACCAGCCGGCGATTGGTGGGCGAGCAGTTGGGATCCCCAGCCTACAGTTGCAACGCGAGAGCGCTCTGCTGTAATCGCGGTGGGCGTTTCGTCGGTGAGGTCGCTCATGACCTGCCACCGGATCGCGGGGTCAGAATCGAGGAGCCATTTAACGAGCGCCGGCCGGAGCGCATCTTTTTGTAGCCGCATCGGTCTGTTATAGCAAAACCGAGTGTACATGTTGACCCTGCCCTGGCCATCATTCGCCCCAACTGCCTTCCTTATTGGGAGTGCTAACATTACAGTTCTGCCCAGTTCAGCGATGAAGGTGACCTTATGCCCGAGATATTGCAAGCCGCCTTGCCAACTCCTCTGACCATCCTGACGGATGACGAAGTTCTTTTCCGCGACAACATTCGTCAGTTTGCTGATGAAAAAATCCGGCCGCTCGTCAAGGAAATGGATGAGAAGGGCGTCTTTGAAAAGGACCTCATTCACGATTTTTTCCAACTCGGTCTAATGGGCATCGAGATCCCCGAGCAGTATGGCGGCGCAGGCGGGAAGTTCTTCGAGGCGATCCTTGCAGTGGAAGAACTGTCCCGGGTCGATGCGTCTTCCGGCGTTATCGTCGATGTGCAGAACACGTTGGTCAATAATGCGCTGCTGCGATGGGGCACGGAAGATCAGAAGAAGCGCTTTCTGTCGCGAATGGCGAGCGAGATGGTCGGCGCCTATGCGCTTAGCGAGGCTGGATCCGGCTCGGACGCCTTCGCCTTGCAGACGCGCGCCACTCTAAAGGGACCGGAATACGTCCTCAACGGTCGCAAGCTTTGGATCACCAACGGCAAGGAGGCCGGTGTCTTCGTACTTTTCGCCACGCTCGATCCCAGCGCTGGCTACAAGGGCAT
Organism: uncultured Acidobacteriota bacterium; assembly: GCA_963785865.1. Taxonomy (GTDB): domain Bacteria; phylum Acidobacteriota; class Terriglobia; order Terriglobales; family Acidobacteriaceae; genus Sulfotelmatobacter. Next base: position 438,263 of record CAWAXF010000009.1, on the reverse strand, counting down.
CACTGCGTTTCTGATTGAGAAAGACTTTCCCGGATTCACGGTGGGCAAGAAGGAAGATAAGCTTGGCATTCGTGCCTCGTCCACGTGTGAGTTGATTCTCGAAGATTGCCGCGTACCTAAAGAGAACGTTTTAGGAGAGCCCGGCAAGGGCTACAAGATCGCGATTGAGACGCTGAACGAAGGACGAATCGGGATAGGCGCCCAGATGGTCGGTCTGGCCCGTGGCGCCTGGGAATTCGCCTGCAAGTACTCGCTGGAGCGCAAGCAGTTTGGCAAGGCTATCGCTGAGAATCAAGGTATTCAGTTCCAGATTGCGCAGATGGCCACGGAGTTGGAAGCCGCTCGCCTTATGGTGTACAACTGCGCCCGCATGAAAGATGCCGGGGTGAACTTCGTGAAGGAAGCCGCCATGACCAAGCTGTTCGCTTCGCAGGTGGCTGAGCGCGTGACTTCGCTGGCAATTGAGATCTACGGAGGGTATGGGTTCACTAAAGATTATCCCGTCGAAAAGTACTGGCGCGATGCCAAGATCGGCAAGATCTACGAGGGAACCTCAAACATGCAGTTGGCTACGATTGCGAAGATGGTGCTGGCCAAATAGGAATCATATTCGCGTGCGTGCTGGCCGAAAGCGCTCATCGAGATCTTCTTCTGGAGCGAATCAGACGGAGCGCGGACGGAAAGTAACCTCAGTAACTGAAAACTCAAGCGACAAATCGCGGCTGCTCTTTATGTGCAGCGAGTTGCACTTGGGTAAAGTCAGGCCTCTCTCCAGAGGCTACGTAACCCGCGGTTAATCAGCTACTTACATAAGAACCTTCCATTGGCGGATGGGATGCAATTAAGAGTTTGCCTGCTGGCCGAGGCGAAATGACCGGAGCGCCACTTGAACACGTTATTCGGGAACGTTGAATCCGCCGAAGTACCTCTCATTGAAGCTGCAGCGAGAAAAAAACACGAGTGGCTGCCACTGCTTACCGTCCTGTTCTTGATCTCTTATGGCTTGATGACCATGCTGATCGTGGAACAGGGGCAAACCATCGACTCGCAGCGCGCGCTGATGCGCGAGCTTTTCCGCGACAGCAAGGAGCTTTCCGCAGTTCGCTTGAAAGCGCAGCAACAGCAGGCTACCCGGTCGTCTCGGCCTGCCGCTCCGCACCAGATTGCACCGCAAATCCCGTCAACCCAGGCACAAACAAGAAAAGCCCCGTCTTCCCAGGCAGGTTCTCAGTTTGACATGCAGGATCGCGTAGAGCAGCAAAAGCCCGTCCGGCCGCCCAAGCCAGCATCCGATCTGGCTGACAGCTCTCGGGACTTGATCACGATTTGATAGATCACAAGCAGGCGAAGACCTGCTGGTTTACCGAGATTCACCAGATGAGCTGTGGCGATTAAGCAAGACCCAGGTGGGAAAACAATGAAGCTCCTGACCCTAGCCTTGTTGTTCAGTTTGCCAGTCTCGATGAGTCCCAAAAAGGCATTGCCCCAGCCCACCTCGCAGCTTGCCAAGCGCTCCCATGGCGGGCGCTGGTATTTCGCGGCGAGCGGTCACGCTGTCTATTGCTACGGTCCGGTGATGACGGTTCCGTCAGCCAACGGCGACTTGCAGAAGGTCGCCACCTTGTGCCGTGACGGCAGCCCAGTCGTTCCCTTGAAAGACTAGTAGATCTGTCCTCACCGCCTCGCGATACGGGACCGGGGGAGCGGTTGCGTCCTCTGCTTCCATTGCGGCATCAAATCCTCACATCCAGGTTAAAACAGAGTTGCCCATCTCGTGAGTGGGCAGTGGAGGATCGCATGTCCATTCGGCCCGTTAAGCGGCTTATCAAATCCAAACCCACGCTCGAAGGAGCAGGAGTTCATCTCCGGCGCGCATTTGGTTTCGGCAACACGGGCGAGTTTGATCCTTTTCTGCTGCTGGACGACTTTCGCAACGATGTTCCCGAAGACTATCTTGCCGGATTTCCCTGGCATCCCCACCGTGGCATTGAGACGATAACGTATGTGCTCGCCGGGACGGTCGAACATGGCGACAGCATGGGGAATCACGGAGCCATCGCGGCGGGCGATGTGCAATGGATGACAGCCGGAAGCGGCATCATTCACCAGGAAATGCCCAAGGGCGACGCTACCGGACGGATGCACGGATTCCAGTTGTGGGCGAATCTTCCCTCGGGGCTCAAGATGACCGCTCCGCGATATCAGGAGGTCAAGACCAACGACATTCCCGAGGTCACCGACGATGACGGAACTCACGTCCGCATCGTTTGCGGGAGTTTTTGGGGAAAAAAGGGCCCGGTGGATGGAATTGCAGCCGATCCTATTTATCTGGATGTGTCCGTGCGCCCTGGAGAGCGCAAGACCCTGCCCGTGGAGACCACCCGGCATGCCTTTGCTTACGTGTTTGCAGGCGATGGCAAATTCTGCAATGCCTCTGGTCCCCTGGCGGTGCCGACCGAGAGCGTAGGGTGGGCCGACACCCATCCTCCTGCTGACGCCGAGAATCGCTCGCTAGTCGTGTTTGACCGCGGAGACGAGGTCGTGGTTCAGGCCGGAGAAGACGGCATCCGCTTTCTGCTGGTGTCAGGCAAACCGCTGGAAGAGCCTGTCGCATGGTATGGTCCAATCGTCATGAACACTCAGCACGAATTACAGCAAGCCTTCCGGGAACTGGAGCAAGGAACGTTCCTGAAGAAATAGTTTTGGTTTACTTTTACGTCTTAGCTGTTATCTGATTTCGCGTCCACAGATGCCTGAACTCCCCGAAGTAGAAACCATAGCCCGAGGGCTGGCGAAGCGGCTGACCGACGATGTCATCGAATCCGTCTGGATCGGACAAAAGAAAGAGCCGCTGAAGAGTCCCGCGCGTGAGATCGCGAGAACACTGGAGCACAGCCGCATCTTAGGCGTTCGCAGGATGGGTAAGCACATTGTTTTCGATCTGGAACCAAATTCGCCGGGTCCGCGTCGACGGGCGGGCAAGGCCCCCAAGTCCGTTCATTCCGCATCAGCCCAGGGCACAGCCTCCAAGGCTCATTGGATCGTTCATCTCGGGATGACGGGAAGTCTGCGCATCTGCGAACCGCACGCGGAACTCGCCAAACATACACACGCGATTCTTAAGTTAGCGTCGGGCAGGGAATTACGTTTCGTCGACCCGCGCCGCTTCGGACGCCTGAGTGTTTCCGCTGCCTTCGAGGCGACCGGAGTTGAGCCTCTGGAAGTCGATTTCGATCGCTTCATCGCACTCTTTCGTGGGCGCAAGACTCCGATGAAGAGCGCTCTGCTGAACCAGAAACTTCTTCGCGGCGTGGGAAACATTTATGCCGATGAATCTCTGTTCCGGGCCGGCATCCGTCCGCGGCGGCGAGCGTCGTCGATCGCGCGAGAGCAACTAGCCAAGCTGTACGCAGCCTTGCAAAAGGTTCTGACCGAGGCCATTGCTCTCGGAGGTTCTTCCATATCCGATTACGTGGACGCGAACGGCGAAGAAGGATTTTTTCAACTGCAGCATCGCGTTTATGGCCGCGAAACGGAGCCCTGCCTGGCTTGTAAAACTCCCATCAAGCGCGTGATCATCGCAGGGCGGAGCAGCCATTATTGTCCGACGTGCCAGAAGTGAAATCTTCACCTCAATTCTTGATGAACACAGCATCAGCCCGCCCCTTTTGACCAGGAATCATCGATCATCACTTAAGCGATTTCTGTTACCCTCATTCGTTATGCCTGACTACTCCATTGGTGTGGATATGGGCGGTACGAATCTCCGCATCGCCGCGATTACCACGGAAGGCAAGCTGCTGGAAAAAATCACTCTGGGCGTGAAGGTTGCCCTGGGGCGCGATTATGTTATTGGCGAGATGTGCGAGGCCATTCATCGCCTTACCGCCCAATATCGAACCGCGGGACGTTTCGTCGGCGCCGGCATTGGTGTCCCAGGCATTATCGACGTCGAAAAAGGCATGATGCGGAAATCCGCCAACCTGCCCGGTTGGAGTGATTACCCGGTCCGCGACGAGATCGAGCGCCGGCTCGGTGCCCGCATTTGCCTGGACAACGACGCCAACGTTGCCGCCCTTGGAGAGAAATGGCTGGGGGCCGCGCGCGATGTGGAGAACATGGCAATGCTCACATTGGGCACCGGGATTGGCGGAGCTATTGTTCTAGGCGGGAAACTCTTTTATGGCATGAGTGGCATGGCCGGAGAGTTTGGCCATGTCACCATCGAGCCGGAAGGCGTTCCATGTGGTTGCGGCAATCGCGGCTGCGCCGAACGGTATGCCTCGGCCACCGCGGTGGTGCGGATGGCGCGCGAGGCCATAGAATCCGGCATCGCTCCAGAACTCGCCAAATCCGCCAATTCGGATCCCGAGTTCAGCGCCAAGTCGGTTTACAACCTCGCCATCCAGGGAAACGTCGATGCGCAGCGAATCTTCCAACGCTTCGGGCAAGCTCTCGGAATTTTACTTGCCGATCTGGTGAATGTTCTTGATCTGGATATGTTCGTCATCGGGGGCGGAGTTGTCAGCGCTTGGGACGCTTTTGCCCCAAAGATGTTTGCGGAACTGCGCGAACGCTCGCTGGTGTATGCCGCCAGCGCTCCGGAAGAGCCCACGGGGAAGAAGGAAGGCGCATCCGCCCAGATCGCCAGCTACTCGCGCAAGAAGACAATCATCACCCAGGCGCTGCTGGGCAGTGACGCTGGACTGTATGGAGCGGCGAGACTTCCGGATCTGGTCTGATCTATTTCAGAACTGGCTTGTCATCGATCCATTCAACTTGCTCCAGCGTCTCCGGCGCGACCGGGTCCTGATAGGGCACACGCAGTACCATCTTCCCATTGCGAGTCGTCACCTCTCCGCCATTCGCCAGTAGAACTTTTACGCCGACTTGCGCCGTGTCTTCGGCGAGCACATCAATCTCATACGCATCCGGAAGTCCCGCCAGCGTCTTATTCCAATATGTGTTGTGCAGCGGTTCGCGATATTCCGCAGGAATCGCATGCGCGCCCATCAGCGTGCCCAGTATTCCAGCAGCGTTCGAGGGATTGCAGTCTGCATCTTGTCCGCCACGAGTTGCATAGTTCATGGTCTTGTACCAGTCGCCGTTTCCATAAAGAAGACCCATGACCACGTACCCACCATTGAGTTTCGCGTCGATGTTGAACGGCTGCTTGTAGCCGTCCGGGCAATGGTCCACTTCACCCCACTTGGCCTGCAGCAGATGCCAGGTTTTCAGCCAGTCGCTCGGATTTTCATCGTGCCATCGAATCACATCACGAATCAGCTGGGCATAGAGGCTGCGGGAAGGAATCGCCTTCAGTCCATTCTCCACAACCTCCCGAATACTTGTTGCGAAGAACGCTTGCGCATACATCGCCGAAATGAACATGCCTCCGTACACGCCGTCGCCATAATTCATGATGTGCCCCATGCGCTCTCCGTAGCGGTTCGATACCTGAGGCATTCCTGGAGAGATCATGCCGAACACATCCGACTCGATCTGGAAATCGATGTCATCGGCGTGCAGGTTGTATCGAGGATTCCCGGAATCCGGCGGCAGAATTCCCTTCCGAATATTCTTTAAGCCCGCATCATTGGCATGCCAGACCTGCCGAATCTTGGCGTCCCACTCGTGCGCCACTGTCACCGGATCGACATCGATGCCATAGCGGCGAAGGCAATACAGAAAAAGCAGGTTGATATAAATGTCGTCATTATCGGGAGCGCCAAAGCTCGGGTGTTCTTTCTCCGAACTCATAATGAAGTTGTGCAGGATGACAATCTTCTGATTGTCGGCCTCGCGCGTAATCGGATCCCAGTTCTCGTGATCGGGATTGTTCGCCGCGCGACTTCGGTAATCCTTCATGCGGGTCGGCGAGAGCGGCCAGTCTGTGATGTCGAAGCCGATCGGCGTGTTCTGATATTGGAACTCCCAGGGCTGGCCGAATGTAACCCCGATCATCTTTCCCATCCACGCGCCCTGCACCTTGTCGAGATAGGCGTCCCAGCTCAACTCGCGTGTATTCCGTGCATTGTCCGGAGCAAGACAGAAACTGCTAACCGCGGCAATCAGCAGACCTGCGATGACGACTGGCCTCATCAATCCTCCAGTCAGCGCCTGCAAAGCAGGACGTTGGCTTGCTATTCTCCGGCGACTTGAACGTTGGGGACCTTGGCCCGCATGAACTGGAGGGCGTGCAACAGGGCTTCGTTTTCTTGTGGCGTGCCAATGCTTACGCGAACACAGCCCGGCGCTCCCCACCGCTCCAACGGGCGCACGCTGATGTTTTGCTCGCGCAATGTTTCTGCCAATGCGGAGGCTTCCTGACCGACGTTGCAATACATAAAATTGGCCCAGGTTGGAACTACGCGAAAGCCCAACTCCGACAAGCCTACCCCAAGAGTTTCCGACTGCTCCGCGTTATTCACGAGCGTGCGTTGGATGTGAGCCCGGTCGTCCATGGCGGCGAGCGCCGCGCCTTGCGCCATCGAGGAGACCGAAAAAGTGTTCCGCAGGCCCGCGCAATACTTCATCAGCTCAGCCGGGCCCAGCCCATATCCGATGCGCAGCCCTGCCAGGCCGTGCACTTTCGAAAATGTTTTCAGGACGACAACATTCTGGCCTCGGCGCACGTGGCTCAGAGAGGGCGAATACTGCGTCTTCCGCCGCTCGGCAAAATACGAGGCGAACTCACCATACGCCTCGTCCAGCACCACTGTGACGTGGCCAGCAATATCAGCTACGAATTTGTCGATCGTAGTGGCATCCAGCAACGTTCCCGTGGGATTGTTTGGATTCGCCAAAAAGACCAGGCGAGTGTGCTCGTTGATGAGATCGAGCATTGCGGTCAAATTGATGCCGTCGCTGCGCATGGGTGCTTCGATCAGTTGCGCTCCCGCAGCGCGCACCGCCATGCCGTACACAACAAAGGATCGCTCACTCGTCACTGCGTTGAGTCCGGGGCCGAGCAGAGTCTGACATAGCAGCGACAGCATTTGCGTAGACCCAGCAGTCACCTGCACTTGCTCGGCGGGTACTTCGTGCAACTCCGCCAGCTTGTGGCGCAGTGGAGTGGACTCATCATCGGGGTAAAGATTGGAGTGCTCAAGTGCCGCGCGCATTGCTTCCATGGCCAGTGGTGATGGGCCAAATGGATTCTCGTTGGAGTCGAGCCTGATCATTCCGGGTCTTGTATTCTCGTCCAACTGCCTGACAAAGAGCTGGCCGGAGCTTAACTCATTTACCAGATCAAAGAATCGCCGATCTTTGCCATACGTCATCGTACGGATTTCTTTCCAGTGCCCTTGGTTGCCGACTTCAGTCGCTCGACTTCTTTGGCCGTCAGCGGGCGGAACTCACCAGGTGGTACATCCAGCGTGAGCGGTCCATAACGCACGCGCTTGATCTTTTCCACGTGATGACCGACAGCCTCGAACATGCGCCGGATCTGCCGGTTTCGTCCCTCAATTAGTGTGACTTCGTACCACGGATTTGCTGCTTCTTTTACTACTCGAACGGAAGCCGGGGCCGTTCGCACGCGCTTGCCGTCGTCTGTAGCGATCGAGAGTCCCGCGCGCAATTTATCGAGGGATTCCTCCTTCGGAGCACCCGCAACTTTTACAACGTACGTCTTGGGCACATGCGAGGCCGCTTTCATCAGGCGGTTGGCGAGTTCCCCGTCGTTGGTGAGGATCAGCAAGCCTTCACTGGCGTAATCCAGTCGACCCACAGGGTAGACGCGGCCTCTTATGCCGCGCGTCAAGTCCATAACCGTCGGCCGCTTCTGGGGATCACTCATGGTGGTGACGTAACCCTTCGGTTTATTCAACAGGAAATATGCATGCCGCTGCTCCTGCGGCTTCAGTAGCTTCCCGTTCACCCGAATGTGATCGGATTCCGGGTCGGCCTTGCTTCCGAGTTCCGTAATGGTTGTTCCGTTGACCTGCACATGGCCGGAGGTGATCAACTCCTCGGCTTTACGCCGCGAAGCGATCCCGGCAGCAGCAATAATTTTCTGCAGACGTTCGGCAGGCATGATGAACTCGAATGTTTCTGTGTCAGACCTCGGTGCCTTCGAACCGTTAAGCCCGGCGCACGGTGCTGGGACGGTTTCGGCAACGGCGTTGAAGCTCAACGCCCTTCGGTGGCTGCCATTATCCGGCCTTCTCTTCTGCAGGCTCTTCTTCTTGTTCCTGGGGAATGCTCACTTCCCGCGCACCGATGTTCTCTTCAACGACCTCTGGCTTCACATCGACGGCGCTCTCTGCTGGAATCAACTCAGCCTGAAACGACTCGGCCACCAACTTCTCAAACTCCTCCATGCTGGGCAATTCGTTCACATCCTTAAGCCCAAAGCGCATAAGAAATTCTTTTGTTGTCTTGTAGAGAATCGGCCGGCCAATGACCTGCTTGCGTCCCGCAGTTGTAATGAGCTTGCGATCGAGCAGCGTCCCGATCACCCCTCCGGAATCGACTCCACGAATGTCGTTAATCTCGGGAACAGTCACCGGTTGCTTGTAGGCGATCACGGCCAGAGTTTCCAGTGCGGGCAGCGAGAGGCGAATAGGTGGCTTCAAGCTTTTGGCGAACGACCGCACCACCTCGTGCTGCTCGGGCTTGGTGGACATCCGGAATCCGCCCGCAACCTGGCGGATCTCAATCCCATGGTCCTCGGACCCATATTGCCCGACTAATTCTTCGAGACACGATCGCACGCGCGACTTGATCTCGCTCTCGTCAGTGGCACCCTCCGCGACGACGGTGTCTTTCACGAGCGCGGTCATCTGCTCGAGCGTGATCGGCGTCTCGGCCGCATAGATGATGGCTTCGAGTTGAGCTTTTAGCGACATAGTCAATATTCGAAAATCAGAACTCGACTCCGCGAAGTGCTGCCTGGTTTATCTCCAGTCATCCCTTACGGCGGCCTGCTGGTTCATCACTTCCTCAAAATGCGTGTGCTTGCGGACCGCGATCTCGCCGAATAATTTCTCCTGCCGTACCTGGATTGCCTGTAGCCGTACCAGTTCCAGCATTGCCAGGAACATGCAAACCAGCGCCTGCCGCGATTGCACTTTCATCAGAAGCTGCTTCAGTCGGATGGGACGGTCCTCCAACGACAGGCGGCGGCGCAGGTAATCGATCATCTGTCCAACCGTGACCGTTTCCTCATCCACGTTCAACACCGGACGCGTGCGCACGCGCTCCAGCACTTGCTGGAAAGTTTTCACCAGATCGATGACGTCCGCCGCAATTTCCGGTTCGGTGCCCTCGGTGTCTATGAAGTCCTTTAGAGAAGGATTGGTCAGCACCGCATCTTCGATCTGTTGCTTCTGGAGCAGCATCTGGGCAGCGGACTTGAATTTTTCGTGTTCCAGCAGCCGGTTGACAAGTTCGCTTCTTGGATCTTCCTGCTCTTCGGCCGGGGCGAGCGGATCGCGCGGCAGCAGCATCTTCGATTTGATATGAATCAGGACGGCGGCCATGTAAATGAAATCCGCCGCAACATTCACGTCCAACTCGCGGATTCGCTCGACGTAGGCCAGATACTGCGCGGTTATCTTCGCGATAGGGATGTCATAGATATCGATGTCCTGCTTGCGGATCAGATCGAGCAGCAGATCAAGCGGGCCTTCATAAACATCGGCCACGGCGACTGCAAAAGGGAAGTCGCTGTCTTCTTTCTTAGACGCGTCCTTTATCTTCGAAGTAGAAGGAGTACCCACGATTGCGGGAGAGACTGCCGGGCCGCCGGCAGAAACGATTTTTCCTTCCTCACTCATCTCTATACTCCGGCTTCCATAGTAATCTGCGAAGCAAAGACGCACGCTACTCCGCTTTCACCGTCGGCGCCTCATACTCGAGCGACATGCCCATGGACGAGCGAACATGTTTCATGGTTTCACCCGTGACCTGGCGCGCGCGTTCCGAGCCCGCCTCAAGGATATCCCAGGCCAGCCGGGGATTCTCCTCAAATTTCCTTCTCCGGTCCTGCATTGGACTCAACAATTGCACCAGTGAGTCTGCCGCCCAACTCTTGCATTCGATGCACCCAATGCCCGCGGTTCTACAACCAATGTCCACTTTCGCAATGGTTTCCTTGCTGCTGAAAATCTTGTGCAGGTCGCCCACGGGACAGACATCCGGATTTCCGGGGTCCGACCGGCGCACGCGTGCTGGATCGGTGACCATCGTCTTCAGTTTCTGTCGAACGACCGGCTCCGGGTCGGCCAACATGATCGTGTTTCCGTATGACTTCGACATCTTCCGGCCATCGGTGCCGGGCAATTTTGCCGCGGGCGTCAGCAGCGATTGCGGCTCCGGGAATACTCCCTTTGCGCCGCCGTAAAAACCATTGAAGCGGCGCGCAATCTCGCGGGTCAGTTCCACGTGCGCCACCTGGTCCTCGCCCACGGGAACACATTCCGCCTTGTAGACCAGGATGTCGGCCGCTTGCAGCAGCGGATAGCCAAGAAATCCGTACGTGCCCAGGTCTTTATCCTTTATATTTTCGCGCTGCTCTTTGTAGGTCGGCACCCGTTCCAGCCATCCTAGTGGAGTGATCATGGAGAGCAGCAGGTGCAACTCGGCGTGCGCGGGCACGTGCGACTGAAGGAACAGCACCGATTTTTCAGGATCCAGGCCAGCCGCCAGCCAGTCGAATGCGACCTCGAGCGAATTCTCCTTCACTCGCGACGTGTCGGCGTAATCGGTGGTCAGCGCGTGCCAATCGACAACGCAGAAGAAGCACTGATACTGATCCTGCATGCCAACCCAGTTCTGCAGTGCGCCGACGTAATTCCCGAGGTGCAGCTTGCCGGTGGGCCGCATGCCGCTGAGCACGCGTTTGCGGGTTGTCGGACCAGCCATCATTTGGGAGAAAACCGCGCGCCAATGCAGACGCTGGGCGATGCAGGATGCCCTGTAGGATTAAAAACCTGAAGTGTCATTCGGGGCTGAATTCGATAGTAACACGCAAAAAGGGCTGCCGGCTCGGGCTTTGGCTTCCTGCGGGAGATGGACGAGACCAACGGGGCGAAGCTCGAATCCTGATGTTCTATAATTCGCGCCGTCCTACGCCACTACATTCCGTGACTACTCTCGCTCGTAAACTGCGCGCTACCGACTACTTCACCCTGGGATGGGGCACCATGGTCGGCGTGGGATGGCTCGTGATCATGGATGACTGGCTCACGCGTGGTGGCGCCCTCGGTACACTTCTGGGATTCCTGATCGGCGGAGCGCTGCTGTTTCCGATCGGATGGGTGTACGGCAAACTTGTAATTGCGATGCCCGATGCGGCCGGTGAAATCGCTTATACCTCCGCAGTCTTTCCGCGCGCAGTAAGCTTCGCGACGGGCTGGATGATGACCCTCGCTTACTTCATCGTGTGCCCGTGGGAAGCCGTCGCGGTCGGACGCATTGCGGCCTATATTTTTCCGGTGCTTGACTCCATGCAGGTGTACCAGGTTGCCGGACGCCCAGTTTACCTGCCTCGTCTCATGGTTGGCATTGCATTGACGGCGCTACTCACGTTCTTGAATTATCGTGGTGTGCGCTTAAGCGCCACGTTCCAGAACTGGACCAGCTTCGGTACGCTCGCCTTATTCGTGATTTTCGTCGCCGTCGGTGTAAGTCGCGGTTCTCCCAAGCAATCTCCCGCCGCTGTTTACGCATCCTCCAATCATTTCAATCCTCCTCGTTATCCAGATCGTCCCCTACTTCATGACGGGTTTCGAGTCAGTCGGCAAAGCAGCGGAAGAGGCCAGTCCCGAACTCCGTTCTGGAGAATTTTTCAACGCCATCTGGATGGCCATCTTCATTGGCATTCTGTTCTACGCCAGCATTGTCGTGGCGGTTGCCTTCGTTGCGCCTTGGCATGGCCTCACCGGCGAGAAATTCATGACTGTGGTTGCGTTCCAGCAGGCGCTGAGATCGCGTTGGATCGTGAACATCATCCTTGCGGCCGCGCTGCTGTCCCTCTTCAAATGTTTCAACGGCAACCTGGTTGCTGCCAGCCGGCTGTTCTTTGCCATGGGACGGCGCGGCATGATCGCGCCGCGTGCCGGTGCAATCCACAAGCGATATCAGACTCCTTCAGTGGCAGTGCTGTGCGTAGGCTTCGCAACCGGGATTTGTATGCTCTTGGGCGATGCTATCCTCGTGCCCGTCACCGAGGTTGGTTCTGTAGCGTGCGCCATCGGATGGGCGGCCACTTGCGCCGCGTATCTGGCGCTAAGAAGCCGTTCGCCAGCGACGACTAGCAGTTCAGAATACTGTGTCGCAGGCTTGGGACTGCTCGTGGCCATCGCGTTGGCTTTGATGAAGGTAGTTCCGCTGGTTCCAGGTCATTTCACGATGTACGAGTGGTTGGCCATGGCGGTCTGGGTCGTGTTGGGTTTATTAGCCTCACGGCGGAGTAGGGCCGCGCTGGATGAGAATAGCGCTGGAGTTCCGCCGGCTACTCCCGGCGCGCTTCGCCCACCAAACTAGAATCGGCAACAGTGATCAAGGGAGCCAAATGTCAAAAATAATTCGAGCCGTCTTGCTGTCGACCCTTACTGTTTCGCTGAGTTGCTTGTATCTGCAATCCCAAGCCACGGGTTTTGACATTGTTATCACGAACGGCCACATCATTGACGGCACTGGATCGCCGTGGTACTCCGGCGACGTTGGCATTCGCGACGGCAAGATCGCGGCCATCGGCAATCTCTCCGCCATAGCACGCAAGCGCACGATCGACGCCGCCGGCAAAATCGTTGCCCCTGGCTTCATTGACATGCTCGGCCAATCGGAGATGACAATCCTTGTCGATCCGCGGCTTCCCTCGAAGATCTATCAAGGCATCACTTCCGAAATCACTGGCGAAGGGAGCTCCATTGCTCCCCTGAGTGACGCGATCATCGAGTCCGACCGCAAGAGCTTCGACTATTACAAAATCACTCCGGACTGGCGCAGCTTCCGTCAATATTTTGCTCGCCTGGAAAAACAGGGAACTGGGTATTAACCTGGGCAGCTACGTTGGTGCGACCCAAGTCCGCCGCATGGTGCTTGGCGATGAAGACAAGCAACCCACCTCGCAAGAACTCGAGCAGATGAAGGAACTGGTGCGACAAGCCATGAAGGATGGCGCGGTCGGAGTGTCCACGTCGCTTGAATATGCGCCCGCTCCTTACGCCAAGACTGACGAACTGATTGCGCTGGCTGCCGAAGCAGGGAAGTCAGGAGGAATCTACGCAACTCACATGCGCAACGAGAGCAACTCCGTTCTCGAAGCCATCGATGAGGCTCTTCGCATTGGCCGGGAAGGTCACATCCCGGTGGAGATCTGGCATCTCAAGGTCGCTGGAAAAGACAACTGGGGACGCATGCCTGAAGTTGTCGCGAAGATCAGCAGCGCTCGAGCCGCGGGAGCAGACGTCTCAGCTGACACCTACGCCTACACTGCCTGGTACAACGGTTTTTCCGCCTTCATTCCCCCGTGGGCGCACGACGGCGGGACTGCCAAGTTGGTCGAGCGCTTGAAGGATCCGGCTACTCGCGCGCGCATCCGCAAAGACATGCTGTCTCCGTCCCGCGACTGGGATAACGAGTGGCAGGAAATTCCCGGCCCTGAGGCTGTCATGATCGGTGCCGTGCAGAATCCGGCTCTGCTCCCGACTGCAGGGCAAGCGCCTCTCGGAAATCGCCAAGCTCTGGAACAAAGATCCTATCGATGCGCTCTGCGATTTTCTGATCCAGGATCCGAACAGCGGAGTCGCGGTGTTCGGGATGTCCCAACCCGATGTCACCCTTGCCCTGCAGCAGCCCTGGGTCTCGATCGATAATGATTCCGAAGGGACTTCGCCTGAGGGCCTGCTTGGCCAGGCGCATCCGCATCCTCGAGCTTACGGAACATTTCCCCGCGTCCTGAGCAAGTATGTTCGCGAAGAAAAAGTGTTGACGCTGGAAGACGCCATCCGCAAGTTCACCGCCTTGCCAGCACAACGCATGCGTCTCAGCGATCGGGGAGTACTCAAAGTGGGGATGTGGGCCGACGTAGTCATATTCGATCCCGCTACAGTGCGGGACCGCGCCACTTTCGATAATCCTAACCAGCTTTCCGAAGGAATAGATTACGTCCTGGTAAACGGAGTTCCGGTAATTGAGGGCGGCAAGATGACGGGCGCCCTTCCGGGAAAAGTGCTGCGCGGCCCGGGGTACGTGCCGTGATGGCGTCTCACCGAGGTTTGCTTCGCGCCTAGCTGGAAGATCACGGCTTCAATCGCGCCTGCTCGGTAGAGCTTAACGCCGCGACACGCGGTGCTTCCAGCGTACCGCCAATGCTGTACCCGACTTTGGCGGGACCAGTCGGCACGCGCGTGAGCTTCAAATCCACCTCGCGCTTTAAAGAGGCAGTCCCGGTGAGCAGATAGGTCTGGTCAGAGGAGACCAGTTCGGTATTGGTAATTTCAATTCCTCCGGCGTGCAGACGAGCATCCCCTTTTATTTCGCTGGCGTGCAACGGCTCCGGGTCATCAGCTAGCGATACATGCGGGAAAATTCCGTCTTCTACTTCGACGTGTAATTTTCCGTTGGCGCCCTGCCAGAAATTTCCAGGGCATGAGCCCTTCAACTCATAAGTACCGTTGGCAGTGCCCGCTACCCAGCCGTCGTCCATTTCATCCGCGATCGCGGCAAGCGAGATGCCCTCTAAGGTTCCGGTACCGCTGCAGATGGCGGGTTTTTTTGCGAATTCGACTTTCCACTCGCCCTTATGCTTGCCGCCCAGAAGATCTGCATTCAAGGCGGAGAATTGCATTTTGCCGTTCTCCACATTCAAATTTGCCGAAACGTGCGCTGCCCCGACGCCATTCACATCGAGCTGATCGGTCGCCAACTTGCCACTTGCATGAAGACTCTTCCACCACATGGGTCTGGTTTCCGAACTGGAGGCAAGAACTCGATACCACGGCCGCTTCTTCGCGCCCGGATTTATCCACTGGTTGATTTCGCTCAGCGCTACTTCTCGTGTATTGAGGGCGAAGTGTACGGGACACGCATCGGGAGTACCGCATCCGCGGGGTAAATCGACCGAACCGCTCCAAGACGTTCCCGCTGCCTTAGCATTCAGCTTCGTAAGGTGTACCGCGTCGGGCACAAGTTGCATCTCAGCCGACACAATCTCTACGGGCACTCCAGCGCTGCGGGGCGCGATCTGAACATTTCGCAGCTTTGCCGCGCCAGTAATTTGTGGAACGGAGTAACCCTTCCCCGGTAGAACCCAATTACCCGCGATCTGCAGATCAAGCACTGCCGAGCCCTCCGCGCTGGACGCAATGGCCGGCAACCCCGCCGCTCGCGCCAGCCGCAAAGCTTTCGCAATCTCCATTTCGCCGGATACGGCAAAGTCATAGCCAGCTGGACTAATGGAGCCGCGGACTGTCGCAGCACCCTGACGCGCGACTCCGAGACGCAAGGGACCAATCTCAATCCGTGTTCCCGTTTCGCTTAGCCCCCGTGCTTTGCCCGAGCCAAGTCTGTTGTGCGACCCGGTGGAATCCGTCGAAACTACAAACGGCAGGCTCTGTGTATCGATGTCGGAGCTATTCGGATTGGAGTTCAACCGAAAATCTGTAATTTCGCCGTATCCTTTCCACTGGGCGGAAGAAGTTCCGTCGTTCTGAACCGAGACCGTTCCTTGCAGACTGCCGCCAGCAGCGAGATCATTCGGAAGATTCTTCTTCATTCGTTCTGCCAGCATGACCAGTCCGCCTGCCGGCACTTTCTCCGCGGTCATTACAATTGAATACCGATGGCTTCCAAAAAATCCCATATCCCCGGTCAAGGTGATCAGTCCATCACCCACGGGAGCGTTGCACATGACTTGCCGAAATTCGTGGCTAATGGAGCTGTATTCCGCGTCGCACCGGGCGCTCATACGGAGAGCGTTCCCGCTCGTGAGGTCGTACCGGCGAAAGTCGTCCACCGAAGAACTGGCAGAGATCTGCAACTTGGCCGGAGTGCCTTTCAGGTCTACGTCCAGTATGATTTCTCCGCGCCAGCCTTGATCGTTGCCGCTGATCAATTTGCTGATTTGGCCTAATTGCGCCCCACTCCATTCCACGCTGAGTTCAAGCGGAGTATCCGCAATTGTCTCGGCTCTCTGCCACTTGCCACTTACCTGTAGCAGGCCCGTGTCGTTCAAGTTCATGTCGGTACGGAATGGTTGAGCTTTCAGCCGCCCCCCCCAGCTGTTCTCGGAATCCTGCCACAGCGAAAAATCCGCATTGGTCAGAGCGTAGGCCCTTTTTTCAGGACCATTCTTGAAGTTGATTCTTCCCGAGGTTCCCTCGATATAGGGAAAGCCGGGCCGCGGCTCTGATTTCGCCTTGCCCGTCGGGGCCAAGGGGATGCGCGCTGAGCGTTCGAGCAGGCCTTCGAGATTCCAGTGTCCGCCGTCGCCGTGTACCAGATTCAGACTGGGTTCGGTGAGATCGAGGCGAGCAACCTCCAGCCTGCCCCGCAGCAAAGACGTAAGCCGGAGCGAAGCTGTAACTTCGCGTGCCCGTAACATCGGCTCCGCGCCAAACGCCGGGTCGTCATAAACAACGAGGTTTTCGAGATCGAACGCCGGGCGCGGAAGTAGCTGCACGTGCACTGACCCGATGTCCACGGGCCTGCCCACACCCGCGCTGATGGAATAAATAATTCGTGATTTGAGTCGAGAAGCTCCGGGACGAATGATGAACAGCGCCAGCAAAATCAGCGCTGCTGCTGCCATTCGTCGCTTGGAGGAGAAGAGCCTCACGTCGCCCTCACCGGAAGTCCGAGGGTTTTCATCGCACAATCTGGAGCGTCCGCTTCCAGCGTGTCTTATCGAAGAAATGCAACACTACTTGTCCGGCGATGAATTCAACGCGATCGATCCAGGACGTCTTGCGATATTGATCGTCCGGAGTTTCAAAAGACCAGTAAATGAACATCGGCCGTCCGATGACATTTTCTCTCGGGATGAATCCCCAGTAACGGCTATCCAGGCTCACGCCCCGATGGTCGCCCATGGCGAAATAGTGTTCCGGAGGAACGACAATGTCGTCTCCGTGGATGTAGGAAGGCAGATCAACCGCCCAACTCGACCACACATTGGGGTCGTCGCCCGACGGCACCGCTGGAAAATTATTCCGATAGGGATCGAGAGTGTCGCGGTCATGCAGCACATAAGGCTCGTCCAGAGCTTCACCGTTGCGGTAAACCACGCCATTGCGCAGGTGAATGTGATCTCCGGGAACGCCGATGATCCGCTTCACTACGTACAGTCCTGGAGTTTCCGGGGAGAGGAACACCACGATGTCCCTGAAGTGCACATCGCGGTAGGGAAGCAGCGGGCCAATCCACTTGGTGCTGGGGGCGAACTGGATCCGGTTAACGAAAACGTGGTCGCCGATCAACAGCGTGTTTTCCATCGAACTGGACGGAATCTCAAACGCCTGAACTACAAAGGTGATAATGAAAAGACCGGTGACCAAAACCGCTGCCAAGGACGCCAGGAACTCGACGGTGGTTTCTTTCGGCTTTTCGTCCGCCGCCTTCTTTTCTGCGATTTCTTCTTTCTTCGCCACTATGGTTCTGTTCAAGTTCCCTCGCGAACCCATCTTCAGTCGTGCCAATCCCGCGGCCGTTGGCTGTGCCCAGAGGCCAGCCAGGAATTCGGGCTTAGCCCCGTGCGGCCACGTTTCTCAGTGTACCAGCCGCAGCGTTCGGTTCCAGCGTGTGTTTTGAAAGAGATGGGTTAGCGCGTAAGCGAAGCGATAAGCTCTGCCCACGGCAGTTTCTTGATCAATGGTCTGCACCGACCAGTAGATCAACAACGGTCTGCCGATAATATTTTCCCGCGGTACGAAACCCCAGTAGCGGCTGTCCTGGCTATCATCGCGATTGTCGCCCATCACGAAATAGTTTTCTTGAGGAACGATGAGTTCGCCATCCTCCACCAGTTTCCGCATTTCCAGCCACCACTTTCCTTCCATTCCGTAGATGACCGGCATATCAGTCCGCGGAAAATTATCGCGAAACAAATTGCTGGGCGGCTCGATGAAGCGAACGTAAGGCTCGGTCAAGGGTTTCCCGTTGATATAGACGGTCTTATTCACCATCCGTAGCCGGTCGCCGGGGACACCGATGACACGTTTCACGAAATGCTGCTTCGGATCGACCGGATAATGAAACACGATCACATCTCCGCGTTGGATCTTGCGATAAGGCAGAATGTGGTCCCCCGGCCCGCGTCCTCCATAGCAGAGCTTGTCCACCAGAAGGTAGTCTCCAACGAGCAGCGTGTTCTCCATGGATTCGGAGGGAATCTGAAAGGCCTGCACGATGAATGTGATCACGAAAATCGCTATCACGATTGTGCCCAGGAGCGACTGCATCGAGCTGATGACGTCGCTTCCGAAGTTGCCCACAACGCGCCGTTGGACGGCCGGAGCCGATTCGGGTCCAGGAGAAAAGTCGGGTTGCTCTTGCGGCAAACTCTCATCCGGAGACACCACCACGGGTGTGGGTTCCGGCTGGCTGGGTGTAACGATCGGCTGGTTTGAGAAATCCATGAAATCTAATTATCTGATGTGTGCGATCCCCGGATCGCTGCTTTTCCTTCTGCGCTTTTGGGTCGAGACGCTAGGAACGTCAACACCTGTCGCGCGGCATCTTGCTCCGCAGTCTTCTTGGTCGAACCTTTCGCGCGTCCCACAAAATCGGAGTCTTTGTCTTTGCTGTGTAAGCGCGCCTCTACCGTGAATGTCTTGTTGTGTTCTGGCCCGGCTTCCTCGACCAGCACATAAGCCGGCTGCGGAAGCCCCAGGCTCTGAACCGCTTCCTGCAGGGCGGATTTGAAGTCGGTAATGGGGAGCGTTCCGCCTCCGCGCTCCATACGCTCCAGTTCTGGCGCAATCACGTTGCGCAGCACGAATTCGCGGGCTACCTCCAGCCCGCCGTCCAGGTAGATTGCCGCGAGGATTGCCTCCAGGGCATCCACCAGGAGCGCCGTTTTACCCCGGCCTCCGCTCTTTTCTTCTCCCCGGCCCAGGCGCAGGTAGTGTCCCAATTCCAGTTGTTGCGCTACCTGAATCAGATGCCGTTCGCTCACGAGGTGTGCGCGCAATTTCGACAGCTCGCCCTCGCGAAACTGCGGAAAGCGCTGGAACAACTCCTCGCTGGTGACCAGCGCCAGCACGGCGTCCCCAAGAAACTCGAGTTGCTCGTTGTCCCGGACCTTGTACTTGCTCTCGCCCGCCTGCTGCGCTTCCTGCTCCCGCGCCTGCGAACTGTGTGTTACCGCTTGTTCAATGACGGCTCGTCGCCGGAAATGGTAGCCCAGTCCCTGTTCCAGCGCCGTGATTTCCCGTTCCTTCATAAAATACGCGGGCACAGCCGCTCTCGCTTGTGCTGAGAAATGGAGAGGCTGTCACGCTAGCCGGCTTCTAGGGGCGGAGAAGTGTTTGTATAGCGGGAGACCTAATTTTTCTGGGGCGCCGTGCTCTGTCCTGGCGCCGACCCGCTGCTCAGCCTCGTTAAGCGATCTTGTTCGGACCGGGCCGCTTTCCCTGCCGGTGAATCAGGCTGAGCCTTCGTGAGATCCACTGCCTGATTCGCGTACTTCAACGCATCGGGATACTTGTTCTGCATGTCCAGCACGATGGCCAGCCGCAGGACTGCGACCGGATCCACCTGCTCGGGAAATGCCTCCACTGACTTGCGCAAGTTAGTCTCCGCGTCAGAGTAATTTTTTGTATTCGACGCCAGCGTACCGAGAATCGCATACGCTTCGGAGCGGATAAAGCGCTTGAATTGATCGATCTTTTCCGGCGGGAAGCCGCTTGTGGGTACGTCTGTATCGACCGTGACCAGGGCCCGTTCCGCGTCTTTCTTTGCCTCCGCAAGTTTCTGGTCTTTGTCGAGATCCGTGTCGCGGGTGCGCTCGGCGAGCACTTGTGAGGCGGTCACCAAAGCTTCCGGATCATCGGCATCGATCGCGAGTGTCTTCTGCGCCATTTCCAGCATCTTGTCGGTATTCGACTGGTACTTCTGCATTGCCGACTTGTAGAGCACCGCCCGTAATTCGCTATCCGGAAACTTTGTTGCGAAATCTTCGGCGGCCTTCTCTGCCGCCGCCCCGTCAGTCAACTGCATCGCCGCTTTATACGCCTCGAACTCCGGCTGGGTCTTCGCTGCCGGCGCCCGTTTCCCCTGCGGTGCCGTTGAGGCCTGCCCCGACGATGCAGCCTGCGCCGCTGGTTTGTCTTGCGCCCAACTGCTGGCCCACATTCCAAGCACTGCGATTGCTATCGCTGCTCGCTTCATGGTTCTCCTCGACAAACGTCCTGAATTTCTTGAATTTCCGGAACCCTGCATTTTACCGCAGCCCTATGCGGATCGCTGTGCTCGGTGTCCCCCCGTTCCTCAGAGGTGGGGGGTGCTGCAACGGTTACTGTGGCTTTACCGGGGGCTCATAGGCCTGCTGCAACCCTCGTTCCGCCGCTGCTTTCACCTCGGGCAAATCTGCTCCTGCCGTCATGGCGGCGCGGTATTCGTTCAATGCCGCGTCGCGCTGATCTTTCATGTCCATGATTCTTCCGAGATAGACATGCGACCAGGCCACGACCTTGGGATCCCTTGTGGCCTGGATTGCCCTTTGGAAATTCTCCGCTGCACCCTCTCGATTCTTATTCGCGACGGCCACCTGCGCCAGAATGAAAAGCGCACGGCCCTCATCGCCGATCTTCTTATCCAGCGCCTGCTGTGCCAGTTCCTGGGCTCCCTTGGGATCGCCCGCTGCCAGCCGTTTCTCGGCGGTGATCAGCATGCGCCGGTCTTCCAGCCTGGAGAGTTGCACCAGTTCCGGCGCCGACGCGCGCGCGAACTGCACCTCGCTGGCTGCCTTTTCCTGCTGCTTCACATCGATGGCGCCCAGGATGTCCCCGTAGTCAGTCCGCAATCCCGCCGGATCTTTTTCAAATGTCAGGAGCGAAGTGTAGAAGTACTTGGTAAGAATGTATCCCTGCTTCACCGCGTCATCGACGGCCTGCAAGCGCATCGCTTCCGCCATCTGCTTGGATCCCGTGGTCCGTATTTCGATGGCGCGTACCAGGCATTCGGTTACGAGCAGCCGGATATCGGTTTTGAAATTCTCATCAAGCGGTGCGCGTTTCACCGACTGCAACAAGGGCTCCAGCCGCTTGACCGCGCTGAAGTGCTTTTCTGCCATCGGATCCAGCAGATAATGCAAATACGTATGACGGATCTGGGGCAATTTCAGCGGGTCTTGTGTACTCGGATCTGGTGAAGGAAAGACCACCACATAATAGTCATTCCCGTAGTTACGGGCGTTCGTCTCGTTCGGATCCCCCATGAAGTCCAGGTAAACCGTGAAGGTTTTTCCCAGATATCCGCCGGACTGCAAGCGCAGATAAATGTCCGTGTCGAACACCATCTTGGCCAAGGGTTCATGATATCGATTGACCAGCGCGGCATAGTTGGGCCGGTGCCGCTCCCAGATCGCGTGCAACTGCGCTTTATCGTAAAACCGGTCGAGCAGTGCGACGAATCCGGCTATTGGCAAGGCATCTGGCGGCAACTCGTCTTCCTTCACCCGGGGCGCAAAGTGCGGCGGCCCTTGCAGGTATAGCGCAAGCGAGACGAATTGTGACAGGTCGTGCTGCGGGTCTTTCCCGCGGTGCGCCAGGTACCACTCGCACAGTGAGTTCAATGCGCCCTGGGCCTCTTCCGACTCCCGCACATTTTTCTGCACTTCGGCTCGGATATTCAGTCGCTGCGCGTCCGAGGCGTTGAGATTCGCGTCATACCCGCACGAGTTCATCGCTGTCAGGACAGAGAATACAGTCTCGTTCGTATCCAGCGTGATGGAAGTATTTTGCGCCGCGCAAAAGGGCGCCAGCAGCGCTACAAAAGCTGCCGCAATGGCAACTCGAAAACCACAGTCCAGGAAACGACTCAGGAATCCCTCCCGCCGGATGGGCCACCGGAGCGGCCGCTGACGAAGAATATGCGGAGAACATCATAAGTTTACGGGCTGGCAAGCAGTCGGTCAAACCGCGGAGCGCGTTGATGACACCCAACTACGTCCGACGAATGAGCAGGATAGCGCGGCCCCCGATAGTCACCTTGGGAGGTGACCAGCGTACGTTGCTACAACTAACGGCGCTGACCTAATGTCGTTCAAGTCATCCGCATGCACAAACACCACTCACACGCACGCAGCACGCCCGTCACAGCCGCTCTAGTTCGCAATGGAATCATTAAGCGCCGCAGTACGAGAATGGGGCTCAATGCGTCCATTGCACTCACCGGACACGACCGCCACAAGACCTCATTCAACATCAGCGCCAAAGCCATAAACCTGAATATGCACGGCGCCGCCGTCCAGTTGCATCGGGAATTGTCTGTGGGATCCACCATCAGCCTGCAGAACAAACGCGGGATTCAGGTTTCTGCCCGCGTGGTCTCCCAGATCAGCGCGGTGGAAGGCCTTCGCACCTACGGCATCGAATTTCTCGAACACGATGATCGCACCATGCAATTCTGGGGAATTTCGTTCCCCACTGCATAGCCGTAGCGCATTGTTCACTGCCATACATACGAATTCAGGCACAAAGATTTCGGGCAACCCTGTCGATTTGGCGTGAATCTCCAATCTGAAAATAGCAATAACAAGGCAATCTTATGGCGTATTTCTTTTGGCGTACTTTGGCGCTTGTTTCTAATTATTTCTGCCATTAGGGTCAGACTATAAGGGGATTTGAACATGCTTCCGAGCAAAGTCAGTTCAGGTGTAACAGAAATGAAAGTCAGACCGGGTAGTAGACCGGGCAGTAGACCGTCAGAAACGCACAGCTACAGCATTTGCAAGATGAGATCGATAGGTTGGCGCTGCTGGTGTATGAAGCAAAAAGGCAGAGTGACCGCATTCAGGCGGCAGCCGATGCTCTGGGAGATGCGGTATTGATGAACCTGGAGAACGGAGCTGCCAACGAAAAACGTGACCGCCTGCGAAAAATTGATTCCTAGTTATAAGTTCCTCCCGCGAGCATAGTAGCTCGCCCCCTGTCCCGGCCCGACCAGCAGACTCTTTAGTCCGGGTAATGCTGGTCGGGTCCTCCCTTTTTGCCAGTAGCCGATTTTGGCGGCCGGCCAGTGGAAGTGAATTTTCAATTGCCAGTGTCCTGGACTAGAATCGCCGCCATAAGCCCGCATCCATATACTGTTGGCTTACTCGTGCCTTTTCCAGTAGACCCTCCATGCCAACTTCAAGAAGAAAGCCGGACGGCATCAGAAAGCCAAAGCGTCACCGAACAAAGTAGCTGAAATAAGAGTTCCAGAGAAGAATTCGTCTTCCGGTGCCGGGATCGCGTGTAGTTTTCCCATCCTTGCCATCGGCACATCTGCCGGCGGGCTGGAAGCTTTCAGCAATTTGCTGCTTGCTCTACCGGCCGATCCGGTTTAGCTCTCATCTTCATTCCTCACCTCGATCCGACACACGAGAGTGCGATGGTGGAACTGTTGGCCCGGATCAGCCGGTTACCCGTGCATCAGGCGGCGGACGGCATGCAAGTTCAGCGGAACTGGGTGTACGTGAACCTAGAGATTTTCCCCAAGTTGCGTCAGTTCGGCTCGTAACCGCTTCAACCCTTTCTCCAGGTATTTCGCATCCTGATCGGTGAGAGCGATCTTCTTTGCTATGCGTATCACCGTGTCATAAGCCTTGCGGGCCGACTTTCGATTTCTGCGCTTTTTGACTGGATCGTCGGTGCTCAGCGCGGTTTGGGCAAAAATAAGCGCGGTGGCCACATCCACCTTCAAAAAATCGCAGCCGGCGCGATTCATCTCTCTTTCGGAAGCCAATAACCTGTCGAGTGTTGGTCTGAGTAACAGCTTGCGTGGTTGTCTGTGGCTCGGGGTCTTCTCACGCATCCCAATCGGATGTTTTTCATCATTCAGGGGTTTTCAGCAGACTGTAGGGAGATGAATTCAAGGGGGGAGGGTGTACGGATTGTTCAGTAACCTTCGCTCAAGCGCAGGAATCAGCTGGCTTTCTGTTTGGGATATGAATCCAGCAACTCCAGCATGTGGCCAGTTCGCTCACTCGGGGCCAGCAGCGTCATCGGTCGGGTGGTTTGGCTGAACGTTTTGCTGTCAAGGTCAACCTGCAAGCCGTGAGGCTCTCGCAAAGCGCCTGTACAGACGCTCGCATGTCGCTGCGCAAAGCCATCATCTGTTCGCGCAATCGCGTCATCTCTTCGATGCCCGTCATAATCGATTTCGTCGTTCTCGATCCCGCTCCGGATTCCGTCTTCGTGAGCCGGAACGCTTCGCGGATTGGGCTAGCCGCAACCCAGGCGTCCAGTTCTAGTTTAGCGGCGACAACTGAGCCAGTAGCGTTTCCTGCTGGCCTACGTACGGGAAGACCTAAAGCGCGCTCATAGCGCTGCACCGTGCGAACTCCCTTTCCCAAATAGTTGGCAATCTCTTTCCATCCACTCAGGAAGCGAGGCTGCTCCACCGATTGTGGTTGATTCTTCATTGACACCCTCCCCACAGAGGGCCAGGTAGGATTCTTACGCCAGCCGAATTCGTTGCATAATTGCCGCTGCTGCAATGCTGATTTTAGTTCCGAAGCCAATCGAAATCTGTAAGGTTCCGAACGTGCATCCGGCAGTTTCAATTTATCTATCCAGAGCAGCAGAGGATCAAGGAAAAATCGATTTAGTAAATTCGCACGTTGATCCCGCTAGACGGATCACTGGCTTGCGTTTTGTTACGAAACAGGTGAAGGATTTTTGGCATGCTTTTGGCACTTGCGACTCCTTGTGTCACTGCGTATCGTTGACCTACAGCGATAAACAAGTTTGTCCGATGTCTCCCCTCAATCGCATCTTCCGTCAGCCTCACGTCGAACGCCCGAAATGCCCGGTCTGCAACGAGTCCGTGGCGCTTGAAAGTTGCAAGGCTGACGAGGACGGACAAGCTATTCATGAAGAATGCTACGTCGAGAAAGTCCGCTCCAAGACGTGTGCAGTTAAGAACGAACATAATAAAACAGCTTAGTCCGTACCCCGAGTGCTACGCCGCAATCGCCCGCGTCGCTACAATGCGCTGACTTGCCAGTCAAAGCACCGCAGCGAACAAATGAGGATTTCCTCATCGAACTTATACACGAGTTAGACGTTTGTTCTGTTTGTTCCATCTAAACCATACACAGGGGCTTGCAACTCCCTAAAAACCACCGCCAGTCTCCTCCCGCGTCCGCTATGATCAAGCGCCGCGCCTTAGCTTCAGGCAATTTGCTCGAATATGTCGGGAGGGCGGAAAGTACCTTTCGTTGGGTTCGCGTATTGAAGCTTTCGATTTTCTGCTGAGAGGGCAAACATGCCGAATGGAACAGCTCTTATAACCGGCGCCAGCCGTGGAATCGGAAAAGAGATCGCTCTCGAATTAGCGCGTAACGGATACCGCGTCGCAGTGAATTACTTCGACGATCCTGCGGCGATGGTCGATGCGACGATCGGCGAAATCCGCTCCTTGCAGCCGGACTCGATCGTCATCCCAGCTGACATCCGTTCCTGCGCTCAAGTCACAGCCATGTTCGAACGAGTGATGGCGGAGTTTGGCCGCGTCGACCTCCTGGTCAACAATGCCGGGGTCCAAACCTGGAAGCCCCTGCTTGAAGTCACTGAACAAGAGTGGGATCTCGTGGTCGAAACCAACCTCAAAGGCTGCTTCCTCTGCACTCAGCAAGCCGCACGGATCATGAAAGAACAGGGAGGGGGTTGCATTGTGAATCTCGGCTCCGGCTGCAACAAACTCGCATTTCCCTCGTTGGTCGCCTACACCGCCAGTAAAGGCGGCATCGAAATGTTCACGAAAGAAGCGGCTATCGAATTAGGCCCATACGGAATCCGGGTAAACTGCATCGCTCCCGGCGCAATCGAATCCGCGCGCACACGCGAAGAAGACCCAGACTACGCCGGCACCTGGTCCAAACTGACGCCTTTGGGCCGAGTGGGCACAGCAGCAGATATTGCCCCAACAGTCGTTTTCCTCGCCAGCCCCGGCGCCTCCTTCATCAGCGGACAAACCATCTGGATCGACGGCGCTTTATTCACCAAAGCCCAATGGCCCTACAAGAAATAATCAGCTGCCTCCATTCACAGAAAATCGGACCTCATCATTAAAAGTTCCCGGCCTTTGCTGGTTCGCAAACGCCGGGAACTGCTATTTAGAATCGCCGATTGCCTGTTAAGCTGCAGCCTTCATGTTCAATTCCAATTCGGCTTGTAACCAATCATCCAGTTCTTGGCCGTCGATCCTGCCCCGCTGTTCGTACAGTTCATACGCACGCTTGCGGATCTGCTCGTCGAGGGGATGCTGCAATTCCTCGGCTGAGATCCTTACCATCGTCGATTCTTTTGCTCCCCAAAGTGTCTTCATTGCACTACTCCTTTGAATAATGGCTTTCTTTTGAATTATGCAGAGTGGATTCCGGTTCGTAACCACTCCTCTTGTACTGACTGAAACAGCAACTGGTCGTCGGAGGTCGTGAACTCCGCTCCGCAGCACGGGCATTGGAACTCCCATGCTTCAGGGGTCTCGCCTGAACTGGCTTGCGGCCGATACGCCAGTGTCAGTGCACCGCAACCCGGGATTGGACAATTTGCCCCCGCGGCAACCAACGAAATGCTCTCATCCCAATCGTCTCTCATAACTGAGTTTGTCCTCCCAATCCGAATTTCAACCGCTTGAGCGGCCGGTACTTTAAAAAACGAATGCGGTTCAACACCAGGCCGTACTGCCGGTCCACCATCCCGATCTGAATAGACTCTTGAAGTTCCGCCGGAGGATCGCGAAACGGCACCACCTTGACCGCCGCATCTTCGGCAAGACGCAAGCTCATCGTCTTCGAACAACCGTGGCACAGCCAGTAGTATTCACGCCTGCCGGTAACGGGTGAGACGGCTCGATCGCTCTCGACTCGGAAAAGTTCTCCCGAGTCGAGATAGTGAAATGGAACTGAACATCGCGGATTTGCACATTTTGCAAGCATAAGAACTCCCTTGCGAGGAATCTCGTGATTCCCGCCTGAACGGTCAACCTGGCATTGGGCGCGTGGTCTGAGAGAATCAGATGCAGCCCAACACGAATAGCCCGGCTGACAAGACGATTGATACCGGGCACATTACCCGGTGTAGTCAGGAGTGGGGAGTTCGTTTCAGATCAGGAAGGTACAGAGGAGCGGCTGAAGATCTGGGGAACTGTGTGTCGGCATCGTCGCTTGTACCCGCGGGAGTTTCGCGGTCAGCACGATCTGGTGTACAGCCATGTGAGGCGCAGCGGCGCCGTCGATCGTCGGAGTGTTAGGCCTTAACCGCGGCAATGCAGGATGCGCCAGCGCAACGAGGGCGCCTGTCCCGTTGAACGCAGTCTCAGGCACATCCATTGGCGCGCAAATGAATATCGCCAATATTCCAAGCATCCCGAGTAGCAGCAGCCCGTTACTACGTTTCACGCAATTACCCCAATGATTAGTCCAAGAATAATCCGTTGGGAAATTACTGTCAACGATGCTCGAAACGGTCCAGTCTGACCCAATCGCACGTTCTCTGGAAAATCTTTCTTGGACTCTGCTCCTGTGATTTTCTCTGTGAGATCTGCAGAGCCGCAGCTTCACGCATCGCGTCAGTCGTCCTTCTTTTTCTGCATCTTCTTGTGTTCGTTCGCGGGTGAACGCTGCCTTTTGATTTCGTCGAGCCGTTCGCGTATTCGCTTCTCGATGCCTTCGTTCGTGGGCTGGTAATAGACACGGTCACGGAGACTGTCGGGCAGGCAGGTCATGTCTGCTACTTTCGATTCCAGGTCGTGTGCATATTGATATCCACGGCCGTACCCAAGTCCCTTCATCAACCGTGTAGGCGCGTTGCGCAAATGAAGCGGCACAGCTTCGGCCGCAGTGTTCTCGACATCCTGCAGCACATTTCCATACGCGGTGTACAGCGCGTTGGATTTCGGGGCCACCGAGAGATACACGACCGCTTGCGCCAGCGCGAGATTGCCTTCCGGCATCCCGATGAAATCGACCGCATCGCGCGCGGCCATGCACAGCGACAGCGCATTGGGGTCGGCAAGTCCGATGTCTTCCACGGCCATCCGCACGACGCGCCGGGCGATGTACAACGGGTCTTCTCCCGCTTCGAGCATTCGTCCGAGCCAATAGAGTGCAGCGTCAGGATCGCTGTTGCGTACTGATTTGTGTAGAGCCGAGATCAGGTTGTAGTGCTCTTCACCCGCCTTGTCATAGAGCAGAATGCGCTTCTGCAGAGCATCGCGCACAATCTGATCTGTGATCTCGCGGCCTGCCCCCTCATTCTCCTCTGTGAGCCCAGCCGCTACTTCCAGGACGTTGTAAGCGCTCCGGGCGTCGCCACTGGTATAGCTCGCGATTGTCTTTAATATTTCATCGGATGCGCCGAGATTCATCTGCCCCAGCCCACGTTCCTTGTCAGCCATGGCTCGGCGCAGCAGGAGCACGATCTCTCCTTCGGTGAGCGGCTGCAAGACGTAGACACGACAGCGCGAGAGCAAAGCGGAATTGATCTCAAACGACGGATTCTCAGTTGTGGCGCCGATCAGGCGAATGTTGCCCTTTTCCACATGCGGCAGAAACGCATCCTGCTGGGCTTTGTTGAAGCGGTGAATTTCGTCGATAAAGACAATCGTGCGGGTACCGTATTGCCGTGCGCGTTCGGCGTCGGCCATGACCTGCTTAATCTCCTTGATCCCGACAAGCACGGCGGAGAATTCGATGAACTCCGACTTAGTCATGTTCGCAATGATCTTCGCCAGGGTCGTTTTGCCCGTTCCGGGCGGTCCCCAGAAGATGAGCGAGCCGGAATCGTCCCGCTCAATTTGTACGCGCAAGGGCTTGCCGGGTCCGATCAGATGCTCCTGGCCCACGTACTCATCCAACGTGCGCGGGCGCATGCGATCGGCCAGCGGCCGGGTGGAATCAGCTTTTCCCCCGGACTCGGAATGGATTGAAACAGGCTCATGAAACCGTCGTCCGGTTCAGCTTAACCAACAAAGACAGAAACCACAAAGGACGCGAACAACGACCACGAAGGGAATGTCTCGAGGGCTTCCTCTGCGAAACTTCGTGTCCCTATGGTTGTGAAATCTTAGCCGGCTAGAGTCCTGACTGAATGCAGGAAATGCAATTCAGGCGCCGCAGGTAACGCGTCAATCTCCGCTGCATGGCGGTAGAACGTCCGCAATCCATCCAGACATTCAGCGTCGAGTCGATAATGGATATTCTGGGTCAAGTAAGACCGCACCTGTCCCTCGCTGAGATTCAACTTCGCTGACCATTCGCGAGTGATGGCGTTGAGATTCGAAGGCTCGAGCCCGTGGTCACGCGAGTCGCGAAATACTGCCGCTAAATCGAGCGCAGGGTCAGCTTCAGATACTGCATCGCCGCGCACCGCCCAGAATGCGAAGACAAACGGCTTGCCTGTGATGCGGATCCACTCCTCGGCCAGGTCGAGCGTGTAATATCGCTTGCGATCAATCTGCAGGGCAGGATCTCCAATCACGAGTGCAGCATCATTGCTGCTCAACATCTTTTCCAACTCGGGCTCCATGGACGCATATTGCCGCTCCCCACCAAGCCATTTCAGCAGGATTTTGCAAAGAGCAACGGACGTCATGGAAGAAGTATCCAGTGCCACAGTGCGCGCTTTTTCAAGCGGAACTTTGCTCACCAACAAAATTGATCTCACCGCGCGGCGCGAGGCAATCGCGACGTCGGGCAATATCTGCAGGCCGGGAATCTGCGTATAAGCTGCCGCCGGAATAATTCCGATGTCGCCGCTGCCTTCCGCCAAGGCGCGGGCGCAAGCGGAAGGAATTGTGTAGGCAATTTCAAAATGGGAACCAGCCTCGCCGTGCTCGAAATCCCACATCAAAGGCGCTGTATTCAGGTAAGAAATGGCGGAAATGCGCAGCTTTCTCATGCTTTCCACAATAGTAGCAAAGGCATTGTGACATCTGACCTTGACAGCATTTTCGGCATGAAAGTACAGTCCGCTCGGGAGACTACTGTGCCCAATGCCGTTGACTCACCTTCGACCACGCATCTGTTGGAATGGGTTGCCCTCCTGCTGACCCCCGGCTTGGGACCGACCAAGGCGCGAAAACTGGTGGAGCACTTCGGATCGCCCGGAAAACGTCTTCAGCGCGGCACTGACTGCGCTGGAAGAGACTGGCATCAAGGCTGTTTCTGCGCAGTCCATCGCTACTGGGAAATCGGCGGAACTGGCCCGGGAAGAGGTCGCAAGGGCGTCTGCCGCCGGAGTCTCTCTCCTGTCAGTAGAAGATTTCGAGTACCCTCCGCGGCTGAAGGAAATCTATGATCCTCCCCTCGTTCTTTATGTGCGGGGAGACCGCGAAGTGCTGCGTAAGCCGGGCATCGCTGTCGTGGGCACCCGCCTTCCCACTGTATATGGATTGGGTATGGCTGAGCGTCTTACATGCGATCTGGCAAGCCAAGGCTTGGTCATTGTTAGTGGCATGGCCCGCGGAATCGACACCGCATCTCACCGCGGCGCGATTTTCGCCAAAGGCAGAACGGTTGCAGTTTTCGGCACAGGAGTAGATGTGATTTATCCTAAGGAGAATTCGCGTCTCTCCGAACAGATTCTGGCTTTTGGTGGCGCACTCATTTCCGAGTTTCCGCTCGGGACTGAGGGCATGCCCCAGAACTTCCCAATCCGCAACCGCGTCATCAGCGGAATGTCGCTGGGCGTCCTGGTAGTGGAAGCTGCCGAGTATTCCGGTACACGGATCACTGCGCGTATGGCCATCGAGCAGAACCGCGACATCTTTGCTGTGCCTGGAAACGTCACCAATAAGAATGCCTGGGGGCCTAACACGCTCATCAAGCAGGGCGCCAAGCTGGTTGCGACCTGGGAAGACGTTTGGGAGGAACTCCCGACAGAAGTACGACTTGCCTTGACTCCCGCCCCCTCCTCTGAATCCTCGGACTCCTCGCCCGCATCTCTATTTCCAGACGACGGGCTGCCTCCTCACGAAAAGCGAATCCTGAGCCTGCTCAAAGCTGACGAAGCCACGCATATCGATGAACTCATCGAGAAGCTGGAATCGCAAATGTCTTCCTCCGAGCTTTTTGCCGCATTGTTCGAGCTAGAGCTAACCGGCAAAGTAAGGCAAATGCCGGGGAAGAATTTTGTAAAAAGCTTTTAGCTGTGAGCTCTTAGCTTTTAGCTCTAACGGCTTGCGAGAGGACGCCTTATGAGGAATTACCGAGATCTGTCTGGTTTGGGAAAAGGCCCACAATTTGACGCTGGCATTTACAGAGTCAAACGCAATCATTCCCAAGGGAAGAGCGCTTCGGTCTCACCAGCCAAATTGCGGCGCTCGCCGCATCGTCGATTGGTGCGAACTATGGCCGAGGGCTGCGGCAGACGTTCGGGTGGGGAGATGGCGAGATTCGTGCAAATTGCGATGGGGTCGGCCGCGAAGGCTTGCGTATCACATCTTGCTTGTGCCGAGACTTAGGTTACTGCGGTTAGAGGAGTTCAATCGCCTTTCGCGTCAGGCGGACGGAGTCAGAGATCATGCGCATGCTTTCAGCTCTCGTCCGCAGAGAATGAAAACTTCCGGCAGCCGAGGCATTCTGGAGCTAAGAGCTAAAGGCTAAGAGCTCATTAGCTCCTTCTTCCCGTAACTTGTTGCCTCGCGCCCATTCGTGCTAGCTTCAAAACGGAATTCAGCAATATTGAGGTTACATTGTCAAAAGGTTTAGTCATTGTCGAATCGCCGGCCAAGGCGAAGACCATCCAGAAATATCTGGGTAAGGGGTTCTCTGTCGAGGCCTCGCTCGGGCATGTCAAGGATCTGCCCAAGAGCACGCTGGGTGTGGATATTAATAATGATTTCGAGACGGACTACATCGTCATCCCCGGCAAAGAAAAGGTTGTCGCCAAGCTGAAAAAGCTGGCCGCAGCGGCGGATGCCATCTATCTGGCGCCTGACCCGGACCGCGAAGGCGAAGCCATCGCCGCGCATCTTGCGTTTGAACTCGACGGAAACGGCTCCAAGAAAAAGAAGGTTAAGAAAGCGAAGAAGGGTGAGGAGGAAGCTCCGCCGCGCATTCAGCGCGTGACATTCAACGAGATCACCAAGCGCGCCGTGCAGGCCGCCTTTGAACATCCTCGCGCGATTGATCAGAATTTAGTGGACGCGCAGCAGGCGCGCCGTGTTCTCGATCGCCTGGTTGGATATCAGGTTTCGCCGCTGCTCTGGGACAAAGTGCGTCGAGGTCTCTCCGCGGGACGTGTGCAGACCGTTGCGCTGCGTCTAATCGTCGAACGTGAACGCGAGATCAAGGCGTTCGAGAAGAAAGAATATTGGACGATTGATGCCCACCTCGCTGCCAGCAAGCCTCCGGCCTTCGACGCGCGGTTCGTTGGAAAAGGTGAAGAAAAGGTCGAAGTTGGCAACGCCGAAGAAGCGGAAAAGATCCGCGCCGCTCTGGAACAAGCCGATTGGGTGGTTCGGAGTGTCGATAAGAAGGAGCGCCGCCGCAATGCCGCGCCTCCATTCACGACCAGCAAACTGCAGCAGGACGCTTCCCGCAAGCTGCGCTTCAGCGTGAAGCGCACCATGATGATCGCCCAGCGCCTGTACGAAGGCGTCGAGCTCGGTGAAGAAGGATCCATCGGCCTCATTACTTATATGCGTACCGATTCGACCCGCGTCGCTCCCGAGGCAATTACCGAGGTACGCGAATACGTCGGCAAAGAGTACGGGCAGAACTATCTCCCGGAAGCTCCCAACACGTTTAAAGAAAAGAAAGACTCACAGGGTGCGCACGAAGCGATTCGTCCGACTTCCGCGATGCGCCATCCCGACCAAGTCAAGCAATATCTGAAAGAAGACGAGTTCAAGGTTTACAAGCTCATCTGGCAACGCTTCGTGGCTTCGCAGATCAATCCTGCGGTGTTCGACCAGACCACCGTCGATATCGATGCCAAGAGCGGTAACGATGCGTTCTGGTTCCGCGTGACCGGATCGGTCTTGAAGTTTGATGGCTTTCTCAGAGTTTACGAAGAGTCCAAAGAAGGCAAGGACGAGGAAGACGAGGAACTGAAACACAAGCTTCCCGCGCTCGAAGCCGGACAGAAACTCACCCTGCGCGAACTGAAGCCGGAACAGCATTTCACCGAACCGCCTCCACGGTACAACGAGGCGTCGCTCGTGAAAGAATTGGAAGAACGCGGCATTGGCCGGCCTTCTACTTATGCCGCGATTCTCTCCACGATTCAGGAGCGGCAGTACGTGCAGAAGCTCGGCGGAAAATTCGTTCCGACCGAGATCGGCCTGGTTGTGACTGACTTGCTCGTCGAAAACTTCCAGGACATTTTCGATGTGCAGTACACCGCTCGTCTGGAAGAAGAGCTAGACGAAATCGAAGAAGGCAAAGAGAAGTGGCAGGACGCCATGTCCGACTTCTGGAAGAAATTCCAGAAGGACCTGAAGTATGCCGAAAAGCACATGGAAAACATCAAGCGGATGGAGAAGCCCACGGATGAGAAGTGTGAAAAGTGTGGCGCACCGCTGGTGATCAAGTGGGGCAAACACGGCTCTTTCTACGCCTGCAGCACATACGATAAAGAAGATCCGAACACCTGCACGTTCACCAAGGAAAATCCGATCAACTTGCCCGATCTGGATTCGGCGGACATGCAGGGCACGACGCAGGAGGAATACTGCGAAAACTGCGGCCGCATCATGGTGCTGAAGCGCGGACGCTTTGGCCAGTTTATGGCCTGCACGGGATATCCCGACTGTAAGACGACGCGCCGTCTGGATCAGGGCAAGAAGGTTCCCGACATCCCGCTGGACGAACTATGCCCCAAATGCGGACGCAACATGATGATCCGCCATGGGCGTTATGGCGAGTTCACCACCTGTAGCGGATATCCCGATTGCAAGTATGTGAAGCAGAACTTCATTGGCGTGAAGTGCCCCGACTGCAAAGACGGAGAGTTGGTCGAAAAGCGAGCGCGGAAAGGCAACACGTTCTACGGATGTGGCAATTATCCGAAGTGCAAGTTCACCTCAGCGCATAAGCCCATTCCTGAAAAGTGTCCGAGTTGCGGCAGTGAATATCTCGTGGAAAAGAATCTGAAGGCCGGTCCGGTGATCGCGTGCCCGAACAAGGAATGCGATTATGAACGCCCCGCACCGCCGCCTCCGGAGCCTCCCGCCACGAGTGCACACAGCGCCAGTTCCTGAGCATTCAGCAATGAGCGATGAGCATTGAGCCATGAGCAATCTGGTATCCTCATCGCTCACAGCTCATTGCCCATCGCTTACGGGAGGAACCGAATGGCCAGAAAACCCACAACCGCCGATGCTCATCTGATTCTTGAACTCTATGACCTGCGCCGCGAAGCCGAAATGCGGAAGGCCCGTGCCTGGTGGGCCGGAGAATTCTTCCCACAAAATGCCGACGACTTCATCAAAGTTGCCTGGGCGATGGGAACGCCGCAAAATGCCTGGCTGCGCCAGGTGAGCGGCTACTGGAGCATCGTCACCTCATTCGTCAATGCTGGCATATTGAACGAAGAGCTTTTCCTGCAGCCCGGCTTCAGCGGCGAACTGTTCCTGATCTACGCCAAAATCCATCCCTTCATCAAAGACCTGCGCAAAAAGTTGAACGACCCGAACGTTTTCCGCGAGGTGGAAAGGGCTGTTACCCATTCGAAGTGGGGCAGGAACCGGCTCGAGTTCATGATCAGCCGGGTCGAGACAATGCGCCAGCGCGCAGCCGAGGCAAAAACCAGCTCGTAATGCTAGCTCGTGAATGAGGGCTCGATGCTCACAGCTCATTGCTCGCGCTTCTGTTATCCTAATCGGCTGTGCGGATGATCTGGTGGTTTTTGATCTTGGGTGTAAGCTCGATGGTCGTAGTGTGTGTGGCCCTCGCGTTGTTCCTGCATCTGCGGTCCCACCTGCAGAAAGCTCATGCTCACGAGGGGAGTAAGGGCGATGTGGAGAGCGGCCGGCGGGCAGATTCCATCCAACGATAGGTCAAACCTCACAGCCGGGAGCCTGCTATGGCAAAACTAGCAATTCATACTTTTCCTGACACCCAAGAGCGCTGGCTGGAGTCTTCGCGGCAAGTCGCGCTGGTGGTAGGCGCAAGCTTGTTTGTTGCCCTGTGCGCCAGGATCACGATTCCCTTGATGCCACTCACTCCAGTTCCGTTGACGGTGCAAAATATGGGCGTGTTGTTGGTCGGACTGCTGCTGGGAAGCCGCCGCGGCCTTGCGGCGATGGTGCTGTACCTTATGGAAGGAACGTTTGGCTTGCCTGTGTTCAACCCCACCGGTCCGGGCGGAGTTGCACAGCTATTCGGCGCAACTGGCGGATTTCTCCTCGTGTATCCCTTCGTCGCTTTTCTGGCCGGATTCGTCTTTGAGCGCGGAAGAAAGAGCTTTGGGCGCGCGGCGCTTGCCGGATTTCTCGCCGAGATTCTGCTCTTTGTCGGCGGGTTGAGTTGGCTCTTTGTCGTCACCCATTCGCTGGCAAAGGCGGCCTATCTCGGGCTGTATTGGTTCATCGCTGCGGAAGTAATCAAGGTGATGTTGGCGGCTGCTATTGCAACTCGCTGGCACCGTACTCCTAAAGTGGATGTATAACGGCGGATGCCGCCGTCCACCATAACTGTCCCAATCTTCGAGATCGACCGTTTCGGGATCAGTAAGATTCGCGGATCAATGCAATTGCGAATGGCACGGCGTCGGCCATTGCCGCCCATGAATCACATCAAAGAAGCGGCGTTAACCGCTGAAGGCCTTCCGGCCTCGGAGTCACAATGACAGCAGTGTCCGAAACTTCAAAGGTCCAGGATAGCGCCACGTCCAACCCGCTGCGCGAGATTACCGTCGCGCACAGTCCTGACTCCGACGACGCGTTCATGTTCTACGGCCTGGCGACGCATAAAGTGCGCACGCCCGGCCTGCGCTTCACGCACACTCTTTGCGATATCGAGACGCTGAACCAGAAAGCGCACGCGGGTGTGTATGATCTGACTGCGATCTCGTTTCACGCGTACCCGTACATTCAGGACAAGTACGCGCTGATGGCATGCGGAGGCAGCGTCGGCGAGGGCTACGGGCCAATGGTGGTTTCGCCCCGTCCGTTCACCACCGCTGAGATCAAGAACAAGAAGATCGCCGTTCCCGGCAAGCTGACGACCGCCTATCTCGCACTCCAATTGTTCGCCCCGGGAATTGAAACGGAAGTGGTCCCTTTCGATCAGATCATCCCGCAAGTGCTCGAAGGAAAATACGAAGCTGGACTCATCATTCACGAGGGCCAGTTGACTTACGACAAAGCAGGACTGCACCGTATCGTGGACCTGGGCCGCTGGTGGCAGAAGGTAACCGGGCTGCCCCTGCCCTTGGGAGGCAACGTAATCCGCCGCGAACTGGGCCCGCCACTTATGACTGCGGTGACTGCCGCGTTGCGCGAAAGTATCCAGTATGGACTGGAGCATCGCGAGGAAGCCCTGGCCTACGCGATGCAGTTCGCGCGGGATCTCGACACCCCATCGGCCGACAAGTTCGTCGGCATGTACGTGAATGAGCGCACCCTCGACTACGGCCCAGACGGCCGCGAAGCCGTTCGCCGCCTGCTCGACATGGGGCACAAAGCTGGCGTGATCGGGCCCGAAGCCCGAGTCGACTGGATCGGATGATGCTTCTAGCACTGGCTGCTGCCCACTAGTCACTTGAATTCGGGAGCGGGGAAATCCACACACATGGTTTGTTAGAAGCTAGCAGCTAGGAGCTGGAAGCTTGCCCGAACAGAATCTTCTCATCGACGCCGATGACACGCTCTGGGAGAACAATATCTACTTCGAGCGCGCTATCGCGCGTTTCATCTCTTTTCTGAATCATCATGAGTTCACGCCGGAGCAGGTGCGGGAAGTGTTGAATGATGTGGAGCGCGAGTGTGTGGTGAAGCATGGCTACGGGCTTCAAAGCTTTGCTCACGCGCTGGCGGACACTTTCGAGCGTCTGAGTACGGTGCCGGTCTCGGCCGAATTGCATGCTCAGGTTCGAAGCTTTGCGCACGCGATTGAGAATCATCCCATCGAATTCCTTCCGGAAGTCCCGCCGACTCTGCAAGATCTGTCAAGGCGCAATCGCCTGATCCTCCTGACAAAAGGCGCGATGCAAGAGCAGACTGGAAAAATCGAGCGTTCCGGGGTAAAGCAACATTTTGCCGCGTGCGAAGTTGTGGCGGAGAAGAACTCGTCGACCTATCGTGAAATCATCAAGAAACATGATCTCGACCCGCGTACCACATGGATGATCGGCAACAGCCCAAGATCTGACATCAATCCTGCGCTGGCTGCGGGACTTCATGCCGTGTTCATCCCGCACGGCGATACATGGATTCTGGAGCATGAAGAAGTCAATCCCGCGCCCGCGAACCAGAGATTGTTGATCGTCGGCCGTTTCGCGGAATTGCGCGAGCACTTTTAGCTGCTATGTTCCTGCCGCTGCTCGCAACCGTTCGGCAATTGATCGTGTCGCGAAGCTGAACTCATTCTGAAATCGGCTGGCGTCCAGCAGGCGCGGATTGCCTTTCGCGTATGCATCCCCTAACGTGACTCGCAGCTTCGGATTCAAGGATTCCAACTCGTTTTTCAGATCCTGCACCACCCACGATTCGCACGGCGCGTTGTAAATCGCATGGCGTGGGGAAGACGCATCAAGTAAGGTCACCAGCGCTCTTGCCGCATCTTCCACATGCACGAGCAGGACTCTCTCCGAACTCGTATAGGGAAGCGCGATATTGCCAGACTCCGCCGAAAGTAGCTCAAAGATCTCACTTCTCCATGCGGACGTTGCGGAGCGCGCCCCCGGCCCCACGACACGGCCAATCCGTAAACTGACGAACTCGAGGCCAGAGGAAGTCGCCAAGGCGCTGCCCACCTGCTCGACGCATAGTTTCGCTGCTCCGTACACGTCCTCTGGTGCGGCGCGATCTGCTTCCGATACCACGCGATCTGCAGGACAACTGCCATAAATACTCAAGGAGCTGCCAAACACAAACCGAGGCACTCTAAATCTCCGCGCTAACTCGAGCAGGTTCATGCTGCCAACAATGTTGACGTGCATGGCGCGTATGGGATCACGCTGCGCGGCGGTGGGCAGAATCGCGGCAAGATGAACGATTCCGCCAAACGCGCGTGTTGTGGAAAACCGTTTCCAAATCGGTTTTATTCGTGATGTCACATACAAGATTGCTCATTGTTTCGCTGGTCGGAAGAGTGTCAGCCGCGATGGAGTCCAACGCAATCACTGGCGAGCCTGAGAGCTGCAGAATGCCGCTTACTGCGCGGCCCAGGAAGCCTTGCGCGCCGGTGATTAGCACCGCATTTCGCGTTTGAATTTTCATAGCTTGGAGAGAATCAGCACAGTTACCTTGTTTTCTCCTCAGTCACTACCGCATCAAACTCACCAACAAGCGCCCCGTTTGGCGCATGTTACGCTCGAAGTGCTCTGCGATCTGGCTCCCACTTGGTGAGTGGCGATTCAGACCAACAATTTACGTCGGCTGTTGCACACAGTCGAGGCGCTCTCAGAACTCGGGCCCGCCTTGTCGGCGGAGCGGGAGTTCTCAGAAACCTCGCGCCTGATGCTGTCTGCCGTAATGGAAGCGGCAGGCGCACGCGAAGGTGTGCTCTTTCTGTATAGCGATAAGCCCGACATGCTGACCTCCGCGTCAGCACTGGGATTCGCACTCATGCCGGATCCTGCCTTCATTCCTCTCCTGCCCAAACACGTGCACGCGCTGGCAGCGGCGCGCGGGCCCATCGTCCTGAACTCATCCACATACTCGGTTTTCTTGAGCTCCAATGGCAACGTTGCTCCTGAATTGTTCAAGTGTTTGGCCCCACTGAGAGCGGCAGGGCGACTCGCAGGAGTCATTGCTCTGGGCCGCCGTCCAGGAGACTCACTGTACGAAGATAGCGAACTCGATGCGCTTGAGATGTTGTGCTCGTACATTGCGCTGGCTGTCCAGAACCATGCATTGACGCAAACCATCGCGCAGCGCGTGTCCGAGAACCTGAAGCTCATGGCTTCGTTGCACGGATTTTACGATAACGCGTTGGAAGCGTTCGCCACCGCCATCGATGTGAAACACGTGAATATTCACGGGCATTCGTTGCGGGTGGGCCGCTACGCCGCCGCAATCGGCGACGCTCTGGGCATGGAGGCGGGGGAAGTCGCAGCCCTGCGCAGTGCCGGCTACCTTCACGATATCGGAAAGGTTGCGGTGGACCGGCGGTTGTTCGGGAAACCGGGCGCACTCGATCCGGAGGAGTTCCGGGAAATGGCCGATCACACCACGGTCGGTCACCAGATCGTGAGCACAGTGCAATTTCCCTGGCCGAAGATCCCGGAGACCGTGCGCTGGCATCACGAACGGAGCGACGGATCTGGATATCCGGACAAACTGATGCAGGAAGAAGTGCCGCTGCCAGTTCGAATTGTGGGAGTCGCCGATTCATTCGACGCTATGACCAGCACGCGTCCTTATCGTGCGCCGCTGTCGGTAGGCAGCGCGCTGAGCGATCTGGTCCGGCTGGCTCCGGAGAAGTTCGATCCGAATGTGGTGCAGGCCTTGCTGATCCAGGTTCGCCGTGACGCCGTGGGGAGCAGCCGGGCTCCGTTGCTGGAGTCGATGACCGTAAATATCGCTGCGGCTGACATCGATCATCTCGCCGCCACTTTGCAGTACAAGGTCTCGCGCGGCAAAGTCTATCTCACACCTTAGAAGCACAGGCACGGGTCTGCGCTCCAGCCGGGCGTTTAATCAAAACCTCAGATTTCGACGAGCACGTCGCCGTTTTCTATCTTCACAGGGTAGACAGTTAATTTTGCGCTCGGGTTGTGAGCGGCTTCGCCGGTTTTCGGATCCCAGGCCCACGCGTGCCAGGGGCAAACGATTTTGCCGTTCTCGACCATGCCCTGGCCGAGGGGGCCGCCGCGGTGCAGGCAGATGTTGTCCATGGCGCTGTAGGAGCCGTTCACGTTGGCGATGCAGATGTCTCTGTCGCCGCAAGGAAATTCTTTGGCTTCGTCTGGGCCGGGGAGGTTCGATTCGCTGGTCAGTTTGACTACGGTCGACATCGGTTCTTTGCTGGTCGGGGCTGGCCGAGGGCGGCTGTCCCAACACACGAATACTCACATGAAATTATTTTGGTTGCAGGGTTTGGGCGATCATCACCTGGCGCTTGAAGTTCTCGACCATGTTGGGATCCAGGCGGACTTCGGTGGGCCTCTTCGCGATCGTCATGGTATCGATTTTGTCCTGCAGTTTTAGCAGAGCGTAAAAAAGATTCTCGGGACGGGGCGGGCATCCGGTGACGTAGACATCGACGGGAACGATCTTGTCCACACCTTGCAACACCGCGTAGGTGTTGAAGGGACCGCCTACCGACGAGCACGCGCCCATGGAGATTACCCACTTGGGGTCGGGCATCTGGTCGTAGATGCGCTTCACCACCGGAGCCATCTTCAGCGTGACGGTTCCGGCCACGATCATGAGGTCGCTCTGGCGCGGGCTGGGGCGGAAGACCTCGGAGCCGAAACGGGCAATGTCAAAGCGGGCGGTGGAGGAGGCGATCATCTCGATCGCGCAGCAGGCGAGGCCGAAGGTCATGGGCCACACGGCCGATTTGCGTGCCCAGTTGAAGACATAGTCGACCGTCGAAATCAGGAAATTTTTCTCGAACTTGTTTTGCAGCCACGCCATCGATTGGAACCTCGCGTTACGCTTGCAGTCTAGGTAAGGCGAACAGCGGTGTCAAACGCCAGCCTGGCACGGCTCCAGAACGTAGACTGGTTTGAAGTTCGGGTGTACCTCGCGCATTTTTTTTAGGGTACCTTTAACCTAAAGTATCTGCTTTCACGTACTTACATCCAGGGTATGCGGTTCAAGGCCGGCAAAGTATTCGATTCAAAGGGTTTAGAGGCAAAGTATTCGAAAATAAGGACTTGCCCAAAATCATCGTTACTGCCGCCGGTACTTCGTTGGGTCGGGCGGCCTCCATGCGCGGCGTCGCCATCCTCGAAAAACTTAATCTCCGTCAAGGACGTAACCTTCCATGGTCCCGATTTCAACCAATTGCGCGCCACGCCCAACCCCGGACGAAGTGCCCGAGGCTACACTTCCATTTTGCTCATTTCTGGTTTTTGAGTAAAGGTTATTTGTCACAATGGCGCGCTCTCAGCCTGTGGAAAAGACGCGGAGAGTGATGGGATGTGTTGCGCCCATAGGAGTGATTCCGGGTTTTTCTAGCGCTTCCCAGGGAAAAGGCATACGATGTTGTCCCTTCGCGCAGGGATAGCCTACGGCAACTGAGCACAAAGTGCGCTTGTGTGCTGCGGAGCACGATCAATAGTTCTTGCTGAGCAGCCGGGTTTCAGCACAGAAGAATGGCGGTGTAGTGTTGCGAACAAGCATCATCGTCTCTCTGGCCGCGCTCTCATTGGTGATCCCACTCGCTCTGGTGCGGGCGCAATCGGAAGCGAGCGCAACTGCGCCGGCTGCGTCGCCGCAAACTGCGAACCCTAACAGCCATCCGGAATCGGACAAAACTGAGGAGATCGCGTCGCGTGAGGAAACCACGACCTTCAAGGTAAACGTCAATCTGGTGCAGCTCAGGGTGGTCGTGCGCGACGGCAGCGGGCACGCTGTGGGAAATCTCACGAAGGACGATTTCGAGATATTCGATAACCGAAAGCCGCAGAGTATCGCGCATTTTTCCGCGGAGCAGGGAGGCGAACATAAATTGCGGACGCATGTCCCTGATGAGGCGTCCGGTGGGGAGCAAACGCCGGTCACCGGCGGGGCAGAGGTCGCGGAGAAGTATGTCGGCTACCTGTTCGACGATGTGCACCTGAATTTCGGA
Organism: uncultured Acidobacteriota bacterium; assembly: GCA_963785865.1. Classification (GTDB taxonomy): domain Bacteria; phylum Acidobacteriota; class Terriglobia; order Terriglobales; family Acidobacteriaceae; genus Sulfotelmatobacter. The sequence goes on along the minus strand of CAWAXF010000009.1, from coordinate 396,193 downwards.
GATTTGGCGCAGGCGCGGCAAGCGGCTGAACGTTATCTCGCGTCATTGGGAGCGACAGACCGGGCGGCAATCTTTACAACGTCGGGGCAGACGGAAGTGGATTTCACCGACGATCGCGCCAAGTTGCATGACACGCTGCTGCGACTACAGCCGCGGCCCATAACGCGCACCAACGTAAGCAACTGCTTCGACGTCACCTACTACATGGCAGATCTGATCGAAAACAAGCATGATCCCCAGGCAACTGAGTTAGCAACTGAGGATGCCTTGCTCTGTCAGTTCAACGGGGACAACAGGATGCGGGCGGCTGCACAGAGCCTGGCGGAGCAGACGGCAGCACAGAAGCTCGAGCTGGGAAGGCAGGAGAGCCATGTCGCGCTCACCGTAGTGAACGACGTTATCCGCCGGATGTCGGTGATCCCCGGGCAGCGCAATCTTGTGCTCGTCTCGCCTGGCTTCCTGACACCGCAAATGGAGACGGAATACGAATCGGCGATTGATCGCGCGCTGCGAGCGCAGGTGGTGATCAGCAGTCTGGACGCCCGCGGATTGTACGTTCTCGATCCGAACGGGGACATTTCCAATCCCGCGCCGCCCAGCGCAGTTTCCATGGGCATGAAACAGATGTACGCAACCACGGAAGCTTCTGTTGCAGCGGAAGTTCTCCAGTTCTTGTCGGAAGGGACGGGTGGGACTTTTTACCGGAACAGCAACGACCTGGAGCAAGGCTTCCGGCGCACGAGCGGTACACCGGAATATTCCTATGTGCTGGCGTTCTCTCCTCAGAACCTGAAACTGGACGGCAGCTTCCACAGCATCAAGGTGAGCGTGAAACATCCGGGGAAGTTCAGCCTGCAAGCGCGGCGGGGTTACTTTGCGCCCAAGCGCGCCGCCGATCCCGCGCAAGAGGCGAAGCAGGAAATCGAGGAGGCTCTCTTTTCGCAGGATGAGGTACATAATCTTCCGGTTCAACTGCACACACAATTTTTCAAGGCGAGCGAGGCGGATGCGAAGCTCACCGTGCTGGCGCATATCGATGTGAAGAAGCTTACGTTGAAGAAAGTGGATGGAAGAAACCGTAACGAGTTGACGATTGTGTCGGCCGTGTTCAGCGGAAACGGAAATCTGATTCAAGGAATTGAGAAAACCCTTACGATGCGGATCAAGGATGAAACGCTGGAGAAGCGTTTGGGGTCGGGCATTACGCTGCGAACGAACTTTGACGTAAAGCCGGGAAGTTACCTGGTGCGGCTGGTAGTGCGCGATGCCGAGGCACAGATGGTTTCAGCCGAGAGCGATGCAGTACGAATTCCGTGAGCGGTGCGGAGGTAGATTATGCGATTCAATCAGGTGAGTGTCTGCCGCGCCATCCTGGCAATGGCGGCAGCGTGCAGTATGTTCAGCGGTCAACCCTTAGTGGCGCAGCAGGCGACAGGAGCGTCGCCGGAAGCCGTGGGCACGATCAAGTCGGAAACGAGGCTCGTGCTGGTGGACACGGTTGTAACGGACAAGAAGGGCAACTATATCCGCGACCTCACGGCGAAGGATTTCAGGGTCTGGGAGGACAACAAGGAGCAGGCGGTCACAAGCTTCTCACTGGAGGACGAAAGCGCGTCCGCAGGCAAGACAGAGAAGCGATACCTTGTGCTGTTCTTCGATAACTCCACGATGGATGCCGGCGAGCAGATAAGAGCGCGGCAGGCGGCGACGAAGTTCATCGATGCGAACTCCAGCCCCAATCACCTGATCGCGGTAGTGGATTTTGGCGGGAGCGTGCGAATTGCGCAAAATTTTACTGCCGACGCCGAGCGACTGAAGCAGGTGGTCAGCCGGGTGAAATCGTCGACGGTATCTCCGAATGCAGGCGCGGAAATTGCGTCGCTGTCGGCGCCTCCGCCAGGCGCGCTGGGCATGCCGAATCTGGGTAGCGCCGAAGCGGATTTCGGAGTACAGACGGTAATGCTGGCCTTGCGTTCCCTGGCAAAGAGCCTGTCGACGGTCCCGGGCCGCAAGACGCTGGTGATGCTCACCACCGGCTTTCCGCTGACCGCGGAACATCAATCAGAACTCACGGCAGTGATCGATGCATGCAACAAGGCGAACGTAGCGATCTACCCCATTGATGTGCGCGGACTGGTGGCCGCCGACGGGGCGCATGGACGCCCAGTATGGCAAAGAGCACGGCTGATACCGGCATCCCTGCCAGGATTGCCGAAGCCAACCCGGCCGCATCTGGTGCTGACCTCATTTGTGCTTTCGGCTGAAGCGCCGCAGCGCCCCGGTGGCGGAGGCGGAGGAGGAGCGGGTGGAGGCGGACGTGGTGGAGCAGGCGGAACAGGAGGCACGGGAGGACCGGCTGGGGGCGGCCGCGGCGGGGCTGGCGGCGGTGGGACGGCGGGCGGTGGAGGGCGCGGCGGCAATGGCGGAACCACGACCGGCGGCGGAGGCCGCGGCGGGACTACGACCGGGGGCGGGGGAGGAAGGACTGGTGGGGGTGGTGGCCGGACCGGAGGTGGTGCGGGCGGCTACGCCGGCAATCCTGCGATTCAGAACCCGTACATGCAGTCGCGACAGATCATTCCACAATTTCCCCAGAGTGCGTCCACGAATCAGCAAGTGCTCTATGCCCTGGCGGATGGAACGGGCGGCTTTGTGATCGCCAACAACAACGATCTGCTGGGCGGGATGGAAAAGATCGCCAAGGATCAATCGCAGTACTACAGCCTGGGATACAAACCGAACGAGTCGGCGGAAGGAAGCTGCCATACCTTGCGCGTGAAAGTGGATCGCGGCGGCACCGTAGTCCGTGCTCGCAGTGGTTACTGCAATGTGAAGCCCAAGGATCTGCTCGCGGGAAATCCGATCGAGAAAACGATGGAGAGCCGGGCGACCAGCGAGATGCCTGCGGACACGGCTTCCTCGGTGCAAGCTCCATTTTTCTATACGTCAGCGAATACGGCGCGGGTCAACCTGGCGATGGATATTCCTTCGAGCGCGATCAAGTTTTCGAAGGAGAAGGGAAAGCAGCACGCTGCAGTGAATGTGCTGGGAATTGCGTATCGCGCCGACAACTCGATTGCTGCGCGGTTCAGCGATACGGCGAACCTGGATTTCGAGGACAAGAAGGAGTTGCAGGAATTCGAAAAGCATCCTTTCCACTACGAGAACCAATTCGACCTGGCGTCGGGACAGTACAGTCTGCGGGTGGTGTTCAATTCTGGAAACGAAAGCTTCGGGAAAGTGGTTGTGCCAGTGAACATCGATGCGTATGACGGCAAACATCTCAGCATGAGCGCGCTGGCGCTTAGTAGTGAGGTTCATCCGGCGGGAGAGATGTCGGAGGGGCTGGACGGCGATTTGCTGGAAGACCGGAAGCCGCTGATCGTGCGCGGCATGCGGATTGTGCCGGCGGCGACGGATCACTTCAAGAAGAGCGACAATCTGGTGCTTTATTCCGAGGTGTATGCGCCGGAATTGCTGGATCCCACTCCGCCGAAAATCGGACTGGAATATGTGGTGATGGATCGCAAGACGGGCGAGAAGAAAGTGGATGCGGGCATCACCGACACTGCCATGGCGATTCAGGCTGGAAGCATGGTAATGACGTTGGGGCTGAAGGTGCCGATCGATAAGCTCGGTCCTGGGTCTTATCGTGTCCAGTTGAGAGCTTTGGACTCGAACGGGAAATCTACGGAGTTTCGGTCTGCTGATTTTGAGTTGGAGTAGGTTCAGTTTGGTTAATGACTGAGAGTCAAAATCCCCACCCTCCCACGCGGGACCCTCCAAATAACGGCCGGAGACAACCGTTCGGATACGGTTTCGGTGACAGAGGGTCGAGGGGTTCGTCTGAGATGAGTTGTCGGTAGACATAACAATCTATGTAGCGCTGGTTGACTCGACGCATGTCTTTACACGGCAGTGCCTTTTCCCACTGACTGCGAAAGAGTAACATGCCACACACTGGAACAGGTCCTCCCCATGATTGGTCAAGCCATCTCCCGTTACACAATTCGCGAGCAGATTGGCGCGGGCGGGATGGGCATCGTGTACCGGGCGCACGATGAACAGCTGGATCGTGATGTCGCACTAAAGGTGCTTCCCAAGGGCGCTTTGGCAGATGAGGCTGCCCGCCGACGGTTTCGGGGCGAGGCGCTAGCCCTGGCGAAACTGAATCATCCCAACATTGAAACCGTGTTTGATTTTGGAACTGACAATGGGATGGACTACCTCGTCACCGAGTACATACCTGGCATAACGCTGGATGCAAAGATCGCGGGGCGTGCTCTGCCGGAAAAAGAGGTTCTGAATTTGGGGATCCAGCTGGCAGAGGGGCTGGATGCGGCGCACGCACAAAACTTCGTTCATCGCGACCTCAAGCCGGGGAATTTGCGGCTGACGCCGGACCAAAGGCTCAAGATCCTTGACTTTGGTCTGGCAAGGCTTATGCCGGTGTCGAGCGAAACAGCGGTTACCAGGACGCCCGCGGGCAGTCACGGTTTGATGGGCACGCTGGCCTACATGGCACCCGAGCAACTGCGAGACGAGGCCATGGACCGGCGGAGCGATATCTGGTCGGTCGGGGCGGTGTTATACGAATGTGTCACGGGCGCGCGGCCGTTCCCCGAAACAAAAGTCACTCGCCTGATTGATTCCATTCTGCGTGAACAGCCTGTACTACCAAGTAGTATCAACCGGAACGTCTCCCAGGGCCTGGAAAACATTCTGCTGAAGTGCCTGGAGAAAGATGTCGAGAACCGGTACCAATCGGTGCGCGAGTTACTCGTGGACCTGCGCCGGCTGCACACGGGCATATCGACGAACGTAGTTGTGCGCGGGCCAAAACCAGGGCGTGGACGTTCCGTGGCTGCGGGATGCGCGATTCTCGCGATGATGCTCGGAGTGGTAGGATGGCGCGCGAAATGGTATTCGGCGCGGGGCACTAAGATCGAATCACTGGCCGTGTTGCCTCTGGAAAATCTATCGCATGATCCCGAACAGGAGTATCTGGCGGACGGGGTGACCGAGTTTCTCATCACCGATTTGGGCCAGATTCGCGGATTGCGGCGGGTGATATCGCGGACTTCAGTGATGCGGTACAAGACCGACCGGCAATCTCTGCGCGAAATCTCGCGCCAGTTGAATGTCGATGCGATCGTGGAGGGCTCTGTTTTCCGCTCCGGGAACATGGTCGAGGTTACGGCGCGGCTGCTCAATGCAAATACCGACAGTCAGATCTGGTCTAGGAGTTACCAGCGAGAGCTTCGCGACCTGCTCACGTTGCAGCGGGAACTTGCGTTTACCATTGCAAATGAAATGAAAATAGAGTTGACGCCGCAAGATCAGGAGCGGCTGAAGAGTCCCCGGCCGGTGGCGCCGGGGGCGCAAGAGGCATACCTGAAGGCGAACTATCTGAATACAGGAACGTACGAACAGCGCAAGAAGGCCCGCCAATATTACGAACAAGCAGTGAGTCTGGACCCGAACTTTGCCCAGGCGTATGCCGGTCTAGCGGACTCCTACTGGGGAACCCCGGACCGTCCGGCGCAAGAGCTCATGCCCAAAGCGAAGGAGTATGCCATGAAAGCTGTTGCATTAGACGGTTCCCTGGCGCGTGGGCATACCGAATTAGCTTCCATCCTTTTTTACGGTGATTGGAACTGGGAGGGCGCTGACAAGGAATTCATGCGGGCGCTGGAACTAAATCCGAGTGACGCGGACGCTCACCGACTGTACTCAGTTTTTCTTTCGGCCATGACTCGCTTCGACGCGGCACAAACAGAGATTGCGGTCACCCAAGCGCTCGACCCACTCTCCGCTCTGAACAACACCACAGCCGGATGGACATTTTACTGCGCCCGCAAGTACGAGCAAGCCGCGCAACAGTGTCAAAAGGCGCTGGAACTGGCACCCAACTTCGACGGCGCCCATGCCTGCCTCGGATACAGTTATCTAGGCAGAGGAGACAATGCGCAGGCGGTCAGCGAGTTCCAGAAGGCTTTGACACTTTCTGGTGGCGATGCGGTCCGGGCGGTGTGGCTGGGACGAGCATACGCGCAAGCCGGAGAGCGCCAGAATGCTATGAAAGTACTGGCGCAGCTGCAGGATGAATCGAAGCGAACTTACATTCCTCCCTACTTTTTCGCGAGTCTCTACGTCGCCCTGGGAGACAAGCAGCAGGGGTTCGCCTGGCTTGAAAAAGCCTATGGCGAACGCGACCTTTACCTGGCATGGATCAAGTTTGATCCGGCCATGGACCTGGTGCGCGATGATCCGCGATTCCAGGACCTGAGGGCCCGGATGAGGCTCTGACCTCGGTGCTTGGTATTCACTGCTTACTCCGAGGGCTCACTCCACCCCTGATAAACCACGGCGGCGACGCTGCTGCCTGGCCAGTGTGCGAGAGTCACATAGTAATAAGACTCTGGTGGATCTTCTTTTTTCGGCTTTGCTTCGGAATACTGGACCACCTTGTTCACATCCTTGTGAAATATCTTGTTCTTATTTAGAAAACGCTCGTGGTCTTTCTGGAATTCGGCAAACGTGCTAGAAGTGAGCCGTAGCACGGCAAATTCAGGTTTAGACGGTTCATCTTTGTCGGAGAACCTCGGAATGTAAGCTTTCCAGATTCCGTCTGCAACCAGCTTCCAGATTCCGTGTTTAGATTTTTCAGTGGTGGTGGAAGGAGCGGCCTTATCTTGCTGCGCGCTCTCTTGTGCGATGACCAGTAGGCTCAGCCCGAGGAGCGCCAGACAGGTGACGCTCAGCATTGCAACTTTGGATCGCCCCATGGTGCACCTCCAAGTGTGCAGGCGGTTTGTACTCCCGGCCTGACACATTGTCAACACGAAAGTGCCAACGCTACAGGTGCTCGAGTGCGAGTTGTTACCAAATCATTTTTTCGCAGTCACACGTCGGGCTTGGAGCTAATGGTGAGAGTTGGATAAAATTAGGGGTTCTGTGGATTTCTATGTCCTTAACCAAACAGCAAGCGCTGGAGATGTTTGAGTCTGATGATCTGATTGGCATTGGGATGGAAGCCGATGCGGTGCGGCGGAAGCTGCATCCGGAAGGCGTCGTCAGCTACATCATTGACCGCAACATTAATTACACGAATTTTTGCACGGAGTACTGCACGTTTTGTGCTTTTTACAGGCCGCTAAAGGGTGCGGCGGCGAAGGACGGGTACATTCTCGAGTTCGAGACGATTTACGAGAAGATTCGTGAGACGGTCGAACTGGGCGGCACCGGTGTGCTGATGCAGGGTGGGCTGCATCCGGACCTTAAGATCGACTGGCACGAGAGGATGCTGCGCGGGATCAAGGAGCGGTTTCCGAAAATTCATCTTCATTGTTACTCGGCTTCGGAGATTATCGCGATAGCCGAGTACAGCGGATTGAGCATTCGAGATACGATTCTGCGGCTGCGGGATGCCGGGCTGGATTCGATTCCGGGCGGCGGGGCGGAGATTCTGGACGATGAAGTTCGTTACAAGATTGCGCGGCTGAAGTGTCTGACTGAGGATTGGATCAATGTACACCGCACGGCCCATCAGATTGGCATGCGCACGACGGCAACGATGATGTTTGGGGTGGGAGAGAAATGCGAGCATCGCATCAATCATTTTCAAAAGCTGTATGAACTGCAGGAGGAGACGGGCGGGTTCACGGCATTTATCCCGTGGAGTTTCCAGCCGGCGAATACCGCGCTGGGCGGGCGGCACTGGGATGAGGCTACGGCGGTTGAGTATCTGAAGGTGCTGGCGATTTCGCGCCTGTATCTCTCGAATTTTCTAAACGTGCAGTCCAGTTGGGTGACGCAGGGATTGAAAGTGTGTCAGATGGGATTGCGGTTTGGCGGGAACGACGTGGGTTCGGTGATGCTCGAAGAGAACGTGGTGCGGGCGGCGGGCGTGAACAATTGCACCACGGAAGAAGAGTTGCGGAGAATTATTCGCGATGCGGGGTTCCGTCCGGCGCAAAGGGATACATTGTATCGGCAGTATTTTTTGAATTAAGGTTGAGAACTTTTCTCCTCACCTTGTCCTCTCACCTTTTTTCCGGAGTAGGTGCGCAACCTGGGACTCTCGCGAAGTATCATATTGTTGAGATGGCATTTCCGACTAAAACTTGCGTGGTTTGTGGTGAGGAGTTTGAGCTCAAGCCGGGGAAGCCGGGGTTTGCGAACCGTTGTCCGGAGTGCAGCGAAGAGGAATCGCGCGATCCCGGCGCTACGTCAGGGGATGGGTGGAAGGCGGACAAGGGAGCCAACGCCGCCCGGCGTGAGGCCATGCGCAATCTGCTTTATCGCAAGGACAGCTGAACCGGGCTGAGAAGGCATGAATGAATACAGCTGAATACGAGTGCTCATGCCACACCCGGACAGCCCAACGGGCTGTCTCTACGCGGTTCCTGACCACGTATCCAAAGCGAATTTGTTTTTGAGATCGGGACGGCGCGGATAGAATTGACTTGCGCCTGATTGCTGATCCCCGATGGCGTAAAGACTCCCCAACGTACTCCTATGAAACTCTGGCCTATCTTCGTGTGCTTGCTCGCGCTGGGCGCTTATACATTGGGCCAAGATCATCGCTCTGCGCAATCTAGCGGGCGGGCGGCGATTCAGGGGATCGTGACTAAGGATCCGAGCAGCGAACCTGTGAACAAGGTCCTGGTCGAACTGATTGCAGAGAATCAGAGGGAAAGTGGAAATTACACTGCGACGACCGATATCCGTGGCAGCTTCCTTATCGAAAACATTCTGCCGGGTCGATACCGGCTGTTTGCCGAGCGCACGGGATTTCTTGATATCGACAAGCACCACGGGCGCTCGGAGGGGCGCGTGTTCACGCTGACTGCAGGGCAGGAACTCAAGGACCTGCAGATCCGGCTGCAAGCTGCGGCCGTGCTGCGTGGGCGCGTGACAGATGAAGATGGCGATCCTTTGGCCGGGGCGGAGGTGACGGCGCTGCGGCAAACGTTTGCGTCTGGCCATCGGCATTGGGAGCAGGTTGGATCCGAGCGCACGAATGATCTCGGCGAGTTTCGAATCGCGAATCTGGCATCGGGGAATGTGTACGTTTCGGTGAATCCTCCGCCGGATTTCAGCAGCCTCATCGAATCGGGCGGTGCGGCGAAGAACTCCGCCGCTCCGGACAAGCCAGCGACTTCGTATCAGACCACGTATTATCCGGGAACTACGGATCGCAGCCAGGCGACGCCGATTCAGTTGCGTCCGGGAGATGAGTTTCCCCTGAATTTTTCGTTAACGCCCAGTCCGAGTTTGAGTATTCGCGGACAGGTGGTGAATCTTCCTCCGCGGACGTCGGCGACGATCATGCTGCAGTCGCGCGATTCTCGCCTTGTAACCAGCGGGACCGAGATGCACAAGGACGGAAGCTTCGTCATTCGCGATGTGTCACCGGGCAGCTACACGGTCCTGGCAACAGTAGACGGATCGGCCGTGCCGATGATGGCGCGCCAGACATTGGAAGTCGCATCGAGCAACGTCGATGGACTGCGGCTCTCGCCGCAGCCGGGAGGCTCGATACGCGGGCGTCTGCGGGTGGAGAGCAATGGAAGGCGTTTTGATCCGAATCAGATTTACCTGGTGCTGGAGCCTGCGGACGGCGATGACGAGGGACTTGCGGTATCGGGCGAGAAATTCTCGAATCTGGCGCACGTTACGGCGGGTGGGGAGTTTGTGTGGGCTGATGTTCCGCCGGGGACATACCGCGTTCAGATGGCGGGGAATAGCAGCGGTGGGAACGAAGACTGGTTTGTGAAATCGACGCTCGTAGGCGGTCGGGATGTGAATGATTCGGGTCTGATCGTGAATGGCGGGAGCGTTATTCTGGATCTGGTCGTCAGCGCGAATGGGGCTGTGGTTGAGGGCGTGGTGGCTGATTCGCAAGGGCAGCCGGTCGCGAATGCAGTGGTCGTCGCTGTGCCGGAGATTGGGATGCGCGGGAACTTGGGCCGGTATCGACAGACCGTCAGCGATCAGGCGGGACACTTCAGTCTGCGAGGGATTCGCGCGGGCAGCTATACGCTGTTCGCGTGGGAGAGCGTGGATGGGCAGGCTTATTTCAATCCGGAGTTTCTGAAGGGCTACGAGGGGCAGGGAAGCGGGTTGCGCGTGGGGGAAGGTGAGCGCAAGGCGGTGCAATTGACCGTTATTCCCGCCAGTGACGAGCAGCCCTAGAGGCTAAAGAGTTGGCCCCTCAGGCGCTAAAGCGCGGCATCTTTAATGGCCCCTTGCGGCACGACTGAAGTCGTGCCCTTTCAAAACAAATACATTCGCACTGAAGTCGTGCCCTTTCAAACCTACATTCGCACTGAAGTCGTGCCCTTTCAAACCTACATTCGCACTGAAGTCGTGCCCTTTTCAAAATTGGTTTTTGCCGGGAGTTACAGCGTGCGCCGGATGGACTTCGTGCGAGACGCACGTTAGGTTTGGCCTCATCGCGCTATGACACTCGTCCGGGATCTGCGTACGGCACAGTTGGAAGCTTTCTTTCTCTCGCCAGAGCCGGCACAGCACTCAACTACTCTGCGCGCTGTGCTGGTCGCGGCTCATCCGGATGATGAAACGATCGGGGCGGGGGGGCTGCTCAGTCGCAGGAAGAACTTCAAAGTTGTTCATGCGACTGACGGTTCGCCGCTGAATCCTTCAGACGCCCTGGCGGCGGGATGTTCGACGAGAGAATCCTATGCCGAGATCCGAAGGAAGGAAGCTGTTGACGCTTTGGCCAGCGTGGGAATCGGCGAAGATGCCATCACGAATTTGCGTTTTACGGATCAGGGAACCTCGTTTCATCTGCATGAACTTAGCGAATTATTGCAGGCGCTGGTGGAGCGCCTCCGGCCGGAGATCGTGTTGACGCATGCTTATGAGGGCGGGCATCCCGACCATGACTCGGTAGCGTTCGCGTGCCACATGGCGCAGCGAATCTGCAGACCTGAGGCGCGGTTTCAATTGTGCGAGTTCACGGGATATCACGCGAGGAATGGCGGAATGGAAGTCTACCGGTTTCTGCCCGATGAAGCGCACGAGCAATACATGTATCGATTAAGTGCTGAAGAGCGGGAACTCAAGATCAGCATGATCACAAAATTCGCCACGCAAGAAAGAACTCTGCAACCTTTTTCATCGCCGGAAGTGGAACGGTTTCGAGTGGCGCCGGAGTACGATTTCACGCGCCCGCCGCATGAAGGGAAACTCTGGTATGAAAATTTTAACTGGGGAGTCGATGGAATGGCTTGGCGAAAAATGGCTTCGCAAACTTTGAGGGAAATTTTTCATCCATGAGAGTGTGAGTCTCACAGTTCTCAGTGTTGCTTTCTGGTTGGGCGTTGTGAGCCGCGAATCGGTTGGTGGCGCGGAACAGATTCTGCTGCAAATTGATGAAGGACTGGTGCGGCGCGGGCACCAGTCGCTGGTCATCGGCAGACCCGAATCGAAGATCGCGGGCACGCTGATTCCGACCGTGTCCATTGACGGAGGCGTCTCGAACGACGCCTGGGTGATGGCGCATGACGCGATTCGCAGAGCGATGGCGGACGCGTTGCGGCGATATCCCGTGGACATCGTTCATTTGCATGGATTGGATTTCGCGGACTATCTGCCGGAACAAGATGTACCGGTGTTAGTGACTCTGCATCTTCCGCTGCATTGGTATAAGCAAAACGCGCTTGCGGTGAGGAGACCCAATACTTTCTTTCATTGCGTGTCGCGCTCCCAGCGTGAGGACTTTCCCAAAACTTTGAGGATGCTTCCGGAGATTGAAAACGGAGTCTCAGCGGATTTGCTCCGCGAGCGATCGATTCGGAAAGGCAATTTTGCGGCAGCTTTAGGGCGAATTTGTCCAGAGAAGGGCTTTCATCTCGCGCTGCGCGCGTGCCGACAAGCTCACATGCCGATGCTCCTGGCCGGGAAGGTATTTCCTTTTCGAGAACATCAGGCTTACTTCGCGGAACAAATTGTTCCCGAACTCGATGGTGAACGGCGCTACATGGGGCCCGTGGGGTTGCGGGCCAAGTGGCGGCTGCTTTCCTCGGCAGTCTGCCTGATTGTCCCGAGTCTTGCACCTGAGACGAGTTCGCTGGCGGCGAGAGAAGCGCTGGCGTGTGGGACTCCGGTGGTCGCATTTCCAAGGGGAGCAGTGCCCGAAGTGGTGAGGCACGGAGAAACCGGGTATTTAGTGCAACATGCGGATGAGTTGGCCGATGCGATCCGGGCGTGCCAACATCTCGATCCGGAACGATGCCGGCGCCTGGCGCAGCAACGATTCTCGCCGGAGCGAATGGTCGAAAACTACATCGCGGCGTACCGTGGAATTTTGGAGGGGGCATGCAAACTCTCGCAAGCGGTTTGAGAGGGCAGATTTGTGAGGAATCTTCGCCGGTGCGAGAAGATCTCCATTGCGAAGTTGTTGCCGACGCGCAGAGGCTTCACAACATTAAAAATGAGTGGCGGGCATTGTGGACATCCCTGGCAGACGCAACGCCGTTCCAATCTCCTGACTGGTTGTTGCCTTGGTGGAAGCATTATGGGGAGGGGGAATTGCTTTCGTTCGCATTTTGGCATGGTGGCAGGCTGGTTGGGTTTGCTCCGATGTACGTTTTCAGAAGTCAAAGGCCCCACCCTGTCCCGCAAAAGGCGCGGGACAAGGATGGGGCACCCCCGCCGATTGAACCGGCGCGAAAACTGTTTCTGCTGGGGACGGGGAATTCGGATTATCTCGATGTTTTGTTCGATCCGGCATTTCGATTGCAATGCTGGCGGGCGCTTCTGACCGAGATACGAAACGTTCGTGCTTGCTGGGACGTGTGCAGTTTTCAAAGACTCCGTCCCGGATCGCCGGTTCTGGAGGAGGTTGTCAACTTGCCCGAGTTGCGCGTGGAGGGGAGCCAGCAAGTGCCTTGCGTGGCGATTGATCTTCATGATCCTGGGCACGGGAGCGTGTTGCTCAAGAGGTCTCATGGGTATGCTCGCAAGCTGCAAAAGGTGCACAGCTTCACGTTCGAGGAGGCGACGGGGGGTACGCTCGATGAGTTTTCTGAAGCGCTGGAACGTTTGCACCAGGAACGTTGGCACGAGGAAGGCTACCAGGGCGCGCTGAACAGTGCGAGCGATCGCAGCTTCCATCGCGAGGTCGCGCGACGTTTTCTTGAAGCGAAGATGCTGATGTTTTATGGAATTCGCATGGGAGGGAAACTCATCGCGGCGATTTACGGATATCGAGTGCGCGACCGAATCTACTCGTATCTCAGCGGATTCGATCCTGAATACGCTCGCCAGAGCGTGGGAGCGATCTCGATTGGTTATGCGGTGGAGGGGGCGATGCAGAGTGGATGTCACGCCTTCGATTTTCTGCAGGGACAAGAACCGTATAAGTACACATGGGGAGCCCGCGATGTGCCGTGCTTGGCACGAAGGATTTTTAAAATGTGAGGTAAATCGGTCGTGTGGTCAACTCGGAATGCTAAGGGGCCGGTTCAGCGATGGCGGAGGCGTAAGCTTTCCCAACTCCCGTCTGCGGACCAGCCTCCGTCCACCGACAGCATGTGTCCGTTGATGTATGCGCTGCTGCGTTCATCGGCGAGAAATGCGATGGCATTGGCAATGTCCTCGGGAGAGGCGAAGCGGGCCATGGGGACACGATTGGTAATGTCGACATCTGAATATCCACCGCCAGCCTGATCAGCGGTGTCCATTTCAGTTTTGACCCATCCGGGGCAAACAGCGTTGACGCGGACGCCCCGGCCACCCCACTCCGCGGCCAGGGTGCGAGTGATGCCGACCAGACCGTGCTTGGAGGCGTTATACGCGACGCGATCGGCGATGCCCAGCAATCCCGCGACCGACGCGACATTTACGATGCTGCCGCTTCCTTGTGAAAGCATTATGGAGCCGAAGGACTTTGCAAGCAGGAACGGGGCGAGCAAATTGACTTCGAGGACGCGGCGGAAGTCGGCAGCGGAAACATTCTCAGCCGGCGAGATGAAACTGATTCCCGCATTGTTGACCAGAACGTCGACACGTCCAAACCTCTGCTTCACGAACTCGGTAAACTCGGTGACAGTCGGCTCGTTCGAAATGTCACCGGTGAATTCCAGTACATCTGTGCCGTAATCCCGGGCAGCACGCGTAGTCGCTGCAAGGGAGCGCAAGTCTGCGAGTGCGAGCCTGTATCCCTGCCCTGCAAACAATTGCGCCGTACGGCGGCCGATACCTTGAGCCGCCCCCGTGATGACGGCAACTTTTTGTGGCTCGCTCATTCAAGAACCGTTAACTCAAAATTTGCTGAAATGGTAGCACTCGCCGGCTGACCGATGGTCGGTCTAGCAGGTTACGGCAAAACTCGTTCACCACATTAGCTGTGAACCTCAGCGGCTGAAGCCGCACTGATTTTGCATCACTTACGGCACGACTGAAGTCGTGCCCTTCCCAAAACAGGTTGCAATCAGGTTTTTTCCGCGACCTGCTAGTGCTGAGGAGCAGCGGCGCGATAATCCTGCCAAATGTATTCGAGTGCTTCCGGGAGTGTTTGCAGCCGCACCGCGCGATCAACATGAAAAGCGTTGCGTGCAAATACGAATTGGTAATGGTAGCGCTTTGCGGCGAGTACCCTGGCCATGTTCTCGTTGGCGAGAACCCAGTCGTGCATGCTATCCCGCATGATGTTGGGATTGAGAAGGTCGCGATCGCCAACTTCCATCCAGAGGCGGATGGGCTGCCGCGGACTGTTCGGGATCAGGTGTTCGTGAAATTCCCACGCGCCATGCGGAGTTTCCAGATTGTAGGGCCACTGCTGATTGACGAACGTGCCAGAATAGCTGAGCACGCGATGATAGAGTTCGGGATGATACCAGGCCATGCTGAGCGCGCAGGCGCCTCCTGAGCTGTAGCCCATAGTTGCCCGGGCGTTCGGATCTTTCGTGAGTTTGACGTGAGCCTTGCTCTCGACCTGGGGCAAGACTTCCTTCTCCACAAATTCGGCATAGGTTCCCGACATCGTGTCGTACTCGAGTCCGCGCTCACTCCCCTGCGCATCTCCGCCTCCATTGGCAATCGAAATGCCGATCATCACGGGAAGCTTGTGTTGCGCGATCAGGGTATCGAGAGCAGAGAAGAGCACGGGATCGGGGCCGTCCGCCCCGACGATGAATGGTGCGGCATCGCCGGCGACGTACTGCTTGGGAACATAGACCGCCACTTTGCGCGTGTAAGGTGCGGGATGGCTGGTAGTGACGATCAGTTTCGCCGGGTTCGCAGTGTCGGGCGTTCCGAAGGT
The DNA here is from genome assembly GCA_963785865.1 of uncultured Acidobacteriota bacterium. Lineage (GTDB taxonomy): Bacteria > Acidobacteriota > Terriglobia > Terriglobales > Acidobacteriaceae > Sulfotelmatobacter. The sequence continues at coordinate 380,898 of CAWAXF010000009.1, read as the reverse complement.
GTTCGCGTCGCGTGCGATGCCGGGATAAATCTTGCTCTCGGTGGAGTTCATGGTGAACTCGACGACGGTTCCGTTTGGAGTGGCGTCGTCGGAATTTATGTCTGGCGAAGGAGTATGGGTCGGGCCCAGGATGTAGTTGCCATCGGCGTTTGGGCGAGGGAGTACGCGGTCGGGCAGTTCTTTGGCAGTAACGTATCCCCCAGTATGAGGATCTCGGATTGGGGGGGCAGGGCGCTCGGAGGCTTGCGCTGACGCAGATGACGCGGTAGCTAAGACTGCCAAGACAAGGATCGTTAGCCAATTTCTGTGAGCGCTGGAAAGCATGGGGTCCATTTTGCACCATTTCCGCAGTCGCTGTGGCGTGAAGTTGGGTGCGAGGTGATGGTTGCCGGCGTGCGGGGGCAGGAAGAAGGTCAACTCCCGAAGGTTAACATCCTAACGTCAAATCTCTAACGTCAACGTCCCCACCCTGTCCCGCGAAAGGCGCGGGACAAGGGTGGGGCACCCCGGTCTGTTCTCACCCTGATCTGTGCTACTTCATTTCACTATGGGCGAATTTGCGTCGGCGGGTTTTGTGTCATCGCCTCGGATCTTGCCGTCTTCGTCGGCGTAAAAAGAACGGTGCTGCGCGTCCATGTTCCTCGGCGTCATGGTTAGGATGTAGCTGTCTTTCTTGCCTTTGAAACCGACGGTATAGTCGCCGCGCTCAGTATTCACCATGCGCTTAGTGAACGATCCGGAGTGGACAAGTTCGGCGAGGGTGGTGGCGTAGTGTCCGTATTGCTTATTGAACTGCTTCTGAGCGCGGACGGCTACGCGCATGTAGGCGAGGGCGCCGGCTTCGGAGTCGGAGCGGGCGGGATCGCCTTTGAACTTGGGCGTGTAGCTTGAGCCGGGAGTCTGGCCTGTAAGTGGAGGAGTGGCTTCCTGGGCGAAAAGCCCGAGACCGGTGAGCAGGAAGAGAGTGATGAGGCAACAGAATTGCTTCAATATCATGCGAGCGAATTCTCCAGGGAAGCGCGATCTGGCGTGCACAGCAGCGGTCGAGTACTCGATCGACAGCCCTCGGCGGGTATCCCCAACATGAGTAAATGGGGCGAATGGCGCCTGCGCACGCATAATTTCATGTTACTCCCGTAATTTCCCTTCGGTCACCTTCTCTTTGCATTGTGGCGAATTATTACTATGCTGATGGAAAGAATCTGACCCTACAAAAGGGAAAACTATGAAAGCAGCAGTCGCGAGAAAACCAGTGATCCGCATCGCAGTAGTGGAAAGCGATCCTTTACGCTTTGTCGGCTTCCGCGCCTTGTTCGATTCGGAGCCGGAATTTGAGCTCGTCTCCGCGGCGTTGCCCGAGATCAGCACGTTGCAGGGAATCGATCTTATTCTGCTGGGCAACCGCTCCGGGCAAAACTTATTTGACGTCATGGCCAGCCTGAAGGCGACGCGTCCGGATCTGCGGATTATTGTCACCGGCTCGGGCATTGATGAGGAGACCATTCTCAAAGCGATTGCTTCCGGGGCCAAGGGCTACGTGGATGAGGCCGCAACACCGGCGGAATTCGCGCAGGCGATCCGGATTGTAAATCAGGGATCGGTGTGGGCTCCGCGGCGCGTGCTTTCTATGTTCATCGAGCGAGTATCTTCGGCACCAGGCAGGATTTTTCCCGCCGGGCGCGTGACGTTCACCGATCGGGAGAAGGAAGTTTTGGAAATGCTGGTGGCCGGGCGCTCGAATAAAGAGATTGGATCACAGCTCGGGATTGAAGAGCGCACCGTGAAGGCGCACGTGGCGAAGCTTATGCGCAAAGTAGGAGTGCAGAACCGGATTGCGCTTTCGGTACACGCGATCACTCACTCGCTGGTGACTGCGAAGTAGCAATGAGCAATGAGCTATGAGCTGTGAGCGATGAGCAAACCATCTCTCGCTCACGGTTCAGGGCTTTACGGGGTTCATCCCTCGTAACTTTCGGGAACTTACCTTCGTAATCTTGTTGGCAATGGGCTCTGACCGCATACTCGCTCTACCTACCACAGAACCTGGGAGACGGGGTTGAGAGTGGCGATTAGGGTCACTGCTTTCAGCCCCGCATTTTTTTGTGGGCTGTTCTTCTAGGCGCAATCATTCCATTTTCTTCCATGTACCCCAAGGGGCAAAGGCCCAACTTCCTTTCGCTCGTCATGGCACGGCCGACGCCATTGCATTGCCCGTTCGGAAGATCGCATGATACCTACTGACTCACCCTGCTTACGCGCTTGATTTGCAAAGGGTTGCAGCTTTGATGCTGGGCTCATCCAACTCGGCAGATTCATTTACAATCCAAGTACAAAGATCCCAGAAATTCTGTTGTGGTGAGGAGCCATGAAAAAGTTAGTGCAGGTGACCCTGGTTGTGTCGCTGTGTACGCTAATGTTTGCCGCCGATGAGCCGGCGAAAGAATCGAAGGCGACCGATCGTGTGCAGGCGTCAGCCGACGTGTTGAACGAGATCGAGTCGGCCCCGGACTCTGGCATTCCCCAGGAAATTCTTGGGCGGGCAGAGTGTGTTGCCGTCGTGCCGTCGATGCTGAAAGGTGGCTTTGTTGTGGGGGCAAAATATGGGCGCGGCCTGGCGAGTTGCCGGACGCCGAAGGGTTGGAGTTCCCCGGCTTTTTTCACCGTGAAGGGCGGGAGCTTCGGCTTTCAGATCGGCGGGCAAGCAGTTGACTTGGTCATGCTGATCATGAATAACGAGGGCATGCAGCGTTTGCTTTCGAGCCAGGTTGCGTTGGGAGCAGATGCGTCGGTTGCGGCGGGTCCTGTGGGACGTCACGCAGAGGGGAACACCGATTGGAAGATGCGGGCGCAGGTTCTGACGTACTCCCGCGCGCGTGGGGTCTTTGCCGGAGTGAGCTTGAACGGGGCGGTTCTGAAGCAGGACAAGGACAGCACGCGGGATTTCTACGGGCACATGGTAACGTTTAAAGCTGCGCTGACGGGCGAAGTGGAGCCTCCAGCGGCGGCGAATCCGTTTCTGAGCACGTTGGCGAAGTGGGCGCAGGAAGCGGCGAAATGAGTACGTGAGCACCGAGCTATAAGCATCTGAATTCCCTCGCATGATAGAGTGACGCTTTCCTGATGCGTCGGAAACTCGAATACGCGGCTGCCTGGCCGTTTATCAAAATTCTCGGGATTCTGCCGCGATCTCTCTCACGCGCGTTTGCCATCGGCATCGCGCAGCTGGTTTATGTGCTCCATTTCCGCTTGCGGCAGGTCGGGATGCGCAATCTCGCCATGGCTTTTCCTGACAAAAGTGTGGAAGAGCGGAAGCGCATTTTGGGCGGCGAGTTCACTTCCTTGGGGCGCCAGCTTGCCGAGTTGTGCCAGTTCCCGCGATATACACCCCAAAACGTTGATGAAGTTGTGATCTACGATGGCCTGGAGAATTACGAGCGGGCTTATGCGCGCGGCAAGGGAGTCTTGTTTCTGACAGCGCACTTCGGGGGATGGGAACTCTCCGCGTTCGCACACTCGCTGCACGGGCACCGGGTGAACATTGTCATGCGACCCATGGACAATCTCTATCTGGATCGCATGCTGCAGGGTTATCGGACTATGCACGGTAACAAAGTCGTTCCTAAGGACGATTTCGTTCGCGGGCTGCTGGCAGCCACGAAGGCGGGAGAGACTGTCGGCATATTGATGGACACAAATATGACGCCACCGCAGGGCGTGTTCGTGGATTTCTTCGGTATTTCAGCGTGTACAGCGAGCGGCCTGGCGCGAATTGCCTTGCGGACCGATGCGGCAGTGGTTCCAGGATTCACGATTTGGGATGAGTCGCTGGGCAAGTACCGGCTGCGGTTCGATCCGGCTCTCGAACTGATTCGTACTGGGGATCTGGAAGCCGACATCGTGGCGAACACCCAGAAGTTTACGAAGGTGATTGAAGATTATGTGAAGAAGTATCCGGAGCAGTGGCTTTGGGTGCACCGGCGCTGGAAGACCCGGCCGCCGGGACAACCCTCTCTCTATTGAGTCCGTCAGATTGGAAATTCAGGAACGTACAGGCGAGCGCCGAGGCTTTTGGCGCCTGACGGGTTGTGTCTGGCTCACCGTGAGCAGGACAGTCTGGGCGAGGCGTTCGAGGACAGCGAGGTCGCCTTCGTCAAAGGCGAAGGTGTGAGGAGCGAAGACCTCGAGCAGTCCGACGACTTCGCGTTCGTAGCGAACGGGCGCTGCGGCAATGGATCGGATTTTCAGGTGGCGGCAGATTTCGGCGTCAACCCTGGAGTCAGACTCGCTATCGTCACAGCGCAGAGCTTTGGCGGTGCGGATGCATTCTCCGGTGAAGCCCGCGTTCCTGTCGACGCGAGTGCCGAGCGGCGGACCACCCTTGCCGACACTGGCTCGGCACATCATGGGTCCGCGATCCACGAGAGCTATTGCCGCGCCAGAACCACGAAGAAGCGATCGTGCACGCTCGGCAATGACGCGCAGCGCTGCATTCAGATCGGTGCCGAGCGAGTGGAACTCGTATTGGATAGAACTCGAAGTCGCCGGAGCACCGGAGGGCGCCGGACTGACGCCAGCCTCCAGGCTTACCGACCTTGTCTTGTACCAGTTCGCGCCGGAGTTGCCGTCGGCGGTGGGCCCGAGCACGCCATCCACTGTGAGTTTGGGAGCCTTGCGACTGGGCGCCTGATCATTGAGGGTGAGCCAGCGATCGAGACGGCGGCGTGCTTCTTCGGGTAGGTCAGCGAAGCGCACACCAGCGCGGCCAAGAGCGTCTGCCCAGGCGATGTAGCCCGTAGTCTCGAGTTGGGCTTCGGAGTCTGACAGGTCGAGACGCAGATGAAGGTGCCGGTCGCGAGACAGAGGCACGACCGTCTGCATGGAGAGCCCCTGGTCGCTCAAGTCGAGGATCATTCCACCGGTGACGCCATCAAAACTGGCGAAGACGGGGCCATTTACTTTGTGACGCACGCAACTACGTCGTTCGGTAAACATGACTGAACCTTGACTCCGTGCAGCAGTCGTTGCACTGCACGAGATCGATGCTCGCCGACAAACGTACACAGTCATGACGCGCAACATTCCCGGGTACGTTTGCGGATGTGAGCTGTCGCGATCATCGGGGCAAACGGCTGGTAAGGGAAGTGCATGAGAGGGTTCCACGCGGGCGCGCTCTCTCTCTGGCTGTGTCCGCAATCATCGGCTGAGCACGGGCGATTCAAGCAACGAGGAGATCAACTGGGAGTAGGACGAGGCGTCCGCCCCTAGCAGGCTGCGGAAAAACTCGTTCACTACATCATCAGTGAACCTCAGCGGCTGAAGCCGCACTGATTTTGCATCACTTACGGCACGACTGAAGTCGTGCCCTTCCCAAAACAGCTTTGCAATCAGACTTTTTCCGCAACCTGCTAGACAAGAATCGGGTGCGATGCCTTGGGGTGTTGGCATCCGGTAGAATTGAAACTTCCTATGAGCAACTTTGAACAGATCGCTGAACGTGAGCGGCAGTTTCTGCTGCAGACTTACAACCGATATCCCGTTGTGCTAAGCCGGGGCAAAGGCGTTTTTCTCTTCGACATTGAAGGGAAGCGCTATCTCGATTTTGTTTCCGGGTTGGGGGTGAATGCGCTGGGGCATGCGCATCCGCGGATCGTGAAGACGATTCGTGATCAGGCAGCGAAGCTGGTGCACGTTTCCAATCTGTATTACCACGAATATCAGGGCCCATTGGCAGAAAAGCTCTGTGGGTTGTCGGGATTGAGCCGGGCGTTCTTCTCGAACAGCGGCACGGAGGCGATTGAGGGCTCCATCAAACTGGCGCGACTCGCCGGGCACCGTGCCGGAGGCGAGGCGAAGTCGCGACTGGTGGCCCTGGAAGGTTCCTATCACGGACGGACATTCGGCGCGCTTTCGCTCACTGGACAAGACAAGCATCGCAAGGGATTCGAGCCGCTGCTGGAAGACGTCACGTTTGTGAAGCAGAACGATGTGGAAGGGTTGCGGGCGGCCGTCGGTGACAACACTTGCGCCATTGTGCTCGAGCCGATTTTTGGCGAGGGGGGAATTCATGAGTGTTCGGTCGAATTCCTGGGCGAATGCAGGGCGCTGGCGGACCGGCATAAAGCGGCGCTGATTTTCGATGAGATTCAGTGCGGGCTGGGGCGGACCGGAACGATTTTTGCATTTCAGAGTTTTGGGGTCACGCCCGACATTGTGGCGATCGCCAAACCGATTGCAGCAGGGCTTCCGCTCGGGGCTTTCATTGCGAAGGAAGAGTTTGCGTCGGCGATCTCAGCTGGGCAGCATGGAACAACGTTTGGAGGCGGGCCTCTCGCCTGCCGCGTGGCGCTTGAGTTTCTCGCGATTGTGGAAGAAGAAAAGCTCCTCGAGAATGTGAACAAGGTCGGCGGGTATTTGCAGCAGCAACTGAAGGAACTGGTTGAGAAGCGGGCGGCAGCGACGGGTGTACGCGGGCGCGGATTTATTCAGGGCATTCAACTTGAGATTCCGGCGCGCCCGATTGTGGACGCCGGGTTGGCTGAGGGCGTTTTGTTCAACAGCACGCAGGATACGGTGGTGCGATTCCTGCCTCCGTTTCTGATGGAGGAGAAGCATGTGGACAAGGGGATTCGGGTGTTGAAGAAATTATTGGGTAAGAAGAGGAGCGGACCTCGGAGTTCAGCCCTTGGACCTCAGACTTCGGCCTCGGTGTGATGTGCCTCGAATTCTTCGCCCTGTCGCCAAAAGCGCGAGAAGAGTAGGGCATTCCCTCAAACGATTACGCGAAAAAACGGGGAGCCATATGGCTCCCCAAAGTGAAGCGACAGAGGCGTTGTTTCACTTAAATAGAGTGCGGCCATTATGAAACGGTTGTCCACCGGTGTGCAAGAATTTTGTGGGCCAAAGCCGGAAAAGCTGGTAACGCCGAATTCTGGCGACGGGGTGGAAGAGTGCTGGATGGATTTCGATGGCGCGCGCATGCGTTACCTGCGCGCCGGTTCGGGGCCACCGCTGATTCTGCTGCACGGGCTTTTGGCCTATTCGTTTTCCTGGAGATTTACACTTCCGGCGCTGGCACCCCATGCCACTGTGTATGCTCCGGATCAGTTGGGGGCGGGCTTTTCGGACCGGCCGAAGGGTCTGGATCATTCCATGCGTGGAACGGCTGTGCGCATTCTGAAGTTTGCTGCCAACCTGGGCCTATCTTCCTTCGATTTGCTGGGGACATCCCGCGGAGGAGCCGTAGCCATGTGCGCGGCAGCAGAATCGCTGAGGGGAGAAGGGCCGCGCGTACGGCGTCTGATTCTGGTTTGTCCTGTCAATCCTTTTTCTGCTCATGGGAGGCGGGTGGCGCCCTTCCTGGGAACCCCTTTTGGGGCAGCGGGATTTCGCTGGGTGGTGGCCAGCATGCCGTTTCTATTCTCGTACGGTCACGGGCGGCTGTACGCCGATCGCAGCAAAATTCCCGGCGATAGCCTGCAGGGCTACGAAGCTCCACTCGCGATTCCGGGATTCTTCGAACACGGTCTGAGCATTGTGAAAACCTGGACGGCGGACATGGAGGAACTCGAACAGCTATTGCCTGAGTTGCGCGCGATTCCTACCCTTCTCATCTGGGGAGATAGAGATCCGGCAGTATATGTTTCATCCATGGAGTTGCTGGCCCGGAATTTTACGAATGTGAAGAAAGTCGTATTTCGAGGTATTGGACATTTGCCGTATGAAGAGTGTCCGGAGCAGTTCAATGAGGCGTTGATTGATTTCCTGAAGCAGTAGTGCGTTCGTGAGCCTATCCCCACATAAACTCTCTGAGCCTTCATGACCCAATCCATATTCGAGATGCTGCGTAATGCCGTGGTGCAGTATGGGTATTGGGCGGTGGGCGGGGCGCTATTGCTGGAGAATGCCGGCATACCCGTGCCGGGCGAGACCATTCTCCTGCTGGCCAGCTTCATGGCCTACTCGGAACACGATTTACGGCTGCCCTGGATCATCGTGGTGGCTACGATCGCCGCGACAGTTGGGGACAATCTCGGATTTGCGCTTGGGTATTACGGTGGACGTCCTCTGCTACTCCGCTATCAGACAATCTTTCGTATTAAGGGCGCGACGATCTCACGAGGAGAGGAACTGTTTGCCAAGTACGGAGCTGTGACGGTGTTTTTTGCGCGTTTTGTTTTTGGCATGCGGATCATCGCGGGACCAATGGCCGGCGTGCTGCGGATGTCATGGAGAAAGTTTCTGGTTTTCAACTTTTTCGGCGCAGTGGTTTGGGTCAGTGTGATTTCCAGCGCAGGATATTTGTTCGGACGTCATTGGGACCGTTTGGAGGAGGGGCTGAACCGGTTTAACGTTGTGGCCCTGATTATCGTGCTCGTGATTGCGGGCACCTGGTGGTGGCGAAACCGGAAGAACGGGAAAGCGGCGGCCGGAAGGTAATCGGTGCTGTCGGTTCTCAGCGCGAGCCGAACGTGTGTCCGATGGAGACTCCGACGCGAAAGACGTTGTTGGAGTGGAACTGCACGTTGTTGACTACGTAATACCAGTGGGCCTCAGGACGCGCGAAGAAATTTCTCCAGAAATAATATTTCACGCCAGCACCGGCGTGCACGAGGAAGTGCGTACTGTTGACGTGGATCTGGCAGCCGTTGATCGGGCAACGAGCAAATTCGTTGTAGAACAAAACGGTCTGACCGCCAATGCCAGCCATAAAATCGCCGCCCGTCCTCTTGTCGAAGCGGGGTGCATAAACGGCGTTCACGTCGTAGAGGAAGGGCCGGTAAGGCTGAAAGGAGTTATAGATGGCCTTCTTGTCGCGAAAGGCAAGTTCGGCGTTGAGACCGCGATGCCGGGCTGAAACATATTGCAAGCTGACGCTGGGATACACTCCACCCTTCTCGGCTGGCGGGAGGAAGCCCAGTTGAGCGGTGGTGTTTTGCGAGGACCAAAGCGTGTTGCCACCGACAGCGAAATCAGTCTGCTGAGCGAAACATTGGGCGGCGCATAGCAGCGCGCCAGTGAAGACGAGCGAGACTAACCTTCTCAATCCACCCCCTGAGAGCGCGACTTTCTTAACAGCAACGGTTCGGGTACACGCCTGCCATCAGCGAAGGCCATTCTCGCGACGCGAACCGAAGTTCAGCGGCAGTTTTAGTCTGGACCGATAGTGTATCCGATGGAAGCTCCGACATGGACCAGGTTGCCGGAGGTGAAGTCCGCGTCATTGTTGAAGACCTTGTAATAGCGAACCTCGGGGCGAATGAAGACGTGTCCCCAGAAGTAGTAGCGGACCCCAGCACCTAGATCCACAAGGAAATGTTTGGAGCTCTGATAGCAGGCGCCAAAGTAGACGCAGTTGCTGGTCGGCGTGTAGCCGTAGAAGCGAGTCGTCTGCCAGCCAATGCCACCCATCAGATCGAGACCGGCTTTCTTGCCGAACTTGGGCTGGTAAACGCCATTGATGTCGAACAAAATGGGACGGAAAGGCTGTCCGCCGCTGCCGCCGTACTCTCCCTGGCTTGCCCGCCAAGTGGCGTCGAACCCGAAGCCGAGGCGGTTGTGCAGGATCACATCGCCACCCAGGTTCATGTATAGCCCGCCTTTTTGCGGACAGGTGAATATTCCGCTGACCGAATCGAAGTTACAGCCCTCCGCCCCAGGGGCCATCAGGGTGCCAAAACCGATCATCGCATCACCCTGTTGCGCGGAGGCGAAATTGGGGAGCAGAGCGAAACAGGCGAGGAGCATCAGAAATAAGGCGGACTTTCTCAAAGGGAACCTCCTGAACGTGCTTGCTGGGCCGTAAGATGCGAGCAAAAAACCATTTGGATGCAAGCTGGTACGCGAATGCCCCCATCATAATTGCTGAGGGGGGTGGATTCAAATTGACTGCCAGAGAACCGGACGACCGACCTGTCCCATCACGCATTCAATGGTGTGGCCTGATGAACCCGCAGCCTGGAGCGAAGTTGCGGAGAAATCGAGTTGGAAGAGCGTAGGTTTTTCAGGAGCGTCGGATTCCGCTGCCGCCACCACGCAAGACATGGTCAATCGAAATTGGGCCTGCGCCAAAGAAGATCAAAGCAAAGGCAAGAGCTGCGAGCGCGAGGGGAAATTCAAAACCGGGGCGGTCAGGCGCGCCCATCAAACCATTCCGCCAGTGAACCTTGGCGATGGCAACGACGAGGTCGATGCACAATGCGAATGCTGCCGGTCGGGTAAAGAAACCCGCGAGTACCATCAGTCCTCCGATGAACTCGGTAAGTGCGGCAACATATCCCAGCCAAGCAGGAATCCCCATGTTGCCGACCATGTGAGCAAATTGCTGTAGTCCTCCGAAAACTTTGTGATAACCGTGGGCGACCATGATGACGCCAAGCACTAAGCGGACAATAACCAAGGCCAGTGGCTGCAAGCGATCGAGATAACGCAAGTTCGTTCTCCTGAAGGACGGACTAGATTACCGCAAGGCTGGTCGATGGGAAAGAAAGGCGCCCCAAAGAGAAAAAACAATTGCGCATGGTCCGGAGTTTTGATAACGTGTGGGCCGTATTTGGGGCGTTATGCGGACCCCAAAGACTCCCCCAAGCAGTTCTTCTCTTAGAAGTTCGGGCCCAAGAAAAACAATCTTAGATGTCACCTCATACGGCCAGCTTGGCCGCGCAACAGCATTGCGTTTGCAAGAGCGCCTGAGACTTCCGGATTTCTGGAAGGGAAGTCCGAAAGCTCACAAACGAGCGGTGCATTGTCATTCCGGAATCATCGATTCTCAGCTCTGAAGGAGAACAATATGGGGACCAGGAATTCAATGCGGGCGTTCGTCATGATGGCCATTTTTTCAGGAGTCTTGGTCGCGCAGACGCAACCGGGCCAGCAGCCGCCGCCACAGCAGCAACAAGCGCAACAGCAGCAACAACAGCAAGCTCAACCAGCTCAGCCGGCCAAGAAAGTGAGCGCATGGCAGCGCCTCAGACAGGCAGCGCAGGCGGCCGGAGTGAACACGGGGCAGCAAGGCGCTCAGCAGACGCAACAGGGCGTGCAGCAGGGGGTGCAGCAAGGTATCCCAGGCGCACAGCAGACCATTGACGGGGCGCAGCAGGGAATTCAGCAAATGACGCAGGGCGTCCAGCAACAGGGCGTTCAGCAGATGGTTCCCGGACAAGGGGGCGCGGTTGTCAGCTCCGGCTCGTGCGGCCCAAGCTGCTTCGATGCCGGCCCATTCCAGGCCAACGTGTCACAGATGACAATGAGCCAGCAGGGATACTGGCACATCATTCGCATGAACGTGCAGTTTCGCAACTCCTCGAACCAGCCCTTGATCATCGCCTACCGCGAGGGATCGATGGTCATGATCGACAACAATGGGAGCAGTTATCAGGGCGCTGGCGGCAATCCTGGCGAACTGCAGGGCATGGGCATCGACAGGGGCAACCAGACCGACTCGCAATTCGTACTTGCTCCGGGACAGACGGGGAGTGCCATGTTCTCTGTGGCGCGAGCGAGAGGCAACGACAGCCCGATCGGCACTGGCTTTACCTACAATCTCACCATCGACGAACTGCAGGCACAGAACGGCGCAATGGCCATTCCGGTGCGGCAGTACAACTTGAACTTCCCCAGCCTTACGCCCACCACGCTCAGCGCTGCGATGCCCTCCGGTGGAGCTGGCGTACCCGCGAACAACTATGTGGCAGGCGGGAAGGGTGCTGCAATTGGAGCCGCGCCCGCCGGCAATGTTGCTGCCCGCGCTGGTGTTGCGGCGGCCCCAGCGAGGCCTGGTGCCATGCCAGCAGCCCAGCCGCGTATCAATGGGCAGCCGGCGGCTACAATGCCGGCCAGAGGGGCGATGGTTCCAGCAGCGCTCAAGTCTCCGGTTGCAACCGCGAAGCCAGCAGCCGTGGCTCCGGCGAAACCTGCGGCGGTTGTCCCAGCCAGGGCCGCCGCGGTTGTTGTTCCGGCGAAGCCGTCGGCCGTACCTGCAGTTAAGCCGGCCGCTCCCGTCAAGAAAACGCCCGCCGCAGCAACGGCTGGCACAGCCACGAAGTGAGAAGGCATCGAGAACCCGCCGGCGCCTGCTTTGAGGCAAGCGCCGGCGATGTTTTATTGGCAAAGGGCCATCGAAACAACGGTTTGAGCGACAGATATAGTACCTCCGTACCGTGCCTAGTACTTCAGTTACCGGTGCAGACATAACGAATCGCATCCCGCATAGCGTATCCACGCTATAGCGTTGTTCCTGTACGTATCCACAACATCTAGTAAATCCTCCTGTTCTGTCTTTGGCGAGATTCCAGAAAACAAGTAAAAAACGCGGCAAAACGCGGAGATTCGCCTCGTGCCTTGGTTTTTCGGGGCTGATATATGCTCTGGACACCGAAAGCCCTCGATGCCGATAGACAGGGCAGGAAGTCTCCCCCATGGAAGCCCGCGACGGCAGAACGCAGAGCGGGCTGGTTCAGTGGAAAACGTAAAGGAACTATGGCCGACTCGCGAGAAGTGATGAACATTCGCCAGGCGTCGCAGTATCTGGGCGTAAGTCCTGACACTTTGTACAAGTACGTTGGCGAACAGAAGATTCCCGCGTTCAAGCTGGGCAATCGCTGGCGCTTCAAGAAATCGAAGCTGGACCAGTGGATGGAAGAGAAGTCGAGCGAGATGGAACCGCAGCCCAAGCGTAAGCCGAAGGTTACGGCAAAGGCTGCGGGATCGCAGTAGGGGAAAGTCTGAGGGCGAGACGCCCTCGGGACAGCCGGCGAGTCGCCGGCGGTACATAAAGGGTCGCGGGTGAAGTTGCTCGCGCCACACAAAAAGGTGGGCACATGTTTGGATTTGGATCGAAGTCCATTGTTGGCCTGGATGTGGGCTCCTCGAGCATTAAGGCGGTGGAGTTGAGCAAAAAGGGTGGGCAGATCGAGGTCACTCACCTCGGGCTGGAACCGCTGTCTTCGGACATCGTGGTGGATTCGATGATCGTGGACTCGGGCACGGTGTCGAGCGCGATTTCGAAGCTGTTTGCTGACAATCAGATCAAGACCAAAGGGGTGGCAACCGCGGTGAGCGGACACTCCGTGATCGTTAAGAAGATCTCGCTGCCCTCGATGAGCGATCAGGAATTGGCCGAGACCATCGAGAAGGAAGCGGCGCAGCACATTCCTTTCGATCTCGCCGATGTGAGCCTCGACTACCAGATTCTGTCGGATGAAGTGGGCAGTCCGCAGATGGATGTGCTGCTGGTGGCGGTCAAGAAGGACAAGATTCTGAACTACACCAACGTACTCTCGATGGCCGGACGTACCCCGGCTATTGTCGATATCGATGCGCTGGCTCTGCAGAACTGTTACGAGTACAACTACCAGCCGGCGCCCGGCCAGGTGGTGGCACTTTTGAACCTGGGCGCCAGCGTGATGAACATCAACATCGTGAAAGGCACCACGCCGCTGTTCCCGCGCGACGTCAGCGTAGGTGGCCATCAATACACGGACTCGCTGCAGAAGGAACTGGACTTGAGCTTTGAAGACGCGGAGTCGTTAAAGCTGGGAAATAAAGTGGGCACGGTGAGCGAAGACGCGAAGCAGCCGATTCTGCAGCAGGTGACTGAGATCATCGTGCTGGAAATTCAGAAGACGTTCGACTTCTTCCGCGCCAGCGCGGCCGGGGAACACATTGAAAAGATCTACCTGGCGGGCGGCTCGTCGAAAGTGCCGGGGCTGGTGGAAGCGTTGCGGCAGGAGTTCTCGATGCCAGTGGAATTGCTGAATCCGTTCCAGCGGGTGACGCCTCCCGTCGATGGGCACGGAGCGGAACTGGTCGAGCAGAATCCCGGCCAGCTGGCAGTGGCAGTGGGCTTGGCCCTGAGGAGCTTTGAATCCCTATGATCAAAATCAACCTGCTCGAAAACTCCAAAGGCAAAGGCAAGCGCGGTGGAAGTGCGGCGCCCTCCATGCCTACGATGGAAATGGGCGATATGGGGTCGCCCAAGCTGAAAATTCTGGCGATCGTGGTGATCGTAGGTCTGGCCAACCTGGGCTACTGGTACCGGCTTGATCATGAGACGCAAGCCATCGCCGCCAAGATGAAAGTGGCGGAACAGAAGAACCGGGAACTGGCAGACGTGAAGGCGCGCTTTCTGGAGCGGCAGACGCAAGCCAACGCTTACCAGAGACGCGTGGACGTGATCAAGCAACTGCACGAAGGTCAGACGGGTCCGGTCAACCTTATGGCCATGCTAGGGGAGACGATCAATAACACGGAAGCGATCTGGCTGAACAAGATGGATGACACCGGCCCATCGGTCAACCTGGAAGGGATGGCGCTAAGCACCGACGCGGTAGCAAACCTGATTGCCAATCTGCAGAAGACCGGGTTCTTCCGAACGGTTGAGATTAAGGAAACCTACCAGGACGAGACCATCAAGGACATGCAGGCTTTCCAGTTCACCCTGACCTGCGAGAAGGGGAAGTCGTAAAGGCGGACCTATGGCGAACTTTAGCGAAATGTCGGGAATCAAGCAGTGGGGGATGGTGATTCTCGGGGGTGCGGTGGTGACGGCGGCGCTGTACTTTACCGTGTTCAAGAGCCAGGTAGAGAAGAACGCTACCGCGCAGCATGCCCTGGAAGACAAGGTTCGGGAGAACAACGAACTCGAATCCTATCGTCCGAAGCTGAAGCAGATCGAGCAGCAACTGGCCGAACTGAAACAGCAACTCGAGATCGAGCAGCGCATCGTGCCCGACGAGAAGCAGATCGAAGGGTTCATGACCATGATGGGCTCGGAAGCGAGCCATGCAGGGGTGGAACTGCGGCGCTACACGTCGAAAGACGTGAAGTCGCAGCAGTACTACAGCGAAGTTCCCTTCGACATGGAACTGGACGGGCCGTACTACTCGACGCTGAACTTCTTCGACCGGGTGAGCAAGCTGGAACGAATCATCAATATCAGCAACCTGATGATCTCGACCACGAAGAACCCGAGCGGAGCGAAGGCGAAGCACACGTATCAGTACGCGCCCAACGAGAGCGTGGTCGCCACGTTCACCGCGACGACATATTTCAGTCACGATTTGACACCTTCCGCAGCAAGCGCCGGAGCAAAACCCGGAGCGCTAGCGGCGAAGAAGTAGGGACCGCATATATGAAGCTGACGACTGGCATAGTGGCAATGGCAATGATGGTGGGCGGGGCGACAGCACAGAACCCTTCCGCCGTCGATAACGCGCGCAACACGGTGAAGTCGCTGCAGCAGCAACAGGCTGCGAAGCCGGCGCCGGGCGCTCCCGCTCCTGCGGTGAAGCCGACAGCGATTCCGGTCACCAAAGCTGCGGCCCCGGCGGCGAAGACGGCCGTTTCCGGCTCCCAGAATAACAAGCTGCAGCACGTGAATGTGGTGCCGGGAACGAATGACATTCAGATCGAGATCAGTTCCAGCCAGGCAGTGACGCCGCGTGTGAGCAAGCTGAGTTCGCCCGCGCGCGTTGTCGTAGAACTGCCCGAGACAGTCTTGGGCAGCTCGCAGAATAAGATTCCTGTAGGCACCAGCGGGGTCAAAGGTGTCCGTATTGGCATGGATGGCAAGACTCCTCCGACCACCAGCGTTGTGGTGGATCTGGAGAAGGCTTTACCGTACGAAGTAACTCCTGGCCCGGCGGGAAAAACGATATTGATTCTGCATACGCAGGATGTGGGGACGGCAGTTGCCAAGAACGCTCCTGCGCCGGTAAAGACTGCTGTACCTGCCACAAAGACTCCGGCACTCGCCCTGGCTCCGAAGGTTGCAGATGCGAAAGCTCCGGCAGCCAAGACTGTCACCGTGGCGAGAGTTGCTGATACCAAGGTTGCGCCGGCAAAACCAGTCGCTACCCCGGTGAAAGCGGATAGCAAACAGCAGGCCAAGACGGTAGTTGCGGCCAAGCCCACGGCAACACAGGGCACTCCGGTCAAGATCGCGGAAGCTCCCAAACAGCCCAAGCCCGAAGAAAAGAAGTGGGCGATGAGCGGCAAACGGGATCCCTTCTTCAGTCCGGTCGTCCAGCAGTCGGGTTCCGGCTGCGCGACGGGCAAGAAGTGCTTGGAGATCAATGCCATCAATGTCCGAGGAGTGGTGAAGTCCGACAATGGCTTCATCGCGGTGGTGACCAACAACCTGAACAAAGCTTATTTCCTGCGGGAAAACGATCCTGTGTTCAACGGCTACGTGGTGAAGATTACGGGAGACTCAGTCGTGTTCCAGGAGACGATCCAGGACAAGCTGGGCAAGTCGTTCACGCGGGAAGTTGTGAAGCGGATTATGGCTCCAGCTGTATAAGCAGGGCGGCGTACTCCGGGGACGGAGCGCCGATATCAAGTTGCACGAAGGACACGCGGGCCAGGCCCGCGGGTGGGGAGAAGCGAAATGCGAAAGCAACAATTGGCAATGTTCGTATCGTTGCTACTGGTGCTGGTGGTAGCTGCGGCTGCCCAGGCGCCCAGCGAGCTCGATCGAGTCAACGTAGTCCGGGACACGGACTCCATCCGGGTTGAGATGAGCTCCAAGGGCGCACTAACGCCCAAGGTGAGCACGCTCAAGTCGCCCGCTCGCGTGGTGGTGGATCTGCCCGAGACCGTGATGGGGACCGGACAGAAATCCATTGCCGTTGATGCGAACGGGGTCAAGGACGTGCGCATTGGCATGGGAGCGCAGTCTCGTCCCAGCACGCGCATCGTGGTTGATCTCGACAAGGCTTGCGCCTACGAACTGACGCCCGGACCGGCCGGGAAGTTCGTGCTGACGCTGCACGCCAACGCGGAAGCAAAGGCTGCTGCTCAGGATGCGACCGTGGCCGCGAGCTCGCCCGCTCCCATGAAATCGGAAGCGGCGCCTGCGACCAAGGAATCGGCCTCACCGAACAATTACGTCTTCGTAGAACCTTCTTATCAAGCGAAGGCTGAGCAGAAAGCGGTAGCTTCGGATGACAATCCGGCGGCTCGCGCGCAGGACGCAGCGGCGAAGTTCTCGGATAAAACGACTCCTGAACTGCTCCCGGTCAGTATGCATGCGGCTCAATCGCAGAGCAACCAGGCTCCGGCCATCACTCCAGCGGTCAATCTGGCTGCCGAACAGAAGGCGCAATCGGCACAGGGAAATGCGGTGGCAGGGCCGAAGTACACAGGCGAGCCGATCTCGGTCAACCTGAAGGATGTTGATCTGAAAGATTTCTTCCGGCTCATTCATGAGATCAGCGGCCTCAACGTCGTGCTCGATCCCAATGTGCACGGCACACTGACTATCGTTCTCGATGATGTTCCGTGGGATCAGGCGCTCGACATCGTGCTTAAGAACAATGACCTGGCCCGAGAACTGGAAGGCAATGTTCTTCGCATCGCGACGGTGGAAACCCTGAAGCACGAAGCTGACTCTCGCCGGGCGCAGATCGAATCTGAAGCTCTGGCGGTGGAAAAGGTTTCGGTAACCCGGTTCCTGAGCTATGCGAAGGCGAAAGACGCCATCGTCACGGTAAAGAAGTTCCTCTCGCAACGCGGCGACGTAGTGGCTGACGATCGCACCAACGCCGTGATCATCAACGACATTCCGAAGGCGATTCCAACCATCGATCGCCTGCTGACGCAGCTCGATCGCAAGACGCAGGAAGTTGAAATTGAAGCGCGCGTGGTTGCGGCGACGCGGCAGTTTGCCCGCGACATTGGTACGCAGCTTGGTTTCGGCTGGGGGAACAGCACGTCGACGGTTGGTGGCGCCAGCAGCGTGGGAACGTCTCCGATGGGTGTTTTCGGTGGACCTCCTCCGTTCTACTCGGTCGTAGGAACGTCATCGCCATCCGGGACCACACTGAACCAGATTCCGCTTTTCTCGAACCTGGGCGTGACCAGCCCGACGAGCGGTCTCGGGTTCCAGACGTCCACGGCGAATATCCGTCTGGATGCCATTCTGACGATGGCGGAAGCGCGTGGATTGCTGAAAGTACTATCGCGTCCGCGAGTTGTGACACAGAACAATATTCAAGCTCTGGTCAAACAGGGCGTGCGCGTGCCGATCGTGACGCAGGCGCAGTTGGGCGGCCCGCCGACTGTGACCTACGTAGACGCGTTCCTGCGGTTAACGGTGACTCCGCAGATCACGTCGGAGAACACAATCTTCCTGAACGTGGACGTCGAGAACACGACGCCGAACTTCGGACAGCAAGTGCAGGGCAACCCGGAACTGATCACGCAGCAGGCCACCACGCAGGTTCTGGTGACCGATGGCGGGACGGTGGTGATCGGCGGCGTTATCCAGACGCAAAACTCGATCAACATCACGCAGGTTCCGCTGCTCGGCAACCTGCCGTTCCTCGGCAACCTGTTCAAGCATACGAAAGTGGACACCGCAAACCAGGAGCTGATTTTCTTCATCACCCCGCGAATCATTCAGACATAGTCGCGGGATGAAGCACTCAAAAGCCGCCGGCCTGAACCTATCAGGCCGGCGGATTTGTTTGAGAGGTGAACAATGAGCTTCGAGCCCTGAGCGTTGAGAGTCGGAGCCATTAGCAGACTTCTGTTGAATCCTGTGATGCGCGTGCGTTCTCGCTTCAGAGTCTTAACAAAACCTTTACAGGTTGCTTCTCACTATCCCTGACTTGTCTCCTGATAAACTCGCAGCAATGAACTTCCATGCGCGACAGGCGAAACTGCGAGAGCATCTCTCGACCACCCGGTTCCAGGGACTTCTCGTCAGCCATCTGCCCAATATTCGCTATCTCTGCGGTTTTACGGGAAGTGCGGGGCTCTTGCTGATCGAGGAATCTCGCAGCATCTTCATCACTGACGTGCGTTATGACACGCAGGCGCACGAGGAGGTGAAGGCCGCGAAGGTGGTGATTGCGAAGAAGGCTTTGCTGGAGTCACTGGCAGAAATCCTGGGGCAACGGCGAGCGCGCAAGAAAAAAACAATCGGGATTGAGTCGGAACATCTCACAGTCGCCGAGAAGAAGAAACTAACGAAGATCCGTCCCGCCGGGATCACTTTGAAGGACGCGCCTCCAATAGTGGAGCGCGACCGCATGGTAAAGGACGCAAGTGAGATCGCCCGGATCCGGGCTGCAGTGGTACTGGGAGCGAAGCTGTTCGACCGCGCGATGGAGGTTCTGCGGCCGGGTGCGAAGGAGGTGGAGGTCGCCGCCGAGATGGAGCTAGCCGCGCGTCGTGCTGGAGCGGAGGAGATGTCATTTCCGACGATTATTGCTTCTGGTGCGCGGTCTGCTCTTCCCCACGGGCGCGCTTCGCAGCAGGCGATCCCTTCGGACGCATTCGTGGTCTGCGACTTCGGTGTTATACTCTCAAGTTATTGTTCCGATCAGACCCGCACTGTGTGGGTAGGCAAGCCTTCCGATGAGGCGAGGCAGGCGTACGAGGCCGTACGGGAGGCGCAGCAGGCGGCGGTTGAGGCTGTGAAGCCGGGAATTGCCGTTGGGGAGGTGGACGCTGCGGCCCGTCAAGTATTGCAGAAAGCCGGTTTCGGTCGGTATTTCACGCATTCCACCGGGCATGGGGTGGGGCTGGAAATCCACGAAAGCCCCCGCGTTGCCAAGGGGCAGCGCGAGATTCTGCAGCCCGGGATGGTCATCACGATCGAGCCGGGAGTATACTTCCCCGGCAAATGGGGCGTGAGGATCGAGGATATGGTAGCGGTCACGGCCGGTGGCTGTGAGATACTGACGCCCACCAGCAAAGATTTTCTGGCAGTTTAGTCTTCTAAAGTAATTGAGCCGGGCACGGACCACGCCCGGCTTCTTCGCGCGCCCTGCGGGTGCGCGGCGGGATCGGCGAAGGTCCCACCGTACACGAATGAATCAAAAAGAGCTGAAGGAACTCATCGAGTTTTTAATCGAGAAGGATATCGCCGAGTTCGAATTGGAACGCGGCGATGTCAAGGTGCGAATCAAGCGCGCCGGCGAGCATACCGTGGTCCACTCGCACGGGGAGCCGCGGTTTTTCGCGGTGCCTCCCGCGGCGTCTCCTGTCGAAGCAGTACCCGTAGCTCCGGCAGCGGCGGCTGCTCCGGCTGCTCCGCCTGCAGCGCCTGTTCCTGAGGAAGGCCTGCATACGGTGAAGTCTCCCATTGTGGGGACGTTCTACGAAGCTCCTTCTCCGGGGGCTCCTCCGTTCGTGAAGGTGGGGGATACGGTGGAAGTTGGACAAGTGCTGTGCATTGTCGAGGCAATGAAGCTGCTTAACGAGATTGAGTCGGATGTTGCCGGAGAGATTGTCAAAAAATTTGCGAATAATGGGCAGCCGATCGAGTACGGCCAGGACTTATTTGTGGTTCGTCCGAAGAAGTGAGACTGAGATCATTCAGGGGCGCGCGCAGACGCGCCTTTTTTCTGTCTATCGTTCCCAAGTAGAGACGTAGCTGGCTACGTCTCTTGCTTGCGACCGAGTTACGAGCGACGAGCTTCGAGCCGGGAGCTTGAATCTTTTGGCTCGAAGCTCATAATTTTTTCACTCATGTTTAAAAAGATCCTGATTGCGAACCGCGGGGAAATAGCTTTGCGCGTGATCTGCGCGTGCAAGGAACTCGGGGTCAAGACGGTTGCGATTTACAGCGAGGCTGACCGCAACTCGCTGCACGTCCGCTTTGCCGACGAGGCGATCTGCATTGGGCCTCCGCAGTTGGCGCAAAGCTATCTGAATATACCTGCGGTAATCAGCGCGGCTGAAATTGCTAATGTTGAGGCCGTGCATCCGGGATACGGTTTGCTGGCGGAGAATGCAAATTTCGCCGAAGTGTGCCAGATGAGCGAGATCAAGTTCATCGGCCCGCGCCCGGAAGTTACGCGGCTTATGGGTGAGAAGGAAAAGGCGCGTGCGGCGATGAAGGATGCAGGAGTGCCAATCCTGCCAGGTTCTGACGGCATCATCGCATCCGAGGGCGAGGCCGTGGAGTGGGCACGTCAGGTCGGCTATCCAGTGATTGTCAAAGCCTCCGCTGGCGGCGGCGGTCGCGGCATGCGTATTGTGCGCAACGAAGAGGAACTTCCCGGACTGTTCAAGGCGGCTCAAGCGGAAGCGGCCGGAGCTTTCGGCAATGGCGATTTGTATATGGAGAAGTACGTTGAGCATCCCCGGCACATTGAGTTTCAAGTACTCGCCGACGAGCACGGGAACGTCGTGAGCCTGGGAGAGCGCGAGTGCTCGATCCAGCGTCGCCACCAGAAGTTGCTCGAAGAATCTCCCTCGACGCAGGTCACTCCGGAAATGCGGACGCAGATCGGGGAGGTTCTCTGCAAATCGCTGGCCGCGATTGGTTACTGGAACGCGGGTACGATCGAGTTCTTGATGGATCACGACCGGCGGCTACACTTTATCGAGATGAACACGCGCATTCAGGTAGAGCACCCGGTGACGGAGATGGTCACCGATGTTGACCTGGTGAAAAGCCAGATCATGATTGCTGCTGGCGCCAGAATGGATGAAGTGCTGCACGGGCCCATTGTGCACCGCGGGCACTCGATCGAGTGCCGCATCAATGCCGAGCATCCCGAGAAATTCACGCCCTCGGCCGGAAAGATTACGGCTTTTCATCCGCCCGGAGGTACGGGCGTGCGCGTCGATACGGCGGCGTACGCAGAAGGCGTGATCCCGCCCTATTACGATTCGCTCATTGCCAAGCTCATTGTGCGCGCCAAAGACCGTGGTGAGGCGATTTCACGGATGGCGAGAGCTTTGGAGATGTTTATTGTTGAGGGCGTGTACACGACGATTCCGCTGCATCGCAAGATACTGGCGGACCCCGATTTCCGGGCAGGAAAGATCGACACTGGTTTCATAGAGCGATTTCTCAAGAAGAACGGGCACAAGTAGGGCGGAGGCCCTTGTTCCCCCGGAGTCCAGTAAACGCCGATTCAGCAGTGCGTCATTGCGCGCTTTGCACTCGACCCCGGACGAGGGGATCCGGAGCTAGACGTCACTGGCTACCGTGCTGTTCCGAGATTTGCCTGCATGATTTTGCTTCCGCGACTTTATCCCATTGTTGACTCGTCCTGTCGCGGGTCTACTCTGGAATTGATGGCCTTGGCTGAGGACTTGGCCAGCGCGGGATGTACTCTTCTTCAGTACCGTAATAAGTCGGGGCATGCGCGAATGATGCTGGAACAAGCGCGGGAGTTGAAGAAGCATATTGGAGACTCGGTGCGGCTCATCATGAATGATCGAGCCGATCTTTGCCTGGCCGCTGACTTTGACGGTGTTCACGTGGGACAGGATGACTTGTCGCCCGAATCGGTGCGCAAGATTATCGGTTCGGAGCGCTGGTTGGGAGTGTCGACGCACAATCCGGAGCAACTGCGAGAGGCTGATTTGACCTCAGCGGACTATGTTGCGATTGGGCCTGTGTTCGCCACTGCGAGCAAAGAGAATCCTGATCCCGTCGTCGGACTCGATGGGGTGCGTAGAGCGCGTGAATTGACGCGCAAGCCGCTGGTCGCGATTGGAGGGATCACGCGGGCGAATGCGGCTTCGGTGATAGAGGCGGGGGCCGATTCAGTGGCTGTGATATCCGATCTGTCACGGGAGCCGCGCAAATCAGCAGAGGCATTTTTGCGGATATTGAGGTAAAGTGCTGCAAATACGTCGTTGGCCGTCAGCGTTAGCGCCATCACCGATAAGTCATCCTGAGCGAAGCGAAGGATCTATGCAGTCTGCTGGCACCAGCAAAGTGCATGGATCCTTCGTCGGGCAACAGACGCCCTCCTCAGGATGACAAAGCTATAAGATGACAACGCTAATCAGGACCGTCATCGACTGGGGACAGGATCAGGAGCGAGCCTCTGAGCACACCGACAACTACGCAGCCATCCGCGGCCGACTGGGAAATTCACAGCCATCAAGATAAAGAACTGGTCCAGGTGCTGGGCCTGACCAGTTCCACGATGTTGGTGATCGGGTCGATGATCGGCTCCGGCATCTTCATCGTGTCGGCGGAGATCGGGCGCGAGGTGGGTTCCCCAGCGCTATTGATCGGCGCTTGGGTGGTGACGGGAATCATGACTATTGTTGCAGCCCTCAGTTATGGCGAGTTGGCTGCGATGATGCCCCGCGCTGGGGGGCAATACGTCTATTTGCGCGAGGCACTGGGACCCTTGTGGGGATTCCTTTACGGCTGGACCCTATTCCTGGTGATTCAGACCGGAACGATCGCGGCAGTGGGCGTGGCATTCGGCAAATTCCTGGGCGTTTTCGTACCGTGGTTTTCTTCCAGCCATTGGCTGCTGCATCTGTGGAAAGTTCCGCCGATTCACATCGGTCCGATGGTGCTGGGCAACATGGACGTCGGACTTAATACGCAGAACCTGATAGCAGTTCTGCTGGTAATTCTGCTGTCATTCATCAACGTGCTCGGTGTGAGGACGGGCGCGGCCATTCAGAACGTGTTCACGGCGGCAAAAGTTTTGGCGCTGGCGGCACTCGCGGTCTTAGGATTCGCCTTCTGCCGAAATCCCGAGGCCTTGCTGGCCAATTTTCACGGACATTTCTGGGAAAATGCCGGACTCAGTGCGCAGCACGACATCGGCGGAGGTGTTTTCGTTACTACGCTGACAGTGTTGGCGGTGGCCCAAGTCGGGTCTCTATTCTCGGCGGATGCGTGGAACAACGTCACCTTCACTGCGGGCGAGGTGAAGAATCCCAGCCGGAATCTGCCATTGTCTCTGGCGCTAGGCACGGGCGTGGTTATCGCGCTCTACATTGCCTGCAACTTCGTTTATCTCGCTGCTCTGCCGCTGCAGGGAACCGAGGCGGCAGCGACGATCCTGGGGCGGGGGATTACGCACGCTGCCGAGGACCGGGTTGCCACTGCGGTGATGACGCAAAGGTTCGGATCAATCGGCGGATTCCTGATGGCCGGCGCCATTATGATCTCCAGCTTCGGCTGCATGAATGGGCTGATCCTATCGGGTGCGCGGGTCTATTACGCCATGGCGAAGGATGGCCTGTTCTTCCGCAAGGTCGCCAAACTTCATCCCACCTACAAAACTCCCGCGGTATCGCTGATGGTGCAAATGGTTTGGACGTGCGTGCTGTGCATCTCCGGCAGTTACGGGCAACTTCTCGATTACATCATTTTCGCGGTGCTGGTCTTCTACATCCTGACGATCGTGGGATTGTTCGTGCTGCGGCGGACGCATCCGGATGCTCCGCGGCCCTACCGGGCGGTTGGGTATCCGATATTACCGGCGATTTACATTGTCATGGCTTTATTTATTGATATCGTACTACTACGCTATAAGCCCCAATTTACGTGGCCGGGACTGATCGTGGTGCTGCTGGGAATCCCGGTTTATTACGCGTGGTCGCGAAGGGCGCACGCAAAGCGCCTCGCAGCGTAGCCTTTCAGGAGAAAACAAAGCATGGCGAATTTGTTCGCGAAGAAAGATCTCCCCACACTGATGAAAGAGGCAGTTGAGGTTGAGGGAGAACAAACCCTGCGGCGCGCCCTGGGGCCATTGAACCTGCTAACGCTGGGCATCGGCGCAATTATTGGTGCAGGCATTTTCGTCATTACAGGGCAGGCCGCGGCGCAATTTGCCGGACCCGCGCTCGTGATCTCGTTTATTCTGGCTGGCATTGCTTGCGCGTTCGCCGGGTTATGTTATGCCGAGTTTGCCTCGATGATTCCAATCGCGGGCAGCGCATACACGTACTCCTACGCTACGCTGGGAGAATTGGTTGCGTGGATAATCGGCTGGGACTTGATTCTGGAATACGCCTTTGGCGCGGCCACGGTAGCGGTGGGCTGGAGCGGACACCTGCGGGCGTTCATGCACGACATTGGCTGGAATTTACCGGCATTTCCCACTTCAGATTTCACGCTCATGGGCATGCCTGTACATTTGAAGTACGACTACGTTGGGTTTCTCGTGATCATGGTGATCACGACGATCCTGGTCATTGGCATCAAAGAGTCGGCGAACTTCACGACCGCAGTCGTGATTATGAAAGTAGCGGTGGTATGTATGTTCATCGTCCTCGCGGCAGCTTTCTTGTTGTCGCATGAGTGGAAACCGAACTATTGGCACCCGTTCATTCCCGCAAATACCGGTGAGTGGGGACACTTCGGTTGGTCGGGAATCCTGCGTGGAGCAGGGGTTGTATTCTTCGCATACATCGGTTTCGATGCGGTATCGACGGCAGCGCAAGAGGCCAAAAATCCAAAGAAAGATATGCCGTTGGGTATT
Source organism: uncultured Acidobacteriota bacterium (assembly GCA_963785865.1). Classification (GTDB taxonomy): domain Bacteria; phylum Acidobacteriota; class Terriglobia; order Terriglobales; family Acidobacteriaceae; genus Sulfotelmatobacter. The sequence continues at coordinate 355,696 of CAWAXF010000009.1, read as the reverse complement.
CTGGGCTCACTGGTCATTTGCACTGTGCTTTACATCCTGGTTTCCGGTCTCCTGACTCACATTGTTCCTTACAGCCAGCTGAACGTTCCGGATCCTGTCGTGGTCGGCATCCGCGTGACCGGTCAACAATGGGCGACATTTCTAGTGGAAATCGGTGCCTTGGGCGGCTTAGCGACCGTGATGCTGGTGATGTTACTCGGGCAGTCGCGCGTGTTCTACTCGATGTCGCGCGATGGTTTGCTATGGCCCTGGGCAGGCAAGATTCATCCTCGTTTTCGCACGCCTTATCTGAGTTCTATCGTTGTCGGTATTTTCGTTGCCATCCTGGCGACAGTAGTTCCGCTCAGTGTTTTGGATGAGATGACCAGCGTGGGCACGCTGCTCGCATTCGTGCTGGTTAGTGCGGGAGTGTGGGTGATGCGCAGGACGCATCCTGAGATTAACCGTCCTTTTAAGACGCCGATGGTGCCGCTGGTTCCGATTCTCTCGATTCTTTTTTCGGGGGCCCTGATTGTGTTTCTTTCGCCGGCCACGCAGGTTCGGCTGGTTGTCTGGCTGGTCATTGGGCTGGCTATTTACTTCAGTTATGGGCGCAAGCACAGCAAAGTGCAAGCGCAAGTGGCGAATGGAACTTTGCCGCCACGCTGATGTGTTGAGCTAGTTTTATGATTAATACAGGCCCTCCGCACAGCGCGGAGGGCCTTTTTGTTTTATAGTCGGGGGCGAGAAAGTGCCCGTGGCTAGTGATCAGTGGTCAGTAAAACTGAGATAGCCATCCGGTTTTCATTGCCTACTAGCCCCTGACCGCTGTCTTCCGATGAAAGCGTTCCGCAATCTTCGTACGATTGGTGCGCTCCTGCTGCTGGTGATGGTGATCGGTACGGCGGGGTATCACTTCATCGAGGGCTGGACCTGGTTTGACGGCTTCTACATGGTGGTCACTACGCTGACTACTATTGGATATCAGGAAGTGCATCCGCTTTCGCATGCGGCACGCGTCTTCAACGTCTTCGTGATTGTTTCCGGGGTGTCGCTGCTGCTGTTGGGAGTCGGGGCGCTCAGCCAGGCTTTGCTAGAATTCGAGCTGCAAAGTTTCTTCGGAAGGCGTCGCATGGAGCGCGAGATCACGCGGCTAACGGACCACTTCATCATCTGCGGGATGGGGCGAGTGGGCCGGAGCGTGGCCCGGGAACTGGCGCGCAAGCCGGTCGGATTCGTGTTCATCGAAAACGCTGAGGCCAAACGGCAGAAGTTTGCGTCCGAGAACTGGCTCGCGCTTGCGGGCGACGCTACCCAGGAGCCAACGCTGCGAGAGGCGCAGATCGAACGCGCCCGCGGGCTGATCGCCGCCACCACCACAGACGCGACGAATCTCTACATCGTGCTCACCGCGCGCGGTCTCAATCCACATTTGAAGATCATTGCGCGTGCCAGCGAAGATTCCGCTGAAAAGCATTTATTGACGGCGGGGGCTGACTCCGTTGTGTCGCCCTATTCATTTGCCGGCCAGCGCATCGCGCAGTCTCTTCTGCGGCCGCATGTAGTTAGTTTCCTGGACACTGCCACCACGCATCTGGGGATGGACCTGGAGATCGGGGAAGTTCACATTACGGCTGGTTCGATGTTCGCCGGAAAAACATTAGAGAGTTCGCGCATACGCCAGGAGCGCGGAGTGATTGTACTTGCGATCAAGCGGCGTGACGCCATGCGATTCAATCCGGCGCCCGACGAAAGAATCGAGCCTGACGACTGCCTGATCGCCATGGGCGAACCGGCCCAGTTGCGGCAACTCGAGCAGACTGCCTCCCCATCATGAAAATCGTTAGCGCCGAAGAAATGCGCTCCATCGATCGCGCGACCAGCGAGCGCTTCGGTGTGCCTTCGCTGACTCTGATGGAAAATGCGGGCTTGGCGGTGGCAGAGCATGTGCTCGCGAATTACCAGTCCAGGCAACGGATCGTTATCTTGTGCGGGAAGGGTAATAACGGCGGCGACGGATTTGTGGCGGCGAGGCATCTGCACGCGAGAGGAAAGAGCGTAGAGGTGATTTTGTTGGCCGACCCGGCCGATCTGAGGGGAGACGCGGCCGCCATGTATGCAAAGAGTCCCGTCAAAGCGGTCGTCGTGCGTTCATCTGAAGAGTTGAAAAGCGATCGGGTGCGACCTTCTCTAGCCGGGGATCTGTACGTGGATGCAATTCTCGGGACCGGATTCAAGCCGCCCGTCACAGGCCTGTACGCGAACGCGATTGAATTTCTGATCCAGAGCAATGCGCCTGTCGTGTCGGTGGATATTCCTTCGGGCGCCGACGCTGACGCGATGACTCGCCAGCAAGGAAAGATAGCGCGCGCGCATTCCGTGGTCACATTTACAGCGCCTCGTCCCGCACATCTGTTCAGTTCGCTTACTGATGGTCCAACATGCGTCGCGCCGATTGGCTCGCCCGAGGAAGCCATCGTTTCGTCACTCGACTTGAATGTAATTACGGCGAAGGACATTGGGCAGCTGCTGGCGACTCGTCGAGCTGATTCCAACAAAGGCCTCTATGGACATGTTCTCGTGGTGGGCGGATCGCTGGGAAAAGCGGGTGCGGCAGCAATGGCTGGCATCTCCGTGTTGCGCGCCGGTGCGGGACTGGTCACGGTAGCCACCGCGAAATCGGTGCTGCCGACCGTTGCCGGATTTTATCCCGAGCTGATGACGGAGCCTCTGCCGGAAACGGCCGCGGGTACGATTGCTACGGAAGCGGGATTACGAATCGCCGAACTGCTGAAGAATATGACGGTGCTCGCCATCGGACCGGGGATTTCGCGCGGATCCGCATACTACAACTCTAGTGCGATCTCTGGTCACGAATCAGAAACTTCCGATGGTTGTGGACGCCGATGGATTGAATGCATTCCAGGGGCATACACAGGAGATGAACGGGCAGGGACGCACGCTGATAATCACGCCACATCCCGGTGAGATGGCGCGTCTGGCCGGATGTTCGACTGCGGATGTGCAGAAAGATCGGTTGGGAGTGGCGCGGCAGTTCGCGCGCGAGCACCGTGTGATCGTCGTGCTCAAGGGATATCGAACGCTCGTGGTGAAACCTGACGGCGAGGCTTGGGTCAGCACGACTGGGAATCCTGGAATGTCGACCGGAGGGACGGGAGACATCCTTACCGGAATGGTTGCCGGGATGATTGCTCAACACCCCAGTGAGGCGATGCTCGCCGTTTGCGCGGCGGTTTATCTGCATGGGTTGGCTGGCGATGTGATGCGCGAGATTGTTGGCGAGCACTCGCTGATCGCCACCGATCTGCTTCGTGGTTTGCCGGGAGCATTCGAGGGTGTGCGAAAAGGGGCAGGGGAACAGGTTGTTTGCTGGACGAGCTAATTCGTCGTTTTCGATTCGGCCTGTGTTTCGCGAGCACAGGCTCGGCTCAGCATCACAGTTATCACGTTATCTGGAAACGGGGAGCTGGATTGTTTTTCCTTCCGTTGCGGAGCGGCGTGCTGCATCCAGAATCTCGGTCACGGTAACGTTTGTTTCCAGAGACGAGAGATTGTCCTCCTTGGCTCCTTCGAGAATCACCGCACGGAAATATGTGAGTTCGCTATCGTATGGTGGGGGGACTGGCTTGGCAGCGATTTTCTCCTCCGCGGCTTCGGCTGCTCGTCGCACGCGAATGTCATCCCTCTTGACGGTAATCACATACCCGCTCTGCCCGTAGACTTCCATGTCTTTACGATCGAAGGGCCAGTTCCATGAGGCCTGAATGATGGCTTGTGCTTTGGGATAGGTCAGGATAATCGTGGCCTCGTCATCGACGCGCGCATAGATTTGCGGCTTTATTTGCTGGGTTACGGCTGTGACGTTCTGGGGACGCCGGCCGTCCATGAGCCAGGTCATCAAGTCGGCGCCGTAGCAGCCGAAATCGAACAGAGCGCCGCCCCCGTTGCGTTTGGGATCGGTGAGCCAGGCGAGGAACTCCGGTTCCACACCGATTTCTTTAGGACCGCTGTGGCCGTCGTGGACCACGACTTTGCGAACATCTCCTAACGCTCCCTCATGCAGCAGATCGTAGGCGGCGTGATTACTGCGATACCAGGATGTCTCGTAGTTGACGAGCACGTGAATCTTTCCGGAGTGCGCAGCTCTTTCGATAGCCATCGCGTCCTCAAGGCTGACAGCCAGAGGCTTTTCCATCATGACGTGTACGCCTCTGCGAGCGCAGGTTTCGACGACACTGCGATGGTCGAAGGTATTGGTATAAACCAGGACGGCCTGGGGGTGGGTCTTTGCGATCATCGCGTCCACATCGGTGAAGAGTTGCGCCTGATCAAAGCCGTACTTTGAAGAGGCCTGCGAGAGTAGCTGCCGATCCGGGTCAGAGATGCCGACGATTTCGATCTGAGGACTGTGGCGGGACTGCTCAAGAAAGCCGTGCACATGTCCATGAACCAGGCCGACAATGCCGACCCGGAGCGGTGGGTGATTTTCCCCGTTTTGCGCTGAGGAAATTGCGTTAAGGAGCAGTACTGGTACGAGAGCAAGCCAGAGTGAGCCAGGCATGAGTTCCTCCGGAGATCCGTCAGGATAACAGCAGTGCACGCAGGCTTTTCGTCGAAAAGACACGCGCGCTGTCGTTGGACTAAGCGTACGAAACGGGTACATTAACTAATCAGTTAACAGTATCTAAGTAGTTGTGAACACGAGACATGTTGCTGGCAATAGCTGCGGCTGGCGGGAATTTGTACAACGGGCGTCGGTAACCTGTTCGGCACCGGCACGATGGTGTCATATTGGTTTTGACCTATGACTCACTTCCCCCAACCGCATCCCACGCGGCGCGCGTCCCGGGTCCAACTCGGAGATTCCGTTCTGGCTGCGATTCGTCTGGAAGACGGACGCCGCACGAAAGCCAAACTGCAATCCATATCCGTAACGGGCGGCCTGCTCCGACTGGCTCAATCGCTGGCGCAGGGTGACTTCGTCGAAGTTGCGTTCCAGACGCAATCCGGGCCGGTGCATGGCATGGCCGAGGTTCTGAGCCCGGCGCGAAGTGTGCCCGATGGAGTGCTGCAGCCATTCCGGTTTGTGGCCATCGAAGATGATGATCATCGTCGCTTGCGCAACTCGCTGGATCATGTGGCAATGCGCAGCGCCTTGGGCATGAAGTCGAGCGCGTTCTCCAAATAACGCAAGCCTTCGCGTAATTTTGTCTCATTTGTGCCGTACCGGCCTTTGATTGTCCGGCCCCGCTATACTGTCCCGGTGAGCGGACGCGGAACAGCAGGCAAGCTCCTAAGAGAAGTGATCACGCACTCAGCAGAGGAGACTGTTGGCTTTGGCCGCACGCTCGCGGAGGTGCTGAGTCCTCCCAAGCTTGTATTGCTGCGCGGAGATCTTGGGGCAGGGAAGACGACGCTGGTCAAGGGGATTGCCGCGGCATTCGATGCTGCTGCCGAAGAAGACGTCACCAGCCCTACCTTTACTCTGGTTCATGAGTACCGCGGGCCAGGAGCCAATCTGTACCACATCGATCTGTACCGCATCGATACGCCGCGTGAATTGGACACGTTGGCGCTCGAAGATCTGCGCTCGGAGAATGGTGTTCTGCTAATCGAGTGGGGAGAAAAGTTTCCCTGGATATTGACGGAGCGCGATGTAGAGATCTCGTTAGAGCGGCGCGGGGAAACGGAACGGGTGATTCGGGTAATGGCCTAGCGCGGGCTGGTACTGGGTGCGGGCAGCAGGATAGAGCGGGCGCAGACTACTGGAGCGCTCCACTCGCGAACCATCGAAAACAAGATCGCAATCGCGAAAAATGCAAAGACAGCAGACCTGTATTTCACCCTTCGATTATTTCACATGCAGATCAGAATCCCATGATGTTGTAGCCGCAGTCCACGTAGATGACTTCTCCGGTGATTCCGCTGCTGGCGTCAGAGGCGAGAAAGACCCCGGTGGAGCCGACTTCGGCGACTTCCACATTGCGGCCTAGCGGGGCGCGTTCCGCGTGGGACTTCAGCATATCTCCCAGGCCGGAAATGCCGCGAGCTGCGAGGGTTTTGATTGGTCCTGCCGAGATAGCGTTCACGCGAATCTTCTTCTTGCCCAGGTCTTGCGCCAGGTAGCGTACTGAACATTCCAGTGCCGCCTTGGCCACCGCCATTACGTTGTAGTGCGGCACTACTTTTTCAGCGCCGTAATACGTCATGGTGATGATCGATCCCCCATCTTCCATGAGTGGCGCTGCTGCCCGGGCGACCGCAATCAGAGAATACACGCTGACGTCGTGGGCTATCCGGAAGCCTTCGCGAGTGGTGTTGACGAAATCGCCTTTAAGTTCTTCCGCCGGAGCGTAAGCCACCGAGTGAACGAGCGTGTGGAGCTTTCCATAGCGCTGTTTCAGGGTCGCAAAAAGCTTATCGATGTCTTCGTCTTTGGAAACATCGCACATGAACCCCTCTGCACCGGGAAGCGACAGGATGAGATCCTTGGCTTCCTGCTCCAAGCGCTCGTTCTGATACGTAATAGCCAGTCTCATACCTGCGGTATGCAAGCCCTGCGCGATTGACCAGGCGATCGAGCGCTTGTTGGCGACTCCGAAGACAACGGCGTTACGGCCCTGCAGGTCAGAGGACATTTTTGCTCCTTGGGAATGGAAAAGAATATCAGCGGCGCGGATGGTTTGCCATGTTGTGCACCCGCCTGAGTAAGCATCTCTTAGGTGGCCGCCGCCGGGTTACAGGGATCCTTCGCTTTGCTCAGGATGACAACCACGGGAGCAGCCGGATGACAACCAAGAGCATCAGGCTGACCTGGAGGAGCATCCTGACTAGTCGGCTGCAACTTCTTTCGCCACCTTCGACTCAAGCGGCCAACTTGAGGCTATAAACGACAAAGCGTAGACAGATGCCAGGATCGCGAAAGCCACGACAAGGCTCACTTTCTGAGCGATGGTGCCGACGCAGATTGCGAGGAGGAGTTGAAGAAAAGTTCCGAAAAAATAGAAAGTATTCTGCACGCGACCCATCAGGTGCTTGGGAACCATTTCCATGAGGTTGGTGTTCATGGCGACGCCACCGACCCCGCGAGCAGATCCCATGGTGAAGTAAGTTGCTATGGCGAGGACGAGAAATCCTGAAATCGGCGCCAATGCGACGCAGACCGCCAACAGCGCCATGGAGAACGCGATGGCCCTTCGTCCCCCGAGCCTCGCGATTAACTGGGGTGCATACAAAGCGCTGATGAAAGCCCCCGAGCCCCATCCAGCGTTCAACCAGCCATAGCCTTTGGCTCCGGCGTGGAAGACTCGGTCGCTGAGAGATGGGGTGACCACAACTCCGGTAACCATCGCCCCGAGAAAAAGAGCCCAGCTCATGCCAAGCATGACCACGGCCCGATGATCGCGAAGAAACCGTAAACCCTCGCGCATTTCGCGCCAGAAGCGTTCAAATTGAGTTTCCGCGGCCACGATATCCGCCCGCAGTTCCTGAGGGCTAATGACGATGTGCCTTCCTTTGCGCACCGCGAAGTAGCAGAGGAAGGAGAGCACATAAGTGGATACATCGAGCGTCAACACTCCGCCCAATCCAATGTGGTCGTAGATGAATCCCACGATGGCTCCCGCAATCAGGAATCCGCCCTGCACTCCGGCGAGCAGGAATGTGTTGGACTGCACGAACTGGCTCTCGGGAGTGAGTTCCTGAATCAGCGCTGTGATGGTGGGCCAGAACATCCAAAAGCCGGCGGCCACAAGAGTGTTCATCAGGTAAAGTTGCCAGACCTGTACCCGATGACGAAAAGCGAGAATAGCCACAATCACAATGATCACAGCGCGAATAGCATCGAGCCACATCACCAGCCTTCGGCGGTCTTCGCGGTCGATCACGACCCCGGTGAAGGGAAGCAGCAGCATCGCGGGTAGGGTTTGCAGCACCGCGAAGGTTCCCAGCGCCATCTCGGAATGCGTGGCTTGCAGGATGTACCAGGCAACGGCAGCCGAATTCATTCCGCTGCCCACCATGGAGATCAGGTTGGCAGCAAAAACGAAACGTAACGGCCGGTTGCCGAAACTGGCACGCATCTTTCTACTTTAGCCGAGGAAGGACGAATTCACCACGGAGGAGACAGTTTGAGTAATTGGGCAATTTGGTAATTGAGTAATTTTGTAATTGAGTAGTTTAATGGCCGACAGACCTTTCATTCTCCCGATTCGCCTTTCAATTTCCCAATTACCAAATTTCCCAATTACCCGATTCTCTCGAGTGAGCTTGGCCCTTGCGCAGAGGCTCATTCAGCGCTACGATTCGCCTGCTTGGAAACTTCTCTCGTAATCCGGAGGCGGGCTATGGGACGCTGCAAGGGATCGCTGCTGCTGACTTTAGTTTTCTCAACTCTCTTCTTCATCTCCCAGGCGAGCGCACAAATAGATCGCATCGTGATTGCTGCGGGAACGGATGAAGATCATGCGCTGCAGGTTATTTCCAGCGAGCAGGATGCTCAGAAGAAGCTAGCCCTGTATGAGGACTTCGTTCAGAAGTACTCCTCGAATCCACAGGCCGTAGCTTATGGAAACTGGCAACTTGCGCAAGCCTACGAAGGAAGCGGTGACATGCCGAAGGCCCTCGAGTACGGCGACAAGGCGCTGACCGGGTCCCCTCATAATCTCGACATCCTCGTCTCGCAAGCCGGCATTGCTCAGCAAGCAAAGAGCAATTTGAAGCTGATGGACTATGCGGCGCGAGGCGGCGAGATTTGTACCTCTGATCGCCAAACAAACCAAGCCCGAGGGCATGAACGACGACGATTTCACGCGCAAGATCGCAGAAGACAAAGCCGCCACGCAGAACAACTGTGATTTTCTGGAGACTAGCGGCTTCAACGCCATTACGGCGGAAACCGATCCCAAGAACCGTATGAGTGAGATTGAGAAATTCACGGCGGGATATCCGGACTCAAAGTTCAGTGAGCAGGTTTCCAATTACGCCATGTATACCCTGGGGCCGGGGCAGTTGAACGATCAGGCACGGCTGGTAAGCTTCGGAGAAAAGACGTTGGCTACGAACCCAAACTCGCTGCCGGCACTGTTGCTGATGGCGAACTATTACGCCGAATCCAATAGCTCGGCAAAGGCGATCACATACGCGCAGAAAGCCATTGAAGTCGCCAAAGCGGATGCTCCTGAGGCGGACAAGTCTCGAAAACTGTCCGCCGGTGCCGCGCATAGCACCATCGGCTGGGCGTATCTGAAGCAAGACAAGAGCACTGCTGCTATTCCGGAGCTCAAGACCGCTGCAGGACTGCTCAAGGGACAGGATGAGCAGCAGTACGCGCGAACCCTCTACGGATTGGGATTCGCCTACGGCAAGTTGAACAAGCTGACCGAGGCCCGCGAAGTATTGACGGAGGCGGTGAAGATTCCTGGCCCGCTTCAAGCCATGTCTCAGGATCTGTTAACCAAGGTGAACAGCGCTCGCGCGAAGGGGAAATAAGCTCCTCCTGCATCGATTATTTTTCTGGTTTGACGAGATCGTCGGAAAGCAGCTGGGCTTTCCAGGCCAGAGTTCGGGCGCGTTCGAAGTCTCCCTGCGACATCGCGGCTTTTGATTGCTCCATAAACTGACGGGTCTGCGTGACCGTGTCTTGTTGGCCGGTTGTAAGCTGCATGCCTGAAGTCTTCTTCAGGTTTTCGTCGGTCTTCCCAAGCAATTCGTTGATGCCGTCACGCGCGGCCTGATTGCCAGTCCCTCCAGCCAACTGGATGCTCGGCTCTTTTGTTCCTCCCTGACGGACAATTATTTTGGAGGGCGGGCACTCCTTGGAAGCATTCGAGTGCTGAGCCGGCGCTTGTGCAGGAGGGTCAACTGGAGCGGTGGAGGTATTCGAACTCTCGGCGTGATCGGTGGCCGCAGTGGCAACGCATGGAGACGCCGCGGCTTTCCTCTTGCGGCTATGCGCCTTCCTCGAACGCGCCTTTTTTGACCCGGTAGACCCCTTTGCCGCTGTGTGCGCGGGGGGTTTCGTCTCTGATGGGGTTGCCGGAACGGCTTCTTGTGGCGAAGGCTCGTGAGGAGGTGGAGGTGGATTCGTTTGCGGAGCCTGAGAAGCCTGGGCTGCCGAAATCGGAGCCATGAAGAAAAACAGGGCAATAGCGGCCAGAGTCATACGGAATCCGAGCGGGGTGTTCCCGAAGCCATTTAATCTTACGCCTTTGTCAGGAACATGACATAGGAATCGCCGGGACGAGACACATTGATTCAGTCCCCGCGTTGCGAGGTGGCCGTATCAGCCTCAAGCTCCGGGCGGACCTGTGGGGACGGACCGAACGCAGGGATTTGAAAACGAAAGATCGTTCCGGCACCTTCCGCCGATTGGAAGTCCACCGTTCCATAATGCCATTGCAGAATCTGGTAGGTTTGCGCCAGGCCTATGCCGCTGCCTTCCTTCTTGGTTGTGAAGTAGAGCTCGAAAACTTTGTCATGCAGTTCTTTGGGAATTCCTGCGCCCTGATCCTGAACTTCTGCCACAACGATGTCGTTTTCTCGGCTTGCTGAAATGGTGAGCACGCCCCCATTCGGCATAGCCTGAACGCCATTAATTACAACGTTCAGAAACGCTTGTTTCATGAGGTCGACATCGACTTTCACGGGCAAGGATATTTCCGGCATGTGCCGCTCCAACGTTACCCCGTGCTGTTCAGCATCGGGAGCGGCAAGCAGGGTGACGTCAATGAGCAGGCTGCGAAAGTCGATTTCTTCCAGATGAAGGTCGCGCGGACGAGTGAAATCCACCAGCGTCTGGATCACGCGATCGAGTCGCCGGATCTCGCTGTCGATGATGTCGACGTGCCGGCGCGTGTCGGGTTCTTGTTTAGCGAGCTTATTCTGCAAAAGTTGAAGGTGCAGGACGATGGCGTTGATCGGGTTCTTCACTTCGTGCGCGACCCCGCGAGTGAGGCGCCCGCTGGCCGAGAGGCGGCGCGACATCTCGATCTCATCACCAATGCGGCGCACGGATTCGGCATCGCGCATGATCAGCAAAGCGCCGATTTGCGACGTCTGCTCCTGAACGAAATCAAGGGACAGCTGAACACGCTTGCCCGAGGCCGTCTCGAACTCACGCTGCAAGATTGGACGCTTTCGCTCGAACGCGTTCAACAGCGCGGATCCGAACATGGAATTACGATTGAACAGGTCTTGTACGGTGCGGCCCAGGAGTTCCCGACGCGGTCGACCAAGAAATCCTTCCACAGGAGCGCTGACCAGCACCACGCGTGAATCGCGGTCAAAGAGCATCAGCCCATCCTGTAGCTTTGCCATGAGCTGATCGACGTTGTCCTTAAGCGCTGTGAAGATCTCGCGGCTGTCACGAATCTGCCGGCCGAGGTTGGCAATTTTCAATGTCACCAGGCCGTACTCGTCGTGTTCGGATTCATCTCCGGTGAGGGGCTCCGAACTACCCGCGCCGACATTGTCAAGATTCCGGTTGATTTCCTTCAAAGGCCCAAGCGCAAGATTGGAGATGCCCGCCGCGAAGAACAAGGAGACAAAAATGAGGGCGACCGAAATATAAAGCGAGCGCAGCAGACGGGCTTGCACCTCACTCTTCAGGAAAACGGTTTGCACTCCGAGGCGGATGGTGCCGAAAGGGGCCCCGTTCAGTTCCAGTGGATAAGACACGTCATAGACCGCGGCCGGACTGAAAACGAGCCGGATCTGCTCCCGAAACCGCGCTCTTAGGACTTCCTGAAAATCAGGTCGAGGCGGGATTATTTTGCCTACCAGCGCGGCATTGGTATGCAGCAATGCTTTGCCGCTGGTGTCCACGATGGCGACGTCATAAATGTATTGCCAGTCGCCGGGATCGGACTGCAAGAGGTTGTTGAGACTGACGTCGGTTTGAACATAGTCCCCAAGCGCGCGCCTGAGCGCGACAGGATCACTTGTGTCCACGGACGTACTGCTAAAGTCGGGCACGGCATTGCCGGCAGCATACGCCAGTTGGTGAGTCAGGCTAGTGGCCGTCTCATACGCACTCGCAATGCGAAGACGGAGGATCTGGGAAATGTAGAGGTATGAAAATGCTGAGACCAGCACCGTCACCATCAAGGTGATGACCAGCACGATTATGGTTTTGCGCCGCATGATGTAAAAGCTTGCGAGGACGTGCCGGCTAGCTGCTGGGCACTTCTTCTTTCCCCGTCTCCGCCGCGGAACTGCCGTATTCCTTTAACTTATTGTGAAGGGTCTTGAGGCTGATGCCAAGGATCTCGGCCGCTCTGGTCTTGTTATTGCTGGTGGCTTCCAGGGTCTTGAGGATCAGCATTTTCTCTGCCTCTTCGACTGTGGTGCCCACGCCCAGGCGCACCGCATCTGGATCGTTGGCCGCTGTTCGCAAAGGGGCCTGGCCGAATCCCGGAGGCAGATGTTTGGTCTCGATCATCCCGGAATCGCAAACGATGACAGCGCGTTCGATAGTGTTGCGCAGCTCACGGACATTTCCCGGCCATGAGTAGTTGTTGAACTGGTTCAAGACAGCTTCGCTAACGGCCGAGACTTTGCGCCCGTGTTTGCCACTCATCTCAGCCAGCAGAAGTTGCACGAGACCTGGAACATCTTCCTTATGTTCGCGCAAGGGCGGCAGGTGGATGTTGAACACATTCAGCCGGTAATAAAGGTCGCTGCGCAGCTCACCTCGCGACACGGCCTCGTCGGGAATCTTGTTAGTGGCCGCGAGAACCCGCACATCAACCGAGGTCTCGACCTTGCTCCCGAGGCGTCGAAGCTTGCGATCTTCCAGCACGCGCAGGAGTTTGGCCTGAGTGCCGATTGGCATTTCACCAATCTCATCAAGCAGCAGGGTTCCGGCTTCGGCCAGTTCGAAACACCCGGTACGCCGTTCGAGAGCGCCCGTGAAGGCGCCTTTCTCGTGGCCGAAAATTTCGCTTTCCATCAGGGTCTCAGGAATGGCGGCGCAGTTGATGGCAACAAACGGTCGATCTTTCCGGGGGCTAAGGTCATGGATGGTCCGCGCTACCAATTCCTTACCCGTTCCGCTGGCGCCGGTGATGAGGACGGACGCTGTGCTGGGAGCGACCATTTCGACCAGGCGAAAAATCTCCTGCATTTTGCGGGAAGAGCCGCTCATCCTTCCCAGAGAGCCGGTGTCGCGCAGTCGCCGGCGAGTCGCTTCCAATTCCGCCCGAGTACCCAACAACGCGGATGCATTTAATAAAATCGTCTTCAGCCGGTTGGTATCAATCGGCTTGGTAATGTAATCGTATGCACCCATGCGCATTGCTTGCACCGCACTATCTATCGTGCCTTGGGCGGTGACCAGAATGACGGCAATAGTCTGAGCCTGTTCGGCGAGATGTCCGAGCAGCTCAATACCACCCATCCGAGGCATTTTCAAATCGGTGACGACAATGGATGGGGACCACTGAACAGCCTTTTCCAGGCCCTCCGCTCCATCAGCAGCTGTCTCCACGCGATATCCCCAGGAGGTCGCCAGTTCTGCCAAGCCGGAGCGCTCGTTCTCTTCGTCCTCAACAATCAATAACTTTTCGTGGCTCATGGAGTGTTTTAGGTCGTGCTGGATGCCTCTGGCAACCGAGCGCAGGCATTGACTGTAACCTGAGTTTCCACGATACGCGGGCAATTCCCTCGACACAAGGTCCGCGTCGCTCCTGAGGAACTGCCGGATTTGTACCCGGCAAGTTTGATCTGAGATAACACGACAGGTCGTGGTTGCCAAAATGATCAATATCTGCAGCCCAGCTTTCGCTATAAGCTTCAGTGATATAGAATTCTGCGTTCCAGAAAAGCAGGTCCTTTTTTCCCCGTTGATTTTCATTGTCGCCGCAATTTTGGTGACCGCCGGGGTTCACCACCATTCGGCGACGACTACGTTTGGAGGATGTTATGAAAGCTCGTAATAGCAGGACCGCACGGTTGGTGCTTGTGTCGTGCCTATGCATACTCGCCGCAATGATAGGTTTTTCGATTTCTGCCTCTGCGCAGAGCGATTCCAATCCGAAGTATGACATTTTCGTCGGCTATCAGTGGCTGCATCCGGGTGCCACGGTACCTGCTCCCTTTGGGGATCCCAATAATCCGACTCCGTTCAAGGTCCCTGATATGTCACCTGGCTTTGGAGCGGCGTTTACTTACAACTTTGATCCGCATTGGGGTGCAGAGTTCGACTTGGGGCATAACTGGGGCAACAGCAACTACGAAACAACTGTTTCTGCCGGTCCCCGGTTCATGTGGCGCACCGAGGGGAGCAATCTCTTCGTGCATGCGCTGTTCAGTTACAACCGGCTTTCCGTAAATGGACTGGGAGACCCTCGCAACGGGATTGGGGCCATCCTAGGGGGCGGTTGGGATTTGCCGTTTAACAAAGTATTCTCATGGCGGGTGTTTGAAGCAGACTATGTTTTCGCCAGACAGAACTTCGCCGATGTTGCCGCTCCACAATTCTCCAGTTTGCGGCGACCCTCGCTCGAGGGCGCCCGGCTTCGCACTGGCGTGGTATTCAGTTGGGGCGGCGCGCCGCCTGTAACGCCAACGGCAGCTTGCTCTGTGCAACCCACAGAAGTCATGGTGGGCGAGCCGGTAACGGCGACAGTGAGTGCGAGCAACTTCAATCCCAAGCACACCGTGACTTACGCCTGGAGTGGCAACGGCGGGCAGGTCACGGGCAAAGATACGACCGCGACCATCGACACGAACAATATGGCTCCAGGAAACTACGCCGTCTCGGCGCATGTGACCGATCCAAGGGCTAAGACGAACAATGAAGCGAGCTGTACTGCGAACTACACGGTGAAGCCGCTTCCGCCGAAGAATCCGCCCACGATGTCGATGTCGGCCAGTCCGACAGAACTCACTCCGGGAGGGACCGTGACACTGACGGCGAATTGCACCAGTCCTGATGGTGTGCCGGTCTCGGTCGCGAACTGGAGTTCTACCGCGGGCACCGTCAGCGGAACTGGAAATAGCGCTACCCTGAACACCGCGGGTCTGCCGCCGGGCCCTGTAACTGTGAGCGCTACGTGTACCGACTCCCGCAACCTGACCGGGCAAGCGTCCACCCAGGTTACGATCCAGAATCCTCCTCCTCCGCCCGTGGATAAGGCTTTGGAAGCACGTCTGGCTCTGCACAGCGTGTACTTCCCAACGGGTCAGCCCAGGCCGAAGGATCCCAATGCCGGCTTGCTGCCGTCGCAACAGAAGATCCTGTTGGATCTGGCAACAGACCTCAGGAAGTACATGCAAGCTAAACCGGACGCGCGCATCACGCTCGAAGGTCACGCTGATCAGCGTGGCAGTTCCGCATTCAACCAGGCACTCACCGAACGTCGCGTGGCGCGGGTGAAGAGCTTCCTGGTGGAGAATGGTGTTCCTGAGGCCGCAATTGATACCAAGGCCTTGGGCAAGGAGCACAATCTCACCACCGACGAGGTAAAGCAGTCGATTGAGCAAAATCCCGATCTGACGACTGAAGAACGCAAACGGGCTCTGGCGAGGATTGTCCTGATTCGCATGGCGAGCAATCGTCGGGTAGATGTCACGTTGAACTCTGCAGGCCAGACCGAAACCTCAGTGCGGCAATTCCCGTTCAACTCCACCGATGCGTTGAGCCTGATCGGTGGGCGCGAGAGCGAGAAGAAGGCGACGGCGAAAAAAGCGCCGGCAAAACGTACGCCAAAGAAGCCGGTGAAGAAACCGTAGAAGACGCAGAAACACTCAGCGGTTCAACCTAGGGCGGAGGGCAAAAGGTCCTCCGCCTTTTTCTTGCGCAAGAAGAAGAGCGCTGTGGCAGGAAAAATCTACATGGAGTATCGAGAGATGCTATCGCCAAGTGATTGAATCAGTGAGATCGTGACTGGTATTCGGTTTGCCACAGTCATTGAAGAGAGAACGTGTGAGGAATAGGGGCACATCGATGGTTCGACTCCGAGGACTAGCCCTTTATCTGACGTTGACGGTGCCGCTGGTCCTGGCTAGCTGCTCTCGTCCTGAACTGATCCCAGGCGAGGAGAGAATCTCCCAGACCGAAACGCGGGAGGCGCCGTTTCAAGACCAGGCTACTCAGGGCACGGTTGACGTTGCAGCGAGACACAGCTTCAGTCAGCGAAGTATGGATCCACATTGACTCAGAGTGATGCTTCTTTGCAGCGGTTTCAGAACCTTCCCCCTGGCACCCTAGTCACCGTGAGGCTAAAAAAGCCCTTGTACGCCAGCAGTTTGAGTTCCGAGGCATCTTTTGAAGCTTTGGTAGTGGAGCCGGTTGTGATTCGGGGAAATACGCTCATCCCACCTGGAGCCAGCGTTTTAGGGCGAGTGGAGTCGGCACGCACGTCAACAGTGAAGCCAAATCGCGGGTATGTTCGCCTTGCGCTCCAGTCAGTGCAGGTCGGAAATGTGCGGATGCCTCTCGAAACGGCGAGCCTCTTCGCGCGTGAAGCGCCCCTGGGCGACGATCCCATCTCCGTCATTCACCTCGAAAGTGGTCGTCGTCTCACTTTTCGTCTGAACGCGACCGCTAATACCGCCAACCAGCACTCCGAAGTTACTCAATAAAGCACTTTTCTGAGTTTTCCACAGGAGATTTTCTGTTTTTGGTGACATCTGCCCTTCGCTCACAGGGATGCGACTGTCTATAGTGAGCCGAAATGGGATGTGATCGTGGAACGCTTGCGAGCGCCCGCCAGTCCCATTTTGGGAAAACCTAAGGCGGAGATGACGAGATTCCGGGTTTCTTCCGGAATCGGTTCCGAGCAGAGTAACAGTATGAGCGCGCTCACTGAAATCAACTGGTCATGGAAAGATCCGAAAGAGCCTCTTCGTTCCTATTTTGAGCAAGCACCTGTGGGACTGGCTGAATGCCGGTATGCCGGAACGATCAAATCGTTCAACCCGGCACTCGTTCGATTGTTGGGGGCTCCGCTTGACTTGAGGCGGCCAGTTGCACTCGCTGGACTGATTGACGCTGAGAATCGCGACGAAGCCGAACACCAGCTTGCGGATCTGTTTGAGGGAAGACGGCAGAGCGTGCAAATCGACTCGCAAGCTACATGCCTAGAGCGTGTCTGCCTCCGCTGGACAGCATGGAGAGTACCGGCCAATCACGGTGACAGTGGTTCCGTTTTGGCCATGGCGGAAGAACTTCCCCGTGATGCTGCCCTGGGTCGCCAGCTCCAGCAAGCCGCGAAGTTGGAATCCGTGGGCAAGCTCGCGGGCGGCGTAGCGCACGATTTCAACAACATTCTTACGGGCATCCTGCTTTACTGCGACCTTCTGATGGCAAGTCTCGATCCGGGACACCGGGCGAGGAAATACGCCGAGGAAATCCGCGAAGCAGGCATGCAGGCGAGCGGCTTAGTGCGGCAGTTACTGGCGATCTCCTGTCACTCAACTTTTCAGCCGCGTCCACTCTCGCTGAACGAGATCGCCGCAGCCATGCGGAACCTGCTGGTGCGCCTGGTTGGAGAAAACATTCAGTTGAACTTTCGTCTTGATCCCAAGCTGGGTCTGACGAAGATGGACCCTACGCAAGCTCAGCAAATTCTGCTGAACCTGGTGCTCAATGCCCGCGATGCAATGCCCAAGGGTGGACGAATCGTTGTTGAGACCCGCAACTGCAGATTGCAGCCATTCATGGAATCGCGACTGAGCGGGAGTGGCGAAACCTCGTTGCCTTGTGCGCTGTTCGCGATCGAAGACAACGGAAGCGGCATGGATGCCGCGACTCGCGCCCACATTTTTGAGCCGTTTTTTACTACGAAACAGGGCAAGGGCACCGGACTAGGTCTTGCGACTGTCCACGACATTGTGAGTTCGAGCGGCGGACTCATTCACGTCAGCAGCGAACCGGGACAGGGTACGCGGGTCAGCGTCTTCCTCCCGCTGCTACCTGGGACTGAGCCTGAGCCTGCGAGTGGCAACGATTTTTCTCCCCGGAGTGATGGGGAAGTACTTTCATCTCAAGAAGAGGAATGATCCGTTATGACGTCAGCAGCAGTGAGTCCGATTAGTGCCGCCCCACAACTGGAACCCGCGAATTTTCTAAATCTGTTGATTGTGGATGATGAACGCGCCATCCGTGAAGCCTGCCGCGAAGTGGCAGTCTCGCTCGGCTTTTCAACATATATGGCTGATTCAGCCGAACAGGCATCCCGAGCCTTGGAAAGCCAAAATTTTGATGCCGTCTTGCTTGACTTACGTCTCCCCGGAGCTGGAGGGCTCGATGCTCTCCGGAAAATCAAAGAACGGCGTCCGGAGGCCGTGGTCGTGGTGGTCACCGGTTATGGAACGGTGCAGTCCGCGGTACAGGCGATGAAACACGGAGCCTACGACTATGTGACCAAGCCGTTCAGCGTTGATGAACTCAAGCTGCTGCTGGAGCGCGTGGGAAGCCACCTGAAACTGAAATCCGAGAACCGCATTTTGCGCGAGAAGGTGAAATCGAAGCAAGGATATGGAGGGATCGTCGGCCGTGCGCCGGAAATGGAAAGGCTTTATCGCATCATCGCCAAAGCGGCCAACAGTGTGCATCCAGTGTTGATTTTGGGCGAGAGCGGCACGGGCAAGGAAATGGTCGCACGCTCCATTCATTATTCCGGTCCATTTCGCGACAAGCCATTCATCCCTGTGGATTGTGGTTCTCTGGTGCCGACGTTAATCGAGAGCGAGTTGTTCGGGTACGTCAAAGGCGCATTCACCGGCGCAAACCAATCAAAAGATGGTTTGTTAGCCATGGCGGAGGGGGGGACTGTTTTCCTTGACGAAGTGGGAGAACTCCCAGTCGATCTGCAGGCGAAGATGCTGCGCGCGATCCAGGAGAAAGAAATTCGTCCCGTTGGAAGCACGCGACGCATACCCATCAATGTGCGAATTCTTGCGGCGACGAATCGCGATCTGGAGCAGGCGGTCATGCAGGGAAGTTTCCGGCGCGATCTGTATTTCCGCCTCAACGTGCTCAGCTTGCGCATCCCTGCATTGCGCGAGCGACGGCAGGACATTCCTCTGCTGATCGGGCACTTTCTGGAGCGGCTGGCGCGTACTTCCAGACAGGAAAAGATGCTCAGTGATGACGCGCTCAAGGCGATGTTGGCCTATGATTGGCCGGGAAATGTGCGTGAGTTGGAGAATTGCCTGGAGCGCACTTACGCGTTCACTAGTGGCCCGCTGATCCATACCACCGACCTGCCGCGAGAAATTGCGAACCTTCCAGTCCCCGAGTCTTCCAACGCGAACGGCAACGGGACCCTGAAAATTGTTTCTATCGCCGAACTGGAGAAACGTACCATCCTTCACGCGATTACTGAGTTACACGGGGACAAGCTGCAGGCTGCCCGACTGCTGGGCATTGGAAAAACTACGCTGTATCGAAAGCTCAAGGACTATGCCGCCGAGGGCTGCCTTGTTTGAAGGCCCAATTCTGGATCGTCTTGGAGAAATAGCGTTCCGCTATGGGAACGCCGCCGTGGTCGGTCCGCGTAAATGCCTGGTATGCAAGGGAGCAGCGTATGGCGCGGTAGTTGCAAGGGGGAGGACATGATCCTACTCATCACGCCGTCAGCCCGCGGCCCGGAGTGCACGCAATGCTTGTTTGCCGAAACAAGCCAGGAAACGCACTGGGCGCAGTCCTTGCAGGAAGGCGTCACTCACCTGCGCGAACGACGCCTATGCCGTTGCCGTCATCGATCAGTTCCTGGTCGAGACCGAACCGGAGGAAAGCGATCAGATGGTCGAACATTTAGGGACGGCCTTTCCGGTCTACGTCAACTTCGCGGTTAGCGGGATGAATCGCATGGTGAGGGAGGTGCGATCTGCGCTGCACCGGCGAAGACGGGAAGAAGGTGCTGCGCTGCGCAGGGTGGTGGAGCAACTGAACAGCGAAATGAGGGAGTCGTTGACGGCTGTGATGCTCTCTTGTGAGCTGGCGATGTCAGTGCCCGATGTTCCACGTCCTGCCGCAGAAAAAATCCGCGTCATCGATGATCTGGCGCGGGCGATGCGGCTTCGTTTAGAGATCAGATGATCGTCGCACATCGTAATATTTTTACGCTATTGTGAGCTGATTCATACTCCGCTAACGTTTCGCTGCTCATCATTCTGGGGTTCTGGGATCAATAAAATCTGACCATAGTCCAAGGCGTGTACCCGCCTGCATAGCGCTACTCCGTCACGCCAGAGGAAAAGCCTGTCTCAAAGGTACGCAACGTGGGGAACTTGGGGGAATCGTGGGACGCATACCTGTTTCGAAAACGCTAGTTTGTGGCGTGCTGGTGTCGTTTGCCTGCAGCGCTGCTGCTCAGCAAATTACTGGAAGCATTCGCGGCACCATAGTTGATCCGACAGGCGCTGCCGTCCAGCAAGTATCTGTGAGCGCGCTTCAAAACGAAACCGGGCTCAGTCGTAGCGCGGTGACCAATCGCTCTGGAGAATACATTCTGCTGGAATTGCCGGTGGGGCACTACTCTTTGCAAGCGCAGGCCAAAGGATTCAAGACTTATGTTCAGCAAGGGATTGTTCTTGACGTCAATGAAACCGCGACGATTCCCATCCGTCTCGCGATTGGGGCGGAGACTCTAAAACTCGAAGTGCAGGCCGATGCGCAACTGATTCAAGCCACGGTGACGAGTCTGGGAAAGACGATCACCGAACGCGACATTCTCGATCTTCCTCTTGATGGGCGGAATTTTTCGCAGCTGGGCCTGTTGCAGCCTGGAGTGGTACCGGTTACGCCGGGGCTTGCAGAAGCTGGAGGATCCTTGCGCGACGGCCAGGCGTATGCGGTCAACGGCCAGCGACCCGAGTCCAACAACTTTTTGATTGATGGGGCCAACAACTTCAACGGAGTGGACGGAGGCCTCGTTCTCAAGCCGCCGCTGGATTCCATCACCGAGTTCAAGATTCTGACACACAATGCCAATGCCGAGTTCGGAAACGCGCTGGGATCGACTACCAACATCATTACGCGCGCTGGCACCAACCGATTTCATGGTTCGCTGTGGGAGTTCATCCGAAATGATGCGTTCGACGCGACGAATTACTTTGCGGATAGAACTGAACCTCTCAAGCAGAACCAATTCGGCGGTAGTTTCGGTGGCCCGATTCGCAAGGAGAAAACCTTCTTCTTTGGCTATTACGAGGGGTTCCGCAACCGGCAAGGTGAAACGCAGGGGAGCACGGTTCCATCTCTTCCGGAGCGCCAAGGCAACTTCGGCCAGTTGTGTCCGGAAGGATTCGATAGCAACGGCATGTGCAAAAATCCGGGCCACCAATTGTTCAACATCTTCGCGAACGCGCCCATTCCATACAATCAGTTGCCATTGATTAATCCGCTCTCGCAAAGCCTGTTGAGCCTTTTTCCGGAGCCGAACAGTGGCACCAATGTGTTCACTACCACGCAGACGCTGCACGACAGCACGGAGCAATTCGGGGTGAGGGTCGACCACTATCTCTCCTCCCGCGATACTCTGAACTTTCGCTACATGTTCAGCAATGGTACAAGGCTCGATCCGCTTTCAACATCGGGGGCCAGCGTGCCTGGATTTCCGGTGGGAGAAGATCATCGTGCCCAGAACTTTGTCGCGCAGGAGACGCATACTTTCTCTCCGAACCTGATCGGTGTTGCGCGGTTCTCCTATTTGCGCAACAAGTTTCTTTTTGACCAGCATCTGAACCATGAGACCCCTGGCAGCTTCGGCTTCCAGTACTCGCCCAGCCTCGAAGGCGCGGTGGGCCCTCCGTTCATCCAGGTCAACGGTTATACAACGGTGGGCGATCCGATTACAGGGCCGCGCAATACCTACGAGAATGCCTATGACTACTCGGGTTCACTGAGTTGGATCCGCGGACGCCATGAGCTGAAGTTTGGAGGCGGGTACCAGCATTTGAATGTTAATGCGCTGCAGGGAATCGCCACCAATGGTTTTTTTGTCTTTGACCCTGGATTTCCGATTGCGGGAGACGGCTTCGCCGCCTTCCTTTTCGGTCAGCCGGTGTTCTTTCTTCAAGGCCGAGGCGATTTCTCCCGCGGCATCCGCGGCAACGCGCTGAACGGGTATGCGCAGGACTCATACAAAGTGACATCGCGCCTGACGCTGAACTACGGCTTGCGTTACGACCTGCCATTTCCTTACACGGAGATTCATAACCGGCAGAGTTTGTGGATTCCTGGACGGCAATCCGTGGTCATGCCCAACGCTCCCGCTGGATTGCTCTATCCAGGAGATTCCGGAGTTCCCGCAGGTTTGATCCCAACTTTCAAAAAAGGTTTTGCGCCGCGGTTGGGTTTTGCATGGGACCCTACGGGAAGTGCGAAGTGGCTGGTGACTTCCAGTTACGGCATTTTCTACGAACCGTACTACACCGGCCAGGGTGGACCGTTACAGTCTCCGATCAGCGCACCTCCATATCTGCAAACCGCGCAAATCAGTGTCCCCAACTTTGCGGATCCCTTTAACGGCAATCCCCCGGCACCGGGTACGTTCGCAACTCCGCTGACCAATCTGACTCTGAGTCCAAATCTGCCTCTGCCTTATTCGCAGGATTGGGATCTGAATGTGCAGCACTCCTTTGGTGCAGACTTTCTGCTTGAAGTCGGATATGTCGGAACGAAAGGAACGAAGCTGCCGCGCTTCATCGAAGGCAATCCTGCCGTCTACGTGCCGGGATTTGATGGCAGCGGTCGACCCCTCTCCACATCGGGCACCGCTGATCAGCGACGGCTCTATTCGGGCTGCACTTTGAATGATCCACCGAGCAGTTGTGTTTTTTCCTCAACCGGAATGATTGCGGGCATCGCTAATTCTTCCTACAACGCGTTGGAGACGAGCCTGCGCAAACGTTTTAGCCATGGAGTGGCGTTCCTCGCGTCATATACGTTCTCGAAATCCATGGATGACGCGTCCTCTTTTAATATGACTGGATCGGCCGCCAAGCCCGTAGCCGGTGAAAACGATCTCGCACAGAATCCGTTTAACCTGGCAGCCGAGCGCGGACGCTCGTTGTTCGATGCCCGTCATCGCCTGGTGCTCAGCTATCAGTGGAGTCTTCCATTCTGGAGACAGCCGCACGGCTGGTATCAACAAATTCTGGGCGCCTGGCAGTTGAATGGGATTGCAACGGTCATGAGCGGCACTCCATTCACGGTCTTCGATTCCAATGACGTGTCCCAGCAGGGCGGAGCACCAGAGATCACGGGTTTTTCTGCGAACCGGCCGAACCTTGTTGCTGGACAGAACCCCAACAGTGGTGCGAGGACTACTCAGGCATGGCTGAACGCAGATGCGTTTGAGAGGATAACGCCGGATCCAAATTCTCCCGTTCAGCAATTCGGAAGTGCCGGGCGCAATATCGCGCAAGGACCGGGCTATGCGAATTGGGATTTCTCCGCATTCAAGAGCATTCCGGTGAGCGAGGGGAAGGAATTCCAGTTCCGGGCCGAATTCTTCAACATCCTGAATCACACCAACTTCCGCTTGCCGGATAGTGATATCAGTTCGCCCACGTTCAACCAGATTCTTGCCGCACTGCCTCCCCGGCTCATTCAATTAGCATTGAAATTCCAGTTCTGAGCGGCAGGGATCGGGAGAACACTGCACCAGACGCAAGTTGTAGCCAAGGGCCCACAAATATTGATTCTCTAGCGGGAAATCGCTTCCCGCGGGCGACTATTCCCACTAGAATGGGCATATTGTCGCGGAATTCGTTGTCCGGCGCGGGATTCCGCAGTGACCCGGAGGTTCTGTGCACGTCCTCGTTACCGCAGACTCGCTCTCTGGTTCGTGGAGTTATGCTCGCGAACTGGTCACGGGTCTGGTTACACGGGGCATACACGTCACGCTGGTCAGCTTCGGAGAGATTCCCCTACCCAACCAAACCGCGTGGATGGATCACCTGCATGGTCTTGATTACCGACCTACGGCATTCCGGCTGGAATGGATGCAGGAAGCCGAAGAAGACCTGCCGGAATCCTGTGAGTTCCTGGTCTCACTGATTCGCGAACTTCGCCCCGATCTCCTGCATCTGAATCACTTTTGCTATGGCAATTTGCCCGTGGACGTGCCGCGTGTGGTAATGGCGCATGGCGATCTGATCACGTGGAGCCAAGCCGTGCACGTGCATCCTCCGCGTGCCGCCGAATCGCTGGTGTGGTATCGCAGAACGGTGCTGGAGGGTCTCAAGGGTGCTGATGTAGTAGTTGCTCCGTCAGCCTGGATGCTCGATCAAATTGCCGATTGCTATGGACATCCTCCACGCGCAGAGGTGATCTATCCCGGACGCAATCCGATCTTCTTCAACCCGTACGTCAGCAAAGACGATTGCGTGTTATCGGTGGGCCGGCTGGTGGATGCGGGCAAGCAGGTTTTCCTGCTTACGCAGCAGCAGCATCCGCTACCGGTCTGCATTGTGGGCGCAGAGCAGACTGTCCCGATGCCGCGCATTCCAATCCGGGCGGATGTGAAAGTTGCCACCGAGAAGACTACCGTCGCGATCCGAGGTCCTCAAACAGACGCGCAGTTGAGGGCTTTATATAGCCGCGCCGCGATTTACGCGGCGACTTCCCGTTACGAACCTTTCGGCATGGCTGCCCTGGAAGCGGCGTTCTCGCGTTGCGCGATCGTGGCTAATGACATTCCAAGCTATCGAGAGATCTGGGGCGATGCCGCCCTGTATTTCCGCACGAATGACGCCGCCAGCCTGGCAGAAAGCATCCGCATGCTCAACGAGGATCGTCCTATGCGCCGGGCCTATGCGGAACTTGCCTACACCCGCGCGCGTGAACGTTTCACTACCAAGCGCATGATCGACGAGTGGCTGGAACTTTACCGAAGTCTGACTGCTGCCAGTTCCGTCGCAGCTTAGGGAGCGGCTCAGCCTCTGATCCGTGCGGGTTTCCTGACGCTCACGAGACATCTAGTTGGCCTTAGTGATATCTTCTCTATGCTTACTAGAAACCCGTAAGGTTGGAGGAATTCATGGCCCAGATCAAAATCACTGTGAGGCCCAACGGTCCGTACCGCGTCGAAGCTCCGGAAGGCACCATCGATTTAGTTGACGTCAACGGCAATAAATTCGATCTTACCGGCAAGCCCGCTTTCTCTTTGTGCCGCTGCGGCGGTTCGGTCAACAAACCTTTCTGCGATGGAACTCACAGCAAGATCGGCTTTCAGGGCGCTGAACTGGCAGTCAAGAAAGCCGAGGATGCATCGTAAGTGTCGCCAGTGAGTCGCCGGCTGGACTGACCGAAGGTCTGGGAGATCATCGTGCACGATTCACGGGACCGAGAACTGGGGATGCATCGCAAGATCACGCGCCGTGATTTCATCAACGGCGTAGCAGTAACCGCGGGCGCGGCCATCATGACGCCGCATCTTTTTGCTGCGAATCATCAAGAAAAATCTTCCGCTTATTATCCTCCGGCACGGACCGGAATGCGCGGCAGCCATCCCGGATCATTCGAAGCCGCACATGGCCTGCGAGACGGTACTTTTTGGGATGCGGCAGGAAAACCCGAGGAGACTGGCGAAAATTACGATGTGATCGTTGTCGGAGGAGGTATCAGCGGCCTGGCGGCGGCACATTTTTACCGTAAGGCAAACGGGAACAAGGCGCGGATTTTGATTCTCGACAACCACGACGACTTCGGCGGACATGCCAAGCGCAACGAATTCCGCACAAACAATGCATTCCGCCTCGGTTTTGGCGGCACCTTTTCGATCGAAAGCCCCGCGCCCTACAGTGCGGTCGCCAAAGACGTGATCGAGGAATTGGGCATCGATGTGCCCTCGTATGCGAAGTACTTCAAGCGCGATCTCTACTCCTCACTGAATCTTCGTCCCAGGATTTTCTTCGACAAGCAAACCTTCGGCACTGACAAGCTGGTAGTCAATTTCAGTCCGAGGTATGGCGGGGAGAGCGAAGACTCCAACCCGGAGACACCAAAGCTCCTCAAGCAGTTTTTAGCGGACGCTCCTATTGCGGAGCAGGCGAAACGCGATCTGCAGAGCCTTTACGAAGATCCGAAAGATTACTATCAGGGATTGAGCTCAGATGAAAAGAAGGCCAAGCTGGCACGGATCAGCTATGCCAAGTACCTGACTGAGGTCGCCGGAGTTCATGAAGACATCGTGAAGATTTATCAATCCCTTCCGCATGGCTTGTTCGGAGTCGGAATTGACGCGGTACCCGCGCAGGACGCATGGGGATTCGATTTTCCCGGTTTCCGCGGATTGAAATTGGATCCCGCGCCGGGGAAGGGAATGAATCGCGACGCGATTCCCAACCAGGAAGCTGAGAAGTATTTTTTCCATTTTCCTGACGGGAACGCCAGCATCGCGCGCCTGCTGGTGCGGCAGTTGATCCCGCAAGCGATACCCGGACATAGCAGTTCCGACGTGGTGCTGGCGAAGGCGAATTACGCGAAGCTGGATGATTCAAACTCACCCATACGTATTCGCCTGAACAGCACGGCTGTGCGCGTGAAGCATATTGGCGATCCTGCCAGCGCCAATGAAGTGGAAGTGACCTATGCTCGGGAAGGCAAGGTCTACACTGCGCGGGCAAAGAACGCGATCCTGGCCTGCTGGCACGTGGTGATCCCGTACATCTGCCCGGAACTTCCAGACAAACAGAAGGAAGCACTGGCCTCCGCGCAGAAAGTTCCGTTGCTTTACACGAACGTGCTGCTGAAGAACTGGACGTCTTTTCAGAAGCTCGGAACAAATTCTGTGTATGCCCCGTCCATGTACCACTCAGGATTGAATCTCGATCTGCCGGTCAGCATCGGTGGGTACGAATGCGCTCAGAAGCCGGAGGATCCCATTGTCGTTCACATGATGAAAGCGGCGTGTCATCCCGGGCTTCCTGCGCGGCAGCAGCACACCTTTGGGCGCATGGAACTCTACACCACCACATTCGAAACGATGGAGCGCAATATTCGGGATCAAATTGCCCGCACACTGGGTCCAGGCGGTTTCGATCCGGCGCGTGATATTGCTGCTATCACGGTGAACCGCTGGCCCCATGGCTATGCGTACGAATACAATTCGCTGTTCGATGCATTTTGGCTGGAAGGCGGCGAGACTCCATGCGAAGTAGCACGCCAGCCGCATGGCCGGATCGCGATCGCTAATTCTGACGCGGGCGCCTATGCCTACACGGACGAGGCCATCAATCAGGCATACCGCGCGGTCGGCGAGATTACGAAGAGCTAGTGCAACGCCAGGCGTTTACGGGTGCGTATGATTCGCACTGCAAAGCTTTGCCGTTTTGCTTCATTGGGCGGGTTCCTGGTTCTTTAACTGCACAGCTTTATTGCGTGCATCTTGCGCTTCTTTTGTCATCCCTTTTCCCTGATACGCTTCCGCCAATGCATTTTCTACCTCAGGGTTGTCACCGCTCTTTTCCTTTTCCTTCAGATAGGCCGAGATCGCATCGTCGTACATCTTCAGTTTGGCGTACGAATTACCCATCTCGGAGTAGACCCCGGATGCATCCGACCCATCTTTGACAGCCAATTGGAACTCTTTGATGGCCTCCTGGTGTTTGTCTTCCAGAGCTAACGCCATGCCGATTCCATAATGTGCTTCGCCGCTATTTGCGCCTTGCTGAAGCATTCCGTTGAATGCCTGCTTGGCATCCTCGGGACGCTTGAGGCTTAAATAGGTCATCCCGAGATAAAACCGGGCACTCGTACTCGTAGGCTGCAATTCGATGACCTTCTTGAATTCAGCTTCGGCATCGGGAAATTTCTGTTGCTCAAAATACGCCTGCGCCAGCGCGAAATGGGCCGGAGCGAGACGCGGATTCTGCGCCAGAATCAACTTCAATCGTGCGACAGGATCACCCTGGCTTCCGCCCAGGGCCTGGAACGCTACTGCGGTGCGCATGGGGCCGCTGCGCCACTGCCGGACGCCGAATCCCGCAGCGAGAGCGGTGAGCGCAACCAGGGCAATTACGGCGAAGCGTCCTGTGCCTTGGTGGGGCGCCACCTTTGCGATCAGCGCCCCAAAGATCAGCCCTGATATAAGTCCGCCGATGTGTGCGGCATTATCGACCCCGCCAAACATGCTGCCGAAGAAAAGATTGAACACTACGAACACAAGCAGGCTCCGCAACGTCCCGCGAATGGCAATGCTGGGCAAAGAAAATTCGCCCAGAGCGAATGACGCGACCAGTGCGCCGGCCAGGCCGAAGATTGCTCCGGACGCCCCAACGCTCAGCACTCCCGGATTCCAGCCCACGCTGGCCAAGCCTCCGGAAACGCCCGTGATCAGATATATGGCACCGTAGGTGACCGGACCGTATAACGATTCGCACAACGCTCCCAAATCCCAAAGACACCACATGTTGAAGGCGATGTGCAGGATGCCGCCGTGCATGAACATGTACGTAAGTAGCCGCCACCATTGTCCGGTTAAGGTCTTTGGACCATAATTGGCCCCAAACAGCAGCGCGTGCCCGGGAAAATCCATCACCGAGCCGCTGCCAATGGCCATAGCCAAGAAGACGGCTACATTAGCCCCAAGAAGAATCTGCGTCAGGCTAATACTTGATTGACTCCGAGCCCAAGGGGCGCGGATAACGGGTTGCGGGACGTCTTCGACGATCTCGCCCCGCTGCGCAGCTTCATGCTGCCTGCACCACGGGCAGATTTTCTTGAAGGTGAAGCCCTGAAGTTGTCTTCCGCATCGGATACATTTCGCCATGTCTATGTAGAAGAGTATCAGCACTCAGAGAAGATGTGGGGAGCGCCCCGAAGCAGTTTCCTCGGACGCATTCGTGCGAGATGCTCGCTGCGCTTGGCGGGCGGAGGACTGCGGGAGGGTTTAGTGGATGGTCTTGGTTTTGCGCGACATGTAATCCATCAGCAGATATTGCCCGAGCGTATAGGGAGTGGTGAAGTAGGCCTTGCCGCGGCACATCTCGGTGACTTTCTGCACGAACTGTACCAAGCCGTAATCCGAGGCCAGCATGAAGGTATTGATCAGGACGCCCGCCCGCTTGCACTTGGAAACTTCTTCCAGGGTCTGGCTCACGACCAGCGGGTCGAGGCCGAAGGCATTCTTGTAGATGCGCCCGTCGTCAAGCGTAAGCGCCGAGGGCTTGCCGTCGGTAATCATGACAATCTGCTTCATATCCTTGCGCTGCCGCTGCAGGATTCTCTGTGCCATGCGCAGCCCTTCTCGCGTGTTGGTGTAATAGGGTCCGACCTTGACGCGTGCCAGTTGCGACAGGGGAACTTCTTCCGCCGAATCGTGAAACAGAACAAGCGACAATGAGTCTCCGGGGTATTGGGTGCGAATCAAATGGGACAGCGCCATCGCCACTTTCTTCGCCGGGGTAAAACGATCTTCGCCGTACAGAATCATGGAGTGCGAGCAGTCCAGCATCAGCACGGTGGCGCAGGACGACTGATACTCGCACTGGTGCACTTGCAGATCGGAGTACTCAATGTTCAGCGGCAGGCTCAGGCCCTCGCGTTGGATCGCGTTCGACAGCGTGGCCGTAATGTCGAGATTCAGCGTGTCGCCGAACTCGTAAGTCTTGGATGATCCGCTGGCCTCAATGCCGGTGGCCAAATCGCGCGTATCGTGCCGTCCGAAGCTTGACTTGCCCAAAGAACCCAGCAGATTTCGCAACGCTTTGAATCCGAGAAAGTCCAGACTCTTGTCGGTAATCTCGAACTTAGCCTGCTGCGCCTCGCCAGCCTGACCGCCCACGCTCGACTGCCGAGCCGGATCGTGCGGTTCATCGATGGAGATGTAATCTTCCTGCTGCATTCGCTGGATCAGCTTCTGGATCAGTTCATCGAGCTGTCCTTCGGCCATCATTTGCTCAATCTGTTCGCGCAATTCCTCATCAAACATCTCGCCGTTCATGAGCGCTTCTTCGAGGGCGCGTTTCAAGGCATCGAGCGTGTGCTCGCCCTCGGGCATCTCGTACCACATCGAATCCTGGAATCCGCTTTGCAGCAGATAATCCGAGAGTGCGCTGAGCAGGTCTTCCATGCTCATTTCGCCGGCAGGATCGGGAACGTATTTGGAGTAACGAATGCGCTTCATGTGGTAGAGAGTGTGCTCGTCTTGCGTGCGAACATTTGAAACCTGGGGGAGAGACGTTGCAAGCAACGTCTCCACGCTAGTTAAATTGCCTTCTCTGCCGGTATGGCTTCTCGTCCGGGTCGAACGTCTTTCTCTCTGACCGGTTCGGGTTTCTTCTCTCCGGCTTTAAACACGCGTTCCTCGTTGCGTCCGATGCGCTTGTGCGCGTGCAGACCTTCCAGGATGAACTCTGCGCCCGATACCTGCTGCTCGGGACTTTCCTTCTGGGAAATTCCGAGCGGGCCCAACTTGTCGATCAGGCCCTGAATTCCTCTCAGATTCTCAAGTGCATCAGTGGCCGAGATCGAATCAGAAAGTTGAATCTCGCCTCCCAGATCGAACCATTGCACGATCTGCTGCACGTTAGCGCCGGTGAAGTATTCGTCGTAGGTCTTGGCGATAGCCGCACGAATCAGCTCACGCCCAACGAAGTCGGCACCCTTCATCTCGCCTTCATATTCCAGTTCCAACTTGCCGGTGATCGCCGGTAGAGCAGCGTAGATGTCGCTAATACGAGGAACCACAAGCTTCTCCCGGTTCCGGATGGCTCGCCTTTCGGCGTTGGAGATCACATTCTCCATGGCGGAGATGGGCAATCTCTGGCTTACTCCAGAACGCTTATCGATCTTTTTGTCGTCGCGGGCAGCGAATGCAATCCGTTCGATGACTTGCTGCACGTACTGCGGCAGGTGCATCTTATTGCCATTGCGCCGCGTCCAGGCCTCTTGGGCCGTGATGGCGATTCCTTCTTCAATGGTGGATGGATAGTGCGTGCGAATCTCTGACCCAATGCGATCCTTCAATGGAGTGATGATTTTGCCGCGGGCCGTATAGTCTTCCGGATTGGCGCTGAACACCAAAGCAACATCGAGGGGCAGGCGAATGGGATATCCCTTAATCTGCACATCGCCTTCCTGCATTATGTTGAAGAGCCCAACCTGAATTTTGCCCGCGAGGTCGGGCAATTCATTGATTGCGAAGATGCCGCGATTCGCACGCGGCAACAAGCCATAGTGAACCGTCAACTCGCTCGACAGTTCGTGGCCGCCGCGAGCTGCTTTGATGGGATCGATATCTCCGATGAGGTCGGCGATGGTGACATCAGGCGTTGCCAATTTCTCGACATATCGATCGTCTGGAGACAAATAAGCAATCGGCGCAGCATCTCCCATTTGCGCAACGAGGTCGCGGCAGCGCTTGCAAATCGGGGCATAGGGACTGTCGTGAATCTCGCATCCGGCCAGAAATGGCACCTGCGGATCGAGCAATGTCGTTAAAGCGCGCAGGATGCGGCTTTTTGCCTGTCCGCGCAACCCGAGCAGGATAAAATTATGCCGCGACAGGATGGCGTTGATGATCTGTGGAACAACAGTATCGTCATAGCCCACGATACCGGGAAAAACGGACGCGTCGCCCTTTTCGTCCAGCCGGGAGATCAGATTGTCTCTTAATTCATCTTTAACCCTGCGAGTACGCAAACGCTCTTCGGAAAAAGTACTGCGGCGCAGATCACCCAGCGTGCGCGGAACACTCATGAAAGGAACCCCCACAGAACTACAATGACTGAAATTATACGCCCGCTGTCACGGACCCAGCTTTGAGCGGCTCTTCTGAAGATTCGATGCGCAGAAGCATCACAGCGTTTCTCGCGCGGCAAGTTCTGGCTCTGGGAACGTTGCTGATGATCGGCGGCACGCTATTGCCCGCCAGGGCGTCGGACCAAAGCCAGGGCACCGATTTGCCTCGGGCTGGCCAGATTGGGGAAGTAGTCTGCGGCTCCGATCACGGCCAGAGTTATGCGCTTTATATCCCCTCGGGTTACACGGCCGCGAAGCGTTGGCCAATCGTCTATTTCTTCGATCCGGCGGGGCGAGGTAGGCGTCCGCTCGAGCTATATAAGAACATCGCGGAGAAATATGGATTCATCTTTGCCGGATCGAACAATTCGCGCAATTTTTCGAGTGATCAATCGGCAAGTGTGAATTCCATTTGGAGGGACACGCACGAACGTCTGTCGCTCGATGAGCGCCGCGTATATTCCAGCGGGTTTTCAGGCGGTGCGCGGGTCGCCGGGGCTATGGCACTGAGTTGTCCGCAGTGTCAGATGGCTGGGGTCATCGCGCATGGGGCCGGATATCCCAGCAGCCGCGCCGACTCGAATGACAAATTGCTGTATTTCTTCGCTGTGGGAAATCGGGATTTTAACTGGCCGGAGGTGGTGACGGTACGCCGCCAACGAGAGGCTCACGGGCAGCCTTACCGGGTTAGGGTCTTCGACGGTTCCCATCAATGGGCTCCGGTCGAGGTGATGGAAGATGCCATTCAGTGGCTGATATTGAAGGCGATGCAGCAGAGCGGTGATGCCGCCGGATCCGGCTTTAGTTACTCGACAATTCCAGCAAATCCAATCGGAGATGGAACTGGCCAAGAAGAAAGGCGACGCCATCGGTCAGCTGAGCGCATACCACTCTTTGGTCTGGGACTTTGGCGGGCTGAAATCCGGCGACGAGTT
Source organism: uncultured Acidobacteriota bacterium (assembly GCA_963785865.1). GTDB lineage: Bacteria > Acidobacteriota > Terriglobia > Terriglobales > Acidobacteriaceae > Sulfotelmatobacter. The sequence goes on along the minus strand of CAWAXF010000009.1, from coordinate 323,062 downwards.
CGCGAAGAATTTAGCAGTGTTGAAGCAGTCAGATGCTCTCAAGAGGGCATTGAAAAGTGAGCAAGAGGAGATTGAGGAGCAATTTGCACTGGAGCGCGAGATCTCACCGAAATTGCGTAACTATACCGAAGGGAAGACCGACGATCCAAATGCGTTGCGCCTGGAAATCGTGCGAGCTATGAGTGGCCTAAGAGATCAGGCAGCGCACGCCAAGACTGAGCGCAAACGCCTGATCTACGGTCGAGCGTTCGACGACATCTGGGTTGAGGGCATCGAGAATGGGCAGCAGGCACTCGAAGCGCGACACTGGGAGACGGCGGACTCCTGTTTCGAGTTGATGGCACAAGTTTCGGACAACGCCTGGCCACATGTGCTGCTCGCGCAGACCCACGCCGCGTCCGGTAAGAGCAAACAGGCAATTCGCGATCTGCAACAGGCGGTGCGGCGTGGTTGGAAAGATCGAGAGGCATTGGAATCTGACGTGCGTCTCTCGGTGCTGCATTCGGATGCTGATTTCCAGAAGATACTTGCCGAACTGGACAGGCCCTAACCGGCGCGAGGATTAGTGCACATGCCCATTTCCCCCTGCTTTTTGCCGAGTGGTTGCGACCCGGCGCAGTTTCGGGAGAATCCGCTCCAGGTATGCCGCGAGTGCCTGAAGGCGTTCGCCTTCCGAACGCAACGTGAGCAGTTTCTGCTTGAAGTCGAGATCCAGCGGCAGGGATCCCGCCAGGTGAAATGAGAGCTGATTCTGATCGGCGGCCGAAAGGTCCTGCACTGCTCCCGCCAGTGACAAAACTTCCAAATGAAGGCGAGTGGCGCGCGTGCGCTCCTCCTCGGCCGCGCTTCCTGTCTCGTCAGGTACGAGCAGGATTTCCGCGCGCAGGAAAGCCCGTTCTTCATTCAATTCGAGAACCTCGAAGCGCTTGCGGCCTTCCGCAATCAAATCCATGCGGCCATCGGGATACTCCTTGGTTACCGTGACGATCTCCGCCGTACATCCCATGTCGGCGATCCCCTCGTCTAATGCGCGCACCACGCCGAAAGGCGTTTCCTCGGCCAGACACTCGCGGATCATTTCCTTGTATCGCGGTTCGAAGATATGTAAGGGCAGCGGAGTCCCCGGAAGTAGAACCACGTCGAGCGGAAACAACGGAAGGAGGGCCAAGGTTTCTCCATGCCGGTGAGCAACTGTTATCTGATTGTACGACAGCAACGCGCGTTACCTTGACTTGCCGGGCGGTGGAGAATACAACGCGAAGATGGAACTCGACGGGAAAGTGGTCGTAGTCACAGGCGCTTCAATGGGGATCGGCGAAGCAATCGCGAAGCGATTTGCCGCCCAGGGAGCGAGCGTGGTCCTGCTCTCGCGCGATACCGCGCGGGCGGAGGTGGCGCGTGCAAGGATTGGGCATCCGGAGCGCACGATTGCGCTCTCTTGCGATGTTCGCCATTCTGAAGAGATCGATCGTGTTCTCGGCCTCACACTACATCATTTCAAGCGCGTCGACATTTGGGTCAACAATGCCGGGCATGGTTTGATGGATTCGGTAGCCGAAGTGGACATGCCAGCGTGCCACGAACTGTTCGAGACTAACTTTTTTGGGGCACTTTCCGCCATGCAGGGCGTCATTCCGGTCATGCGCGAGCAGGGCGGCGGCACAATTATCAACGTTTCAAGCGTGGCAGGACACATCCCTCTCCCATTTCATGCAGCCTATAGCGCTAGCAAGTTCGCCCTGAACGCGATCGGCAAGGCCGCCGGAGTCGAGCTGAAAAGCGCCGGCATTCATGTCCTCACGGTGTGCCCAGGATACGTGCGTACCGCATTCAGCGACAACTCAGTCCGCGGCAGTGAACTGAAAAGGGTGCGACCCAGTTCGGTGCGCGGAATTACAGCCGAACGCGTGGCCAATGCCACATTGGAAGGTTATCGAAAACGCAAGAGGGAAGTCATCGTTCCCTGGACGATGCACGTACCCATCAAGCTCTATCAGTTATTTCCGGCGCTGGTGGAGTGGGCAATGGGGCGGATGGCAGGTTAGCAGCCAGGATAGCAGTCAGGAAGAAAAGCTCTAGCCGTTGGTTAATTCTGCCAGCATAGCTTCCATCTCGGACTGCGCGTGAAGGTTGCCGGTACGCCTCGCCGAGGCAATGCCATCGGCCAACTTCCTTTTCGCTTCTTCGTGACGTTCCGCCCGAACCAGGGTCTGTGCAGCCATGAAGTATCCGGCGGTGTAGTCGGGATGATTCTCCAGCAGAATGGAGAACTCGGCCAGGGCGCGGTCGAAGTCTCCCTGGTTGGAATACTCCATAGCAAGCCCGTAACGCGCAAAAGCGTCTTTGGGATTTTCTGTCAGGACTTCGTTCAGCGCGACAATGCGATCCATGAAGGGAGACGCCTCAAATTGAGGTTACTACAAAATTTCGGGCGCCGATGGAACTGGTCAGAGCTTCCATTCCTGAATACAATAGCCGTTCCCCGCAATTGCGAATCTGGAGGAAGTGCTTGGCCTGTCCCTATTTCATGCCGGTAGCGAAGTTGGATAACGGGCAATGGCCGCACCCGGCGCGACTGCCGCTGGGTTGCGGTTGGACGGGGCACTGCACCGCTCCGGGATACGAAGGCCTCACTCCTTCGCAGGATATCGTTGAAGCATTCTGCAACTTGGGTTATGCCAGCGGTTGCTCGTGGGCGCCGCTGCAGCGCCCGTGGGATGCGGTCCGATTCTCAGTGGCGACTCCCGAAGAGCGCGGCGGCGAGGGAGATATTCGCGCGGCTCGCGTTCTGCGGTTGTTCTACGAATGTGAGCGCGACCACCGTCCTGTTGCGCACGGAGATTTAGTGATCGATCTCACATCGGCTACATGGCTTCAGCGGCATGAGGACGCGCGCATCCAGAAAATGGCCGAGTGCTTCCTGGATTCGTATTTGAAGAAGAAGGCATAACGCCAATTTCAAGCGGCAAAAGGAAAAAACGATGTCAGACGACGCCCTGAACCCCCGCCCGGTGCGGGATTCGCAGTCTGAAATGGCGGAAATCGTTCTGCCCAATGATGCCAATCCACTAGGTGCGCTTCTTGGTGGACGATTGATGCACTGGATCGATCTCGCGGGAGCAATGGCCGCCCACCGCCACTCGCGCAACCATGTTGTAACCGCCTCGGTCGATCACATCGACTTCCACGTACCGGTGCGAGTGGGAGATCTCGTCATCCTGCGCTCCTCGGTGAACCGTGTCTTCCACACTTCTATGGAGGTTGGCGTCAAGGTTTACGTTGAGAACTACATCAAAGACACCGCGCAGCACGTCGCCTCCGCTCATCTTACCTTTGTCGCGATTGATGCCGCGGGCCAGCGCCTCAAAGTCCCCGCAGTCATTCCGGAGACTGACGAACAACGGCAGCGGTACGACGACGCGGGAAGGCGGCGCGAGATCCGCCGGTCGGAACTGGAAAGGCGCCGTAAAAAGCGGTAATTCCCGAGAAGAAGTGCGGTGCGCAGCTGTATTCTCCTCAAGCGTTGCGCTGAGTTCGCGGGCGGTCGCTCCTGCGTTGCGGCTGTATAATCGAATTTCGGGGTTCTGCATCATCTCCGCAATTCTTCTTCGCTAAGAAGCAGGAGCGTAATCCTTTGAACGCACATATGCCGCATCAGCACGGGCAGGGTCCCGCGCAACAAGGTCCACAGCCCCTTCCGGGCGTCGACTCCATCATTGCCGTCGGTTCGGGCAAGGGAGGTGTCGGCAAAACCACCTTGTCGGTGAATTTGGCAGTAGCTCTCGCCAAGATGGGCCATAAAGTCGGACTCCTTGATGCCGACGTCTACGGCCCCAACGTTCCCCTGATGCTGGGTGTGAACTCGCAGCCGCGCATGATAGGCGAAAACCGTATCGAGCCCATCGAAGCCTTTGGATTGAAAGTTATCTCCGTGGGATTTCTCAATCCAGGTGACAAGCCCGTCATTTGGCGAGGCCCGATGCTTCATCAGATCATCCGCCAATTTCTCGGTTTGGTCGAATGGGGACATCTCGACCACATGGTGGTGGACCTTCCACCGGGCACTGGGGATGTCGCTTTATCGCTGGTCCAGACGGTGCCGCTGACCGGCGCCGTGGTCGTTTCAACTCCATCGGATGTCTCGCTGCAAGACGCGCGCAAAGCCATCGAAATGTTCCGGCAGATGAAGGTGGATATCGCAGGGGTGGTGGAAAACATGAGCTACTTCGTTTGTCCACATTGCAATCACGAAGTTGATATCTTCTCGCGCGGCGGCGCCGAGAATATGGCCAGGCAGTTCGGCGTGCCGTTCCTGGGTGGCATCAGCCTCGATCCGGAAATTCGCAAATCAGGAGACAGCGGCAAGCCGGTGGTTTTGGAGGGGGAAAACTCCCCCCACGCGAAGTCAATGTATGAATTCGCGCGCAAAGTAGTTGACCGCATCCGCGAGATTAAAGCGAACGCTCCCGCAAACGTAATTCAGATTCAATAAAACCATGACACAGAGAACGCAGGGCTTCACAGAGATTTTCTTCTGTGTTTCCCTGTGAACCCCTGTTGTGAATTGCTTTGGAACCGATCCAGGCGCCAAAGGGCAGCAGGCGTGCCGTCCCGCAGAATCAAGCGCGCCACCAACTCGCCAATTGCCGGCCCGTGCTTGAAGCCATGCCCCGATCCACCCCCGATAAGCCATACGTTGTCGTTCTTCGGATGACGATCCACGATGAACCCACCGTCGGGTGTCTGCTCATATTGACAGACACGAGTTTCGATCAGGGGCGCGCCTTTCAGGGCAGGGAATCGGAAGGCCACGTATTCGCGAACATCTTTTAGATTCTCGGCATTGACAAGCCGCTCGCCGCAATCCGGATCAAACTCGGGCCCGCGAGTGTCGTCCGCGATTTTGAACCCCCGCCGATCACTGCCCGGAATCCCATAACGGAAATGTCCACGATGATCCGCCCAGACGGGCAGTTGCTCGTCACCGAAACGGTTATCGCCCGCCGGAGGACCGAAGAAGAACACATCCTGCTTCGTGGCCTTGACCAGGTCGCCCACAGTTTGCGGAAACAACTTTCCTATCCATGGCCCGCAGGCAAAAACGTAGATGTCGGCCTTGAACTGCGACCTATCGGATAAGCGCAGACGTCGCAAAGGGGTGTCTTCCAGTTCATTGCTTGCCACGGCAAGTTGTTTGTACTTGCCTCCTGCTGACACAAAGGCATCCATCACCGCCTGGCAGCTCGCCCGCGCTTCCAGGTATCCACATTCTGGTTCAAAGATGCCCCACTCGATCCCTTCAAAGTTGATCTGTGGCCAACGCCTCTTCATTTGCGTTGGGGACAACTCGCGAAATGGAATTTTCGCGGCCTTCAGCATCTTCACCGACTCGCGCTCGAACGCGTCGTCCCGCCCAGCCGCCATCCACAAGACGCCGCTGCGATGCAGAAATTGCCGCATCCATCGGCGCTGGTATTTCGCCCAAAGCGCCAGGGAACGCGCTGCCATTTCGGTATAGGGCTGATCGGGACCGTAAGTTCCCCGCATGACGCGAGTCTCGCCGCCTGAAGATGAGCGTGAATTTCCCGGCCCCCAGGCATCGAGCAATGTGACTCTCGCCCCGGCCTCGAGGAGATGCAAAGCAGTCCAACCTCCGAATGCTCCCGCGCCAATAACCCCGATGTGTGGTGTGGTTTTCATTCCAACCAGAGAATATCAGTGGAGGCCCTTCGTGAACCTTGATGTCCTTTGTGGTTCAATGTCTTAGGCGCGGATGCCACTCCTTGACAGCCCCCCACCCCGTTCCTAGAATCCAAACAGGATCAGAACTTCGATCCAAAACCTAAGCTTCTGCATCTAAAATAGTTAAGAATGGACCGGAAGCTTTCTCCCAGGCCCTCCGCTGCTCGGATTGAGATTACTGACATAATGCCGTATGCCTGCTGAACCCAACATCGGGAACCGCGAACGCGAAATTCTGACCGCCATCGTGGAGACGTTCATCTCGACCGGTGAGCCGGTGGGGTCGCGAACGCTCGCACGTTCGAACCGGGAAGGCCTGAGTCCGGCGTCAATTCGCAACGTGATGGCGGATCTGTCCGATGCCGGTTACCTGGAACAGCCGCACACCTCAGCGGGACGGATTCCCACACCCGAAGCGTACCGCTATTATGTCGAGCAGATTTCTGGCAAAGCGCGCCTCGCTCCGCAGGAAGAAGCGATGATTTCTGACTCGCTCGCGGGCATCACCGACGTGCAGGAGTTTATGGAACGCACCTCGCACGTACTATCTCTCATTTCACGCAACGTGGGTGTGACCGTCGCCACGAGCGGTCCTAAGAACGCGCTCGAGCATGTGTACTTTTCTCGCCTGGGCGACCAGAAAGTTCTGGCAGTCGTAGTAACGCGCTCTGGATTAGTGCGCGACCGCGTGTTGCGCCTGGATCTGCCGCAGACTGATCTCGACCTGGCTGCCCGCTATATTAACGAGAATTTCCGTGGCTGGACGATGGAGTCCCTGCGCGCGGAACTCTCCCGCCGCATCGAACAAGAGCGCAGCGAGTACGACGGCCTGATGAACTCCATCGAGCAACTCTACAAGCAAGGCGCGCTCGCGGCCGAGCAGGGATCGCAGGTGGTCTTTGTGGAAGGTGCTTCCAACTTGCTTGCCGGTGAGCAAGATCGCCAGCGGCTGCGGGAGATGCTGAAGACCTTGGAGGAGAAGGAAAAGGTGGTGCAGCTGTTAAGCGCGTATCTTGACGTGAAGCAGGAGGCCGTGCGCGTGGTGATCGGCCTCGATCAGGCTCTGCCCTCGATGCAGAATTTCGTGCTGATCGGCGCGCCCGCCCATGCTGGGAACGAGGTGATGGGTTCGCTAGCCGTCATCGGGCCTACGCGCATGGACTATCAGCACACGATCACCGCGGTGTCTTATATCGCGCGGCTCTTCGACAAAATTTTGAATGAATCGGAGTAAGAAGCAATCATGGGGAAATCTAACGGAAAAACTGAAACTGAAACCAGAGATCTGGATCTTGAGCACGAACTGCCCGCCGGAGATGGCGATCCAGGCTCCTCGAATTCTATGGGCGCATCTGCGTCCAGCACCGAGACCGCCTCGGCAGAAGGGGAAGTGCAGAAACTGAAAGCTGAGCGCGATACCCTGCTCGATCGTCTGGCTCGCGCGCAAGCTGAATTCGAAAATGCTCGGCGGCGCGCCGCGAAAGAACAGCAGGATTTTCGCGACTTTGCGACCGTGGATGCAATCAAATCGTTGCTGCCGGTCATTGACAGCTTTGAACGCGCTCTGCAGGCGAAATCTGATGCGGGCGACTTCCGCACCGGAGTAGAACTGATCTACAAGCAGTTGCAGGACGTGCTGGCGAAGATGGGAGTGCGCCCAATTGCAGCCAAAGGGGAGCAATTCGACCCGCATGTGCACGAGGCGATCGAGATGGTCGAGACTCCAGACGCGGCCGACCACGAAGTGCTCGACGAATGGCAGCGGGGCTACAAGTTCAAGGATCGCTTGCTGCGTCCTGCGATGGTGAGGGTCGCGAAGAATCCCGGGAAGTAAGGCCGCCAGCGGCGGCTGACAATAGCTCGGGCCTTCAGGGCCGGGGAGCACGGCAACTGATTACCGCGTCCGGTGGGACGCCTGAACCAAAACATTTTCTGCCCGACAGGGACCACTTTGTGTCAACGAGGAAGGGCCACTTCTGACCACAAATGCAAAACGCGATTACTACGAAGTTCTCGGTGTCACCCGTACGGTGACCGAGACTGAACTGAAGAGCGCCTATCGCAAGCTCGCGCTGCAATATCATCCCGACCGCAATCCTAATAATCCGGATGCGGAGGAGAAGTTCAAAGAAGTCAGCGAGGCCTATGCGATCCTGGCTGATTCTGAAAAACGCGCGGTTTACGACCGCTACGGTCATGCCGGACTGGGCGGCGCCGCCGCGCAAGGTGCTGGTTTCGATCCCAGCGTCTTCCAGGATTTTAGTGACATCTTCGGCGAGTTCTTCGGGTTCGGCGATATGTTCGGCGGTGGAGGTGGACGCCGGCGCACTCGGGTGCAGCGCGGCGCTGATCTGCGCGAAGATTTAAACCTCGAATTCGAGGAAGCTTTCTTCGGCGTAGAGAAGAAGGTCACGGTACGCCGTCATGAAGCTTGCGAGGAGTGCCACGGTTCTGGTTCCGCTCCCGGCAAAGGACCGACAAGTTGCCGCTCGTGCAACGGTAGAGGGCAAGTCCGATACCAGCAGGGATTCTTCAGCATCGCTCGCACCTGTGGCACGTGCCAAGGCAGCGGCAGCGTCATTACGGATCCCTGTCCCAAATGCAAGGGAGAAGGGCGCATTCTCCGCCAGAGAGCGGTCGACGCCAAGATTCCCGCCGGTGTCGAAGACGGAACCCGCATCCGATTCTCCGGCGCCGGAGAAGTTGGTCAGTTTGGCGGTCCCGCCGGCGATCTGTATGTCGTGCTTCACGTGAAAGATCACCCGTTCTTTGCGCGGGAAGGTACCGATCTGCATTGTGTAGTTCCGATCTCGGTTACTCAGGCAGCGATGGGCGCGGAGATTCGCGTGCCCACCATGGAAGGCGAGCACACGCTGCAAATTCCTGAGGGCACGCAACCTAACACTACATTCCGGATTCGCAACAAAGGTGTCCCGGTCGTCAATGGGCGCGGCAAGGGCGATCTCTATGTGGAAATTCGAGTACAGGTCCCCGCGAAGTTGAACAAGCGCCAAAGAGAATTGCTGCAGGAACTCGACGTCCTCTCGAAGGTAGATAACCAGCCGCTTCTGCAGTCATTGCTGGGAAAGATGAAAGACATGTTCCAGTAAGCTGTACCGTGGAATGAGGGTACCCAACTTTTCACCGCATTTGCAACGGGGGGAGTTGCACTATTTTGGGCAAGGCTTCTGACGCAAACTTCGAACGATGACCCGCCGCCGCTGGATCGCTGACGAACTCCCAGACCCGAATCACGCCGCCCTCACCGGAGAACACGCCGACCATCTGATCCGCGTCCTGCGCGCCCAAGTAGGCCAGGAATTCGACATCGCGACCGGTTCCACCGTCCGCCGGGGCAGGATTGGCAACATCCACGAACACCGGGTGGAGTTCGATTTGGGTGAAGAACTCCCTCAAATCTCGGCAGTCAAAGTCACTCTCCTCCTCTCCGTTTTCAAATTCGACCGCATGGAATGGGCGATCGAGAAATGCACCGAACTCGGAGTCGTCAAAATCATTCCTTTGCTTGCCCGCCGAACCGATGCTCACCTGACATCCGCTGCGGCAAAGCGACTCGAACGCTGGCGCAAGATCGCGTTGCAGGCAGCGGAACAGTCGCGCCGGGTCGCCCCTCCAGAGATTGCAATGCCGGTCAAAGTTCAGGAAGCTGTCAAATTGCCCGGTTCCCTGAGAATCCTGCTTAACGAATCCGAAGAGCAGGAAACGCTGCGAGAGACTGTTTCAGCACATAAGAGCGCTACTTATGTTCTGCTGGCGATCGGTCCCGAGGGTGGGTGGACCGACGATGAACTCCAAATGTTTCAACAACAGGGCTGGATTTCAGCTTCTCTAGGGAACACAATTCTGCGCGCCGAAACCGCCGCCATAGCCGCGACTGCAATTACAATCGCTGAATAATGCCCTGGTGTCCGATTCAAGCACGGGTGCCCGGTTCGAGCTTCGCTTGAGCTACCGCTTCGTAGAGACGTAGCTCGCTACGTCTCTACGGAAGGGATTTTGAAATGCACAGAGGAAATTATGAATAAAGGTCACATCTACTTCGAAATCCAGGCAGACGATCCCAAGCGCGCAATCAGCTTTTACTCTCGCGTTTTCGGATGGAAATTCTCGGAAGTTCGTGGCCTCCCTATTCCGTACTGGACCATCGAGACCGGCGGTTCACGAGGAGGTCTGCTGAAACGTCCTGCCAAAACTCCTCCGCCGCAATCAGGCACGAACGCGTTCGTCTGCTCGCTGGAAGTCGAGGATTTTGATGCGACGGCGAAAACAATTGCCGACGCCGGTGGAATTGTCGCTCTTCCGAAATTCGCAGTACCCAAAACCTGCTGGCAGGGATATTTCGTGGATCCCGAAGGCAACACCTTCGGAATTTTCCAGGTAGATCCAAACGCAGGATAGCAAGGCAAGCCACGCAGGGGCAGCCCTTAAGGGACTGTCCCAGCAGCACGCCTAGATCCAGACGGGAGCCCCGTTCAAGCTTCGCTTGGGCGGATTCTTTGTCCCTACAACGACTCTTTTCGCACAGGGTTCCTCGTCTTCTTAGGTGATATCCTGAGCAACAATGCCGTCCCAGAAGTCGACCCGTCCCGCTCCGTTCGTCCCGGACGAGCGCCAGCGCGAAGCTATCGAGCACGTCCAAGGCCCCATGTTGGTGGTCGCAGGCGCGGGCACGGGCAAAACCTCCGTGCTGACGCATCGCGTCGAACGCCTGGTTCGGGAGGGTCATGCGCAGCCTGAGGAAATCCTGGCGCTCACCTACACTCGCAACGCCGCCAATGAAATGCGCGAGCGCGTGCGCGGCCTCCTCGCGGGCCGGACAGTTTACGCCACCACCTTCCACGATTACTGCCTCGACCTGCTGAAGCGCTGCGGGAAAGACTTTGGGGTGCTCGACGAGCAGGACCTCTGGATTTATCTTCGCCGCCGTATCCGCGACCTTCACCTTGAGCACTTCATCAGGGCTGCCAACATCGGCCAGTTCCTCAGCGATCTTCTGAAATTTGTCACGCGCTGCCACGACGAACTGGTTACGCCCGAAGAGTACGAAGAGTATGTCGAGCGGCTCGCGCGCGGGGAAGTTTCCAGTTCCGCGAGTCGCCAAGTCCAAAAACGTTCTCCAGGACGACGAAATTCTGGGCCGGTGCCGCGAAATTGCCCGCGTCTTCTCCTCCATGGAGCGCTGGCTGCGTGAGGAGAATCTGGGCACCTTCAGCCACATGATTACTCGCGCACACGATGTTCTGCACACTGACGAGAGTGTGCTCAATGCAACTCGCGCCCGCGCCCGCTTCATTCTGGCTGACGAATTCCAGGATGCCAACTTCGCCCAGATCCGAATACTTGCCCGCCTCACAGGCCCCGATGCCAATATCTTTGCCGTCGGCGATCCCGACCAGGGAATCTACCGTTTCCGGGGAGCCTCGAGCGCCGCCTTCGAACTTTTCCAGCAGACCTTTCCATCGACCAAACTCGTCGTACTGGAGAAGAACCGCCGCTCGACCACACCAATCCTGCGCACCGCATTCGCAGTGATCGACCAGAATCCTCCTGTAGCGGCGAAGTATTCGAATGGCGCCCTGGCCTACAAGCGCCTGCCGCTCCAGTCATCCCGTGAGGAAGAGGCATTGAAGGCTGGCCTGAGACTCGCGAGCACGCCCGTGCAGGCTATTATTCTCACCAGCCGCGATGCCGAAGGAGCCAACATAGTCAGCACGATTCGCGACCTGCAAAAGAAAACCAGATGCAAGTGGTCGGATTTCGGCATTCTCTATCGCTCTCATTACCAGCGCGACGACGTTGTGCAGGAACTCGCCGAGGCCGACATTCCGTTCGTCATCGAGAGCATGGATGTCTCCGACACGCCCGAAGCCCGCGACTTTTTTGCCTGCCTTAGTGCTGTGGTGTCCTCCGGCGATGACGTCAGCTTGTTCCGGGTCGCGGCTTTGCCCTGTTTTCAGGTGGCCCCTGAACAACTGCGGCAGGTGATGCGCGCCATCGCCCGCGAGAATCGCGAGAGCAAAGTCGTTCCGCTCTCGTCCGCAATCGACCGGGTAGAAGGCGGAGCCGCCGTACTTGCCGCCATTCAGCGGGCTCGCAACGAAATCCGTCGCCGTGACGCCAAGGCTCTTCTCGCTGCACAAATTGTCGTAAAGGAGTTTGCGCTGGATCTTTCCTCTCCCATCCTGCGGGCGGTGCTGTACTTCGTGCAGGAATGGGAGAAGAAGAAGGTCAACCGGACCATCGAATTGCAGGAACTCATGGAATACCTGGAATACTTCCGTGAGGCCGCGGGTGTCATTCCTTTGCAGGCCGGCGAAGGCGAAAACGCCGTCCGCCTTATGACCGTGCACGGAGCCAAGGGGCTCGAATTCCCCCATGTTTTCATACTCCGCGCCAACTCGAATTCGTTTCCGGCGTCATACAAAGAAACGCTCGTGGCATTTCCCCGTGAACTGCGCGACCCGGGCTCGCTCACCGAGGCCGACGACAAGACGCTGCACGCACAGGAGGAACGGCGCCTTTTCTACGTTGCCATGACGCGCGCCCGCGATTCGTTGCGCATCTACGCCCGCGAAGGGTCCGGCAAGAACGACAAAACACCCCCAGGCTACGTGCGCGAGCTGATGTTGAAGCCCACTCTCGCGCCATGGTTCCGCCCCATTCCGGCGACCGGCGCGCAGGCCACCCTCGATCTCGACGCCGCAGCGTCCCCACTGTATTCCCCGGAATCACAGACCAGCCTGTGGTTGGAGATGCCGGTGCTCGAGGGTTTGCACACGCGCTTGAGCGCCTCGGCAGTCGATACCTACGAGCGTTGCGGGCTCCGCTTTAAACTGGATCGCGACTGGCGTCTTGCCGCAAGGCCCGCCGCCGCTATGCAATATGGCGCGGCCATTCACCGCGTGCTGAAAACGTATTTTGATTCCGTCCGCGCAGGGCGACCCAAGCCGGATGAGGAATTGATCGCTCTCTTCCAGCAGGATCTCGCCGATGCCAAGATCCAGGAAGCCTACCAGCAGGAACTTTATGAAAAGCAGGGAATCGTACAATTGCTCGAGTTTCTTGCCTCCGCTCGCTCCATTCCTCCGTCTCAGGTCCTGCATACGGAGGAATCGTTTGAGATCGGTTTTGGAGAGACAGTGGTCGTCGGTCGAATCGACCGCATAGATCGCTCGCCTGACGGAACGGTCGCAATCATCGATTACAAGACCGGAAAGGCCCGCGATCAGGAAGATGCCGATCAGAGCCTGCAACTATCTTTGTACGCCATCGCCGCGCAAGAGAAGTGGGGATACAAAGTCGGAGCGTTAGCATTTCACAACCTGGAAGAGAACGTCCCAGTGATTACGATGCGCTCGGAGTCGGAACTCATTGCCGCGCGCGAACGCGTACAAGCGGCGGCTCAAGGCATTGCGGCTGGCATCTTCGATCCGAAGCCCGGTATCCATTGCAACTTCTGCGCCTATCGTAGCCTGTGTCCCGAGAAGGAAAAGCGCATTCCGCACCGTGCTGAAATTCCCGCCGCGCACTCCAACTAATTAAAGTTGGCATTCTGAGCGAAGCGAAGAATCCCTGCCACCGTTTCCACTCGCCAGATCGAAGGGGCGTCTGATGATTACACACTGCCATGATGAAACCGACTCCACAAAAACTTAGGGGACGCATTCAGCGTCCCCTTCTGACTTCGAATTAAATCTACCTAGTGTTTCTTTTTCTTCTTTGCCTTTTTCTTGGTTGCCATTGTTCCTATTCTCCCTTCCATTCTTCATGGAAAATTTGCAGTGGTGTTCTACTGCAACTAGTTGATGTATAGAGTTATTGAAAAATGAAGTCAAGAAAAAAATGATGGTTGCTTCACGTCGGAAGTGACACCAAAGTCATCGCGCAAGAATTTCTTTGGCAAAAGTCAACCAGAATTTTTCGTGAATGCTGCTCTGTGATCACTCTAAGATACAGCGTGCTGTGTTCCTTGACTGGCGGTGAACGAAAATTCTGCGCAGCGCGATTCGAGTTCTTCGCGCAATGGCAGGCATGGATGTGCCAGCGCGATCCGGAACAATCCTCGCCCGCAGCATCTATAATGAAACCAGCGAAACCTCGCAGGAGCCGCATTTTATGCCTACTTTCGACGATGCCGTCATCATCTCCGGTTGCCGCATCCCGGTCGGAAAATTCCAGGGAAGTCTCAGTGATTTTTCCGCGCCGCAACTCGGCGCCATGGTCGTTCGCGAAGCAGTGAAGCGCGCCACCATCGATCCCGCGGAGGTCGACGAATGCATCATGGGCAATGTGGTTTCTGCTGGACTCGGTCAGAATCCGGCGCGACAGGCCGCGATCTTCGGCGGACTCTCTCCCGCGACAGGTGCCATGACAATAAACAAAGTCTGCGGCTCCGGATTGAAATCCGTCGCTCTCGCAGCGCAAGCGGTGCAGACGGGGAACAGTTCCATCGTCGTCGCCGGCGGAATGGAATCGATGACCAACGCTCCTTATCTTCTTCCGCAGGCGCGCAAAGGATACCGCCTGGGCAACGCGCAAATCATCGACTCGATGGTTCACGACGGACTATGGGATGTCTATAACGACTACCACATGGGCATCACCGGTGAGAATGTGGCGGAGAAGTACGGCATCACTCGCGAAGAGCAGGATGAATTCGCGGTCAACTCCCATCGCAAGGCTGTGTCCGCAATCAAAGAATGTCGCTTCAAGGCGCAGATCTTGCCCGTAGAGATTCCCGCCAAGAAAAAGGGCGCGCCCCCGGTCATCTTCGACAAAGACGAAGGCCCCCGCGAAGACACCACCATCGAAATCCTCCGGGCCTTGAAACCGGCATTCAAAAAAGACGGCACGGTCACAGCCGGAAATGCTCCCGGCGTAAACGACGGTGCCGCTGCCGTGGTAGTCACCAGCGCACAGCGTGCGAAAGAACTCGGAGCGAGGCCCATGGTCCGCATCGTCGCTCAAGCCACCAGCGGGGTCGAGCCCAAGTGGGTCATGATGGCTCCCGTGAGCGCCGTTCGCCAGATCTGGCAAAAAACCGGATGGAAGAATGAAGACGTGGATCTCTACGAACTGAACGAAGCGTTTTCGGTGCAGGCGTTAGGAGTGATTCGTGAACTTGGCCTCAACTCGGAAAAGGTGAATGTCAATGGCGGCGCGGTAGCGATCGGTCACCCCATCGGCGCTAGCGGCGCCCGAGTCCTGGTCACCCTCATCTATGAAATGATCCGACGCGACGTGAAGCGCGGAATTGCCGCGCTTTGTCTGGGCGGAGGGAACGCCGTAGCGATGGCAGTTGAACGGTAACCTACAACAACGCCACGGCAGGAGAGTCTCGCGGGCTTCTCACTTGGCCATGGGCAAGGTCACTGTAAAAACTGCTCCTGCGTCAGGAGCATTGGTAGCTTCGACGCTGCCGTTGTGTTCCTTCATTACCGACTTGCAGATGCTAAGCCCTAATCCCGTGCCGCGGCCGGGACGCTTGGTCGTGTAGAACGGGTCGAAGATGCTGGGCAAATTTTCTTTGGGTATGCCCGGGCCGTCGTCATGAAAGCTGACCCACACCGAGTTGTCACCGTGTCCCATGCGAATCCGCAGCGTTCCTTTTTCATGCACCTCGCGGATTGCCTGTTCGGCGTTCAGGATGAGGTTGAGGAATACCTGCATGAGTTGGTGGGGATCACCTAGCGCGTAGGGAACTGCAGCGTCTTTCAGAAAATCGATGGTGATGTTGTTCTTGCGCAGGGAATAAGCGTGCAGGTTTAGCGTACGCTCTACCACTTCCGTCAAATTGATCCGGCTCTTGCCAGGTGCGGGCGGCCGGGAGAAATAGGTCAGGTTCTGCACAATTTCCGCAGCCCGCCGCGCCTGCTGCTGCAGCAGCGCCACTTGCTTGCGCGCCGTTTCATTGGTTTCGATATCCTGCAAGAGTTCACTGACTCCCAGAATCGCCGTCAACGGGTTGTTCAGTTCATGTGCCACGCCACCGATCATCGCGCCCATGGCGGCCAAGCGTTCGCCCTGGACTACCTGCTGTTCCAGTTTCCGCTCGATCGTAATGTCGCGAACGGAAATGATTACACCGCTAGTCTTTCCCTCCGCGTCCGACAGTTGGCTTGCAGAGGCACGCATCGTTCTCCATGTCCCATTCTGATGCCGCGCGCTGTACTCCGCAGATCCAAATACCTGCTGACCTGAAACTACATCGCGGTACAAGGCTGCAAGTTCCGGAGAATGGTCTTCAAGGTCGCTGATCTTCTTCCGCAGCATATCTTTCGGTTCATAGCCGAGCAAATCGCGCGCGCGCGAACTCACGAAGGTGTAACGTTCGTCGAGGTCGACCACGAGAATGAGATCCGGGAAACTTTCAAGCAGCCGACGCCGGAATTCCTCCTGCTGCGCCAGTTCCCATTCCATGTTGCGCTGTTCTGTGATATCGACCAGCGTGCCCTGATAGCGAATGATCTTTCCCTGCGTGTCCCACACTGCCCGCGAAGAATCAAGAAAGACCGCCAGCTTGGCGTCCTTTCGCCGCAGCCGAACCTCGCGCGTGCGCACGCCCCCACGATCATCCGTCGCGCGTCCGAGCACGGGCGGCCCCGGGTCAAAATTCAACGCCGAAGGCTCGACGGAAAGCAATTCGCCCTTGTCCTGATATCCCAGCAGGCTGACCAGCGCGGGGTTCGCATCCAGCAGATGCCCATCCGGGGTGCTAAAGTAAACGCCTTCCTGCAGCGTTTCAAATAATTCGGTGAACCGCAGTTCTTTTTCGCGTTGCTCAGTGACGTCCCGGCCCAGAAGGCTCGCCCCGACGACCTCATCTCCTTTGACGATGCCGTTCACTACGCACTCGAAGAAAAGTGGCCGCGAGCTGTTCTTCAGGAGTACTTTGACTGTGCCCGCCCAATGTTTCTTCTCGAGAAAACGTCCGAGGCCGCGCTCAGCTTCGCCCCGGGTGGGTTGTTGAATGAGATCATAGATTTTCTGCCCCACCAGTTCGGAGTACTTCAACCCAGTCATTTCTGCGACGCGCTTGTTGACCGTGCGCAGGGTTCCGTCCAGAGAAACCGCGCAGGCAAGATCATCGAAGGAGTCGATTAGCTCCTTGAAGTTGCGCTGAGAGCGCATGATGACCTGGCTGAGCTGGTCCAGTTGTTCTTCGGATGGAGCGGCGCCCACGTGATCCTGCAAGCCGCGCAGAGCGTCTTTCAGTTCGCTCACCTCGCGCCGCCGCCCGTACGCATAAACCGCAAAGAGGATCGACAGAATCAAAACGCCCAGCGGGATTGCGCGCAGATGAAAAGGGATGGCTTCCAGCCGTTCCCACATCACAGCCGCTAAAGCTACCGCCAGAAAAATCATGAACAGCAGGGTCCAGCGCCAGAGCTGGGACTCTTCCCGTTCAAGGTTTCCCGGTGGGCGGCCAGGGGCGGAATTGAGGTCGGGGGCCATAATTGAGCTGTTAACCAAAAAGCCATCCTATTCTATAGCCCATGACCGACCAGCACATGTGAAGACTTTGGTACCGAAAGGAGATGATCGTTCGTCTGCCCCAATGCCTAGGAGCTTTTTCCCAAAAGGGGCCGGAATTCGCTTTTCCACACTCGCACGTGACATGCATCACAGCGTGCAGCGCGGCAAACTCCTAACTTCGTGTCTGGCGGACCAGGGTTCCGAAGAATTGCCGCCAGTGTGCCCAGGGATGCGCTTCGTTGTTCGACGCGCCGCAACCCTAAGTGTCGCTCATGCTTTATAAAACTCTCAGCGCCGCGGTTTATGGGATAGACGCGAACATCATCCAGGTGGAAGTGGACTGCTCCGGGATCAAGTGCGACCAGGATCATTTCCACACGGTCGGACTTCCCGACGCCGCGGTGCGCGAGAGCCGCGACCGGGTTCGGGCGGCGCTGAAAAACTGTGGCTATGACATTCCTCCCACGCAGATCACCATCAATCTGGCGCCCGCTGACATCAAGAAGGAAGGTTCCGGCTTCGATTTGCCGATGGCACTCGGGATAGTCGGGGCCTACGGGGGCCTGACAAAGAAAGAACTTCCAGATTGCCTGTTTGTGGGGGAACTCTCCTTGGACGGCGGAGTGCGCAAAGTTCGAGGCGCGCTACCGATCGCCCTCGAGGCGCGCGGCAGAAAGATCTCCCGAATGGTCGTTCCCGAAGCGAATGCCAAAGAAGCAGCCATGGTTGGCGGCGTGGACGTTTATCCTGTCCGCTCTTTGCTGGATGTTATCCACTTCGTGAACTCAGGGAACGGCATCATCCCCATCAAGGCTGATGGCGACTCGCTGCTGAGGCAATCGCAGCAGTTCTTCATCGACTTTAAGGACGTCCGAGGGCAGCAGACCGCCAAGCGAGCTATCGAGGTTGCCTGCGCTGGAGGCCACAACATTCTCATGATTGGTCCGCCTGGCTCCGGCAAAACCATGCTGGCCAAACGAATGCCGACCATCCTGCCGCCGTTCACATTTGAGGAGGCTCTGGAAACGACGAAGATCCACAGCGTTGCCGGAGTGCTCGATGCCGGCACAGGTCTGGTAGGAACCCGCCCCTATCGCGCCCCACATCATACGATTTCTGACGCTGGGCTCATTGGCGGCGGGGTGATTCCGCGGCCGGGGGAAGTCTCGCTGGCTCACAACGGCCTCCTTTTTTTGGATGAACTGCCGGAATTCCCGCGAAACGTTCTCGAAGTGCTCCGGCAGCCGCTGGAAGATGGAACAGTCAGCATCGCGCGCGCCTCGATGTCGCTAACCTTCCCGGCGCGATTCATGCTTGCTGCCGCCATGAATCCATGCCCTTGTGGATTCCACAACGACCGCACCCGCGAGTGCCAGTGCACCCCGCCCATGATCCAGCGCTATATTTCGAAGATATCCGGCCCATTGATGGATCGCATCGACATCCACATTGACGTCCCGGCGGTGAACTACAAGGAGATGCGTTCGGCTGCCGAGCCGGAGGGATCAGCCAAAATTCGCGAGCGCATCATCCGAGCCCGCGAGAGGCAACTGCAGCGGTTCGCCTCCTCCCGCGAAAAGCTTTACTGCAATGCACAAATGAGTTCGCGCCACATCCGGAGTTTCTGCGATCTATCCTCCGACTGCGAACGCCTTTTAGAGCGCGCCATGACGCAGCAGGGACTAAGCGCTCGCGCTCACGATCGTATACTCAAAGTAGCCCGCACCGTAGCCGACCTCGAAGACGCGCAACGTCTTGAGCCCAAGCATATTGCCGAGGCCATCCAGTACCGAAGCCTGGATCGTACGTATTGGGCGTAAAAGGAGGGGGGCGGGGCTGAGGCTACCTGGAAGTGCGTGGGCCGACGTCTTGCGAATTGCGCCTGTAGACTCCGTTATGACCCACATTGAGCACATTGGTGAATCCGGGAGAGCCCCAATCTGCGACTGCGCGGGACACACTCTCGTGTCCTTTCCAGAATCTGGATCCAGGCTGATTACATGAGGCATCATCCAGAGACAAGATAGCCCTTGGAACGAACTAGCCGGGAATACTTTCTACGAGTCTTATATCACCTGCTCGTAGCGGTGCCCGCCGTCGATGTAAATCACATCAAAGAGTCGATTCGTGAGTTGTTCGTGAACGTGCGAGTCCTGAGAATACCCGCGCAAATAGGAGATGTGTTGTTCGGAAAGGCCAAATTGCTCGAAAGATCTGATGTATACAGGCAAGATAATCGGCACTGTCGTGCAAATTCGCACTTCGAACATCATCTCGATAACGTTTGAATAACATCTGCGCGGCACGATTCAAGAGCGCGATTTTTTGAAAACCACGGCCTAGCGGACTCGAACGGTGAAACTGCGGTGATCATCGCTGAGCGTTGCAGATGCGCTGCTATCAAAGTCCAGAGCGAAATAACTTGGCCTTTGTATACCCCAATTTCGAGCAGTTCGGGGGTTGCTCGGTTTAAGACGTCATCCCTAAGGATCAGGTACCACATGTAGTGAAAGGCCCGATCGCCAAAGCCCCACGAATTCTGCTCTACCCAATCCCGATGTGCTTTCAGGAAAGAAATCGAGTTCGTATTCCCTTCAAAAGCTTCCATAGGCGAATCGTTCTGTTGGGCGGTCGGGCGATATTCTGCGAAGTACTTCTCCAATTCCGTCATTCGGATTCCTGGTGGGGACGTTGCCGCATGTGATCAATGCGTGTGAAAATTAAGCTCCGGCGAGTTGCATGGCTATCTGCAGAGTATATCTTCCCACGTTCCGTAGGCCGCAGTTGCTGCAGCGCGCTGTAGACAGCCTTTTGCAGCAAACCTTTCAAGATTGGGTCTGCGAGTTGCACAACGATGATCCGCGGGACTCTTATCCGGGGGAACTGATCCAGGGTCTCGGCGATGAGCGAATTATTGTGGTGAACCATCCTGAGAACTTAGGTGCAGTCCGAACCTTCAACCTTTTCTTCAAGTCGATCGCAGAGCCGTTCTTTGCCCTGCTGGAAGATGACAACTGGTGGGAGCCTGAGTTTTTAAAGACCATGCTTTCTCTGATGTCTTTGCATCCAGGAGTGCAGATTTCGTGGGCGAACATGCGCTGCTGGAATGAAGAAGCCGACGGATCGTGGCGGGACACGGGGCGAAACATCTGGGCGGTGGACTGGACC
Source organism: uncultured Acidobacteriota bacterium (assembly GCA_963785865.1). Classification (GTDB taxonomy): domain Bacteria; phylum Acidobacteriota; class Terriglobia; order Terriglobales; family Acidobacteriaceae; genus Sulfotelmatobacter. The sequence continues at coordinate 302,656 of CAWAXF010000009.1, read as the reverse complement.
GAGCCGCGGCTGATGCGCTGGCCACATTCCCGTCAGATGAATGGCGCATTGCATTCGAATGGCGCCATGCTCGCGCGTTCAAACTTCAAGTATTTTCCAGTTCCCGAGTCAATCAACTTTGCGGCTATCGAGCCATTCCGAGAACGGACCTTTGCGCACCCGCTTCTCTTTGTCCTCAACAGCTGGCCAATTTTGCCGTGACCCGCGCAACGGCGCGTCCTACAGATGCGGCCAGTTGGATGCACGCCGTTGCGGTTTTGACCGGCACGTATATCTCGGAAATCGGATTGTCGGCTGAAGAACTGCGGCAGGTTTGGGAAAATGCGCGGAAAAGATCGCGCTCCACTCACGTGCTCTTTGCTTGCGCGGCACACTTCGAGCTTGCAGGAAATGATTCGCTACGCAACGGTGAACGACTGGATCTGGTCCTTCGCGTACACCTTACGGCACCCGCTTCGCATGTACGGCGTTCTGCGGCTTTTCCGGGAGAAAAAAGCGGAGGAAGAGTTTTTGAGATTCCATACGCGACGCCGTCAAACCGAGTCTCAGGCATCCACTCAGCAGGGCTGCGCTGAAATATCGGCGTGAGAGGCGCGGGCGCGCTAAACCGAATTCACTCGCTGGCCGGTACAACAAGCAGTCCACTCGCCGTAGTTCATACCTCCTATCGTTTTTCGATCACCAGTGGACACGACCGGAACCAATTGTTTTGCCTGCGCAGAATTGAGTCAACTAGCGATCTCGGCTGAATCTGTGGGCAGTATTGCAACGGCTTTGGCGGCGATTCTGGTGTCGAAGATTGCCAGCTACTAAATCTTTGGCGGAGTCTCAGGGCGGGCTGTTCCACCAGTCTCCAGGACAGCTCCGCCGCCAGGAAAGCCGCAATCAAGTTAATAGGGAAAGTGCCCAAACTGGACCGCAGCATATCTGTCAAGAAGAGTTGCTGCCACAGATACAGGCTGTAGGAAATCACGCCCACATGAACCAGGGATCTCGAATTCAACAGCCTCCCGCCTAGCGAGTCAGGACTCCTCACGAAGTACAAAACTAGATAGCTGATAGCGATTGCTTCGAACGTAAAGCCAAAGGGCAACAAGTAATATCCTTGAAAGCGATAATTCAGGTAACCGGACAGAAACAGAAAAAAGCACAGCGCCAGCAGCATGCCCGGCCAATTCAGAACGCGTTTGGCCAATCCCTCGAATCTGGGACTGTTTTGAACTAAGGCAAGCGCACAGCCAAACATCAGGCTGTCGACGCGCATGTGGAACATGAAGAATTCGATGGGTCCAAATCGCCCGGTGATGAAGAGATGCGAAAGCACGCGGATGGCAGGGGCGGCGATTATCAGGCCGGATGCAATCCAAAGTGATCTGCGTCTGCCGGCGAGAACCATAGCCGCGGGCCAGAGCAAGTAGAATTGTTCTTCCACGCTGAGTGACCAACTGTGCCCGGTCCACCAGTCGCCGGCTATATAGTCGCGCAAGAACGTAAATGCAACTGCCAAGTGAGCCCAGCGAGTTTCAAAGGCGCCAAGCTTCCAGAACAGGACGACGGCGCCAAGGAAAACCCAGAAGGGCGGCAGAATTCGAAAGGCCCGCCGCACATAAAACTGCTTGAGCGAAACTCGTCCGGTGAGACGATCTTCCTGTAATAGCAGAGACGTGATCAGAAAACCGCTGATTACAAAGAATACGTTTACGCCGCGACTACCATTGAAGACGGTGTACAGCAGCAAGGGACGGTCCCTTAGCGCCGGAATGCCCGACGCGGCATGACCCGCCAGCACCATTGCGATTGATATCGCACGTAAACCATCCAATGAAGGAATCCGTGAGCTCCGGTGTAGTCCGGCGGCCGCAACAGCCTCGTTCATTGTTGCGTCCCGAGCGTGCGGATACGACCTACCGTGCGATGGTAGCGTGCATTCAACGTCCTTGCTGCCTTCCACCCGACGATTCTGCGAAGCAGGTTGCCCTTCCAGGAACCAAATGCAGGTATGTAGTTGGTACCGCCCAAATCATTGGCTTTTTGCAACGATTCTTCCGTGAGCCAGGGGAAGTCCGGGTAGGCGGAAAACGCCAGTTCCACGTAACGATTTGCCAATGCCCGGTTAACCTTAGGATCCTTGGTGCGCGCCAGCAGACATGTGGACTTGCGATTCATAGAATGCAGGCGTCCACGGAGATTGCTCTCGCTGTGGGTGGTGCTATAGCTGCCGCCCTGCCTGAACTTGCGGTAGTAGTAGCAGCCAGTGTTAGACGCCCGGATGCCACGGCTGGCCAGCACCACGCGTGCGAAGTACTCTCCGTCATCGTCCGGCGACCGAACGCTGTCGTCCCAAGGGCCTGCATCGTTCGCCACAGAGCGCGGCGCCAACCAGGCACCATAAGGGATAGTTCGCGTCGGGCCCTCGGAACCAAGCAGTTCCGCTAGAAATTGAACTGGATCATCGCTGTCCACGGCGCCGGAACGCTCTAACAATCCAGCGTTCGGATCGTCGCCATCGAAGAAATACCTGGCAGAGGAAACGGAGAGGTAATCGGGATATTGCTGCAGCAGCAACACTTGTTCCCGGACCTTGTCCGGGCTAAGAAGATCGTCGGCGTCCATGTACTGCAGAAAATCTCCCTGCGACTCGCGGAGAGCGGTGTTGCGAGCCGCGGCTGCGCCACGATTCTCCTGGCGGAAGATTTTGACCCTCGCGCTCTCGTACCGCTTGGCCACTGCGAAAGTCTGATCCTTCGATCCGTCATCGACCAGAATGATTTCCGTGTTTGGCCAGGTTTGATTCAGCGCCGACTCCAGCGCTGCTCCCACAAAACGCTCCGCATTGTAGGCGGGGATAAGTATCGAGACTATGCGGTTCACTTTGCTTCTCTTGGGTTTTTCTGATTCGACGCTTGACGAACGGGAGAATCCCACTGAAAATAACACAAACCAACAGAGCGTGCCGCATCAAGTGGCCATCATGCGAAAGCAGTCCCAGAGCCCGGCTGCCGCGACCGCGACTGGTTGTTCATTCGATCCATCGCTTACAAGAATTCCGAGGTTTCCTGGATGTCGCGCTCGCTGATTACCGGTGGTGCAGGCTTTGTGGGCTCTCATCTCGCAGAGGAACTGTTGCGCCGTGGAGAAGAGATCTTTGTGATCGATGATCTCTCCACCGGGCGAATTGACAATATCGAGTCTCTGAAGCCGAATCCCAGGTTTCATTACGTCATCGATTCGGTTCACAATGAACCGGTGCTGGCGGAACTTATCGACCGCTGCGATGTTGTGTACCATCTGGCCGCGGCCGTGGGCGTGAAGCTGATCGTGGAAAGTCCCGTCAATACGATCGAGACGAATGTGCACGGGACTGAAGTAGTGCTCAAGCTGGCCAACAAAAAGAAGAAGAAGGTTCTGATCACTTCGACCTCGGAAGTGTACGGTAAATCAACTTCGGTTCCGTTCCGTGAAGACCAGGATCTCGTTCTCGGACCTACGACTAAGGGACGTTGGAGTTATGCGTGCTCGAAGGCGATTGATGAATTCCTCGCCATCGCATATTGGCACGAGAAGCGTCTGCCGGTCGTTATCGTTCGCCTGTTCAACACCGTGGGTCCCAGGCAGACTGGACGTTACGGCATGGTTATTCCGAATTTCGTGCAGCAGGCCCTGAACGGGGAACCGATCACGGTCTTCGGCGATGGCACCCAATCCCGCGCATTCGGCTATGTAGGGGATGTGGTGCGTGCCCTGGCGGATCTCGCGAGACATCCGCAGGCGGTGGGTGAGGTCTTCAATATCGGGAATACGAACGAAATCACCATGAATGCCTTGGCCGAACTTATCAAGCAGATGACCGGGAGCGAGTCGGACATTGTTCACATTCCCTACGATCAGGCATATGAGCAGGGATTTGAGGACATGCCGCGACGCGTGCCTGATATCTCAAAGATTCAGCGCCTGATTGGTTATCAGCCTACGGTTGTTCTCGAGCAGATTCTGGAGCGAGTCATCGCCGCTTTCCGAGACAGCGAAGATCGCGAGTTCGCCACCGAGAAATCAGCGTAGGTCCACCCGCTCTATATGGCCAAAATCTGTCTGCTAACTCCTACGCAACCTTCGATCAATCCACGGATCGTGAAGGAAGCCGATGCGCTGGCGGAAGCGGGACATCAAGTGCACGTTCTCTGCGGGCACACTGTGCAATGGGCGGATGAGTCCGACACAAGCTTGTTGCGAAACCGGCGATGGACTTGTACCTATGTTGGTGGAAGACCAGGGTCGGCTCGACATTGGTGGAGCCGCGCACGTCACGGCGCGATTCGGCGATTTCCACAAACCTGGAAGCTCAACCGGTATTTGGCCAAACGTGCGCTGGCAAGAATTACTCCTGAACTGCAGGCTGCCGCTTTTCATTTTCAGGCGGATCTCTATATCGCTCACTATGTCGGAGCGCTGGTTGCGGCTGGGGAAGTCGCACGCAGCAGTGGAGCTCTGCTTGCCTTCGACTCGGAAGATTTTGAAAGCGGTTACTTCCGGTATAACGCTGGTCCAGGGCCAATCGACCGCCTGACCGAGCAAGTGGAGCGGGAGTATCTTCCGCAGTGCTGTTACATTACGGCAGCGTCTCCTGGGATTGCAGCCGCACACGCCTCCAAGTACGGATTGCAGCATCCTACCAGTATTCTGAATGTCTTTCCGCTTGCAGACCGTCCGCTGCAGTTTCGCGAGACAAGCTCGGCCGGCCCATTGAAGCTTTATTGGTTTTCCCAAACCATTGGGGCCGATCGCGGCCTGGAAGATGTTGTTCGCGCCATGGCAATTTCGCGCGATTGCGATATGCAACTTTATCTGCGCGGAAGGTGTGCTACCGGATATCAAGCGCAGTTGGAGGCGCTGGCCGCGGGAGAACGGCCTGGCTCCAGACAAACTGAAACTCTGTCCACCTGCGTTGGCAGAACATATGGTCTCGATTTCGTCCGAGTACGACGTGGGGCTTGCCCTTGAACAACCTGCCAGCCGGAACCGGGATCTGTGTTTGACCAACAAGATATTCTCGTATCTTATCGCCGGGAACGCCGTGGCCGCGACGTCTACAAGCGCGCAAGAGGCGATTGTTAAGACGCTAGGTCCGGCGGGCTTTGTTTATCGGCCAGGAGACTACGAAGCTCTCGCCCGTGGTTTACGGGTATGGCACGATGATCGGGCCGAGTTGCAGCGCGCGCGCCGGGAAGCGTGGTGGTTAGGTAGCAATCGCTTCAATTGGGATCTCGAAAAGAAGAAATTGTTGGACCTTGTCGATTCCGTTCTGATGAAGCAGGAGACCGGATCCGTCGCGAGGAGCCGCGCCATTGCGTAACAGCGGACTGAAAAACGTACTCATCATCGCTCCGGAGTTCACGCCGAGCAGCTATCCTCCGGCTCTGAGAGCACGTTTCTTCGCGCAACATCTGCGTGAATTCGGATGGAATCCCATCGTGCTTACGACGGATCCGCACAATTACGAAGCGGCATTCGATCCGGAAAATGAAAAGCTCTTGCCGCCCGATTTGGAGGTGGTGCGCACGGGGGCGTTGCCCCTGAAGTGGACTCGCAAGCTTGGATTCAGCGATATCAGCCTGCGAACACTTTGGCATCACTGGCGACGGCTCAACGAGATCTGCTGCAACCGGAAAATCGATGTCATTCTTATTTCGGTGCCGCCTAATTTCTCAATTGCGCTGGGTCGGCTGGCGTTCGCGCGGTTTGGAATCCCATACATACTCGATTACAACGATCCCATCATTACCGACCATTACTCCGGGCTGCCCCGAAGTGAACGTCCACCCAAATGGGGCATCGTGCGCAGGTTGTACGGCTGGCTGGAGCCTTTCGCCCTGAAGCGAGCGGATCAGATTGTGGGCGTTGCCGATTCATACATGACGGGTCTGTTTTCCAGATACTCCTGGCTACAAGGGAAGCAAGCTACGGCGATTCCCTTTGGGGTCGAACCCGAGGACTTCGAATATGTGCGCGCGAATCAGCAGAAGAATTCAATCTTTGATCCGCGCGATGGCTGTTTCCATATCAGTCATGTGGGTTCGGGAGGCCCTCAGATGTGTAACGTGCTTCGCGCATTCTTCAAAGGTATTCAAGAGCTACGGCAATGCAGTCCCGAGCTTTTTAAGAAGATTCGCATGCACTTCGTTGGCACTACGTATGCCGCCAACGCTGACGGCATGTACCAGATTCTGCCGTATGCAAGCGAGTTTGGTCTTCAAGATATCGTCCAGGAGCAGCCTCGAAGAGTCCCTCACTTGCAGGCGATTCAGATCCTCCTGGATTCGGATGCGCTGGTGATAGTTGGATCAGAGGCTCCTCATTACACAGCTTCGAAGATTTTTCCGTACATCTTGGCGTCGAAACCGTTGCTCGCTGTGCTTCATGAGGAAAGTCACGCGGGGAAACTGTTACTAGAGTTGCGTGCCGGAAGAGCGCTCACATTCGGACCTGCGCGGCCGCTCGACAGTATTCATGGCGAGATTAGTGCCGCGGTAAGAGAATTGCTGACCCTGCCACCCGAATGGCGTCCGTTGACCCGATGGGAGAATTTTGAGCCTTACACAGCGCGAGCGGTTACGGCTCGGCTGGCGGAAGTTTTTGATCGGACGATGCGATCGGGGACCCGCGCTGAAGCTGCTCGCGAAATGCGACCGGAACTCCTGAACTGATCGAGTGACGATATTCCGATGGCAAGCACTGTGAAGAATCACGAATTGCGGCAACCGCCTGAACTTCGGCCGGTGCCGGCCCCCGCGCGCGTGACCAAAGTCTTCATCCCCCTCATTACGCCTTATCTGTACGGTATGGAGCGGGCGGTCATTGAGTTGTTTGACGCGCTCCGCCCGCAAGTGGAGCCGTATTTCCTGCAGAGCAATCGCATCTTTCAGCAGAAGTTCCCGATTGTTGAAGAGATGAAGCGGCGCGGATTCTCCATCCGGCTTCTGCCAGATCGCACGGATTGGGAGCGTCTGGCGAGACCTCGCTCGCTAAAGCATTTTGTCCAGATGACCATTGCAGCCATTCGGTGCAATGTGGCGATTTTGAAAGGGAGCCGTGGGAAAGATGTGCTCTATGTTCCGGGAATCAGTACGGCGGCATATTCGTTACTGGCAGCGATGTACTGCCGCCTGACCGGGCGACGAGTGATCCACCACTTTCATGACCTGGGCACGACGAACCGGCTATTTCCAATCTGGGTGCGGCTGGCAACGGACTTCGTTCACAACACCGAATTTGGATTCAATGCGGTGACGAAAGAAATCCCGACTATCCGGGGCAAGCGTAATTTCATCGTGCCCTACATCATGGAAGTTGATCAGCGCCTGCCTGACGATCCCGAGGTGTGCCGGGAACTGAGAGCGCAACGGAATCTCTTTTTTGTGGGGCAGATCTCGCGGCACAAGGGTGTAGACCTTCTCGTACAAGCATTCAAGATGGTGGCGGCGAAGCATCGCGATGTGAAGCTGCACCTCGATGGGAGAAGGCAACGAGGAGTTTCGCGCCGAACTGGAAGCCGAGATCGAGACAGCCGCACTTCAAGAGTCGGGTTAAGTTCTGGGGTTTCCGCGAGGACGCAACCCGGCTTCTGCGTTTCGCCTATCGTCTATGTCCACTCCAGTCCGCCGAGCCGCTTTCACGAATCCTTCGGCCGGAGTGTGGTCGAGGCTATGGCTCATGGCGTGCCCGTAGTCTGCTTTCGCAGTGGTGCCTTGCAGGAAATCGTGCTCCACGAGAAAACGGGGCTGATTTGCGAGGAAGGGACGGAGCCGTTGGCGCAAGCGCTGAATCGTCTTTTGCAGGACACCGAATATCGCGATGAGTGCAGCGGAAGCGCTCGCGATCGGTTTGAAAAAGCTTACAGCAAGCGGGCTGTGTTACCTGGCTGGCAGCAGTTCTACGCCATGTGTGATACGCGGAATTAAAATAAGGGAACGAGATCTGAGTGCATGAACGTCGAAGTCACAGTTGCTCGACAATTCCATCGCGTTTTCCCCTTTTCGCAGTTGCGGACCGCGAAATGGATATTGAAGCGAAACAAAGACAAGGAACTGGACCCGGTCAAGCTCTTCGGATATGAAATGCCCCTTAAGGCACGCACAACGGTGCACGTGCTGCTCTCGCTTGAGGGAGAAAAATGGATCGAAGACCAGTTTTTGTTGCAGCCATATCTGCGAGAAGGCATGGTGGTTATGGATGTGGGGGCCAACATCGGGTACTTGACTCTGTTCTTTTGTAAGAGTGTAGGAACTGCGGGTGCGGTATACGCCTTCGAACCGGAACCAGACAATTTCGGGGAACTTGCCCGGACACTTGAACGAAATCAAATCAACTGGTGTACGCCGGTTAACTCTGCTTGCGGCTCTTGTGATCGAGAGGCACGTTTGGCTATGGGATTGAACGGGTACGTTCAACCGGACGGCACTGGCTCGCCAAACTGTCATATGCTTTCGCTGGACACATTCGTGGAACAAAGAAGAATCGCAAAGGTCGACTTCGTAAAGATCGATGTAGAAGGTTTTGAAGCGGATGTGCTTACCGGTATGGCGGAAATCATAAAGCGTGACCGACCAGTACTTTGCGTCGAAGTGCATCCGCGCGGTTTCTGCGGCAGTGGTAATCCTCAAGAGGTCTGTTCGTTGCTGAAGAGCTATTACCAGAACTTGCTTGCCTTTCGAGTCTGGGGCGAGGTCAGGCAGCGTCTGCCCATCTGGTCCAGGGTGCGGACCTCGTTTGGAGTTGATCCCAGTATGCAAGCCGCGTGTAAGGCTACGCTGGAAGAAGTAATGGAAGCGACGACGCAGCGCTATCAGGTATTGGCGTTGCCGTGAGTGCAGGGCGAATTGATTTCGTGACGGCTACCTACAAGTTGGCGGTTTTGAGCACCCACCCGATTCAGTATCACGCACCGTGGTTTCGTGGACTGGCGGCGCATCCTGATCTCGATGTGCATGTCTACTTCTGCCATAAGGCCACGCCGCAGGAACAGGCCCGGGCAGGCTTCGGGGTGGAATTTGACTGGGACATAGACTTATTGGCTGGTTATCCGCATTCGTTTCTCCGGAATGTGGCAAATCCGGCCGGACACGGCCGCTTTGGCGGATTTGATACTCCGGAAATCAGCAAAATCATTCGGGAAGGGCGCTACGATGCTGTCCTGGTGAATGGCTGGAATTACAAGAGCGCCTGGCAAGCGATCTGGGCCGCATGGCGGAGCGACGTTAAGGTTCTGGCGCGGGGGGATTCTCACCTGCGGACACCCCGAAGTGCCGTTACACGCGCCGCGAAGTGGATGGGCTATCGTCGATTTGTCCCTCGGTTCGACGCCTGCTTGGCGGTCGGCCATTGGTCCCGTGAGTATTTCCTTCACTACGGTGCTCGACCCGAGCGGATTTTCGCGGTGCCACACGTAGTGGATCTTGACTCGACTACCGATGATGCCGGTGCGATTCGAGAACGGTTCCGCGAGTCATTGGGTCTGAAGAGGGAGACGGTGACGTTCATATTTTGCGGCAAGTTCATTACTAAAAAACGGCCAATGGATTTTGTGAGAGCGATTTCGAACGCTACCAAAGCTGGTGCGGCGATACAGGGTCTGCTGGTTGGGGACGGACCTCTTCGAAATGCTTGCGAGCAGTTTGTTGATGACGCAAGAGCACCGATCAGATTCGCCGGATTCTTAAATCAATCTAAAATTCGAGAGGCTTACCTGGCAAGCGATGTATTGGTGCTGCCCTCTGATGGCGGGGAGACTTGGGGACTCGTTGTCAATGAGGCGATGTCATGCGGCCTGCCTTGCATTGTGAGCGATCAGGTTGGTTGCGGTCCCGACATGATTCGCTCCTGGAAGAGTGGGGCTATATATCCCGTTGCCGACGCAGAGGCTCTGGCCACAATGATGATGAAGTTTGCCTCTGATCGCGAACGGCTAGCTTGCATGGGAAAAATGGCGAGGCTCGTCGCTCAGGAATATTCGGTTAGACGTGCCGTGCAGGGAGTCATCGAATCTCTTCAGGCAACAGTGGGGTCTAAGGAGACAGCGTGCACCAATTAACGCCTCTCGACACACGCTTCAGAGCGCAAGCGCTCGGTGATCTCGCTCTTCCGGTTTTTCTCACAGTCTTGCTTGCGCATCTAAGTGAGTACGAAGTCAATCTTACGCAAGAAGTTCTAGCCTTCCTGCTCTGCTGGATGCCATGGACGTCGTACAGAAGATGGCTGCAGAGCAAGCGGAACCATATTCCGTTATTTGCGTTGATCGCTACCATGTTCTGGCTAGCCTATGCTGTGCCCCTGTTCTGGGCACAACATTCAGTATCCGGTATTTTCGGGCGCCGAGCACTTTCGGAAAGCTTGATCACACAAGCGATGTTACTGGGAGTGCTGGGGGTAGTGTGCCTCTGGCTGGGAATGAGAGCCGCCAAAATCTCGCACTGGTTGCCGAAGGTGAACCGGGATGTGTCCAGCAATCCATCCAAATTGACTTACTTGCGTATTGTTTTTGTGCTGGGGACTCTCATTAAGATCTTCGTGCCCATAATCGCGCTCGGAGCCGGAGGGCGACAGATCCTGGGCAACTTCGAAAATACGGTTCCGGTGGTCTGCTTCGCGATTTTCTTCCGCCATTATTTGCGCGGAAGCCTGCGCGCCTTCGATAAGATCCTTGTGGCTGGCTACGCTGTCATAGCAGTCATCGTTGGCATATCATCAGGTTGGCTGGGCAGTGCCGTAAGCATCGGGCTAGTCACGATCGTTATCTATGTCTACGAACGGCGAAGATTCCCCATTGTGACAGCCTTAGCTGTGCTGCCTGTCCTGCTGTTTTTTCAGCCTGCAAAGGAGATGTTTCGGGACCGATACTGGACCCGAGAGTCTACCGACAGCTCGACGCAGCGCGTCAGCTTTTGGGTTGAAAATTCCTGGCGCCTGTGGAATGAGGCCGTGATGAGCGATGACAACGAGCAGATCAGGCGGCTTTCGAATACGACTCTAAGTCGCTTTGATCTTCTCCGCCAGACCGCGCATGTAATCGAGTTCACTCCCAGCAGGGTCCCTTACCAGTACGGCAGCCTGTATTCGTACATAGGCGTGACTCTCATCCCGCGATTCTTCTGGCCTGACAAGCCGTCCGTTAACGACGCGAACCGCTGGTATCAGGTGAAATATGGTTTGACGGACTCTCAAAATCTTTCCACTGTTTCGATCGCCGTCGGAACGGTGGCAGAGAGCTACATCAATTTCGGCTGGCTTGGACCTTTGCTCATAATCCTTCCGCTTGGGATGTTCCTGGGATCGTTCGAGCGGATTTTTCTGCATGCCGACTCCGGGGTTCTTTTCAGCTGCCTCGGTGCGGTACTGGTTCCGCAGTTGCTCGCGATCGAAGCGCAGATGGCGCAGTACGTTGCGGGATTGGCCCAACAAATCGCCTTGGTTTTGTTAGTGCTTATTCCCACTCTTGAGCTGAGAGCGCAAGCAGGGCAATTACGCAGACTTGTACCGCTGCCGTATCCTGCTAAACGTGGAATGCAAAAAAATAGCTCCCCCCTTCCGCACGCTGCAATGCAAGGTCGCCGAGCAGTTGGGAAATAGCTGCGGCCATGAAGATTCTTCATGTGAGTCCCTCGTTTTACCCAACCAGGGCGTACGGAGGGACCATTCGCTCCAGCTATGGGCTATGCCGCGGACTGGCTGAACTGGGATGTGATGTACGCGTTCTGACCACCGATACTGACGGGATCGGGCGCAATCTCGATGTGCCGAACGATCGCGATGTCGTTGTGGATGGAATGCAGGTTCGGTACTGTCACAAGCTTTTGCGCAATTCTGTGTCTCTCGATCTGCTGCGCGTAATCCGCGAATACATTGAATGGGCGGATGCCGTGCACTCTGATCGCGGTTTACTCGTTTCCCACGTTCCCGACGCTTTCCTATTGCCGCAGATACAGGAAGCCACTGGTTTGGTCTCCCAGAGGTTCACTGCAGCGATGGGAAGGATCGACGCGCCGCGCCGCCAAGTTTCTATGGGAGGAGGCGTGCCGAAGTTTGGTCCTGAAGGACAAATTTGTGCTGCATGCAACCTCGGCGGATGAAGCGGAGCAAAGCAGTGCGCGTTTCCCCGGCCTGCGTACGGTTATTGTTTCCAACGGCGTGGACGTGCCCGGGCAGATTCGCCGAAGCGAATCAACTGGAGAATTGCGTATTACGTATCTTGGGCGGTTGCATCCCATCAAAGGCATCGAGAACCTGCTGGATGCCTGCAAATTGTTGGAGGGCGACTCTGAGTCCTGGCATCTGAAAATCGCCGGTGCTGGCGAATCGGATTATCGAAAGTTCCTCGCGGCGAAAGTCGCTAAGTTACAGCCGGCAGGGCGGATTGAGTTCCTTGGAGAAGTAGCGGGGGAGGCCAAGGAGGACTTGTTCGCAAGCTCTGACCTCCTGGTGGCGCCTTCGTACGTGGAAAATTTCGGAATGGTCATTGCCGAAGCACTCGCCCATGAGGTGCCAGTGATTGCTGGCAAAGGCACGCCTTGGCAGGGCCTGCACGCGAACCGGTGTGGCCTGTGGGTGGAGAATGCCCCTGAAGCCCTCGCGGCAGCTGTTCGAAAAATTCGTGCCATGCCGTTACGGGAAATGGGACGGCGCGGGAGAAGCTGGATGGAGCGGGAATTTTCGTGGCAAGCTGTCAGCCGGCAGATGCTTGCAGTGTTCCAAGAATGCGCCGGAGTTGGGAAAGACTCACACGAAGTCGTTCCGATAAACGGGTGAGCCGATGAGGCGTGAGATGGACGGTTTCCGCCCGATTCCCTTGGTTTGTCCCAGGGACAAAAACGCATTTTCAGTAGTCACTGACAGCAGTCTCACCTGCCCTGTGGGCCACAAATATCCGATTGTGAGGGGCATTCCTGTCTTCCTGATTGCTGAGGCCTCGGAAACGCACGGGGCTTGCGGAACGTCACAGAGGCGCGCCCTTGAGCAGAATAATTTTGGAGAGGACGACTGGCGTCCGAGCGCTAATGACCCAGTACATCCTGCTGTGCAACGGATGGTCTCGGCCGCCGGCGGCTCTTTGTACAAAGACCTCGTCGGCAATTTGCGTGGCTACCCGATTCCTGAGATTCGTCTGCCGGCCGCGAAGGGCGAACGCCTCCTCGACATCGGTTGCAACTGGGGAAGATGGACGATAGCGGCGGCGCGTAAGGGTTATCGGGTTACAGGTATGGATCCTGATCTCGGAGCTGTGCTCGCCGCTCGCAGAGTAGCCGAGCAGTTGGGCGTGAACGCCGAATTTGTTGTCGCGGATGCGAGGTATCTGCCGTTCCCGGAGAATTCTTACGATAAGGTTTTCAGTTACAGCGTTCTACAACATTTTTCGAAGACAAACGTCGAGATGGCTCTGCGAGAGATCGCGTATGTGCTAGCGAAAAACGGTGAAGCGTTGATACAGATGCCGAATCGGTTAGGGCTACGGTCTGGATATCAGCAGTTGCGAAGAATTGGGGGAAGAGTCGAGGCATATTTCACGTCCGTTATTGGACGCCTTGGGAACTGAAGCGAACCTTTACACGCTCATCGGTCCGAGCAAGGTATTCGTTGATGGGTACTTGGGCCTGGGTATTCAACCAGGAGATCGGGCGTTTATTCCGCGCCAGCTGCATCCGATTCTGACTGTCTCTGAGCTACTACGGAGAGCTTCCCTGCACTTCGCTCCGCTCGCATTGGTGGCGGACAGCCTGTATCTTTCAGCAAGAAATAAGGCTTCCGGCGGGTCAGAGGCAAAAAAATAGCGAGAGAACCGATTCAACTATTCACGCAACTCTCTTTCTCGCTGGTTCACACAACTTTGGCGCTCAGCGAGTCCATCGGCTGCCGACCTTCGGAGGAATCGATGGTTAGCACCTTCGCTAACGCCCGTCGAAGTCGCGCTGCGAAATGATTTTCCAGGAATGTGCTGTGAACTCTCTCGTATGCCGTGTTTCCAAGTCTCGAGGCAAGTGAAGCATCCGTGAGGACGGGAATGGCTGCCTCTGCAATGCTCTCTGGCCGTAGATCGTTGGCAAGCACGACACCGTTCCCGTCCGGAAACAGCTCGGCAGCAACCGTCCCAGCGCAATCCCAGAAAGGGAACACCGAAACTTGCGGCTTCGATTCCGGCCAATCCGAAGCCCTCCTGCTCGGAGGGATAGAACAGCAGGCGCGAGGAGCAATAGGCGCGGTCTCGTTCTTCGTCGCTGACTCGGCCGCGGAATTCGATGCCTTGAAGCCGTTCGTCCCGCACGCGACGTTTCAAACGCGGTTCATCAGCTCCCGTACCGATAACGACCAGCTCTGCAGCCGGAACGGCGGCGCGAATCAGAGGCCAGGCGTTGAGGACAGCATCATGCCCTTTATAACGTTCGGGGCTGCTCATGCGACCCACGATCAAGGTGGTGGGGGGCAATGCGCCAGGATCGATCTGTCTTGAGTGACTGCGAATGCCGAGCCAGGCTACCCGCACGTCAGGAAGCCAGGGATTCACTCTGCGACTCGCCTCTACCGTTGTCGTTGAGTTCGCGATAATTGCGGATGCGCCGAGAAGGGCTTCGCGCCTGCGACCATGTAGCGGCTGCCAAACTTCTACCCCGTGAATGAATACAGCGGAGGGCACACCTCGAAACTTAGGCACAATGCCATGCAGTACGGCCAGGTGCACGTGATCGTAAATGACTAGATCAGGTGGGTTCTGGGATCCAAGGAAAACGTGCCCAGCGATCTTCGCAATTCGCAATGGGCGTGGCCAGAACGGCGGATGCTGCCACACTGAAACTTTGCAGTATGGTTCCAAAGCAGCTTTGATTGACTTAGCGACTACTCCAATTCCGCCATAAGCCGTACCCAGGCCCGACGTAACCAGCGCAACTCTCTTCAGTGGCTTAGAAACAATTCCCGAAGCAACCATGGTGGAGGAAAGGCAGAATCACAGCATTATATGCGCTGAACGAAAGCTCTCGGTCGCCGGCCAACACTTTCGCCGTCCCGTGCTCAGTGACGTGCTTGGAACAACGTTGTCAGATAGAATGATGCGAACTTAAGAGGCAGCCACAGACCTGTGGTCTGGCGCTCGAGAAGGTCTCGTTGCTTGGGGAGTCGCGCTATAAGTCGCAAGCGGTAGTAACGAATCGACATTAGAATGTGTGGTATTGCAGCGTTACTCGGCGGTTTCCCCCCCGAACAAATTGAAGCCTCGTTGCTTGCCATGCTCGAGGCACAGATTCATCGCGGCCCCGATGATGCTGGTTCAATCTTGATTTCGTGCGGCAACGCAACCATTGGCCTGGGAAATCGCCGTCTGGCCATTCAGGATGTCTCTCCCCTTGGACATCAACCCATGCGCAACGAGAATACGGGCGATGTCCTCGTTTATAACGGCGAAATTTACAACGCGCCCGAACTCACAAAGGTGCTGAAGGCTACTGGGTACTCCTTCCGCGGGCATAGCGATACCGAAGTCTTGCTCCGAGCCTATGAGAAATGGGGCATCGAATGCCTTGACCGCCTGCGAGGAATGTTCGCATTTGCGTTGTGGGATATGCGAAGGTCGCGATTAGTCATCGCTCGCGATCATTTCGGTATCAAGCCGCTATATTATGCCAGTGCCAACGGCGGCTTTGCCTGTGCGTCGGAAGTTCAAGCTTTAGCTAAATGTGGCCTGATCTCCGGTAACGTGGATCGACGGGCGCTCGCGGGGTATCTCGCCTATGGCGGTGTGCAGGAGCCGCTAACAATTTATGAGAACGTCTTCGAGTTGCCGCGTGGCTGTTGGAAGGAGTTCAATGCGTTCGGAAATGCCGCAGGTGGAGGACGATACTGGCAATTTCCGCAACAGTCTTCGAGCAAACAACCGCTCTCGCGAATTGTGGAAGAAGGGAGAGCACTCTTACGCGAGTCCGTAAAGCTTCACTTGCTGAGCGACGTTCGCATCGGTGTGTTTCTGAGCGGCGGTCTGGACTCAACCGCAATCCTGGGCTTGACTCGCGAGATTGCCCAAAACAACGAGGTCGAGGCTTTTACGGTTTCGTTTCCGGATAGACCTGCCGACGACGAGCATCGTGCCGCACAGGCCACTGCAGCCCGCTTCGGCGCGCGTTTCAACAACTGCGAAGTCAGCGACAGCACGGCATTAAGCTGGATGGCTGACGCCCTGGCGCGCATCGACCAGCCCTCGATGGACGGCTTCAATACGTACGTCGTGGCTCGCGCTGCTCGGCAGCAAGGGATTGTGGTTGCGCTGTCGGGACTGGGCGGTGACGAGATTTTCGCGGGTTACAACCTTTTTCGTCGCGTACCCCGCACGTACAGGATCATGTCATGGCTGAATCCGCTTCCACCAGCGATGCGCCGGGCCGTTGCGACAGTTGCGACGGCACCTACCAACCAGATTGCCCGCCGCAAGGCTCAGGAAATCGTGGCCATGGACCCTGGGCTGATAGGAATCTATTTCCACTATCGTAGGCTCCTGTCGAATGGGAGCCTCGCGGCCATGGGCCTGAATGCAAAGGCTCTCGACTTATCAGAGGATTTTCAGCTCCCAAATGTTTGCTACCAGGACTCGTATCTGCCCGGCGATCACATTGCGTCCGTAGGCAGACTGGATTCATCCTTCTATCTCCAAAATATCCTGCTTCGAGACAGCGATGTCTTCGGTATGGCGAATTCACTTGAAATTCGCGTGCCCTTCCTCGAGCGGGATCTTGTGCAGTGGGCCTTTGGAATTCAGGGTGATGTCCTGCTTCCTCCCCGAGCACCACAAAAACATCTACTTCGGAACATTTGCGCGGATCTCTATACGGAAGAGCAATTGAAGCAGCCTAAACGCGGATTCGCTCTGCCGTTCGCGGCATGGCTCCAGGGTCCCTTTCGCGAGTTGATGGAAGAAAATCTGCGCTTGGTGCGCGCGAGCGGTCTCCTGGACCCCGCTGGGATCGCTCCGCTGCGGAAACTGTTCGATGCTGAACCCCGCGGACCTGCATGGTCGCGAGTGTGGGCGCTGGCAGTGTTGGGGAATTGGCTTAGGAAAAAGGACTCTGGTCCTCAGGATAGCTCCGGGACCACGCTCCGTGCCCCGGGCATAAACAGTCGCTTCATCGAAAATTAAAAGGGTAGGTGGTAGATGGCAGCCGTTCCTGCCGCAGCGACCAATGTCGTAGCGTTCAGCGCATTCTTGATACCGCTGGTGGGAATAAATAGTATGTCGTCATTCCTGACAGCGACGTCTTGTGTCTTGCCCCGAAGAAGTTTCTTCAAGTCGACCTTCTCTAGTTGGAAGCCGGTGGGAGTGCGATGCAGCAGAGTGGTCTTGCCATAGGAAGCAACGTGGGTTGGGCCTCCCGCGGCCGCTACGATCTGCAGAACAGTAACGCCGCCCGTTGCATTCAGTACATACCCACCAGGCCGATTGACCTCTCCAAGAACGTACACAATACCGGCCTTAGCAACCACAACTGTATCTCCAGGCTTGAGGTCGACATTGCTGACCGCCATTTCTGCCGGATTTTTCGAAATGGTTACGGTGGTTGCGTCTGGCTGATCACGATGAGTGATCATGACCGAGTTGGACGCTTTTTCGGTCGTGCCACCCGCGAGTTGAAGAACATCGAACAAGCGGTGCGGCCCTAGAGCAGAGTAATAGCCCGGTCTTGCAACCTCTCCTGAAACTGAAATTCCACTATGGGTGAAGTCCTTAGCGAAAATTGAGACCTGCGGATCATTAACGATGTTGTCCAGCCGCAACTGGGCCTCAATGGCAGCCTCCGCTTCGCTGGTGCTCAAGCCAGCCACTCGAACGGAGCCAATCAGCGGCAGGGAAACATTTCCTGTATCACTGATGCGAGTGCGACCCGAAAGGTCCGGCGCGCCGTAAACGGTGATTTCCACCTCGTCTCCGGGGCCGAGAAGCAGACTCGCGGGTTTCGCCGCCATCTCGTTCGATTTAGGCTCCGGTTGTGACACCGCTTGCGCGCCCGTGTCCCGTTTGGGTGCGGCATTCGCCAAAGGGCCTGAGTTCTGCGGCGCAGTGGCGTTCTGGGCTGTAGCGCATTGGATAGCGCCGAAATCGATGCACAGGACAACAAAGGCAAAGAGTTGGAGGGTACGCCTAAAGGCACAACGCATAATGTGTACCGACATTCTAAGGCCGCTCCCCCCGACGCACAACCGGCATTGCTGAATTCCAAAATCGATTGCGCTTCTAATGCGGGCGATCCGACGGATTAGAATCGGGGAAATACTGCGCTCCAGTTCATCGCGCACCCTTCGCGTGGGCATCGAAGTCCTCTCTGCCTTCGAGATAGCATGTGCCGCAAGGTTCGGCGTTCCAGCAGTCTCAGACCTGTTCCTTACTCGCTGTGTTTGACTACTTGCTGGTTGGAAAATGTGTTGCGCCAGTATAGCTGCAGGAGCGCGGAATCAGGGTAGAATGCTTACAGCCATTCCGTGTTCAATGCCCAAACTACAAGCACCTAAACAGCTGGAGTTCATGCGGACCTCTGCCACGCTCCCAGTGAGCGTGATCGTGGCGGCGCGTAATGAAGCGCACAATCTACCCCGTTGTTTGGAGTCACTGCGTCAGGCTGGAGAGGTGTATGTGATCGATTCTCAGAGCACGGACGCAAGTGCTGAGATTGCCGAGTCATTCGGCGCGCAGGTAATTCAGTTTCATTATCAGGGCGGCTGGCCGAAAAAACGGCAGTGGGCCATAGATTCCCTCCAATTCACCTACGACTGGATTTTGCTGATCGATGCGGATGAGGCATTAACGCCCGAGCTTGTCGTCGAGATCCAACAAGCCATTCAGAATCCGGCGTGTCGACGGCTATTACATCCGCCTGCGAATGTTTTTCCTTGGCCGCGAACTGGGTCACAGCGGAGCCAGTTTTTATAAGCTTTTGCTCTTCCGGCGAGGGAAAGCTCACTTTGAATGCCGTCTGAAAGAGCAGGACGAATCGATGGCCGATATGGAAGTTCACGAACATGTGATCGGGAATTCCAATGCGAAAGTTGGACAGCTCCGCCATGCTCTGGTCCATCACAACGTTGAATCGCTTTCGCATTACATCCAAAAACATGACAAGTATTCGAATTGGGACGCCCGCGTGTGGTTCGAAGGCAAGGCGAGTACACGAGAATTATCCCCTCACCTTTTGGATCCCAGGCGCAGCGGCGTCGTTGGTTGCGCAAGCTTTTCTTCTGCGTACCCGGTTCCCCGGCGCTGTTTTTCTTCTACAAATACATCATGTGCCTGGGATTTCTCGATGGTGTTCCCGGCCTGATTTACTGCGGATTCCAGGGCATACAGTTCTTTCATATCAAGGCGAAGATATACGAGCTGAAAGTACTCGGCATGCGAAAGGGGCAGAGCTAAGCCGATGTGCGGAATCAGCGGTGTAGTGAATTGCGGAGATCGCGAAACACTGGCACGCATGACACGAGTGCAGGCGCATCGCGGTCCCGACGATTCCGGCCTCTGGGATCGCCTCTTGCCTGACGGCTCATATATCGGCCTCGGGAGCCGCCGTCTTGCCATTCTGGACCTATCAGTGGCCGGGCACATGCCGATGTGCAACGACGATCGGACGGTGTGGATTACCTACAACGGCGAGATATACAACTTCGCAACACTGCGCCGCGAACTGGAACACAAAGGTCATCGTTTCACGTCGAATACCGATACGGAAGTGATCGTCCACCTCTACGAGCAGGAGGGCGCGGAATGCGTGAAGCGTCTGAACGGAATGTTCGCGTTCGCCATTTGCGATCTGCGCTCGGGAACGCCAACGCTGTTCCTTGCGCGCGACCACTTCGGGGTCAAACCGCTCTATTATTTTCACGACGGTACACGCTTTGCGTTTGCCTCAGAGATCAAAGCCCTGTTGCAAATTCCTGAGGTCGAGGCTGACCTCGATCCTCAATCCCTTGATCAGTACCTGAGCTTTTTGTGGGTTCCAGATCCGAAGACGATGTTCCGGCGCATTCTGAAGTTGCCGGCGGGGCATTCCGCCATAGTGCGGAATGGCGAGTTGAAGATCACTCGATATTGGGATCTCACGTTTCCTGCTGCTGGCGAAACCTACAGACACTCAGAAGCGGATCTGGCGGAAGAAGTTCGCGAGCGCTTCCGGCGATCGGTAGAGTCGCAGATGGTAAGCGATGTGCCGATTGGAGCGTTTCTGAGCGCTGGATTGGATTCCTCCTCAATCGTCGCCATGATGAGGTCTGCAGGCAAGCAACCGGTTCGAACTTACACGATTACGTTCCCGCGCAAATATCGAGTTGGCGAGAGCACGCTGGACGATCCCGAAGTTGCAACCCGCCTGTCCCGACATCTTGGATGCGAGAACCAGCGGATCATAGTCGAGCCGGATGTAATGGATTTACTGCCGAAACTCATCTGGCACATGGATGAGCCGACGGCTGATCCCGCTATTATTACGGCTTATCTGGTCTGCCGCGAAGCGCGCAAGCAGGCCACCGTGCTCCTGTCGGGAGTGGGCGGTGATGAACTTTTTGCCGGATACCGTAAGCATGTGGCGCATTATTGGTCGGACGCGTACACGCGTATCCCTGGACCGCTACGCGCCGTATGCGAGAGCGCAATCCGTAACGTGCCGAGTTTCCGGGGAACTGCACTCAAAGGTGCAGTCCGCCTCGCGAAAAAGATGGCGCGGAGTGCATCGTTGACTCCGACTGACCGCTTCGTCGCGAACTGTACGTACCTCGATGGCGGACATAGATCGAGTATCTATACCTCTGCATTTGCGGCGCAGACGTTTTCGCTCCATGCGGCCCGAGAGCACGTTGCTGCCTTTGAGCGCGTGAAAAACGCCGATTTTCTTCACCAAATGTTGTATCTCGATACCAAGATATTCATGACGAGTCTTAATCTTAATTACAACGATAAGATGAGCATGGCTTCGTCGGTGGAAGTCCGGGTTCCATTTCTGGATCGCGAGTTGGCTGAGTTCGTAGCTTGGAACGTTCCACCGAATCTCAAATTGAAGGGCTTCTTGAGGCCGAAGACGAAATATATTTTTCGTTGCGCCATGCGCGACCTGCTGCCCCGGGAAATTTTGCAGCAACCGAAGGCCGGCTTTGCCGCTCCGATCGACTACTGGCTTACTCACGATCTCAGGACAATGGTGGATGATTTGCTCTCTCCCGCGCAGCTTGGTAAGCGCGGGATGTTTAAGCCCTCTGCCGTCGACCGCTTTGTGCGCGAACACCGCAGCGGACGCCAAGATTGGTCCATGCAAGTGTGGCAATTCCTCACGCTCGAACTCTGGATGCAAACATTTCTCGATGGCGGCGCGGAGAAGTTTGAATCCGAAATGATTCCGCGGTACGTAGCCACAGCATGAAACAGGTTCTTCAACACGCAAGCACGGGCGAGATCACGGTTGAGGAGGTTCCAGCCCCGCGACTTCTTCCAGGCTGCGCGCTCGTACGCGTCGCGGCGTCTGTCCTGTCGGCTGGAACCGAACGAGCGTCCACCGAATTTGCTCGAAAAAGTTTATGGCGAAAGGCAAAGTCCCGGCCGGATCTGGTCCGACAAGTAATCAGCAAAGTGCAACGGGATGGAATTGTCTCCGCGGTGCAGGTGATTCGCAGCCGTCTGGACCAGCCGTCCAGCCCCGGCTATAGCAGCGCGGGAACCGTGATCGCGGTTGACGAAGGTATCACGGACATCCGTCCTGGTGACCGCGTAGCCTGTGCTGGCGCAGGGCTGGCGGTGCATGCCGAAATGGCCAGTGTCCCTCGCTTGCTGTTGGCAAAAATTCCCGCATGCGATCCTGCGGCTGCATTCGAAGTTGCCTTCGAGCATGCAGCCTTCGCCACTTTGGGAGCTGTCGCGCTGCACGGGATTCGCACCGCGGAGGCAATGCTTGGCGATCGCGTCGCGGTTATCGGCCTCGGGCTTTTGGGGCAGCTTACTGTGAAACTGTTGAAGCTTGCCGGGTGCCAGGTGCTCGGGACGGATCCCAACCCTTCACGTGCGCAACTTGCGACCCAGATGGGTGCGGATGCGGTGGCGACTACGGCGCACACATTTCGTGACCTTTGTGCGCAGTTCTCGCGCGGAGTTGGGGTGGACTGCACGGTGATTACGGCGGAAACGTCCAGCAGCGATCCGGTGAATCTGGCCGGCGATATCACTCGCGACCGCGGTGTCGTCGTAGCAGTGGGCACAGTGGGCATGGAGATCGAGCGCAAACGTTATTTCGAGAAAGAACTCGACTTCCGCGTTTCTCGATCGTACGGGCCTGGACGATACGACTCCGCTTACGAACAAAAAGGGCGCGACTATCCCATCGGTTATGTGCGATGGACCGAAACGCGCAACATGGAAGCCTTCCTTCAATTTCTGGCCGAACGAAAGCTGAATCTCGAACCACTCATCACGCACCGATTCTCTATCGACAGGGCGCAGAGCGCGTATGAACTAATCACCGGCAGGTCAAACGAGCCTTTTTTAGGAGTTGTGATTCAGTACGGAGACGGTGGAAACGCCTCGTCGACTCTAACGCTAGTGCATGATGCTGGTAAGTTGACTCCATCTCGGATCGCTTCTACCACGGGCCTCAGCGTGGGTCTGCTTGGAGCAGGAGGATTTGCAACCTCGACCTTGATTCCGGCGATGCAGGCCTCTTCTGAGACCCGCCTGGTCTCGATTTGCGCAGCTACCGGAGCACGGGCCAAACACGCCGCAAAAAAGTTTGGCTTCCAGAGTTGCACTACCGACGATTCGCACGCGATCAACCATCCCGAAATTAACACGGTGGTGATTGCGACTCGGCACCATCTACACGGAAAGCAGGTTGTGTCAGCGCTGAGGGCCGGGAAACACGTGTTCTGCGAGAAACCCCTTTGCTTGAAAGAAAGGTGAGTTGTACGAGATTACGTCGGTTTTTCTTGAACTGCCTGAGGCGCAACGCCCGGTTCTTATGGTGGGCTACAACCGGCGCTTCGCGCCCATGGTTGTACAGATGAAAAAGTTTCTGGCGTCCATTGCAGAGCCGCTCGCGCTTCAATATCGAATCAATGCTGGATTTCTTCCGCCTGATCATTGGGTCAACGATCGTGAACAAGGTGGCGGCCGTATTCTCGGCGAGGTTTGCCATTTCGTCGATCTACTGATGTTCCTTGCCGATTCGCCTATCGCCGGGGTTGAGGCTCGCGCACTCGGAACTACCGCGCGTTACAGCGGCGACAACGTGCTCGTGTCACTCCACTTCGCGAATGGTTCTGAAGGCACGATCAGCTATTTGGCGAATGGGGATCATTCTTTTTCCAAGGAGCGCATCGAGGTCTTCGGCGGCGGCAGCGCTGCAATGCTGGAGGACTTTCGCCAACTGGAACTCGTCCGCAATGGTCACACACAATCCATTCGCTCGAGATGGCGCCAAGATAAAGGGCATCGCGCTGAGTGGGCGGCGTTTGTCGATTCAATTCGACAAGCGAAGCAAGCGCCAATTCGTTTTGAGGACTTGATTGGTTCCATGCTGGCGACGCTGCGTATCGAAGAGTCGCGCACAGCTGGTACTCCTCTTCACGTAAACGTTTCGGAGTTCCTCAACCGCCAAGGAGAGCCTATTTTAGATCCCAGCGCGAACCCATGAGCTAAGTACGTCTCGAATTTACAGGAGAACAAGTTACTTAATGCTGATTTTGGGCCTCAATATGTTTCACGCCGACGCTTCGGCGGCGATCGTGCTTGATGGCGAAGTGAAGTTTGCCATTGCCGAAGAGAGACTCAATCGGCGCAAACACTTCGGCGGCTTTCCCGCACTGGCGGTTCGAGCATGTTTGGATGCAGTTGGGGCGAAGATTTCGGATGTCGAGCACGTGGCGGTCGGCCAGGACACGCATGCCAACCTGGCGAAGAAACTTGAATACGCACTCCTCAATCCAGCAAAAATACTGAATTTTATCCATCTGCGCCAGCGCAAAATGGCGATGCGCGAAGTGCGTTTGCTGCTCTCGAAAGCGCTGGAAGTCGACTCCCGGCAGTTAAGGTTCCGGGAACATCACCTCGAGCATCACGTAGCTCATATTGCCAGCGCTTATTTTTGCTCTCCCTGGGAGAGGGCTGCGGGTTTTAGCTATGACGGCTCCGGGGATTTTGTTTCCACGATGATGGCGCGCTGCGAGGGCAACGCCGTTGAAGTATTGGAGCGCGTGTTTCTGCCGCACTCGTTGGGCAGCCTTTACACCATGATCTGCGAGTTCATCGGCTACACGAAATACGGTGACGAAGGTAAAGTGATGGGCCTTGCGCCATATGGCGAGGACAGGTATTGCAACGAGATCAGCAAGATCGTCGCTCCCAAGAACGGCACCTTCCAGTTGGATATGGGATATTTCAAGCCGCTCGGGAGCAATCAGGGCATGCAGGTCCTCCCAGATGGCACGGTCCGCTTGGCACGGCATTTCTCGCATCGAATGGAGAAATTGTTCGGCGATCCTCGTAAACCACATGCAGAAATCACCCAGCGCGACATGGACCTGGCTTTCGCTCTGCAGTCCCGCTTCGAGGAGGTCTTCTTTCATTCCCTCAAACACCTGCACGAGAGAGTTCCAGTCGACGACCTCGCTATCGCGGGCGGATGCGCGCTCAACAGCGTGGCCAACGGGAAACTTTTCGAGCACACGCCATTCCGGCAAACATACATTCAGCCTGCGGCCGGCGATGAAGGCCTTGCCATTGGGGCGGCGTTGCACACTTATCATTCCGTCCTGAAGCAACCTCGCCGTCACCACTTGAGGCACTCATATCTGGGTCCGGAGTTTTCCGAAGCGCGAATCCAGTCGGCGCTACAAAGTGCGGGTTTGCCATTTCGAAAACTCCATTGCACGGAGTTGCTTGAAGAAGTGGCCGAGCATATCTCCGCCGGCAATGTGGTGGGTTGGTTCCAGGGACGCATGGAGTGGGGCCCGCGCGCGCTGGGAAATCGCTCGATTGTGGCGCATCCGGGGCGGTCCGACATGAAAGATATTTTGAACGCCCGCATCAAGCACCGCGAATGGTTCCGGCCGTTTGCGCCGTCGATTCTGGGCGAATATCAACACGAGTACTTCGAGCACGATCATGCCTCGCCGTTCATGCTGCACGTATACAAGATTCGTCCAGAGAAACGCAAGCTTCTGTGCGCAGTAAATCATGTCGACGATACGGGGCGTCTGCAAACAGTCACCCGCGAAGAGAATCCGATGTTCTACGATCTAATCTCCGCCTTTCATCGCAGAACAGGTCTTCCAGTTCTTCTCAACACCAGCTTCAATGAGAATGAGCCAATCGTTTGCACGCCGGAAGAGGCGATCGACTGCTTTCAGCGCACGCGCATGGATGTGCTCGGGATCGGGCCATTCCTGATCGTGAAGCCCGATACGCAGGTCGATATGATCGCCACTTCTTTCAGGACGAAAAAGGAAATTATTTAGCCGGCTCAGCGCGTCGGGCGCGCGCGGTCAAGGCCTCGGCCACCATCTCAAGTTGAGCCTCCGTCAGTTCTGGATACATCGGCAGCGAGAGGACTTCCTCGGCTGCCTTTTCGGATTCAGGCAAGGACCCGGGTCCGTAGCCGAGTTTGCGATATGCGGGCTGAAGGTGAACCGGAGTGGCGTAATGCACGCCCGTCTGAATGCCTTGGTTCAGCAGGGCTGCCTGCGTTGCATCGCGATTCTTACTGCGAACCGTGAAGAGATGGTACACATGCCTTGCCCATTCCATTTCCGCGGGAAGGACCACATCAGCATCCGCTAACAAATCGCCGTACTTCTCAACGATACGGCGCCTTGCCTCAGTCCAGGTTTCCAAATGCCGCAGCTTAACTCGTAAAATCGCTCCCTGAATGGCTTCGAGACGGTAGTTGTACCCGTGGAAAACATGATGATACTTGCGATCCTGCCCCCAATCACGCAAGCTGCGAATCTTCTCGGCATATGCAGGATTGCTGGTCGTCACCGCCCCGCCTTCGCCATAAGCTCCGAGATTTTTGGCAGGATAGAAGCTAAAACATGCGATGTCGCCGATGCTTCCCACGGGTCGGCCCTTGTATCTTGCTCCGTGCGCCTGCGCTGCATCTTCGATCACGATGAGCCCGTGTTTCCGTGCCACCTCCATTATGAAATCCATATCGGCAGGATGTCCGTAAAGGTGTACGGGCATGATCGCTTTCGTGCGAGGCGAAATTGCCGCCTGAATCGCCGCGGGATTCATGTTGAATGTGCGCGGTTCGATGTCCACTAAGACGGGCTTCGCGCCGGTATAGAGAATGGTGGCCACGCTTGCCACAAACGTGAAAGGCACAGTGATGACTTCATCGCCCGGTCCGACCCCAGCCGCAAGCAACGCAAGATGGAGCGCGCTGGTACCAGAATTTACGGCGATGCAGTCCGTCGTCGCGCAATACGCGGCAAATTCGTTCTCGAATGCCGCAACCTCGGGCCCGAGCACAAACTGACAACTCTCCAACACCCGAGCGATTGCTTCATCGATTTCGGACTTGATGCTCCGGTATTGCGCCCTCAGGTCCAGGTATGGAACTTTGATATCCGCCATTCAGAGAATCCTAAGGGGCTCCGTGAATCAGGAGACCTGTGCAAGCAATAACGATTCCGACTACCGCAAATCCTCCGCCGAGCCCCCAGTAGATTTTGCGTCCGGTCAGCAGCGTAATGGATGTGATCACGAGCCCGATTTCGAGGAACACTTCGGAAAGGTCGAAGCGATTGGCGCGATTCCGTTCGGTTGCGACTTCCGCTTCCAGCTTTCGGGCTTCGGCCTCCGTTTCGTCGCGTTCGTCTCGATATCGGGTCGCCTCTTGCGAATATTTGTCGTGCAGCTTGGCTAGGCCCGCAGCGTCGGTCGTACCCTGCACTGAGGTGAGGTCCAGGAATAGTTCGTCGACGTGGCGCCGCACGTTTTGTGACTGATAGTAGGCCCATCGGTCCGAAGCCATAGCTTGCAATACCACCTCTTCAGTGTGAGCACGATGGCCAAGCAGGCTGACAACGGCGACCAGCACCGCTAGGGCGGCCATGGTGACAGAAACGGGCGCAAGTTCCGGATTGTGCTTTGCATGCTCGGCGTCTTCCTGTAGTTCTGTGAGTTCCTCCGGCATTCCGCTATTCCCCCATGACCTTCACGATCACGCGCTTGTCGCGCTGGCCATCGAATTCCGCATAGAAAACCCGCTGCCATGTTCCCAAATCGAGTTTGCCTCCGGTGATCGGCACGATGACCTCGTGGTGGATCAGGAGCGCCTTGAGGTGCGAGTCGCCATTGTCTTCGCCTGTCTCGTGATGCTTGTAGTCTTTCTTGAATGGCGCGAGGTGCTCGAGCCATTGATCAATGTCCTCGATCAGTCCACTCTCGTTATCGTTCACATACACACCCGCAGTGATGTGCATTGCCGACACCAGGACCATGCCTTCGCGCACGCCGCTGTTGCTGACAATCTGCTCTACTTGCGGCGTAATGTGCACGTACGCCCGATGCGTTTTGGTGTTGAACTTTAAATACTCTGTGTGAGTTTTCATGCTGGATCCTTTGCTGCGGAGCCGTTTACCCTAGTGCTTCAGCAATCTTGCCGGCCGCTAGCAGTTGGGCCATGCGGGCAAAATCCGGATACATGACGCGATCTCTTTCCATGGTCGCGCACACCGACCGTATAACTGCATGCGCCGCTTGTCCCCGCTTCGAAGTCTTCAAAGGCGCCAGGAAGTCCAGCGCCTGTGCCACGGCCATAGCTTCAATCGCCAGCACGTTTCGCGTATTCTCGACGACTCGACGCAGCTTGAGTGCTGCCGTCATTCCCATTGACACGTAATCCTCTTTATTGCCGGAAGTAGTGATCGAGTCCACTGACGCCGGATGCGCGAAGACTTTATTCTCGCTGACCAGCGCAGCCGCCGTGACCTGAGCCATCATGAAGCCGGAGTTCAAGCCTGCGCTGGGAGCGAGAAAAGGAGGTAAGCCCTCATTCAGTGTGGGATTGACCAGCCTTTCGATTCGGCGCTCGCTGATGCCGGCCAGAGCGCTCAGCGCTATGGCGAGGAAATCCAACGCAAAGGCCAGGGGCTCACCATGAAAGTTTCCTCCAGAGATCACGTCACCTTGGGTAAGCTTCGGATTTGTGAGGAACACCAGTGGGTTGTCGACTGCAGCGTTGGCCTCTACCTCGAAAACTTCGCGGCAGTGAGCCAGCGTGTCGCGTACCGCTCCATGGACCTGCGGAATGCAGCGCAGGGAGTAGGCATCCTGCACGCGCCCGCATTCGCGGTGCGATTCGCGAATCTGGCTTCCTTCCAGCATGCGACGCAGGTTGGCGGCGGTCTTCATTTGGCCGCTGTGGGGACGGACTTTATGGATGCGTTCATCGAATGCGGCATCCGTGCCTTTCAGCGCATCGCAGGATAAGCCGCCAATTACGTCGGCTGAATCGACAAGAGTCTCCGCCGACAACAGGGCCAGCGTGCCCAGCGCCAGCATGGCCTGCGTTCCATTGATGAGGGAAATGCTCTCTTTGGCTTCAAGCACGATGGGCTTGATTTGTGCACGTTTTAGCGCATCTCCGCTGGCCAGACGCGTCCCTCTTTCGTCGTAGCATTCACCTTCACCAATCAGAGCCAGCGCCAGGTGCGCCAAGGGTGCGAGATCGCCGCTCGCACCGACGCTCCCTTGCGATGGCACGATTGGAGTGACCCCGCGGTTGAGCATTTCGCAAAGTGTGTCGATCACGACCGGGCGCACTCCTGAATGGCCCTTCGCCAGCGAATTGGCTCGCAGCAACATCATGCTGCGCGTCTCTGCCAAGGGAAGAGGCTCGCCTACGCCAACCGCGTGCGAGCGTACCAGGTTGACTTGCAGTTCGCGAATCTGGTCACCGGCGATGCGAACATCGCTCAGCTTGCCAACCCCCGTGGTGATTGCATAGGCCACTTGATTACTGCTGACAATTGCCTCGACTACCGCCCGTGCCTGCTCCACCATGGCGCGCGAATCGGGCGCGAGCAAAACCGCGCGCCGCTTTACCGCCACCTCGCGCACAGCCTCCAACGTCAGATCATTTCCACTGATATGAAGTGCGTTCAAGAGGATCCTCAGTAGTTCTACTTTTTCACCGCAGCGCGGAATACCTTTAGATATTTCTCGGGGAACGCCGCTACCTTC
This sequence comes from uncultured Acidobacteriota bacterium, assembly GCA_963785865.1. Classification (GTDB taxonomy): domain Bacteria; phylum Acidobacteriota; class Terriglobia; order Terriglobales; family Acidobacteriaceae; genus Sulfotelmatobacter. The sequence continues at coordinate 273,423 of CAWAXF010000009.1, read as the reverse complement.
ATCTTCGAATCTGTGACGATGTGAGTTGTCTCGCCCTCCGCCAGCAACGCTCCCGTGCCGGCTCGGGCCAGTTCGTAACTGAAAATGATGACCGATTCACGCACTGTTTTAAGCCGTGTGCGAACGATGACCTCTTCGTCGTAGAACACCGGAGCCCGATAGCGGCAGGTCACTTCCGCTACGGCGATGAAACATCCGTCTTCCCGCTCCATGTCGCGATAGGAAAATCCCATTTCTCGCATCAACTCGACGCGCCCGACTTCAAACCAGATGAGATGGTTCGAGTGATAGACGACGCCCATCTGGTCAGTCTCGGCATAGCGCACGCGCAGCCGCGTCTCATTTACTGTTTGATAGCTGTTCCCGCTCATCTACCCGTCCACACCGGCTTGCGCTTTTCGAGAAATGAAGTAATGCCTTCTCGGAAGTCGGCGGTCAGACGAATTGCAGCATTGGAGCGCACGGCCTCCTCGATTTGAGCGTCAATTTCAGAGCGTGCGTGATCAGTCAGCAACTTCTTTGTAGCAAACAGAGAGGCGGAACTGTTTTCCATCAACACCGAGGCCAGTTGGCGTGCTCGTGCTATCAATTGTTCGCCAGGCACAATTTCGTTGATCAATCCCATGCGCGCAGCCTCCGCCGCATCGAAAAGTCTTCCCGTGAGCAGGAGATCGCGGGCGTGCTTCTCGCCTACCTGGCGGAGCAGAAAAGTTGAAACAATCGCGGGCACGAACCCGATCCTGACTTCCGTGTAGCCGAACTTCGCCTCCGGAGAGGCCAGCGTGAAATCGCACAGCAGCGCCAACCCAGTTCCGCCCGCAATAGCCGCGCCATTCACGGCCGCGATGGTCACTTTTGGAAACTCGTATAGCGACCGGAACAGTTGCACCATCGTCTTCGAGTCTTGCAGGTTCTGCTCTGGCGTTCTCCCGGCCAGGGCTTTGAGATTGTCGAGATCCATGCCGGAACAAAACGCTTTACCCGCACCGGTCAGGATCAGGATGATGGCGTCGGACTTGGCAACCTCGTCGAACGCTCGCAACAAATCGTCAATCAGTTCGAAACTGATCGCGTTGCGCTTATCCGGACGGTTCAGCGTCAGAGTTGCGAGTTTGCCTTCAAACGCAAGTTGAATTGTCTTGTATGCCATAGAAACGCCGACGCATTTTTCGGCACTGCTTGGTTGATCTGTGATAACCCGCGTGGATCCGTGGCTAATTTCAATCCGCGGCGTGCGATTCGGAATACTTCGCCGCCAGTCCGCCGGTCGCCTTCAGAAGAGTATCGAGTGGCTTCAGCCTTGGCAAATCCGCCCCTCGCTTGCGAAGTGTGTCAATCACAGTCTCTGTCGGGATGTTTCCAACCAGTGCATCCTGCGCAAATGGACACCCTCCCAGCCCTCCCAATGCCGAATCGAAACGACGGCAACCTGCATCGTACGCGGCCAGAACTTTTTCTGAGGCCAACTCCGGCCTGCTATGCAAATGAACTCCAATCTCAAGATAGCTGTACTTGTTCATGACCGCCCCGACCAATTCTGTGATCTGCTGAGGCGTCGCCATGCCGACCGTATCTGCCAGGGAAATCATGTGCAGGTCTTCGGCTTCCAGCAGTTCGATCGCGTCTACTACCTCGTCAGCGCTCCACCTATCGCCGTACGGATTTCCAAATGCCATAGAGATATAGACCACGACATCCAGCCCCTTATCGTCGGCCTTTTTTTGCACCTTCTCCAACTCGTCCAGTGCGTCTTCGGGCGACTGATTTTGATTCTTTCGCAGAAATGTTTCTGAGATGGAATATGGGAAACCGAGGGTCGACACTGCCTTAGTGTCGATCGCTCGCTGGGCGCCCTTTTCGTTGACCACAATGCCGATGATCTCCACGTCATCCGGAGGATCCAGTTCCCTTAATACTTCTTCAGAGTCCGACATCTGGGGCACAGCCTTCGGAGAGACGAATGACACCGCATCGATGTGCTTGAACCCTGCGCTGATCAGCGCTTTCAGATAATCCGATTTCAAGTCAGCGGGGATTATCCCTTTCAGCCCTTGCCAGGCGTCGCGGGGACATTCAATCAGTTTGACGAGTTCGCTCATTCGAAATCGGCCACGACCTTCACGGATTCACGCGGATAAGTTGGGCCCGTGACAATCGTAGGGTAGTAAGGGATCAAGTCTGCAACACTCCGACCTTGAACTCCGGCACGTCGGGATTCAGCGAGGCTGCTTCCAATGCCTGGGTGATGGCCTCGCGAGTTTCTATGGGATCGATGATCTTGTCGATCCACAAGCGCGCGGCTCCATAACGCGGATCCGTCTGTTCATCGTAGGTGCGTTTCACGGATTCATAAAGTTGCTTCTTCTCTTCGTCGCTCAATTTCTTGCCGCCGCGCTCCAGTTGTTTAACCTTGATCTCCACCAGGGTCCCAGCCGCCGAATCGCCGCTCATAACCGCATAGCGAGCAGTCGGCCAGGCGAAGACGAATCGCGGATCGTAAGCTTTTCCGCACATGGCATAGTGTCCTGCACCGAAGGATCCACCCACGATAACCGTGATCTTCGGCACAACCGAATTTGACACTGCATTCACCATCTTGGCGCCTGCTTTGATGATCCCGCTCCATTCCGCATCACGGCCTACCATGAACCCGTTCACGTCATGGAAGAAAACCAGCGGTATGAGATTCTGATTGCAATCCATGATGAAGCGTGACGCCTTCTCGGCGGACTCGGTATAGATCACGCCACCGAATTCAACCCGTTTGTGGCCTTCGTGATCAGTTTGTTGAGCATGCAATTTTTGATTGGCGACAATCCCAACCGCAAAACCGCCGATACGGCCGTAACCACAGATTACTGTTTTGCCGTACTCAGGCTTGTACTCATCAAAGCGGCTGCCATCAAGGATGCGCGCCAGGATCTCCTTCATATCGTAAGGCCGCCCCGGAGACGGATCGTAGATGCCGTATATCTCTTCGGCATCCAGTTGCGGCTCGACTGGCTTCTTGCGATCCCATGGCGAGAGCCGCCGGTAGCCCCACTTTTCGACAATCGAACGAATGCGCGCGATACAAGCCTCATCGGTGGATTCCCGGAAATCCACCGTCCCGCTGATAGCCGAGTGCATGGCTGCGCCACCTAAATCCTCGGCCGAAACTTTCTGCCCGATCGCCGCTTGCACCAGAGCCGGACCCGCGAGGAACAGCCCGCTGCCATCGGTCATGAGCACGTGGTCGCACATAACAGGCAGATAGCCGCCCCCGGCCACGCACATCCCCATGATTGCGGCGATCTGGGGAATGCCCATGGCGGACATCACGGCATTGTTACGAAACACGCGCCCGAAATCATCCGTATCGGGGAAGACATCTTCCTGCAGGGGTAGGAATACTCCGGCGGAGTCGACGAGGTAGATGGTCGGAATTCGATTCTCAATCGCGATATTCTGAGCTCGTATGACCTTCTTCGCCGTCATCGGAAAGAATGCGCCGGCTTTTACGGTCGCGTCATTTGCGATTATCATCACCATGCGCGTCTGCACCCGCGCCGTCCCGGTTATGACGCCCGCGGCGGGAGCTCCGCCCCACTCCTCATACATACCGTGCGCTGCGTAGATACCTAATTCGAAAAAGCTGCCGGGATCAGCGAGCAGAGCTATGCGCTCGCGCGCGGTTAGTCGCCCCTTCCCATGCTGGTTCTCGATAGCTCTGGCTCCCCCGCCTTCACAGATCACTTCACCCTCATTGCGCACCTGCGACATCAAATCCGCTAAAAATCGCATATTGGCTTCAAAGCGCGCGGACGTAGGATCGACTTTCGTCGCCAGCACATTCCCGGACGATGAGGAGTTCACGGCCAGCGATTCATTGCGATCGGGCATATAGGACGAACTTTTTACGGTATACCAGCCGGGCAGAACGGCGCAATGCGGCGTAAACCCGAATCCAATTACGGTGCGTGAATGAGCCCGATCGCTTCGGCGACTGGATTGTCGGCAATGCAATTAATCAGACCAAGTTGCCAAGCCTCTTTGGCTGTCAGTTTCTCTGCAGCTACAAACAACGCCAGAGCTCGAGCTTTTCCGATCAGTCGCGGCAGGCGCTGGGTCCCTCCCCAGCCAGTAATGAGTCCTAGTGCCGCGCCTCGATGCCCAAATACCGCATTCGGGGAGGCTACGCGACGACGGCAGGCCAGTGCCAAGTCGAGGCCTCCGCCCATGCAGTAACCCGAAATTGCCGCAAATACCGGAACGGGGAAGTCTTCGATGCGCGCGGTGAGCTCCTGACCCATCTTCGAGAACTCGCTTGTGGCCTGCCCTTTGAGCTCGGCAATCTCCTGCAACTCTGCGCCGGCAGAAAAAAAGCGCTCGTTGCCGGCGATTATCAATGGGGCCTGCTCCCGCGCCAGCTCTGAAATCTTTTTGGTCAGCGATATTACACAATCACCAGTCAGCCGGTTAGTGCCGTCATCGGACACCAGTCGAAGCAGTTGCACGCCCCTGACTGACTTAAGTTCGAACCCGGTCACAGACATCAGGTATTCACAGCTGGGACTTATGTTCGTCGCTCGATCCACTCCGCAAGACGGCAACCATCCTCCTCCAAGAGGAAAGTTCCCACTCCAAAACATTCGCCAAGGATGCGTTGCGTATCCGGATCACGAACTGCGCGTGTGATCCACTGTTGTCCCACTCGGTATTGGGCGGCAGTAAACCATTTCTGGGGAAGCACGTCCACCAATCCTGCCTGCGGGTAAAGGACGAATAGCGCGAACGCCGGATCATCATCTGACATGGCTTTATAGCTCGTGGGAACGATCAGTTCGTCAATGCTTCGCCAGGTCTCGCGGTATCTCGATTTTGTGTGTCCCCGGACCCAACGCGAGCGGAATTTCAAAATCTGTTTTCGGCGGCGTGGCTGCATAGATGCGGTCTGAGGACTGCTTGAACCATCCTGCCACCTCAGCCAAATCGAAAGCTTTCAATTCGTCCGGATCGAAACAAGCCATCCGAATATGCCGTCCTTCCGGGCACCAGATGCCAAGATAGTGTGACGAGACCAGAAATGGCCGGCAATATGTATTGAGAGCCAGTCGGATCTGGTCACGCTCCTGCGCAGGCCCTAGGGTCACCAGATGCGCGACAGGGCCCTCGGTCCCGTGATGGGTCCAGCGGAAGTTCTGCCCTGCGTCAGAACGAAATGAAGGAAATGTTTTCCAATACCAGGGAGCCGGACCGATCGTTGAGGAAAGAATTTTCTTCGCGCGCGGCGCGTCAATGACAGACATTAGCCGCCCGCCGGTACGCCCGGCCCTTTCACGTGCGTGCGGATGAATTGCACAATCTCGTCCATTGCGGTGCCGGGTTGGAAGATCGCCGCTACTCCCGCTTTTTGCAGGCCCTCAATGTCCTGATCGGGAATGATTCCACCCACCAGTAAGAGGACGTCATCCATTTTGTTCTGGCGCAGCAGGTCCGTGACGCGCGGCACAATGGCGTTATGAGCGCCGGACAGAATAGATAATCCGATCACCTGCACGTCTTCTTGCAGTGCGGCGGTGACGATCATCTCGGGAGTCTGTCGAAGACCCGTGTAGATGACTTCCATACCCGCGTCCCGCAGGGCACGGGCAATAACCTTGGCGCCGCGATCGTGTCCGTCCAAGCCTGGTTTCGCGACCAGTACGCGGATCTTTGCGTCAGCCATGCAACACCATTTAACCACAGAGCGCACAGGCGATCACAGGGGACCGCCTATCATGCTCTGCCGTTACAGTGTCTTGATATCCAGGCTGCGCCACATGTACCAGCAGGCCACGCTGCGATATGGTTCCCAGGCGCGCGCGATCTTTTCCATGTCCTTCGGTTTCGGCAGCTTCCGCTTACGGTAATGCCTCTTCAGTGCCATTTGCACGCCATAATCGCCCGTAGGCAGCACATTGAGCCGGCGCAGAGAGAAAATCAGGAACATATGCGCGGTCCACACCCCGATTCCTTTGACCTGGGTCAGGTGTTCGATGACTTCCTCGTCCGGTAACTCGGGAAGTTTTGAAAAGTCGAGAACTCCCGCGGCTGTCTTTTGCGCGAGGTCCTTCAGGTAAGCCGATTTCTGCTTCGATAGACCGACTCCTCGGAGCTGTTCATCCGAGAGTTTCAGGATGCCTTCCGGTGTGAGCGGGTCTCCAGCAAGGGAGGCAAAACGCTTGAAGATCGTTTCAGCCGCTTTGCCGTTCAACTGCTGATACACGATAGCTTCCGCCACGCTGGAGAATTGCGATTGCCCATACTCCATCCGGAATGGGCCCACTCGCTCGATGATTGCGCGAAGCACCGGATCGCACTTTTTCAAATGATTGATCGCCTTCCGCATGGCTTATAGATTTACCACAAATGCCGCATGCCATGGCGAACAAAAGACGAATCAAGGTTCCGTAGAGACGTTGCTTGCAACGTCTCTCGGCAAGCTATTTCTTGACGGCAATCCCCAACACTTCATATTTCCCGTTGCGCAGCAAACTCCCAGCCCCGACAAACGCGCGCGCGGGGTAGTTCTCGTGAAAGTAGGTCTTATAAACGTTATTGAACGTCTCGTAGTACTTCAGATCGCTGCAGAATACTTGTACGGAAACGATGTCGTCCATGGTCAGTCCAGCTTGCTCTACAGTGGCCTTTACGCCCTCCATCACGAGCTTCGCTTCCTGCTCCGCATCCGCTGGTGCCTGCCCCGTCTTGGGATCGAGCCCGATGTGCCCGGCAATGTAAAGCGTGTTGCCGACCAAAACGCCGTCGCTGAAAGGCAGAGCTTTGGTGTCTGCAGGCCGCGGCTTGACAATGTATTTCCGGTCAGCAGCACCGGCCACAGCACAAGAAATCAGCAGCACGAGAGCAACTGAGAGTTGGCGTAATTTCATGATCTTCCTCGAAAGTGGAGTTTTAAATTCGTCCCGGAGGGTACCACCGAGAGCGCCTTCACTGCCAGCATCTCGCTGGTACCTGCGGGAATTATTGATGAAACCCTCATGCGGCCTTGTGTTCGCCCCGCCGAAAGTTCTCGATCAAGCGTTCCGAAGTCCGCAGCGAAAAAGCGAGAATGCTGATGGTAGTGGTCTTGTCCGTACAGTTGAGAAACACGCTCGCATCGCACACGTACAAGTTGGGTACGTCATGCGTCTGGCCAAAGGCATTGGTCACGAATTTCTTGCGATCATCCCCCATGCGGCAGGTGCCGGTTTCATGCAAGCTCCAGCCAGGGATTTCCGGAGCATCGGCCGAGCCCACGAACTCCCCTCCCGCCGCCCGTATGATCTCTCGACAAATTTCCTTCGAGTGTTCCCACATCTTCAAAACATTCTCATCCCACTCGAAGTGCATGCGGGCCACCGGCATTCCGTAGGGATCCTTCACCTCGGGATCGAGGTCCATGTAGTTCTTATCCGAACGAAGTGTCGGGGCCTGAATCCCAAAGCTTACCGGCGAGGGGTAACGGCGCTTGATCTCGCGCTTGAACGATGACCCAAATCCGTCGAGTTCGTGGGCAAAGTAGGGAAATTCCATGCACCCCCCGTCGGGATATATCGAATAGCCCCGGATGAACTTCTCTTCGTGGGGATTGTTCAGGTTTTGCCAGCGAGGCATCCATGCGATCGTGCTGTCGGCCACGTGGTCAGGAAAACTTGGCTGCCCCATCAGTTGGGGTAGATATCCACGGGCGCAGTCGCCGTAAAGGTGATCACAGAGATTCCGACCCAGTTGCCCGCTGGAATTCGCGATGCCTTGAGGCCAGTGATGCGATTTAGAATTCAGCATGATGCGGGATGACTCAATACAACCCGCCGCGACCACCACCGCGCGCCCGTAGACCCCGACCTCCTGCTTTGTCTTGCGATCAATGTACGCCACGCCGTTTGCCTGCCCGCTGTCGTCAACCAGAATGTTCCTCGCGAGGGCGTCGGTGCGCAATTCGAGATTTTTCGTTGCTTCTGCCTTTGGCAATAGGAAGTATGGGCTGGAAAAGAAAGCGCCCACATCGCACCCGGTAGTGCACTCTCCGCAGTAGTGGCAAGCGGGATGTCCCTCATGTGGCTGGGTCAACTGCGCACACCGATCCGGCAGATAAGGCACTCCGACCTTCTTGCACGCGGACTCGAGAATGAAATCCAGGCAGCGGAAGTTGAACGCAGGCAGGTAGACTCCGTCGGGATTGCTGGGCCGGTTCTGCACCGTGCTCGCCACGCCGATCATCTTCTCCACGCGCGTATAGAACGGGTCGATGTCGCGGTACGTGAGCGGCCAATCGACGTCATTGCCATCGAGCGAAGCTGCCTTGAAATCGATATCTCCAAATCGCGCCGAACTGCGACCCCAGAAATTCGTCTTTCCTCCTACAGCGCTGGCCCGGGGCCACATCCACCGGGTGCCGGGTGCAACCGTGAATGGAATCTCGTGATCCCATGCGGCCTTGGTGTATTCGTTATCCATGTAGCCGTACGACTCGGCGCGATGCTTCGGATCATCGAGTCCTCGGAACTTCATCTCCCAGGGCATGCGGTGAAAGCGGAAATCTTTCTCCGGATCCAGTCGCCGTCCGGCATTGAGCGCGCACACTTTCAATCCTGCCTCGCAGAGCGTCTTGATTGCCATGCCGCCGCCGGCGCCTGTTCCGATCACGATTACGTCGTAGGTTTGCTGCGACATCCCAGTATTTGCCCTTCAGGAATTCGGCTTGGAGAGATGCTTGTGCTCAGGGTCGTCTTTATGCGGGCACTCAGGCGACTGCGAATAGAATTTCAACGCGGGATTGTCCAGTTCCTTGTATCCGATCTCGCTGGTGTAAAAACCGGTGACCGTGTAATTCCTCATAAGCACGAAGAATTTCCGGCCATCCTCTTCTCCGGGACGTACCTTTTCTTTGAAAGCTAGGGGTGTTAGCAAAGAATTCTGCTGATCGGCTGTGAGTTCCAGGAACGGCTTGCCATTCATCTGCTCTGCCCGTGCATTCAGCCACGCCAATCCCATGCGAAATGGATACTGATCGTCGGAAGTGTTGGCGATCATGAAATCAATGAACTCGGCTACCCCAGCTTCTTTTGCTCCTGGCGTCGAGTCGCTCGGAATGATCATCTCCGCAAGTCGCTCCACCACCGGATACTCTGTTGACGAAAAAAACTGCGGCTGATATTGGGCAGGCTTGATCTGCAGCGCCGCTTTGCCGGTGTGCCCGCAAGCAAACCCCCATTTGCTGAATCCGGGGAAGTGGGCCACCGCTGCTGCTGTACCCATAATCCGCAAGACTTCCCGCCGATGAATTCCTTGCCCGGCCATAGCTTTTTATCCCAGATATCGAACGCCCCATCCGGGGCGACTTTCACGGCAATTCACGACAGAAACTTGATCGTCTCTTCCACCATCTCCGCAGTCGGTTTGTACGGATCGCCGGGAGCATCATATTCGATTGAGCAATAACCCTTGAACCCGTGCTTCTTCAAAATCCCGAACGTCTTTGCCATGTCCACGTGCGTCGGCCTGCCATGTTCATCAGGTTCGCCCTCCTTCACATGGCAAATCCCGTAGGCGTGCGCGAACATCACCTCGATGGCGCGATCCTGAAAAGCCTCATCATGCGCGGCCAATGAATTCCCGAAGTCCGGCAATCCGCGCAACCAGGGACTGTTCACCTTTTCAATGATCTGCACGATGAAGAAGGGATCCTCACTGATGGGATTATCATTCTCCAGGTGAACAACAACGTTCTTCTTCGCTCCATACTCGGCGGCATGGGCGAGCGTGTCGGCGGCGCGTCCTACGTCCGGCTTGGAATCTTTTGCGGCGTCGATGTGAGTGCGAATGCTGGGCGATCCGAGTGCCGCCCCTACGTCGATCCAGTGATTCGTCGCCTTGACGGCCTTTTGCCGCACGGAAGCATCCGGCGAATACTGACTGTATCCGCCGTCCACCGCGATGTCGACAATGGAAGAACGAGCCTTCTCCACCGCAGCGCGGAACTGCTCCAGATATTTCGGATCCGTAGAAGGAAACACCGGACTCCACGGCTCAATGTGGTGCACGTTGAACTTGTCAGCCACATGCCCCGCGAAATCTTTCAATTCCATCTGTTGTTCCCGTGGAACTTTGCTGGGCGTCTTTCCATCCCAGCCCTTCCAGCCCACGATGAATTCGCGGAAGGGATACGCCGCTACAGCAATTCGGTCTCTGGGATTCGTGGGGAAGTCAATGTGAGGCTCCGACGAGGCTGCCCATGAAACTTGCGATAGGAGATAAGTCCCTGCTGCTGTACCCGCGCATTGCATAAGAAATTGTCTTCGTGTAGAAGCGCTCATGCGCGGCAGTGTACCAGAGAAGCAAGTAAGCCAATGCAGTGATCCTTTAACCCTAAATTAGGGGTATGTACGCAGCGCTTTGTGGCTCACATGCAGTGATCAGGGGTATAGAAAATTGGGTGCCTACGACCGGAGGTATCCAGCGAGAACGAACGGAGCACGGTTGTAGAGATTTCTTTCGAGCAAGACGCTCGCAACGGTTGGGGCCGACGGTGCTACATGCCGCGGCCTTGAAATCCAAATTGCGGCGCTATATTGATTCTTTGCGCGAGAATTTTGATTAGGTCTCCCCTCGGTGAGATATCTACTGCGGCAATACTCACAAAAACGATTTTCTTCTTGACAAGCAGTACTCATTGGGTGCGTAATCTCGCGGGTAGTAGAAAACCACTAATCCTAATATCTAGACGGATTGGGCGGGGACGGGGCGTTTCCTCCTTTAACCGGTATTTCGAGACCGTTACTTAGACCTTCATTGGCGATTGGAGAGAAGTATGTTGAAAACATTGAGATTAGCGGCGGGTGTGGCTTGCATGGTCACGTTGCTCGTGGGCGTGAACTTGTGGGGACAGGGAATTTTCGGCACCCTGACGGGAGTCGTCACAGATCCGTCACAGTCAGTCGTGCCGGGGGCGAAGATCACATTGACCGATACGGCCTCGGGTTCGACCCGCGATACGGTATCGAACTCCGAGGGATACTACAGCTTCGCATCTGTGCCCGTCGGCTCGTACTCGTTGTCGGTCGAAGCCGCGAATTTTGAGAGTTACAAAGCGCAGGATGTTCGGCTGGGCGGCGGCGAACGGCGCAATGTCAACGTGACATTGAAGGTCGGAAGCACGTCCGAGACCGTGGAAGTCAACGCGGAAATGAACTCGATCGCAACCCTGGACTCCGGCGAGAAGTCGTTTGCGTTGACGACAAAAGAGCTTGAGAACTTTGCCCAGGTGGGCAGCAATGCTGCCGAGTACATCAAGATCGTGCCGGGGTTTGGCATCACCAATGGCACCCAGAACAAGTCCAACTACAACGGTCAGACCATCGGCATTAACGCCAATGGTGACTCCGGCAGCCAGAGCCCGCTCAACGCTGCCTACTCCTACAACGGACTGCCGGTGAACGCGCTCGACATCACGGCAGACGGGGCGCACGTATCTGACCCGGGCTGCAACTGTGACACTCCCGTTAATCCCAATTCGGAATTTCTGCAGGAGTTTAAGGTTCTGACTTCGAACTTCTCAGCCGAGAATCAAAAAGGTCCCATCCTGATCACGTCGGTCTCGAAGGCAGGCGGGCAGCAGTTCCATGGCAGCGCGTTCTTCTCGGCTCGCAACCACGTTCTCAATGCCAATGATTGGTTGAACAATCACAGCGGCGTGAAGCAACCTGCGAATTCCTACTACTACCCGGGCGGGACGTTTGGTGGACCGGTGATCATCCCGGGCACCAACTTCAACAAGAGCCGCGAGAAGTTGTTCTTTTGGACTGGCTTCGAATACTTCCGCCAGACGTTGGACACCGGTCTGCTGCGCGCAACGGTACCTACCGCGGGAGAATTAGCTGGAGATTTCTCGCCGGCCGAAATTAACAAAGAAGGCAGCGTAACTGCTTCCGGGCTTCCGCCCTGGCAGCTCACCCCGGCAGCGACTACTGCTTTCGGGGGCACGACCATTCCTGCTTGCACTGGAACTCCGAATGGCGCCTGTATCGATCCCAACATGCTGGCCCTAGCGAAGTTGTTTCCCACCGCGAATGCCAATCCAAACACCACAGGCGGCTACAACTATGTCCAGTCGCAGATCTTCGCTCAGAACAACCGCCAATGGGCCGTTCGCGCAGATTGGAACGTGAGCGCAAGCACGAAGGTGTTTGTCCGCTACAACTACCAGCGCGAAATCCAGCAGTTCCCGGTCGGACTCTGGTGGAGAAACGGCGATCAAGTTCCTTATCCTTCACCGATTCAGGGCAAGAACAAGTCGGACTCCTGGACGGGAACCGTGACGCACGTATTCAGTCCGACGATGACCAACGAAACCGTCGTCACTTACTCTTTTATTGGCTTCCCCAACGTATTCGCCAACCCGGCCAAGGTCGATCGTACGCAGGTGGGTTACGGTTATACCGGCTTGTTCAGCAACGGCGTGAAACAGATTCCATCCTTCGGCAACTTCGGACCGAGCGAGGCCGCATTGATGTTCAATCCCGGTGGCTTCGAGGCCGGCGGTAACTCGCAAGGGCTGTATGCGAATAAATACATGCCCAATGTGAGCGATACGCTTGCAAAGGTCTACCGGAACCATACCTTGAAAGTCGGCTTTTTCTGGGAATGGATTCGCAACGCGCAGCCGGCGAACAACAATACCAACGGCCAGTTGTCCGTTTCCCACGGGAATCAGTTCAGCTGGGGCAATGAGTATGCTGATTTGCTGACTGGCAACCTGAGCGGTTACAACGAAACTAACTTCAACCGGCTCAACGATATCAACTATTCCACGTATGAATTCTTCGGACAGGATTCATGGAAAGCCACCAGAAAATTGACGGTGGATTTCGGGGTGCGATTCACGCACTTCACGCCCTGGATCGACGGAAAGAATTTCGGCTATTCCATCTTCGATCAATCGCAGTACCAGCCTGGATGCGCGGATGCGCCGACCTTCTGCGGGTTCTTGTGGCACTCGAAAAACTCGTCCGTACCGCTGGGAGGCTTCCCTACCCGAAAACTGTTCTATCAGCCACGGCTCGGTGCCGCCTATGACCTGTTCGGAACCGGCAAGACCGTGCTCCGCGGTGGCTGGGGACGCTTCTACTATCACTCCGGGCAGTTTACGAATGGCCTGGACGCCTCTGCGGGTGTCGCCAGCGCCAATGTAAGCCCGACCACCTGGGTTGGCGGTCCCGGTTGTCCCACCAATCCCACCAATGGTTCGGCTCTGTTTGCTGCTTATCTCTCTTGTCTGAACGTCGCCGCTACACCGTCAGCGCCGTCCGCAGTCGATTCTAGAGATAACAAGCAGCCGTATACGGATAGCTGGAGCTTTACCGTCGCGCAGAGAACGCCATGGCAAGGTCTCCTTGAGGTCGCTTACGTCGGAAATCGCAGCCGGGATCTGCCGAGCAGCGGTGGATTCGCAAGCAATCTGAACCTCGTGCCCATGGGTGCGATGTTGAGTGCATCCAATCCCGCCAACGCTGATCCAAAGTTCTACCGGCCCTTGAATGACCCCATCACTGGTCAAGGCTACGGCGACCTGAATCAGGCCACCAATAACCTGTATGCGGACTACAAGGCGATGCAGGTCACTTGGGGCCGGCACTTAGGCCGCTATACCATTCAGGCGAACTACACACTGCAAAAGGCTCAGGGCATTATCAGTGCTAATGCCAATGGCCAGCCGAATGGGTCCGCGAGTATCAATCCCTTCAACTTGCAGAGCAACTATGGCGTGCAGCCCACCGATCGCAGGCACCTGTTTAACATCGCCTATTCAATCGACATCGGCAATCCGCTGCACGCCCATGGTTTCTTGTCGGGCGTTACCAGTGGTTGGCAGATCTCGGGCATCACCCAGATCCAAAGTGGCGCCAACATCACCTACAGCGGCGGCTACAACGCCAGCACCAACTACAACATGAACTTGAACAATGCGATCCTCCCGGGCTCCGTCAGCGCACAAAACCCCGATGGCATTCGCATCAACAACCAATCCATCCTTGGCACCAATGCCGTGCAACTCAATCCCATCGTTACCTGCAATCCCACATCCAATTTGGGAGAGCATCAGTATCGTGAACGGGGATTGCTTTGCCGCTCCGACTGCGGTTGGCCAGAACGGCCCGACCCTGCTGCCGGTTGCATACGGACCGGCGTACTTTAACTCAGACTTGGCTCTGTTCAAGAACTTCAGAATGTCGGAATCGAAGAATCTGCAATTCCGCATTCAGAGCTACAACTTCCTCAACCACCCGTTGTGGTCGTTCCCCAACAACAACAACCTGACGCTTCAGTACCAACAGGATGCTGCGGGAAACATCACTCAGACCAATGACAAGTTCGGCAAAACCACCGAAAAGCAAGGCGCTCGCGTGGTTGAGTTTGTTGTCCGGTTCATCTTCTAAAACAACACTCTACTTCAAACTTGAATGGGATGGCTCCGGCCATCCCATTTTTTTCCTGTAAACTTGTGAACACGGCCCCAGCTGTATGCATAGATACTCTTTCCTGCTACTCCTGACATTCAGCCCGCTCGGTCGCGCACAATCTCCTCAGGCCTCCCCCCAGCAACTAGTCCAGGATGCGATGCAGAAGCAGCAGGCGGGCGATCTCGAGGGAGCCGTCAAAGAGTACCGTCAGTTCCTGAAACTGCATCCTGAGGCGACCCCCATCCATTCCAATCTGGGTGCAGCGCTTGGCTGGGCTGGGACGGTACGAAGAGGCGGTGCCGGAATACAAAGCTGCGCTCAAGCAGACGCCCGGCTTTACTCAGGCTCGTCTGAATCTGGCAATTGCCTATTACAAAATGGGACGCATCAGTGACGCAGCCACCCAACTCGTGCGTGTGCACGCCGAAGATCCCGGGAATCACCAGGCCGTACTGCTGTTAGGCGACTGCTATCTGCGTATGGGCCAAAACAAAGATGTGATTCACTTATTGGAGCCCGAGCAAGAAGAAATCTGCCGACGATCTTGCCATTGCTTACATGCTCGGAACCGCGCTGCTTGCGAGACAAGCAGCGCGATGAAGGGGCGGCGGTGATCGACCGCATCCTGCGCAACGGCGACTCGGCGGAATCCCATCTCCTCCTGGGAATGACCAAGTTCGAGGCCATGGAGTACCCGGCCGCGATTGCCGATCTCACCAAAGCGGCGGAGATCAACCCGAATTTGCCGGACGTGTATTCGTACCTGGGTCAGGCGCAAATGGCCAGCGGTGACATGAAGGCGGCTCGCGATGCCTTCGAGAAGGAACTCGCTATAAATCCCAACGATTTTGAATCCAACGTTCGCCTTGCCGTCCTCTTGAAGCAGGATGGCAACTATGAACACGCCCACCAGTTGCTCGATCGTGCCTTGCTGGTTCGTCCCAAGGATCCGGGCGCGCTCTATCAGGTCGGGGCAACGTACCTGGCGGCCGGAGACCTGAATCGGGCCCTTCCCTCTTTGGAGGCCTTGGTCAAGCAGTACCCGGCATTTCTTGAGCCGCACGTTTCCCTGGCGCAGGTCTACTACCGCTTGAGGCGAAAAGAAGACGGCGACCGGGAGCGCGAGATCGTGCAGAAGCTCAAGGCCGAGCAGGACGCGCAACAGTCGAAAGCCAAAGGCGACGCTCAGGCCAGACCCTGAGCTCCATAAGCATGTCTCGTCTTATGCAGTCCCTTTGATGTTTGTCATCCTGAGGCGGGCAACTTTTGCGCGCCGAAGGATCCCTGCAATGCGCCTGCTGCTTGGGCGCTATCGGGCAGGCTCTTCTATCTTCAAAAACTGATCGCCCGTGACATCCTTCAAAACCTGGCGGATCCCGCTTGGCCAGCGAATTTCGAGCGTAGCGATTTTCGCGTCCTGTCCGAGCCCGAAGTGAACCCGTTTGTCGCTCGAAGACATGAAACCCACGCTAACCGACACATGGTTATAGAGCACGCGACCCGACGCGGTGGTCAGCTTGAGTTTCGCTCCGATCGCATCGCGCGCGCTCTTATGCCCGACCAGGTTCAGCATCAGCCAGTGATTGCCGCTATCGGCAGTATTCATCAGAATTCTGGGCGTGGCATCGAGAGACGTAACCACAATGTCGAGAGCCCCGTCATTATTGAGGTCTCCAAATGCCGAACCTCGTTGATAACCCTGGCGCAAAAAATCCCTGCCCACATCGGAGGACACGTCAATAAAGGTCTTCCCGTCGACATTCTCGAAGAGGGTGTCATGCTCGGGGGATGATTCGTTCACTTGGTCGACGTCGCCATTGGCCGAGTAAATGTCCTTCCAGCCATCATTGTTGTAGTCGATGAAGCCGTTACTCCATCCCGAGTGAGGCACACTCATCGATTGAATCTTCGAGGAGTAGGCGTAATTGAATAAAGTGCCGTTGTTCTTCAATAACTGCCACACTTGCTGGCGAAGATTGTTGTAGAAGATATCCACTCTGCCGTCGTTGTCGAAGTCCTTCGCGTCCGAGCCCATCGAGGAACCAGTGCGGGCGTTCTCGTCGTAGCCAACCCCCAGCTCGAGCCCTCGTTCCTCGAACTTGCCGTTCTTCATGTTGATGAACAGGGAATTGGGTTCGGTGTCATTGGCGATGAATATATCGGGCCAGCCATCGTCGTTGAAATCCGCAATGGAAATCCCCATCCCCTTGCCTGGGAACTTCGACAACCCGGACTTTTCCGTCACGTCTTCGAACTTGCCTTTGCCCAGATTATGGTAGAGGCGGTGAGGCACGCTTTTATAGCGCCGCGGATCGCAATAATATTCCGTGCTTCCCATGGTGCAGCGCAGATCGGTCTGTGGGGTCCAGTACGTATAGTTCGAGACAATCAGATCGAGAAGACCGTCGTTGTCATAATCAAACCAGGCGGCAGCGACACTGAGGGTGTCGGGCGGCTTGGTCCCAATTCCGGAGATCTGAGTGACGTCGGTAAAAGTTGCGTTGCCGTTGTTGTGAAACAGAGTATTGCGGCCAGCTGCGCAGACGAACAGATCCTCGTAGCCGTCGTTGTCGTAATCGCCAACCGCAACCCCGAAGTTGAAACCCAAGGCTTCGCCCGACAGGCCGGCTTTGGCCGTAACGTCTTCAAAGGTCCCGTCGGTACCCTGCTTCAGCAGGCAGTTGTAGTACGAGGGAGTGTTCTTCTTCATTTCCGGCAACTGCGCGCCGTTGGTGAAGAAAATGTCCATCTTGCCATCGTTGTCGAAGTCGAAGATGGCCACTCCGCCACACATTGGTTGAGGAAAATACTTGTGCCCGCCCGGGCTGTTGTTGCTGACATACGTGATCTTCGAACGGGGTGCCACGTCCACAAATCCGGGGCGCTTGCCTGTGGGCGCTGACCCCGAGGCCAACAAAAACAGGCAAGCGAGCGCCAGGCAAAGCCCGGAGGCCAGCCTTGAGCAGATGCTAGACTGAACGTTGGGCATGAAGTTCTATTCCCGCATTCTATCTGGAATTCTGCTCGGGACTGGCCTTCTCTTGCCGGCCTCAACCGACGGCCCAATATTCTTTGAAGAGATCGCTCAACGCTCTGGTCTATCTTTTGTTAGCGACAGCAGTCCCACACCAAACAAAAATCAGCCTGAAACCATGGTCGCCGGCGTGGGCCTGCTGGATTATGACAATGACGGCTATCTCGATGTTCTGCTGGTAAACGGCGCCGCTATCCCGTCACTTCAAAAAGAAACCTCAAAATACTGGAATCGTCTCTTCCACAACAACCATGACGGAACATTTACCGACGTGACCGAAAAAGCCGGTGTCGCTGGCATCGGCTATGGAATGGGTGTGGCAGTCGGAGATTATGACAACGACGGTTGGCCCGACATCTACGTCGTGAATGTGGGCAAGAATCAGTTGCTGCACAACAAAGGGAACGGCACCTTCACTGACGTTACCGACAAAGCCAGCGTAGGCGGAGGCTTTCTTGACGGCAAAAAAATGTGGTCCGTGTCGGCCGCCTGGGTCGACTACAACAATGACGGCTTGCTTGACCTCTTCGTCTCCAATTACTGCAAGTGGGAAGTCAATAAAGATCCGTACTGCGGCCCCACTCCCAAGCTGCGTGCCTATTGTCATCCCAACAATTATGCAAACCTCCCGAATACTTTGTACCGCAACAATGGCGATGGCACCTTCACCGACGTTTCCGCGGAAACGGGAATCGCCAAGTACCTCGGGAAGGGAATGGGCGTGGCCATCGCCGACTACGACCATGACGGATTCATCGATGTTTTTGTCGCCAACGACAATCATCCCAACTTCCTCTTCCATAATCTCGGCGGCAAAAAGTTCGAAGAGGTTGCGCTGGAATCCGGTGTCGCCTATGCCCAGAGCGGCAGCGCGCTGTCCGGCATGGGAGTAGATTTCAAAGATGTGGATAACGATGGACGCCCGGACCTCTGGCACACCGCCGTCGAGAACGAGTCATTCCCCTTATTTCATAACGCCGGAGAAGGTCAGTTCGTCGAGCAAACGCTTCCCGCACAATTGGCTGTGACTCGCACCATGTCGGGCTGGGGAAACGGAATTGTCGATTTCGACAATGACGGGTGGAAGGATCTGTTCGTAGCCCGAAGCAACGTTCTGGATAACATCGCTCAATTCTCCAATCGCAAGTACGAAGAACCCAACTCCGTTCTGCGCAATCTGGGAAATGGGAAGTTCCAGGATGTCAGCAGCCAGGCCGGTGCCGACTTCCAAGTCGCGGCTCCGCATCGTGGGGTCGCTTTTGGAGACCTCGACAATGATGGACGGATCGATGCCATCGTTACTATCCTTAACGGATCATTGCAGTATTTGCACAATATTTCGAAGAACAGCAATCACTGGATTACCGTCAGTCTTATCGGGAAAAAGAGCAATCGCATGGGGCTTGGAGCGCAGGTACGCATCACAGCGGAGGACGGTAAAGTCCAATTTAACGAGGCCACGACTGCGGTCGGATACGCTTGTTCAAGCGACTCTCGTGTCCACTTCGGCGTGGGTGGCTCACGAGTGATCCGCGAAATCGAGGTCACATGGCCCAGCGGCACACGGCAGCTATTGCGGGACGTGCCCGCGGATCAGATTGTCAAAATCGAGGAAAAAGCACAGTGAGCCCTGCCCAGAAATTTGGCGGGCTTGCGACGCAACGATTCCTTGTGATCTTTGAAGAGATACTGGTGGAGGCGGCGGGAGTCGAACCCGCGTCCGAAAATGTTACTGGTCAAGAGCCTACATGCTTAGTCCAGTTCATGCCCCAGGCATTACCCTGGGACGTTCGCGGCGCACGCTCAGAACGGACAAGAAACGCGAACCGCTAGCCTGTGGTCTTAGCCTCTCATCCCAGACGTAGACGAGAAGAGCAGCTCGCTGTGCGACGTCCTTCGGAGGCCCGCGAGCAAAACCTCCGGGGACGGCTGCCTAACTAATTAGGCTGCGTATGCCATCTGTTGATTGGCAATTATCATTTTGCACGCGATTACGGGTGTGTGCACCCCGGCATGCCTCTTGGCCGCAAGCATCTCCGTCGAAGCCGTGACGCCCCCATTGTGGGATTGGCCTGTAAAGATCCACTTCCAATCTAGGTTTGAGCTAGAAGGAAGTCAATTTATTAGATTGTGATGACCGCCCCTAAGGTTCGGGACGGCAAATTTGGATTTTTTTCGGGATACCCTCGTCGCAAAGCCCTACATCCATTGGGCTTGCGCGCCAGGGGTGCTCGATCGCGCTGCAAACCATTCCAATGAAAGGGCTTATAGGTAAAGTCTTGAAATATGGCTTTTCGGCCATGGTGGTATTGAGCCGAGCCACTCATCTGCCTTATTCGATGCCTGCCAATGATGGTTGCGATTGGAAGTCAAAAGTCCCACCCTCCGGCTCAACGCGGGGAAGGGTGGGGCACCCCCGGGAGCTTCTTTGTCTTTACTTTGCTTCTTTATTTCGCTGTCTGGGGCTTATGGATTGCGCCGTTCGAATGTGGAAAACCCTCGGGCAAAATCAACTGCGGAGACTCTCTAACAGGCGTGCATTCACTTGTGGCCATTCGTCATCCAGAATGCTGAAGTACACCGTATCTCTGACCCGGCCGGTGTGCGTGATCAGATGACGCCTTAATGTTCCCTCTTCCTTGGCGCCGATGCGCAAGATGGCGTTGCGGGACCTCTGGTTAAGCGCATCGGTCTTTAATTCCACGCGAATACATTTCCAAACTTCGAAAGCGTGACGCAGCATCAGGTATTTCGCTTCCGTATTCACTGCGGTGCGCTGCCATTGCGGCGCGATCCAGGTGGAACCGATCTCAACCCGCCGGTTCACGCGATCGATGTTCATGAAGCGCGTGCTGCCGATGGTTCGACCTGACGATCGTTCCACGGTGGCGAATACTATCGATTCTCCGCGATCCTGTTCCTCGTGCGCTTTCGCGATTGCGCGCTCGAAGTCTTCAAGCGTTCTCATGGAATAAGGAATCCACCGGAAGATATCGTCAAGATCGTTCTTCGTGATCTGCCAGAATAAATCTGCATGTTCAGGACGGATCGCCTCCAGGCGAACGACGGATCCATCGAGGGAAATGGGGAACTCAATGTGCAGAGGTTTCGAGATTGCGCTCATGGCTATGTTTCCAATGTTAATTTCCGGCATTATGTTTGCATCTTGAGGCATTTTCAGGCATCTCTAGTAGGGCGGCGGAAGTGCGCCTAGTAAGTACCGCCCCTTCGATCTCACGAATCATGGCCTCACACGTCCAATCTTGCATGGCGAAGCAGTTTCCAGCCGCTTCTCAGGAGTGTTGTTAGTGAAGGCGCACTGTCTCCCATTTACGCAAATCCCGCATACGACGCGCCTTTTCGCAGATTTCCTGACTTACTCTCCTTCGATTCGACCTTTCTATCCTCGATCACCCCTCTTCGACGAGTGGATGAAAGAGGAGGCTTCCAAGATATCGTATGGACCACAGCGCCGGGGTCGCGTAGCGGAAATTCTTGCTCGCCAGAACAAATCGTGGGGAGCCTCCGGCAGAGCGCTAGCGAACCTTGAGCGTCTTCGCGATGGAGCGTTCACGGTTGTCACCGGACAGCAAGTAGGGCTGTTTGGCGGTCCGATGTTTGCGATTTACAAGGCTCTGACTGCGGTGAAACTCGCGGAAGAGGCCACGGCAGCGGGAATCGATGCCGTGCCGGTATTCTGGCTCGCAACGTATGATCACGATCTGGCGGAAGTGAATCATGTCGCGGTCCCATCTTCTGATGGCGTTCTGCAAACCTTGACCGCACCCAGTCACGATGTTCCCGGGGCACCGGTGAGTTCAGTGCGGTTGGGAGACGAAATTCTTCCGTTGGTGGAGCAAGCGATTGCATTGCTCGGGGAAGGGGCGGCTCAGTTTCTGCGCGAGACCTATCGTCCGGGCGAAACTCTGGGCAGCGCCTTTGCTCGCCTGTATACGCAGGTGTTCGCCGACTGGGGCGTGATCGTGCTCGATGCGTCCGACCCGGAGCTTTCGAGAATAGCCGAGCCGATCTATCGCGCCGCGGTAGAGCGTTGTGAAGAATTGAGTTCCGCGCTTCTGCAGCGAGGCGAGGAACTGGAAGCAGCCGGATACCATCAACAGGTGAAGGTGACGGAATCGTCGGTGCTGCTATTCACTATTCGGCAGGGTGCGCGAGTGCCGATTCACCGTGAATTGGAACAATTTGTCATCGATGGCGAAAAATTAGGCGAGAAGCTTTCTCGAGCCGATCTGCTGGGACAGATCGCAGCGCATCCCGAGCAATTCAGTCCCAATGTGCTGTTGCGCCCAGTAGTGGAAGACTATTTGCTGCCCACGCTGGCCTATAGCGGGGGCGCGGCTGAGACCGCGTATTTCGGTCAAACAGGCGCAGTTTACGAAAAACTGCTCGGCCGAGTGACTCCCATTGTCCCGCGCTTCTCGGCCACGATCGTGGAGCCGAAGGTGCAGCGCCTGCTCGAAAAGCACCATATCGAAGTGCAAGACGTCTTCATGGGCCCGGAGGAATTGCGCCGCGAAATTGCAGCACGGAACCTGCCGGCCGATCTGCAGGCTGCATTCGAATCCGCCAGGAATTCGTTTGACGCAAGCTTTTCGGTGCTTCAGCAGAGCCTGGAAAAGCTAGACCGCACCCTCGTGGATGCCGCCGAAACTGCGCGCTCGAAAATGCAACACCAATTGGAAAAACTGCATGCCCAGGCGGCGCGCGCCGAGGCACTAAAAGGCGAGTTGGTCGCGCGCCATGCGGATCATCTCAGCAGTTCGTTGTACCCTGACAAAGGCTTGCAGGAGCGGGGAGTCGGAGCTATTTATTTTCTGGCTCGGTATGGCGCGGAACTGCTACCACAGCTTTATGAGGCGATTCATACCGACTGCCACGACCATCAGATTTTAGAGTTATAAAACTCACCCGAAATTTCTCTTCACAGAAGTGAGCGGGAGCGCTCCCTCCACTTGAAAACTCCCTATCTATTTGGAACCTCTAAGGACACTTTAGGCTATAATCACGCGCAAAATGGGGCTCAGTGCCGGTACAAAACTCGGACCTTATGAGATCCAGTGTCCCCTCGGCGCAGGTGGCATGGGTGAGGTTTATCGTGCACGCGATACCCGACTGGAACGCACGGTTGCGATCAAAGTTCTTCCGCCTGGAATTTTCCTCCGACCCGGAGCGTCGCAAAAGATTCGAGCAAGAGGCAAGGTCGATCTCCAGCCTAAATCATCCGAACATTTGTGTTCTCTACGATATCGGTCGTGCTGATCAAACGGACTATCTGGTGCTCGAGTTCCTCGACGGCGAGACACTCGATCACAGATTGGAAAGAGGCGCACTGCCGCTGGAGCAAGTGCTGCGTTATGGCATGGAGATTGCAGATGCCCTGGACAAGGCCCACCGCCAAGGCTTAATTCATCGCGATCTCAAGCCCGGCAACATCATGCTGACAAAATCCGGTGCCAAGCTGCTCGACTTTGGTTTAGCGAAGGAGTTGCCACTGCGCGCTGGATTGCAGTTGTCCAGCATTCCGACCTCGGCTCCCACACGCAGCAAAACGCTCACAGTCGAAGGCATGGTGCTCGGCACTCTGCAATACATGTCCCCGGAACAGCTTGAAGGCAAGCCCGCAGACGCGCGCTCCGATATCTTCGCGTTGGGCGCAGTCCTTTATGAAATGACAACCGGGCACCGAGCCTTCGAGGGCCAGACCTCAGCCAGTGTGATGGGGCAATTATGGAAAGAGAAGCGCCCTCCCTCGCCGCACACCGTCCAGTTACACCTCCCGCATTCGACCGGGCCGTGAAAGTGTGCTTCGCTAAAGATCCAGATGACCGCTGGCAAAGCGCGCGCGACCTTGGGCTGGAGTTGAGATGGATTTCGGAAAACCCCCAGGTGGCAGTGACGACGAGTACCTTTGATCGCAAGAAACTCGTGTTGCAGTTTTAACAGCCAGTGCCCTTGCAGTACTCGTAACGCTCGCCCTGACACTCGGCGTGATCTCTTATCTGCATCGCTTGGCGACCCCAGCCGTTACCCAGTTTGTGATCATTCCCCCGAAGAGAGGCGTCGGTGATCTCACGGTCTCTCCTAACGGGCGATCTATTGTTTTCATTTCGGCTGCGATGAACGATAAAAGCTCCGCGCTTTGCAATCGACATGGAGTCGCTCGCTTCGAAGGAAGTACCCGGTACGGAAGGCGCGTCTAGCCCATTCTGGTCCCCCGACAGCCGCTTTGTCGGTTTCTTCGCGGAAAACAAGCTCAAAAAGGTGGAGCTTGCTACCTCTACCGTTCAGATCGTCTGCGAAGCTCCGATTAAGCGGTTCTCGTATGGGGGAACTTGAGCCCTGGCGGTGCTACCCGCCCGCACGAAACACTCTTTCTGTACGCCGACGAAGCACTCGGGCATTGATCCTGAGAATGGCTCTAAGCGTCAAACCCTACTTGGATTCGCTCGTTGCCAGGTAAGTTCCCAGTCCAATCATGATCGCGCCCGTGACGCTTCTTTGCCGGCGGCGGAAGACGGGAGAGGATCGAATGCGCTGTCCTAGAGGGCCTGCCAGTGCGATTACGATCAAGTCTGCCGTGGTATTCAGGGCTACTGAAATGGTGCCCAACATTACAAATTGGAGAAAGACGTGGCCGTGGTCATGGGTGACAAATTGCGGAATGAACGAGAGAAAGAAGAGCGCGGTTTTTGGATTGAGAATTTCGGTCGCTACGCCCTGCCAGAGCGGGTTTCGAGCCGGCCTGCCGGCAATCAGAACGGCATCAACTGTATCCTTTTCGCGGCGCGCGTCAAGTACCATGCGCACACCAAGGAAACAAAGATACGCGGCCCCAAGATACTTCACCGTAGCAAAAGCAGTCGCGGACCTGGCCAGCACGATCGAAACTCCCAAGGCTGCAGCGAATACGTGCACCATGCCACCCAGAAAAGTGCCCAGCGCCGAGAGCACACCTTCGCGCTTCCCACCCGCCAGGCTTCGGGCCAATACGTAGAGCATGCCGGGACCGGGAGCGATCGCCAGCAACACAGCAGCGGTGAGAAACAGAGTGACCCGCGTCCAATCGAACATAAGGAGATTATCCTCGCTCGTTTATTGAGTTAACCAGGACTCCAGTTGTGGCAAGTTTTCAACGCGCGGCAGTTCGCGATCGCGATATGCGCCCGAGACATCTAAGATCACCGCCTGCATGCCTGCATTGCGGGCGCCGACGTAGTCCACAGAGTACAGATCGCCAACGTAGAGGCTCTCTGCCGGATCGGCTTTCATCTCTTGCAGTGCGGCCGCAAAGATTGCGGGGTGCGGCTTCTCGTGTCCGACATTGCCCGAGTCGGTGACGCTCGAAAAGCAATCACAAATTCCGCACTGACGAAGCATGGCGTCGATCTTGCCATCCGAGTTCGAGATTACCGCCGTCGCATGCTTTTGCCGGATTCTGTCCAACACATCACGCGTCCCGGGAAGGATCTGGTCCCAATTGGCGGACTGCTGCGTATTCTCGACCAGTCGATCGCGAGTCGCCTGATCGAAAGCAGAGATCTCGCGCAGCAGGTGCGAATGGAACGTCCACCAAAAACCGTGATCCACCTTGCCGCTCATCAGCCCTTGATCGAATTCATGCTTCGTGCGCCGCTCCACAGCCTGCCAGGCGCCGAGGTCGGGGTGTTTGTCCTTGCTTAATGGCGCTAGAATTTTCGCTCGATTGGGGAAGAGCAGCGTATTCCCCACATCGAAAAAGATGTACTTGAAGCTGGGCATGCAACCATATTACCAACCGGAAGCGCCGAACCGTTACGGGCGAGATTCCCCAGCATTGTGGCATCGTGAACCGGGTTGAGAAAATGATGTAATATCCAAAATTCACTTCAGTCTGAACTGTCCCAGGGATGTGGCCTAGCACTACAGCAACGCTGATTTCAGGAGTGTCGCGAACTACGCGCACTGCGCTGGCGCTCTATCCCGTGGCGCGACTCCACACCAGTATGTTCTTCGGTATTTTGATGGCAGTTTTCTTTCGTGCCGCCCGGCAAAACGCTTACAACATGCTCTGGGCGCTGCTTTTCGGCTTCGCTACCCTGAACATTCTGGGGCTGGCGGCGCGCCGCATGGAGCCGCGCCGCGGATTGAGCTTCGGCGAAGTTCTGGCCATATTGACGGTTCTGCTGGCGATGTTCCTGCTGGTATGGGAGATGCTGCACTTGTTCCACATCTTCCCGCTGAAGCTGAAGTAGTCCCCGTCATGCTGAACGAGCAAGTCTATGGAGTCTGCTCGTGGCAAGGAGATGCATAGATCCTTCGCTTCGCTCAGGATGACGACGGCGTCCAACTGCTACTCTCGGCAGTTTTGCGTTATCATTCGCTGAGATGCCCAAGAAGCCTGCCAACTTCGAAGTTACCTGCCCGTGTTGCAGTGCCGTGCTCAAGATCGATAATGAGACTCGCGCCGTAATCGCCCACACGGCTGCCGTTAAGCCGAAAACCTTCAGCGACATGGAGGCCGCGGCCAAAGCCATGCGCGAGCAAGATAGCCGCCGCGAGTCGATCTTCCAGCAATCCGTGGAAGCACAGAAGCACGCCTCCGATTTATTGGAGAAGAAGTTCCAGGAGGCTCTGAAGAAAGCCAAAGAATCTCCGGACACGGGCAAGCCGATTCGGGATTTCGATCTCGATTGATGCCCGCATGACAGGTGCGGATAGCAATCGGCCCCTTCTGCTTGGACATCGTGGAACCCGCGGACGCAAGATCCCTGAAAACAGCTTTGCATCTTTCGATCAGGCGTTAGTTGATGGCTGTGACGGCTTTGAGTTTGACGTGCGGCTGACAGCGGATGGCAAAGCGGTCGTCTGTCACGATCCTCACAGTGAGGGCATTGAGATCGCGTCTGCTGCGGCCGCAGACTGCGCCGGTCTGCCGAAATTGGAAGAAGTTCTCGCCCGGTATTACGAGCGCGCCTTTCTCGACATAGAGCTGAAGGTTTCCGGGCTCGAACCCGCCACTGTACGGTTCCTGAGGCGGACCAGACCTGGCCAAGGCTTTGTCGTTTCTTCATTTCTTCCTGAAGTCCTGCAGAGAATGCATTCCGAAGATTCGACGTTACCGCTTGGGCTCATCTGCGAAAGCCCCGCTGAATTGCTGCGGTGGACACACCTACCGATCGAATATGTGATTCCGCATCACACCTTGGCAGATGAAATGTTGATACAAGAGCTGAAGGCGGCAGGAAGGAAGATTCTGGTGTGGACGGTCAACTCGCCTGCACAGATGCAGCGCCTTCGAGACTGGGGCGTGGACGGAATCATCTCCGATGACACCAGGCTTCTGGCCCGGACCTTGGGCTGATGATTATTGTGCGGCCGCTGCCGTGCCCTTTCCGCAGGACAGGGTACAGTCACTCCGGAAGGCAGTTCAGCCGCTAATCAGCGGCGGCTTCGAGAACGGAGCGGCTGCGTGCCGGGCGGCACAAGAATGCCGTGCGCTCGGTTTCGAAGTCTTCCATGTTGGCGCCCAGATCGTGATCGTTCCAGCCCAGCACGGCGCCAATTCGACGAGCCGCTTCGCGGCTGCAAGACTCTGACCAGCAGGCTGAGAAAGCCACCGGGACACGCCGCAGCAGGACGTCGGCAAGCGAGACGGCGTACTCGCGGCGATAAGCCTCAACTACCTCGGCGACAATGTGCGAGGTGTGCGGGCAAATTGGCGCCCGCATATCGACGCTGACCAGGGCCATGCGGGCAATTTCCATGGCGCGCTGGCCGTGCCACTCGACCAGGCCCCGCGCGGTTTCCTCGCTGACCGAGCCGGCGCGGGCGATGGTAAGCACCTCCTGATCCACCAGGGGATCAAGAGAAGATCCCGGGCCCACGCTGATCGCCTTGGGCTCCGCGACAGCAATGCCTATTTTGCGAGCACATTGCCGCGCCAGGGAAAGTGCGGTCGTAAGCTTGCCGCCGATGACGGAGATCATTCGCGCCGCCCCGTCAGCCGTGTGGTCATGCAAAATGTGGCGCCGCGTCACCGCCGAGGGCTGGTCTCCAGGCGAACGAGGCAATGGGCGCAAGCCGGCAAATGCATACTTAATGTCCTGTGCCGACAACTTTGCTTTGGGAAATAGCTGCGCAACGGTGCGAATGAGGTAATCGATCTCATCCGCGGACGGACTTGTCTTGCTGGGATCGCCTGTATCCGGCACCTCGGTTGTGCCGACCATGATTTGCTCGTTCCAGGGAATTACAAAGACGGGCCTGCCATCGGACGCTTCCGTATACAAGGCGGCGTTGGGCGCGCCTGCGAATCGCTGCAGGACGATGTGCGATCCCCGGACCCCACCCACCAGGGGTTTGCCTGTGCGCACCGTCGAACGCTGGCAGATCCGGTCCACCCAGGGTCCGGTGCAATTGATTACCCAGCCGGCATCGACACGTTGATCTTTGCCAGTAGCTCGGTCACGCAGAAGCACGCCTCGCGCCCGTCCCTGGGACACATCGACGGCCAGCAGTTCACAATGATTGCGGATGACCGCTCCTGCATCGGCGGCTTCGGTCATCCACTCCGCCACCAGCCGCTCAGGAAATTCGCACTGGGCATCTTCGTAATTGAGAATCTGCCAGCGATTGCCACCGTCGAGCGCGCGTTGAACCCGAGCCAAATCCATTTCGCTCACGGGCGCAGACTTCTTGCCGGCGAGGCGCTGATACAACCACAGCCCAAAGCGCACCTTCATCGCGCTACGCCGGCTGCTTTCATTCAAGAGAAAAAGAAATTGAAGAGGATGCACCAGATGGGAGCGTTCCAGGAGAAGCCGCTCGCGATCGCGAACCGATTCACGGACGAGCCCTAATTCGCCGTGCTCTAGATAACGCAGCCCACCATGAATGATTCGCGTGGAACGGCTGGTGACGCCTGAAGCGAAATCGTTCTGCTCGACCAGGAGGGTTTTCTTCCCCGCCCGTGCGCACTCGCGTGCTACGGCTACACCATTAATGCCACCACCAATCACCACGACATGAAAGTGCTGGCCTTCGAGCGAGGGTCGGGGTTTGAGGGCTAAGCTCATGATTTTACGCTAGATGCTCACGCCAGACAGCAATCTACACTGCCGGGAGATCCTGTGGCACACCCATGGTTAACCATTTTGCGCTTCTTGGGACAAGACCTGTAGGTCACCACAGGCCAGCAGCGGTTTGCACCGTTTGACATGAAAGCAATGATACCGAAAGTAACCAATGCGGCTGGGCGAGGGCGTGTTCGCCCTCGCATCGGTAAGCACAGCCGTATTGCAGGAGATCACGCAGCGGTACGGCTTTTCACTCTGTTCTGGCTGCTGGTCTCTGCGAACATCTGGATCATCTCGCGATTGAAAGCGGGGATGTCGTCGGGCTTGCGGCTCGTAACCAGTTGGCCATCGCGAACGACTTGCGTGTCTACCCAATTCGCGCCTGCGTTCTTAAGATCGGTTTGCAGGGAGGGCCAGGAAGTCAGAGTATGTCCCCGAACTGCCCCCGCCTCGATCAGAGTCCACGGCCCGTGGCAGATGGCGGCGACCGGCTTGCCTTCATCCGTGAAGCGTTTCACAAAGTCGACAGCCTGCGGATTCATTCGCAGATGATCGGGATTCATGACCCCGCCCGGCAGAAGCAGCGCGTCAAAGTCTTCTGCTTTGGCGGATCTGAGCGGGACATCAACTGGAACTTCGGTTCCCCACTGTTTCATGTTCCATCCTTTGACCTTGTTTTCCGTTGGAGAGACGACCATGGTGGTCGCACCAGCATCGTCGAGCGCCTTTCTCGGTTCCAGCAACTCTGCCTGCTCGAAGCCATCGGTTACCAGAATCGCAACTCTCGTTCCTTGAAGATTTCGATCTGCCATTGTTCCTCCCTTAAGAATGTTGAAGTGTTTAGGTGGAAGCGGAGAAGAATTCGGTTTCGTCTAGGATGCCCGGTGCTTTTTGGTGGTTGGCACACGTTTCGCGCACCGTTGGGCATAGAGTGCTCTGTTCAACTCGCGCCCAGTTCTCGCCTCGGAGGCGAGCGTTGCTTCGCGCCGCGGCGGTCATTTACATTGGAGTGCCGCATGCCCACTACTGGAGAAAGATTCGAACGAGCAGTCGCGATCATGGAACGGCTGCGCGCCCCCGGAGGTTGTCCCTGGGATCGCGAACAGACCTTCGACTCCATCAAGCCGTACACGCTGGAAGAGACGTATGAGGTCCTGGAGGCCATTGATAATCGCGACTGGCACGAACTTGCGGGAGAACTCGGCGACTTGCTGCTGCAAGTGCTCTTCTACGCGGAAATGGCCCAGGAACAGTCATCGTTTTCCATTGACGATGTGCTCGATCGCCTATCCGCCAAGCTCGTCGACCGGCACCCCCATGTCTTTGGAGATGTGAAGGCCGACACCGCCGCGGAAGTAAAAAAGAATTGGGAAGCTCTGAAAGTAGAAGAACGGAAGAAGCGGCAGGCCAGCGACGAAACGGCAAGAGAGAAACAACAGTCGATCCTTGCCGGGGTCTCCTCTGCCATGCCGTCACTGCTGGAGGCGCACAAGCTCAGTTCGCGCGCGGCGCAGGCCGGATTTGATTGGCCGAACATTGATGGGCTCTTTGACAAATTGCACGAAGAGACCGCCGAGTTGCGCGAAGAACTCCAAGAATTCCCGTCTCCTGGTCCGCAACCACAAGGCCGCGGAGTAGCTGGATCGGGGCGCACCACGGTACCCGAAAGCCTGCAAGAACGCCTGGAAGGAGAGGTCGGCGATCTTTTTTTTGTCTTGGTGAATATCGCGCGTTATCTCTCGGTCGATCCCGAGTCTGCCCTGCGGAAGAGTAATCGCAAGTTCAAGCGCCGCTTCCAGTGGATGGAGGAGCGGCTGCACGAGTCGGGGCGCGCGCCGGATGAGACTTCTATGGAGGAACTCGAATCGCTCTGGCGAAGGGCGAAGGAGCAGGAGAAGTCCGAATGACGAGCGAAGCTGACAGAGATCCTTCGACTTCGATGCCGGCGCGATGCGCGCACCAGCCTCTCCGCTCAGGATGACAAAACATGTCTGTAGAACTCCGGGGGTGCCATGGGATCGAGGATTTCCGCGCCTGCGTTGCACTCCAGAAGGAGGTCTGGAATTTTACCGACGCGGAGTTGGTACCCTTGCGGATGTTTGTGGTGGCCGACAAGGTTGGCGGACAGGTGATGGGCGCCTTTGAAGGAAACACCCTGGTGGGATTTGCGCTCTCGGTTCCCGGAACGCGCTCCGGCCATATCTACCTGCATTCGCACATGCTGGCAGTACGCAAAGATCATCGCAATAGCGGCTTGGGCCGTCAACTCAAGATGATGCAACGAGAAGAGGCTCTGGCGCGCGGCATCGAACTGATCGAGTGGACCTTCGATCCTCTGGAGATCAAGAACGCCTACCTCAACATCGAGAAACTGGGGGCGATAGCCCGCCGCTACAACATCAACCAGTACGGGATCACCTCGTCGCCGCTGCAGGGCGGTTTGCCCAGCGACCGTCTGATCGCGGAGTGGTGGCTGAAGTCGCAGCGCGTCACAAAATTGCTGGAGAACGGCAAAAATGCAGTCGCGCCGAGCGTGACTGCGGTTTCGGTACCCGCGCAGATCTATGATTGGAAAGCCACTCCTGAGACTCGCGCGAAAGCCCAGCAGGTGCAGGAGCATAATCGCGAGCAGTTTCTGCGCGCGTTTGCCGACGGTTTAGCAGTCCTGAATTATGAGCGCGACGCTGAAGGCAATGGAAGATTTATGCTCGGCCGGTGGGATGAGAAGTGGTCGTACGCGTCGGAGGGTTGATGCAACACCCGCACCTGACGAACTGACATTTACATGAAAATTGAAGCAGTCACACTCCGCGAAATTCAAATGCCGCTCGTCCATTTTTTTGAGACGAGCTTTGGCCGCACCTACAGCCGCCGTATTCTGCTGGTTACCATCCACTGTGAGGGCGTCGATGGCTGGGGCGAGTGCGTTGCGGGAGAAGATCCGTATTACAGCAGCGAGTGGATCGAGAGCGCCTGGCCGACGCTCAGCAAATTCCTGGTGCCGACGCTCCTGGGGAAGAGCATTGACTCCGGGCGCCAGTGTCCCGCACTGCTCAAGAAAGTCACGGGCCACCGCATGGCCAAAGCGGCCCTCGAAAACGCGCTCTGGGATGCGGAAGCAGCGCAGAAGCAGCAGCCACTATGGAAGCTGCTAGGAGGCACCCGCAGTGAAATCCCGTGCGGTGTTTCAATCGGCATTCAAGATTCCGTCGAGCAACTCCTGGAGAAAATTCACACCGAGTTAGCTGCCGGGTATCGTCGCATCAAAGTCAAAGTCAAGCCAGGCTGGGATGTGAACGTGCTGGAGCGCATTCGCTCCCGCTGGGCCGATATCACATTGAGCTGCGATGCAAACTCTGCCTACACGCTCGACCAGCTGGAACATCTCCGCAACTTCGATCAATTCAATCTGCTGATGATCGAGCAGCCGCTGTGGAACGACGACATCTACTATCACGCTCGACTGCAAAAAGAACTGCGGACGGCAATTTGCCTGGATGAATCGATCATCAATGCCCGGGTTGCTGCGGCCGCCGTGGAAACCGGAGCTTGCCGCATCGTCAATATCAAGGTCGGTCGGGTGGGAGGATTCAGTGAAGCACTGAAGATCCACGATGTTTGTCAGTCGAACAAAGTTCCCGTCTGGTGCGGAGGGATGCTGGAAACCGGGATCGGACGGGCCCAGAATATTGCCCTGTCTACACTACCCAACTTCAGCCTCCCCGGGGACGTCTCCGCTTCCAGGCGTTACTGGAAGGAAGACATTATCGAGCCAGAGGTGGAGGTTTCGCCGCAGGGAGTCATCCCAATCACGAATAAGCCCGGTACCGGCTATCGGATCAAGCCGGAACTGATCGACAAATTGACGGTGAGGAAAGAGACGCTGCGGTCATAGCGCAAGCTTCCCGGATACGATCACCGATCAGCTTTGCCTGCCTCTGGACCGCTTGCGTGGAGCAGCTTCGCCTGCTCGCCTTTGAGCAGTTCCACCCCTTTGGCAAACGTCAGGTCGCCAGGTACACGCTGAAAATTGCTGAACACCTCATCGGAGATGATGCTGATTCCTTTGAACAGAAGAATCTTGCCGGTCATCTTTAAATTCATGGCGGTGATAGTCCACGAGCCATCGCCAACATCGCCCTGCTGCACGCGAAAATGGCCTCCCTTATCAAGGTGACCGATTAACCCCCAGCCGAATGTGACATCGCGGAAAAGCGTGCCCTCGATGAGTGCGAGCCGCCGTGCCGCAGGATCAATCAGCAAGTAGCCATTCATGCCTTCAAGGACCTGCTCTACACGTGTGGGTGGGGAATAGGACGAATTGGGGCTGAACTTCAGGCGAGCGAGAGGCTCTCCTGCCTTGCCCAACCCCAGTGTGCCGTTTTCCGTTCCGTCGTATTCATAACGGAAGGCGTCAGGCAGAGCTCGAAGGATGCGCAAGGTACGTTCCGTGTCTTCTTTTTCGCGAGCCTTCTTTTTGCGGAGCTGCTCGGGAGTAACGGCGAGCCAGCCTAAGTGATCCTCCTCAGCTTTTTGTTGCTGGGGATTGAGTGGTTGATCGTCAATCGCGATGGTCATCCCCGCCATGCAGTCGTTCGTCTCCACGTAGAGCCTGGTCTGCGATCCACGAGGAAGCTGCTTGCGCGAGCGGAACATGTACTTTTGGGAGGAATTGTTGGCGGCCTGGAGTTCATTGGCCACGGTCTGGCGAACCAAATCGCCGGCAGATATCGCCGGTGTGTGGCTTTCCTGCGCATAGGCCGTGGTTACGGCCAGCAACAAAACTGTCGAGATATTCACAGCCAGCAGCGTCCACCTCTCTGGCTTTACCCGGAAGGAAATCATCTCGTACTTCAGTGTAACAATGCTGTGCAAATGATTGCAGACCCTCGATCTTGTGATCTTCCGTGCGATCTTCGTGCCTTCGCGTTGCTTGCCGGTGGCGCGCCGAGTCGGTATAGTCGAAGCAGCGGCGCGGTAGTCCCGGTATCTGCCTTCCAGTGTCGCCAGCGTGATCCGCTTCCTACAAGGAGAACATCCATGAGTGCTCCGATGTCAGCAGACTTGGCGCAAATCGGCAAATCGGTCGTGATCAAGGGCGAATTGTCGGGCAGTGAAGATCTTTATGTGGACGGCCAAGTGGAGGGCAGCATCGCCCTGAAGGGCAACAGCTTGACGGTTGGACCGAACGGACAGGTCAAAGCTTCGGTGGAAGCCAAAGGCGTGATTGTGCAAGGCAAATTGGATGGCAATGTGATGGCCAGCGATCGCGTGGAATTGCGCAAGTCGGCAGTCGTGAACGGGGATATTTCCACTCAGCGCATTGCGATCGAGGAGGGGGCGTTTCTGAAAGGAAAGGTTGACATCCAGGGCAAAGCCGAAAGGGCTGCCGGAAAGTAACTTCTATCCGTTGGGCATTGCGAGTTAAAGTGTTACTTGCAGCTGGTGATTTCAGTTCCAGAGCACTCGATGGGTTGGACTGGACAAGAAAAGTCCGATGGCATCGGTCACGCAAAACTTCATGAAGCTTTTTCGCAGTACATCGAGCGGCACGCCGGCCCAGACGCCGCAGGGCGGTCAAAAACTGACGCGACGCTCCAGCGGTTTAGGCGAACTGTCGCGTGTGTGGAATTCTGAGACGCCGCTGTGTGTTCTCGATCTCGGCTCGACTTCGCCAACTAATATTCGTTTCTTCACCGAGCGGGCTCACAAGATCTACAGCGAAGACCTGCTCGTGGCCTCGACCGAGCCTCACCTGGCCACCAAGGACGATCAGGGAAACTCGGTTCTCGATAGCCGGAGATTTCTGGGCGACAACCTGCAGTATCCGGCGGCGCACTTTGACGTCGTGCTTTGCTGGAACCTTCCCGACTATCTGGATGAAAGCCTGGTTCGTCCCGTTATGGGACGGTTGTGGTCGGTGCTCAAACCGGGCGGCATGTTGTTGGCGTTTTTCCACACCAAGGACGCGGGACCCGACTCACCCTGCTATCGCTTTCACATTCTTGATAAAGATACGTTGGAGATGCAGCGGGTGATTGCGCGACGCGAGGCTCGACGCGGACCGACGGGAGCGCTGCACACGGCTATCAGCGACGGCTTCCGGTTGCAGCGCGTTTTCAATAACCGTCACATCGAAACTCTCTTCCGCGATTTTGCCTCTATAAAATTCTTTTTGGCTCGGGACAACGTGAGGGAAGTGCTGGTCGTCCGATAATTGGGAACTTCTGCTTAACGTGAATTGTCATTTTCATTTATCCGGCGCTGAATTGCGCTGCCTGAGTCCATCGCCACGCTGACCAGTTCTGATCCAGAAGTAGAGGGCCGAAATGATTTCCTTTCGGAACGCCGCACCAACCGCGCAGTGGCGCGCTCTTACACCCCTCTCTTTGCATGCGCACATGGCGCTGGTTCTGAGCATTCTGCTGTGTTCATCACTGCGGGCTCTCGGACAGAACGCGGGTCCCGAGGAGCCGCAGAACGAAGTCATCCGCGGCACGGTGATCAATTCCGTGACTCAAGCCGCCTATCCCTCGCGCTCTGGTGTATTCCGCGGATAATCGCTACGCGGCCCTTACCGACGGAGATGGGCATTTTGAGTTTACGCTGCCGAAGCAGGCTTCTGAGGCTGTGACCGGGTCTGTTTACTCAGGTCTCCAGGCGCGAGCATTGGCGTTTGCAGGGCATCAAATTCCAGCGGGGCTCATGGCGCGCAAACCTGGGTTTCTGGATTTGCCTGATCAAGTCGCTGAACCTTCGGCGGACAACGATCTCACCATTTCTCTTCTGCCGGAAGGCATTATCAAGGGTCGGGTGGCGGCTGCGGGATCTGAATCCGCCGCTGGCGTGATGGTGCAGATCTTCTCCCGGGAGGTGGAAGAGGGGCTCCCACGCTGGCTTCCGAGTGCAACTGTTCGGGCGAACTCGGCGGGCGAATTTCGGTTCGCGGAGCTGCTCCCAGGCTCATACAAGATTGCGACGCAAGAATGGATGGACAATGATCCAGTCGCTGCGCTCCCGGGATCGCAACTGTATGGGTACCCTCCACTCTATTATCCGGGGGTGACCGAACTGGCAGCCGGTTCCACGATTGAACTCGACGCCGGAGAAACTGTTGAGGCCGATCTGACGATCTCGCGGCAGCCCTATTTTCCTGTCCGAATCCCTGTTGCAAATGGGGATATCTCTGGCGGCTTCAGTGTGTCGGTGCAAGGTCAGCATGGATCTCGCTATGAATTGGGCTACAACCACGCGGAGCAGAGGATCGAGGGCATGTTGCCGAGCGGCAATTATGTAGTTCAGGTCACCAGTTATGGCCCGAAATCGGTGAGTGGGAGCACGAATATTCGCGTGGCGGACGCACCACTGTTGCAAGGTCCCAGCGTTACGCTGACGCCGAATAGTTCCATTCCGTTGAATGTCAAAGAGGAATTCAATGATACGGGCTGGAGTGGGTCTGGAACCTGGGGCGAAGGCAAAAATGCATTCCGTATACGTGGGCCTCGCTTGTATCTGCAAGCAAACGTGCTGAGCGCAGACGACTTTGAACGCCGGGGTGGATCGCTGCGACCGCCGACCGCACCGAACGATGATGCGCTCGTGCTGGATACCGTTCCCCCCGGGCGGTATTGGCTGCGGCTCTCAACATCGCGCGGCTACGTGGCATCGGCGACGATGGGCTCGACCGATCTGCTGAAGCAGCCGCTGGTCATTGGTTCTGGCGCGAGCGGTCCCATCGACATAACGCTGCGCGACGATGGCGCACAACTCGAGGGCACGATCGGCTCCCCGGGCGAGCAGAATGCGTCTTCATCTGCCGGGGGAATTAGAGCGTGGGTATATTGCGTCCCACTGCCAGAGAGCTCCGGCCAATTCCAGCAGTTGGGTGCGGGGGAGGATGGCAAGTTCAGTGTGCAGATGATGGTGCCGGGAGATTACCGCATTCTGGCCTTTAGCAAGCCGCAATTGCGACTGCCTTATCGCGATGCAGAGGCGATGAAGGCATACGAGTCGAAGGGACAGGTTGTGCATTTGAGTGCCGGCCAGAAGACCACGGTGCAGGTTCAAGTCATCTCGGGAACCGAGTAGGGAGCATGGTCAGGAAGCGTCGAACTCTTAAACTCCGGATCATTGCTAGTTTCGCTTGCTGCCTTTACGCTTCAGGCCTGGCGGCGCAGGCTGGCGATCAGGTACAACCGTTCAGCGGACCTTTCAGAGTGGCCGGAATTTTGGTGAACAAGATTGACGGGCATCCTCTGGCACAAGCGCGGGCCACGCTTGCGGATACTGCGAACCCCCAGAAGTCTCAATCGGTGATCACATCGGAAGATGGTAGATTCCTGTTCCCGACGGTTCCGGCCGGAAAGTTCTCTTTGACCGGATTTAAGCGGGGATACATTCCTGCCGCATACGATCAGCACGATCAGTTCTCAACCGCAATAGTGACTGGGGCAGAACTCGATACGGAGAACCTTGTCCTGAAGCTCGCACCCGATGGAATGATTTTCGGGACAATCCTGGACGAAGCCGGAGACCCGGTGCGACACGCGACCGTCACGCTGTACTACGACGACCACAGCGAAGGAGTAGACCGGATCCGTAACGCGCAAAACGCCACCACGGACGATCTCGGAGAGTACGAGATGACTTCGCTAAGGCCGGGGACCTATTATCTTTCGGCAACCGCGAAGCCGTGGTACGCCGTGAGTCCGCCGTCGGATGCGGTGGCTTCGAATACTGGTACTCAATCCAGGGCTATCGCGG
Source organism: uncultured Acidobacteriota bacterium (assembly GCA_963785865.1). Lineage (GTDB taxonomy): Bacteria > Acidobacteriota > Terriglobia > Terriglobales > Acidobacteriaceae > Sulfotelmatobacter. The sequence goes on along the minus strand of CAWAXF010000009.1, from coordinate 236,071 downwards.
ACCGCTCGCTGGATGTCGCCTATCCGCTCACGTATTACCCCGACACGACCGATTCCGATAATGCGAGCCCGATTCCGGTGCGCGGTGGGGAGCGGCTGGAAGTCGATATCCATCTGAATCCCGTTCCAGCGTTGCGGCTTCGTTTCCGCGTCTCCGGGGACGCCAGACGCGGAGTTGAGGTTCCGCAATTCGAGCAGCATTCGTTTGGCGAGTCGCACTCATATTGAATCCACAGTCACGTCCATGGTGTCTCCGGGAGTGATCGAGGTCAGTGGCATTCCCGCCGGACGCTACGATGTGTCGCTTATGGGGCAAGGGGTGAAGTCACAGATCAGCGGAGTCGATCTCACGACCCAGGGCCAGGAGGTGGACACATCTGCGGCCGAAGCTTACAGCAGTGTCAAAATATCGGTCCAGCTAATCGGGGGAAGCAAACCCCCAGAACTGATTGCTGGACTTCGATCGCAAGGTAGGCACGGTATAAAAGGCTCGCAAGTCGACGCAAATGGCGAGGTCGAGATCCAGCAGATTCCCGCGGGACAGTACGAAGTCGTCTTGTTTGCGAGGGGCAGAAATTATTCCATTTCGCGGGTCACTGCGGAGGGGGCCGAAGTTTCTGGCCGTCATGTGACCATTGCGGCGGGTTCCACTGCTTCGATCTCGGTTACCGCGACTGCGGGCAGCATCGTGGTGCAGGGAATCGCGAAACGCGCAGGCAAACCGTTCCCAGGGGCGATGGTTGTGCTGGTTCCAAAAGATGTGGAAGGGAATCGCGACTTGTTCCGGCGCGATCAGAGCGATCTGGATGGCACGTTCAGCCTGCGAGACGTGACTCCGGGCAAATACACGCTCGTGGCCATCGAGAATGGATGGGATTTGGACTGGTCTCAGCCTGAGGTGATCGAGGTTTACGCCAAGCATGGACGTGCCGTGGAAGTCACGAATACACCGGGGAAGCCATTGCGCTTGGACGAACCGATTGAAGTTGTATCGAAGTGAGGAAAGGCTCACCACAGGGCACGAGGATCACGAGGGAACCTTCTTCCGCTAGTCTCCACTCAGATGTTCAGGCCTTCCAGACAATTACTCCCATGCGGAACAGATAGTGACGCGTGATCTCGATCTTCTGGCAGCATTTGCTGGTGCATAGAATCTCGTGCATCTCCTCTGGTTCGTAAGCCCGGCGCACGGAGGCCACTCCATCTCGTCTGGAGATATAACTTCTCATGAGGGGAAAACCCGCGTACACCAGCGCCAGGTGCAGCGGGTGACGAATCAGATCGTTGATCAGCACGGCGCTGCGGCTTACGCGGCAGGCCTCCTCGCCAAAGCGCGCGAGTTCCGCGCGGTTCGAGATGGTGCGCGAACAAGCTGCAACTGACCAGATCGAAGCTATTGTCGGCGAACGGCAGCGCGAGCGCATCGGCAACCAGAACGCGATGGCTGCGCTGGAGATGAGTTGGCACGCGGTCGAGATCGGTAATTTCCAGCTTGATGCCCTTTTTCAAGAGCTGCTCGCCTGCTTGTCTGGGGACTTCGCCGTATCCTGCAGCAACCTCCAGCAATGAGAATTTCTTTTCACCGGTTGCAGAGGCTACTCGCTCGATCAGCTTGCGCGTGGTGTCTACGCCGCCGAACCAGCGGTTGATTCGGCACAGATCCTGGAGCGAGGCCTCGACTTCCTGTTTGGGACAGTTGTCCGAGTCCAGGATTTCCGGTGTGCTGACGCGCTGCATAGTCAGGACAGTTTAGACGACTTGCTAGTAAGCGGTTGTCAAAAGGTGGTCTTGCAAGCGCAGGTCGAGCTGCGCTCGACTGGACGGCCGAGGGCGGCTGTCCATCCATACAGTCCCTACGTGGGCGGATCAGACTTCTGCTAGTTCTTCTTCTAACAGTTGCTTGTTGTATAGGTCGCTGTAGTAGCCGTTGCGGGCTATGAGTTCGTCGTGTGTGCCTAGTTCCACTATGCGTCCTCCGTGCAGGACGGCAATGCGGTCTGCGTTGCGGACGGTGGAAACGCGGTGTGAGATGAAGATCGTGGTGCGGCCGCGTCATGACGTCCCGCAGATGATTGAGGATCTTGTCTTCCGTTTGGGTGTCGACGCTGGAGAGCGCGTCATCGAGGATCAGTATTCGCGGATTGCGGATGAGGGCCCGGGCGATTGCGGTGCGCTGTTTCTGTCCACCAGAGAGCGTGATGCCGCGTTCGCCGACCATCGTTTCGTAGCTCTCGGGGAAGCCTTCGATATCGACGGCAATGTTGGCTGCCTCTGCAGAGCTGCGCACGTCAGAATCGGTCGCGGAATCTACCCCAAGCGCGATGTTCTCGCGAATTCGATCGCTGAACAGGAAAGTCTCCTGCGGCACGAAGCCGATGTTTCGGCGCAGCGACTCCAACGAGTATTCACGGATCGGACGACCATCGATCAGAACCATGCCAGGTTCGGCATCGTAGATGCGGGGAATGAGATCGACTAATGTCGTCTTGCCTGATCCGGTTGGCCCTACAATGGCGAGGCTGCTTCCTGCAGGGATCTTCAGGTTCACATCGTGCAGAACCTGCTTGCCTTCATAGCTGAAGTTCAGGTGACGAAATTCGACCTCCCCAGTGATGTTACGATCCTGCGCGCCGGGAGCATTCTGGATTTCGGGCTGCTCGTGCATGATCTCGTTGATGCGGATCAGCGATGCGGTTCCGCGCTGGAAGATGTTAATGACCCATCCGAGCGCAATCACCGGCCACGTGAGCTGCATCATGTAAGTGCTGAAGGAAACGAATTGGCCGACGCTCATCGAGCCGTCGAGTTTCAGGGTAGTCGCGATTCCCGGGTTTGCCGTTCCAAAATTTGTGACCAGACGAATGGTCGATTGCCCGGTGAGAACTTCGCGTCCTCCGAGCCAGAGAACGAGAACCACGGCACATCCGAGCATCAGTTCGAGGGTAGGCCATAGCATGCCCATGAGACGAACCAGTTTGAGACTGCGACGGATGTATTCCTTGTTCTCTTTCTCGAACGCCTTGATTTCAGCTTCTTCCTGCACATAGGCGCGAATCAAACGGGCTCCGGAGAAGTTCTCCTGGGCGCGAGCCGAGATGTCGGAGAACATGGCCTGAATTCGCTCGAAGCGCTCGTGAATGCGGCGGCCGAAAGTCTGAATAATAATGCTGACCGCCGGTAGCGGCAGGAAGGTGAAAAGCGTCAGCCAGGGGCTGATCGAAATCATGAAAGAGAGCGCTCCAACCGTGTAAACCAGCGTGTTCGCCGAATACATGATCGCTGGTCCGAGCAACATCCGGACTGCGTTCAGATCGTTGGTGGCGCGCGCCATTATGTCGCCGGTGCGATGGCGCTGGTAGTAGGAGTAGCTCAGATCCTCGAGGCGGGCAAAGAGATCATTGCGGAGATCGAACTCGATATCCCGTGAGATGCCGATTACGACCCAGCGGGTCAGGAACTGGAAAATCCCCTTCGTGACAGCAATGGCAAGAAGCAATCCGGCATAAACCAGCAGTTTGTGCTGGGTGACTCCCGTGTGTAAATCGTCGGCGGCTTTGCCGATTACCAGGGGAAAGAGAATCCAGATGCCATTAGTGAGGAAAACACAGACAGTGCCGAAGATGTATCCCCATCGATAACGTTTGAGGTAAGGGAGCAGCGGCCGCAGGTTCTTGGGAAGCATTCCTAGTGTCTAGATGAGATTCTAACAGCCAGGGTTCAGGGATTTCGGAAGCTTACGGCAACTTTCTCTTGGTAGTCGATCAATCGCGGACGGTTGCAATAGGCGCTTGATTGTTCAGAAAAGCGAATATATACGATACCTTATGAGCTCTTCAGTGCTCGCCGATGTTCGCTACGCCCTGCGCCAGATTCGCCTTGCGCCGGTATTCACGATCACGGTCGTGCTTACTCTAGGGCTCGGTATCGGTGCCACCACCGCAATCTTCTCCCTGATTTATACCGTGATGCTGAAGTCGCTTCCCGTGCCTGATCCCGGCGGCCTCTACCGCATCGGAACTGGAAAAACCTGCTGCTATTCGAACGACCCGCAAGGCGAATGGGGAATCTTTTCCTACGACTTTTATCAGCTTTTGCGCCGCTCCACACCGCAGTTCGAGCAGGTCGCGGCGTTCCAGGCAGAGCCGCATATCCTCAGCGTGCGTTACGGGAGCCACATAGGCCAGGCGCAGGCGCTGCTAGGCGAATACGTAAGCGGCAATTATTTTCAGACTCTCGGCGTTCAGCCCTTTGCCGGACGGCTCTTTACATTCGCTGACGACCAGAGGAACTCGGCCCCAGTGGCTGTGATGAGCTATCGAACCTGGCAGCAGGACTTTGGGGGCGATCTCTCGGTGGTGAATGCCAACTTCACTTTCGAGGGCTTCAATTTCAAAGTCGTGGGCATCACGCCACCGAGCTTTTACGGTGACACGATGAGCAGTGTTCCGCCCTCTCTGTGGATACCTCTTCAGACGGAATATCTTACGGACGCCGAAGCCTCCTACAACCTCGTCCACTCCAGCGCATGGCTTCGCGTGATTGGCCGCCTGCGGCCGGGAGCACAGCTTGCCGGCGCCTCATCGGAACTGACCTCCTTGCTGCGGCACTGGCTGGTTTCCGATGCCGATATGATGCCGAATCACCGTGGGGAACTGGAACAACAACTACCGCAGCAGAGGATCGAAATCGCACGGTGCGCGAGCGGCATCAGCGCACTGGGCGACGAGTACGGCAGGAGCTTGAAGATTCTACTTGCCGTGTGCACGATGGTGCTGTTGATTGCCTGTGCGAATGTGGTGAACCTGTTGCTCGCCCGAGGTATGACGCGCCGGGCGCAGGTATCCATCCAGAGTGCGCTCGGCGCTTCCGGGGCTCGGCTGATCCGGCAGGCGCTCACAGAAAGCCTTGTTCTTGCCTTGTTGGGCGGAATCGCAGGCGTGCTTCTGGCGGTTGCGGGAACCCATCTCGTCGTACGTCTTGCCTTCGGCCCTGCGAACGCGATCGCGATGCATGTGGGATTGTCGTGGCCGATTCTGGGGTTCTGTGCCGCGGTGGCGCTGCTGAGCGGTGTCTGCTTCGGTACAGCGCCGGCGTGGCTGCTGGCACGCACCAATCCCATAGAGGCGATGCGCGGCGTGGGGCGTGCGAGCGCAGACAGCCAGCCCCATCTGCGCAAATTGCTTGTGATGCTGCAGGTGGCGGCCTCGGTCAGCCTGCTGGCGGGCGCAAGCCTGTTAACCCGAAGCCTGCTCAATATCGAGGGGGAGGACTTCGGTTTCATTGCAAAAAACCGCATCGTGCTGCGCATGGAGGAGCCCCTGGCAGCGTATAGCCACGAGCATTTGAATCTGCTCTACCGCGAACTGCAGGAGGGGCTGGAACGCTTGCCGGGCGTGCGCAGCGCAAGTCTGGCTCTCTACTCGCCGTTCACGGCACATTGGGAACAGCTCGTGGTCAAACCCGGAGAAGGCATGCCCAGCATCGACGGCTCGCGCAAAGTGCTTTGGGACCGTGTGAGCCCGAGATACTTCGACACCATCGGGCAGCAACTGCTTGTAGGACGCGAATTCACGGAAGCGGATAATGCAACGTCGCGACAGGTCGCGATCGTCAATCAGTCATTCGTGCGCCGGTACTTCCCAAGCGTCGATCCGCTCGGCAGAGTTTTCGGCTTCTCTAGTCCTGCCAACAGCAAGGACTTCGAAATTGTCGGCGTTGTCCGGGATGCCAAGTACGCGAATCCCGAAGAGGCGCCGCAGCCCATGGTGTTTGCACCTCTTGCCCAGCATTCCGACTACACCGATGCTTCCCTGAGGGATAACGAAAAGTGGAGCCATTTCATTACCGGAGCACAACTGTGGATCAACGGCGATCCGGGGCGGCTTGACCGCCAGATCCGGGACGTGTTCCGGGATGTGGATCCGAACTTCGCAATTGTCAGCATCCAGCCGTTGCAGCAGCAGATTAACGTTAATTTCGATGAACGGCGCCTCCTTGTGCGGCTCAGCGGGTTCTTTGGTGCGCTGTCGCTGATCCTCGCATCGCTTGGCTTGTACGGCGTCACTGCCTACAACGTTGCAAGCCGCACTCCCGAGATCGGCGTGCGCATGGCGATCGGGGCCGACCGGCCGCGGATTGCGCTCTTTGTACTTCAAGGCGCATTCGCGCAGACTCTCCTGGGACTCGTAATTGGTCTGCCTGTCGCGTTGATAATCGGCAGGTTGCTGAAATCCCGGCTTTATCATGTGGGCGCCATCGATCCTGTGTCCCTGCTGCTGCCGGCAGCCGCTCTATTGTTCTGCGCCGGCGCAGCGAGCCTGCTTCCCGCTCTACGGGCGGCCTCTATTCAGCCAATCAAAGCTTTGCGGGCCGAATAGAAGTTTAGTTGGCAGCCGCTCCCGGCAATCATATTCTGCTTCGCTGTTGCATCATCGCCATTTGCTCGCCGTTTATAATCCGCCCACACACGATACTGAGTACCCAGCTGCTGTGAAGGTTGAGGAGGTGCGATGAAGTGGACAATCGGTGTACTCGCTGTGATTGGGATGATGATTTCTTCCTCACGTTTCGTCATTAGCCAGGTCGGTAAGACGGAAATTACAAAATGGCAATACGGCAGGAACGGAGCAGTCTCGCTCACGTATGACGACGGATCGGTCAATCAATTTCGCGTAGCGGTGCCGATCATGGATAGCTTCGGCTTTCCTGCCACTTTCTTCATTATCACCGGAAACATTCCGGGCTCACGGTATCACGGCACTTTCATCGGGCGACCGACGAAAGCAATCATCGAGGAAACGGCCCGCATTCCGACAAACAAGGACAACTTCTTCGAACGCGCATCGGCGGTTGGTTTCTTGGGATACGAAGGAACGCTCGATTTCCATACCCGTGCTGGAGAGCTTTACGACGAGGGTCAGAATGTGGAACAGGCCTATCGTCTGCTGGATGAGGCGTACGAGAAGGTGCGAACTGGTGCTTTCATGCTGAGAAATCAGCGCGAAAACTCCGCCGAGGAGGGAAGCAAGGTCACCTGGGATGAGCTGCGCTCTTTAGCAAACCGTGGCTACGAGTTTGCCAGCCACACAGTGACGCATCCGCGCCTGGCGGTTCTAGATGATGCCAATCTGGTCTACGAACTCGAAAGCAGCCGCCAGGATATCCTGGACCATCTCGGCTTATGCGCACACATTCTCAGTTGAGTGTCCTTACGGCACCGAGAACGAACGAGCAGTTCAAGCCGCACTGCTGCGATACCAGGTCGCACGCAACTACATGCCAGATGCCAATGTCGATGATCTGGACCGCTCGAATAGTTTGGACCCTGCTGCTTCCGGCAAAGAATACGTTCGGTGGCAGCGCGGGGCCCTAACAGAAACGCCTATGGAACTAATGAAATCCTGGGTCGACAAGACTGCAGCACAGGGGAACATCTGGCTCGTGCTGGTCTTTCACGGCGTGGATGGAGTTGGATGGAAACCGAAGACGGGTGCTGAGTTGAAGGACTATTTTGGGTACCTCAATTCAAAAAAACAAGGCCTGTGGGTTGCGACTTTCCAGGATGTCGCCAAGTATATTCGCGAACGCCGGCAAAGCACGGTTGCCTCGTACACGGAGGGCGAATTGATCTCAATCGTGCTGCGCAGCGAACTTACCGATCTGAGCTACCACCTACCATTGACTTTGAAAACGTACGTCCCTGGCGAATGGAAGAGAGTAGAGGTTCGACAGGGTGAGGAAAGACGGCAGGTCGACGTCGTGCAAGCCAACGGCGCGGGTTACGTACTCTATCAGGCAACGCCTGATGCTGAAGTCATCAAACTGTCCCAAGTGGTGCAGAAACGGTAGAAATAAGTAAAGTTAATTCCGGTCTCGCGTTATTCTCATTAGCCTTTTCGGCCTGGTGCGGAACGCACGGCTGGACGTTCCAGAACCAGTGTGCCAGGTATGTGTTTCGTGCCCCATCGCACGAGTGCGCCCAGAACGTCACGCAGGGCTTTTCCCTTTTCCGTTAGCCCGTAAACATAGCGCACGGGATGCTCGTGATAGGCAGACTTGGCAATGAGGCCTGCCTGTTCCAGCTTTTTCAGGCGATCGGCAAGAATGTTGGTGGGAATGCCTTCGGGCGAATTCTGCAGCTCTCCATAAGTGACACTGCCCGGGAGCAGGTCCCGTACCACCAGTAGCGACCATTTGTCGCCAACCAGATCGAGCGTGCATGCGACCGCACACGGCGAGCGCAGAAAATCGCGCGCTTCCGATTTCAGTTTAGCCTTTTTTGTCTTTCCTTTGCGAGTGACTTGCATACTGAAAGTTAGTCTGCTACATTTTAGCGTAACTTGCAAAGTGCAAGTGACTCAAAGGAGCGAAATGACATGGAAAACACACTCGTAACGCGCGTCAATCACCCTAAAGTTCCAGCGCTTTCCGGCACGGGCGCTTTCATCGCCGGAGTCTTCCTTACGTGGTTGGCGCTCATCCTTGTTCTTGCCGCGCGCGGTGAGTTTGCCGCGCCGGCGGGGGCACCGCCGCTCGCATTGCTGATCGGGCTATTGACTCCCCTCAGCCTCTTTCTTCTGGGATATAGGACAATCCCCCCGCTGCGCGAGTTTGTTTTGTCAGTCGACCTTCGCCTCATTGTGGGGATACAGGCGTGGAGATGGGCCGGCTTTGGGTTTCTGACTTTGTACACCTACGGAGTCTTGCCTGGAATCTTTGCCTGGCCTGCGGGGCTGGGTGATATGGCAATCGGTGCTACTGCTCCCTGGGTATTGTCCGCCCTGCTGCGCCGGCCTGGCTTTGCGGCGAGCAAAGCTTTCGTAACCTGGAACCTATCCGGCATTTTGGACCTTGCCGTGGCGGTGAGCATCGGGGCGCTCGTTCCGCTGCTCGCTCCCAAGTTTTACGGAGCTGTTTCAACCGCTCCTATGGCACAGCTGCCGCTGGTGCTGGTTCCCACATTTCTGGTGCCGACATTCTTGATGCTGCACTTGACTGCGCTGTTTCAAGCGCGACGTCTCGGCAGATAAACTGCGCTAAGCGCCAGATTAAGAAAATGAGCTCACCTGCGCGCAGGTGGACTCAGTTCAGTGAACCGGCTATTGGAAGCGGTAGCCGGGCTTGGGAGTGCAACGATAGACTCGTCCCTTGTCTGGGTTGGCGCCGGTGGCGCAATTTGCCCAACTTAGAAAAAGCGAGGGGCCCAGAGGAAAGATGATTGGCTGGCCATCCAGCTCGGCCTCAATGCTTACGCTTTCGGCGTTTGCGGGCAAGGTGAAGGAGAGTCCGTCTCCGAAGATGGCGGGATAAGACCAGTGCTCGCGCTGGCTGATCGCGGGACGGAAGACTTCGGCCTCGAAAAGGAAAGTGGCGGTGTCAGACCAGTTGCGCGCCGAGACGGTGAGCATGCGGCCTCCCTGGCTCATGAAGTCGGCCTCGATGCGGGTGAACGGGCAAGGACCGGCGATGCAAGAGGCCCGGGGACTGCGAAACTGGTTACCGGCACCCGCATCCAGACTGGCTGAGGCAGTTGCGGCCTTCCATCGTCCGTCGGGCGAGCAGGGGTTCTGGCTTTTGCAGGGCACGTTTCCTTTGTTCTGGACCTCAAAAATCTTCCCCGCAGTGCCCACATTGAGGTCAGTCAGTGCCTTCACGGTGTATCGCACGCGCATGCCAGAGACTTTCACTTGGGGGCCATCCTGGGGAGGACGCTTGATGGCGATGGGAGTGAGGCGGACGATGTAGAGTTTGTCGATAACGTAATCATCCACATCCATCGGGTGATATCTCGGATCGCGGAAATGGATGACTATGGCGTGTCCATGGCGGATCGGTTTTCGCAAATGCAACACGAACATTCCCGAGGAATCGGAGACGGCTTCGGAAATGGCAAGGTCCCCGGCGGAGATTTCCACACCCGCAATGGGGAGTTGCTTTTTGGGATCCGTGTCGTCGACAAGCACGGCTCCGCGCAGAGTGATGGGCTTCTGGATGCCCCAACGGATTACAGACAAAGCCGTGGCAGCGAGCAAGAGAGTGACAATGGCGGCGATCCAAGTCTCGATTTTATGAGCACGAGTCATCGGGCACATGGTGAGCTACGTTATAAACTCTTAGCACATTCCGGGGCATACAAGCGCGGCAATGGTCCTAGTGTCACTTGCATACTTAGACGATGTCATACCAGAATAAAACTTCGGATTCATTTTGGATTCCTAAATATGATGCCAACGAATTGCATTCCGTCGTCTAACGTCGGCGCATGAAGCACGGAAAGACAAGCATAGCGGATCACCGACGGCCACTGCTGTCGCGCCGGCAGATGCTGCGCCAGATTCTGGGAACCAGCCTTTCACTCCCGTTGGGAAGTATGCTCGCAGGCGCGCTCTCGCAGGGGCAGAACCCTGCTGCACCGGCGAATCCTTCAGCACCAGCGAACAACAGCCCGATTACCACACTGTCGGCAGAAGACGACCAGTTCCTCAACGATGTGGAGAGCACCAGTTTTCAGTTCTTTTGGGAGCAAGGCAGTCCCAACACCGGGATGGTGAAGGACCGGTGCAATCTCCGGAATGCGAACCAAATCAGCGCGGCCAGTATTGCAGCGACTGGATTTGGGCTCACCGCGCTCTGCATCGGGGAGCAGAGAAAATTCATTCCGTCTGCCGCTGCGCTGGAACGGGTTTTTGCGACTTTACGGTTTTTGTGGAGGAAATTGCCGAACCACCGGGGCTTTTTCTTCCACTTCGCGCATCCGGAAACGGGAGAGCGCATGTATGACTCCGAAGTGTCTTCCGTTGACACAGCGATTCTGCTTTGTGGAGTGATCAGTTGCCGGGAACATTTTCGTCATCGTGCGGTAGCCGAATTGGCCAATCTCATTCTGAATCGCGTGGATTGGAGTTGGCTGGCGGAAGACACTTCGCTGCTGACGCACGGCTGGACTCCGGAAGTGGGATTCCTGTCATCGCGATGGGATTACTACAGCGAACTGATGATGATGTACCTGCTGGCCATGGGGGCAGCACAACGTCCGCTGCCGGCGGATATCTGGAATGCGTGGAAGAGGCTCACGTTTGAATACGATGGAATGAGATACATCGGGTCGTTTGCGCCGCTTTTCGTGCACCAGTATTCGCAGGCGTGGTTCGATTTCCGCAACAAGCGTGACAAGTACGCGGACTATTTTCAGAACTCCATCACCGCTACAGAAGTGCATCGCCGCTTTTGCCTGGAATTGCGCCAGCAGTTTCCCGACTACAGCGAAGAATTGTGGGGCATCACAGCGTCGGATTCGCAGCACGGCTATGTGGTATGGGGAGGGCCGCCAGCCATGGGGCCGATAGATGGAACTGTGGTGCCGAGCGCTGCGGGGGGATCGTTGCCCTTTCTACCCGCGGAAGCCCTAAGAGTCTTGAGAGCGATGCGGACCAAGTATCCTTCGTCGTGGACGAAGTATGGATTTGTGAACGCGTTTAACCCGCTCAAGAACTGGTATGACTCGGACGTAATCGGAATCGATACGGGAATCGTCTTGCTGATGGCCGAGAATCTGCGCACAGGCTTTGTCTGGGATACGTTTATGCGAAGTGCGGAAGCCAAGCGGGGGATGGAGAAGGCAGGTTTTCAGAAGGCAACTTAGTGTGTGTCGCACATCGCCACGCACATGTGGCTCTAGCGAATTTCTCAGTTAGGGTATTTGCGATGAAGACAAGACCGTGGCCCGTGATCGTCGTCAGCTGCCTATTGATGGCTGCAGGTGGGGTGGGGCTAATCTATCATCTTACGGAATTCAAAGGGTTGCAGCCTTTGCCTTATGAACTGCTGCTCATCAGCCTGGTTCGTCTGCTGGCGATTATTTTTGGCGTGTACATGCTTCTGGGGAGAAATTGGGCGCGCTGGATGGCTATGGCGTGGATTGCATTCCACGTCGTTCTAAGCGCGTTTCACTCTTTAGGAGAGTTCGCGATGCACTCCTTGATCCTCGCTCTGTTTGCGTATGCTCTGTTTCAGGCCGAAGCTTCCAGGTATTTTGCCGGGCAAGAGCCGCGGACAAATGGGTAGGCGCGGCAGATCAGAGATTGTCCTCGGAATCAAGTAGCTCATTACTGTTTGTGTGCACGTTGGTAATTTGATCCCCAGTTGCAGCAGGGAGCACACTCGATTTGCCCACCACTTCGCCGTCCAGCGGGTGGCCTGTCTGGAATTAATTGCAAAGAAAATCAGGGATCAGTGGGACGAAACAATGCGACAGTCATCGATGGATGTCCGCCAGTTCCATGGAATACGGCGCTGGCCGCGGTATGAGATTGATCTGCCGGTACGCATCCTGGCGCTTAATGGGGTCGCAAACGCGCCGGTAAACGGACGCGGACATGAGATCAGCAGAGCCGGGATGGCATTGCAGGCCGGCCTCAATGCGGCGCCCGGCGACTTGATGCAACTTCAATTTCCCACGTCAGAACCGTCGCGGGTTGTGGCCATTGTTCGCAATCGAGTGGGGAATCTTATGGGGCTGGAGTTCCTCAGCCAGTTGCCTCCCGACGAGTGAGACGAAAGGAGAAGGGAAGACTGGCGTACGTCCGGTCGTCCCGGTGAAGGCTCGCAAATTTCTCTCCGTGTCCTGTACCCCGCAGACACTTTATGACGGGCTTCGTCGCAAGCAGGAGCAGCAAAGGCAAGTGGAAAAAGAGATTGAAGCGCTAAGACTGGCAATTGCTCTGCTGGCCGACGATGACAAGAATTTGTGCGGCGTAATGCCGCCGCGGCTGCCGCTGGATGTAAGACCTTGGCCGCTGCAATCCTAAGGGCCATTCCAAGTCACTCTCGCCCCGGCCGTCGAGTAATTAGACAATTCAGAACGCCCAGATCGTCTAGACTGTACGATTATGGCCGCAGCCCGGACATTTGCTTTACTTGCGGGAACCCTGTCTCAGTTGCTGGTCAGTGGGGTTGCGGCTCAGAGTCCGGCAGAGAACGTCGATGCTCCCGCAACGATACAACCCTCAACCTCCCGTCAAAGCTGCTGCCCAAAGCCGGAAAGCGCTCAGTTTCAATGAATTCGTCGATGAGGCAATCCTTCAGGAGCACCGCCTCATTGTTCTGATGCGCAACTTCAGACCGATTAGCGAAACCTACGTTCAGGAACAGAAGCGCGACTCTGCGGCGGGCATGATTCCCAGCGGAGATCACTACTTTCTGAGCCGTCTCGATCTGACGAAAGGAGAGAAGGCGCTTTCCTTTGAAGAGGAGGAACGGCCGAAACACGGCATTTTCAAGCGATGGCGAAACCCATTGCCGGGGCGTTTTGCCGCTGCGGGTTTTGTGCAGGCGTTGTTCCCCGATCTGGAATACTTTGATCGAGCCAACTACACGTTTGAGTATGTCCGCTTCGAGAACCTTGGCGAGGTGCGTTGTGTAGTGGCGGACGTGAAACCACGAGGGGGTACGGATAACCGCGGGTTCATGGGGCGGATCTGGTTCGAGGATGAGAATGCCAGCATCGTGCGATTCCGGGGAGCGTACACGTCCAAGGCGTTTGAAAACCGAGCATTTCATTTTGACAGCTGGCGCGTGAACACTCTGGATGTGCGTTGGATGCCGGCTTACGTTTACACCGAGGAATGGAACCCGGAGCCAACGGCGCACGAGCTGTGGTTTAAGGCCCAGACGCGCGTATGGGGTTATGATCTGGCGAACGCTGGAGATCACAGGGAATACTCCAAGCCATTGACGGACGCGCCCGGGTTGGTCGATCCGAAGCGGCGTGAAGCGTCGCAGAGCCTGAATCCGGAATACACGGTGGGAAAGGGCACATACACGCCGGATGACGATCTGGTGGAGCGCTTGCAGGTGGCGGGCCTTATGGCTCCGGACGGCAATGTCAACAAGATCCTGGAAACGGTGGTGAACAATATCTTGCTCACCAACGATCTGGAGATTCCGGCGATCCGCTGTCGGGTTCTCCTGACGACTCCATTAGAGTCATTCGTGGCGGGGAGAACCATTATTGTGAGCCGCGGGCTGCTGGACGTACTGCCGGACGAGGCGACACTCGGGGCTGTGTTGGCGCACGAAGTTGCTCACATTGTGTTGCATCAGTCCGACCGCGTCGAATATCTTTCGCGCCTGGCATCGCAGTTTCCGGATCTCGAAATATTTTCCCATCTCGATTTTCACTTTGATTCAGAGCAGGAGGCCGAGGCGGACAAGAAAGGATTCGAACTCTTCGCGAAGTCCCCCTACAAGGATCAGATGGCCAATGCCGGGCTCTTTCTCGAGATTCTGGAGGCGCGCTCTCCCCAGCTGCCCAATCTGTTGCGCGGGAGGTTCAGCAATGATTTCGGGAGCAGCCATCTGGTGGGCATGCAAGGCGTGACGAATTCTGCAAAGCCGCTGGAGTTGAATCGTCTGGACCAGATTGCTGCTCTGCCGCTGGGTTCGCGGATTGCAGTGAATCCCTGGTCAGATCAAATTGAAATGCTCAAAGCCAAGCCCGTGCAACTGGAGTCTTCAGCGGAAAAGCTGCCATTTGAGGTGACTCCCTTCTTTCCGCATCTCAAGCGTTTGCAGGAAGAGAACCGGACTTCGGACCTCAGACACTAAATCAGAGTCCATCAGTTGGGGTCGGAGCCATGTAACGGGGCCGCTCAGCGGGATGGAGCGTGGCTTTGGATGGAAGCAGGTCACGGCCGAAAGCCACCACACAAAGGCTGGTAAGCGTCAGAGCCCAGGCGGCGAGAAACACAGAACCGGCGTCAAACAGAAAAGCATCGATCATCGGAAGTCCTCCGGCGGCGCGAGGCGACGTGAGGCCCCCGCGCCGTTCGATCGGACTCTCTGTCACAAGCAGAGAGGTCCACTCGCAAAAGATTACTGCTCGGGAGCAGCCGGGGGTGCTTGATCCATGTGCTTCTGCATGCGTGCCTCGTGCTTTGCCTGCATCTGCTTCAACTGCGATTGTTGGTCGGGCGTGAGCAGTTGATAGAGTTGGTTGTGAATGCGCGTCTCGGCTACGGTCAATTGAGCCTGGATCTGGGCCTTCTGAGTGGCTAAGGCTTGGACCTTGGCTTGATCGAAGGGTCCTTCGACAAACTGGCGAAGCTGTTGATCGATCTGCTGCTGTTGCTGGAACAACGGCTTCATCGTGGGGTGCTCTTTCTGCATGATGGCCTTCATCTGAGTCTTCTGGTCATCAGTGAGATTGAGCTGTTTTGCGAAAAAGCCCATTCTGTGGCCTTCCATACCCATTCCCATGCCGTGGTGATGCATGGGCGGCGCTGGCGGCGCATCTTCGGTACTCTGCGCGTTCGCAATGACTGTTCCCATCAGGATTGCCAGGGCAGCACTCAACATTCGAAAACGAAACGATTTCATGGTGACTCCTATTTTGTCCGGGTTATCCGGTGCGTTGCGTACACTGATAGAAACACGGGTTCGCCGGAAAAAGTGGTAAAAAGTCGGTCATCCGGAGTAAAGATTTGTAACGATGAGGCGGCCAATGACGTGCAGATTTCCGGCGGCGGTACTTGGGAATCGTGTTTGACAATTCTTTACTACGGGCCTCCGGGCAGTGATGCACAATTATGAGAAGAGCGATGGAAAGAATTCTAGTCATCGACGACGACGTGGAACTCTGTCATCTGATCAGTGAATATTTGCGCTCCGAAGGCTTCACAACAGAATGTGTGCACGACGGCGAGAGCGGACTGAAAAAAGCGAGTGTGGGAGAGTACGTTCTGGCTGTTCTCGATGTTATGTTGCCGGGGATTAATGGATTCGAAGTGCTGCGTCGGATACGGGCTACGTCCAGACTCCCGGTGCTATTGTTGACTGCCCGAGGCGAGGACGTCGATCGCATTGTGGGCCTGGAGATTGGCGCGGACGACTATCTTCCCAAGCCGTTCAACCCGCGAGAGTTGGTTGCGCGGATCCGCGCCGTGTTGCGCAGGACGCATTCCGAGGGAGGAGGGTCACCTGCCGCCCCAGAGGTCGTAACTGTAGGCGATGTGGAGTTGGATCCAGCCACCAGGACGGTTCGACTCGACGGCAAGCCGGTGGACTTAACTTCGGTCGAGTTCAATCTGCTGGAAGTCTTATTGCGCGAGGCGGGACGAGTGGTGCCGCGGGAGCGGTTGGTGAATGCCGTGCTCAGCCGGAAATTTTCGCCGTTCGACCGGAGCATCGACATGCACGTCAGCAAGGTGCGGAAGAAGCTGGGCGACACGGAAAACGATGAACACATCAAAACGGTGCGCGGGGTCGGGTACATTTTCGCGCGTCCGAGAGAGAAGGCAAAGGTTTGATTTGTCCGATAACCGTGGCCGCAAGGGTTAATGGCCCGTGCGCGCCGTGATCTTCCCTCCGTTGCCGCCCTCGGCCGTGAATTGGTCTAACTAACATGAAGAGTCTCTTTGTACGAATATTTTTATCGTTCTGGATGGCGCAGGCGTTATTTTTTGTGCTCGCCATCCTGGTGACGCTTGCCTTCAGGCCACGCAATTCCACCTGGGAAGCCCTGCGCACGACTGTGCTCAATGATGCGGTCAGCGCTTATGAAGAAGGGGGCGACCAGAATCTGAGGGGCTACCTGGAGAGTCTGGAGCATTCGCAGCACGTGCGGGCGTACTTGTTCGATGAACGGGGCAGCGAAGTGTCGCACCGAGGTGCTCCCGATTGGGCGATGCGGATCGCAGCGGGCGGTCCGCGGGCTCCGCACGATGGATTTCTCTTCCCCGCACCCCAAGTTCTGCGCGATTCGCGAGCGTCGTCAGATGGCAAACATCGTTACACAGTGGTGTTGGGATTGCCTCCTGGGCCGCGAGTATTCATCGGCCCGAGAGGGGTGCCGTTTACCGGCTTGATGATTGGAGTGCTGAGTTCGGGACTCATCTGCTATCTGTTGGCCTGGTTTTTGACGAAGCCGATTGTCCGGCTGCGAACGGCGGCGCGCCAGATAGCCGCAGGCGATCTGACGGCGCGCGCAGGGCCGCTGGCCAGCATGAGACGCGACGAGGTTGCGGGGCTGATGCGCGACTTCGATGCCATGGCCGAGCGGCTGGAACTATTGTTAAAGGCGCAGTCGCGTCTGTTGAACGACATTTCGCACGAATTGCGCTCGCCGCTGGCGCGCTTGAATGTCGCCCTGGGACTGGCGCGGCAACGCTCCGGGGTCGAAAGTGCCGACATGCTGGATCGCATCGAACTGGAGGCGGCCCGACTGAACGAATTGATTGGGAGAATCCTCACGCTGGCGCGCCTGGAAGACGGCGAACAGCTGGTGCCGCAAACGCCCGTACCTCTGGACGAAATCGTGGTGAGCGTCTGTGAAGATGCGGAATTCGAGGCGCAGGAGCGGCGTTCTCATGTGCACACCTCCATCCCGGACGGCAACTGGGAAGTGCGTGGAAATGCCTCGCTGCTGCACAGCGCAGTTGAGAACGTCGTCCGCAATGCAATTCGATATACGCAAGAGGGATCTTCGGTCGAAATCGAACTGCAGAGCGAACCCCGGGGCGCCGGGCGAGAGGCTGTGCTGCGAGTAAGCGACTCTGGTCCCGGAGTACCGGCCGATGCGCTGGCAAAACTGTTCGTGCCTTTCTACCGGCTGGATGATGCTCGTGGACGGCAAACCGGCGGAGTGGGACTGGGTCTGGCCATTACGGAAAGGGCAGTGCGATTTCACGGCGGCAGAGTCTCTGCCTTCAATCGACCTGAGGGTGGGTTGATGGTTGAAATTCGTTTGCCGTTAATTGTGAGTGAGTTGATTGCTCCGAAGAGCAACGACAAAGCTTCTGTCGCACAGAACAGGGAGCAGGGTTCAGTGGCCAGGGCCCAGTAGGCACTTCTTCCACCGCTTTCCCGTATACTGATGGCGGTCCTGAAGCGGGCAACTCCCGGAAGGTCCCAAGGTTCAAACGATTGACGGGTGCGGGCGATACACCGGCCCACCCTCGGGGGAGATTGCTCTTACTGCGCATTCCTGATACACAAATGGGTTGAGATTTCCCGCATTTACCAGACTGCAAAGGCCCGGGCCGGCGGGGCGCCGGGATCGGCGTGTTCACGCAAGCCTCATAGAAACAGGGAGATGAACGAGAGAATGTCGAAACGATTGTGGCTGCTCGGAGTGGGGGTGCTGGTTTCGATCGGGGTGTTGATGGCTTGCGGCAGCTAAATACAATTCATCGTCCAATGGTCTGTTGCTGGTGGGCAGCCAGGGATCGGGGCTGATTCAGACATTCAGTTTTAGCCTGAATAATGGGCATATTTCCGCGATTGCGAACCCGACTTCGGATACAGCGAACAAGAATTGCGTTCTGAATGGGGTGCCATCGTCCATTGTGATAGAGCGGACTGGCTCATTCGCGTACGCGCTTATTGAGTCGAATCCGCAATGTGGTGGCAGCAGCACCGGCATTGCGACATTAAAGATCAACTCGGATGGAACGACGTCAGAAGTTGGGAGTCGAACTACTCCCACAGCCGGTACGATACATATTTTGGGTCAGCTGCCCCCAAATGATACGGAGTTGGTTGCGGTAGTGCCTGCCATGCTTGCGGTGGATGCCGCGGGTAAATTCCTGTTTGTTGCCGATCGTGCCACCACCGATGCGGCGAATCGGTTTGTGCCAGGCGGGGTATCGGTTTTTTCAATCGGCAATGATGGTGTGCTGAAAGAAGTTGCGGGGTCGCCTTTTTTTACTACCGCGCCGGCGACGACTATGCCCCAAGCGAGCGTAGATATTGTCAGCGTCGCGGCGACCCCGACGGTCTTCCCGGGTATCGGCATCAATGGCACGCAGAACGCAGTATGCTCGACACCGGGCAACAACCCGCCAAGCGCAGAATTTGTGTACGCCGTGGATGCTTTGTCTCCATACCAGATATTCGAATTTCAGGTCGATACGTCCTCGGGCGTGCTCGCTCCCCCATCGGGGCAAACGGCAATCCCGGCGTTCGCGACCGCCGCGGTACCCGCGGGGATCGCGGTGGATCCGTGCGACAGATTCGTTTACGTGAGCAACGGGGTTTTTTCCAGCAAAGTAAGTGCGTACTTGATTTGCGCTACTGTCCACACGCCCTGCACCCAGTCAGATGGCAGCCTCGTCGCAGTCAGTGGCTCTCCATTTTCATTGGCAGGCAATGCAAGCAACCCCGGTCCCCTCGCGGTGGATCCCTACGGAAATAATGTTTACGTCGTAGGGCTGGATTCTAATACAGTGTCCGGTTTCAAGCTCAGCCCAACGACCGGAGCTTTGACGGCGATGACTCCAGCAGTGGTGGCTACAGGACTTGAGCCCAGATCTATTACAATCCGCGGAGACGATAACTGGATGTTCATCGCCAACCACAACGGCGCGACGGTATCCCAGTACTCGATCGTTCCTGCAACTGGAGCATTAACAGCTGAGGCGCCCATTCACACTGATAATTATCCCTGGGGCGTGGCGGTGAAATAGGTCAGTTCGGACTTCGGGCTCTGCACTCCCGGCCTTAGGTGGGTACTTTCAAAATCAAGTAGCCGCCGATCAATACAAAAATCAGATCGGGAGACCACGCAGCCATTGCGGGAGGGAGTTGGCTCAGGTTGCCCATGGCTTCGAATAGCCGCGAGACTACTGTGTAGAACACGGCGGTACCAACCGCGACAGCGACGCCCGTCACCGCTCCCTTTTTCCCCGTCGATAGAGCGAATGGAATTGCCAGGACGGCCATGATCAGCGTGATCAGGGGGTAGGACAATTTCTTGTTGAGTTCAACCCTCAAACGGACGACATCGAATCCGCTTTGCTGCAAGTCTCGGATGTATTTATGCAGTTCCTCATAATTCATCTCACTGTACTGCTTTACTTCCTTTTTGAAATACGCAGGCGTCTCGGGAAGTTGGGGAAATGTCGCAACCTCGAAGCTACGGTAGTCGCCCATGGCGGAGCCCTTCAAGGTACGCTCCCAGCCGCGCTCGTACTCCCATCGGTCCAGGTTATCGGCCCAGCGGGCGCGGTCGGCGTGGATGCGGCGGGTAACGCTGAAATTAGCTTTGTCTAACTGGAAGACGGTGATGTTGCCGAATTGATCGCGGTCCGGGTCGAAAAACTGGTAGTAGTAGATATCATTGTTCTGGCCGAAAATCCATTTGCGGTCGGGACGGAGGTAGGTTTGCGCGGGCTTTCCCTTGATCTGGTTGTGCAACGCTTCTTGCCGCTGGTTGGTGCGCGGCAGATAGAACTGGTCGGCGAAGAACAATGAAGCAGCGACCACTCCGGCGGCAATGATCACAGGAGTGACAATGCGGTAAATGCTTGTGCCCGTGGCTTTGATAGCGGTGATCTCGTTTGAGCGCTGCATTAGGCCGAAGGTGACAAGAACCGCAAGCAGCATGACCAGCGGAGCGACATTGTAGAGCAGATAGGGAGTGACGTTCAGCAAATACTCGGCCACGACTAAGGCAGAAACTTTGTTGCGGAGAATGTCTCCCAACAGCTCGAATAGCGTGAACACAAGAACTAGAACGAGGAAGGTGGAGAGAATCATTCCCAGGTAAACGAAGAAATCACGGAGCACATAGTCGTCGATCAGGGTGGGAAAACTGGCGCTGAAGACTCGACGACGAGTGGAAGCACGCTGAAATGCGTTTTCGGAGCGGCGGCCGAGACCGGCAGCCATCAAGGTCTCCGGCTTGGCGGCGCCACGAAAATAGGACCCCAGCTCAAACGGACGCTTTTCTGCTCGCAATAGCAAGATCAATGCGAGCGCCAGAAAGACAAAATCTGCGAGCCATGCGCCGAACCAGGGGGTGACGCGGCCTTGGCGGGCCAAAGATACTCCGACTAGGGAGACGACGTAATAGGCGAAGACCAGGAGGATCGTCAGTACGAAGCCTCCTGATTTCCCGCTCTTCTTCGAGGACAGTCCTAGCGGTATTCCCACAAGTGCGAGCACCAGGCAAGCCGTGGGAAGCGCGAAACGGCGGTGGAACTCGATCAAAAACCAACGTGCCGCGCCGGGATCGGCGCGGGCTGCGCGTCGAGGCAAATCCCACGTATCGATAACGCCTGCCGGGAGGGACTCCTCCGGCTTGGTACCAGTCGAAGGCAGTTCAATGGGGATATCGGTCTGCTGGAAGGTCGAGATCTGGTAATGATCGGGATCTTTGGGATCTGTCTCATGTTCGGAGCCACCCACCAGATGGAGATGCAGGCGGTCCGGAGCCTCGCTGACGACAATGCCTTCCTTCGCCAGAGTGATTTTGGGGTTCGAGGCATCGGTGAGGTCGGCCATGAAGATGTCTTTCCAGACGGCCGCCCCCTGCGCGCTCTTCACGTCCTGCACGTAGAGGACGTACTTCGGGAAGCCTTCATAAAAAACGCGTGGCTGGATTTCGAACGAGACCTGTGATCCCTTGAGTTTCTTTTCAAGCCTTGCCAGGGCGGCTTGCGATCGGGGCGCGATGTAGATGCCATTGGCGAGAGCGAGAACCCAGGCCGTCACAACGAAGATCGAGAGGGAACGGAGAAAGGTCCAGATTCCCATGCCGCTGGCGCGCATGGCAGTGATTTCACTGTCGGCCGCCAGCCGGCTGAGGCCAATCAGAATACCCATCAGAACGCTCATGGGCAAGGTGTAGGTCAGCGCCAGCGGGACGGTAAAGGAGAACAGTTCGGCAACACTCGGCAATGGAGCGCTAGCACGGACGACCAGTTCGAGGATGTGACCGAGATCGCGGGTGAACAGGACAAAGGTGAAGATGATCGCGCCGATCAGGGCGTGAGCCGTCACTTCGCGCAGGATGTAACGGGTCAGAATCCGCATGGGAGATGCGCTTAGGGCGAGGATAGCACGGGGGAGTTCGTGTCGTACGAAGAGGCATCCGACTTTACGTAATCTCAGGTCGCTTTAAGAAACAGGGCGCCTAGCGGGGGCAGCGTTAGCTTCAGAGAGAAGGGGCGGCCGTGCATGGGCATCTCTTCGGCTTGGACACCGCCGAAGTTGCCGATACCACTGCCGGCATACTCGCGGGCGTCGCTGTTAAGCATCTCGCGCCAGTAGCCGCCGTGAGGAGCGCCTACACGGTATCCGACACGCGGGACTGGAGTGAAATTGCAGACCACCAGGATCGTGTCTTTCGGCGACTCACTCTTGCGCAGCAGCGAGATAGTACTGGTCGCGTTGTCGTTGGCGTCCACCCATTCGAAACCTGCGGGGTTGTTGTCCAACACGTGCATGGCAGGCTCACTGCGGTAAAAACGATTCAGTTGCTCGACCCATGCCTGCACTCCCCGGTGAACCTGATATTGCAAAACATGCCATTCCAGGCTGGT
The DNA here is from genome assembly GCA_963785865.1 of uncultured Acidobacteriota bacterium. Lineage (GTDB taxonomy): Bacteria > Acidobacteriota > Terriglobia > Terriglobales > Acidobacteriaceae > Sulfotelmatobacter. Next base: position 213,753 of record CAWAXF010000009.1, on the reverse strand, counting down.
GTCATGCGCCCATTCGCGAACCTGGCCGAATTCTCCTCCCATGAACAGAAGTTTCTTGCCGGCTTGGGCGTACATATAGCCGAACAGCAGACGCAGGTTGGCAAACTTCTGCCACTCGTCGCCGGGCATTTTGCCGATGAGCGAGCCCTTGCCATGAACGACTTCGTCATGGGAGAGCGGCAGCACGAAGTTTTCCTGAAACGAATACAGCATCCGAAAGGTGAGATCGTTGTGGTGATATTTGCGATGAATAGGATCGTTCTGGAAATAACGGAGGGTGTCGTGCATCCATCCCATGTCCCATTTCATGCCAAAGCCGAGGCCGCCAAGATAGACGGGCTTTGAAACCATGGGCCACGAGGTTGATTCTTCGGCGGTGGTCTGAATATCGGGATGCTCTTTGAAGGCTTCCTGATTAAAGCGGCGGAGGAAATCGATGGCATCGAGATTTTCGCGGCCGCCGAACTTGTTTGGAATCCACTCCCCCTGTTTGCGGGAATAGTCGAGATACAGCATTGATGCAACTGCATCTACACGGAGGCCGTCTACATGGTATTTGTCGAACCAGAACATGGCACTCGACATGAGGAAGCTGCGCACTTCGGGGCGTCCGTAATTGAAGATGTGCGTCTTCCAGTCAGGATGGAATCCCTGGCGCGAGTCGGCGTGCTCGTAGAGGTGGGTGCCATCGAAGTAGGCAAGCCCGTGTGCATCGGAGGGAAAATGGGAAGGAACCCAGTCCAGAATCACGGCGATGCCGTGCTGGTGCAGGTAGTCCACCAGATACATGAAATCCTGCGGTGTGCCGTAGCGAGAAGTCGGGGCGAAGTAACCGGTCGTCTGATATCCCCAGGAACCATAGAACGGATGTTCCATCACTGGCAAAAACTCGACGTGGGTGAAGCCCAACTGCCCGACGTATTCGGCGAGGCGAGGCGCGGTTTCACGATAGTTGAGAGGACGATTATGGTCTTCCGGGACACGCATCCATGAGCCTAGATGGACTTCATAGACCGAGTGGGGCGCGCGCAGAGAATTGCGCTCGTGTCGCTTCTGCATCCAGTCCTGATCGTGCCACTCGTAGTTGAGGTCCCACACGACAGACGCCGTGCGCGGAGGCTTTTCGTGAAGGAGGCCGATAGGATCAGCCTTATCGACACGGTAGCCGTGACGGTTGGATTCGATGTGGAACTTGTAGAGATCGCCGTGATTTGCGCCCGCAGCAAAGCCTTCCCAAATGCCGGACGATGCGCGCGGGCTGAGGCGGTGTGTTTTGGGATCCCATCCATTGAAGCTTCCCACCACTGATACGGATCGCGCGTTGGGAGCCCATACACTGAAAATGGCGCCGGCTGTGCCGTCGTGAATGGTGGGATGCGCTCCCATCTTGTCGTAGATACGGTAGTTGCTGCCCTCGTTGAAAAGATAGAGATCCTGGTCAGTGAGAAGGCGCGGGCTGGTGAGAGTCGTTTCCGGGCTCATGGGGGTCGCCGATTAGGATGCGATTTAGTTTACAGAAGCGGACGGCGGGTTGGCACGGATATACGTCCGGGCCCGGAAGTGCTGGTAAAAGGCTGAAAGAAAAGTGCCGCTGGCCCGTTCCCGCGGGCAGCGGCTGAGACGACCCAAGAGATGAGGAGCGATGACCCCTCAGTGTTCGCGCCTGGCTCTATCCGCATCTGCGGCCAGGTCGTGCATCAGCTGAAAAAACTGCGGCGATTGGCCGATGAACAGCCCCATCGCTGTTAGGAATTTCACGACAGCCATAGCAGCACCGCGAGTCTCGGTGGGACGGATGATGGAGCAGCGGGGAAGCTTGCGGCTGAGGAACGGGCAAGGTTCGGGCATGACCAGATTCGTTTGAAAGGTCTCGCCGCCAAAGGGCTGAGAGTTGAGATCTGGAAAGGTAACCGAAACCCCGGTGACAGGATCGATCGCACTCACTTGAAGCGCGTTGCCTGCTTTGTCGGCCCAGGTTTGAAAGTGCATGGTTTCGGTGGGGCCAATGCTGATCAGAATGCGCAAGACCTCGACACTGCTGGCACGCTGCGCCATCGAGGGGTATAGGCTGTTGCCGCCTTGCTCGATCGTGGGGAAGTGGAAACCTGCCGTGTTGGCAATTGCCTGGAGGAAGTTCGGATCGTTGGTGTCATCGTCGGTCCGAGGAATTGCAGTGTGCTGGCCGACGGCCAAGCTGGGCACGGCCTGCGGAAACACGAAGTTCGGATCGAGATCGGGATTGTGGGAGTCACTGCGATAACGCGTCCACCAACTGGTGTCGACGGTGAGTTGCATCAGATTGGTTAAGCGCATTTTTTGGCTTGAACCGGTGGCCGTACTGCCGGGGAGAGTGCGAAAGGGTTCCAGAGATACCCTCGCGGCTCCCTTCGAGGCGAGATATGCATTGAGGAAATTCTGGTGGGTGAATTCGTCGTCGGTGTTGTCGTGGATGTATTGCGCCATATCCTCGTCGAGCTGGCTGAGCGCTTCGGTGTATGCAGGATTTCCGCTGCCGCCAGGGACTTCGCTGTCTTGCACGCCGCCAAGCTCGTTGTACTGGACCCAGAAGTCGGTCTCGAGAATTTCCGCGGCTGCAGCGAAACGGAGCAGGGCCGCGTCTCCCCGGGTGAGACTTCCGGTGCGATCCTCGCGCCCTTCGTCCTCGGCTAAAAGGGAAGTGGCGTTGGTTAGCAATCCGGCACTGGCGGTCGCGATTCCTGCTGCAGTGATCCCCTTTTTAACGAATGAGCGCCGGTTGATGGCTTTTTTCATGCTAGTCCAGGCGTCTTGCATTTTGGAACCTCCTGGTCAAGAACAGTGGACCTGTTGCAGCGAGCGAATGTCGTGCGCAAGTAAAAAATTGTCAGGCACTTTGGAGAATTTGTGACTTGCTGATGAAACGGTCACAAACTTGTCATGAAATGATCGTGGGAGTGGCATCGGATGAGGCCCGGCTGCTGTAATCTCTCGTGCTAGACTGGCTGATTCCATTTCATGCCCGCCCTGCGAGTCATACTTCTCTGGCATCAGCACCAGCCGTTTTACAAGGATCTGGTCACGGGTGAATATCGTCTGCCCTGGGTTCGATTGCACGCGCTCAAGGACTACTACGGCATGGTGAAGCTGCTGGATGAATTTCCCAACGTTCACCAGAATTTCAATCTTGTTCCATCGTTGATGGTGCAGATAGAGGATTATGCCGCGGGAACGGCGCAAGATCCTTTCTTGCGGGTTGCGTCCACTCCCGCGAAAGATTTGTCACAGAATGAGCGGCGGTTTGCGTTGCAGTATTTGTTCCAGGCGAATCCGCAGCACGTAATTGGCCGGTATCCGCGCTACAAAGAATTGTGGGACCGGTTTCGCGAGCAGGGAAGCAATCCGGATCGCGCGGAGCGATATTTCCAGCCGCAGGATTTTACTGATCTGCAGGTGCTGTCGCAGATTGCGTGGTTTGATGAGTTTTTTCTTGAAGAGAAAGACATCGCCGCGCTGGTAGGGAAGGGACATCATTACTCACTTGAGGATCAGAAGTTTGTTATCGCCCGGGAGCGGGAATTAATCGCACGGGTACTGCCAGCACATGGGGAAGCGGCGAAGAGGGGATCCATCGAGATTTCGGCTACACCGTTTTATCATCCCATCCTGCCTCTGCTTTGCGACACGAATTCGGGGGCAGTTTCGACGTCCGGTTTACCTCTGCCGCAGAATCGATTTCGGCATCCGGAGGATGCGCGCGAGCAACTGCTGCGCGCCCTCGACTTCCATGAGAGAGTGATTGGCTTGCGCCCGAAAGGCATCTGGCCGTCAGAGGGCAGCGTTTCCGAAGAGGTGCTGGCCATTGCGTCCAGCCTCGGCGTGCAGTGGATGGCAACGGACGAAGGTGTTCTTGGGCGAAGTACCGGGCTGTTTTTTGCGCGAGATGGCACAGGACGGCTTCCCGGGCAGATGGCCGAGAAGCTCTACAACATCTACCGTTACGAAAATGGCTCGACTGCCATGCATCTGGTGTTTCGCGATCACACAATTTCCGATCTGATCGGATTTGTGTATTCGGGAATGCCACCCGTCGATGCGGCGCGACACCTGATCAACAGTGTTAAGGATGCGGCCAGGCCGGTATTGGACAAAGGGCGCGATGCAGTTGTCTCGATCATTCTCGATGGAGAGAATGCCTGGGAGTACTATCCGAAATCTGGCCGCGAGTTCCTGCGGCGCTTTTATGACGGGCTGCAGCGCGAGCCCGGGATTGAGGCGGTGACGATCTCGGAAGCGATCGCGCGCCACAAAGACTTTGGCCATCTGGGTTCACTCGTGCCGGGCTCCTGGATTAATGCGAACTTCAACGTGTGGATCGGGGCGCCGGAGGATAACCGGGCGTGGGACTATCTGCATCACGCGCGGGAGTTTTATGCCCGCGCCGCGGCCAGCGCGTCCGAGGCGCAGCGCCGGCTCGCGTTCGATGAACTCCTGATTGCGGAAGGCAGTGATTGGAATTGGTGGTACGGGCCGGAACATCATTCGGCGAACGACCGCGATTTCGACGAGCTTTACCGCAAGCATCTTCAGAATGTGTATCAGGCGCTGGGCGCAACGCCACCGGATTATCTGGCACAGCCGATTACCGGGGCCGAGGTACGGCCTTCGTTCGTGCCGCAGACGGCGTACATTCATCCCCGCGTGGCGGGAGACAAAATTCGCTACTTCGAGTGGATGGGCGCGGCCATTTATACGGCGGATCACCGTGCGGGAGCCATGCATGGCAAGCAATTCCTGCTCGATTCGGTGTATGCAGGAATCGACGCTGCAAATCTCTATGGGCGGCTCGATTTCTCGGGGAAGGTCCCGGAGGAAGATTTCGAAATCGTGGTGAACGTGGAATCGTGGGCGACAGGGGAGCCACGTGCGCGCCGGACTCTTCGCCTCGACGCGTCGGCGATGCAAGGCAGGCTGCAGGAATGGAAAATTGAGAACGGCTCGGCCGAGCGGGTGCTGGCTTCATCTGCACAGCCGGAGGAATCTGTAAAAGTCGCGCTGCAGCGGAACTTCGAATTCAAACTGCCACTGTCATGGCTTCTGGCTTCACCGAGCAATGTGCAGACTGGCGAGCGCAAACCGGGAGTGGCGGGCTCGGCTGCGACCAGTAAGTTACGATTGCGATTCAGCCTCTGGCAGAATCATCTGCCGGTAGATTCTTTGCCTCTCGAAGGATGGATTGAGTTGCAGCTGGTCAGCGAGGGGGAACTGCTTTTCGGGACGTAGTTCCAATGAAAAAGCCGGACGCATTCGCGTCCGGCATCTGATGATCCCGTAAATTTAATTGCTGCCGCCGCTGGGAACCGGTGCCGGTGCAGGTGGCGGCGCGCTGGCATTCATGGTCAGCGGGCGATTCAACTCCAGGGTTAGTTCAGTGCCCGCGGGAAGGGTCGCGGAACGATGCTTGGCCAGCCAATGTCCGGTTGTCGCACCGGCACCGATGAGTCCGCCGACTAGAACGCCAGCAGGACCGCCCGCCAGCCCACCGATCAGCATTCCGCCAGCCGTACCGCCGCCTTGCTCCAGGGTATCGTGGCGATCGTGCGCGGAACCTTTGAACTGCCCTTCGGAACTCACGTCAGTGCCTTTGATACTCGTGTCGGTGAGAGTCGCGTCCAGATAGTAGCGCTCGCCGTTGGGCATGATCACGGCCTCGGGAAGAATTCCGATGGTCGGCTTGCCGGAAATGCGGCGCGGCTCGCTCACTTTGGTCACGCGTCCTTCGACTGTGGCGCCCGCGGGAATCACGGTTTGTCCGTTGACGACCACGGGTTGGCTGATGCTGCCGCGGAACGGATCGCCGGCTTTATTGCTGAACGTCGCCAGCGTGGTATCGAGGCGAACCATCAGGGCGGTGCCTGCGGGAACTGGAGTATTCGTCTGTGCGGCGAGCACGGTCGCCAGCAACGTGCAGGGCAGTAACATCCACTTTTTCATGAAACCTCCAAAAGCAGAACGTGCATTGACTTTAGTCCAGTCGGAGACGCGGTACAAGCGCCGGGCAGTACATAGGGAACCACTGGAGACAAGGGGATGGGAAAGTGGCCGAATGGACAGTCCCGAACCTGGAAATTGGAAGGCGATCGCAGGGAAAGCGGGCTCCAAGCGTGAGGCATTCTATATAATCGTACGTTTCAATCATTACATCGTGGGCAAGACTTATACAGGGATCGGTTATTTGACCGGGCGGCGTCTGACCTTTCACTCAGATGCTCCAAAGAATGCCGTCCGGGTGGATGACGATTCGCAAATTACATATACAGAACGCTCATCAAGCGAAGGCAGGCAAGGCATGACAAATATTGCAGAGATTAAGGCACGGGAAGTCCTCGATTCGCGCGGCAATCCTACGGTAGAGGCAGAGGTGCAACTGGTCGGCGGGACCATTGGACGAGCCATCGTACCCAGCGGAGCGTCTACCGGCGAGCATGAGGCCGTTGAACTGCGTGATGAAGATACCAACCGCTTTCTGGGTAAGGGTGTGCTGAAGGCGGTAGAGAATGTGAACGGCGCGATCGCCGAAGCCTTGGGCAACATGGACGCTTCTGATCAACGCGCGCTGGACCAGAAGATGATCGAACTCGACGGAACGGACAATAAGGGCAGGTTGGGTGCGAATGCGATTCTGGCGGTTTCTATGGCGGCGGCCCGAGCGGCCGCGAATGAATTTGGCTTGCCGCTCTACCGCTACCTGGGCGGTGCAGGCGCGAATACTGTGCCTACCCCAATGATGAACATCCTGAACGGCGGAGCGCATGCGGATAACAACGTGGACTTCCAGGAATTCATGGTTATGCCTGTGGGAGCGTCCTCTTTTTCCGAAGCGCTGCGCTGGGGCGTGGAGGTATTCCATACGCTCAAGGGAGTGTTGAAGAAGCGCGGCTACAACACCGCTGTGGGGGATGAGGGCGGCTTTGCGCCTTCGGTGAAGTCGAACGTGGAAGCCATTGAAGTGGTGCTGGAAGCGATCACGAAAGCGGGATACAAGCCTGCGGAGGAGATTGCGGTCGCACTCGATCCGGCGGCGAGCGAGTTTTATCAGGATGGAAAGTACGTCTTCAAGAAGTCAGACAAATCGGCCAAAAGTTCCGATGAGATGGTGCGTTTCTGGGCGAAGTGGGCGAGTGATTATCCCATTGTTTCCTTGGAAGATGGGCTTGCCGAGAACGACTGGGAAGGATGGGGAAATCTGACAAAGGAGATTGGCGGAAAGATTCAGTTGGTGGGCGATGACTTGTTCGTGACCAACGTGCAGTTTCTGCAAGAGGGTATTGATAAGGGAGTAGCGAACTCGATTCTGATCAAGGTCAACCAGATTGGTACTGTGAGCGAGACGCTGGATGCGATTGATCTGGCGCGGCGCAACGGATATACCTCGGTGATTTCGCATCGCTCCGGGGAGACGGAAGACACGTTCATTGCGGATCTCGCGGTCGCAACTGGCGCAGGGCAGATCAAGACAGGATCGGCTTCGCGTACGGATCGGATTGCGAAGTATAACCAGCTGCTGCGCATCGAGGAAGAGTTGGGTGGGACGGCTCGTTTCTTAGGGCTGAAGGCGCTGAATTATCACGGCTAGCCAAGGAGCATTATGCGGCCATTTGTTGTATCGGTAATCTGTCTTTGTGCGGTTTCCGTTATCGGCCTGGCCCAGATCAAGGATGCAGCCGATCCCGCTCCTTCCAAAGAAGAAGTGGTCAAGTTCATGGACGTGCTTCACATCAAGCCGCAGCTCGTTCAATATTTCGGCGGAGTAGCCAAACAGGCAAAGCTGGGAGCTCAGGAAGGATTCAAGCAAAAGGTTCCCAATGCTACCCCGGCGCAGCTGGCTGAAGTGGACAAGTTCGCCGAAGGCTTGTTCAAAGACATGCCGATCGATGAGATGATCGACGCCATGGTCCCCATTTATCAGAAGCATCTGACGAAGGAAGATCTGGATGCGATTTTGAGCTTCTACTCATCTCCCGTGGGGCAGAAATTGCAACGCGAGCAACCTGCCATGATGCAGGAAACGATGCAGGTGGGAGGCGAAATCGGGCGGCGACGACTGGGGATCATGATGCAGCAGATGGACGATTTCGTCATGAAGCTGGCTGAACAGCAGCCGAAATCATCGAAACAGTGACAACGGCGAGGCACTGCTTCGCACAGACAGCTACGAGGAATCACAATGATCAGCGAATTACTGCTTTTGGAGTTCGACGAAGAGGCGAAGAAGACGCGTGCACTGCTGGATCGCGTTCCCATCAAAGTAGACTTTAAGCCGCACGCAAAATCGATGCCTCTGGGTAAGCTTGCGCCCCACATCGCTGAGCTTGCGGGTTTTGGTGAGACGATCCTGACAACGCCCGAGCTGGATTTCGGAAAATCGACGCGCACACGTTTGCCGTTTGAATCGACACAGCAACTGGTCGAAGCCTTCGATCAAGGCGCGGCGAAAGTGCGGCACGCGCTGAAGAGCACTGCTGATCCGGCGTGGAGTGAAGCGTGGAAGTTGAGCTTCAACGGCACGCCAATCTTCAGCGGAACGCGGTTCCTCGCCTATCGGCAGATGTTCATGAATCACTTGGTGCATCACCGAGCTCAACTGGGAGTGTATCTGAGATTAAACGATGTTCCTCTGCCGGCAACGTATGGTCCATCCGCAGACGACACCATGGGATTCTAGTTCGGATGGGCCCATGGTCCGTGGTTTACCGTGAAAATGAATCGGAGAAACACAGTCCTCTTCTGGTTTTCTGTGGTGGCGCGAGGAACAGATGGACCTTAATCGCCTTTTCCTTCCATCGCAACACTTACGCTACCGGTGGGAGCGTTCAATCCGTGAAGGAAGTCGAAGGACAATCAGTTCGGCCCAAGAAACACGACGTCCAGCAAATAACTAATCTATGCCTCGTCCCAAACCTCTCATTCTCATCATTCTTGACGGCTGGGGTTATCGACCCGAAACCAAGGCTAATGCGATCGCACTTGCTCGCAAACCCACCTACGACCGCTTGCTTCGCGAGTATCCGAACACACTCATACATACCAGCGGACCTTTCGTCGGACTGCCCCCGGGACAAATGGGTAACAGCGAAGTGGGACACCTCAACATCGGTGCAGGACGCATCGTGCACATGGACATCACGCGCATCGATTTGATGGTTCAGAATGGCGAATTGTTTTCGCACCCGGTGTTGCTTCAGGCGATGAAGCACGCGCGGTCTGGCGAGCGCCGGTTACACCTGTTCGGGTTGGTTTCCGACGGAGGTGTGCATTCGCAACAGGCACACCTGTATGCGCTGTTAAAGATGGCGAAGCAGAACGGCCTCGAACGGGTCTTCGTGCATGCTTTTATGGATGGGCGCGATACTCTGCCGACCAACGGTGCTGGGTATCTGGAGCAGTTGCAGCAGAAGATGCGCGAGTACAACTGCGGAAGTATTGCCACGGTGAATGGCCGCTACTACGCAATGGATCGCGACCGGCGCTGGGAACGGATCGCCAAAGCTTACAACGCCATGGTGTTCGCCGATGCGGAGGGCGGCGGGCAGACCGATCCAGTGCAGGGGATGAAAGAGTCCTATAACAAAGGCGTCACCGACGAATTTGTGGTGCCGTTTGTTTGCACAGACTCACGCGGTCAGCCAGTGGCGGCCATTCGAGACGACGACTCTTGTATCTGTTTCAATTTCCGTGCCGATCGCGTTCGCCAGATTACGCGCGCCCTGACGCGCAATAGCGGACTCAATGAAATAGGCGGGAGCGATCTCCCGGGTGCTGCAGATCTTGATGCCACCATTCCGCGAAATCGCGTGCCGAAGAACCTGAACTACGTCTGCATGACCCAGTACGACAAAAACTTCAGCCTTCCTGTGGTCATACCACCCGAGTCAATGGCGAATATTCTCGCCAACGTGATGGGCGGGCTCAATATGCGCAATCTACGGGTGGCCGAAACCGAAAAGTATGCGCACGTGACCTACTTCTTCAATGGTGGTGTCGAAAAGCCTTTTCCAGGAGAGGATCGTGTCCTGGTGCAGTCGCCCAAGGTGGCGACCTACGATTTGAAGCCTGAGATGAGCGCTTCCGGAATCGCAGACGCGGTAGTGAAGGCGGCTGAAGATGGCACGTTTGACGTAGTAATCGTCAATTTCGCGAATGCAGACATGGTTGGCCATTCAGGCAAGATCGAACCGACAGTGAAGGCGGTGGAGACCGTGGACGCCTGCCTGGGACGAATTGAGGCCGCAGTGCGAGCGAAAGGCGGCGCCATGCTCATCACGGCCGATCACGGGAATGCTGAAATGATGATCGATCCCGCCACGGGTGGGCCGCACACCGCACACACCACAAATCCCGTGCCTTTCATCGTGGTGGCGGAAAATGCCGAACAGTTCACGCTCAAGTCGGGTGGTTCCCTGCGCGATATCTCGCCTACTATCTTGGGCATGCTTGGGGTGGATGAGCCGAAGGAGATGACCGGAAAAGATATGCGCAGTTTCAATAAGAACTCTCGGTGAGGTGTGCGCGGGTTTAATTCGCGATTACGGCAGGAGCCGTTGCCAGCAAGCCCGCTATCAGTTCGAGGTCGTGTAGATCTTCGCGGCTGAAGTCCTTCGCATGCTTGGGGTCGGGCGCTTTTCGCGAAATTTGAATAACACCCACGACGGCTTTGTCCGGCGCCATAATCGGCACTGACATGAGTTTCTGAATGGGCGCGGGAGCGACGGTTTCTTCGACGCTGCCAGGCCGGATCGTTTCGAAAATGCTGGCATGCTTTACGCGGGCAAAGTTATTGAATATTTCCGGCTTCTTGCTGAGCGCAGTATGAGCCGCCACAGCCTTGCTGGAGAGCGGGATCGAGCCGGTGGTCCGCAAATGCTCCGGGTAAACGAAGCGCAGCAGCCCGCCTTCCAGCCGCAGCAAAGCTACCTCCGCATCCTGCACACGGAAAATTTTTGCCAGCACGGTGCACAGGTCGATGGGCGAGACTCCCTCGCCTAAGACCGAACCGACGGGCAACAGATGCTCAGGGAGAACGATTTCTTCCATCATCGCGTGACTGTTATCGGGGACCATAGGCTCACGTTCTCTTGAGGAACACTCACTCTATCGCATTTTGGGAACCATCGAGTACTTCCGAAAGTAATCCAGCCAGGAAAGATAACCCTCGTGTTTTCAATAAACTGCTTAGCTGCGGCCACTGGACGGCCAACAATTCAAGAGGCCTGAACCGACCCGGCGTGATATCACTGACAAATTTTGTCAACATTTTGGCCGCGATTTGTCGAAGCTCCAGTTTCTGACCTGCCGCCAAACACAAAAAGATTTAAACTTCCGGCATGAACAATCCGACGCAACCTAACGTGAAACTCAGCAATGATCCCAACTATCGTGAGAATTATGCGAACAGTGTGCAGATGCGAGTGAATATCTGGGACTTTTTTCTGGTTTTCGGGACGCTGCAGCAACAAACGGAGACCCAAGTGGAGATCCGCAACTTCCAGGGAATTTACTTGAGTCCGCAGCAGGCCAAGGCCTTGCTCGGCCTGCTGCAACAAAATGTCGGAGGTTATGAGAGTGCCTTCGGCGAGATCAAGCTTGACCCGCGGATGGGACCTGCCGGGCCGGTGCACTAATACAAGCCCATGCCGGCGGACGCTGCAAGCAAGCTCTCTGCCCATACACGCGCGGAGCACAGGTCATTGAATGTGCAACCCGCCCTGGTATTCGCCGCGATTTTTGTTGCTATATTCCTGCTGCACGCGCCGCTGCTGCGCCTGCCGTACTTCTGGGACGAAGCGGGTTATTACGTGCCGGCCGCACGGGACCTGCTGATTCACGGGAGCGTGATCCCCCATACCACTGTGTCGAATGCTCACCCTCCGCTGGTGATGGCGTGGATCGCCCTGTGGTGGAAGCTGGTGGGATATGCGCCCGCTGTCACTCGAGCGGCCATGCTGTCTGTGGCTGCTTTCTCGCTCCTCGGCGTTTTCCGCCTGGCTGAGCGTGTGGCAAGCATCCAGGTTGCGATTGCGGCAACAGTGTGCACTGGCCTGTACCCAGTGTTCTTCGCTCAGAGTTCGCTGGCGCAAGTGGACCTGGCCGCTGCCGGGTTCACATTCTGGGCTTTGAGCTCGTATTTGGAACAACGGCTCTTCGCCGCTATCCTCTCGTTTTCTTTTGCGGTACTTGCAAAAGAGACGGCGATCTTCACTCCGATCGCTCTGATCGCTTGGGAGCTACTTGGATTGCTTATCAGGCCGAAGGGTAGATTCGCGCAATTGTGGCACGCGGAATCTGGCAAGCCCCGCATGATATTTGCAATGCTGGTCCCAGCAGTTGTTCTGGCTGGCTGGTACGCCTTTCACTATTCGCAGACGGGATACGTTTTCGGCAATCCCGAGTTCTTCCGATACAACGTCGCATCCACGCTCAATCCTCTCCGCTTCCTGCTCGCGTTGCTTTTGCGTCTGTGGCAGACGTTTGGCTACATGCATCTTTGGCTGCTCACGATCGGAATGCTCCTCGTGATGTTGCTGCCGCCACTGAACGATGGCGCTGTTGCAAGGCGGCGAATCGCCATTCCCGTTCAGGTTGTGTTCTTCGCGATCATCGCCGCTTATGTGCTCGCTATGGCGCTGATCGGCGGAGCAGTGTTGGCGCGCTACATGCTTACCGCCGTGCCGCTGGTCATCATACTGGCTGTTTCGACTCTGTATAGGCGACTGCGTTTCTGGGTTGTGGCCATTGCGCTAGTTGCGGTTGTTTTTGTTTCCGCGTGGTTCTGGAATCCGCCATATGGATTCGCGCCCGAAGATAATCTGGCGTATCGCGATTATGTCCTTCTGCACGAGGACGGAGAGCGATTTCTGGAGGCACGCTATCCGATGGCGCACGTGCTCACGGCCTGGCCTGCGTCCGACGAACTGACGCGGCCCTGGCTGGGGTATGTGACGCGGCCGGTGCAGGTGGTGCGAATCGAAGATTTCTCGCTTGAGCAAGTGCTTTCGGCAGCGGAACTTCGTGATCATTTTGAAGTTGCGCTCGTTTTCTCGACCAAGTACGAGCCGCGCCATATGCTGCTCGAGCGCTGGAATCTTTGGACGGAATGGAAGCGTCGTTTTTTTGGACTTCATCGGGATCTACCGCCCCCTGCTGCGGCGCGTATTCTGGGCGGAAAAATTGTTTTTTCCGAACAGCGGGCAGGACAGTGGGTGGCGGTGATCGAGATGGATCGAAGCAAATGGATCAACGCAAAGATTGCTGAAGATTCCCGTTAACTCGGCTTTTGCATGAGGTGACAGGAGTGGGTTTTGATGACCAACCAGACTTCGCGGCCAATCTCGAGTTGCAGAGAATCGCGAGCGGCAAGCGTGAGATGGACTTCCATCTCGATTCTGCACTTCACTCGCGCCGAGATGATTACATCGCGTTGATCCAGGGAAACGATCCGCCCGGGAATTACATTGCGGGCGCTTACCCCGACCGGGGGCGAAGTAGCCAGCAGGATGTCCCCCGCGCGAACTCCGACGCGCATTGGCGTGCCCACTCCGCCCCTCACCAGCGGAGTCTCGAGCACCAGCGGGGCGCCTTCTCCTGCTATGCGGCACATCATGGTGCCGCGCTCGGGGCGCACCGCATCCACCACGCAATCGAAAGTATTTTCAAATCCAGCGAGCTGAGCGACCGTCTCCTGCATTGGGGCCGCCATGACTTCGTGGGGCGTACCCTGCGCGACGATGCGTCCCGCGTCGAGAAGGATTACCCGTTCGCCGAGAGCAAACACTTCCTCCCGACTGTGCGTGACGTAAAGAATCGGGATACAGTGAGTCCGATTCCATTCGCGCAGATCGTCGATGATGTGCGACTTTGTCGAGGCATCGAGCGCCGCCAAAGGCTCATCAAGCAGGAGAACGTCGGGATCCGTGACCAGAGTTCGGGCCAGAGCGGTGCGCTGGCTTTCTCCTCCTGAAACGTCACGAATGTTGCGTCCGGCGAGGTGAGCGATGCGGAACGCTTGCAATGCGGCGGCGGAACGTTGCTTGCCCTCTGAAGCCGGCAAGTGCTTCAGGCCATAACAGACGTTCTGCTCCACCGTCATGTGAGGGAATAGCGCGAGAGTCTGGAAGACGTAACCCAGTCGCCTCTGGGGCACACGAATGTTGACGCGGGATGAACTATCGAACAGAACGCGTTCGCTAACCACGATTCGGGCAACATCCGGCGTGATAAGACCGGCGACGCAGTCGAGGAGAGTGGTCTTACCCGCTCCAGACGCACCGAACAAGATGGTAAAGCCCGGCGCGGTTTCAAAATCGACATCAAGGCTGAATTCTGGTTCCGCGGCGAGCCGTTTTCGAATCGTGCACTGCAAACGGGCGTCTCGCGCAGAAACTGGCGGAGCGACTGCATCCTGGATGGCATGCTGCACGTTCATTGCAGGTTATTTTACGGAATTCAGGAGCGATGGTCTGCGATTCAGGCTGTAAACCATGGTGAGCAGGACGAAGCAAAGCATCAGTAAGACGAGAGCCGTTTGGTTCGCACCCCCATAGTCGGAGGCTTGCACGCGATCGTAAATGTCAATGGAAACGGTGCGCGTTGAGCCGGGGATATTTCCGCCGACCATTAACACGACGCCGAATTCACCCATGGTGTGAGCAAAGGAGAGGGCTGCGCCAGCAAAGAGCCCGGAAGCGGAGAGTGGGGCGATGACGCGCAAGAATGTGCGCAGCGAGGAGGCGCCCAAGGTGGCCGAGGCGGCAATCAGTTTCCGATCGACTGCGGCAAAAGAAGTTGCGAAAGGCTGGACAGCGAAAGGCAAGCTATAAAGAACCGAGCCGATCACGAGTCCGGTAAAGGTGAATGCGAGAGTGTGGCCGGTGAGCGAAATCCACCAGCGGCCCAAGGGACTCCGCGGCCCGAGAGCGACGAGGACATAGAAGCCGAGGACAGTTGGCGGAAGCACGACGGGTAAAGCTACGATCGCTTCGACCAAAAACTTCCAGCGCCAGCTTGAAAATGCGATCCAGTAGGCGATCGGCAATCCGATCAAAAGCAACAACACTGATACGGTGAAGGCCAATTGCAAGGTCAGCCAGAGCGTTTGCCAGTCGATTGCCATGAAGGTGGACTGTTCAGTGGATCTGTTCCGCGACGCCCTTACATGCGGCTCGCAGGCGGAACGATACCGTTCATCCGCAGATACACTACCATCTGGCCGTAGTGATCGAAGGCGTGTGAGGTAACGGACATCGCGAGTCCAAGCCGAGAGACACTGCCTTCTCCAAACGGGCTGCGCACGGTTCCGGCCAGATTGTTTTCGTTCACCGTGTCGAGAGCTTTGTGTACGTATTCGAAGGAATCCTTAAGATATTTAATGACGTCAGCCTTGGTGACCATCGAAGCGGGCCCCGATTCATCCCCAATGTCCACGGGTGGTTTTTGCTCCAGCAGCGCCGCTGCTAACTCGTAATTGACGGCCGCCACATGTTTGATCTGCTGTGCGTAGGTGCGGACTCCCTTGAACTCGCCACTTGTGGGCGCGAATGCAAACTTATCTTCTGGCATGGCCTCCGCAGCGGGAATAAATTCATGCTCCATGTTGCTGACGTTTCGATTGAGTAGTTCTGTTACGGTGTGGTGTTCTTCTTTCGGCTTGGGGGCTTGAGCCGCCGCCACCACCGTCAACAACAAAGTACAAGCCAGGATTCCGACTTTTCTGTTCATGTTCCCCCTTGTCTTAATCCCGCACTACCGCGGGAGCCATTTTCAACTCCCTTGCGGTCAGTCGATGCCGCCGAATCGTCGACAATCCTACCACCATTGCCAAGGCCGACCATGCCAGCGCCGCGGGAACTCCTTGTCTGGCGGCCAGTTCCCCCCAAATGGCACTGCCCAACGCCATGCCCCCCTGCAAAACGAACAAGTACATGGATAGTGCGCGGGCGCGCATCCATGACGGACACATGGTCTGGGCCACGACGTTGAAGCACGCCAGAATGCCTATCCAGGCGGTTCCCGCGGTAAACAATACCAGACAGAGCCATTCGAACACATGTACTTGTCCAGCGAGGAAGGTCATCGCGGCAAACAGAAGCGTTGCGCCCGCGACCAGGCCGTCGACCGAATACTGCAGCTTCATCCGGGGTAAGATCGCTGCTCCGGACAGTGCTCCCAATCCGAAACAGGTCAGCAGGAACCCGTATCCTTGGGCTCCGTGTGGCTGGCAGATGACGGGCAACAATGCTAGCAGCGACGCGGCGCCAATGCTGAATGCGCCGGTACGAATCAGAACTGACTTCACCTGAGGTGCGCCGCGAACGTAAAGAAATCCTTCGCGAATCGCATCACCGATGCCGCGCATTGCGGCCGCTTCATGCGCGTGGGATTTCCAGTTGTATAGGAAGTACATGACTCCGGAGAATGACGCAGCATTGAGCAGGAAGGACCATCCGGCTCCCGCGGCTGCCACGATCAATCCGCCAAGCGCGGGTCCTGCCGCGCGGGCGACGTTGAAACCGGCTGAATTTAGCGCAACCGCGGAGGAGTGTTGGGCAGGCGAAACGACGTCGGGAGTGATGGCTTGCCATGCTGGATCATTCATCACAGCGCCTATCCCGAGCAGGAAAGTGAAGCCCAGCAGCATCCACGGGCCCGTTGCGTGAAGTAAGGTGAGCACCCCGAGAGCCGCGGCTGCGACGATCATCCAGCTTTGTGTGAACAAGAGCAGCCGCCGACGATCCACCATGTCGGCCAGCGCGCCTGCGGGCAGAACCGCTACGAAGACTGGAATTGCGGATGCCGCTTGCACCAGGCTAACCATCAGGGGCGAATCGGAGAGTTGCGTCATCAGCCAGCCCGCGCCCACATTTTGCATCCATGTTCCCGTGTAGGAGACGACCGCCGCAATCCACAGAGACCGAAACAGAGGCTCACCCAATGGCGCCCAGGCCGAATCCGGACGATGGTCGCTCGTACCGCTTACAGACGGAACTGTAATGTGATCGGCCACTTGTCCTCTAAGGTCGTGACTCGGTCAGAGTCTTTCCGGGGGAGGGGGTAAAAGGCCAGTCGGAGGACCGCCAGGCCCGAACCATGTAGATGATGACTCCTGTCAGCAAAATGATGACGGCGTAGCGTACTTCCTTTTGCCAATTAGGACGCCCAAAAAGAATGAACAGGAATCCGGCACTCGCCAACAGAGCGGGCAGGGGATACAACCACATGCGGAAAGGGCGCGGCAGATCCGGCCGCACAATCCTTAGGACGATGGAGCCCACTGCCTGCACCAGAAACTGGAGGATCAGCCGAATTACGACCAGCGCCGCGATGGCGTCTTTCAAACGGAGAAAACAAAAGCAGGCGGCCACCACTCCTAATGCCATGAGGGAAATGTGCGGAAACCGATGCACGGGATGAACTTTCGCGAATGCCTTGAAATAGTTGCCGTCCTTCGCCGCCGCGTAGGGGACGCGGGAGTATCCCAACATCAGCGAAAAGACGGATGCAAATGCCGTCACAATTACCAATGCCGTGACTAAACGTGCTGCCCAGGCGCCGTATACCCTCTGCATGAACAGAGACACAACATACAAGCCGGTATTGTTCTGACCTGCCTGCAGCATTTCCCGCCAGGGCACCACGGCCAGAATGCACACGTTCATCATTAGATATAGACAGGCGACGAGCAGAATGGAAAGCAGAAGAGCCCTGGGAATATTCTTTTCCGGTTCTTTAATTTCGTCTCCCAGAAAAGCGACGTTGTAGTAACCCCAGTAATCATAGGTTGCTACCAGCATTGCGGCACCCAGACCGGTCCAGAAATGACGCGATAGGGTGAACGCGCCGGGGGGAAGTCAAAGGCCATTGCGGCATTGAAATGGCTCAGCCCGGCGTAGATGATCCAGCCGATCGTTCCCATGACGCCGAACCACAGTACTTTCGAGAGACGTCCGACGACGGTGATCCGGCGATAAAGAAGAAGTACAGTAAAAAAGCAGATCAGCACCGCAACCGCGGTGCCGGGAGTGACGATCCAGCTTATTTGCAGATTGCCAGCCCATGGAATGTGCAGGGCAGCATCGTGGTGGGCGTAGACCGTGTCCAGTTCGGGCCAGTAATACGCCGCGTAGCCGGCCAGACCGATGCAGCCGGTGGCAATCGACAGAGGGGCGCTAAAAGAGACTTGCCAGATGAACAAAAAGGAAATCAGGCGTCCCCATCTCTGCGGGCCATAGATCTCCCGCAGGTAGCGGTAGGATCCGCCGGAGGCAGGCAGCGCTGCCCCTAATTCCGCAGTGACCAGGCCGTCACACACCGCAAGAAGCGCACCGGCGATCCATCCCAGCAAGGCTTGCGGGCCGCCCATGGCGCTCAGCACCAGTGGCATGGTGATGAACGGGCCCACACCGATCATGTCGATCATGTTCAGGGCGGTGGCGCTGCCCAGGCCCATGCCGCGAATTAGGCCGTGTTCTGCTGGAGTGGGTTGCTCTGGGATTGGCATTGATCGCGATCAGTGGACTTTATAGGACTTGCACAGCGGCACTGTTGTCCGCTCCCCCAAAAAGACATTCCAGTACCTGGCCGCTGTCATTGTTAACGACTGCTCAGTGCTTTAATACGCAAGAGAGTGAAGCCGTGCACTCGCCTTGCGTTTGACACACCAGGAAGTCAAAATCCCCACCCTCCCGCTAAAGCGCGGGAAGGGTGGGGCACCCCGGAATTTTTCTGGTGCTCATTGCTTCTCGTGTCCTGCGCTCAATATGTTTACATAGAGCCGAACCGCTCCTGGAACGCCGGCCGGCAGCTGCCGGAAGAAAGCGTACGCTGCATAAATGTAAGTGCCTTTGCCATATTGAGCGCGGAGCAGGCCGCCCTTTTGTTCGTCTTCTCCGGGATCATGGCAAGAGAGCAGTGGGGTGAAATGCGAGTCCCACTTGTTCATGAAATACAGGCCGCGCTCCTGCACCCAGCCGTCGAAATCGTGCTGCGAAATGGTGTTCGGGTAATGAAAGATGGAGTCGTTTGGCGCAAGGATGCTTACGGGCGCCTCTTCAACGGAAACCCGGCCGCGACTGAGCTCGGCGGGGTACGGTGTAAATTTGCCGCTGTTGAAATCACCGACTCCGGTGTCGTATTGCACGACCAGGGTTCCGCCTCCATCAACGAAATCCAGCAGTTTCTTATTATTTGCCGCAACATCTCTTTGCGTATCGTACGCGCGGATGCCGAGAACGATCGTGCCGTATTGGGTGAGATTCTCAGTCGCCAGTTTCTCGGTGGGGATCAGCGTGACGTTCATACCGATCTGCTGGAGAACGGTTGGGATGTCGTCTCCCGCGCCCATAATGTAGCCAACTTTGAGATCGTGAGGAACCTGCACATCGACGATGCTGACTTTTTGGCGGGCTGGTTGGTAGTAGTAGAAGCTGCCAAGATCTTCGCGGGTGACGAGCGTGTAGCCCTCGGTGTATTTTTCGCCATTGTTTTCCAGGATGGCCCGCAGGGTCGCCCGACCTTGCTGCACATTCGCGGGGACCACCTTGAAATGAAAATCCTGTTTTTCTCCACGCTTGCTCAATTCGACGGGGAGTTGGGAAGGCTCGGATTTCCAGCCGCTCGGCAGTTCCAGCCGAAGCAGGCCCTGCGTGTTATGCATCAGGTTGCTGGTGATGCCTACGGTGACCGTCGTAGTGGTTCCGTTGTGAGTGGAAATCGCTTGCGTGCCCGGTTCCAGCACGACTGAGAATGCGGGAACGACCGCCATAGGACGCGTTTTCTGCTTTCCGCTCTCGTCAACGAACGGCCCTACGACCACCGCACTCACTTCGGCCTTCGTCGCAGAATTCGCCGCCGAATATTCAACCTGCGCTCGCAGCGCCGGAGGCGGAAAGGGAAGGGTGGCGTAGCGTTCATTGTCGATGTGGTTGACGCTCTCGGTTTCGGGATCGTCGCGATGCCAATACGGGCGCGTGTACGGCGTCTTCGCTGGAACGCGCAAGTGAAAATCGGCATGCAGATCTCTTCCTGGAGCTACGGTCTCCGCATTGCTCTTGGTATGGATGGTGCTCCATCCCGCGGGAACTTCCAGAGCAATGTGGTCGACCTTTAAAGACCGCTTTGACCCATTGTGGAAGGTCACGGCCACGGTGAACTCCTGGCCCGGTGAGACCGCCGTGAGTACATTCGACTTGGTTGTAGGAGTCTGCTGGCCTGCTGTTGCGGCCTCTGCCGTCAGCGTCACTCCGAGCGCCAGGTTCAGTGCGGTTCCCGCTTGTTGTTGCTTGGTTGCAATTCGGTTGAGCAAATCCCGCTTTGCTTCCGGAGTCAGGCCAGCGGATTCTACTTCCGTGCGGATCTTTCGCAGGGTGTACACCACCTGAAGCAGCGGCTGCACAGCATTTGCAGCATCTTCACCGTGAATTCCCGCGGAGGCATCGCTTATCTGCCGGGCGGCTTGGGTCAACTGCGCGTTCAGTTGCGAAATCTTCTCAGAGGCGCTGGACAACTTACCCAAACCCGTCAAGCTCGTATCAATTCCGTCAAAGAAATCCTTTTCGTGACTATCCTTCCCCGCTGCGGAGGGAATTACCGAGTCCACGAGTCGGTAGAACGTGAAACGATCTCCGGGCTCCACCGTCCAATTGGCTGCGCCTTGGGAAAGCTGGTGGCGCAGGCCTTGCATGGCGAATTGTATGTAGGACGTGCCGAGCAAGGGATCTTTTTGGCCAGTGTTGAATTTCACGGTCCAATCGGCGTCCGGACAGGTCGTCGAGCCCCAGGGGCACACATTGCCGATATAGAACTTCTTCGCTTGCCAAGGCTGAAGACCTTGCGCGATCTGTTCGGGAAAGCGCTTGGCGTCTGCCGCCGCGCGAAACGCCTCCTTCGCGAGAATGCTCGAAGCCTGATGGTTGCCGTGGCCGTCGCGCTCGGTCCCGGAAAAACGCGCTACCAGTACATCAGGACGGAAAGTACGGATCACGCGAACGATATCCGCTAAAGCGACATCGTGGCCGCCCCATTTGGCGAACGTTTCCTCGGCGGTCTTGGAGAAGCCGAAATCCGCTACCCGCGAGAATCGTTCCTGCACTCCGTAGTACTCATCTGAGGCGAGCAATTCTTCTGCCCGCAGCACGCCGAGCACGTCGGACAAGTTACTGCCAATCTTGTTCTGTCCGCCCTCGCCGCGGTTGAGCGTCATCAGGAGCGTGCTGACACCGTGACCACGAGCCTGGAGGGTAAGCATACCCCCGTCTTCATCATCGGGATGCGCGACGATTTGCATCAGGCGTCCGGTGGTTCCAAGGCGCAACAACTGCAGACGCAGCCCTGCCGTTCCCTGTTCCTGCGCGATGGGCACCGGGACACCTTGATACAGCAGGCCAGGCGGATCGGGGTTTACGTGCTCGGCGATCACTTCGGCCTGAGAAGAGGCGGTGGCTGCGTTTGGCGCGGAAGGTTTCGCCGTTTGCGCGGATGCCGCGAGGCCGAAGATCAGGCACAAGGCCGCGCACTTGAACGGCATGGATGAGAGCTCGAATGAATTTGTAATGGATGCCGCTGCGGGCTGCTTTGGAGGAAGTAGTCCGGAATGTCTCACGTTACAAGGATGGGGCCTCAGGGGGCTTTGACGCAAATTTTTTCGGCATGCGGAGCAGAGCAGGCGCCGCTGAGGTCGCGAGCGCCAGGCGGGACGGCGGCGCAACGCTAAACATCACACAGGTCTGCTGCTTTGCGCAGAGAGTCCAGAGGGTCGGCCGTCGGGACAAATTCGTGGGCAACGTAGCCCTTGAAGCCTGTGTCGGCGATTGCGCGCATTACTCCATCCCATTGCACTTCCTGGGTGCCGTCCAGTTCGTGCCTGCCCGGAACTCCGCCGGTATGGAAATGGGCGATCCATTGAATGTTTTTACGGATCGTTTCGATCAGATCACCTTCCATGATCTGCATGTGGTAAATGTCGTAAAGCAGTTTTACGTTAGGGGAGTTTACTTCCTGCACGACGCGCACGCCCCACGCCGTGTGATCGCACATATAGTCGGGATGGTCGTGTTTGCTGTTGAGCAGTTCCAGGCAGATGGTTACGCCGTGATCCTCGGCAATTTTCTTGAGGCGATTCAGTCCCACGATTGTGTTGCGAGCCCCTTCGGCGTCGGACATGCCGGCGCGGTTCCCCGAAAAGGTGATCACGTTTGGGACCTGGGCCGCCGCTGCTTTGGGAATGTTAGTGCGGAACGCCTGTTCGATGGAGGCATGAGTTTCCGTACGGTTCAGCGCGCTTTTGATGTCTCCCCCTCCGGCATAGGCCATTGAGCAAACCAATCCGTACCGCCGGGGAACGTCGTATTCGGCGGGTTCAAGCAGATCGACCCCGCGCAAGCCGATCTGGGCGGCATATCGTGCCAACTCTTCCAGAGGAATTTTCTGATAGCACCAGCGGGAGACGGACTGCCGTATGCGACCTTTGCGTTGCTCCGCAGGAGCGCTTAGCGTTGCGGCGAGAGAGTTGATTGGCGCGGCAGCCACTCCCGCGATCGATGATTTCAGCAGTGTCCGGCGAGTGAGTTTTGGCATGTATTCAGAAAATCCGGGTTCGACCACAATCGGGCTCGGATCCTTTATTGGCGGCCTTCCTTGAACACATTCTCGCAATTGCTGGAAGCGGTCAAAACTTCATTGAAAGCCGTTTCCTTGCGTAACGGCTTCAGCAAGGGATCGTCCAGCAATGCCGAATGGGCACAATAATTCTGCTGGACGGCGGCCTTCAGCAGTCGCAAGGCCGGATCATTCTGGCCGCAGGCGGCCATGAGTGCGCCCACGTGATACCAGAGTTCAGCGTCGGGTTCACCCACGACCGAGGCCTCGTTTTCGCGAACGACTTTCGGCAGGTCCTGCGGGCGCGGGTTGGCAGTACAGGCTTCCATCAGGTCGCGATGATACGTGGACGCCTTGCCCATGTTCTTTGCGGCGGCGTGTGCTTCCGCAACGTTACCCTGTGCCAGGTACACATAGGGTGTAACCCAGGCAGCCCATTCCGAGCCAGCATCCAACTGAATGAAGTCCAGGGCGCGATCGTTTTTGCCCATTTCCAAGAATGTCCAGGCGCAAGAGCGGAAGGAGAAATTTCCAGGATCGAGTTGGCGCGCCGAGTTGCACTGTTCTGCGGATCGGTCGAGCATGCCCGCATAGCGATAGACATAGGCAAGCGCAAAGTGCGCATCGGCGCTCTGCGGCCGGCGCCGCACCAGATCGGTAGCTGCGTCGTAGGCAGTGCCAAGTTCGCCTCGCTC
Source organism: uncultured Acidobacteriota bacterium (assembly GCA_963785865.1). Lineage (GTDB taxonomy): Bacteria > Acidobacteriota > Terriglobia > Terriglobales > Acidobacteriaceae > Sulfotelmatobacter. Next base: position 190,435 of record CAWAXF010000009.1, on the reverse strand, counting down.
CACGCGGGCGGTGATCAGGCTACTGGCTGCCATCACACGGTTAGGATCGAGAGCCAGGGCACGTTCGTAGGCGTGCTTGGAGTTCTGGAACATCTCCTCGCCGCCCCCGCCGTAAATCGAGTCGAAGTAGTAGCGCTGTCCCAAGGCTTCCCAGGCGGGAGCATAATTCCGGTCGATGCCTACCGCCCACTCCAACATTTTCATCGCTTCCTTGTTGGGAGCCGGATCGTGGGGCACCGCCACGCTTCGCAGATAAAAATCATAGGCCTGCTGATTCGTGGGACGCGACGCGGCGGCCTCCATCGCGCCCCCGCCACCGAGAATGGGCAGAAGGCCATTCTGTATTTGTGCGGTCAACTGCTGATGCAGGCCAATGAGGTTTTCGGCTCGGTCGGTGACGCTTGCCTGCCACAAGAGGCGCTCGGTCGGGACATCGATGGCTTCGAGAGTGACGATTAGATTGTCGCCGAGCTTGCGGAACGACCCGGTGAGCAAGCGTCCGACGCGCATCTCCATCCCAACTTTTTTGGGATCGAGATCGAGCGCGACATACCTGCGAGTGACGGAGGTGGGACGAACTTCCAGGGTTCGCGAATAGGTCAGGACGCTGGTCAGTTCGTCGGCTAAGGCAAATCGCAGGTAATCGATGCTGATATCACCATTCATGTTCTGCAGAGGCAATACCGCAATCGCATTTCTTTGTTCTGCACTGATAACCTGACGATGCTTGAACCACCATGCCCCGACGGCGGCCAGCACTGTGACTAGCAATGCGGCAGTTGCTATCAGCGAGTACGTCAGGAGGCGTGAGTTTCTGCCAAAGGTACGCGAGGCCACTCGCAGGCGGGCAGTCGCGCTGGGAGTTTTGATGGTGCCCGATTCAGCTTCCTTCTTGAGCAGCGCGAGATCGGAGCGAATCTCGGCCGCGCTCTGGTAACGCTTGGAGCGTTCCTTCTCCATCGCCTTGCCGATGATCCCCTCCAATTCGATGGGGATCTTCGGATTTAAGTCCCTCGGCGGAGTAGGCTTGGCATGCAAAACGGCGTCCAGGGTCACCAGCGAGTTCGCGCCGGTAAAGGGTTTTTTGCCGGTGGACATCTCATACAGCACGACTCCGAAGGAAAACAGGTCGCTGCGCGCATCTACCGTTTCACTGCGCGCCTGCTCGGGAGACATGTAAACAGCGGTGCCGGGAATTACGCCTACCGCAGTGAGCGATTGATCTGCTTCCTCATCAGTTCCCGGGTGATGCACCAGCTTGGCCAGGCCGAAGTCGAGAACCTTGACCTGACCTGAAGGAGTAATGAAGATGTTGGCGGGCTTGATGTCGCGATGGACGATACCCTTGATATGCGACGCGACTAGCGCGTCCGCTACTTGAACGGCGATATCGAGGACCTTCTCGACCGGCATCGGATGACCGGCAATCTGCTGCTTCAGGCTCTCCCCCTCAAGCTTCTCCATGACGATGAAGGGATGGCCCTTATTGTCTTCAATGCCATGAATGGTGCAGATATTGGGATGATTAAGCAGGGAAGCAGCCCGGGCTTCGCGGGTAAAGCGCTCCAGAGATTTGGGATCCCCGGCGAGGTTTTCTGGGATGAATTTCAGCGCGACGTGGCGCCCGAGCTTGAGGTCTTCAGCCTCATAGACCACGCCCATACCACCGCCCCCGAGTTTGCCGAGGACGCGGTAATGGGAAATCTGCTGACCGATCATGAGAGCGTGACGACCCTGCTCGGCGGTAATGTTAGGCCCCGTACCGAATCCGGTCAACTAGCTTGTGCGGCGAGGCTTGCCTGGTTGAAAAGGAGGCCGCAGGGTCTCGCACGTCCTCCCTTTGTGGCCCGTGGCGGAGGAAGATTCCCTTATTGGATCCGCCGCGTCCTTACGTAAGATGCGCCCGCTCGCGGCTGCGTTTTGGATGAAATACCATGGGAGTGGGTCCGGGTACCCGATTTGAAGCAGGAGAGTTTCTGTGAAAAGCAATTCTTATTCTGTCGCAACGCACTTTGCGATTTCGAGAGGCTCGACATGAAGGAGGCGATCCGCATCCGCGCGGAAGAAATCTACATACGGAATGGAAGAATTCCGGGACGTGATCTGGATAACTGGACCCAGGCTGAAACCGAGATCTTGCGGGAAACCGGGTCTCTGGCGCGCCGCACCGGTATCGTGGTCGCGGTCGACGGAGTGCAGTATGTTGGCGAGTACGGATCGGAGTGCTGCGGCGGCTATAAGCCTGGCGAGTTTAGCGCCGGAGAGGATATCGCCGTTCGCTTCGAGGGCGAGAAGATGTTCCTCAAGCGTCCAAACGGAAGCGAATTGGAAACGAGGATCGTTCACAAAATCGGCTGATGCGATCTGTTGTGTTCCTCTAGGTCTCGCCGTCCCAGGTCTGACTTGCGGAACCTAATCGTCCTCAGAGTACAAGCCGGTTGAGGCGCCAACCCATTCCATGTCTTTGTTGTGATCCACGCCCATCATCAGCCCTCGCCCCATGCGGATGATCGTAAGCACCGGGATCAGTTGTTCCAGCCAGACATACATGACGCGCACTTCTGCCTTAGTGCCACCGAACGGCGTTTCGATGACCGGCTCGAAGCTTAGCCGCTCCTGCAGGATGTAATAGGGTCGTTTCTCGGCTGGGATCGCGGCAACTTCTTCTTTCTGGGGTGCGATTGAGACTCCCAATCCTGCGAAAGAATAGAGGGGCTTCAACGCGTAGTTTTGCAGGTCTGAAGGGATCTCTGGCAGTTCGTTCAGGAACCACGTTTTCGGGACGGAAACGTGCTTCAGGTAGGGGATGGCAAACTTGCTGACGCGGAAGTACCAGTTGGGATGTCCGGCCCACTCAACTTGTAAATCCTCACGCCAATCGAATGCGAGTGGAACATTCTTGCGCTGCAGTTCGTCAACTATGGCGCGGTTGTAAATCCGGCGGATAGGAATTCGCTTTCCATCACTCTCGTGGTAAAGGCAGGACCCCTCTTTCTTGATGTCCACGATATCGACGGTGCGGATGCCGAGCAGTTTTTCGGTCAGCAAGAAGTCCGGCAGCGTCTTCTGTCGTTGTGGATGAATTTCCATCAGAATCACGTTCTCTGGATCGTGCTCGCCCACAATCGCGCGCCGCAGCAGTTCGCGATAAGAGTCATTCTCTAGTCCGCTCAGAAGGTACTTCAGGGGGCTGGAATGGAAGCCTGGACTTTGCAATTCATACACATCGATATAGGCCTGCGAAAGGAACACCTGATAGGCATACAGAGATGGGAACGCCTGCAGTTCCACCAGTTTCGGCTGCAACTTTCCACTTGGGTCCCTAACCAAGCCGAAGTCGACCTGCACGAACATGGGATGCGGATGTTCGTTCGGAACGTTGAACTCTGCCGGGATCGCCTCGTCGGATTTGGTGCGATAAGCAGGGTTATCGACGAGTTGCCGGATCAATTCCTCGCCATCCTGAGCCATTCGATCAAGCAATGATTTTGGGAAAAAGCACGGCGTTTCGCACAATCGAAACTGGACGTGCGTGCCGCAGAGTTCGTCCATACGCCGCCGAAAAGTTCGATATTTTTCTTGAGTGAAGCCGTGATTGAACTGCTCGCGTAAGGACGGGATCATGCCGGACGGCAGTATAGGGGATTACTCGTGTATGGTCATGCTCTGAATGAGGCCGTCTTTCAGCGTATAAACATGCTGAACCATGCGGTCGAGCAGAATCTTGCCTTCGAGATCACGGACTACCTGATGCACTCCGACGATGACATTTCCAGAGCCGTCGACATCGAAGGTGACTGGATCAACGTGCGGGTTGATCATGCCCCACTGCCGCGCCCAATAAGAGCGAACGCCCTCATGACCGTGAACCGTTCCTCCTTCCATGCCGTTGGGCCACTCAACGTTGGGTTGCATGGTGGATAAGGCACCATCGATGTCTCGGGTGTTGAACGCGGCGTAGGCCTTCTTCAGAAGATCTTGCTCGAAAGTAGTCATGATTTGTACCACGAAGACAACGAAGACCACTGCGGAAACCGGCCTAGCTCTTAGGCTTCAAGTAAGAACTTACCGTCCTGCATGATCTTTTCGTCATCAACCCAGATGTTGAAGTTGCGGCCAACCACGTCGATATGGGTTGTGGAATCCCAGTCAGCGCCGGTGTGTGCGCCATAAGGATTGCCGAACGCGAGGTGGATGCCAGGATATTTTTCGTCCTGCAGAATCTGGCCGATCACATGTTTCAGATCGATGTTTGTCCCAATGGCAAACTCGCCGACGCGATCGCTGTTAGCGTCCGTGTGGGCGTATTTCCAGAAGTCGCTCTCGAGTTCACGGTTTTCCGAGTGGGCCTCGGTCAGGCGATTTTCCTTCATGCGAATGGTGAGAGGATTGTGGACCAGATCGCCGAACTTTGCGCAAAGATAGTCGCCCACTACGCCGTCAATCACGAAAGTTCCGTTTACCTCGCCGGGAGTGGTGAAGATCTCGCCGCCTGGGAGGTTCCCCCATTTTTCAGGGGAGATAATCCCGCTGGTCTTGAGCCATTTGTAATTAGGATTCAGATCGGCCGTCAGGTCCGTGCCCGCCGCAGTCTTGGCCCGGATTTTCGAGGCCTTGCGAACCATCTCGACGACTTTTTGGCTCAAGCGATCTACCCGGTGGAAGTCAGCACGCATGCCTTCCATCATGATCTGGCGATTGATGTTGACCATGTGCGCGTGACGAATCTTGCGGCGGTTCACCACGTCGGTCATCTGAATGCGCGAACGTAGTTCGTTGGTTTGGGCCTGCACCGCAAAAATTGAGACTTGGCTCTGGTCCAAGTCGTCGAGAATCTCGCGCGGCATATCGACCAGCGGCCGTGCGGCTAATTCTTCGATAATCCAGGCGTGATAGGGCGCGCCCAGCTTCTCCAATTCCGCAACCATGGCGGCTGCGATTTCGCTGGTGGCTTCGTCGGTGATGACGCAGACCCGCTCCTGCGGCTGAATTCTCAGGCAAACGTTGACGGCATTGTGAGCACCAGGTGTGAATTCAGGGTCGAATGGAATCTTGCTGAGTTTTGTGTGAGTGGAACGTACCGAAGAGCTCATCAAACGGTTTGTCGAACGGCAGCCGGCTCTTTAGTTTCTGCCAGCCCCGCTTCGGTCTCCTCAATGATGTAATCGACTACTTTCTTCAAATCACCGGTTTCCTGGAACACGCGCAATTGCCGGTCGGCGCCACTGCCTTTGTCCACGATGTTATGGATGTATTCCAATTCTTCTCGCGAATCCAGTTCGTCCACGACATCGTCGACAAACTCGAGATATTCTCGTACCAGATCGCGGGCTGGAACTTCTTTCTGCTTGCCAAAATCGATCAGCTTGCCATCGAGCCCGTAACGCGCAGCACGCCACTTGTTCTCCATGATCAAGGCTCGGCGATACAGGCGGAATCCTTGGTTCGCTGTATAGAGCTTATAAAGCTTCGCCACAGTAGCCTGAATCAATGCGGCCAGGGCGAGCGTCTCATCGGCACGCATGGGAATGTCGCACACGCGAAACTCGAGAGTGTTGAAGAACGGATGCGGGCGGATGTCCCACCAGATCTTCTTCGCATTGTCGATGGAATTAGTCTTGATCAGCAGTTTGATGAAGTTCTCGTACTCGCCCCAGCTGGGAAAATAATCCGGAATGTTGGTACGGGGGAACTTGTCGAAAACTTTGCAGCGATAAGATTTCAGCCCGGTGTTCATGCCCAGCCAGAAAGGTGAATTGGTGGACAGGGCCAAGATATGCGGCAGGAAATAGCGGGCATGATTCATCATGTGGATCGCGATCTCGCGATCCTCGATGCCAATGTGAACGTGCAGGCCGAAGATGAGATTGGCACGAGCGACTAATTGCATATCCTCGACGATATTCTTGTAGCGTTCGTCGGGATGGATTTCCTGGGCGCGCCAGTCTCCGAACGGATGTGTTGCGGCGGATGCCAGGCGGAGTCCATTTTCTCTCGAGAGACGCACCATGTCGCGGCGCAATTTCTTTACCTCATCCTTTGCCTCTTTGATGTTTCTGCAAACGTTGGTGCCGACCTCCACGACCGACTGATGCAGTTCAGCCTTCACCCGCTCCTGCAGGAGCATTTTGCCCTTCTCCAGGATTTCGGCGTGAATGTGCGACCGCAGATCGCGGGTCACCGGATCTACTGTCTGATACTCTTCTTCGATCCCTATGGTGAAGGTCGGCAACATCCAAGCACCAAACGCTGACGATTCCAGCCGCTCACGAACCTGACACTTCGACCCTGCGTTCGGTCGAATGGGAGAGATTGCCGGCAACCCCCGCCGGCGTGGCAACCAGTATAGCAATCTTACGGACGGAATCCGGAGCGGGTCGGTTCAGTCCCACTCCTGATTTTCCTTGACCCTCGCTTTTACGATCTTCTTCAGCAACGCGTCCGGAAAGCCTTTATCGGAAGGGAACTGGATAGTTCCTCTGGATGTGCGATACCCGGCGAGTTCTTTCTTGAATCTCTCGATCAAACCGGAGCCAGTAGGGAACAGGCTGCAGTGCTTGGCAAAGGCGGCATAACCAATCAGCATTCCGTTGTACTTGAACATGGGAATGCGGTAGCTGATTACTTCGGTCGCTTCCTTGGGGACGACCGAACGGATCACCTTGCGAATATGCGCGAGGGTGCTGCGCGCGGGTTCGGGAACTTTGGCCAGGTATTCGTCGACCGTCTTTGGAACTTTGCCGCCACGCATGCAGGTCGTACTCTTTTCAGCTTAGGAATAATTCAGTCAGAGATGCGGAGGTTCATGGCTGCCGGTATCGCGGATTTCCGTTTCTGGCGAGCGCTCGGTTTTGCTACCCCTTCATGGCCGGCCAGAAAGCTCGCCCAATGCAGTTCTTTGGTCGCATTCTCCCCGCTCGTAGCCATCTTAATCGCCATCTCAGACACGGCGTTAACGATCCAATCGAAATTCTCCTGGCCTACGGACGTGATCTCAGCATCAGGAGCGGGGTTCAGGAAATCGATAGCATAGGGCACGCCTCGTTCTACCGCAAACTCGACCGTATTTAAGTCGTAACCCAGCACTCGGCACAGGGTGAGAGCATCTTTCTCCATGCGGTCGCGCAATTCCGGGGAGGATGGCGGCGGATTCCCTTTGACGTAGCGTTCATGGTGCGGCGCTTTGGGATCGTACTTCATGATATGCACCTTTTCCTGCCCCACGACGTAGCAGCGATAGTACTCATCGAATTCAACCCCGCGCTGCAACGTCATGCACAAGTCTCCGGTCTGGTTGTAGTGCTGAAAAAATTCCTCGGGAGAGTGGACCTTGTAGACATGCTTCCAGCCGCCGCCGGAATACGGCTTCAAGAATGCAGGGAATGCAACGTAGTCGAAAATCTCCTGCCAGTTCAGTGGATAAATCAAGTTCCGCATCGAGCGGTCAGTCGTGCCCTCCGGATGCTTGTTGTGCGGCAGGATGACTGTCGGCGGAATGGCCACGCCCAACTTGTGGGCGAGCGCGTAATTAAAGAACTTGTCGTCTGCCGTCCACCAGAAAGGATTGTTCACCACGCGGGTTCCTTGCATGGCGGCGTTCTTCAGATAAGCGCGATAAAACTGAATGTCCTGCGAAATGCGGTCGATGACAACGTCGTATTTCTTTGGCTCGTCCATCCGAATCCCGCCAATCTGCACGAATTCGGCGGTTACATCGGGGACTTTCATGGAGTTGATCTTCTCGACGACCGCTGGAGGAAAGGTGTTCTCCATCCCGAACAACAGACCGATCTTTTTCATCGCTCACTCCGTAGAGACGTTGCTTTGGCAACGTCTCTCTGACCACTGTGTCCGATAGCCAGGGAGACGTAGCAAGCTACGTCTCTACCATGTGGCTAAAAATATTTTTCGGCCATCCTCAACCATAGCGGCCAGTCATGCTTGGAGTTGTCATTCCAAATATCCAGCCAGTGTGGGATGGACTTGTTGTTCAACACCGCCGAAAGCCTGACGTTCTGGTCCAAACAGATGTCCCAGTTGGCTGATCCCAAAACAATCTTCATCTGGCGATAGCGGCTTAGGAACCAGTCATCACTCAAGTTTGGTACAAAGTCCGAAGGATTATTGAAATAGCAGTCGTCGTCGTAATAGCCGTCAAGGAACTGATGAATATCGAATGCGCCGCTCATGCTGACAGAATGGGTAACCAGGTCTGGATGCTTCAGGGCAAAGTTTATCGCGTGATACCCGCCAAAACTGCACCCCGTCACCGCCAGCTGCGGTGCGGGGTTTTTCCAGCGTAGAAAGGGCAGGAACTCGTGCAGGATGTAGCGCTCGTACTGCAGGTGCCGCAGCACGCGATGTCGAGGATGTGCTCCCTTGTTGTACCAGCTCTCGGTATCGACCGCATCGGGACAGAAGACCTGCAATTCGCCCCGTTCGATCTTGGCTGCCAGTACGGCGATCACGCCGCGATCTTCGTACTCGAAAAACTTCCCCATCGATGTCGGAAACACAAGCAGGGGCATGCCAGCATGACCGAAGACAAGGGCCTCCATGTCGCGGTGCAATTCCTGGCTGTAGGCCTTGTGATACTCGCGATTCATTTCCTTGGGATGGGTGGTGCTCGAGTAACCGGCGCGCGGAAGTATCTTACTCGACAGGATGGCGAAAATATAGGCAGAGACACGGGTGTTAAGCGGCGTCGGGACGATTGCGCGATATCCGCCGCATCCGAAGAATTGAGGGAACTGAAAAAGCAGAAAGCTCTATCGCTTGTACAAAAAGATTGCCAGCGCAACCAAAGCGACAGTGACGACCCACAGAATTATATTTTTACTGCTGCTGCCCTTGTTCTCATCTGCCATACCGGAAGTACAGCATACCCGAGGACGAGGTTCAAGTCTCGTGTTGATTTCCCCCCGGAATGTGCTCAACGCTTTGAGGCCGCGGTACTAGCCCCGGTGCGCTTGTACCCGGTGAACTTAACTATTTCGCGCACATGCACCGATTGCACGCCGAAGTTCAGGGTATCGTCCACGCGCGCGTAGGCGGGGAACCAGTGTCCATCCACTAGTTGACGATAGCTGACGAAGGTTGGACGAAGCTCAACGGGCTGATTCTTTTTTTTCTTTTTTGCAATTACGTCCGGCACGCTTTTGCCGCACAGCTTGACGATTTCCAGGTCGCGATCATCCACCCAAATCCGCCCCTGGAAGTAGCGTCTGTCCTTCTCAAGATTTTTGGGCTCCACGTGAAACACGTAGGTGTCCAAATCGTCTACGTGCTGCCGGCCTGCGTACGTCAGGTTGTATTGCGGCGCTTGTTCCGAAGTCATAATCCATGGCATGAAGCTGCGGATGTCGTCCAGATCCGCGTCGGATAATTGAATTCCACGCAACGTAGATTGTTCGGCAAAGCTGATATTTTCGACTCGTTTACCCTTGTCATCGTGCGAAATTTTCGTGATCTGGTGAAACTGTCCATCCACCGCCTTGCCATCCAGCGTTTGCACAAGGACGTCTTGAGTGAAGGTGTATTGCGAACGAGCGGACTGGACCTTGTCCTCATGGCCAATCAGTTTTTGAAGCAATTCCTGGCTGGATATGCCTTTCGGTTGAGCAGTGTCTAGCGTCTCGCTGCCGACAGCGCAGTCAGTTTGGCCGTGCGCCAGCGCAACGAAACCGCAGAACAGGGAAATGCAAAGAGCTGCGACTCCGGGGCGTAAGAAGGTGCTCACTGGGTTTCTTGACATGGTGAGAAATGCTTCAATCGAAACATACACTTTGAGACTCACCGGCGTAAATAGCCTAGACAGCATGCGGTGTGCTGGGCCGCCACCTTCCCCACGCCTGTGAAAAATATTGCATTCAGGTTTAACTCTAGACTGTAAATAGATGTGTTCCATAAGGTTAGCTTGGCATTGAGTTTGCACTATTAAGTCTGACTTCGAGACGCTCATGAAGACTACATTATTCGCTTTGATCCTACTGTGTACCGCGGCAGCGTTCGGCCAGACCGCGGCTTTGCTCCCGAATCAGCCACAGGTTCTTCACATGACGGATCATCCGATGCATGCTGAGACCATGCCGCTTGCCACCGAGCACTCCCTCGTCGGTGGCGGACCCAGCACGTATACAGTGGCTCAGGGGGAGCGCCCACTGTGGGAGTTTGGTCCGGTTTCCGAGCCAGCCCGACCCTTGGGTGACATTGCGCGCGAGTACCGCAAAGAGAAACAGACCGCCAGGAAGGCCGGAGTGGTTCTGGAAAAACAAGGATCGTAGCTTAACTGCAGCAGGTGGCTGGAGTGCTCGCCGTCACGTGATAGCGGCGTTTCTCTCTCACGCAATAATTAACCTGAATCCCCGATACACAAAACGATTCCCCCATCTTCCGCATCACACAACTACAATTAAGATTCTTGAATAGCAAGCCGCTCATTGTGGTGTGGGCGGGGCGAGTCTTTTCCCAGAGTGGAGGAACTTCAGGGATGATGCGAGGCAAGACGCATGGGGTGCTAGTGTGTTTGATGGTGTTGGCTGCGGTCCCTGCCTATTGTCAACGAGGGACATTCGGGATCGATGTTGGGCAGAGTTCGGACAAGTTTGGGGCGCTGCCATCGGTAAGCGGACTAGTGGTTGGAATCGATGGCGAGATTGCTGTTCTCAAGGCAAGCAAAAAAGATGGCGGAGCCAGCATCGTGGCTGGGGGCGAGATCCGTCTGCCCAGTGATACCCAGCATCACGCCAAGGAGCTTGCAATATTTGGTGGTCCGGCGTTTCAGTATCGCAATCTGACCATCGAACTGCACGCGCAAATTCGCAAAATCTACACCCCTCCCTCGACCGTCAATAACCAGGTATTCGTGCGGGACAAAATAGAACTGCTGGAAATCCCTCTGGTCCTGCGATACAGATTCGGACCGGCAAAACGCCTTTTCATCGAAGCGCAAGGTGCCCCCGAATTCACTCCTCGTTTTCGTTCGAATGGCTCACTCGCCCCTCTGCCAAACCCCCATTTCGATCACGGTTATTTCGTACGGGGGACCGTAGGTTATCTCTTTGGCAACTATTACGCCAAAGCCTACTATGAGAGCCGCTACTTCAAGTTTCTAGCCGACCCGTTCAATCCCAACAATCTCTACAACTGGCGCACCAATGTAATCTCGGGCGGCGTTGGTTTTGCCTTCTGAGCAGATTCACATTTGCACTCAGTTCACGGAGCGATAAATGGAGTACTGGTGCCCTCCCGCGATTTTTGTGAAGGCGGGATTCTCGGCCAGCACATGCTCCTGTTCGGGATTGTGATAGAGCACATATGCCGCATTCCCGTTTCGATTCAAGCAAGCAGTAATGTTGGCGAGCACGCGACGCAGCGATAACTCCGCCGGGAATGGATTGAACAAGTACAGCACCAGAGGCGCGGCGGGTAGAGGAAAAGTCGTCGCGTCCGCGCAAATGGATTCGATAGCCAAACATTTCTGGGACTCGCCCTTATACAGCGCAATGTTTTCCCTCGCGACCTGATTGAGCGCGGGAAGCAGTTCGACTCCGATAATGCGCTGAAATGGATAATCGGAGGCCATCATGAGGGTGCGGCCCTTGCCGGAACCGAGATCCACAAAGATGAATTCCGCGTAGTCCAACTTCGCCAGATTCTGGAGGGCATCCAGCATCTCGTGAAACACCGCGGGTTCCGTTGGTTGATAGAGCGAATACAAAGCGCCGAGCAGTCGCTCTCGCCATCCAACCCCGCCACTCATAGTGTTGACGCGATGCTCCCAATCGAAATCAAAATCGCCGTACATCCGGCGCTGTCGCTCTGGTGTGGAGTTGCGCACAAAGCTCCAGAGGGCCTTAAGTAAACCGGTGGTGGCGGCCAGCGGACCTTCACGCGTGCACAAGTCATGCCAGTACTGCTTGCTGGCGCTCATGACGCCAGGAGGCTTTGAAAGCGTCGAGTTCGTTCCCACCATATCAGTGTATTTGAGGCGGAATTTGGTGCGCAGGTATGTGCGGAATCGCGTCAGGATAATTTTGCACGATGTTTATGAGTTGCCGTGGAACTTAGGTGGACCCGAAGGTTTGTAGTCCGGGGGAATTCCTTTGGTGATGAATGGAAAATCTTCGGGTTTTGCGACCTGGACCTGACCATCAAAGGTGAGGACGTAAGGGTTGCCATCTGGGTCCACCGGTATGCCGCGGAGGTGCTCTGCGGCGGCAAGTTCCCATAAGGTCGCGGGAATGCGTCCATTGCGCTGCTCGAAGCGAGTCACGGCTTCCTGCAATCGAGTCACTTCCTCATCCACGCGGATGGAACGCAGGTGTTCGATCGCGTTCTGGCGAATATTGGACTCTTTGCTCGATTCATAAGTAGCCGTCCAAAGCATCCTCGCGGTTTCGTAGTCGCTGGCATGCTCCGCCATCTGCGCCGCAAGCAACTTCAGGAAAGGATGGGCGTCAGGAACCCTGGAGCCCTGCTCGAACACTTGTGCGGCGCGTTTGTAATCCTTGAGTTCGGTGTAGTACACGAACCCCATATCGTAGTAGAGGTGCCAGTTGTCAGGATTGTGCTGAATGCCGTATTTCAGCAGTTCAATGGCCCGCACCGGTTCGCCGGCCCCGTTGGGCGGCGCTGGAGCGAGGAAACTCGCTCCAAACTGGTACGCCGGAATCATGCGCGGATCCAAAGCCGTCGTGATCTCAAGCAGGGGCGCGAGTTCGTTGTAGGAACGGGAACGCAAGAAATGCCGGTGGCCGAAATATTGCACCGTGCGGGTCCAGTAAATGCAGGCCATCAGACCCTCAAAACCGAGGCTGGCTCGCTTTACCATTTTGGGCGAACTGATGTAGAGAACGTCTTCGATGTTGGCGCGCGGCCGGATCTCGTCCACCCGATGCAGCAGCAGGACGCTGGCAGCCATGGAGATGAGGAGAGTTGCAGCAGCGAACGCGGTGGTCCGACGCCGGGACCTCACGAGAGGCGCCTCTGGGTTGGAATCCGCCGAATCATTTCAGGTTCCTGCGCTCAAAGATCAGAACGGCACCGCTCAGCGCCATTGCGGTGTAAAAGAGCGCATAAAAACTATTTTGCAGAATGAGTTGTCCGGCAACCGGTTGTTGATGTGCAACCGCACTGATCACGTTCAGGGTGGAAAAGTTGGGCACAAGGTAGGCGGCCGCCGTCGCAATCGCGCGCGTGATGCCGTGCGTCATCGCGGCAAATCCGCGCAAGTCATCCGCAAAGCTGCCTATGACAAACAGCGAGAAGGTGAATACCGCCGAAAGTAGCGGGGACGAAAATGAAGAGAACAAGAGAGCCAGCGAACAAAGAATCAGGAATTCCAGAATGATGAAGTACAAAGCCACAAAGATAAACGCATCCGGAGAAGAGAACTTGTGGGCTACATAGAGCAAGGCACCAAAGACACCGATGGCCATGAACAGCGTGTTCACTACCAGCGTTCCAGCAAGGCCAAAGAATTTTCCTACAATAAACTCCCAGCGCCGGACGGGACGGGAAAGAACCGTGTATAGCGTCCGTTTCTCTATCTCTTTTGAGACCAGTCCGATTCCGATGAAGATCGCAATCACCACACCAAAGAGCGAGACAGCGGTCAGGCCAAGATTGACCACGACCAGGCGCTCCACTTCGAGCGAAATCTGGCTGATGAAGATGGCCGCGCCCGAAAGCAGCAGCGCGAACGCGATCAGGTTGTAGAGCACACGATCGCGAACGGCTTCACGAAAGGTATTCGACGCGATATGAATGATGCGGGCGCTCATGCTGTAGTCCCCGCCGTGGTTTGAGAATGTTGCAGTTTTTCCACAAAGTACGCCTCCAGCGACGTGCGCAAAGGAGTAATCGCGATCAGGCGAAGGTGTTCGCGGCGAAGAGCGTCGATCGCGGCATCCTGCTGAGTATCCGCGATGACTGCCCGAACCCGATCCCCGGTCACGTGGCATTCTGCTCCCAGGGACTTCATCGAAGCAGGCACCTGCGTTCCTTGCCAGATCACCTCCACTTTGCCCTGCACGCTGGAGGTCAGATCTTCGACAGCTCCCACGCCGCGCAATTCTCCTTTGTGGATGATGGCGACACGGTCGCAGAGCGCTTCCGCATCCGACAGGATGTGAGTGGAGAAGAATACGGTTTTGCCCTCGTGCTTCAACTGTTCCATCAGGTCGCGAACTTCACGGCGTCCCAGTGGATCGAGGCCTGACATAGGCTCATCGAAAAAGACCAGCTTGGGATTGTGCAGGATGGCCTGCGCGATTCCGGCCCGCTGCAGCATGCCCTTGGAGAATTTTCGCAGTTGCACGCCCTTCACATCCGTGAGCCCAACCAGCGCCAGGACTTCTTCGATGCGCCGCTTGCGATCTTTGGCGGGAACACCTGAAAGTTGCCCGTAATAGTCCAGTAGTTCGTGCGCGGTGAGATAGTCGTAGAAGTAAGGCTGCTCAGGAAGGAAGCCGATTTGCGCTTTGACCTGGGGATCAGTCCAGTCGTGACTCAAAATGCGAGCCGTGCCGCTGGTAGGGAAAACGAGCCCCATGAGCATCTTCAGCGTGGTTGTTTTTCCCGCGCCGTTGGGTCCGAGAAAGCCGAAGATCTCGCCGTCCTCAACCGTGAGATGAAGCGGCTGCAGCGCGCGTTTGGGGCGCTTCTTCCAGAAGCCCACCATGTAGGTTTTTTCTAAGCCAAGGATTTCGATAGCAGCCATGATCCGGAGAGCGCCAAGCAGGCTACTCGAATAAATTATAAGCACAGACAGCGCGCGCCAGAGCCGCCTTACCCGTTACGAGAGTCACTTCCCTGAAGTAGGCAAAAACGAAAGTGAGACCCTGACCAGGAGCGACAGGGTCTGACGCCGCTCTTTAGCGCTCTACTGAGCAACTGGGAACGCCACACAACTGGGCAAAGTGGTGACTGGGACGTCGCCCGGCGAGGCCATCTTGGAACGCAGAATGCCATCATTGGTGGTGCAGTAATCATGATTGCCGGTGGAATTCACCGTCATGGGGGCAGCGGCGGCTACGAAAGCTGTGTTAATAGTAGCGCCTCCCGTCATGATCCCAGTCACCAGGTACACGTAGCCGCTCTTCCCTGGGCTGCCCGGTATCGAGGCAGAGAGATAGCTGTCGATCAAACAAGCGCTGGTTGACGCGGGCGCGCAGGGCACTGGGCCGCCAAGAGATGCGATGTCATCAGAATATCCCACCGTCGGATACGCGGTGTAATAGGTAACTTCAGCGCTCTTGATGGCGCTCAGAGATCCGACCGCTGAGGCCTCATTCGCCGCCAACTTCGCCTGCAACATATTGGGAATCGCGATGGCCGCGATGACCAGAATGATTGCGACCACAATCAGCAATTCGATCAATGAAAACCCTCTGCTGGAGCGCATTTCAAAACCCCCTTACAAAGGCGAGCAAATTGAGGGAGGACGCGTAATATGCTGCAGTTTTGTTGCCAAGCTGCTTGGTCCTGCCAAAATCCGCGGTAACTCTCGTGGACGGATACAGTCCCGTCTACCCCCGGAAATCGCCTGCCAAATTCGTTGTCAAACAACAAAGGAGCAGCGAACGTGACGTTCGCTGCTCCCGGCTTGTACCCTCCCCCAGGTACTTCGCCAAAACCCCAAATTACTGGTTGAGCGGGTTGAATGCCAGGATGCCCGCTTCGGTGGCCGAGCCAACGCCAGCCGGATCGACTCGAACCACTGCGTCTTCCTCGGCGCAGAAGGCCCTTATACCAGTCTGGTTAACAGTGAGTGGCTTGGCAAGAATCGTATATCCCACAGCGACACCAGCTGAGACCGTGCCAGCACCAGTCGTGAAAGAGTATCCGCTCTTGCCGCTGTTAGCCGGGTTGCCATTGTTGGCCAACACAGCATCAATCAAGCAGCTGGTGGTTGAGCTGGGAACGCAAGCTGCACCGAGCGCGCCACCCAGGTTCACCAGAGCAGGAGCATAGCCCACCGTCGGATAGGCAGTTTGGTATGTGACTTCGCCGGTTGTGACGGTACGAACCGATGCGACCGCCGAAGCTTCGTTAGCCGCCATACGGGCGCGTAGAAGGTTCGGAATAGCGATGGCTGCGATGATCAGGATGATCGCCACTACGATCAGCAACTCAATGAGTGAAAAACCCTTTTGTTTCCGCATTTCTTTTATTCTCCCCAAGAACTCGTTTTAGATATTTGTTTACGACTGACCCCAGTGACTATAACTATGCAGGTGAGGCTCCAAACAGGCAGGTGCGCCTTGGGCGCTGGAACTTGTTTGTTCTCAGCGGTGGAGCTTCTATGGAATTCCCTGGCAGTAGCTTGGAAACTCAAGTTGCTTCAGAATGTGATTCCGACTGACAATTTTTGTCAGCCAGGACGTGTGGTGTTGGGAAGCAACTCAGGCGCCCCAAAATGACAAGGAGCAGCGAACGCGATGTTCGCTGCTCCTAAGTTCAGCGCCGAGATCTACTCGGCAAAGCTCAACTTACTGGTTAAGCGGGTTGAAGGTCTGGATGCCCGCTTCGGTGGCGGAGCAAACGCCCGCCGGATCGACACGAACCACAGCGTCTTCCTCGGCGCAGAACGCCCGGATACCGGTCTGGTTAACGGTGAGGGGCTTGGCGAGAATCGTATATCCAACGGCGACGCCACCCGAAAGGGTGCCTGCACCCGTAGTGAAGGAATATCCGCTCTTACCGCTACCCGCTGGGTTACCGTTGTTCGACAGCACAGAGTCAATCACGCAAGCAGTGGTGGAACTGGGCACACAAGCCGCGCCCAGAGCGCCGCCGAGGTTGACCAGTGCGGGAGCGTATCCCACCGTTGGATACGCCGTCTGGTACGTGATTTCGCCGGTGGTGACGGTACGGACCGAAGCGACAGCCGAGGACTCATTCGCCGCCATACGGGCGCGCAGCAGGTTTGGGATCGCAATAGCTGCGATGATCAGGATGATCGCGACTACGATCAGCAACTCAATTAGAGAAAAGCCTTTTTGTTTCCGCATCTGTAATTCTCCCCAAGGACTTCAAAAAACTGAATTTGTGTTATGAACGCATGAAGTCTTCGGTCTTGATGTTGCACTGCGCCTGCCAAAGTCGGGGATGGAGGATGCCCGCAAACCCTTTGTTTGCAGCCGAGACTACAACGCCATTCCTATTCTAAACATTTCCGTGCCGGTTTACCGACAATTCCAAGCGAAATGAATTCCCGTTAGCCCAAAATGGAGCAGGAAAATCAGCGCACGGTATTAAAGAGAGATCGCCGGCATGGTAGCGGCTTGCGGGAAAACTGCTGAAAAAACAAATGAGCAGCGAACGTGAGTTCGCTGCTCCGTGGCTTGTACCCTCCCCCAGGTACTTCGCCAAAACGTGCTTACTGGTTGAGCGGGTTGAACGCCAGGATACCCGCTTCGGTGGCGGAGCAAACGCCCGCCGGGTCGACGCGAACTACTGCATCTTCCTCAGCGCAGAAAGCGCGAATACCAGTCTGGTTGATGGTCAACGGAACCGCGGCCACGGTGTAACCAGTGGCTACGCCAGCCGTAACCGTGCCAGCACCAGTTGTGAAAGAATATCCGCTCTTGCCGCTGTTGGCCGGGTTGCCGTTGTTGGCCAACACGGAGTCAATCAAGCAAGACGTGGTCGAGCTGGGCACGCAAGCTGCGCCCAACGCGCCGCCCAGGTTGACCAGCGCCGGAGCATAGCCCACGGTGGGATACGCGGTTTGATATGTAACTTCACCAGTGGTAACGGTACGGACGCTGGCAACAGCAGACGACTCATTGGCCGCCATGCGGGCGCGCAGCAAGTTCGGAATCGCGATCGCTGCGATGATCAGGATGATCGCCACGACGATCAGCAACTCAATAAGTGAGAAACCCTTTTGTTTCCGCATCTCTATTTTCCCTCGTTTTTATCTAAGAACTTTCTGGTCCACGGAGGTCCCAGTTCGTCTTTCGATATTGCACTTGCCCGCCCAAAGCCGCTAGTTACCTTGGTTTCGCCTGCGGAGTTTGAGAAGCGCTTTGTTTTCAGGAGAGGGTAACCAAACCGGCCCAATCCCAAGCGGTAACGTCGTCACCAGATTGCGGCAGATTCGCAAAATACGGCGGTGCCGGCTGACAATTCTTGTCACTGGGGCTTCGCACGTGATTGGCCGCGGCTGTTTCTTTACTAGCTGAAATAGTGAAAGCTGTGGCACTTCGGCAGGCCCGAATCCTGCCACGGTCGTGCAGCCAGTCTGCCGTAGAATGTTGCCTCGCAGTTCGAGACCGCCATGGACTTTTCGCACGATTCTCTTCATGTCGAATCCGACATCGCTCGCGCCTGGACTCTTCCCGCCCATCTCTACACGGACGCGGCGACTTTTGCGGCGGAGAAAGAAAAGATCTTCGCCCGAACCTGGCAGGTCGTAGGCCATGTCAGCCAGGTCGAAAAACCGGGCGACTATTTCACCACCCAACTACTCGGCGAACCGTTGCTGTTCGTACGGGGAGCAGAGGGAACACTGCGCGGGTTTTACAACGTGTGTCGTCACCGTGCTGGCCCTCCCGCCGAAGGCTGCGGTTCACGGAAGCTTTTTCGCTGCGGCTATCACGGGTGGACCTATGGCCTTGACGGCTCGCTTATCAGTGCGACAGAGATTGAGGGAATCGAAGGCTTTCGAGCCGATGATTTCTCGCTCGTGCCGGTGCGAACAGAAGAGTGGTTCAATTTCGTGTTCGCCAATCTCGATCCGCAAGCTTCTCCTCTCCGTGGGAGTCTGGCAGAACTGCCGCAACAAGTAGAGAAATTCCCATTCGCCGGTATGAAACTATTCGAGCGCCGCACATACGAGATGAACTGCAACTGGAAGACCTATGTGGACAATTATCTCGAGGGATATCACCTGCCGAGCGTACATCCCGGCCTGAATCGCGAGCTCGACTACAACGCCTACGTGGTGGAACCCTATACCAGGCACGTACGGCAATTCAGCCCGATTCGCGGCGCGCAACCGGGCGATGCGACCCTGCGCCGCTATCAAGAGGCCCGCGAGGATCTCACCACGGATTACTTCTGGATCTTCCCCAACTGGATGCTCAACTGTTATCCGGATAACGTCTCGCTGAACATTGTTCTCCCATTATCGGCCGAACGCTCCCTCGCCATCTTCGAGTGGTACTTGCCCGAGAAGGACCACACGTCCGCCGCCGCAAAGGCGTCAGTTGAATTTAGCGACCAGATCCAGATTGAGGATGTAGCCATCTGCGAGGCCGTGCAGAGGAATTTGCGATCGCGAAGCTACTCTCGCGGCCGGTTCAGCGTCACGCAGGAAAAAGGCGTACATGCGTTTCATCGCATGTACGCCGAACTCATAAAGGTACGCTGACCCTCGTCCCGCCTGTCTGTGGCCGAAAACCACCAGTTTGGTTGAGGTCGGCCAGTTCGACTGAGTTAGCTCATACAGATAGCCGTCGGGCACTCCTGTAAACTCCTGAGCTTTAAACGTTTACGGCACGCGCATCTCGCCTTGTTTGGCACGGCACTTGCCAATAACCAAGCAGAGAATTTATATGCGCATTCATGCTGGCGGTGTCGGTTCGAGAGGTGGGGCCATGAGA
Organism: uncultured Acidobacteriota bacterium; assembly: GCA_963785865.1. Taxonomy (GTDB): domain Bacteria; phylum Acidobacteriota; class Terriglobia; order Terriglobales; family Acidobacteriaceae; genus Sulfotelmatobacter. Next base: position 170,822 of record CAWAXF010000009.1, on the reverse strand, counting down.
AACAGATGGGTAGAAAAACTCGCGATCTTAGTGCTGGCATTATCTGGCGCGATGTCTTTGAGTGCATTCGCCCAGACCACGGATGAAGGACCGGGCCCATCGGAGCAGCCCGATGCACCGATGGAAGTGGGCCAGTCTGCGCCGTCCGATTCGGGACCCGATGTACAAGCAGATATTGAGTCGTCTGACTCTGATGCCGAACCAACTGAAGCTCAACCTGGCGGACCTACCGGCGAAGCCCCAGCTCGCACGGATCAGGGTGTGGCCCGCATCAGCTTGATTCATGGCGACATTTCGACACAGCGCGGAGATTCCGGAGACTGGTCAGCGGCAACGTTGAACCAGCCCGTGATGACGGGCGATAAAGTCTCAACCGGCGACGGTGGCCGGAGCGAATTGCAACTCGATTATGCCAATACCCTTCGCCTTGGTCCGAACTCGACGGTCAATGTGGCGAATCTCACCCGCAAGAACATCCAGATCCAACTGAGCCAGGGCATCCTGAATTACACCGTTTCCAAAGACGGCGAAGCGGAGCCCGAAATCGACACTCCCAATGTATCTGTGCATCCGTCGCATCATGATGGAGTGTTCCGAATCGAAGTCCGCCCGGACGGCGACACCGTCGTGATCGTGCGTAAGGGCGAGGCACAGATCGCGACCCCGCAGGGCAGCACCGAAGTGAATGCCGGGGATATGGCGACGATTCGTGGCGACGCCACCGAGGCGCAATACAGAATCGCATCCGCGCCGGATCGTGACGATTGGGACCAATGGAACAATGACCGCGACCACCTGATCCAGAGCGCGAATTCATGGCATCACACGAATCGTTATTACACCGGAACTCATGACCTGGATGCCTACGGCCGTTGGGAAAAGGTACAGGACTACGGTGACGTGTGGGTGCCGAACGAACCGGATGGCTGGGTTCCGTATCGCGACGGCAACTGGGTTTGGGAACCTAGCTACGGCTGGACTTGGGTAGGTTATGAGCCTTGGGGTTGGGCGCCGTATCACTACGGCCGCTGGTTCCCTTATGGTTAGTCCTGGGCCTGGTGGCCTGGACCAGTTTGGGCTGGCTACAACCCCTTCTGGGCGCCCGCATATGTCTCCTTCTGGGGCTGGGGTGGAGGCTTCGGCTTCAATGTCGGCTTTGGCGGATGGGGTGGCTTCGGCTGGCTTCCGCTCGGCCCCTGTGACTGGTACCACCCGTGGTGGGGTGGATACCGCGGACGATTCGGAGTGGTCAATGTCACGAATGTCAACATCACGAACATCCACAATTACGGTGGCATCGCCCCGTTGCATAGCGGAATGCGCTATTCAAACGTGGCGAACTTCCGCAATGGACGCATCGGCAACGCGATGTCGGCTGTCAATGCCAGTCACTTTGGAGCTGGAAGAGTTCGCGCCATGGCGGCTTCGTCTCAGCAGTTGAGAGGCGCACGCATGATGGCTGGTAATTTACCAGTAGTTCCGACGCGCGCGAGTCTATCGGCCAGCGGGCGTGCTGCGCCCGCATCGACTATTCGCAATGGCGGTCCGCAACGCTTCTACGGATCGGCACGGGGCACGATCGCTCGGCCTGCGTCGTTCCAGCAGCAGCAATCGGCTCTGCGGCAGACCATGCAGCGCAGCCGCGTGGGGGCGGTTCCCGCTGGTGGACGCGCAGCTCTGGCCGCCCGCGGCAACAGCAATATGCGTCCCAGCGCAGGAGTGCCCGGGACGCGGCAAATGAACAACTTTGGAAATCGTGTCGGAGCTAATCAGGGCGGCAATCAGAGTGCAAACCGCGGCAACATGCGGTCGTTCAATCCGCCTGCCAGCAATGGCACCTCCGCGGGAGCGGCGCGACGCGGTTCGCGCGGGCTCGGCGAGTCGGGCGGATACCGTCCGTTGAATCAGCCGAACAACCGCTCAACCTCGCCTTCCATGGGAGCATCGCCTCGCGGCACGATGCAGAATGCCCCGGCTGCCAATCGCGGCGGGTATCGTCCGTTCACGCCGCCGAGCAACAGTAATCGCCCGTCGAATATGGGAGCAGGACAGCAACGCGGCACGTTCCAGTCCGCGCCGGCACAGAACCGCGATGGGTACCGTCCGTTCACGCAGCCGAACAACAGCTATCGTCCGCCTGCAGCATCGAGCATGGGCTCACCGCAGCGGGGTACGTTCCAGTCCGCGCCGGCACAAAACCGCGATGGGTATCGTCCGTTCACGCCCCCGAACAACAGCAATCGTCCGTCTGCACCGTCGAGCATGGGCTCACCACAACGCGGCACATTCCAATCTGCGCCGCCGGAAAATCGTGGAGCGTACCGTCCGCCTAATTCACCGTCGCGGAGTCAGGCGGGCAGCAGCCCCTACTCGAATCGCGGCAGCAGTAACTACTGGAACCGCACGGCACCCAGTTCGGAAGGGCAGTCTTACCGTGCGCCATATTCCGGCGGCTCCGGGCGAAGTTCATCTTCGCGGCCGCAGTTAGACATGCGTCAGCCGATTGTACGCAGCCCATCGGTGAGCAGACCATCGTATAGTGCGCCCTCACGCAGTGCGCCCTCGCGCCCCAATTACGGCGGCAACAGTGGATACCGCGCAGCGCCGCCCAGCTACGGCGGTTCGCATAGCTCGCCGAGTTACGGTGGGGGGCGTGCGCCGTCTTACGGAGGTGGCGGTGGTGGCGGACGCTCGTACGGAGGTGGCGGTGGCGGTGGAGCACGCTCGTACGGAGGCGGCGGAGGTGGTGGACATTCTGGTGGCGGAGGCGGCCATGCAGGAGGTGGCGGCCACTCCAGCGGCGGCCATCGCTAACGATTGGGACAAAGATCTCGACGTTAGAAGCAAGTTGTGTCACTGAAGTGAAGGTCAGAGGCGAGAAGGGCGTGCCAAAAGCACGCCCTTTCTCTTAGCGAGTAAATCAGGGTCTCGCATATGCGGGACTATCGGGTTCCGGGCGGTCATAGTCGCGGCCGTACTTGTTTTTATGCCCGGCGAGAAGGTCCGTCACCGCCAATGAGAACGTGCCCAGTGAACTCTCGCCGGGCGTGACTGTAATTTGCCGATCGAGCGCACGCAGATTCTCCGGCGCAACCGAGGCGTGGAAGACCTGCATCTGATAACGGCCTGGCGGCACCTCGGGAATGCTGATGCTTCCCCGCGCGTCCGAAATGGCGTAATAAGGAGTGGCCAGAGCGATCACCACTGCGCTCATTTGCGGATGAATGTTGCAGAAGATGAATGATATTCCCGGTTTATCAAATTGCACGAAGCGCGTGGTGCCACCTTCGTAGAGTCCCAGATCAAAACGCTTTCCCTCAAACAACGAGAAGACGTTGTGAAAAAACGGATCACGGTTCGGGAATTCCACCTTGCCGCCAATGGGGATCACAACCAGGGACGGATGGAATTTTTTGTTTTTCTGCGCGAGCTGAGCAATCTCCGAGGGATCCTGCCTTGGCGTAGCCGCAGAAGCTCCCGACGGGAGTCAGCCAGACCACCACTTGAGAACTATCTTTCACGGGATGGCCGTTGCGGGTTAAATCGAAGTGCGCACGCAATGGCGATTGCGCTTGCGCAGCGAGTGCGGCCAGTGCAGTCAACCAGAAACAGAAAACACGCGGATTGATACGCAGCCTCAAAACAGTATCCCCACCGCGAGGTTCAGTTGATTGCTCGTGCTGCTGCTGCTGTAGACAGGAAACGTACGTAGACGTCTCAGTTCGGCAGATAAAAGAAGATCGGAACGCGGCCGGAAAACCAGGTTGCCAAGAGCGCCGCGATTGCGCCCGAGGATTGGCCCGAAATTATTCTGATCGATAGCGAAGCCCCGCACGTCTCCAGCATACGCGTTGTCGTCGGCCACCGTTCCGTTCAACTCCAGCTTAGGAGTGATCTGCAATTTCAATTGGGCCCAGCCGCCGGCATCGTCGAGGCCGCGAACCGGAGTGAACGGCGCTCTCGGATCCCCGCCATACACAATGGACGTTGCCACGGCGCCGCCGAGACCGCCGATTCCACGGCCTCGGTAAAACTCTCCGGACAACTCGAGGCGGGGGAGCAGTGGCAGTTGCCAATCCAACATCCCGGCCCAGGAATCGGTGTTGCGTCCCCAAAACCAATTCTGGCGCCCGTAATAGCCGGCGACTCCGATACTCAAGGGATTATTCTGCAGGGAATGGGACCATGCAGTGCGGAAGGCAAACGCGGGCTGGCCGGAAAACTCGCCGGCCTGCGCCGAACGATAGAACGAGCTGTAGGGAGTTTGCCAGTCCAGGTTGTCGAGAACTCCCGCCTGCATCGTTAACGTCTGCCGATCGGAAATATTGAAGCGATGTTCAATGCGAACTTGCGGCGTCCAGGCCCAGAGATTCCCCGCTCCGGCAAACGCGGGCAGGGCCAGCGAGGCCAAAGAAGTCGGTGTTAGCGGAGAGATGAAGAGCGAGTCCTGTCCCGCGATGATCGACGTGTGCTCCCAGTCGAAATGCAAGCTGGCGGTTTGCAAACGGACAATTCCGAAGTTAACGCCGTTCCCCGTAGCGGGAAAGCCTCCCGAAAAGTCAAACTGAATGTCTGCCGAGGTTTTCGCCCCGGCTACAGTTGGTCCGAAGATCTCGAGACCAATCTGGGATTGACGCAGGGTTGCGCCCAGATTTGCTTGAGGCCAGCCCGGAATCACTGGCTCCGCGTATGTCGGAAGGTCGAGATTATCTGAGCTCCCCACATTGCGAAACGCATTCATCAAAACGATCCCATGCAGCCGCGCGCGGTACTTGGAGGCAGTCTCAACCTTGGTCTGATATTGCTCGTCGATCTTCGCGCCGATCAGAGAAGTAGTGTCTTCGACTTTCTGGAGCCTCTCCTCCATGGAGTTGGATTGCGGCATTTGGGTTACAGCGGTAGCCGAAGGCGCGGATTGTGCTGGCAGGGGCACAGAGGCCGCGGTTGCCGGCGCGCTGCTGTCAACGGGTCGCTCGAGCAGAAGGCGAGTCGCCTGCAAGTCCTGTCGAAGTTGCTGCATGTCGGCGCGGGATTGCGCATTGTCAGCCCGCATTGCTTCAACCAGAGCTCGAAGTTCGCGAACCTGATCCTGCAGCGCTCGAACTGCCGCCACCGAATCCGGCTGCGGCGAATTGGCCGATATGGCCGATGGATTTTGCGCCCGGCTTTGCGAGATGCCGATGGCGAGAGCGGCAACCATGCCCCGCAGCACTGCTGTCCTAAGGCTCTTCACACCCGTCCTCCTAACACATCCGGAGTGCGCGCACGGCAGATCGTGAGTGCGCCTAAGAGCCCGGATGCGACAATAAATTCTGGTTGGATTCAGTGTTCTGAGCAGGCACCAGTGGCAGCTCGCTCATTCTGGACTCGGCGCTTTCGCCGGATCCCAGAGGAACTCGGCTCGGCAGAACAATGCGAAATACGGTCATGCCCGTCGCTGTACGGTCTACCGATATTTCGCCGCTATGGTCCTGAACAATCTTCAGCACGACCGCTAAGCCGAGTCCAGTTCCGTTTTCCTTGCCATAGCTGACGAAGGGATGGAATAGGCGGTCGCGGATTGATTCCGCAATCCCCGGGCCGTTATCCGCTACCGAGATCGTGATAGCGCCGGAGATCTCGCTGGCGGTGATTTCGATTATGCCCCCGGTCGCAGGTGCGGCTTCGCAGGCGTTCAGCAGCAGGTTGTATAACGCTCGTTCCAACTTGCGCTGGTCAAACCACCCAGCCAATTCAGGCGCACACTGTACGTCCATGCAGCGTCCATGATGCCGAGGGTGCAAGCGAACTGCCTGCAGTGCCTTGTGGATCGTTTCAGAGACGTTTCCGTAATTGAGGGTAAGGGATTCGCGAGTACGGGCGAATTCGAGCAGGGAATCGATGAGATCCGTCATCAGATTCACTCCGGTCCGGACCTCTTGATACAGTTCTTCCCGCTGCGCGGGCGTAAGGTGACTATCACAGAGAAACTCAGAGTTGGCCACGATGGCTGCAAGCGAGTGGCGTAGGTCGTGCGAAATAGAACTCGCCATGCGCCCGATGGTCGCCAATTGTTCGGACTCAAGCAGGTCTTTCCGGCTCTTTAGCAGGCTGGCGCGCATACGCTCGAAGGCGCGTGTCAATTCGGCGACCTCGTCGCCGCCGCGCGAATCAAGGGGATGATGAAAATCGCCGGCAGCCAACGCACGCACGCCGCCCACCAGATGGCCGAGCGGCCTGGTGAAGGTGTGCGACACAAAGAACACGAGCCCGCTCCCGATAACGATCGCCGCCAGGCCCAACAGAAGAATATAGCGGTTCAAATCGTCCAGGAATTTTGTGGCCTGATCATACGAGCCCAGGACTGTCAGGCGCACCGGTGATGGGCCGGATTCTGATAATTGCAGGGATGTCGCTAAAAAGCGTTCTTTTCCGATCTCGACATCATGAGCATCCAGTGCGACCGGTCGGTTGATCACCGACTGGATGACGCCGGCTTTGGCCTGGTCTCGAGGCAGAGTAGTTGCGATCACATCGTCGCCAGAGGAGAACGCCACTTGGCTGCCGGCTACTTTGCTGACTTCTGCCGCGAGCCGATCGTTGATCTCGTACCCAATCACCAGAAATCCGAGCAGAGTCCCGTCGCTTTGCGAGCCCAGATAAACAGGCTCGATGAATGTCTGATAAAGGTGATGCTCTCCCAGCCACCAATGGCTGGACGCTTCGCGGTTTTCATCCAGTGACTGCTGGAAGTATTTCTCTGCGGCGTCACGGCTGAAACCCGGGGTTTTCGTGTGCAGGGCGACCACTTTGCCGTTTCGATCGATGAGTACGAAGAGATCATTATTGGCGATCTCAAACACAGCCTGCGACGCGTCCTGGATAGTCGCGGGATGCGAGTTCGCCATGATCGCTCGAGTGATTGGCAAATAAGCGAGCAGAGAGACATCGCTGGTAAGCATTCTCTCGCGCTCGTGCCGGAAATCCTGGAACGCTGCCACTGAGTTTCGCAGGTTTACGGAGATGCTTTGTCGAACGTTCTTCTCCACGGTTCGCCGTACCAGCAACAGGCTGGTCACCGTCAGTCCCGCGGTGATCAACAGCATTGCAAGCAGGAAGCGTGTGCGCAGCCGCAGGCGCGGCACGAAAGCTCCCGGCGAATTACCTGGGAAGGTTTTTTGCACGGGCTTGGAACCGCCTCACAAGTCAACGAACGAACTTATACCCCATTCCATGCACTGTGCGGAAGTGGATGGGGCTGGAGGGATCCCTCTCCAGCTTTTGACGAAGCTTCAGGATGTGGTTGTCGACGGTGCGAGTGGATGGATAGTTCTGGTATCCCCAGACTTCGTTCAGCAATTCGTCGCGGCTGATGACACGGTCTGCATTCTGAACCAGAAACTGAAAAGTCTTGAATTCCTGGGCTGTTAAGACCACAGGTTTGCCGTCGAGCTTGATTTCCATTTTTCGAAAATCCGCGGAGATTCCGTCGAAACTAACAGCCTGCACTTCATTTGTGCGAGAGGTATGGCGCAGGGCAGCACGGACTCGTGCCAGCAGTTCGCGCGGGCTGAAGGGCTTGGTCACATAGTCATCGGCCCCCAATTCAAGTAGCAGAACCTTATCCGAAACGTCGCTGGCCGCGCTTAGCACCACGATCGGAAGGGCGGGAGCTACGGCCTTGATCTCCTTGCACAGATCTCTTCCAGAGATTTTTGGCAAACGCAAGTCGAGTACGATCGCTGCAGGAGCTGATGTTTGGAAGCTGTCCAGGGCGGACTTGCCATCTGACTGCGTTTCGACGGTATAACCTTCGGTCTCAAAAAGCCGCCTCAGAGCCTTTTGCACTGCCGGATCATCTTCGACCACCAGAATGCGAGTGGCTGACTTAGACACGACCTCTGGACTGGCCATGCGGACCGTGTTGAGCGGAGTAGCAAGATTCCCCATATTTGCACCGTTTGCCTTGCAGGAACGTTTCGAGGGGGCAACCAGGCCACGGCGGCCCCAATATGCAAAGCTTAAACGGTTTTCCTACAACACCGAGCCTCGCCCGCGCCTTTTGACATTATTTTTACAAATGCGGGGCGAACAAAGCGATGGACCACTCCTCTTTGAGATGCATGGCGCGCACCTTTATCTATCACCTTCCTCAATTCGATGGAACTATAGGAAAATACAGCTTTTGTTAGAAATATTCTACGGCGATTGCTGTATAGACTCACTCGGTCGCGAATCCTACCCTTAAAGCTGCTACACCGGATTTTAGCCGCGGTCCAACCCAGGTTCTGCAAGGAGTTTTTCCATGTTTTCCGCAAGGTTTCTCGCCACAGCATTGTTCCTGTTGAGTTGTCTAACGATTCCGGTCGCATCGTTCGCCGATAGTGGCGTCGATTACAGCAATGCAGGATGGCACGCTGACGGGCTCGAACTCGGGTTTCTCTCTCTCCGGTTCCACGCTGATCGCGGTCGTTGACGGGTCGGGTATGGTCACCGGTGATCTGGGGACAGTGAGCTTCACAACGGGCGCTTTGACCGGTGGAAATTTGCAAACGGGCGGTACCTTCGCGGCGGGCGGCACGTTTGACATTTCAGGGAACGGTACGAACGGAGTGCCCAATGGGACGCTGTTCTCGGGATCCTTTTCCGGGCCTGTAACCTGGGCCATAACAACGCTGGGGAATGGTACCCACAATTACACGTTAACTGGAGCTATAACCGGAACCGCAAACGGTCAGGTCGTGGAGGGCGTGACGGTTCAGTTGACCATCAATACTGGCATGGGATTTTTTAATGGCTCGACGGGGATCGCGGGGGGCGATACCACGATTGTGGGTTCCGTCCCCGAACCTTCTACCGTTACCATGTTCGGCACGGGAGTAGTGGGACTGCTCGGGTTGTTGCGCCGTAAGCTCCAGGCTTAAGTAATCCCGCGAAAGATCTCGAACGCGCCCGCAGAAAACTGCGGGGCGTTTTTTTTTTGCGCCGGAGAAGCCTCAGCGGGAGCATGGTGACAGCCCAGACCCAACCGGCGCAGGAGGTGCACCTCCGGTGACTGGTGCGTCTGGCCGCTCACAAATACACTGATATGCCAGTGTCAGTGTGGGCGTCAACCTGGACACTCGCGAGGAACGTTTGCGCGATCAGACGCGATTGCAACTGAAATCTCCGTCGTTGCCGGGTAAAAAATGCGGCCAGAGCCGGATGAGGTGGCATGCCGCCGCGCATTCCTTTAGCTCCAGGCTACTTTTTCTGTTCCTGGCAGTCGCGGCAGGAGCCCTGGTCGCTTCCGCACAGATTTCCCCCGGGCCGCTCTCGCGTCCTCATCAATCGCTTAACGGTGCTACCAACTGCGCCACTTGCCATAAATTTGGTGGACAGGCCGCACTCAAGTGCATCGAATGTCACACTGAAATTGCCAACCGACTGGCGGCGCACAAAGGCCTGCACGCCACCTATAACATCCCTGCCGGGTCAAGCCAGGAATGCGCCCGATGTCACTCCGAGCACAATGGCGAGGACTTTCCCCTGATCAAGTGGGACGTCAAGGCGTTCAACCATAAGGACGCGGGATATGTGCTCGAAGGCAAGCACGCTGGATTAGATTGCAATAAGTGCCACAACCCGTCGCGCATTTCTCCGCAGGAACGCGCGTCGATTAAGGTCAAAGATCCCAGCCGCACCTACCTGGGTATTTCGACTGCTTGCATTACTTGCCACCAGGACCAACACAAGGGGCGACTTGGACAGAATTGTCTTAACTGCCACAACTATGTGGACTGGAAATCGATCACCATGGGCAAGTTCGATCACTCGAAGACTCGCTATCCCCTGACTGGATTACACGCGCAAGTGCAATGCGCCAAGTGCCACACCAATGGCCCCGATGGCAAACCCCAGTACGTGGGAATTCCGTTCAATCAATGCTCGGATTGCCACAAAGATCCGCACCGCGGCAGCTTCCCTCAAAGCTGCCAGTCGTGTCACAACACGAGCGGCTGGAAGAAGATTTCGCTACAAGCGGTGAACGAGCGCTTTGATCACTCCAAGACAAAGTTCCCGCTCGAAGGCAAGCACGCGACAGTAGGTTGCGCTCAATGCCACGCTAACGGGGATTTCAAAAAACCGCTGGTATTTGCAAAGTGCATGGATTGTCACAAGGATCCGCACAAGGGACAGTTCGCCAAACACGCAGATGGTGGCGAGTGCGCCTCCTGTCACAACGTGAAGGGCTGGAAACCTTCCACGTTCACCGTGAAAGAACATGCTTCCACCGCGTACCCACTGAAGGGAGGGCACGCCCGTCTCGAGTGCGCGCAGTGCCATATCCCAAAAGGCAAAGACACTTTATTCAAAGTTAAGTTTGATCGCTGCACCGATTGTCACGGCGACCGTCATGGCGGACAGTTTGCGGCCGCGCCCTACTTCAATGCCTGTGATCGGTGCCACACGGTTGAAGCTTATAAGCCGTCGACGTTTACCCTGGCCAAACACAAAGAAACTCATTTCGTATTGACCGGGGGGCATGTGGCCGTGCCTTGCGCCGATTGTCACAAGGAGTCAGCGGAGTTCCAACCGAAACCCACTGCGGTATACCACTGGAAAAATCTGAGCTGTACCAATTGCCACGCCGATCCCCACAAAGGTCAATTCAAGGAACGCATGCAACTGGTACGAGCCGGTGGCTCGCAAGCAGGGTGCGAGGCCTGCCATTCGACCAAGTCTTGGAAGGATCTTTCCGCATTCGACCACTCAACCACGAAGTTCTCCCTGGTGGGCGCACACCGCGCTACGGCTTGCATCGATTGCCACAAGCCCCCGAACCTTCAAACCAAATTGCTGGAAGCCGATTTCAAGGCCGCACCGACACAATGCGAGGACTGCCACCAGGACATTCACGGCAAGCAATTCGCCAAAGGCGACATGACTCGATGTGCCGAATGTCACAATAGTGCGAAGTGGAAACCTTCTCTCTTCGACCATGAGAAACGAACTGATTTTCCCCTCCGCGGTGCGCATCAGAACGTGCGTTGTGCGGGATGCCACAAGTTAACGAGAGTCGTCGAGGCGAAAACAGTGCTCTTCTACAAACCAACGCCGAAAGAGTGCGCCGCTTGTCACGGGGCATCGAATCCGGTGCCAAAATCGGGAGCTTCAGGTCTGAAGGATTAAAAAAGCAACAATTATAGGTTAAGAGCACCAGTCACACGGAACCGGAGATTGTACAACCTTCTACTTTCCGCTCCGCATCTTCATCGATATATCTTTACTGCCGGACCCTACCAAAGATTCTTGAGCGCCGTCTCGTCGCGTGTTCAGTTTTTTGTACACGATAAAGTGCCAGTAAAGGAACCTAGCATAGCTTTCAGCGAAGCTTTGCGGCGAGAAGTGTTTTCCATGTGCGGTGCGCGGATGTTCAGTTTTTTTTACACACGAAAGGTCAATATGAAAAACTTGGTGGTAACGCGAAGAACTTACACTTGGCTTTCAGCAATACTGAACTTCGCGCCGTTTGGACCATTGACCTTCAAGACGGCTGAATCCGCACCGGAGTAACTTTTCACAACACCTCTGTAATCGTTATTGTGATTGGACTAACAATTGCACCCGGCCAATTACTCCGTACTCATACTTTTCTTCGTTTCTTCTTTCTGTTGATGCTGTCGGTAAAACAAAAGGCAAGTCATGTCAGGTGCTCGCGGCGTACTCAAAATCGTTGCAGTAGCCCTGCTGGCGTGTTCGGCACATTCGGGGATGGCGCAAGGCCAGGTTTCTGGCGGAACTCGCAGCCCGCACGGAAATCTGACGGTGCCATGCCAGAACTGCCACACCGCAAGCGCGTGGAGACCAATCCGCGCAGTGCCCGAATTTGATCACAATCAGACGCGCTATCCATTGCGCGGAATGCATCAGGGTGTGAGTTGCGTACAGTGCCACGTGAAACCAGTCTTCTCTAATGTGGGACAACGATGCCAGGACTGCCATGCAGATATCCATAAGCGGCAACTGGGATCGAACTGCGAACAATGCCACACGGTTCGGGGATGGCAAGTATCGATGCAGCAGATCCAGCAGCACAACAATCGCTTCCCGCTGACGGGAGCGCATGCCGCCGTCGATTGCGAAGCTTGTCATAAGGGCGGCGCGACCAGCAACTTCCAGACGATGTCCACGGCCTGCGCGTCTTGTCACTTCAAGGATTTTCAGTCCACCACCAATCCCAATCACGTTAGCGCTAAATTTGCCACCAACTGCGATACCTGCCATACCAGCGATAACTGGATGAATGCCAAGTTCGATCACAATTCGGTGGGATTCCCGTTGAGCGGTGGACATGCGATGCCGCCGCGCCAGTGCGCCGATTGCCACGTCAACAATAACTACAACCTGACCAGCGCGGCTTGCGTAAACTGTCACCTCAAAGATTTCCAAGGCACTACGAACCCGAACCACGTAGCGGCGAACTTCCCGTCGAACTGCTCGCAGTGCCACACCACCGTAACGTGGACAACCGCGACCTTTGATCACTCCACGGTGAATTTCGTTTTAACGGGGTCGCATACCGTGCCTCCACGGCAGTGTGGTGATTGCCACGTCAATAATGACTACCACCTCACGAGCACGACGTGCGTAACCTGTCACCTGAAGGATTTCCAGAGCACCAGTAATCCGAATCACGTGGCCGGCGGATTCGCACAGACCTGCGAAACCTGCCACGCCACATCATCCTGGCAGCAAGCGACCTTTGACCACGCGAAGTCTGGATTCCCGCTGACAGGTGCGCACATGGTGCCTCCGCGGCAATGTACGGATTGCCATGTCAACAACAACTACAACATCACCAGTACGGCGTGCGTCAGTTGCCACCAGAACGACTTCAATACCGCGACTACTCCGGTTCCGCACGCGGGTTTCCCGACCACTTGCCAGCAATGTCACGACATGACCTCTTGGACCAGCGGCAAGTTCGATCACTCGACCACCGGATTTACGCTTTCCGGTGCGCATCTGGTGCCTCCGCGGCAGTGCGCCGACTGCCACGTTAACAACAACTTCAATATCACAAGCACGACTTGCATCAGTTGCCACCAGAACGACTTCAATACCGCCACTGCTCCGGTTCCGCACGCGGGTTTCCCGACCACTTGCCAGCAATGTCACGACATGGTGTCTTGGACGAATGGCAAGTTCGATCACTCGACCACCGGATTCACGCTGACCGGATCTCACACCGTGCCTCCGCGACAGTGCGCCGATTGCCATACCAACAATAACTACAACCTCACGAGCACGACTTGCGTGTCGTGCCACCTCAACGATTTCCAGAGCGCGACCAATCCGAACCACGTGGCCGGGGGATTTTCACAGACCTGCGAAACTTGTCACAACACGGCAACCTGGCAGCCGGCGAATTTTGATCACGCCAAGTCGGGTTTCCCGCTGACGGGTGCGCACATGGTGCCTCCGCGCCAATGTACGGATTGCCACGTCAACAACAACTACAACATCACTGCCACAGCCTGCGTCAGCTGCCACCAGCAGGATTACAACACCGCGGTCAGCCCCGTGCCGCACGCGGGTTTCCCGACGACCTGTCTGCAATGTCATGACACCGTGGCCTGGACCAATGGCAAGTTCGATCACTCGACTACCGGATTTACATTGACGGGATTGCACACTGTACCTCCGCGCCAATGCACCGATTGCCACGTCAATAACAACTACAACCTGACGAGCACGTCGTGCGTGACCTGCCACTTGAAGGACTTTCAGGGAACGACGAATCCGAATCACGTCTCGTCGAATTTCCCGCAGACTTGTCAGCAGTGCCACAGCACCAGCACTTGGCTGAACGCAATCTTCGATCACAGCACTACTGGGTTTCAGCTGACCGGACTGCACACCGTGCCTCCGCGGCAGTGCACCGATTGCCACGTCAACAACAACTACAACCTGACGAGTGCGGCGTGCGTGACCTGCCACCTCAAGGATTTCCAGGGCACGACGAATCCGAATCACGTCTCGTCGAATTTCCCGCAGACCTGCCAGCAGTGCCACAGCACCAGCACCTGGCTGAACGCAACCTTCGATCACAACAGCACCGGATTTCCGCTGACGGGACTGCACACCGTGCCTCCGCGCCAGTGCACCGATTGCCACGTCAACAACAACTACAACCTGACGAGTGCCGCGTGCGTGACCTGCCACCTGAATGACTTTCAGGGCACGACGAATCCGAATCACGTGTCGTCTAATTTCCCGCAGACCTGCCAGCAGTGCCACAGCACCAGCACCTGGTTGAATGCGACATTCAACCACACCACGACCGGCTTCCCGCTGGTCGGATCGCACACGGTGCCTCCGCGGCAATGCACGGATTGCCACGTTAATAACAACTACAACCTGACGAGCGCCGCCTGCGTGACTTGCCACATGAACGACTACAACACGGCAACGTCACCCGTGAACCACGTCACCGCGCATTTCCCGACTACATGTGAGTCCTGCCACGACAGCGTGCTCTGGACTAATGGCAAATTTGATCACAGCAGCACGGGATTCACTCTGACCGGGGCGCATACGGCCCCGCCGCGGCAATGCACCGATTGCCACGTCAACAGCAACTACAACCTGACCAGCACCGCATGCGCGACTTGCCACATGAACGACTACAACACGGCGACTTCACCGGTGAACCACATCACCGCGCACTTCCCAACTGCCTGTGAGGGTTGCCACGACACCGTGCTTTGGACCAACGGTAAATTCGATCACGCTACCACGGGATTCCCGCTGACTGGAGCGCACGTTGCGCCTCCGCGTCAGTGCACGGATTGCCACGTCAATAACAACTATTCTTTGAACAGCACGCTCTGCTATTCGTGCCACCAGAAAGATTATGCTGGTACGAACAACCCAGCTCACGCTTCAGCTGGCTTCCCGACCACGTGCGAGCTCTGTCACAGCACCTCGGTCTGGACCGACTCCACGTTCAATCACAACACCACGACATTCCCATTGACGGGATCGCACATAGTGCCGCCCCGCCAGTGCACGGATTGCCACGTCAACAACAATTACACGACCTTGCCGACTACATGTATCGGCTGCCACCAAAGCGACTACAACAACACCACCAATCCGGGCCATTCGGCGCAGCAGCAGTTCTTCCCTACCACCTGCCAGAACTGCCACAATACGACCGCCTGGACCGGGGCGACGTTCAACCATTCGCAATACACGCGATTCCCCACCAGTCACGGTAACGCGAATAACGTCTGCGCAACCTGCCACACCAATTCCAACGACTATTCGGTGTTCCAGTGTACGGGATGTCATGGCGGCAACAATGCGGCCAACTTCCGTCACCCGAACGTTTCCGGCTATGTCTACAACAGCATCAATTGCTACCAATGTCACCAGAGCGGTAACGGCGGTTGATGCGGGCGGTCTGCTCCGCAAGGGGCATTCAACAGCAGGCAAGATTTCAGGCGCAAGGTGGAGCGCCAGCGAGTGTTGACACAGAATGAAGGCGGTTCAAAAACATCTTTCGCTAGTACTGGTCCTGCTCTCGTGTGCGGCCGCACAGAACGGCACGGGAACGGCAACTGTGCAGAACGTCACGGTGGCGCGCCAGGGCATCGATCTGCGTATCGAGATCACGCTCACCGCACCGGTTACGCCCACGGTGGATACAGCGGAGAATCCCCATCGCATTCTTCTCGATTTTCCGGACACAGTTGTTAGTACGGCGGCAAAATTAGTACCCGTCAACGACAACGGTATACGCCGCGTGCGCGTCGGCCAGCACAGCACGTCGCCTATGGTGACTCGCGTCGTAGTGGATCTTGACCAGGTTCACCTCTACTCCGTCAGGACTGAAGGCAAGCGCGTCATCGTGAGTGTGGTTGCTCCGGACAAGCGCGAAGCTGCCCGCAACGTTCCGGTTGCCGCAACGTCGGGCAATCTGGTCGGGATCTTTCATAGGCGGCACAATCCCGCTCCCGTAACCGATACGCCTGAAGATACGGCAGTGCCCACACCACCTCCGGTGATCGCCGGCCCAGCTTTCGACCCGTCCAAAGAGAAATCTTCAGCCGGCGCAACTTCTCCCCCTTCAGCCATTGCTGGCCCGTCTGGCCAGCCTGTGGCAGTTGCACCGCGGCAGCCTGCAACAGCACCGTCATTCGAACAGAAGCAGATCGCAGTCGCCGCCCCGGTAAATCCGCCAGCGACAACTCCCGTTGCTGCTGCTGTGCCGGCTCCGATCACTTCATCTGCGAGCACTCCGGCCGTAAGCTCTGCCCCAGTTTCGCCGGCTGCCGCGAGTGCGCCCAGTGTAACCACTGCATCCTCAGCGACAGTCCCTGCTGCCAAGACGGAGCCCGCAAAGCAAATAGCGGTGGCCTCGATACAGAAGCCTGCTCCACTCCCGCTGCCTGCGCCGGAAAAGCCCGCCCAGGTGGAGACCGCCCGTGTGAGCAGTGCTCCGGCGGCGCTCCAGTCTTCCGATACGCCGGTTGAAATTGCGGCCAATGCCAAACCGGAAGAGAGTGGGGCCACGATTGCAGCGGGACCCGCTCCTGAGACCTCAGCGGAAGTTGCAACGCTGCTGGCGCGCGGGGACGACCCCAGCTTGCACACTATTTTCCGCGTGAAGTATGTCGCGGAAGGCGTTGCCTACCTGGAAGGCGGTCGATCGCAGGGACTTCAGGAAGGCATGAAACTCGAGGTGATCGACAAGAACGTGCCCGCAATTCAGGGCGACAGCGCTAATGCAGCCGATCCCAGAGTCATCGCCGAACTGGAGGTGAGCGCGGTTGCTGATACTTCATCCGTAACCGACATTCATATTCCAAAACGTCCCGTGAAAGTAGGTGACCTGGCCTATCTTTCCACCGGCGATACGGAAGCACTCGTGCAACAGCGAGCCCTGAGCGCCACTCGGCAGTATCCGGCAGTGGTCTCGTTCACGGAAGGTGACACGCTCGACGAAGAAGCTCGCCAGGAAATCCCCCGTCCCCCGTTGCCTTCCATCAATAGGGCCCGCGGACGCATTGGCCTCGACACCATCGAAACCATCAGCCATGGCGCAAACAGCATTACCAGCAGGGATTTCGGGATGGCGTTTCGCGGTGACATTACGCGCATCGGTGGAACTTACTGGAATCTCAGCGGATATTGGCGCGGCCGTTTTACAAAGGAGTCGGTCGCCAGCCAGCAAAGCTTGCAGAGTCTGATTAACCGTACGTACCACCTAAACATGACGTACGACAATCCCAACTCGAGCCTGGTTGCCGGATTTGGACGGCTCTACCTGCCATGGGCTCCCAGCCTGGACACGATTGACGGTGGGTATTTCGGCACGAGAATCTCCCGAGGTACAACCTTGGGTGTCTTCGGCGGGTCCACACCCGATCCCTCCTCGTGGGACTATAGTCCCGATCGCATCCTTAGCGGAGCCTTCATCAACTTCGAAGGCGGAGAGTACGACGGAGTTCATTACAGCAGCACGGGTGGAGGCGGCGTCAGCATGGTGAAGTGGAATGTCGACCGCCCCTTTGTGTTCATTGAAGACTCGCTGTCGTACAAACGAACTTTCGCGTTATATGAATCGGCCCAGATAGATAACCCCAATGGAAACACCATTACCGCCGCCCCAGGATGGGGTTTGGGGCGCAATTTTTCAACCTTCCGCATCAATCCATTTGTGCGCCTTGAGGTGGATTTCAATTACAATTACTTCAGACAGATTCCGACATTCGATACGAATTTGGCCGCGCTTGGCCTTCTGGACAAGTACCTGTTCCAGGGGTTCAGCGCGGGTGGACGCCTTGAGGTCTGGAAGCAAGTCTGGGTCTCAACCACTCTGGGCCGCAGCAGCGGGACAGGCGATGCGAAGTCATCCCTGAACCAGATGTATGGCGTCACCTTCGGCCGGTTGCCATTTGTGCATCTGCGCGCCGACGCCCATTACGCCAAGTTCGATAGTTCATTCGGAAGCGGATATTACAAGTCGGTCTCGGTTACGCACCAGATGAATGACCGGCTCCGGTTGGAAGTTCTGCTAGGCCAGCAGAATTTTGCTTCCGCTCTGACCAACAATACGCGCAGCAAATTCGTGACCGGCACGGTCGAGACTACTCTCGGCCCGCATTATTACGTGCAATCGAACTTCACGACGAACCGCGGCGACTTGAGCTATGACCAGATGATGTTCTCGATTGGTTATCGCTTCGATTCGAAGAGGAAGGGAGAAAAATGAGCAACACTCGCATTTTAGCCCGGCCCGCAAAATTGCTTCTGGCACTTCTTAGCCTGGCACCTCTCGCTTTTTCCGGCGCCGAAGCGGGTGCGCCGCCAGACGTGCAAAGGCTCGATAACTTGCTCGCGCGCACGGCAAACCGGACCTCCGGCTTTCTCGATCAGTTCTCGGATGTGAAGTGTACCGAGCAGGTGCGTCAGGAAAAGCTCGGCAAAGATGACAGGGTGGAGCTGAAGGAAGACTCCAGCTACGACTACCTCATGATCATGACCCATACCGGGGGCGAGCTCAATCTTTCCGAATCCCGCATTCCTATTCGGGAGGCGAAGAAAGATCGCAAAAATACCTCCATGCTGTTGAGCAACGGGTTTGCAACCCTTTTTCTGGTTTTTCACCCTTACTACGCGGCAGCATTCAAGTTCAGTTCAGCCGGAGAAGAAGTTCTGGGAGGGCGCACCATGGAGAAGGTAGCCTTCCAGCACGTGCAAGGCATGAAGTCGCCCGCTGCGCTTGCATTGCGAGGGCGGGAGTATCCCTTGGAGCTATCGGGTACGGCGTGGATCGACGTGGAGACGGGATCGATTACTAAAATCGAAGCTGGCGTTGCGGACACGCTGCAGGATGTGGGACTGAAAGCGCTGACTTCGCAGGTCGACTTTGCTCCCGTCACTTTTTCCGATTCCAAAGAGCAGTATTGGTTCCCCACACAAGCGCGCGTGGAGGTGGAAACCGGGCGGCAACACTGGCGTAATTTGCACCAGTTCACCGCATACAAGAAATTTTCAGTAAGTACAGAGGAACAGGTTATTACGAAATGAGTGCCAACGCTACAGCAACAGCGACAGCCAGACTCAGCCCTATCGCGAAGCCGGCGCCCGATGCCGATCGAGGTCATCGGAGACGCCTGTACTTCCTTTATGTGCTCGCGTTCGCAACGAATCTGGCACTTTTTGTTTACGGTTTCGACTACTATAAGTTGTCTGCCATCGACCGCCCGTTTTCCCCTAAACACCACCTGTTGCGACCCAGCGGGCCTATCGGCCTTTATCTGGGATTTTTGGGAGTTGCCTTGTTTGTCGGGATCTTTTTGTATCCGATCCGCAAGCATTGGGCCTGGTTAGGGCAATTCGGGAAGACTAGACACTGGCTCGACATTCACGTTCTGATGGGTTTGACTGCGCCCTTGATTGTCGCGTTTCATTCCACGCTCAAGTTCCGGGGCATTGCCGGGATGGCTTTTTGGATCATGTTCGCTGTCTCCGCCAGCGGGGTGGTGGGGCGCTATCTGTACGCCCAGATACCCCGAAGGGTAACCACAGCCGAACTGTCGATGAGGGAACTCCAGGACTTGCAGGAGAGTCTCTCGCAACAACTGGCAACGCAGCGGGTCCTTCCGCAGGCTGACCTTCGCGCGCTTCTGCGCATGCCTGACAAGAACCGTGTCAGCCGGTTGCCCATCGTGATCGCCCTGGTGTACATGATGATCCTCGATTTAACTCGCTATTTTCGTGTGGCAAAACTCCGTCGCAACGCTCTCAGCTTTGGTCAGTCTCTGTCCACTTGTGCCGGCTTCCTGCCCACGCGACATCCTGAACTGGAGAAGGCCATTCGCGCGGCCGCTGACGAAGCTGCGCTCTTGAAACGGGTTCTGTTCCTTTCGCGTTCCCAAAAGGTATTCCACCTTTGGCACGTTGTGCATAAGCCTTTCAGTTATGCTTTTGCAGTACTGGCTCTGTTGCACATTACGCTGCAGTTCGTCTTGGGATATTTCTGAGGTTGGGACATTTCTGAAGTATGGAAACACTTATTACATATGGCATCGGCGCGATTATCTGTTTCTTTTTTCTGATGATCTATCTCCGGAGCCTGAAGAAGCGGGAGACCCGCGCGCGCGAGGCTGCCGAAAAAGGGAAGCTGTTTTCCGACGGCCCACGGGCTCAGCATCCGCGAATAGATAACAACCGGTGCATTGGCTGCGCTACTTGCACCAGCGTGTGTCCTGAAGGCGACGTGTTAGCGATGATTGCCGCCAAGGCAGTCATCGTTAACGGGCACAAGTGCATCGGGCACGGCCTTTGTGCCGATGCCTGCCCGGTGGGCGCAATCACGATGGTGATGGCGAGTCCCAGCATGGCCGCTGACATGCCCACTCTCACGCCCGAATTTGAAACTACAGTTTCGAATCTGTTCATTGTCGGCGAACTGGGAGGCTTGGCCCTGATCAAGAACGCAGTCAATCAAGGGCGCGATTGCGTCGATACTATTGCCGCCCGCTTCAAGGCGTCCGAAGCGCTGCAGACCAGTCCTGACGTGCATGATGTGATTGTGATCGGAGCCGGTCCCGCCGGAATCAGCGCCTCGCTCCGCGCTATTGAACACAAGCTGAAGTACCTTACCATCGAGCGCGACGAGATCGGTGGGACGGTCGCGAAATATCCTCGGCAAAAGCTGGTCATGACCAGCCCAGTGGAATTTCCCATGTACGGCAAGTTCAAAAAGATGCAGCTCTCCAAAGAGAACTTGCTGGCCTTTTGGGATATGGTGCTCAACCGCGCCGATTTTAACGTGTGTACCGGGGAGAAAGTCGAAGACGTGCAGAAAGACGAGCACGGCATTTTCACGCTCACAACGCCCACCAACCAGTATCGGTCGCGCGCAGTGATCCTCGCGCTCGGTCGTGCAGGGGAGCCCCGCAAACTGGGTGTGAAGGGCGAAGATCTTCCCAAGGTGATGTATCGCCTCATTGAGGCTGACCACTACATCAACAAAAAAATTCTGGTGATCGGCGGGGGAGACAGCGCGGTCGAGGCTGCCATGGGACTCGCGAACCAAAAGGGCAACCAGGTGACGCTCTCCTATCGCAGCGAACGCTTCAGCCGCATCAAGGAGCGCAACGCCAAGCGTATTGAAGACTGCATCCGATCCGGCAAAGTCAAAGTGCTCTTTAATTCGAATCCGCTCGAATTCAAGCCGGAGTCAGTGATTCTCGAGGTTGCGGGAGCGAAACAGGAGATTCCCAATGATTTCGTGTGGATCTTTGCTGGCGGCACTCCGCCCAACACGTTCCTGAAAAAAATCGGTGTCGGTTTCGCCACACAGGACGTGACGCTTGAGGCCAGCAAAGCAGCCAAGCAGGCGAACGCCGAGCGCAAAGAACTCGCTCAGGCTGCGGCGCCCGTCCGCTGAGGACAGCGCATGTGCAGGCATGATCGCCGCTGCGCTATCGTAAAATGAGCGCTTGCCGCTTTCCGATCTAGCCAACCTCGTCGTCGTGCTGGTGCGCCCGCGGAATCCGCTGAATATCGGCGCGGCGGCCCGTGCCATGAGTAACTTTGGATGTCGCCGTCTGCGCGTCGTCAATCCCTACCGGCTCGCATTCCGCGAGGCTCGCTCTGCTGTGGGCGGTTCTACGCTGCTGAAGACTGCCGAGGAGTTTGACGGTGTTGCCGAAGCGGTAACTGATTGCGCCCTGGTGGTTGGGACTACTGCCGTTCGAGATCGCAAGCTCGATCATCCCCCGAAAAAACTAGGCGAGCATTCCGCTGCGCTGATCCACGAAACTCTGCAGAAGGGTCGTGTTGGGCTGCTTTTTGGTTCCGAAAAAATCGGCCTGACGAATGACGACTTCAGCTTTTGCCATTGGCTGATGACTATTCCCGCGCACTCGCAAAACATTTCCATGAATCTGGGGCAGGCAGTCGCGGTCTGCCTATATGAACTCGCGCGTGATATCGACCTGCCCGCGCCCGCAGAAGATCGTGAACCGGCTAGCGCCGAAAAACTCGAGCACATCACTGAAGGATTGCTTGAAGCCCTGCACATCAGCGGCTACGTGAAGCCGGGTACCGATAAAATGTTCGAGAAGAAAGCACGTCAACTGATCCGGCGGATGAACCTGGAAGCTTACGACGCAAAGCTGTTGCTCGGAATGGTGCGGCAGATAGTCTGGAAATTACGTCAATCGCTAAAAGACTAGCGGGTGACCGCTTGCGGCGAAGCGTCCACACCGCTGCGCCGAAAATAAAAATTCACTAGCCACGAAGCTGTGTCGGGCTGAGGCGTAAACTCCCATTGTTCAGCCGCCTTCATCGCCTTCTGCGCGAAATATTGGCTGGGACCTGATGTCCTGAACTTCGCCGCAATCACTTTCCCCGACGGACTCACGTCCACATGCACGCTCACCTTGATCGTTCCGTGGATCGTATTGCGCGCGCTCCTGGGGATGTCGGGGATCACCCGGCGCATTACTTCTCCGCTGGCAGCAGTCGATTTCCGGGCAGGCGCAGCGGGCTTTTTGGGTTCACGAACCGGTGTATCCGGGCCAGCTGAAGGTTTGTTTTCGACGTTCGCCGGCGCTCCGGTATCGGGATTGGAAGGCGGCGCGTTATTCCCGCGAGAATGCATGAGCGCGAATACAATCACAATTGCAATCACCACGCCCGCGATCGCGAGTATGGGCTTGCGATTCGGAAAGGCTTTGGGTTCGCGCATCGTACTCGCCGCTGGAGCCGCAACGGCTCTGATATCCGCCAGCGATGCTGGCGCAGGGGAGTGTCCGCCAGGCTGGAGTCGCGCCTGAACCTGCTGCACCGACGATCGTCGCTTGGGATCGAGTTGCAAGCAGTCCCGGACGATGCCGCGGTAAGGTTCGGGAATGCTTTCGGGCAAGCTGCCTTTTCCGGGCGACTGCTCTATCAGCGATACATTCTGGGTAATGGCGGCGATGAGCGTCGCTCCAAGCGACCAAACATCGCTGGCGGGCGTCAGAACTCCCGCAGCCGTTTCGGGCGCATCGTACACGTCTCGCCGGCGTACGCTGCCCGTCTCCGCAACGGGCGTAATCTGATCGGCAGAAAGTTTCAATGCATTCGCCACTGCCAGAATATTCGAAGGCTTGACCCGGCTGTGCACGAATCCCTTGTTGTGCACGTACGAAACAGCATCCAGCAGCGGCGGAAGCAGGTCTGATACTTCCTCGGGCGAGAGCGCACGCTGGGGGAGGACTTGGGACAGGTCCTCCTCGGCAAATTCCATGACCACGTAGACGAAGGAGTCGCCGTCGAGCTGGCCGCGCCCGGCTTCAAAAGTGTGGATCAGGTGCGGGTGGGATAGTCGGGTGCTAGCGCGGACGCGCAACAATGCTTGCTCCACATCGCCGGCTTCAACGGCGATGAGCTTGATCGCGGCCTTGCCCCCTCCGGGCCGCTCAGTAAGGAACACGGCACTGTGATCTGAGCCGCCCAGCCACTGGCGGAGTGGAAATTTTCCGCCCACCGAGCGGCCTTGCCACATTTTCCACGATTCAGGTTTGCTCATGAGCGCTTCCGCGAATCCATCATTCTATGCCATCGGCTGCGCGATGGCATATCCAGAGGTTCGGGGAAGCGCCCAGGTCTGCTAATTTTTATCGACTCTTGTAGCTGAAGGTCACCTTGGTCTCTTCGTCCAGTACCAGCGGCCGTACGAAGGCAAACGATGTGCCCGCGCGCGGCACATCAATGGCGATCGGCAGCACCCCCGCCACACGTCTTTGCAGGTTGATGACGTTGGCCGACGCATTCTGCTGCGCTATGCCCGGAGCCATCTGCGGCATATTGACGTGAGTCGGCCCATCCACCTTCAGACCAGTGACGGCGCGTGTGGTATCTCCAATGGCGGCGGGCGGGCTCTGCACCTGCGCCGCCTCCGACACTACTTCTACAGTCTCGGATACCGAGCCGACATTCATGGGGAAGCTGTACAGTGAAGGCTGGCTGCCATCGTAGTTGAGGCTGAACATCCCGGTCCGGAATCCGGGCGCTTCCACCTTTGCTTTAAAAGTGCCAGAATGCATGCCGCGAATGACCCATCGGCCGCTGGAGTCGGTCCCGACAGCCTGCGTTCTCCCGGTTGCCAAGGAGGTGATCGTCACGCGCGCATTCGCCACCATCGCCCCGCTTGGATCGCTGACATATCCTCCCATCTGCCCAGGAAGCGCGATGAGCCTGGCCTCCTGATCACGATTTCCTTCGTTGCGCAGCGCATATTCTTCTGCTCGGAACGGTTCGGGTACACGGTTAGCCGCAATTACGTCCCCACCGAAATCCTTGACTTTGTACTGCTCGGGAAGGAAGACTTCCCAGTTCAGCAGGTTGATGGGAATATCCATTCCCGGCAGCGCAAGCTCAGCCCCGCCCTTTTTCGCGAAGGGCGCTCCCGAGTGCATGAAGACAAACGAGACTGTGTAGGAATCGGTCGGCCGAAATCCTGGGCGCAGCAGCGGGACGCGACTGCCGTCCGGTCCTTGCACGGGCTTCACACGTTCCCCAGCCACATCCGCCGTAAGGATGCTGGCTCCTGAAGGCAGTGCAACCTTCAAAAACGGCTGCGCCTGGTTCTTCACCGTCAACTTAATTTCCGTAAGGGATTTACCTTCCGAAGTGATCATCGTTGTGACTTGCGCATTCTCCACGACGGCGGCCAGGACGCTGCTATCGGGAAAGCGGACCCATTCCAACCCGAGGGATGGCGCCTGGCTCGGCTGCCGGTGATAACGGAACGCAGCCTGCATCGGAAAATGGGCAAGCGAGCGTAGGTATGGATTCGTTTCTTTTACATCCATGCGCTTCAGCCCGCCTGCTTCTTTGGCAGTAATCTCCATTGTGCCCACGCCCTCGACCAGTACCTCGCCGGTTTCACGTTGGGCTCCTTTGAAGCTCAAGAATGGCGCCTCGACTTTCGAGCCGCTGAGGGAGCGCTCCATCGAAATCAGAAACTCGTGCGAGCGCTGACCAGGCGCATTTACCTTCAGGATTAGCAATCCCGGTTGCATCTCTGTTGCGTCCAGAGTGGCGCCTGTAACCCCGGTTATTTCATAGCCTGACGGCAACTCCACTTGGAATTGCGATGGCTCACCTTGCACCACGCTGACATCCGCCAGCACCGCTACACGCAGTTGTGCCTCGCTGACGGAAATGAGCGTCTTCGCGTCAGAGAGGAATCGTGTTTCGCGCGGCACCACGGGCACAGCGACTTCACGCGTGGTCCACCAGAAAGTAACGGGTTGTCCGGGGACCAGGGTGGCTTCAATGACGGTCCGCCCATTTTCCGATTTGCGATCCGTAATGACACCGGCACTGACATTCGCAATCGTGTGATCTCCGGGAATGGCCAACGATATTTGCACGCTCCCCGCCGACGGCACGGGCAGCGTAAAAGAAGCGCGGCCCGCGTCGATGCGTAACGGTACCCCGGTCTCCAGTGCGATGGAGAACTCGCCGGCTGGAAGCAAGGCTGCATGCGTGCCGTTCTCGTGAATGAGGGGAACTCCCTTGCCATTCAGGTGGGCGTCAACGATGGTCATTCCGCTGGTGAGTGGAACCTTGCTGATCCCTTTGCGGAAGACTTCTCCCTCCAACTCAAGAGTGCCCCGGATGGCGTCCTTCTCGACACGCAGCCTCATCTGTGCGTGCTTCATGGAATAGGGAAGTGGCGCCAGTTCCGGTCTTTTCGGCGGATTGGCTGCCAGTTCAACCAGCCGGTTGTACTCGGCGAGCGTCAGCGTGACGTTGCCCGGATCCGGCAGGGGCAGAGCAGATATATCCTGTGCGGCACCAAATGCGGCCAGAAAACAGATCAGGAAAAGGACAACCGAGATAATGTATCTCATCGCGAACCTCCCTTTTTGTCGCGCTGGAAATTGAATTCTGCCGCTGGAAACTGGTTCTCACTGGTGAGCTCGGAAACCAGGAAAATTGACGGACCAAAAGCGGGGAACGGGACGTTGACTGGCAGAATGCCAGTTACTTTTCCCCCAACCGACTTGGCCCGAAAATTTCTCAGGAGAGTCTCCGTAGCGTCTTTCTTCTCCTTGGCATCCGCGTCCTGCAGCTTTGCGTATTGCTCTCCCTTGTCGAGATCCGATGTCGCAGGAGCTCCCTCAGCACCGCCTCCAACTCTGAAAGTGCCTCCGCCCATGCCCCCTCCGCTGCCCGGCCCAAACCCAGGGCCTTCGCCGCTCGCAGCTGTCAGTACCGCCGAAGTCGGACTCTGATATTCCTGCGTACGGAACAGGCCGGCCTCAGCACTCACTTTGTATGCAGGCGGGTAGTACAGCAGCATCCCCGTGCGTGAGATGGGAAGATCCAGCGCTGGCAGAGTTAAATTCTGGCGCCCTTTTTCGTGCCATGCTGCCGCCTTGGCCAGGTAAACAATCTCTACGGGAAATGCGGGTGCGTCGTCTCCGCCCATGGATTTTTCGAGGGGCAACAACAGGCTTCCATCCGGCGCCTGCCCCGGACGTACCGGTTTGCCCGCCAGAGTAGCGCTCCAGACGGTCGCGCCCCCGGGCAATGTAATCTTCACAAAATTGCGCTGGTTGTTGCGGACCGCATATCGCGCCTGCACCAGTTCTTTGCCATCGGCGCTGATCAGCACCTGGTAGCGAGCTTCCTCGATATTCGCCATCAACACGGCCTGCTGGTCGTAGCGCGCCACATTGACGCTTAGCGAACGGGTCGCGCCTGCGTCGCCAGCTCGCGCTCGAAATGCCAGCAGCGCCGGCGACTGCCGGTTGGCTATCATGGCTCCAAGGTCGGACGCATCTGCCTCCTCCAGCCCTTGTGCCTTCTGATCCTTGATCTCACCGGCCCCAAGAATCTCTACAGCGATTCCTCCGGTCTCACGCTCGCTGTTCAGAAGACGCAATAGGGGGATCTCGATGACTCCGTCGCGCGGCAGCCGAGCCTCACCGCTGATCACAAAGCGAGCGGTGTGCTCGAGTGGTTCCAGGAAGGTAATGCCGAGTTCGCCATCTTTCATCTCCCAATCTGCGACCATCGCCCCGGCAACCTGGTTGATCGTGATCTTTTCTGGAAGTTGAATGCGGACCTGGCGCGCTGCGCCTTGGATGATCTCCAGCGCTACTTCAGCCGAGATTCCCGTCGAGTCTTCTCCCAGGCTGGTCAGCTGTGTCAGCGATCCCCGCAGTCGCAGCGGCAGTTCGACATGGTGATCTTCAGTTTTCTTCCGCCAAGTGAAAGTCAGGGGCTCGTTTCCTCGACCGTAGGCCAGCCACTTAGTCTCGGTGGAGTTTTCTGACTTCTCCGACAACAACCCGCCGCCGACTCGGAGATCGATGCCTTGCCGGGCAAGTTGCACTGCGGCTCGTGTGATCCCTGAATCTGTGGAAGGAAGAGCAAGAGTCTCGTCGCCGGCAGAAGATCCAACTGGCACATCCACGGAGAGCGTTACCGTCCAGCGTCCGGCATGTGATAACAGCGCGCATAGATGCGTACCGGCTTTCCCTTTATCACTGGGGACGAGGGAAAGCGGTTTGCCCTCCAGTTCTGCCTCGCGCACTAACAACCCTGGTGGAACGGGAACGCGCACCCAACCATCTTTCAATACATCCACGGTGAGATGGGCCGTGCCCGTCGCCAGATCGCCGAGGACGTGCAGGTCGTAATCGACTCGCGTAAGGGTGGCATCCAGCGGGGGTGGTTCGGGCGTCGGCTCGACGGGATATGCTTTCGCCCTTAGCACGCGATATTCGTTGACGGGAATGACGACCCATCCGCTGCCATGCGCAGGTGAAGCGGTCTTTTCTTGCGCGAATGCAGCGCATCCTGCCAGGCACGCTGCAGCGAGGAAAAAGGGAAGGAACTGTCTCAGGGACTTGCGCCTGAGGGCGAAAGTGGGTGCGAGAACCGGCATATTCATAGTTCAATCCTCACTTCAACTACTCTGGGGATGCGTCTGTTGCTTAACAGGATGTGTGAACGGCATCGTGTGTCCTAATTTAGAATGCGTAGCCGCGGGAATATTGCGAGAGATTTGAAGTGCTGGGACCTGGTTACTTCGGGAACTCGTGCGAGCCGAAAAGTGCTAAACCACAGAGGACACGGGGCCCTTACGGATTCTTCTGCCGAGCTCTGTGCACCCACTAGCGAGAAAACATTCCGGCTGACGGTGTGCTTTATCGCACTGCTGTACCATGGCAAGTCACAAGCCTGTGTCGGAGAATCAATTGCCCTTCCTCACTGAAAAATCACGCGAGCTTTACCAACGCACTGTCGGAGTACTGATCGAAGCCAGCAGTTCCTCGTCGCGCGGACCGGTCAACTTCGGCAAATATCCCATCTTCATGGAACGGGCGAGTGGTTCGCGGATTTATGACGTCGATGGCAACGAATACATCGACTGGATGATGGCTTTCGGTGCGCTTCCCTTGGGACATGCGCATCCCGAAGTCGTGGAGGCGATCGTAGAAGCGGCGAGCAGCGGAGCGCATTTCGCCACAGCCACACCCGTCGAACTGGAAGTCGCAACCATGATCCAGAAAATCGTGCCCAATGCGGAAAGGGTGCGATTCGCCAACACCGGCACGGAGGCGGTAATGGCCGCCATCCGCCTTGCACGCGGCGTAACTGGGCGCCCCAAGATTTTGAAGTTTGAAGGACATTACCACGGATGGCACGATGATTTGCTCATCAGTTCAAACGTGCTGCCACCCGCCGCTCTCGGTCTCCGAAGCGATCCCGTAAAAATTCCCGACAGTTCGGGACTGAACAGAACTGCTCTTGACGACACGATTGTTGTGCCATGGAATGATCTTTCCGCGCTTGAGAGCTCGCTCGAAAATCATCGCGGCCAGGTCGCCGCCATCATCACCGAAGGTGTTATGGCCAACATGGGCGTGATCCCTCCCGCCGATGGATATCTTGCAGGCCTTCAGAAGCTCGCCCAATCGCATGGAATCGTGTTCATTCTTGATGAAACCGTCACCGGCTTTCGTATTGCGCCCGGGCGGCTGTCAGGAATACTACAAACTCTCCCCGGACCTGGTGACATTCGGCAAGGCACTCGGATCAGGGCTGCCGGTTGCGGCGCTGGTCGGCCGCGCCGACATCATGGATGCGCTGCAATGGGGAGGTGTTCTGCACTACGGCACGCATAACGGCTCGCGCATCGGTATGTTTGCCGCCCGCGCCAATCTTCGCATGCTTACCCGCGACAATAATGCTTCGTTCCGCCACACCTGGAGAATCGCGGAAAAACTATGCACTGGATTTCGCGACCTGTTGCGAAAAAAGGGGCGCGCCGCGATCGTGCAGAACGTCGGCCCCATGCTGCAGGTCATGTTTACTGATCAGCCTGCGATCCGAGACTACCGCGATTTCTGCCAACATGTGGACCGAGCCGCTTTCCAGAAGTTCATCTTGTCGCTGTTTCCGTTTGG
This sequence comes from uncultured Acidobacteriota bacterium, assembly GCA_963785865.1. Lineage (GTDB taxonomy): Bacteria > Acidobacteriota > Terriglobia > Terriglobales > Acidobacteriaceae > Sulfotelmatobacter. The sequence continues at coordinate 141,360 of CAWAXF010000009.1, read as the reverse complement.
TATCTATGCCTCTCCGTCAGCAGCGCTGCATTCTATCGTCACGTTAGCGCATAGCGACGAAGACGTAAAACTTACATTAGAAGCGGCGAGCAAGGCGCTCGATGCGGCATCCTGAATCTGAATGACGCAAGCATCCACAAACATTGCTGCCCGCGCAGCTCAACTTCTGTCCGTAAAAGATAGAGTTGCGATAGTGACGGGTGCCGGCTCCGGGATCGGGCGTGGTATCGCCCGTCTGCTGGCGGAAATGGGAGCTTTGACCGCCGTGCTGGACATCGATGAGGGAAAGGCCGGCAGACAGCTGCTCTGATCCGCGATCAGAACGGCACCGGTTTGTCTTTGAAATGCGATGTGAGCAGCGCATCGGATTGCAGCCGCGCAGTCGAATCAATCATTCAAAAGTGGGGCAAGGTTGACATTCTCTGTAACTGCGCCGGCATCGCCATCCGAAAAGACATCATTGACCTCACCGAAGAAGAGTGGGATCGCGCACTCGATGTGACCCTGAAGGGAATTTTCCTGCTCTCGCGAGAAGTTGTTCCCCACATGATTCGCAGTGGCGGAGGCCGCATTATCAACATCGGTTCTGGATGGTCGCTCAAAGGCGGCCCCAAAGCGGTCTCTTACTGCGCTGCCAAGGGAGGCGTGGTAAATCTCACGCGTGCCATGGCTATCGATCACGGCAAGCACAACATCCAGGTGAACTGTGTCTGTCCCGGCGATGTCGACACACCCTTGCTCCGTAGCGAATGCGCCCAGCTCGGCGAAGATGCGCAGGTCTTCATGAAAGAGGCTGCCAATCGACCGCTCGCCCGTGTCGGCACGCCGGAGGATGTCGCCAACGCAGTCCTGTTTCTAGCCAGCCCCATGTCAAACTGGATCACCGGCGCAGCCCTCCTCGTGGATGGCGGCGGGCTAGCCTGAGTTTTGATCGCTTCGAATCCTGAGAAATGCGGTGTGTTTCTCGTCCTTTCGCGCCAGTTACCAAGGGTGCTGGCCACGCCGTCACTCGGACAGTCTTAACCCAACACTTCCGATTGATCCACCAAATGCCGTTGCGGGGTTAAGGTAGGACGTACATTGGCCGTCGGCCCGCGCCAGGCTGATCGGCACCTATTCCTCGCAGCACAAGGCAGGCTTACATGCAAAACGCAAATAGCCCCACGACGCTCAGGCGCAGTTCGAGAGTGCCAGCCGCACTGCCAGTCCTGGTCACCAGTTTGGAAGGAACGCAGTTTTCCGAAGTGTGTGAAACCCTGGTCGTCAATGCACATGGCTGTTCCATACTGACCCGCGTGAAGCTGGACGCTGGCGTTCCGTTGCACCTTCACAGCAAGGAAGGTCGCGAAGCCACGGCTCATGTAGTCTCTTGCCAACCGATCGACACCGCAAAACAGAGTTGGAGGCTGGGCGCAAAGCTCGACCGCCCGCAAAATTTCTGGGGCCTAGCGGATTGCCCCAAGGATTGGTCACTGCCCTCCGTGCTCGTGCAACCGCGGCTGTCTCCGACTGTTCCAGCGACGACACCGCTGTCCTCTCACAAGGTACTTGTTCAGGACGGCCAGCCGTCAGCAGCCGCGCTCGACCGTCTCGCGCGGCAGTTAGAAACGCAAGTAGCGAAAATGATTGCCGAAGCCGTTCGCCCGGTCCAGGCTGAGCTCTCGGCGATCAAGGAAAAGCTCGCACGTAAAGAATCGAATCCCAGCCGCTTTGAGGTGTCGCTATCCAGCATTCCTCCCGAACTCGAGCAACAGCTGGAATTGCGTCTGCGCAACGACTTCGGCCCGAAAATCACAGAAGAGGCGCGGCAGCAGGCTGCGCAAGTGCTGGCAGGAGCCAAGGCGGCCATCGACCAGAGAACTACTAAAGGGTACGAAGAGTTCATGCAGCGGGTCGCAGGTGAACTGAAACAGGTTGAAAAACGAGCCCAGGACCTTTCCGCGCATATTTCCGGTGACGCCCGCGAACACATCGGTCGCAGTTTGAACGAATTTCAGCAGAAATTGCTGGAAGGAGGAAATTCCCTCAAGCGCCTCAGCGAAGAGCTTCTGGAATTTCTCCGGCAAACTTTGAGCGATGAGCACAACGCCCACCGTGCCGACCTGCAACAGCTTCGAGCGTTTATGCAATCGGATCTGACGCGCCTGCAGGAACAGTTTGAATCGCTGGAGACCCGCCTCACGAAACTGAACGCCTCTGCGGAATCGCTGGAGTCAGGCCTTGACCAACGCTTGAGCCAGATGTCCAGCAACATCGTGAGGGATACGCGCAAACAACTCGAAGCTGAGGCGAATGAGCTTCTCGACGAAATGACGGCGCGTGGCGTCTCCGTACTCGGAAAGCAGTTGGACGAGGCGACCGGAAACATGAAGATTGCTCAGAACGGAATCGTGGCCTCAACTTCCGAGTCGCTGAAGGCCGAGGCCGGGAATGCTCTACAGGCATTTGAGCACTCTATGCACACCACGGCCAAGCTCTCAGTGGAACGCTGGCGGCTGAAACTGGCAGCCGGATTGAATGCCTTGGCAAAAAACCTGGGCGACCAGTTCAATGTGGACGAATCCAGCGACAATAAATCTGAACGACGCGCATGACACGCTAGACACCCCGCCACAGAGTTTCTAGGCCAATTCGGAGCAGTGGCGCTACCGAGCGGTTTTCATGCTGCGTCACTGCTCTCCCCGTTGCCGAGCCGCCTCGTAAAGCACAATGCTGGCAGCTACACCCGCATTCAACGATTCCACCTGGGGCGCATGCGGAATCTTGACCAGCTCATCGACTTGCGCCAATAGATCTCGTGGCAGCCCTGCGCCTTCACTCCCGACAAGTATCGCTGCAGGTCCTGTAAGGTTCGACTGATCGATGGGTGTTCCCTTGTGCGAAGACGTCGCGATCAAGCGAATCCCTTCCGCTCGCATGGTCTTAAAAATCTTATCCGTTTCGCCCGCTGCTTTCGCAATCACAATCGGCAGTCGGAAAGCCGACCCTGCCGACGCGCGAACAACCTTTGAATTGAACGGGCTTACCGTGCCTTGGGCCAGCACCACGCCGGCGCTGCCCAGGGCTTCCGACGAACGCAGGATGGTTCCCAGATTCCCCGGATCCTGTAATCCGATGACCACCATCAACGGCCCGACCTGCAAGCGTTCGAGAACGTCTTGCACGGAAGACTTCTTCACCAATACTAGTGCTGCAACCCCCTGAGGCGCATCGCTGGACACGCTGGCGTTGAACAGGCTGTCTGGGAGCAGCAAGGTTTCCACATGCGCACCAATCTGCGGCAGCAGGCGTTCGGCCAGATTCTGTGCAGATTCCCGAAAGAACACCGCTTGAAACCGCAACCCGCTCCGAATCGCTTCTTCAACGATCCGAATGCCTTCAATTGCGCAGAATCCCTGGTCCGTCAGTTCCGCCCGGGCAAACGCCTGCCGCAACTCCTTCACCGCGGAATTATGACGTCCTTCGACCCGCCGAAGCCGTTGATGCTGCTTGGGGGAAACCTCGGATCTCTGCCTCATGGGGTTAGGCGTGCTCGCATCGACCGCATGATACTCTGCCTCGCCTTGCGGCGTTTTCCAGTATTATGATAAGTTTCGCCATTCAAACTCATCCGAACCTGCAGATGTAGAAGGGAGCGCCGTGCGCGCCGAGATTGTAAAAATCAATCACGATACTCCTGAGACCTCCCTGGTCAAGTACGCCGCCGATCAAATTCGTTCCGGGGAAGTGCTGGGAATGCCGACCGATACATTCTACGGACTGGCCGCCGATCCCTTTAATCTCCGGGCGGTCGACAGGGTTTATGACATTAAGACGCGATCCCGTCATAAGCCCCTGTCCCTGCTCATTGAGAGCGTGGATCAAGCTGAGGAATTGGCCAAGCCGTTGCCCGACGAATTCTATGCGCTCGCGCGGAAGTTCTGGCCAGGACCTCTGACCATAATCGTAAAAGCGGGATCGCGCCTGCCTCTCAAGGTGACGGCCAACACGGGGAATGTTGCGCTGCGCGTCCCCAACGCCAAAATTCCACTTGCGGTGGTCTCGGCCGCCGCCATTCCCATAACCGCCACTTCCGCGAATCTGAGCGGCGCGTCCGAGTGTACCAGTGCCGAACAAGTGCGCGACCAGCTCCAGGGGCGCATCAATATCATCGTGGATGGCGGCTCGTCGCCGCGTGATGTCGCTTCGACCATCATCGACCTGAGTGACGAAATCGCGCGCTGGCGCATTATTCGCGAAGGCGCCATCGCGGCGGATGAGATTTCCAGTTTTTTTGCTCAAGGATGACCCACGCTTCTTCCAACCAGCCTTTCATCACTCGCTGGTGGGTTCGTCTGTTGGTCGTGCTTCTAGGGCTAGTTCTCCTTCTTGTGGTTGCCACTTCCGTCAAGGTCGTTGAAACGGCCGGGAAGCAGGAAGTCCAACCCGCGGACGCGATTGTGGTCTTTGGCGCCGCCGAGTACTCCGGCCGCCCTTCCCCGGTCTGGCGTGCCCGGCTTGATCATGCATTCGCTCTTTACCAGCGTGGTGTCGCCCCGGTAATCATCACTACCGGGGGTGCCGCTGCCGACCCCCATTACAGCGAGGGTGGCGTGGGGCGCGATTATCTTATGCATCGGGGAGTGCCGGAACGCAGCCTGATTGCAGAAATGCAGGGCCGCGACACCTCGGAATCGGCGGAGCGCGTGGCCGTAATTATGCGCGCCAACCATCTGCGCAGTTGCGTCGCTGTCAGCGACGCCTATCACGTCTTCCGGATCCGCAAACTTCTCGAGCACGAGGGCATTGGTCCGGTTTACACAGCCCCTCGGCTGGATACCCGGCCGCATAGCTTGCTCCAGCGCGCCGGCTCTGCGCTCCGCGAATCGGTCAGCTATCTCCTATGGCGGATCGGAATCCCTTAAGTCGGATCTACATGACACCGATTCCATGCACCGAAGTGACTTCATAATGGGCGGACTTCGGGTCGTACCGCGCCAGGTATTGCCGTCGTTCTTCGGGAATCACCGCAGTCTCGTAATCCGCACCCGCAACGGCCCGAATCGCATCGATTGAGTCCCAGAGCATGATAGTGATGAACTCAACTTCCCCGCCCAGATTGCGCCGCAGAAGGTAGCTGCCCTTATAGCCTTTCACTTTGCTGATGCCAGGCAGAAGTTCGGGTTTCAACATGCTCTCGTATGCATCGGCGTGCTCCGGTTTCGTATATCCGTGCCAGACTCGCGCAATCATCGAACACTCCTGCTGTGACGTTACCACGACATTCGTTTGCGCAGTTCGGTGATGTGCGCCACGTGATGCCGCCCGTGCCAGGCATAGAGCGCGAGTGTCTTCTCCAGTGTCATCGGCCCGAGTTCCGGATGCCGAAACGTCCGCTTCCAATGCTCGTCGCTGAACGAGCGCAGCAAATGCAACCAGCGATCGTGCAGGGAACCGAGCAGTTCGAGCGAAACCGCGATTGGCCCCTTGCTGTCCGGCAACTCCGCCCATCGATCTTCTGCATAAGTCTTGATCGTGGGTTCATCTTCGGTCAGCGCGAGTTTAAAACGAATGTAAGCATTCGCATGACTGTCAGGCACGTGATGCACGACCTGGCGCACGGTCCAGCCCTCAGGACGATAAGGAGTGTCGAGTTGAGCGTCCGATAGGCCTTGTACAGCCGCGCGTAAGTTCGCGGGCGCTTGAGCGAGGTCATCCACGAATTTGCGCTTTTGTTCATCATGCAACGGCTCTGCATAGCTGAATTTACCGACGGGATAGCGGAGATCGGTCATGTTTCCTCCTCAGGAGTTGCGTGAACAGATGATCACAAATCGCCGTTCGGTTCAGGAGATTAGTGAGCGAAGCTTTGCCTCATGTATGGCTGTGACAGCGCCGTAACGAGTTGCGCTAGCCGGGAATAAACGCCAACGTGTTCAGCCCCCAGACGGAACCCCTCAGGTAACTACTATGGCTTGTGTGAGCCGTGCTCTGACCCCACGGCATGCGGCTTCGAATTTCGGTTCCCCCGCATGCCCGGTGGTGCATCAAATGATAGTTCTGAGCTAAACTCTCCGTGCCGTTGAGTTTAGCCTACCGAGGCCGGCTCTGGGGGCCGTGCCACGAATACCTGCGAGGGGGACTATGCCGTCATCGGTCTGGTCGGGTCACTTAACTTTCGGACTCATCTCCATGCCTGTGCGCCTATTTTCTGGCGCGCGCAGTTCCGGCATCTCTTTCAACATGCTGCATCGCCCCGATAAGCAGCGCGTCAAGCAGCAATACATTTGCCCGCTGGAAAACGTCGTCGTCGATCGCAGCGACATCGTGAAAGGGTACGAATTCCGCAAAGACGAATACATCGTCATCGAGCCGGAAGAGATCAAGAAGATCGAGCCCCAGACCGCCAAGACCATGGAGATCCTCGAATTCGTGAAAGCGGACGACGTGGATCCCGTCTACTTCGAATCCTCTTACTACATGATGCCGGAGGAAGCCGGGCGGCGTCCTTACGCCCTCCTCACCAAGGCCTTGGAGGAAAGCGAGTACGTCGCGATCGCCAAAATCACAATGCACAATCGCGAATACACCGCTTTCCTGCGGCCCAGTGAAGGCGGTCTCATGCTTCACACCATGTACTACGCGGATGAAGTGCGAAAGGTAGAAGGTTTTGGCGCCCCCGATGTAGACCTGAAAGAAGCGGAAGTCAAAGTAGCTCATCAGCTCATTGAAGCGTTGGCCGATGAGTGGGATCCCGAAAAATACAAAGACTCCTTCCAGGAAAATCTCAAAAAGCTGATAGAAGCCAAGCTGGAAGGCGGGGAAGTGGCGGCCGTCGAAAAACCCAAGAAGCTGGCTCCGGTTGTCGACCTGATGGCAGCATTGAAACAAAGCCTGGCACAAATGGAGGGCAAGAAAAAGCCAGCCGCCAGAGCCAAAGATGAAGAGCCCGTGGCCGCCGCCGCGACCGGCAAATCCCGGCGCCGACGCTCATAGCAGCCAAGACTTGCGGGATATAGGCACGGACATCTTCGTGCATCCAACGAAGCCAAAGCCGAGCACTCCCTTTTTCAACCACCGCTGATCTCCGATCCAGGCATCCATCTCTGAGTGCGCCCGCATCTTGGCTAGAAGCAATAAGCTCAAAGCTCCAAGCTCATTGCTCACAGCTCCTAGCGCATACGCCAAGCAATCGCTACAATAATCAATTCTGTCATTTGAAGCAGAATCTATCTTCGGGGTGCCGATGAGTCTTCGACGTGTGGGCGGGCTGGCCGCGGTGGCGCTGGCAATGATGGTGTGTTTGTCTTGCGGCGACATTTACCGCCCGGTGGTGATCCCCATTGCCATCACGCCGCCCAATTCGGCGAACTTCCATGCCGTGTTCGGCATCAGCGCCAACGCTCAGATAAACCCGGGTGCCGCTCTGCAGATCGATGTCTCCGGTGACACCGATATAGGCCAGGCGAATATAGGCATCAATCCCACTCATGCTGCGATCTTGCCCAACAACTCCCGAGTCTTCGTCGCCAGTGCTGGCAGCTTTTTTCCTGGGCAATCCGATGTCGTCACCGCCTTCGCACCCGCCTTCAGCAGCAACGTCGCAACCGGTTTGGGTACCCCAATCACATTTACGTATCCCAATGTCGGACCCATCGGTTCTGCCGGAACACCGACGTGGTTTTGTTCCTACCTTCCTGATTTTTTGACCACCACCGAGACCACCCGGATGTACGTCGCCAATTATGGCGTGGAAAATGATCCGGGGTGCGCCCTGAACCTCAGCAGCACTGATTCCGTCGCCGTCCTCAGCAACACGGAAAATACGATCACGAAGATTGCCTACCTTCCCGCGGGAGCACACCCCGTCGCACTGGCAGAGACTCCCAACGATCAGCACCTGTATGTGGTGAATCAGGGTAACGACACCGTGAGTGACCTTTCCCCCGTTGATTTGTCGATCACGGCAACGATTGCCGTAGGCACAACTCCAGTGTGGGCGGTTGCGCGGCCCGACAATCAGCGTGTGTACGTGCTCAGCCAGGGAAGTGGAACTCTGGTTGCCATCGATGTCGCAACCGACACGATTTTGCCGAGTCAGACCAATTTAAGCGTAGGTGTCGGAGCGAATTTTCTGCTCTACGATCCTCATCTGAACCGGCTCTACGTCACGAATCCGACTAACGGGACTCTCTATGTTTTTTCCGCGACCGGAGGCTCTGATCTCAGCGGCAACCCGAATGACACTCCGACTCTCCTCGCAACGATTTCCATGACTGCCGGCGCGAATCCACCCTGTTCCGGCATTTGCTCGCCGGTTTCAGTCGCGGCTTTGCGGGACGGTTCGCGTTTTTACGTTGCCAGCTTTGAAACTCAGACGAGTTGCTCCGATCCGAACGTCGGCGGCACCGCCTGCATCATTCCGCTGCTCACCGTCTTCGATGCCCGCAGCATGACCGTTAAACCAGCCAGTGCATCATTGCGTTCGCCCTCGATCTCGCTGCTTAGCACTCCTCATTTCGCTGCCAGCCAATATGCGCTACCGCGAGTAACGGCCTGCGATGCCGCCCCGACGTATGCCCCAGGAACCACCCGCTTCCGGATGCACGCCACCGCAGCGGCAGACAGCAGCCATGTTTACGTGAGCATTTGTGATGGGGGAACGATTGCAGATGTCGTGACCACAACCAATACGATTGCGACCGGAAGCAATAGTCCAGACACGCTGGTCACTGATATCCCTGCTCCCTTCGGCGCCTGTTCAGGGACGTGCAGTTCCGCCGCTCCGCTGCAGGCCCCCATCTTTCTGCTGACGGGACAATAGCCGTGCACGGCGGGGCAAGACAAAAATGTTAATAAGGCATGAGGAACTAAAAAGGGTAAAGTAGCCCTCTTACGGAGAGTGAAGCCAGGGTGAAGAGTGGCCCTTTAGGGCCGCGTAACAATCAGGAAATCAAACGGACTTTAGCCCCTGCCCTTATACTCGGGTCGAAACTTCTTCTTTCACAGTATCCTTCGCCGCGTAGTGCGAATCCACGTACTCGTCCAGAATCTGAATGAACTCCGCCACAATCCGATCACCCTTCAACGTCGTAAACAGTCGGCCATCGACGTAAACCGGCGCTTTGGGCTCTTCGAACGTGCCCGGCAACGAAATTCCGATATTCGCGTGTTTTGATTCCCCAGGACCGTTCACCACGCATCCCATCACCGCAAGCTTCATCTCCTCGACGCCAACGTAACGACCCTTCCACCCGGGCATCTGCTCACGCAAATACGACTGGATCTGCTGCGCCATCTCCTGGAAGAAGGTGCTGGTCGTACGCCCGCAGCCCGGACACGCTGTAACCTGCGGTGTGAAGCTGCGAATGCCCATCGACTGCAAGATCTGCTGTGCAACCCGCACTTCCTCGCTGCGATCTCCACCGGGCGCCGGAGTCAGAGAAACGCGAATGGTATCCCCAATTCCTTCCTGCAGCAGCACGCCCATGGCAGCGCTTGATGCCACTACGCCTTTAGCGCCCATCCCGGCTTCGGTGAGTCCCAGATGCAGCGGGTAGTCGCAACGCGCAGCCAGCGCGCGATATACATCAATGAGATCCTGCACGCCGCTGACCTTGGCGCTCAGAATAATCTGGTCGGCCCGGAGCCCGTACTTTTGCGCTAGCTCTGCCGAGTTCAGCGCGCTCACGACCATCGCTTCCATAGTGACATCGCGCGCATCTTTGGGTTCGGCCAGCTTGGAATTTTCGTCCATCATGCGCGTCAGAAGCGCCTGGTCCAGCGATCCCCAGTTCACGCCGATGCGAACCGGCTTCTGGTACTTCACTGCCACTTCGATCATAGTGCGGAAGTTCGAATCTCCGCCGCGCCCGATGCTGGCGTTCCCCGGATTGATTCGATATTTGGCTAGATCCCGCGCGCACTCCGGATACTTCGTCAGCAGAACGTGTCCGTTGTAGTGGAAGTCGCCGATAATCGGCACCTGCACGCCTAGCTTGTCCAATTCCTCCACAATGCGGGGCAGCGCTGCTGCCGCCTCGTCATTATTGACTGTCACTCGTACCAGTTCCGACCCGGCTCGCGCCAAGGCTGCCACTTGCTGCACGGTCGAGGGGACATCCGCCGTGTCGGTGTTGGTCATGGATTGCACTACAACTGGTGCATCAGATCCGACCCTCACACCTCCGACCACGGCCGTAACCGTTTTTCTGCGTTGATTCGTAGCCATAGGGAACTTCTAGTTTATCACGCTAAAAATAGCCGACTTGGATGTTCGCTTCGTTCCGATTGCATAGGTCGCCACCTTTGTGTGTCTTGCGCGCCAGTCGCTCGATCGTAGTAACGGCTTGGCCTCTATAGAGTTACAGAAAACGAAACCCGACTACAAATCTGCCCGAAAACGCCGGAGGCGAGTTAAAGTGGAAGAGCCCGTTTCCCCACCTCCGCTTCGGAAAACTACTCTGGCCGAATAATTCCATCTGATCGCGAGGTTGATTCATGACTGCACGTAAAAAGGCCAAGAGCACTATGTCGCTCGCCGCCAGCTCCCCTTCTTCAGCGCCAGCATGGCCCAGCTATCAAGGCACATCGCAACTCGTTGGAACCAGCCTCAGCGGCCGAGTGACAATCTACGTGGACCCGTCGCTCGGCCAGAAGGCTCTGCAAAACGCCCAAGACCTTCTCGACGATTCCGATCGCATCGTGACCGCCAATGACGGCATCTTCGGAACGACCGGAGGTCCGGTTAGCGCCATCGTCTTCGCGCTCGGAGGCGCCACAGACGGCACCGGCGGCGCCGACCATATGGGCTGTGATTACACCACCGGCAATGCCATCGAGGTCGATGCTGCCTACGGAAATTCCTCTCGTGTTTCGGCCCTGTTTGAGGCCGAGCTGAGCGAGTGCTCGATGAACGGAAACGTCTGCGGCCAAAGCACCGGGGAAGCATTATCTCGTTGGTGTGCCGCGGTGATCAGCAATAATGCCCTCGCTGACTTCGCCACCGCTCCCGTCTGGGCACAGGACGGGATGCCCAATTACGTGGATCAAACGGACCCCACCGACCAGGGTGCCGATAGCACGGGATGCGGCATGGCCTTCATCTCGTGGCTCATGAGTATGGGTTATGGCCTCAACCAGATTGCCCCCGAGGTGGTCGGCTTAGGAGATGGCGGAACGTTCGCGCAGTTGTACGCGAAACTGACTTCCGACTCGTCCTCCAATGCCTGGTCGAAGTTTCAAAGCGCGATCCAGACACTCCCGAATGGAGTCACAAGCGATGATCCTTTCGGCGCGTTTACGGCGAGTTCCACCGCCGCTCCCGCAAAGATTCCTGCGCAGCTTGCGCCCAGCACGGTGGAAACGCAACTACCACAGCCGACATTCAGGTTCGCGGGAGAAGCGAGGGTGTGCGCGCCAAAATCCAAACGCCTGTTGCCGCCCGGCAAGACACGGTGAAAAACGAAAAACCCGACGGCTCCTATGCGCCTTCGGGTTTGTTCGCAGAAACACGAAGTGATCAGGGCAGCCTGTCTGCTAACCCCGGGATAGTCTTCATCAGGTCGTTGTAGATCACCATCACGGCAAAAAGCACGAGGAACACAAATGCTGCCTGGTACACCCGTTCCTTGATGCTCATGCTGATGTCGCGCCGCATCAGGCCCTCAATCAGCAGGAACATAATCACACCACCATCCAGGATCGGAATCGGCAGCAGGTTGAAGATGCCGAGATTCAAGCTGATCCCGGCAGTCAACTCCATCAAAGGCGTCCAGCCCTTCTGCTGGGCCGCATAGCCTGCGTCCTGCGCGATTCCAATCGGACCAGAGATGGCGCGCATCGAAATCTTGCGCTGCACCATCTTCTTGGCCAGCTCGAGAATCATGAAGGAGTATTTCTTGTTCTGCTCCAGAGACAACGTGAGTGCCTGCGCAAAGGGCAGTTGGCTGACCTTAGTCACTCCCTTGTTCACGAATCCGAGCCGGTAGCGCTGCTCTTTTGGATCTTCAGTCTGCGACAAGACCGGCTGCAGGTGGAAAGTCATCATCTGTCCACCGCGTTCAACTTGAATATCCACTGCTTTACTTTGACTCTGTTGCAGGCTCTCTATCATGCTCTCGATGGACAGGACCGGTTTGCCATTCAGCGATACGATCCGATCGTCCTCTTTCATACCCGCTTTAGCCGCCGGTAGACCGGGATCCAGCCGTCCGACGACGACTGGCTTCTTCCGGGAACCATCCCGCGGAGCCAACTTCAGAAGTGGTGACCGCCTTAGGCATCAGCGTCTTTTGCAGGGTTTCGTTCCCGCGCTGAATGGTCACTTGCAACGCCTGATTTGGACTCAACCAAACTCGGGGCTGCACCTGCTCCCATGTAGGATTCTCAATCCCATCGATCTTTACAATCCGGTCGCCAGCCTGAATTCCGGCCTGTTGCGCCGGGGAATCCTTTCGCACTCCCTGGACGACAGCGGGCTGGTCGAGGTAAACGGGATACTCGTAGTGCACCATGTAAACAATGGTGAGCAGAAAGACGGCCAGCAGGATGTTCATCGCTGGGCCGGCGATGGCAACCAGGAAGCGGTGCCAACGGGAGTGGTTGAGGAATTCCTTGGGATCGTCGGTACGCTGATCCATTGGGTTCTCGCCGCTCATCTTGACGTAACCGCCCAGAGGAATGGCATTGATCCGGTAGTCCGTATCACCCCTGCGGAACCCGACAAGACGTTTCCCGAAGCCGATGGCGAATTGCTCCACCCGTACCCCCAGCCACTTCGCTACGGCGTAGTGGCCGAACTCGTGGATCAGAATCATGAAGCCCAGGACGGCAACTACGGAGATGAGTGAGATCAGAAAATCAGACATAGTCGAGGTACGTACGCTCCCAACGATTAGATTCGCAAAACTACACAAAAGATGTTGCCCGGGGACGCTCGCTCAGGGCTAAAACCCGCTGCTCTGCCTTCTCGCGGGCTTTCGTGTCCGCGTCTAACACTTGCTTAATCGACTCCGGAGCCCCGGAATTTGTTTCGCTCAATGTCTCTTCGATGATCCTGGGAATCTGGTCGAACCGGATCTTTCGATCCAGGAATGCCCCCACCGCGATCTCATCCGCAGCGTTCAGAGCCACGGTTTTTGCACCCCCCGCGTCCGCAGCCTCGTAGGCGAGACGCAGGCAAGGGAATTTTTTCAGGTCTGGCGGGCTGAAGTCCAGATGACGCAAGTCACTGACTGCAAACCTCATATCTGACTCAATGCGCTCAGGGTATGTTAGGGCGTACAGAATCGGTAGCCGCATGTCCGTTATCGAAAACTGAGCAAGTATGCTGCCATCCACAAACTCCACCATGGAATGAATTGTTGATTGCGGATGGATAATAACTTCCACTTTCGAGGGCGCCATGTGAAATAACCTGCATGCCTCAATCACCTCAAAACCCTTGTTCATGAGGGTGGCAGAATCGATTGTAATCCGCTTGCCCATCTTCCAAGTTGGATGGTTCAGAGCCTGCTCGACCGTGATGGACCCAAATTCCGACTGTGCCGTGTTCCGGAACGGCCCTCCGGAAGCCGTAAGCCAGACCCGCTCGACTTCTTCCATGCGCCCGCCACGCATGCACTGGTGCACCGCATTGTGCTCGCTGTCGATAGGGAGCAAGGGCACGTTTTGCTTGCGTGCTTCGGCAGTGATTAACTCTCCGGCAGCGACCAGGCATTCCTTGTTTGCCAATCCCACAGGTTTACCGGCGCGCACAGCTTCGTAAGTCGCTTCCAACCCCGCCACACCCACGATCGCACTGACCACGAAATCAACGTTGGGATGAGTGGAAACCCGAACCGTTCCCGCCCCACCGTGAACCACTTCGATATCACCGTGGCCGCTCTTTTTCAGGCGAACATGAAGTGCTTCCGCATCCGACTGCTTCGCCACCGAGATCACGCGGGGACGCCAACGCTGCGCCTGCTCAAAAGCAGCCTCGAGATTGTTGCCCGCAGCGAGGGTCGCAATCTGAAAGCGCTCGGGATACGACTCAGCCACACTCAAAGTGCTGCGCCCGATGGAGCCCGTCGATCCCAGAATGGCAATACGTTTCATTTTCGAAGTGATATCCAGTTGCTCTTACTTCGTGGGCGCCGGCATGTAGCGTTCAATCCAATCTCGCTGTTCCACAGCCGCACCCAGCCAACCCACTTTCAATTGGCGCAAAATGTGGTGCGATGAGGTCCCTCCAGTATAGTTCGAATCCTGCACGTTTTCGGGCAGCTGGGCGCGCCAGGCAACAAGGAAGCCAGCAAGGATTCCTCCATAGCCGGTCCATTTGTGCCAGTTTTTTTGTGTCTAAGAGAACTGTCCAGGTGCAAAGACTTCAGGGGAGGTTTCGGCGCCGTTCAGCCATCGACTATTCCTCTACTGCATCACGCGCCAAGCCGCATAGTACCACAGCACCGGGGCCGCAAACAGCAGCGCATCAATGCGGTCCAGCATGCCACCATGGCCGGGCAAAATCGCGCCAGAATCTTTGACGCCTGCGCCGCGCTTAATCAACGACTCAACCAGATCGCCCAGTTGTGCTGCGATATTCAACACAATCGTGAGCACGATCACTGGGCCCACGGCCGGCTGCTCCAGCCCAAATAATCCGTCTCGCCGCTGGATCAAACCAGCGCGTAGCATTGCTGAGCTTAGCGGCAAGGAATAGTGGAAGAGCAACCATCCGACGAGAACGCTCGCCATTACCGAGGCCGCCGCTCCCTCCCACGTTTTCTTGGGACTCACCCGTGGAGCCATCAAGTGCCGTCCTATCGACTTGCCGACGAAATAAGCAAAAATATCTCCCGCCCAAACCACCAGCAACAAGTACAGCAGATAAAAAGCCCCGGCCCACTGCTGCCGGAGCTGTACGAGCATCCCCATGGGCAGGGCAATGTAGGTGAATGCAAAGACCGAAGCTGCAGCCGCAGGGTAGCCGCTGCTCAAATCTTCGTTCTTCATCGCGCGCGTCAGAAAAATAAAAGGAGCGATTGCCGCCGCAAATCCCAGGCAGTACACAAAAACGGCGGTTGAAAGCAGCGGCTTCTCATTTCCGAAATTAAAGGCGAGTAACGCAAATAAAATTCCCGTGAAGATATAAGTCAGCACCCAAAGAGGCCGAACGCCATACGATTCGGTCAGCTTGAGAAATTCGTGAATGGTGAGCAGCGCGACAATTCCGGCGACAACGGCCAGAACCGGCACCGGTGCACGCAGAATCAGCACCAGCACAAGGGGAATCAGTACGATTGCAGTGGCGATTCGTTTCAGCACGAGAGGTATTCAGCGCCTTGAAGGAACGCGCAATTATAACCACAGCGGGAACAGAGTCCCATAAACGCTATGTTTCTAGCCTATGTGCCTATGCCAAGTCTGATCGAAGTGGAAGGAATCTCTCTTGGTCAAGCTTTTACTACTTCACCGGGAGCGTGTGCATCGTGGTGATTCAGCCCCCCATACCGCCGTTCGCGCTTCTGATATTCGGCGATCCCCTCAAGCAGATGCACTCCACGGAAATCAGGCCATAACGTCGGCGTAACGTAAATCTCGGCATAAGCCAACTGCCACAACAGGAAGTTGCTAAGCCGCATCTCGCCAGATGTTCGCACGACCAGGTCCGGATCCGGCAAGTGTTTCGTATACAGATGCCGTGAAACCGTGTCCTCATCAATCCGCAGGTGATCAATCCCGCCGTTGCACGTAGCCGCCTGCACAATCGAGCGGAAGGCATCCACCAGTTCGCTGCGGGCACTGTAATTAAGCGCAAGAGTGAGCACCATGCCTGTGTTGCGGGCAGTAGCTTCGCGTGCCCATTCCATACGGTCCTGCACGTCACAGGGTAACTCTTGCTGTCGCCCAATATATTCCAGCCGGATATTATTCCCATTGAGTGTAGGAACCTCGGCCTTCAAATACCGGCTCAATAGACCCATGAGGAACCCGACCTCACTGGTCGGACGCTTCTTCCAGTTTTCTTCGGAGAAGGCATAAAGCGTCAGTGCCGGAACGTGAATGCGCGCAGCCGTCTCGACCGTCGAACGCACCGCCGCCACTCCAGCGCGATGCCCAGCGACTCGCGGCATGTGCCGGCGCTTGGCCCAGCGCCCGTTGCCATCCATGATGATGGCGATGTGCTTAGGGAGCCGATGCGGATCGAGCCGCCGGTAGATTTCCGTTTCCTTGCGATCCAGCCCCGCAGGCACTTTGTCGTGCAAAGTGGTCATTCCGATATGAGGCTATCACACGGGGTAAGCTGGTGGCAATGACGCAGCACCGAGTGGCAGATAGCCAGCAGCGGCTGTCCGCACGCGATGCTCGAATAGTGTTAGCGGGCCTCTTCCGGCACCACGTGCAAATCCAATTTCTCCGTGCCGCGCAACACCGTAACCGGGCAACTGACGCCTACTCGCACTTCGGTGAGCAAGCGATGCAAATCGTCCACACCCGCGACCGGTTGGCCTTCCAGCGCTATGATGACGTCTCCCGAGCGTAATCCAGCTCTCTTGGCCGGACTGTTCTCTTCCACGGAAAGCACCAGTGCTCCGGTCTCGTTCGGCAGATCGTAAAACCGCACCACGCGCCGGTGCAGAGGCACAGTCTGTCCCGAGATGCCTACATAACTGCGCCGGATACGACCATCGCGCAACAAGCGGCCGGCGACAAACTTTGCCGTATTGATTCCGATCGCAAAGCATATCCCCTGGGCCGGCAAAATCGTAGCTGTATTGACCCCAACCACCCGCCCCGCGGAATCCACGAGTGGCCCGCCCGAGTTCCCCGGGTTCAATGCGGCATCCGTTTGAATTACGTCGTCGATCAGCCGCCCGGAGTATGAACGCAGGGATCGTCCGAGCGCGCTCACCACGCCCGCCGTTACGGTGGACTGAAATCCGTATGGCGCCCCGATAGCAATCGCGATCTGTCCCACCCGTAGTTTCTGCGAGTCTCCAAGTTCCGCCGCGACCAGCCCGGGTTCATGGACCCGAATCACTGCCAGGTCGCTCGCTGGATCCTCTCCGATCAAGGTTGCGGGCATATGCCGGCCATTGCTGAATGCAACAGAAATCCTCGTCGCTTCGTGCACGACGTGGCTGTTGGTGAGAATCAAGCCATCCGGAGTGAACACAAATCCTGATCCGCCGCCCTGCCGTTCCCGCGGCTCGCCGGATCGAGTCTGTCCTGCTACCTGGTGCACCGCGATGTGGGCGACCGAGGGGCTGATTCTCTCGACCGCGGCGGTCACCGCTGTTGAGTATGCGTCCAGCAGGGACCCATCGTTCGCAGCCCCGTGTGGCAGCGCACCACGGCCTGCATCGGGCCAATCCTTCGATTGCGAAAGGTCATTCGTTGCAGCCAGGGGCAACGAATGAGATTCAAATCCAGCTTCCAGCTCCATGCTGGATAGATGTACTTCGATCTAATTCGGATTCATCGGCTCGTCCGAGCAGCGCGTATTGGCGCTGCTTTCTCCGACGGCCGCCCGTCGACCTCCGACAATCCCAGCATCTTCCGAAGAAGCGCGTCCATCAAGCTCTCCGGCAAGATCTTTGGCAAGGTAGCCAACAGCTTCGCATGCTTTCCCACGCGGTAGCGAACGCGGGGACGGCTCGCAGTCAGCGCATGATGCACCGCGGCAGCTACAACGTCCGGCGAACTCCCGCTCTTCTCCATTTCATACCCGCGCCGGCCCATCTTCCGGATTAGCGCTCCATACTGTGTCTGCGCCTCGGCCGGCAGGTTGCGGATGACCTGCTCCAGATCTCCCAATGTCTTATCCACCGCAGGCGTTGAAATCGCGCCCGGCTCGATCGCCATCACGCGCACTCCAAACGGGTGCATCTCCAGCCGCAACGTGTCGCTGATTTTGGCGAAGGCGCTTTTGCTGGCATTTAACAGGCCGCCGAAGGGGATGGCCAGGTTGACTCCCACCGACGTGATGTTCACAATCCGGCCTCTTGCTTTTCTCAGGACGCGCGACAACGCTTGAGTCACCGCCACCTGCCCGAAAACGTTGATCTCAAATATCTGTCGCACATCCTTCAGCGACGCATATTCCAGCGGCCGCACCATGCCGATTCCCGCGACATTGACCAAGCCCTCCAGTCCGCGCCCGGTCAGTTGTGACTCAATGTCTCCAGCGGCTGCGGCAATCGAAGCCTCGTTCTCAACATCCATCAACACGGGATAAACATTCTCGGAAAAGTCAGCGCGAAGCTTGTCGCGATCTGATTCTTTGCGAACCGTAGCGAATACTTTCCATCCCGCCCGGCTCATTCGTGCGACAGAAGACCACCCAATTCCGCTGGATGCCCCTGTGATAACAACGCTTTTTTGTGGTGTAGGCATAAATCCTCAAGGAGCAAAAACCGTAGATACAAGTACAGATGAGGTGAACGGAAGGGAAGTTTCGGAACTTAGGCAAACGAAAAAAACCGGGACCAATTTCTGGCCCCGGTTCAGTGTTGGCTGGTTGCCCGGATAAAAGTCGATCGCCTAGTTTCGAGTTTCAGGTTTCGAGTCTCGAGCGATCCCGCAGAGAATGCTCAGTCACGAAACTCGAAACCTGAAACTCGAAACTGCCTTTCTTACGCGCTTCTTCTCGGTCGTACGGTCAAGTCCCGCACCTGAGTCAGGATGCTCGACATCTGCATCCCATTTAGTTGCGAAACAAACGGCAAGAGTTCGGCGATAAATTGATCTTTCATCAACTCGTTGATTTCTTCCTGGCGGCTGCGTTCTCCGCCGCTGAGCAGTTCGGGCACAGTGACCTCCAGTGCACGCGCCAGCCGTTCCAGGGAAGACAGCGTCGGCGTGGCCTTCTCGTTCTCGATTTTTGAAACATAGGTGCGGGGAACCGCCATCCGCCCAGCCAGTTGCCGCTGACTCAAGCCGCTTCGCAAACGCAGCGAACGGATTGAGGTTGCCAGGTTCAGATGCCCTCGCCCGGTTCCGGGCACCGGCATCAGCATCGGCGGTGCGACGGTAATCGGTTCGGGCTCTGGTTCCTCGTCCAGAGACGCATGACAGCGTCGGCAATTGTTATTGGATGTGCGGAACTGCACCAGCAGGCAGTGATCACAGCGAACGACTTCCCTTGAATCTACAGGGGCGAGAGTCGTAGCCATTGGGTTGTGGGAGTGCCAGAGCGGGCCCTCCTTACAGCCTTGCAGGAACTCTTATGGGGGAGAGGTTCAACTGCACGCTCAATCTGCGGCACTTGCCCTGTGGAAGTCAAGAATAAATTGCACAATAAGTGCAACATCACCTCCTTTACCTCCACGTCCCTTGAGGAAACCCCGGAGTTAACAGGCAAAGTCCTGCAACGCGCCGGCTGTTGGCGATGTTTACTAATTGGATTCCTTCCGGCGCGCGAAAAAATTAGATGGTCCAGCCCTCTCCAACTCCCCGCGAATGTTGCAAAATAAAACTTTCGCTGTTGCTAAAGGTGGGTCACATACATGAGTGAAATAGATACACGCGAGGCAGCCTGGAATTTATTGACGGAATACACTCAGTCCGAAAGCCTGCGCAAGCACGCTTTGGCTGTGGAAGCCTGCATGCGCGCCTGCTCGAAAAAGCATGCAGACGGGTCCCCCGAAGCGGAAAACCTCTGGGGCATTGTCGGCCTCATTCATGACTTCGACTACGAGCGCTGGCCCACGCCCGAAGACCATCCCTACAAAGGCAATGAAATCCTGAAGGAACGCGGATACTCCGACGAGATCCGCCGTGCAATTATGTCTCATGCCGAATACTCCGGCGTGACCCGCGACACGCCTATGGAGAAATCTCTCTTCGCCTGCGACGAACTCGCCGGATTTATCACCGCCGTCGCCTTGATCAAGCCCGGCAAGTCTCTGGCCGAAGTCGACGTGAAGTCGGTGCGAAAGAGAATGAAAGATAAGGCCTTCGCCCGCAAAGTGAATCGCGACGACATCATCAATGGGGCGAAAGATCTGGGCGTCGATCTCGATGAGCACATCGCCTTCTGCATCGAAGCCTTGAAGCCGATCGCCGGGCAATTAGGGCTGGACGGCAGTGCTGTGCAAGCTTCTCCCGTACAGAAATAACGTGCAAGCGTAGGTGCTTTCGCGGATAATTTTCTGTCCCCCTCATGGATTCTCCGCAAAGCGAACTGGAAGCACTTCGGCGCACCTTGGCCGAGCTGACAACCCGCGTTTACCGGATCGAGCAGCGCTTGGGGGTGCCCCCGCCGCCTCCGCTCGAAGCGCCTCCATCCTCAGGCAAGCTCGAGGCACAACCCGGTCACTCAGCGGTGCCGCCAGCCGCTTCACCTATCCCGCCGCCTACTTCGCCCTATCCCCTGATTCCCCCGAGGCCTTCCATTGCGTCCACCCTGAAATCGCAGCGCGACCTCGAATCCCGCATCGGCTCCCATTGGCTGAACCGCATCGGCATTGCGGCGATGCTCATCGGGGTCTCGTATTTCCTCAAGTTCGCCTTTGAGAACAACTGGATTGGTCCCGCGGGCCGCATCTCAATCGGGCTAATAGCCGGCATCGCGGTCGTCGTCTGGAGCGAAGGGTTCCGGCGAAAGAACTACAAAGCATTCTCGTATTCGCTGAAAGCTGTTGGCATCGGCACGCTGTACCTCTCGCTCTGGGCCGCGTTCCACCTCTACAGCCTGATGCCCAGCAGTATCGCTTTCGCCATGATGCTGGTCGTGACCGCCGCTACATCAGTAATGGCACTAACGCAGGACGCACAGATTCTTGCCGCCTTCGCGCTGATTGGCGGCTTCACCACCCCAATCCTGCTCAAGACGGGCCAGAACCGCGAAGTAGCTCTGTTCACCTACGTAGCCATCCTCGATGTCGCTACCCTGGTGCTGGTAACGTTCAAGCCGTGGCGCCGCCTGCTGGTGATGAGTTACGCCGGCACCCTGGTCCTCTACCTCGGTTGGTACTGGACGTTCTACAACCGCAGCCAACTCACTCTAACGCTGTCTTATGCCACGCTCTTCTTCGCCATTTTCGCGATCGCTCCCTTGATCACGCTGCAGCCTGACGGCGAACATCCAATCCTTGCCGCCATCCCGGCGGTCGTGGCGTTCGTAAATGCAGGCGTCTACTTCCTCGAAGCCTACGCCATGATCGCGGAAGTGAATAAAGTGAACATGGCGTGGTTCGCGCTTGCGCTCGCGGCCGTCTACATCTTCCTAAGCCGGCAAGTGCATGCCAGGAGGCTTGCTGCCGGCACTACCGAAATTCTCTACTTCCTTCACCTTGCCATCGCGATCGGGTTTATCACGGTTGCCATTCCCATTCGACTCGATGCCCACTGGATCACGATCGGCTGGTTCATTGAAGCCGGAGTGCTTCTATGGATAGGCAACCGCATCAACTCTGATTTCCTGAATGCTTTCGCGCTTAGTGCGCTGGTGCTGGGTGTAACTCGGCTGCTGTTCATCGACAATTTTCATTCCGAGCAACTGATCTTCAACTTGCGCATGGCGACCTACGCGGTAGCTGTCGCAGTATTAGGCGGAGTGGCCTGGTTTGGCGCGAAGCGAGCCGATGATACGGCCCGCGTTGTGGGTGCGCTGGCCATCGTGTCTCTCAACGTTCTCGCTCTCAGGGCCCTCAGCCTCGAAGTCTCCGACCACTATATCCGGCAGATGGCTTCTGTTCGAACCCCATTCAATCAGTGGAGAGGCGCCTATCTCGACTACCGCAATCTCGAAATCGCGCGCGATTTCACCTATTCCGCCCTGTGGATGGCCTACGGCGCCATGCTGATGATCATCGGATTCCTTCGGCGCAGCGCTTTCGTTCGCTGGCAGGCTCTGATCCTTATCGCGGTCACCATCGTGAAAGTCTTTGTATACGATGTTTCCCAACTCGATCGTGCATATCGCATCGTGAGCTTTATCGTGCTCGGTGCCTTGCTGCTGGCCATTTCATTCGCCTACCAGCGCGACTGGTTGAAGTTATCGTCTAAAAGCGGCACCCAATCGGGAGGCGGAGTCACTCCGGCATGAGACTCCTGGTGACGTTGCTGCTGGGTTTCATAGTCGCCGCCGCTCCGTCGCGTCCCGAGCCAGCCGTCCCGTATTTCACCAACCTCCGGGACGTTCACATCTCTCAGCCGGACCGGCAAAACTTTTTCATTGTCGACGAGGAGCTTTGGAATCATTCACGTCCTGATCTCGCCGACTTGCGTTTATACGATGCGGGCACTCCGGTGCAATACTCGCTTTCCGAACAACGCGCCGGCACCTCTTCCGAAGAAGCGGAAGCAAAAATCCTGAATCTGGGTAGCGTCGCCGGACACACCGAGTTTGATCTCGATGCCCAGGGAATTGCCGAGTACGATCGCATCCGCCTGCGCATTGACGCTCATGACTTCGTTGCGACTGCCACTGTATCTGGCGGTAGCGCTCCGGGCAAAGCAACCGAAGTCCAACTTACTCCGTCCACTCTCTACGACTTCAGCAAAGAACAGCTGGGCTCCAATTTTGAACTCAAGCTTCCGCCCTCCAGCTTTCGCTATTTGCATATCAAGCTCTCTGCCGGTATCCGCCCTGAACAAGTGAAGAGCGCCAGCATCTTCAACTTGCGCGAGCGGCAGGCATCCTGGACCAAGGTCGGTTCCTGCTCAAGCCCACAAACGAACGGCCGCCTGACAGTCATTTCCTGTACTCTGCCGCCCAAAGTTCCTCTGAATCGGATCTCGTTTCAGATCCCTGCCGAAAACCTGAACTTCCGGCGCATTGTCACGGTGGAAGATCCGAACGCGGTAGTCTCGAGCGGCGAGGTGAGCCGGGTTCGCGTGAACCGCGCAGGCACCCTCGTGACCAACGAAGATTTGGCGGTGAACGTCTCAGGAAATTACAGCCAGCTCACGATCCACATCGATAATGGCGATAACCCGCCTCTCCCTATCACCGTGGTTCAACCGCTCACACTCGAACGCCGTGTTTATTTCGAGCCCAGCCACCGGTCGACGCTGCAGCTCTATTACGGCGATGCCAGGCTTCCCGCGCCAATTTATGACTACGCGCGCTTTTTCCACGTGGATCCGGCGGCTGCTCAGGCCACTCTCGGTTCCGGTACGCACAATGACCAGTTTGCTGGACGTCCTGACGACCGTCCCTGGTCTGAACGCCACACGGCGATTCTGTGGTCTGCCATGATCGTTGCAGTTCTGGTCCTGGCTGTCCTCGCGCTGCGGGGGTTGCGTTCTGACCGGGAGCCTTCCCCGTAACCGCGAACGCCTGCGTAATCCCGAAATTCCTGTGCTAACATCTGCAGTCACCTGAGGGCGGTATTAATGCCAACCGCAAACGATTCCGAGGCCGAACAAGGACCAGAGCTCCAGCCTGTAAAGCAACTGGAACTGAAGAACTATGCGCTACCGGCGCCACGTCCCGCCGCTCCGCTGCCTCCTCGGCGCAAACGCCACTACGTGCTGTGGACTCTTTTCGCGTTGCTCATCGTCCTCTTTCTCTGGCTGGCGACCAGCAGCAATCCCTTTGCCCAAGGCATGCAAGAACTTGCGGGAAACAAACACGACCAGGCGATTGTTGACACTCCGTTTTCCATCTCTCCGCACAATTTCCGCTACTACAAATTCAGCCTGCGCGAGGCTTCCACGAATGTTGCCATCATCGGCGACTTCACCGCCTCTCCTGAACTCGACAAGCACAAGAACACTCAGGCGCGGGAATCGGAGAACGGCGTCGAAGTGTACGTGCTCAGCGAGACTGCCTTCGCCATCTGGCAGACCGGATACGTCACCAGTTCGGTCTTCGAGAGCGGCAGAATCAGCCAGGGCAAGGTGCAGGCTGACCTGCCCGCGGGAGCCGGGGTGTATTACCTGGTCTTCAGCAATAAGTTCGCTTCCAAGGCAGCGAAGAAGGTCGATGCCACGGTGGTACTCCATTACAAGAACTGGATTCCAGACTGGGTGCGGGCCATAAAGATCGACTGGTAATCGCACATTACGTCTGGAAGCTGGGCGTGAGACTCCCTGTATTCCTCTGATTAGCATGTGACTTAGCTCAATCCTGTTACCAGGACCCGCGGCTTTAGTTACTTGCCCGCACTCTCGGGATGAATTCCACTGACATACGGAATAACCGTTCAGACGAACGAACGGTTGCGGAATCGGGGGGCGAATCTTGGTTTTCGCACCCGTTTTGTTCGAGGAAGATACCACTCATCTCTGGAGGAGTTCACAGTGCGTAAATTCATGGTTTTGGCTTGCGTGTTGAGTATGTTTGCTATTTCCGCCATCGCGGCGGAGACCGGGAGCTATCCGAAGGCTGAGTTCTTCGGCGGCTACCAGTACACGCGTTTGCAGGGTGGTGTCAATGCTAACGGCTTTGACTTTGCCCTTAACGGCAACTTCAACAACTACCTCGGAATCACCGCGGACTTAGGGTCGGGCTTCACGACTCAGAGCGGTGTGAGCATCCACAACTACACCTACACCTTCGGGCCTCAGCTCTCGCTGCGCGCGAACAAGGCATACACTCCGTTCGTGCATTTCCTGATCGGTGGAGACCATGCTTCCGCTTCGTTCGGTGGCGTGAGTGCAACCGGCAATGGCTGGGCCACGATGGTTGGTGGCGGAGCTGATTTCAACTTCAGCCAGCACATGGCCTTCCGCGGTGGCGCAGATTGGCTGATGCTGCACAATAGCGGCGTCACCAACAGCAAGAACATGCGCATGCTGACTGGCATTGTGTTCAAGTTCTAAGCCAGTCGTCGTACAAACTCAAAAGGGCGGCGTTTTCTCGCCGCCCTTTGTTTTTTTAATTGTGGTCGGAATTACCGCATGGATTCTTCAATCTCTGAGATCCAGTCGGGACGCTTCAACACTTCCCGCGGTTTGGGGCCGTCGGCAGCGCCCACGATTCCATCCTGCTCCATCAGGTCGATGAGGTGCGCGGCGCGTCCGTAGCCGATCCGTAATCGCCGTTGTAGCAGGGAAGTGGACGCTTTCCCAAACTCCAGCACGAGCTTTACCGCGTCGCCATACATGGGGTCGTCTTCGCCTTCGCCGGCTTCGCCCGAATCTGCACTGCTTCCGCCGCTGCCTGCCTCGCGTTCTTCCCTGGGAGCCTCCAGGAACTGCTCCTGATACTCGGCGGTCGCCTGAGACTTCCAGAACTCGACCACGGCAGCAATTTCCTTCTCCGTGACGAACGGTGCGTGCAGGCGATGTACTCGGGCTGATCCAGACGGCAGATACAGCATGTCGCCTTTGCCCAGAAGCGCTTCTGCGCCATTGGCGTCGAGAATCGTGCGGGAGTCCACCTTGGTCGCCACGCGGAAGGAAACGCGAGCCGGGAAGTTCGCCTTGATCAATCCGGTGATGACGTCGACCGAAGGCCTTTGCGTCGCCAGTACCAGGTGGATACCGACCGCTCGCGCCATTTGTGCCAGGCGCGTGATCGACTCTTCCACGTTGGACGAATCGAGCATCATCAGGTCGGCCAACTCGTCAATGATGATCACGATGTAAGGAATAGGCTTCTCGTCGGAATCTTCGCCGAACAGGCTCGGCGTATCGCCACGATCGAAGAGCTTGTTATATTGATCGATATTGCGAACACCCTTGGCGGCCAGCAGCTTCAGCCTGCGTTCCATTTCGCGAACGGCGTTGCGCAGCGCGTTGGCCGCGAGCTTCGGCTCCGTGATGATCGGCGTATAGAGGTGCGGAACGCCTTCGTAATTGCCCAGTTCAAGCCGCTTCGGATCCACCAGAATCAGCCGAACCTGATCGGGAGTGGCCTTGTACAGGATCGACATGATCATCGCGTTGATAGCCACGCTTTTTCCTGCGCCGGTCGATCCCGCAATCAGAAGGTGAGGCATGCCCGCAAGATCGGCGGTGACGATGCGGCCATTGATGTCTTTGCCCATGGCAATCGTCATCTTCGACTTCGAGCCCATGAATTCCTGCGACTCGATGTTCTCGCGCAAGAAGATGATTTCGCGCTGCCGGTTCGGCACCTGAATTCCCACCGTGCTCTTTCCGGCCATGCGCTCGATCAGAATGCTTTCTGCCTTGAGCGCCAGGCAGAGATCATCGGAAAGATTGGTGATGCGGCTGTACTTGATTCCAGCTTCCGGCTTGAACTCGAATGTCGTAACCACCGGACCAGGATTGATTTGCGTGATCTGGCCGTGGACTTCAAACTCGGCATACTTCTCGGTCAGCACCTGCGCGAGTTGTTTAAGTTCATCGGCATCGACGGCCTGCTGCTCATCCGGGCGCTGCAGCAAACTGCTGGACGGTAACTTGTATCCGCCAGCAATGCGCGGCATGGTCGTCTTCGCCTTCTGACCACTATCAGCGCGCTCGGACACTTCCGGTTCATCCACGGCTTCGGTCGAAGCAGCACCTGGCAACGGCTCAGCCAGAATTCCGCGCGTCGCAGAAGTCATCTTCGGCGCTGCGGCGGCTTCTTCTTCCGCCATCATCTTCTCGATTCCGGTGCGGCGAGGTTCAGCTTGCGCCACCGGAGGAACCGGACGCGACGGTATCAGTTGCGTCTTGACGATCGGCTTGGAAATGCGTCGCTTCTCGAGTTCCTTCTGCTGGCGCATTTTGGTGCGTTCCTGCTGCCAATCCTGGTAGCGATTCCACAACGCGGTTACGAAGGCAAACCGCGTGGGAGCCCAAAGCTGAATCGCCGCAAATGAGAACGCAGTTGAGAGGTAAAGCGCGGTCGCTAGAATGGTGCCGCAGACGATGTACGCGCCTACGATATTGAGATAGTGAATCAGGAAGTCGCCGAGCACGCGTCCCATCAGGCCTTCGGCGGGGATGACTCCCTTCCACCGCATTTGTCCCGGCAACAAGGCCAGCAATGCGGGCAGGAACATCACTAGCCAGACTGCGCCAAGAGTTTTTGCCAGGGGAGATTGCACCTTCATCGACCGGAACCAGCGCGCTCCCAGCATCGCCGGAAAGATCACGAGCAGAAACGCGCCTACGCCGAAGAACTGCAGCAGCGCGTCCGCGGCATATGCGCCGACAACTCCGATCCAGTTGCGGGCGGCATGCGAACCGGTCAGCACCGAGGCGCTGTTCCACGAGGGATCGAGGGGAGAATACGAGACGAGGGCGAGGAAGAGGAGGAGCGCGGAGACGCACATCAGGAATCCGATCAACTCGTTGAGTCGCCGGTTCCCGGTGGGCACAAAAATCGTCGCCAGATAATCCATGAAGGCCGGATAAGATCGCCGAAGGCAGGCCTTCAGCGCCGTGATCGGGCCAGAGCCATTACATTATGCCAAGAAGCAGGGGTTCTCACAATCGGGGAATTGTGAGGCGGTGTTTATGTGGTTATCCGTAGAGACGTTGCTTGCAACGTCTTCCGTCCACTTGCGTTTATGCCTCTATGGGAAGAGAGACGTTGCAAGCAACGTCTCTACGATAGGCGAGCGGCGAATGTGAGCACCAGAATGCCAACAACAATGCGGTAGATCGCGAATGGAGTGAAGCCGCGTTTGCGAACCCATGCCATGAACCAGGCGACCGAGGCATACGCCACGATGAACGAGACCACGAATCCGATGGCGAGCACGATCCATCCGTGGGCATCGATCTGCGCAACCCCGATCGGGTTCTCACCTTTGCCTCGGAGCGATTTGTACAGCGTATACAGCGTGGCTGCAGCCATGGTCGGCATGGACACGAAGAATGAGAACTCAAGCGCCGCGGCGCGCGACATTCCGGCGATCTGCCCGGCGGCGATCGTCGCCATGGATCGCGAAGTTCCAGGGAACACGGCGGAGAATATCTGGCACAACCCGATCCAGATCGCTTGCCCAAGACTCATGGCTTCCATCTTCCACGTGCGAATGCTGCTGTTTCCCTGCGGCCCAGCGGCTTCGTCTTTGGCGCGCATGGCATCAACAATCCACATCACGATTCCGCCAATCAGCAAGGACCATCCGATGATGACGACGTCCTCCAAATGCTTGCCAATCACTTTGGTGAGCAGGAACGACGGAATTGCCGTGACCAGGAAAGCGACAATGGTCAGGCCAAGAGGATGCGTGAGCACGGTGCGATTTCCACTTTCCCCGCGAGGGAACGTCGACAGGAACTTATGGATGCGGCTCCAGAAATAGACAGGCAGGCACAAGATCGCGCCTAGTTGGATCACGATGGAATACATCTTCCAATATCCGTCGGAGAGGCTGATGTGCAGGAGAGCTTCGGAGAGCCGCAAATGCGCGGTCGAACTGACGGGTAAGAATTCGGTGATACCTTCAACAATTCCCAGGATCAGAGAGAGCAGATAATCGTTCAATCTTCCTCCGCCGTGAGCGAACAGTATCGCAGGTTGTTTTCAGGTTGGGGAGTTTCAGGATTGATCTCTGTAGGCGCGCTCAGTGACAACTCACGCGGGGCGCGATTAATCGCTCGCGTTTCCGTATGTGGGAATGCCTTGCTGGACGTAGAAGATCAGGGCTTGCGCGCGGTTCGCCCAATCGCTCTGTCCGTATTGGCTGACTATCTGCTGCGCCAGGCTGAGGGCGCGGTTCTTCGACTCTTCTGATTTCTTCTGATTAGGTTCGGTCTTATAGATCTCGATTAATGCAGAGCGTCGCCATGCGGCCTGATACAACGCTTCCGGCGCAGCTGGCGATTGCTGATGCTCTTTCGCGTACTTTTCGTACATGTCGGCTTCTTTCTCCGGACATTTCGCGGCCGATTGCCAGTCGCCGCAGAGTTTGTTCTCGATCAGGTGGAAGGCGGCGAGGTCAGCCCATTTTGTGCCGCCAAATTTTTTTATCACCAGCTTCATCCATTCCTCATCGATCTGGCCACGCATGTAGGCTTCGCGCTCGCGGGCTGAGGGACGCGTCATGATGTCGGAACGCTCCACTTGCCAGCGGATGTCGGCAGCGCGGTACAGACCTTCGGCCGCCAGCGGCGAACTCGGGAACAGGTCGTACAGGCGGTAGTAGAGGCGCATGGCGTCTTGCGCAGCATCGCGGCGGCCTCGACGGCGACTGGCTTCATCTTCGGAACTCGCGGCTTCGCCAAATATGATCTTGTCCCCGTTGGGAGTGGACATGCTGACCAGAGCTTTGCCGGGAACCCATCCAGTGATGGTTTTGCCCTGAGATTCCTCGTCGTCTTCGTCAGCCTCTCTTCGCGGCTCACGCAAGATGGCTTCCACATGTGCCCAGTCGCGACTGGTATCGATGATGATGAGTTCGTGGCCGCGGCCAACGGTCCCGAGTTTCGCGGCATCGGCGCTGGGGCTGACACGAATATTTTCTTCGTGGACCAAGGTTCCGCGTTGCGGTTGAGCATGGGCCAGAGAAGTGAATGGACAGGAGAGCGGCGGCCAGAGTAGCGATGAAAATCACACGTTCCCAAAATGGGAATCTGGGGCGCGAGGCAGGTATCCCCCCTCCCCCCCGGTATAGCGGAATCATGAAGTTAGGGGAAAATTTCGAAATAATCTCAGAGCTGCAATGAGTTACGGGCAAAATCTTGAGCGCATTACACTTGCTGGCGCTTCGGCGCATTCTGTTCATAATTTCCTGAGTGACATCAGGATCATCGTTCGTGGGGCTGCAAGTCAAGGTTATATGAACATTGCGAGGCTGTGCAAAACTCTGGGAGTTGGGATTCTTGTGGCGACGGACGGGAGAAGGCCGGCGCTACTGTATTGGCGATGGCGCAATTATTCTTGCCGGAGGCCTGCGAGCATCTGCGGTTCGATATTGCCGCCACTGATGATTGCAACATTCAGCTTGGTTTTTGGGAGTTCGTTGGCGTGAAAGATGAAACCGGCGGTTGCAACTGCGCCGCTTGGTTCAGCGATGGTGTCCGGATTGGCGGCCAGGTATTTCATCGCCTGTCGGATTTCGTCTTCCGTGACGGTGATGATGTCGTCAACGTAGGCGCGGATGTGCTCGAAGTTGATAGAGCCGATGCTTTGAGTGCGAAGGCCGTCGGCGAGCGTGCGGGAGACCTGCTCGGCGGGAAACTGGACGACCTTGCCCTGGCGCAGGCTAGCTTGGGCGTCGGCGGCTAGTGCGGGCTCTACGCCGATTACCTTCACCTTGGGAGTCGTCAGCTTGATGGCTGCGGCAATGCCGCTGATCAGCCCTCCGCCACCGACGGGGGCGAGGACTGCTTCAACGTCGGGGAGGTCTTGCAGGATCTCCAGTCCGACGGTGCCTTGGCCGGCGATGATTTTTTGGTCGTTGTAAGGAGGAACGATTGCATATCCATGCTGGGCCGCTAGTTCTTCGGCTTTGTTTTTGCGTTCCTCTGAGCCGGGACCTACGAGGACGATTTCGGCTCCGAGCTTGGCGGTAGCGTCACGCTTGATTTGCGGCGCGTTGTTGGGCATTACGATGACTGACTTAACATTCAGTGCGCGAGCGGCGTAGGCGACGCCTTGTGCGTGATTGCCGCTGGAATATGAGATGACTCCGCGCTTTCGCTCTTCTTCCGACAAGGACGCGATCTTGTTGTAGGCACCACGCAATTTGAAGGCTCCGATGGGCTGCTTGTTTTCGGGCTTGAGCAGGAGCCGGCGCGGATCGGCGTCGCAAAGGGGGAATTCGATGAGCTTGGTGTGAATGGTGACGCTTTGAAGGCGCGCCTGGGCAGTTTGCAGATCGGCGAGAGTGATCATCGTTTCGGCGGTTGAAGAACTCCCATTTCGGCGAAAATGATCCAATTTGGGTGACGTTGAAATGCTTTGGAATTCGAGAAGATCGCTTATAACGCATCCTAACGCAATTTTGTTTTTGCGATTTTAGACGAAAAAGTGCTTTCAATACCCACGCCTGTTTTCGTCACCCAACAGGGGTGGCTTGGGAACGAGTAGTCGGAGTGCTATTTCAGTTTCACGAATAGCAGCACAAAAATCGCCCACACTCCGACTGTCATGGGAAACTGCACCAAAGACGCCTCACGCAGCGCGCCTCCTCGTGGCAGTACATACGTTAAGACGAGCATGGCGACAGCAGTGAGTATTCCGAGAGCAAGCTTTTTCCAATTCATGAGTGTACCTCGCTATTTGTGACTTCGAAACGGCAGCGATTGTACACCGATTTTGCCGAGCGACAAGGTGTTCGCCTGATTGCAACATTCGCGATCTTGGCTGCACAATCTTAGCCAAGCCAGTCCGTTGCGAATGCCATTTGCGACTTCTGCAACAGCAAACAGGGAGCCGTGGTATGGGTGTCAGCGATCCAGAGATTCAAAAGAAAGTGTTTGGACCTCGATGGCAGCACGAAGTTGACAAGCAACGCTGGCCACTATGGAAACGACTCATCCATCGTTTCCAACGCTGCCCAGTTTGCAGGCCGAAAATTCCAGGCCGAAAAGTTCAATGAGTGTGACGGGCTGGTTTCGTCAGTTAAGAATCGTGACGATTCACTGAAGTGGAAACTGCGACTCCTCGGCCTGTTCTGCAAAGATTGGAGCTTCGTCAGGTTGCAGGATCATTTCGATCTTCAATCGTCGCTCGATCTCGGTGCTTTCCTTCCCGACGAACACTGAACTTTCGTAATCGGGAATCGACCGTATTGATGCGACGGTTCTTCCGCCTGCAAGATCTACTAATGTGACACCATTCTCATGAACAAAACTTGTAGGAGTACCGATGCTCTCCCCCAAAATAGCAGACTCGTTGCTGGCACTTGAAACGCAAAAAACCTTGTCTCTTCCTGTGGCAGCCCTGATCTTGGGAGCTGTTTCACAGGTAGAAATGCTGATCGAACTCGCGGACCGAGTATGCGATCCGGTACTTCGGCATCCCATCAAGACGACGACTGACTGCGGTTAGTTGTGGATTCCAAAAGGTCTCCAGGTGACCGGGCTGGAGCCATGGTCGCGATCAAGTGGCGAAATACCCCATTTCACTTCGGTTTGCGCGTTTCCACCCTGGATCGTCAGGTCAGGAACTCAGGCCATCTCTAATCGTTATTCACGTTTTTCGCGCCGCTGCGGCGGCGGCTTATTCGAACTGAAGGACCACTATCTCCGGGTTCGAGCCCAGGCGGAGCGGAGGACCCCAGGTCCCTGCGCCGCTGGAAGTGAAGACCTGCATTTTTCCGATGCGGCTCAGGCCGTAGACGAATTGCCGATATATGCGGCGAGCAAACCAGCTCCAAGGGATGAACTGACCCAGGTGAGTATGTCCAGAAAGTTGCAAGGAGAATCCAGCCGCTTCGGCGACTTCCGGATGATCCGGGGCATGGGTTAGCAGAATACTGGCGCGATCGCGATCCAAACTGACGCCCCGCAGAACCGACGCGAGCGAACCGTTGTTAGAAGCGTGATTGTAGGGAACTCCGACAATCTGCAATCCGTCGACTTCTACTTTTTCGTTACGAAGCACGCGAACGCCAGTGGAAGCCACGGCGTTCAGGAACCTGGCATCATCGCCAAATTGCTCGTGATTTCCAGCCACGAAGATACACGCCGCGGGGTGCCTTCAGTTGCGAGAGTGGCGCAGCGGCGCGGCGCGCGTCAATAGCCGTGCCATCGTACAGATCTCCGGCGATGAAGATCGCGTCGGGCTCTTGTTCGAGAATCTTCGCAATCATGCGGCGCAGAAAGCTGCCATTGCGAACGTGACCGAGATGTACGTCGCTGATCAAGGCTGCTTTTCGTCCCCGCCAGGCGTCAGGTAGATTTTCGAGGCGGATCCGGGCGCGGGTGACGCGAGTCCAGCTGGCATTGAAAACCCCCAGCAGTCCGAACACCGCTGCAGCTGCAAATAAGAATTCAACCATTCGATGGAAGGGGATCTGGATTCCGGTAACGGCACTGATCGCGAAAATAAACCATGAAATCAGCGACGCGACGAAGAGGAAGCTGAGAAAGCCCATCCAAACCGCTGCGGCTCGATAGAAAACGCGAACCAAAGCATTGGTGTAACGAAACGCGAGCAGCGAGGCGCAGACGAAACTGACGGAGAGGAGGCTCAGAATCGCGGTGGCCGAGGTTCTGCCCGGAGTTGCGCCCGCAGGCAGCTGAAAGGTCCAGGTCTGGAACAAGAAGATGTGGGCCAGGAAAAGAATGGATTGAATGATGGAGACGAAAACCACCAGACGTTTGCGAAGGGGCATGAACATTGGATTCAGGTATGTGGCTGGGGGATTCTGAGGGACCGAGGATGGGCCGTGTTCGCGCGTTACCAGTATGCTTAAGTTTTGGCATGAAGTGTCACCCTGAGGAAGGATTCATGCCGTCTGCGAGGACGCGGCAAGTTACATAGATCCTTCGCTTCGCTCAGGATGACAGCTCAGGATGACAGCTTGGGATGAAGCTGGGAGGAACGGATTGGATGACAGCTTGGGATCTGGCTAGGGTTGCGGCTTCACGGGGCTGACAGGGTCATCGCTCTTGGTTAGCAACCAGATAGTGCCGCCAACAATGAGCCCGCCGCCTACACCGACTGCGATCGGAGAATTTAAGATTCCGCCCTGTGCGCCCGGACTTGTACCCGCGGCTGGTTTCTTCCGTTTCTTGCTGCTGGTCTGGGGCTGCGAATCGTCTTGCGAGGGCGCCTCATCTCGCGTAGTTTGCTGCCCTTCCGCAAGTTTCGCCACGCCTGCGGCGTCACTCACCGTAAGATCGCCTTTGCGAGCGGTGATGTGCACGATGCCATCGACATCTCTGATTTCAAATTCTGTGAGGGCCGCTGTTGCGGGCAGGACCGTTACCAGGCCAACTCGTGCCGACATTGACTTCGAAGTCGACACCGTTACTCCGCCGTGCTCAAGCTTTACCCGGCCGCCTTCGTATTGCACAAGCGAGTCATTCAGCACGATTATGCTCGAACCGGTCGCGCTGATGTTGGCGACCGAATCGGACCGGGTCTGCACCAAATCTCCCAGGAACAGGGCGGAGGAGCGCGCGATGTTGTTGCCATTCACAAGCGCCGTACCGTGGCTATACACCATGGCGCCGGGCGTATCCGCCGCAAACATGGCCGCGGGAAAGATGACGCTCAACGTGCCTGCCAGTATCTTTGCTTGCAAAGTCCGCATCATGGCCATTCTTCCGTCCTCGGGAGATGACTGACGACACACCTGGATTCGTTGCTATGTCCGGAATCGTACCTGCGGGAATCTTTCGGGTCAATGCTTTTTCGGGCACAGCCACTTGGTTACGGTGGAAAACTAGTTCCGATCGAAGTGGGAGTCGCCGAGGTCAGCGCCAGCGCTCAATTGCAGTCCACCAAAACAGACGCAACCATTCGTCCAGGCAGACCTTGGCCCATTGCCGATGAGTCCACCAGCGGACACCGAACTGCGAATTATCATGTGCAGCCGCAATCGAGAAGGAGGTTCCGGGCATTTCGTGGCGGAAGATGCTTAGCGCGCGCCGAGTGTGGTAGTCGGAAGTAACAATCAGAATTCTCCCGACATTTTGCTGGGCAAGGCACCTGGCGACATCGTGAGACTCGTCTCGGGTGGACAGGCCCGTGATGGGGCAGAGCGTGATCTGGTTAGCTTGTGGGAGCTTACGAATGTAACTTTCCGCGACCTGCATCGCCGTCGTATCGTAAATCCTGGCGCGAGCGGGGACATCCATGACTAGCCGCGAGGCATAGCCTTGGTGCAGAAGATCAAGGGCAAGCGCGGGGCGAGTATCAGTCTCCCCGGCCAGGACCAGGATCAGATCCGAGGGCTGCGGCGCGCTCAGTTCGAGGAATTTTCCGGCATTTGCTGCAACGAAAAACAAGCCCGCGAGCAGCAGCAGAAGGAACATCGAGCGGAGTTGTGGACGCGCGGACATTTTCATGAGCGACTTGTGCTGCGATGATCGGAACTGACTTTATGCCGAATGATTTCACGGCATTGAGCAAAGATTTCAGCGCGTGTTCAGCATGCTAAAATTGTTGCGTTTCCAGGCAATCATCACCTTGTAGCAGAATAATTTATGAGTACATACTCAACTGCAGACCTATCTCTGGACCAATTAAAGCAGAAGATCGAACAGCGTCAGGCTCGCCTGGGAATCATCGGGCTGGGGTATGTCGGCCTGCCGCTGGCGCTTCTTTATAGCGAGCAGAAGTTTCGCATCACCGGTTTCGATATCGACTCCCGCAAAATAGAAACTCTAGCCAAGGGCGGATCTTACATTTACCGCATCGCGTCGGAAGAAATTCAGGCGGCACAGGCGAACGGGTTCACGGCCACTTCGGACTATGCGCAATTGACGGCCATGGACGCAGTTATCATCTGCGTTCCTACACCGTTGAACGAATATCACGAACCGGATCTTAGTTTCATCACCAATACGACTCATGCCATCGCCCCGCATTTGCGCGCGGGACAACTTGTGGTGTTGGAGAGTACGACGTATCCCGGAACCACTGAAGAGGTAATGGTCCCGATCCTGGAAAAAGAGAACAGGCACGGGCTGAAAGCAGCTCGAGGCGCGGCTTTGGGAGCCAATGAATTCCTCGTCGCCTTCTCGCCTGAACGAGAAGATCCGGGAAACACGACGGTCGCGCGCCGTGATATTCCAAAGGTCGTGGGCGGCTTGAATCAGCAGGCTTCGGAGCTGGCGCGAGCCTTCTACGGTGCAATTTTTAATCGGACGGTGCCAGTGTCATCCCCGGCGGCTGCCGAAATGACGAAGTTGCTGGAGAACATCTACCGGTGCGTCAACATCGCTCTGGTGAACGAACTCAAGTTGCTTTGCCTTCGCATGGGCATCGATATTTGGGAGGTCATTGAAGCCGCCTCTACCAAGCCGTTTGGATTCCACCCGTTCTATCCTGGGCCTGGGTTTGGGAGGGCACTGTATTCCCGTAGATCCTTTTTATCTGTCCTGGAAGGCGAAGGAATGTGATTTCCGGACCCGCTTCATCGAACTGGCGGGCGAGATCAACACCAACATGCCGTATCACGTTCTCGCGTCCGTGAGCGGAGCGTTGAATTCGCACAAGAAAGCCGTGAATGGCGCCCGCGTGCTAGTGCTAGGAGTGGCTTACAAGAAGGACATCGATGACCTGCGCGAATCGCCCGCCCTGACCATCATCGAACTTCTGCAAAAAGACGGAGCCGAAGTCAGCTATCACGATCCGTATTTTCCTTTTATCGGCAAGGGACGAAAATATGATCTGCAGATGAAGTGCGCCGACTTGAAGAATCTGGGGCAGTACGATTGTGTGGTGATCGTGACCGACCACTCGGATTACGACTACGGCCGAATCGTAGAAGAGGCCCAACTGGTCGTTGATACCCGGAACGCAACCCACGGGATCTCAAGCCCGAAAGTGGTGCGCTGCTAACCCCCAAGGTTTGCAGCCCTCTTGCAGCAGGTGCATCTCTCCCGGCAAATCTCTCATCCCACCATGTAAGTTTTTTGCATACCTTGCACCGCAGAAGGACCTGCCAAGGGTCCCCTTCGTCTAAGCCCTTGCAGGATTGGGAATTGTTGTTGGTTTTGGGCTAATCGAGTGGCCTCTGCCGTGCAGCATTGGCTTCTCAGTAGTACACTCAGTTTTGTGCCTGCCAACCCGGGTCCCCACGCAGGGCAGGGACAACTTTTTCGCGCGGTCAGCGTTCTTGAGAAGAGTGAAGCAGGTAAAACCGAACTTAAGGCTTCAGATCTAAGCTTATGACGTCGCGACACTCCGACGAGTCGATCTTGTTCTCCTCGCTGCCGAAGTGGCAAGCTCCCTGGCATGAGTTCTTGCTGAGTTATGGAGTAGAAGCGGTAGTTATCTTGATCCTCGCCTGGATTCCGGTTCTGCATCCCGAAGTGCTGGAAGGACCGAAGAAGGATTATCACGCGATCGAACTGGTGCCCACCCCTGTTCCGGAGAATCATGAGCCCCAGCATCAGCTGCCGCGGCCTGTGTTCGAGGCGAAAGTTGACCCACCTGCTTCCGCATTGCGTTTGCCGGCCCCTCAGCCCCAACCTAAGCCCAAAATGGAGGTAGCGCCGGCTCCTGAGGTGAAGATTGCGGAGAAGAAATTGGATCCGCTACCGGCCTCGGCTCCCGTAATGCCGAAGCAGATCGTGCGCACGAACGTATTTTCGACCGGCAGTTCCGCGCCCCAGACAATCGTACGCGCCCCTGACAAAGTGCAAACCGGGGGGTTTGGCGATCCCAACGGTGTGCCGGCGCGTACCACGCAGACGCGGGCGGTCAACATCGCCCAATCCGGCGGATTTGATATGCCCACCGGACCTGGGTACGGGAACGGAACTGGCGGCGCGAACGGCGCCCGCGGTGTGGTTGCCAGCACCGGATTTGGCAGCGGAGTAGCTACGGGCAACTCGTCCTCTTCCCAACGCACAAGCGTTCGCCAGGCTGGTTTTGGCGACGCGGACGTGGCGGCTCCTCCCACAGTGCAATCGCGTCCTGCGCCCCAAGCAGCTGCAAGGATGGTTCCGGCGGAGATCATCTCGAAGCCGGTTCCTAACTACACGCCGGAGGCCCGCGCGCAACGAATCGAGGGTGAAGTGCTTCTCGAGGTAGTGTTTGAGGCCTCGGGTACGTTGCGGGTTATAAGAGTCGTTCGCGGACTGGGGCACGGTCTGGATGAGGCCGCTACGCGCGCGGCGGAACAGATCCGGTTCAAGCCCGCATTGAGGGATGGCCAGCCGTCAGACTCGACAGCCGTCGTTCACATCATTTTCCAGCTAGCGTGATCCGCGCCAGAAGGTTCCTATGAGTTTCGTACGTTCCGGCTTGCTCGTATTTGCTTTGAGCGGCGCTTTGGCGACCGCTCAGGATTCCACCGCTCCTGTCACGCAACCTGAGGCGGCTTCTTCTGCCACGGTTGCGAGCGTGCCAGCGCAACCTCAAACCGCGCCTCCGGTGGCATCCTTGAATGAAGTTATGGACCGCGTGGTGCAGCGAGAGCATTACTTCATGGCGCAGATGCGTCACATGCATCCGCTGGTTGAGACCTATCTGCAAGACCTGAAGAATGATTCCGATGAGCATGCCGTGCCGGTCAGGGATCAGTATTTTCTCGGCCGCCTGGATATGGCTGATGGCCCTGAAGATGTGTCGTTTGTAGGCCAGCCTGGGTTTGGTCATCGCATGCTGAGCAAACTTACGGGAGTCTACTCGCTGCATTATCTGCCGATGGGCTTTGCGCAGATGGTCCTGCTCGACACTGATTTTCAGAAAAAGTACTACAAGTTCACTTTTGTCCGTCGCGAATTCCTGGGAGAACTGCGATGCCTCGTCATTGACGTACAGCCTCGGGAGGGCGAAAAGTCCGTGCGCTTCCTCGGGAGAATTTGGGTTGAGGACCAGGACTACAACATTGTCCGCTTTAATGGCACGTACTATCCCCAGCCGAAGGTTAATTTCTTCTTCCATTTCGACAGCTGGCGTTTGAATATGCGCCCAGGAACTTGGCTACCAGCTTACGTCTACACGGAAGAGTCGAATTTGAAGACCGGGCTGACCAAAACTCTTCATTTCAAAGCTCAAACCCGCTTGTGGGGCTACGATCTGAAAGGGCTTAACAAGAACGAGGAGTTTACTCAAATCCTGGTGGATGCTCCGCAATCCGTCAAAGATCAGAGCGATGCGGCCGCGGATGCGAGTCCAGTGGTGGCGCAACGCATGTGGGAGAAACAGGCGGAAGAAAATGCCGTTGAGCGCTTGCAAAAAATTGGTCTTCTGGCACCTCCCGGCGAAATCGACAAGGTCATGGCAACGGTGGTGAACAACCTGCTGGTCACCAACAATATCGACCTGCAGAGCGATTTCCATTGCCGCGTGTTATTAACGTCCCCGTTGGAGTCGTTCACGATCGGCCACACGATCGTAGTCAGCCGTGGTTTGCTCGACGTGTTGCCTGACGAGGCTTCGCTGGCTTTGGTGTTGTCGCACGAAGTCAGCCACATTGTGTTGGGCCATCCCTTCGACACGAAACTAGCTTTCAACGACAAGCTGTTTTTTCCCGACGAGCAATCGTTTCAACGGCTCGATTTCAAGCAGAGGCCGGCGGATGAAGAAGCTGCCGATAATAAAGCTCTGCAACTCTTGAAGAACTCTCCCTACAAGGACAAGTTGAGCAATGCCGGACTGTTTCTGAGGGCTTTGCAGGAGAAGGCGCCAAGCCTGCCGCAGTTGATTCGCCCTCATCTGGGCAATAGTCTCGGGGGCAACAACCGCCTGACAAATCTGGTAGCATCAGCACCCGCTTTGGACCCCAAACGGCTGGACCAGATTGCGGCCTTGCCTCTCGGGGGACGCGTCAAAGTGGATCCCTGGAGCGATCAAGTCGAGCTTTCCAAAGCCAAACCAGTAGCACTCACGTCAGCGCGGGAAAAGCTGGAATTCGAGATTACGCCGTTCTTTCCTTACCTTACACGCCTTTCCACCGGCAACAACGAGAAGATGGCGCAGACCGCGCCCGCAGCTGCGGAGAATCAGCCCAAGTAGTTTCACGATTGACGGGTGATTGGTGGCCGGAACACGAAGAGGCCAAGGTCTCAACCAGTGTTGGGCCTTGGCGAGGTGCAAACTCAGAAGTGATAAGGTCGTCGGTTACTGAATCGCACTACCAACTTGCGAAAAGACGTTGTTGGCGTTCGATCCAATCAAACGGATCGTGCCGACGACAATGACAAGAATGACGGCCAACATAACCGCGTATTCCGCGATGTCCTGGCCTTGTTCGTCATTCCAGAGTCGTTGTACAAGGTTTGCCACAGGGCTCCTCTTTGCTCAAAAATGCATGGATTGTAGCCTGTCCCAACAGGACGTGTCCTACGCTGTTCCCCAAAACACGGCCCCAAGCGCTTACGTAGGTTGAGTCTAGTCCTAAGGTGGGGCCGGGCCAATGGCACGGAAGTGCCACATCTGAAAGATTGGTATTAGTCGCGTGTTTTCTTGCGTTTAGGCAATGCTCTTTAATGGGAGTGATTGATTTACAGCAAATAGCGCCAATTCCAACCGCGTAGAGACCCCGAGCTTATCGAAAATGTTACTTAAATGATGTTTTACGGTGTCTTCGCTGATCTTAAAGTACTCGGCAATCTCTTTATTGGAGTAGCCAGCCACAACGGCAGAAACAATCTCGAGTTCACGCGGGGTCAATCCAAACTTCCTCTGCCGGGCTTCGTCATGCGAGGACTGCATGAGGGTACGCAGGTATTGAACGAGATTCGAGACGCTCTCCCGCCCGACCCAGTATTCGCCAGCCATTACCGTTTGAATGGCCTTTAAGAGCAATTGGGTAGCAGAGTCTTTCAGCACCACTCCGCGCGCACCGAGCTGCAGGGCTTCGACGATCTGGCTCTTCTCCGCCGCGGCGGTCAGTAGAATCACTCGCACCGGCGTTATACTGCCCGGGGCGCTCAAATCACGAAGCGCCTCCAAGCCCGGGTGTTTGGGCATGGCCAGGTCGAGCAGGAGGATGTCGGGCTTGAGTTGCCGGACCAGCTTGACCGCTTCGGCTCCGTCGGATGCCTCTCCGAGTACTTTGAAGTGTGCCTCCGCTTCCAAAAGGCGCCGCAAGCCATCGCGGAAAATTGGATGGTCGTCAGCAATTACCAGACGAACTTGGTGACTTTCTCTAAAGTTCATGCGGTGCTTCCCCGTTCCGAGGCACAATGACCTCGAGGCGCGTTCCCTGTCCCGGATTTGATTCTACCGTGAGTTCACCCGCGATCAATCGTACACGTTCTCGGATAATCATCGGCCCAATTCCCGCTTCTTGCATTTGCCGTTCATTGTAGCGACCCGCAAAAGAAAAGCCTTTACCATCATCTTCCACCGTGAGACTCCATTTATCGGCATCGGAAGCCATGCGGATCAGCGCTTGACGCGCACCACTGTGTTTGCGGACGTTCACGAGTCCCTCCTGCGCAATCCTGAGAAACTCGCGGCACACGCGTTGCGGCATATCGGGTTGCTGGATGTCGCTGACGAAACGCGCGTTGATGCCTGTCTCTCGCTGGAACCGCTCCACCGCATCTCTCAGCACCGGGAGCAGCCTCTGGGAATCGACATCAATGGCTTTCATCTGCTGCATGAGTTCGCGCAACTTCAGAACCTCCTCGCGCAGCAAGCCCTGGATCCTTTCCAGTTCTTTATCAATCGGACGATTCGCCTCGGCCTGCCGGCGCAAGACGTCCACCTGCATCTCCACGGCGATCAAGGATTGCACCGCACCGTCGTGCAATTCCCGCGCGACCCGCGCTCGCTCGGCGGCATAAGCGCGACGCCTCAGGCGATGCAATAGATAGACGTTGTAGACCGCGGGACCCACCTGTCGCACAAGGTCGAGCAGAAAGCGGAGTTGCTCGTTCTTCTCGCCATTCCACGAGGGGTTGAAAATGAATACCCGGCCCCGCCAGTCTGTTCCGGAGAGAAGAAAAGAGACGGTCACAACCGACTCGAACGGTTGCAGTTGTCGCAACTGGGAAAGTGCGGCCAAATTTGGGACGTCCACGGCGTGCCCGGAGTAATCCAACGCCAATGTGGTCCAGTGATCTTTTTCGAACCTGGCGTAACAGACCTGCCCGGGATAATCATCCAGGTAGGTCTTAGAGTCCCGCAGTGCGGACTCGAGCCAATGGAACTCGGAATGGCCGTCTTCCCGCGCGCGCTCCAACTCGCCGAGGAACGTGCGTTTGCTGTGAATTTCCTGGGATGCAACGATGAGCCGCGAGGCGCCATACATGGACAGGACTTCCTGGAAGATCTGTTCCATGGTTCCGGTGAGCCCAGCCTCAACCCGTACTCGGGAGAGGATCCCGGTAAGGAGTGCCTTTTCTGCCCGCAACTGCTTCTGTTGTTTTGCCAGATAGCCCAGCAGCAGCCCCATCACGATCAGGTAAACCGAGAGCATGAACAGGCGTTTCGGCTGGAATTCAGTGACATTGATTTGCAGACCAGTCAAAGCCCGCAG
Organism: uncultured Acidobacteriota bacterium; assembly: GCA_963785865.1. Taxonomy (GTDB): domain Bacteria; phylum Acidobacteriota; class Terriglobia; order Terriglobales; family Acidobacteriaceae; genus Sulfotelmatobacter. The sequence continues at coordinate 99,475 of CAWAXF010000009.1, read as the reverse complement.
GGGAGCCGAACCGGAGGGCCAGACATGCAAAAGCACGAAACTTTCGATCCACAGCAAGGCCGCCTCAGCCGCAGCGGTGGCTAACGTCTCCCATAAGCCCCAGCGATACGCGGCGGCAGCCAGCACAAAGAAGAAGAACAAAAAGAATGGAGTGCGCGGGCCCTCCGCAAAAACGGAAATGAGGGCAGGCCAAACGATATCGCCGGCATGCACGAGGAAACGAAAGGCCGCGGTGGATTGCTGCCGTCGCCGCAGCAGCATCAGAATCAGGATGCCGTTCGCCATATAGAAGACGAACAGCCCGTATGCTGCCCAGGAGTGTCCCAACTCTGTCGGGTCCATCCTGATGGCAACCAGGGTCGAAACGGCCAGAAACACGCGCGCGGTGGCGAGCCAGCGCTCGATGCGGCGCGTCTCCCCAGGATCAGGAGGGACTCTCGATCTCCAGGATTGTCGGTAGCGTTGTAAGTGAAAATTCAATGATTCCGCTCTCCACGGGGATGGCGGTTAGTTTGCATAGTATTGAAAGCAATGCATCAGAGGCAAGTAGCCAAGCTGAGCACACTCGTCATTGGTTTGAAGCGAGGTCTCATCATAGCTCGTTGTCAGGTTACTTGGGTAACCATTCGGGTACCGCATTTCCATCTAGAATGAGTGGCCAAGGGGTGTCCTGTGGACAACAGGTTCAAGCTGTGGCTGGCCGCAGCGGCCTTTATTCTGGCGACAGCGATTGGTTGCGCCTTGCTGATGCCTCGCTCCTTTTCCCTGACAGCGTTGAGCGACGTTGTTCAGTGCATTTTATTGCTATCTGGCACTCTCGCATTTGTTCCTGCGGCCCGGCGTTCTCAGGGGCGGCTGCGGCTGTTCTGGGTGCTTATTAGCGGTGGAGTGGCACTCTGGTTTTGCTACCAGGTTTTCTGGACCTACTACGAAGTCTTGCTGCGGCGGGATGTGCCCGATTTGTGCGCGTGGGATGCCGTCCTGTTCCTGCATTTCGTACCACTGATGGCAGCGATTGCCCTGCGGCCCCATGTTGCGCGAGATGACTATGCTGCGCGCGTTGGCAGGCTTGATTTCGCTCTCCTGTTCGTATGGTGGTTCTATTTGTATGTCCTGATCGTCATGCCGTGGCAATACGCTGTGCCTGATATCGCGGCGTACAACCGCAATCTGAATGGCGTTTACAATGCCGAGAAGTTGGTGGTATTGGCCGCACTGCTTGTGTGCTGCGCCACCAGCAAGCGGGCGTGGCGACATCTCTATGCCAGTTTGTTCGGCGTAACCCTGTGCTATTCGGCGGCATCCACTCTTGCGAACTGGGCGATTGCCCGCAGAACGTATTACACCGGGAGTTTCTACGACATCCCGCTATTCGCGGCCATGGCGAGTCTCACCTGGATTGGTTTACAAACAAAGGCGGACAAGTCCGGGACCGAGATGCCGCAGGCGCTTACGGCCTACGGAGTGTGGGTAGCGCGCTGCAGTATGATTGCGGTTTTCTCGCTTCCCTTATTCGCCACATGGTCCATGACGGCTGCGGACCTGCCGGTGAAAATTCGTTTCTTTCGTTTGGTGCTCACCCTTGTAGCCGCATTTTTTCTCGGAGTCATGGTTTTTGTGCGCCAACAGTTACTCGATCGCGAATTGGTGAGCTTGCTCAGCCATTCACGACATTCATTCGACAACCTGAAACGGCTGCAAGCACAGATACTGCAGTCGGAAAAGCTGGCATCGATAGGGCAACTGGTCGGGGGGGCGGCACACGAACTTAACAATCCCATTACCGCCATGCTCGGATATTCCGACTTGTTGTTGAACACTTCTCTCAGTGGTGAACAGCGTCCATTGGCTGCAAAAATCGGGCAGCATGTCCGGCGTACCCGGTCACTGGTGGCCAGCTTGATCAGCTTTTCCCGGCAGGGTCCGCTGGCAAAGGGTCCCGTGGATCTGAACACGCTGGCGCGTACCGCGGTGAAACTCACCCAACCCCAGTGGGAGGGGCTGCAGGTTGAAGTGCGAACTCAACTTGATCCGGAGTTGCCAAAAGTCCTGGGAGACTCCAATCAGTTGCTCCAGGTCTGCCTGCAATCGCTGGCCAACTGCCTGCATGTATTGACCGAGAGAGGCGGACGGATCGTGACTATTAGTACGGAGCGTCGCGAGGCGGTATGCATGGTGCGAATCGCTACCGAGTCACTACCCGAGACTGTAGAGCTGCCCGAGAACACGCTCGCTCTAAGCGCATGTCAGGGAATTCTGCAAGAACACCGGGGCCAGATCTCTCTCGAATCCGGGCCAAACGGATCTGTTCAGTTGCTGGTGGAATTGCCGGCTGCAGACTCCACGCCCCCGAAGCCGAAGGATGCTACGGTGCCGGTGCTGTGGCAATCTCGACCGTACGCTTGAGTTGACCGCAGGCCGCAAAGATGTCCCGTCCACGCGGACGCCGCACAAAGGTCAGAATGCCGGCATCCCTCAGAACTTGCTGGAATACCGCTACGCTCTCATCTGCAGGAGTTTGAAATGCAATCCCCGGCCCGGGATTCAGCGCAATCAGATTCACCCTTGCCCGGATTCCACGCAGTAGCTCGACTACCTGCCTGGCGTTTTCCCGTGAGTCATTGACGCCGTCCAGCAGCACGTATTCAAACGTGACACGCTCGCGATTGCGCAGCGGAAAGTCACGCGCCGCCTGCATTAGCGTCTCCAGATTCCATTTCTTATTAAGGGGCATCAACCGCGTCCGCAGATCGTTGCTGGAGGCGTTCAGAGAAATGGCAAGTCGGGGGCGAATAGGTTCTCGTCCGAAATCAGAGATTCGGGGGACGATCCCGGCGGTTGAAACCGTCATCCGCGATTCGGCAAGGCCAACTTCCTGCACCAGCAATCTGACAGCTTTCATGAAGTTGTCGTAGTTCAGGAAAGGCTCGCCCATGCCCATGAATACGAGATTGACCCGATCGTGCTGGGGTGAAGCTTTTTGATCGTTGAGCACTGCCAATACCTGCCCGGCAATTTCACCCGCGCTCAGGTTTCGTTTGATACCCAGCAAAGCAGTCAAACAAAACTGGCAATCGACGGCGCACCCCACTTGACTGGAAACACAGATCGTCGCCCGATTCCACGCACGCCCGACCTCTTGTATCGCGCTGGCCTCGGTTGCATCATCAGTTTCGCCGCCATCTCCCTCTGGCATCCAGACCGTCTCCACAGTCTGCCCGTCGGCACATGCGATGAGGTAGCGCACTGTTCCGTCCACCGATACAAACCGGCTTTCGATCCGGGGCAGGCCCACAGATAGTCCGCTTTCGGCCAGCTTCGCGCGCAATGGAAGCGGGAGGGTTGAGATATTCTCGATGGAGTCAACGCGCTGCCGGTACACCGCCTCCAGTAGTTGGCTCGCGCGGTAAGCCGGTTCACCCAAGCTGTCTACCAAGGAAGCCAGTTCGGCTCGATCCATCCCCAAGAGCGTGATTTCCGGAAGCTGCGTCATGGTTTCATGCTTTTTTCTGAGGTTACTCTATCTGGGCACGGCATCCCGCGGCTGGATCGATGCATCGCACTTAACGTGTAAGTTGCTGATTCTGAGTGCGTTAACTATTCTCGCACGGGCTCTCATGCTATGTCAGAATAGATCAGGCTCTGCGCAGCGCGTTCTTCAAAGTTTACCAATTAGTTTGGATGGTGGGATCCTCAATCATGGCTCAGGAAGTGCGCAACATTCGTCGTCAAAAGCTGCCCAATGGACTGACGATCATCACCGAACAGATGCAGCACATCCGTTCGGCGTCGATTGGGGTGTGGCTGCAGACCGGTTCCCGGGACGAAGACGCACAGTGGAATGGGATATCACACTTCATCGAGCACATGGTTTTCAAGGGGACCAAGCACCGCACGGCCGAGGAAATCGCCCGCCAGGTCGACTCCATCGGCGGCAACATGGATGCCTTCACCGCTAAGGAATGCATTTGCTTCAACGTAAAGGTCCTGGACGAACACGTCCCGACCGCTTTGGACATCCTCAGCGACCTGGTCCTGAACCCTGTGTTCGATGCGAGCGACATTGCCCGAGAGCGTGGCGTCATCATCGAAGAAATCAAGATGGATGAAGATAATCCCGACTACCTGGTGCACGAAATCTTCACGCAGAATTTCTGGAAAGACCATCCATTGGGCAAGCCGATCCTGGGCACCAAGGAAACGGTGAAGCGTTTTGAGCGGGAGGCGGTGTTCGACGCTTATGCACACCGTTTCGCGCCGGGCAATATTATCGTTTCGGCGGCTGGCAATCTGGATCACGACCAGTTCGTGGAACTCGTAACCAAACATTTCGAGCACATGAAGCCCATGAACAATGGCTTCCATTCTTCGGCTCCCAAGATCGTCTCCCGCATTACCTTGCGGAACAAGAAAGCGCTGGAGCAGGTGCAATTGTGTATCGGCGTTCCGGCTCATCCCATTGCTCACGAAAAGCGCCATGCCGGCTACATTCTGAATACTCTGCTGGGCGGTGGAATGAGTTCCCGGCTGTTTCAGAACATTCGCGAGCGCCAGGGATTGGCTTACTCGATTTATAGCGATCTCAACCCGTATCGCGATACGGGTTGTCTGGCTGTTTATGTTGGAACATCGCTGGCGTCGGCATCGAAGGTGGTGCAGTCGGTGGTCAGCGAATTCCGCAAGTTGAAGAACGAACCGGTGCCGGAAGAGGAGCTGCGCCGGTCCAAGGCTCAGCTGAAGGGCAGCCTCATGCTGTCCCTGGAGTCGAGCACATCGCGCATGTCGAATCTCGCGCGTCAGGAAATGTATTTTGATCGCTTCTATGATCTCGACGAGTTGATTGCCAGAATCGAAGCGGTTACAACCGAAGACCTGACCAGCCTGGCGAATGAGTTTTTCAAGACCGAATCGGTGGCAGTAACCGCTTTGGGGAATCTCAACGGCCTGAAACTGAGCCGTGATCAGTTGGCCTGCTAGTCCGCCGCTCCCCAGCCTGTAACTTTCCTCTCCATGACACATCCCATATCCGCCTGCAGGTAGAGACCTGCCGCAGATTGCGACTCAATTAAGGAGAAACTATGAAGAACGTTTTCAGCAGTTTGGCGCTGGGGTGTGTTCTTGCGCTTTCTATGGCCAGCTTTGCTCAGGATCAGATGAAGCAAGATGAGATGAAGAAGAACGATCCTCAACACGACAGCATGAAGAACGATCAGACGAAGAAGGATAAGAAAAGCAAGAAGGCGGCCAAGAACGATGCAATGAAGAAAGACGAGATGAAGCACGACGAGATGAAGAAGGATGACAGCAAGAAAGATGAGATGAAAAATAACTAGGGGACCGTGAAGCGACAGGTTGCCCCACCCTTCCCGCGTTTTTAGCGGGAGGGTGGGATTTTGACTCGCAGAACAAATCCTATTCCGGCATCGCCCTCTTACCCTCCTCCGCCCGACCTCGGTTCCTCGCCATCGATTTGCGAATCAGCTTCCAATTCCAGAGCAGTGCGCCCCGCATTCGCGGTCTGTAAGTATTTCCGCATGCATCGCACACACGGAACATATCCCTGCTGTACAGCCTCTTTGGCGGTCAGAGTCCTTTCGTTGTCCTTGTTGTGAATGAATTCGCAGCCCCGCACATGAAATTCTTTGGCACCGGATGACACGACGACGACCATATCGGAAGGAATTCCATGCGCCGGCTGTGCATGCTCGGAGAGCAACGGATGAGCGACGGTTCGAGAACTCGCGATTCTGACTCCACCAGTAATTAAGAGCAGAGCGGCCACGGGCACCAGCCAGGCCGACCATGGAGACCAACTCCTGCCCGGGACGCGAACACTCTGAGTCAGCCTTCGTTGCAATCGCCGCGAGTATCCGGACGGAACTTCAATCATCCGCTCGTCACCAAACAACTGGATCACATTTCGCGTTCCTTCGAGTACCGACCTGCATCGTGAGCAAGTGCGGAAATGTCCGTCCATGGCCAAACGCAACGTGGCATCAAGATCCCCTTCCAGATAATTCGAAATCTCGCGCCACACCAGTTCGCAGTTTACGGGCTTGTCATTCACCATGGTTTGGTCCCCTTCGCAAAAGGCAGGCGGCTGAACCAGCCTTGCTCCCAGCCTCCCGCGAGCAAGTCGCGTAACATCAGACGGGCCCGCAACAGACGGGTTTTCACCGCTGCAATCGAGATCCCCAGGGCCTCCGCTGTTTCCTGGATGTTCAGTTGTTCCATATCTCTGAGCACAAATACTTCGCGGTATTTGCGGTCAAGGGACGCCAAAGCCTGCGCCAGCTTCTGCCGGACCTCCTGACGCTCCAGCGCTTCAGATGGAATTTCGCGCCAGTCAGCGAAGTCGCGGGGAGTGTATTCGCCGTCCTCGTCGCGCTGATCATCGATGCCTTCCATAATTCCGTTTCGCTCTCTGCGCCGCCGCATCAGGGCCTCGTTTACGGTGATCTGAATCAGCCAGGTGCTAAAGCGCGCCTCGGCGCGAAATTGGCGGATACCGCGGAGCGCCTTCAGCATCGCTTCCTGTGCGACGTCTTCCGCATCAGCGTCGTTGCGCAGGATGGCGAGCGCCGCGGCGTACACACGCCGCTCGTAGGGCTTGACCAGTTCATAGAACAATTCGTTCTCGCCGCGCTGCACGCGGCCGATCAACTCCTGCTCCCGGCTAGCCGGCTGCATCGGGTTGTTCAAGACCACATTGGCTTCCGCCATCTCCCCCGCCGGTCAGTACTCTGGATCTTTCTTCCAACCCGTCAGCATCGAAACAAAATTGTTCCAGCCGTGCAGAACCACCATCACCAAATGTCCGAAGACAAAAGCCAGCATTGCCCACATCACGACGAAGTGCCACAAGCGGGCCCAATGAAATCCGCCCATCAGCCAAGCCAGCGAGGAGAATTGCACCGGCTTCCAGATTGCCAGTCCTGTGAGCACGGAAAGTAAACCGAGTCCGATCGCGGTTGTGTATGCGTGCTTCTGCAGCGGGTTGTAAGCCTGTTTCGTCTCTGGCTTTGTCCCGAAGAAGAAGTAGTGTTTGACCATTGGCCACACGCCGGGAATATCACGATGGGTGAACAACACCTGGCGGTAGTTGCCGGTGAAGATCTGATATCCGACATAGATCAGGCCGCTCGCCAGATAAATCCACATGAACGTGAGATGCCACTGCAACGCGCCGCCCAGCCATCCACCGATGGCAAATGCCTTTGGCCAGTTCAACAGATCTTGCTGCGGGATCTTGTCCCCAAAACTGGGGAAGGCACGAAATATCTGCAGGCCGCTGCCTACCAGGACGAAGAGTGAAATGGCATTGACCCAGTGGCACCAGCGCACGACAAGAGGATGTTCGTAGGCAGCGCGGCCTGCGGACTCGGTTTGCTCGCCCTTCGTACGGACGATTTCAACGATTGTGGTGTTCATGCTCGATATAAAAAGTTCATGATTATTCTTCACAGAAAGCGCCTGAAGCGAGGCTTCTATTTTGCACGCCCGACGCTTTCATAGACCGTAAAAAGACGAATATCCCTGGTCCTCCCAGTAGCCAACTTTCTCCAAAACGTTTGTGACGTTCAGTTCGGTCAGATACTTCGCCTGCTTGTAACCGATCTTGGTGGGCACGTTCAGCCGCAGCGGTGCGCCGTGCTCGCGCGTAAGCGGCCGGTCGTACATCTCGTAGCAAAGCAGCGTTTGCGGGTGGAGCGCGGTCGCCATATCCAGGGACTCGTAATAGTCATCTGCGCAGCGCACGGTGATGTATTGCGCGGAAGTGTCCGCGCCAATCAGGTTCAGGAAATCTGATAAACGTGCGCCGCCGAATCTGCCAATCACGTCCCATCCTTCGACACAAATATGGCGCGTATTCTGCCGGTAGGGGCGCAAGGCTTGAATCTGCTCCAGTTTGTACTCTCCGGGCCTTTGCACCGCGCCGCTCACGCTCAGAGCCCAATTCTCGAAAATGACGCCGGGGTCATCCACGTCATAGTCGTTGATCGGAAATTTTTCAAAGGGAGTGAGTTCGGCATCGGCGAAGACAGGCGCAGAGTGGCCTCGCCTAAACAGAACGGCAGAAGCCCAATCGCTGAAACCCAGGCCCTTCTTAAGAAGAAAGTCCTGGACCGTCGGAACGGCAAAGACGCCCAAGGCCAGGACGGGCGCGACTTTCAGCAGTTCACGGCGTGACAAGCGCGTGAAGCTCTCCCCATCCAGCTTCCTTGCTGCAATAATTTGCGGTTTCGAGGACTGCTCTGAGGCCTCAAGCTCACGCTTAGACTCGAGGGAAAGTGCCTTGCTTTCAACTCGTTCCCTCGATCCTGTCTTGGCCTCTTCGGGATCCATTTCTGCGTGCCTCCGGCAAGGTATCGGTTATGTGATTCACATCGCCGTGGGAAGTTACGAAACCATAGCACGAAATCCGGCTGTGAGAGGCATTCCGTGAAAAGCGGCACAAACTCTGGCTTTTTGCTGGTTTTTGTGGTCAGATCAGGGCATAATTTCTGCCAGATTTTATCAGGCCGCACGGGCACGCCATGCTAGAGACCAAGCCGATTCCGCATAACAACCGCGTACTGAATGTGACGAGAACGCCTGTCGCGAACGCTCGAAAGCAGCAGCACTTGATGGCAGCGGCCTTGATTCTGCTCTTGGTTACCCTCGTCGCGATTCTCTATCGTGAGCGAGATTTCTGGTTTCCTGACGAGCGGCAAATGCAAGTGCAAGAGCAAGAGCAACAGCAACCGCCCAGCCACAGCAGGACTCTTCGACCATGGCTGTTGCTACCGCGGTTCCGCCCAAAGAAACATCTGAGAAGCCTCAAAGCAAAAGTACTCAAAGTAAGAGTAAAGACAAGTCTGGATCTCCCACGGTGGCCCATTCGGAGGTGCAGGAAGACGCGCCCCCAGGTGTTACGACGACGCGAACGGTGTTGCCGCCCCTGGAAGTGGAAGTCATAGCGGGGGACAAACATCACAAGCTGCGACCTCCAAGCAACACGGTGCAAGTGGATCTGGAGCGCGGGTCGCCATCGCGGGCAACACCCAGCATTGCCGCGGACCCAGTCCCGACAGCGGCAAAGGTAACCAGTGCGGCGTCAGAACGAGTTGAGATTTCGTCCGACGCAGCGCGTCTCGTCACTCATTCGGTAACGCCGGCGTATCCGACTCTTGCCCGGCAGATGAGAGTTCAGGGCTCAGTCGTTCTGCAGGCGGTGATCGGCCGCGACGGGCAGATTCAAGGGTTACAGGTGGTGAGTGGCCCGCCGATTCTTGCGGGTGCGGCCCGGGAAGCCGTGAAGCAATGGCATTTTAAACCGCACTTGCTGGGCGCCGAGCCGGTTGAAACGCAGGCGAAGATTACCGTCAACTTCACCATTTCGACCAACTAGTTTGTCTCTGACTTGACCCCTTCAACCGTTTCCAAATAAGTGCGCCCCGGATTCGTCGAATGGCGGTCGCGCGCGGAGTTCTCCAGCCAAAAGTGGGAGCATGCATGTAATTGCAATGTAAGCAGATCGCTTGAGATCGCGATGTGATGCTGCCGCCGGGTATGTGAAGGAATTGTGGATTTCCGCCGATGACAAGTCAGAGCCGCAGGCGCGGAGTTTGCCTCGACGCGGCTTTTTGCTTCGAGCGGCGTTTCGGGTGTGCAGAGAGTGACTGCGTGCCAGCTGCTATGCCGGGGAATAAGGAATGTTTGCAATTATCGGCATCGTTGTGGTGTTCGGCTGCATTCTGGCGGGCTACCTGATGGAGCACGGCAACATCCGAGTGCTGATTCAGCCAGCGGAGTTGCTCATCATTGGCGGTGCCGCCGTGGGCACGGTACTCGTCGCCAATCCGCTGCACATCATCAAGCAAATCGCAGCCGGGGTAGGCGGGGTCTTCGGCGGATCCAAGTTCGTCAAGCAGACGTATATCGACGCACTCAAGATGATGTATGAATTGCTCAACAAAGCCCGGAAAGACGGCCTGATGGCGCTGGAAAGCGATGTGGAGGAACCTGAAAAGAGTCCCATTTTTTCCAAGAATCCTGCATTTCTCAAGAACCACCACGTTCGCTCGTTTGTATGCGACTCGTTGCGTATGGCGATCACCGGAGTCGATGCCTTCGATCTGGATCAAATGCTGGATCTTGATCTGGAAGTTCAGCATCACGATGCCGCTCAACCTACCGCCGCTCTCAGCAGCATGGCCGATTCTCTTCCCGGGCTAGGTATTGTGGCTGCGGTTCTCGGAGTTGTAATCACGATGGGAGCGCTCGGCGGGCCTCCAGAAGAGATTGGACAGAAGGTGGGCGCTGCGCTGGTTGGAACTTTTCTAGGCATCCTGCTGTGCTACGGCCTGGTTGGGCCACTGGCAGCCAACATGACGAAGGCCGCCGAAGAAGAGCACGCTTTTCTCTATGTCATGCGGGTGCTCATGGTTTCTTTCCTGAAAGGAACGGCACCGATTATGGCGGTGGAAGTAGCACGACGGGCGGTCCCGGGTCACGTGCGTCCGTCCTTCACCGAATTGGAGCAGGCTTGCCGCGGTGGAGGCGCGCCGGCTGCGGCGGCTGCAGCGGCAGCTTCATAACTCTGGCGGCGAACAGTATGGACGAAAAGCGTCCTTTCATTATCGTCAAAAAAACCGCTGCGCACGGCGGCCATCATGGGGGCGCGTGGAAAGTTGCCTATGCCGATTTCGTTACTGCAATGATGGCGCTGTTCATCGTTCTCTGGCTTATGAACAGCAGCAAGCAAGTCCAGGAGGCGGTGGGCGGTTATTTCAAAGATCCGACGGGCACATCAAAAAAAGTCGGTTCGAATATGGAGGGCTCTGGAGAAAACTTCACACTCACCCGCGACAACATGCCGAAATTGAAAGAGCAGCTGCAAACGGCAATGCGCCAGATGTCAGATTTCGAAAAACTCAAGAGCCATATCGAGATGACGGTGACCAGCGAAGGGCTGCGAATAGAACTTTCTGAATCCGCCAGCGGGACATTCTTTGATACAGGAAGCGCCAAACTCAAGCTCGACGGGGCCGAACTGCTGAGCACATTGGCTAAAGAATTAGGAAGCCTGCCGAATAAATTGTCGATCGAGGGCCATACCGACTCGCAGCCGTATGCACCATCGGCGGCGTACGGCAATTGGGAACTCTCGGCCGATCGCGCCAATGCCGCTCGTCGGGTCATGCAAGCTCGCGGAATCCGCGCGGACCAGATTATTCAGGTTCGCGGCTTCGCCGACCAGCGTTTGCGCAAGGAGAAAGCTCCGCTGGATCCCGCGAATCGCCGCATTTCACTAATTGTGCAATACATCGTTAAGAGTCTTGATGGCGATCAACCTGAAACCAAAACCGGGTCAGAGTCGGAGCCTGCGACTCCCATTCCTGAACCCGCGAAACCTAACACCGCACACTAGTTTCAGCCAGTGCCGCGATTGACCACCCGCAAGGGCTGTGCCACACTGCTCGACGGACCCGGTTATGATCCGAAGCCTGACGACCCACCGCTCAGGACGGCGATTTTGCGGTGTTTTTTTTCTTGTCTTTTCGCTGGCCGCCTCGGCCTTTGCACAAAGGACACCGGATCCTACGGCTGAGCCAGGCAAGATCGTCGAGACCGTGACGACATACCGCACCGACCCTGGTACAGCCATACTCGTCTTCAATGTTTTCGGAGAGAAAGCACGTTCCCGGCTTGATCGGCAAGCATTACTTACCCTGGTCAACCTTGCCGACCAATCGGCCACGTGGACGACTACCGAGGACAATGCGAAAGGCGTGCTCACTAATGTTCGATTGGGAAGTTACCAGGTTGACGTAAGCGCCGTCGGTTATTTAACGGCACATAAAGAACTGGCGGTAATGGATACACTGCGGCCGTCGGAGATCGAGATAGTCCTTCAGCGAGATCCATCTGCGATCAATCTTGATGTCTCGAATGCCATCATGTCTCCGAAGGCGCGAAAACAAGCCAAGCGTGCAATTTCGCTGCTGAAATCACGCAATCTGCCCAAAGCGCAGAAGCAGTTGGATGAGGCGTACAAGTTGGCTCCCGGCAGTCCAGACTTGAATTTCCTTCTCGGATATTTGTACTACCAGAAAAAAGATCTGGCACAAGCCGGTGTGTATCTGGACACCGCGGCAAAATTGAGTCCTCATAATCCTCAAACACTCGCTCTCCTCGGACGGACGAAACTCGAGCGGCAAGATTATCCGGCAGCGCGCTCGGCATTGGAGGAAGCCGTGATGGCCGATGCAGAGAATTGGCTGCCACACGGTTTGCTTGCCGACACCTATTTGCATGAGCGAGATTACGATAAAGCGCATGAAGAAGCGCAAATCGCACTTAAGAAAGGAAAAGATGCCGCGGGTTCGATGCGGCTTGTTCTTGGGGAATCGCTGATCGGGCTCGGCCGCGATCAGGAAGCTACGCAAGTTTTGAATTCATTTCTAGAGGCATCGCCGCGTCACCCGATGGCAAATGACGTTCGCAAGCTGATCGCCGGCCTGAAGGATCACCCCTCAAGCGCAACAACCGAAACGCCCACTAACTCTGGGCTCAAGATTTCCGCCATCGATCCGCTCGGGGCGCTTCCGGAGCCGGGACTACCCGCGAAGGCCTGGCAGCCACCTGGGATTGATGAACTGAAACTCTCCACAGCTCCTGGTATCAAGTGCCCCTCAGAGCAGGTGATTGAGGAATCTGGCAAGCGGGTGCAGGAACTGATGAGCGACATCGATCGCTTTGCCGCGGTCGAGGATTTGTTCCATCAGCGCCTGGATGATTACGGCATCCCGATTCGCACGGAAATGCGCAAATATAACTATGTTGCGTCCATCTCGGAGCCGAGCCCTGGCATTTTGAATGTTGACGAATATCGAGCCGAAAAGCTTTCGCTCGAGGGGTATCCGGACCAGATCGCGAGCCAGGGTTTTGCGGCGCTCGCGCTCGTTTTCCATCCTCACAGGCGCGAGGAGTTCGAGATGTTGTGCGAAGGGCAGGGTGATTGGCACGGTCAAGCCACGTGGCTTGTGCATTTTCGACAGCGCGAAAATCGCCCCAATCATATGCACGCCTACAAAGTTGGGAATCAGATCCATGCGGTGCCCCTGAAAGGAAGAGCATGGATCACCGCTGACAAGTTTCAAATCGTGCGCATCGAGGCCGAAATGCTTCAGCCCATGCCTGAGATTCAGCTGATCAGCGAGCATCAGGTAGTTGAGTACGGACCCGTCCCGTTCCCGAAGAAGAACACGACGCTATGGCTGCCCAAGACCGCAGAGATCTACTTCGATTTCCGCAAACACCATTACTATCGGCGGCACAGCTTTGATCATTTCATGCTGTATTCAGTCGAGTCAGACGAGAAACGGAAAGAACCGGTGGCTCAGAAATCCGATAAGAAGGACCTGACTCACGAATGACGACGGCCTCGTATTCGCGCGCTCCGACGCGATTCCACTTCGCAACGTTGTTGCTGAGATGAGAGAGAGGAAATCCTGTCCCGCATGTTCTTTAGAACCGGAAAGATCAGTTTTGCACATCGTGTTTCCACACGGCTCCCACGCTTGCAGATAAACTTCAATCATGTTCTCTCCACAAGCCATCGGATACGTTCGCAGCCCGTACAGCGAGAGTCAGCAGGTGCCTAAAGGCCTGGGCGCAAAGCACGAAGCGGAAGGGATTGTTGAGATTCTGCCGCAATTCGAAGCGGGACTCGCCGATATCGAGGGGTTCTCTCACATCATTGTGCTTTGGGTATTTGATCGGATCGAGGGCTTCGACTTGCTTGCAAACCCGCCATCTGACAATCGCTCGCACGGAGTGTTCGCGACTCGCTCTCCTCGCCGGCCAAATCCCATTGGACTGAGCATTGTCGAACTGCTGCGACGAGAAGGACCCCGTCTCCATGTTCGGGGAGTGGACATGCTCGACGGAACGCCAATTCTCGATCTCAAGCCATATTTGTCGAATGTCCCGCCCGAAAAGTTGCGCCGAGGATGGCTGGCCGAAGCGGAAGCACGACAGAAGAAATAGCAGCGCCTTCCAACTTACTCAATACATGATCTTGTCGGGCTTCTGTTCCCATGCGCGAAATGCTTCCAAGGCCTGTTCGCGCATCAGGGGAATCATAGCGATAGAGCGATGAGGAAGTGCCTTGGCAATCTCTCGATAGATAAATGAATCGTCGAAGCCGATCCTGGTAGCGTCCGCTGCAAGATTGCCGAAGTAAACGCGAGGCAATCGCGCCCAATAGATTGCAGCCAGGCACATGGGACAGGGCTCGCAGGACGTGTAGATATCGCAATCGGGAAGGGCAACCGCACGAGATTTCGCGCATGCTTCCCGAATCGCGTTTACCTCGGCGTGCGCGGTCGGATCATTGTTGGCTGTAACCCGATTCACGCCTTCCGCAATGATCTTGCCATCTCTGACGATAACCGCGCCGAAGGGTCCGCCCTGCCCTCCGAGAACGTTTTGCAGCGAGAGTTGAATGGCGCGCGCCATAAAACGATTCGGCACGTTCTCGGCTACCTGGCTCATTGACTCACGGCCTGCCGAATGCGCGCATATCCTGGTTTGATGGTGTTGTAAATCAGGTCACACCGGCTGGCATAAGGCAGGAATGCACTCTTCATCGTATTGATGGTGATTTTCTCGAAATCTTCGACTGTCAGGCCGAAGGTTCGTGCCGCCGCTTCGAACTCCTTCGTCATGCTCGTGTCACTCATCAGACGATTATCTGTGTTCAAAGTAACCCGGAATTTCTCCTGATAGAGGATCTTGAAAGGATGCTGCTCCAGGCTGGGCGTTGCTCCCGTGTGAACGTTGCTAATCAAACAAATTTCCAGTGGAATCCGTTTGTCGAGCACATACTGAGCGAGATCTCCCAACTTCACCGCCCTGCCATCCGCCACGGCTATATCTTCGATCAACCTTGTTCCGTGGCCGATGCGGTGCGCGCCACAATACTGAATAGCTTGCCAGATGGATTCTTTTCCGAATCCCTCGCCGGCGTGAATCGTAATGTTGAAGTTTTCACGCTGAATGTAATGAAAGGCATCGACGTGCTTCTTGGGAGGGAATCCGCCTTCTTCGCCCGCCAGATCGAATCCCACAACGCCGCGTGCGCGAAAATCAACTGCCAGTTCAGCCATTTCCAGCGACACGTTCATACTGCGCATGGCGCAAATAATCAAACCGGACTGTACTCCAAAATCTTGCTTGCCTCGGGCCATTCCCTTGAGCACCGCTGTGACAACCTGCTGGTGCGTCAATCCCCTCGCGGTATGAAACAGCGGTGCAAAGCGAGTCTCGTAGTAAACCACTCCGTCCCGACTAAGATCTTCAGCCTGCTCATAGGCGATGCGTTCCAAGGCTTCCTCGGTCTGCATCACGGCAATTGTGTGCTTGAAGCCTTCCAGGTATTTTGCGAGGCTTCCTTGATTCGCGCCTTGATGAAACCATTGCGCCAGTTGCGCTGGATTGTGGGTCGGAAGCTCTTTGTAGCCGGTGTCCTTCGCCAGTTCAACGATGGTTTGCAGTCCTCAGCACTCCATCCAGGTGCTCATGCAATAGCGACTTTCGGCAAAGATTGAAGGAGCGGACGATCTAACTTCATGTCAGTTCAGTTGTAACAAGAAGATGCGTTCTAGTATGCCACGCGCGAGTGGCAGATCCCGTTCCGCAGGTGAAGATCGCAGAAAAACGAGTTCCCATCAAAAGACACTCTGTGCTATTCGTATCTCCCAAATGAGAGCGCGAAACGTCTTTGTGGGTCAGAGCGAAGATCCCTTCAGATTATTTCGCGAATCTTGTCCTCGATGATTGTCTTGACGATTTCTTTGCATCTTTTTCCCCTCGTATCAGTGCTTCGGCAAAATGGACTGCTTGTTCCAGTTTTATCTGCCCGGGCAGTGGGGGTTCATTCGGGTCTACAACAGCTTCAACCAGCGCAGGGCCATCATGCTGAAGGGCTTGGCGAAGAACACCCTCCGCCTCTTTTGGATCGCGGATGGTGAAGCCCGCCGCACCCGTGGCCTCCGCGAATTTCGCGAAGTCTATTGGTTGAAGGTCAACGCCGAACTCGGGATTGGCATCCAGGACCATCTGCTCCCATTTAATCTGCCCGAGAGAATTGTTCTTAATGATGATGACCTTCACCGGCAACTTGTATTTCACCAGAGTTGCCATTTCCCCCATTAACATAGTGAATCCACCATCTCCAACTACGCAGACCACCTGGCGTCCCGGGTAAGCAACGGCAGCCCCGATGCTGTAAGGCAGGCCATTCGCCATGGTGGCGAGGGTGCCGGAGAGAGAAAACTTCATATCGCCGCGGATGTCAATGTATCGCGCGGCCCATGTCGCGATGGTGCCGCTGTCGGAAGAGATGATCGCGTTGTCATCGAGCAATCGGTTCAGGTGGTACGTCACCACCTGGGGTTTCATGGGCATATCCATGCGCGTGCCACGCTCGTTCATCAACTGGCGCCACTTCTCCATTCGCTTCTGCGCGGTCTCGAGGAAATTTCTTTTCTGCTGTCGCTTGAGCAGCGGAATCAGTTCCCTGAGCACTGCCTGCGAGCCGCCGACCAGACCCACGTCAGCCGGGTATCGCAAGCCGATGCGCGTGCTGTCGAGATCGATCTGCACGCAGCTGGCTTTGTGCGGCTTGGGATAAAAATCGAGATAAGGGAAGCTGCTGCCAACAATTAAGAGCGTGTCGCACTCCTGCATTGCGTCCTGAGAAGGCGCCGTCCCGAGCAGTCCGATGCCGCCAGTAGTGAACGGGCTGTTGTCGGGCAGAACAGCTTTTCCCAGCAGTGCCTTGATCACTGGTGCGCCAATAAGGTCGGCAAGTTCCGTGATTTCTTTCGCGCAGCCTAGCGCGCCACGTCCCACGAGGATCGCGACTTTCGAGCCGTCATTCAGAATGTCAGCCGCTTGTTGCAGCAGTTGCTGCGGAGGATGGGGATGCGAAGCAACATAAATATTCCTGCTGTGCTCCTTCACATTCATCTCGGAGCGTTGCGCATCGGAAGATTTCCATTCCTGAATGTCTTTAGGAATCGTGACGTGGGAAACTGTTCGACGCGCCAGCGCGGTACGAATGGCCTCGTCCATCACATTATCAACGTGAGCGGGACCCATAATGCGCTGGTTATAGGCAGCGACATCCATGTACAGCTTATCCAGATCGACATCCTGCTGGAAGTTGGTTCCGATGAGATCGTGGAACGTGTGACCTGTAATCGCCAGCACAGGCTGGCCGTCGCATTTGGCGTCGTACAAGCCATTGAGGAGGTGAATGCCTCCGGGGCCGGATGTGGCGATGCAGACTCCCAAGCGGCCGGTGTATTTTGCGTAACCGCAGGCGGCAAATGCCGCGGCCTCTTCGTGCCGAACCTGAATGAACTTCAATTTGTCTCGATGGGTTCGAAGCGCCTCGAACATTCCATCCACACCGTCTCCGGGTAATCCGAAGATCACTTCGACTCCCCAGTCGATGAGCCGCTCAACGATCATATCGGCTACTGTCATCACACACTCCTATGGGCTAATTGCAGCGGGTGCCTTTTGCGGCATTCATTGTCGTGCTTTCCTGCAATGCAGGCGCAAAGTTGAGATGGCTTGAGTTGTCAGGTGGTTGCCGTCAACACACACCGCCAGAAAAGGATGGGAAAGGATTGATCTCTTACCAGCGTAATAAGATCACGCCGATGACGACGAGTCCGGCAGCTGCCCAACGGCGCCAGCGCACATCTTCTTTTAGCAGGTATTTCGCCAGCAAGGTTTCGACCAGGTAGCTGCTGGCGGTGGCCGGAATCGCAAAACTGACAGTCGCAAGCGAAAGTAGCGACATGATTGCGAAGAAGCCGATAGCCAACGTTGCTATACCGGCCAAGACCATGGGGCTGCGCACGATGGCAAGGCATAACAGAAGGTATGAGCGAAGACTCAGATCTTCCACAGGGCCGATGCGCTTCATGCCGGCTGTGTTCAGGAGATCTCCGGCAGTATTGGAAAGCGCGATGATTGCCACCAGAATCCATTTCATGGCTGGGGCTCCCGGTACTCGGCGGCAGAAGTAAGTGACGGGGTCTCTTCAGCCAGAATTACTCCCAGGCTGATCACAACAATGCCCAGCCATCGCTGCCAGGAAATTTGATCTCCCAGTAAGAAATGCCCCGCGATCGCGATAAACACATAGGAGCTTGCGGTAACCGGCAGGACAAACGTGAGATCCGCGCGGCTCAACAAGGCCAAATCGCTGATCATCCAGACTGCAAGCGTGCAGGTACCAGCAAGAACCCAGGGATTGAGGAGAGCTCGAAGGTAGTCTGCCGGAGAAGCGGAAACAATCGTGCCTACTTGCTGCATGCCATGGCTCAGGCAGATATTTCCAACTACATTTGTGAAGACAACAATCGTGGTGAGCAAGTGCGTTTTGGAGACGAATTTCGAAGATCTACTTTGATCCAGAAGCGTTGTGCGCGCCGAAGTACTGCGGATCTGGGTGGCCAAGTCGCATATCTCCACTCGTGCATGTTTGGAAGCCTACGCTAGGATGCACCAGAAGTCCGAAACTTTGCCCTGCGACAAGAAGAGACGTTGCAAAGCAACGTCTCTACGGAGTGTGGCGATAGCTGTTCACACGATGAAGCGTTCGGCACGAGTCTCCCCACGGTCGTCAGTCATCACAGAGCTTAGACTTTCAGATTGCGAAGATAGGGCACACTTGCCTTCATCATGTCGAGGTTCATTTCGACGAAGTAGTTTTTAATGCCCCCAGTTTTGGCTGTGCTGAAGATCTTGTGCCAGTCGAGGGTGTCTTTTCCGACGGCCACGATCTTTTTGGTGGATGCGTCCCAGCCTTGCACGTGCATCGAGACGAATCGTCCGGGATATTTGGTGAAGTACTCGGCCGCGTCGTAGCCCTCGCTGACCGTCGAAACCTGGAACTGGAATTTCACCAGCTTCGGATCGAGAAGCTCGAGGAGTACATCGTAGGTTCGCTTACCATCGACCTTGGAAAGCTCGAACTCTTCGTTATGGAGGCCCTGCTGGATGCCGGCCTGGGCAGCGCGTTCTCCCATCTTGTTGTATTCATCGGCTGCTCGTTTGACGTCATCCATCGTGGGAGTCTTGGGACCATCCAAGCTGGGTACAAGCATTTGCGTGAGGCCGACGTCCTTCGCCCATGCGATGCGGTCTTCCTGATTTTTTCTGAGCTCGTCGATGCCAAAATGCGAACTCACGCACGAAAGGCCGGCATCGGAGATCATCTGCTTGAGCTCGGATCCCTTGTATTTGGCGAGACCACCGAAGCCGTTGTCGGAGTATCCCACTGGCGAACACAGTTCAATGCTCTTGAACCCTGCGGCCGCCAACTGTTTTAGGGTGCCGGGAAAGTCTTTCGCGATCATGTCGCGGACGGGCCAGGTCTGGCAGCCAATAGGCATGCCGAGCGGGTTGGCCCGAAGTTTCAGTGCGCCCGTAGTGAGCAAGCCTAGCGCTGCAGCTTGTGTTCCTGCAATTTTGCAGAATTCTCGTCTGGAGAATGAAGACATGAATGCCTCCTCGATCAGTGATGATTGTTCGGTCTATTAAAGTTCCCATCCCTTACGTCGCTCAGGATGGATGTAGTTCTGTGCCAAATCCGAGTTGTTGGCTTTCATAGAACTGCGATCCCATGTGAATCTCTGGCCTGTGCGAATCGCGACATTCCCCAGCAGCAGGGTCTCAGTCACCATGCCTTCGAACTCGAAATTTCCACCCGTCTTCAGATTTCCCCCTTTGCAGGCGTCGAGCCATTCACGTTCGTTGCCGGGCGAACGAGGGAGAGTCTTCGGCGGTTGCTGGTAAGCGTCCATGCGCGATTGCGGAATGAGCCTGGGATGAGATCCATTGAATCCGCAGAGTATCTTGCCGCGGTCTCCCACGAACAGAAGGCCCTCTTCCTCCTCTTCCTCCGGGATTTTGAACGGGCGGTCCGGCTCCAGTTCGTCCGGGCGAGGAGGTTTGAGTCCACCGTCATACCATGTGAACTTTACTGGGGGCATATCTCCGCGCGCCGCGAAATCGTAATGGATGATGGAAGCCTGCGGGTAGGTCTCGTCATAGCGGTCGGTGGTGCTGGCCTCCACGCTCACCGGAGCCTCGAGTTTCAGTACGCGGAAGATGGTGTCGAAACTATAAGAACCCATGTCGCCTAAGGCGCCGCAGCCGAAATCGCCCCATCCCCGCCATACGAAGGGCAGATACGCGTGGTTGAAGGGGCGCTCGGGAGCGGGCCCGAGCCATAAATCCCAATCGAGACCTCCAGGAACCGGATCAGTGTCTTTGGGGCGCTCCAGTCCCTGCGGCCAAAACGGGCGGCTGGACCAGTTAAACACTTCGCGCACGGGCCCGATCGCGCCCGCCCAAATCCACTCGCATAGCAGACGAGTGTCTTCCGAGGCCTGGTTTGCCACAGCAATCTGAGTAGCTACCCCGGTTTCCCGGGCGATTTCGGCGATGCGGCGAGCCTCGTAGATGGTATGTGTCAGGGGCTTCTGGCAGAAAACGTGTTTGTGTTTCTTCATGGCTGCAGCCGAAACTGCTGCGTGCAGGTGGTCGGTGGTGCAGACCACGACTGCATCCGCATTGTGATCTTTTTCCAGAAGTTCGCGGAAATCGGTGTACGCGGCACAGCCGTGATACTGGCCGGAACGCTGTTGAGACGCGTACAGGGCATTCACGATCTGCTGAGCGGGTTCGCGCCCGGCAACCCCGCTGGTGACCTTCAGGGTGTGACTCAGCTGCAACGGCTTGTCGGGACTGAGCCATTCCCAACCGGAGTCTACGCCCAGCAACTTACGGACAGACTTGCAAAATTCGCTGTCATCCCACTGCGGATACTGGTCGCCAGTTTTCGCGACGTCGCAAACGGCAACTCCCTGAACATCTTTCTCACGCAAAAAGCGAAGCATCACTCGCAGGCCCTGTGCTCCTACGCCGATGAACGCGATGTTGACTTTATCGCTTGGCGGAACGTAACCAGGGCCACCCAGAACATGACGCGGCACAATGGAGAAACCAACCGCCGCCGTCGCCGTCTTCGCCATGAAATCGCGGCGGGTAACGGCCGCTGACGTATGAGTCGAATGAAGCGGATTTTTCACACGTATCCTCCGAAATGGGAGTTGGATGAAGCAGATGATTTTACGGCGAATCTCACTGAACTGATCAACGAAATTCATTGATTCCAACTCAATCTTTTTCGTGGAAGGAATTCGAGTCGGTGGATGGGCGGGATGCTTTCCTTACCGTAGTCTCAGCAGGAGTGTCGCTTACCCTGACCCAACTCTAAATGCGTATATCACAAGGATCTTCCAGCGTGATCCAAATCACGGGTGGGGGCGCTGCAAATCACGGAGTCCCTCCAAGCCAGCCAGATACGCTAAATGAGGAGTTTCCGGCCTGAGATCGGCTTCCGGCCGGAGTGCCACGATGGCAGGCAGCCTGTGAACGGCCCTCGAATGCCCCGAAAACTCGGCCCGAAGCTGATTCTTTCGCTCACGATCCTCATTGTCGCCATCAGCGGCATCAGTGGATATCTGAATCTTCGCACTCAGAAAAAGCAGTTAGTCGAAACCATGATCCTGGGCGCGGACCAGCTCTCGCGAAGCATTACCAGCGCGACCTGGCACGCCATGCTCGATGACGACCGCAGGGCTGCCTATCAGATCATGCAGGTCATTGCGGATAAACAGGGCGTAGACCGCATACGGATGTACAACCGCGAAGGGTACATGGTGTTTTCGACGGATCCGCGCGAACAGCATAGCGTGGCGAAGTCGAATAACGAGGTTTGCGCCAGTTGCCACAATAAAGACGCCATACGGGATAGCCCCACCGAAGATGCCCGGGTCCGCTACGCCAAATCTCCGGAGGGCATTAAGACTATCAACATGGTCGCGCCGATATATAACGAGCCGTCGTGCAGCAACGCGGCATGCCACGCCCATCGCGCGTCTACGAAGGTGCTGGGTGTTGTGGATGTAGGTCTGCGTTTAGATCCAGTGCAAAGGCAGACGCGGGCGATCACTCTTCAGACCATCGGCTGGACGTTCCTGGAAGTGATGATCGGCGCTGCATTCGTCATTTTGTTTACCAAGCGCTTCGTCGCGACTCCGATTCGAGAATTGATTGCTGGCACAAAGGCGGTCAGTGAGATGGAACTCGATCATCCCATCACGATCGGAACGGCGCGCCGCAGCCAGGAATTGGATGAGTTGGTCGATTCGTTCAATCGCATGCGGGAGCGCCTGAAGGTTGCAGTCGCCGAACTGAATGACATGCAGGCGACGCTCGAGAGCAAAGTGGAGGAACGCACGCAGCAGCTCAAGGCCGCCCAGAAGAAGTTGGTGCAATCAGACCGGCTGGCGACCCTGGGCCAGCTTGCGGCAAGCGTGGCGCACGAGATCAACAATCCGGTTTCCGGCGTGCTGAACCTGTCCATGCTCCTGGAGCGGTTAATGGTGAATGGATCATTTCCACCGGGGCGCGAAGCGGATTTCCGAAAATACCTGAGCATGATTTCGACAGAGACGGCGCGTGTCGGGCGCATCGTCTCCGATCTGTTGGCATTCTCACGCCGCTCCAAGCCTCAGCGTGCCCCCGCTGACCTGAACAAGCTAGTTCGCACCACCATGGGGCTGGCGGATCACAAGCTCAAGCTCATCAGTGCCGAAATTGTTTTGGATTTGCAGGAGAACCTGCCGCTGGTCGAGTGCGATTCATCCCAGATGCAGCAAGTGATCCTGAACCTGGTGCTGAATGGCGCGCAGGCCATGCAGCCGCGCGGGGGAGGGAAACTGACGGTTCGCACGCGGCTGATTCCTCAAGAGCAAAGCGTGGAGCTCATTGTGCAGGATACGGGCGAAGGAATTGCTCCCGAGAATATGTCAAAGATTTTTGACCCATTTTTTACGACGAAAGCGGAAGGTAAAGGTGTCGGACTTGGGCTTGCGGTTTTGTACGGCATCGTGAAAGCGCATGAAGGAGAAGTAGAAGTGGAGAGCCAGCGGAGTGAAGGCACAACGTTTACCATTACGCTCCCGCTGAAGTCGAGCGCCAATCACGCAGAAGCGAGGGAAGTGCAGGTACAAGGTGTGTGAGCGATCTTTGCCTGGTGCCCATTGGCGACGTTCCTCCAAACGTTATGGAGTGGATCGAGAATGCGGCGGCAGAGTGGTTTCCGTTGTCCATCCGGCGGCTACCAGCTCTTGCGGTGCCGGAAGGCGCTTACGATTCAAAGCGGCAGCAATATCAGTCGGTGGAAATTATGAAACTGCTGGCTCGCTCCGCGCCGCGCGATGCATCCCGAGTTCTCGGAGTCACGGACGTGGACCTTGCAATTCCGATGCTGAGCTTTCTGTTCGGGCAAGCGCAGTTTAACGGCCCGGTGGCCATCGTGTCCTTGTGCAGACTGCACCAGGAATTTTATGGGCTGCCGGCACAGGAAAAATTGCTGCGAGAGCGCACGGTGAAGGAAACGTTGCACGAGTTGGGACATACCTTCGGATTGGTCCACTGTTCCGACCCGAATTGTGCAATGAGCCTGGCGACGCATATCGAACTGGTTGACTCCAAAAGCGAAAAATACTGCGCGCGATGTGGAAGCCAGTTGGTTCAGAGATTCGCGCGAAATGGAGGATCATGAAAAAGCATTGGCCCATTCTGGTTGTGGACGACGAAGAGGTCATGTGCGAATCGATGGCAGCATGGCTCCGCGAAGATGGATACCACGTCGATACTGCGCCCAATGGTCAAAAAGCGGTGGAACAGGCGCGCGCCACGGACTATGCGATCTGTTTTGTCGATCTGAAGATGCCGGGGGGCATGGATGGAATCGAGACGATGATGGAGATTCACCGCGTTCGGCCGGAAGCCTCGATCATCATTATCACCGCCTATGCCACAGTCGACACCGCGATCCAGGCTATGAAAGAAGGCGCGCAGGAGTACATCGTAAAGCCCTGCAATCCGCAAGAGATTTCCATGCTCGTATCCCGCATCCTGAAACTGAAGAAATTGCAAAGCGAGAACGCGATCCTCCGCAAGAAGCTGACCCGGCAGTACAAGCACCACGACATCATTACGAAGAATCCCCGCATGCAAGAGATTCTGGAATTGACGCAGGATATTGCCAGCCTGCGCAGTACGGTGCTGATCCGCGGCGAAAGCGGTACGGGCAAGGAGTTGGTGGCGAGAGCCGTGCATTTCTCTGGAAATCGGGCGGAGAAGCCTTTCATCACCGTGAGTTGTGCGGCGCTGACAGAAACTCTCCTCGAAAGCGAACTGTTCGGCTACGAAAAAGGCGCTTTCACCGGGGCAATCGGGCAGGCGAAAGGAAAGTTTGAATTGGCGAATGCCGGGACCATCTTTCTTGACGAGATTGGTGACATCTCGCCAAAGTTGCAGGCTGATTTACTCCGCGTTCTGCAGGAGCGTCGTTTTTACCGCGTCGGCGGCACCCAGGAAGTCGAGGTGGATGTACGCATCATTGCAGCCACCAATAAGAACCTTGCCGAGGAAGTGCAGCAGGGAAGATTCCGCGAGGATTTGTACTATCGGCTCAACGTGATTGAAATCAAGCTTCCGCCTTTGCGCGAACGACGCGAAGACATTCCTTTGCTTGCCGAGCACTTTGTGCAGCGCATCTCGTCCGAGTTAGGAAAGGACGTGAGCGGCATCTCGGCGGAGGCGCTGAAGGTGCTGATCGCTTACGACTGGCCGGGCAACGTCCGCGAACTCGAGAATGTTATCGAGCGTGCCATTGTGACGTGCCGCAATGGCAGTCTCGAAGAAGCGGATTTCTCCTGGTTGGAAAGCTCGGGCGGGCAGTCGAAGAATTGGGAAGTGCCCGACGTTCCTCTCGGGGAATTAGAACGGCGAGCCATTGTTGCCGCTCTGGAGCGAAAGCATGGCAATGTGAAGGAAGCCTCGACAGCGCTGGGCATTGACCGCTCTACGCTGTACGACAAGCTGAAGCGCTACGAGATCTCGCATTGAACGGCAGATCTCAAGCTTCCAGGAATGTATCCTCGAGGACAGTGTCCCAGTCTGCTTCCGGGAGAACATTCATCAGGTCTGGCAGGAGCACGCCACCGTCGGCCAAGGCCGCGGGAGTATTGCGGGAACGCAATTGGAGTTGCAGTCGCTCCAGTTCCCGGGTGAACCAGCCTTGTACTTCCGGACCCCGTAGCAGATGGCGCAAGGTGCCAGGCTCACGCAGATCCAGCCGGGGACGCATCTTGAGATACCAGCCTTCTTGCGCGCCTCCAATGGCCAGCACGGTACCCTCGATCGGCGCACGGACCTGAATTTCGCGACCGTTCTTCTTCATGCGCCACGCCGTTTGATTCAGTTCGATCTCCTCACCCACTTCCGGCAAGGCAACGGAATCGGGAGTTCCAACCAGGTGGATAGCGAGCTCATCCAGTCCGACAGTGACGGTTCCATCTTGCGCCGGTTCCACCCAGGTGTGTCCACGATGGTAGTAACGATCGCGCCAGTACTCAAGCCCAGTAGAACTCACATTGCCGGTGGGTGGCAGCACCGCGAATTGCGAGTACTTTTCGCAATGGCGGCAATCAAAGGCATTGTCGCACGTCCGGGAAATAACTCTTCCCGCAAGTTCATGCCGGCAGCGGCGATCAGCCAAGGGTAATTCCGCGAATTGGGAGCGCCACCAGAGATCGATTGCCCGATGATTGCAAAAGTCCTGTGTAGCGCGCCATGCGGAGGATGCGACCGTGACCAGGATCGTCAGCACCACGGCGAAAAATAATGAGAGGAACAGAACGTGTCCAAAGCTCCAGTGAAAACCATCAATTCCCGGGAACATGTGAGTCCTTTCCCTGGCGAGGTGGAAACAGAGGCAAGTAACGATATGACAAGGAATAGAGGATGACTCCGTACGCGATCACTCCAGCAAAGCTGGCCACTTCCTGCCAACTTGGGGTGTATTGCAGAAATTCATCAAAGGGCAGAGTTGGAAGAGCCAGAGTTTGCACGGTCAATACGAAGCGATTCAGTAGCACGCCTGTGCAGGCCATCGCGGCGGCGGTCAGAAGCCACACGCGGCTGGATGCGGTCTTGCGGAAGGTGAGCAGGAGGGCGGGAACCAACCCGAAAAGCACAATCTCGCCGAAGAGGATGGGCGTCCCAAACGGCTTGTGCTGGTAATACTGCCAAGGCGCGAATCCAGCTGCTGGCGAGGTGTAGTTCAGCCATATCAACGTGTCGACGGACTTCGCTGCAACATAAATAGCAAGCAGGACGCCAGAGATAAATCCCAGTCGGCGGAATACTTCCTCCGCGACCAGTTTGCGGCCGGTTACCTTTTCGACTATGGCGGTTATCAGTAAAAGAAAACTTGGTCCCGATGCAATGGCCGACAGAATAAAAAGGAAGAAGGTCGAGGGCCAGATCAGAACGCCGCTACGGAACGCGAAAGGGCGTCCGCGCAGAACCCCGTATAGTCCACCTAACGATCCCTGGTGGAAGAAGGACAGCAGGGTTCCCACGGCGGCGAGAACCGGAACGACTTTATGCAGCTGATGCTCGAATACCAGGAAAGATGGGATTCTCCGCAATTGGCGATTGCGCAAGAGAATCGGGATGTATTCCAGGCTTAGGACCAGCAAGTAGCACGAGATGCAGAACGTGACCTCCGTCAGCATCGAGTGAGTATTCGGATGCCAGAAAGTGAACCATGCGCGCAGCGGTTGGCCGACGTCGATCATCAGGATTGCTACTGCGCCGCTGTAGCAGATAAGGCCGACCACGACAGCAGTATTCAGGATGGGTTTCAACTCGGCTCGCTTCAGGATGTAAACCAGAAATCCCGTGAAGAACGCTCCCGCACCGAGCGCGATGATGCCGAGATCCAGAAAAATCCACAGGCCGAAGGCGAAGCGGTTGTCCATGTTCGTCTGGTTCAGGCCGTAATAAAGGCACAATCCTGAGGCATACACTCCCACGGCGAGCAACAGCGCCCACGGACTCAGCCACAACAGGAATCGCGGCAGGGAAGTGCGCGCTTCACCGCGGTCGATCCAGCGCGCATCGCTGAGAGCCGTGCTAGCCATGCTGCACCTCCGAACCTTGCGCTGAGTTCGGTTCTGCAAGGTTTCTCACCCAGTCCTCCGTCGATTTGTAATAAACCTTTGGTTCCGTGCCGAGGCGTGCCAACAGACGGAAAGCCTGCGGCGAACGAGCTTCTTTGCTTGCCGGATCGTTCGGGTCCGCGAGGTTGCCGAAGTGGATTGCATTCGTAGGACAAGCTTCAACACAGGCTGGAACATAATCAGCGGAATCGATCTCTCGCTTTCCTGCGGCCGCTGCCTTTTCTTTGGCGGAATGCAGCCGCGCATGACACAGGTTGCACTTCTCGACTACTCCCCGCATGCGCACGGCGACTCCCGGGTTGAGGCTCTTCTCCATCCCTTGTGGCCACGCTGGATCCCACCAGTTAAAGAACCGGGCGTGATACGGACAAGCCGTCATGCAGTAGCGGCAACCCAGGCAGCGTTGCGGCATTTGCATGACAATCCCTGTGGCTTTATCGACTTCGACCGCCTGCTGCGGGCAGACCTTCACGCAGGGCGTATCGTGCTCGCAATGCATGCACATGATTGGAATGAATGTTTCGCGGCGTCCGGCGCCGCTCTGGCCATTGGATACTCTGCGGACGAGGACGGGCGTGAGTCCGGTGCGAGGGCTCGCCTGCGGAAGTGCCGGAACATTGTTTTCGGATGCGCAAGCGATCATGCACGAGCCGCAGCCGGTGCAGCGGTCGAGGTCGATCACCATGCCGTAGCGGGTGCTCATGCCTTCCTCCTCTCGGGAGCTTCTCGCAATGTGGACTCAACGTAGAGCTTGGAAGCCAGCGCCGGCATTACTGGGGGGATCCAATCAGTTATGCCATCATCAGGAGGGCCTGAAGGAGTGGCAGAAGGCCATTCTTGCAATCGGCATGGCAACTTGCCCGGCGACGGTTCTCCTACCCACACTCCTCCTTGCCAGAGTTGCTCTTCCAGCTTTTGAACAGAGGCGAGCTCCGAAATTGGTACGGCGTTCCGAGCGTGCACGGTTCCTGACTCGCCGCCGGAAAAGATCCTCACATCGGGTGTGAATGATCTTTTCGTGGGGATATCACTCTGTCATTGATACTGCTGAGGAATTGTGCGGCACTGTGTACTTCAGTGGCGCTCTTCACGAGTGGCGGTGCCACAGCGTAGCTCGCCAGCGATGATGCCGGAGGCGTCGGTATATCGGTCAACTCTTCGAGAAAACCCGGGGTGGGAAGCAGCCAGTCTGCCTTTGTGGAACCGTCATGCCAGGCGGCGAACCGGAATACTTCGGCATCAGTTTGCGGCACGAAGTTCCAGGGCACCGAGGAATCGATGAGCACCGCGCGCGCATTCTGTACCTCAGAACCTGTGTAGCTGCGCAGATTTGAGTGCTGCGAATGACGCACGACTCCGCCGCGCGCTCCCACGGAGCCCAGCAGGATATTCAGGGCGGCAATTGCCGGGGAGTTGTCACGGGCAATCACCAATGTGGGTGATTTAGCGACCAGGCTCCGCGCCAGTTCCAGAATTGCTTCCATACTGATGTCGCATTGAGCGGCACTCTCGGCCAGTGTCGTCGCGGGAATTGGTCCGTGCGCCGGAACCAGGTTCTGTTGCAGCAGCGCCCGAGCCAGTCCGGAGGCTAAAGCAACGTCCGTGCCTTCTCGAATCCGCACCCATCGCCATGCTCGTGCCGCGGTCCGAGTCAGAGAGGAATCGATCTGGATCAGGCGGAGTTCTGGATCGGACGTCCCCGCGGCGCGGTCGGCCCAAATTCGCGTGAAGCGTCCGGGAGTGCCCCATCCATCGAGCAGAGGAGCGCCGAAGCTGACGATGGTTCGCGTGTTTTCGAGATCGTACCCGAGACAATGAGCGGGAACTCCGGTCCAGGATTCGTAAGGAGTCAGGGCCCGAATCTCTGCACTGGGAACCACGCAATAGCCGCCATCTCGGCCCTCGGTGTAGGTCTCGAATAATGCCGACGCAGCGCGGCCCGGATAGCCATCAATGATGACGAGCGGCCCTTCCTTGCTGGCTTTTGCAAACGCTGCTCGCGCTTGATCCCATGAGGATGGATTTGTCCGGTGTTGCACAACGCGAAGTCGTTGTGGATGCCAGTTCAGTTGATGTGCCGCATATGCCAGCGGGCAGAGCGCCCCCCGGCTGAGAGGATGCGTATTCAATCCTGCGACACCAACGGCCCATCCTCCAGCCATACGGACGCGCAGCCCACATCCTTTAGGGCAGAGGGTACAAAAAGATTGCCTGGTCTCGACCGGGGAACGCGGCGGCTGCGGAATCCAGGGCCAGTTCTGGGACCAGATCGAAGTATCGTCCAGAATCTTCCACGGGACCGGAGTCGCCAGAAGACCTGCCGCGGCTCCCGCGCTCCATACCAGCAGATCTCGCCGACTGAGCTTCATTGCTCTCCTCTCATTGGTGACAGCCGAGGCAGCCAACCTCTACATTGCGTTGCCGGTGACATTTCTCGCAGTCACTCATCTTCATGCCTTCGTGCGGACCATTGCGCAGGCGTGACATCGAGTGTCCCCAAAGATCACGGCTGTAACCGCTGATCCGGTTGACCTGGTACATGCGAACGGAATCCTGTTCGCCGTACGAAGAATGGCATTCGGCGCACGACAGCTTTGCCCGCTTCACGTGAATCGCGTGTGAAAACCACACGTTTGCCGGTTGTCGCGAATAAACCAGCCACGGCGTTTCCTGGGCCGGTTTGATATAGCTGTCTACGAGGATGGCTTCGGCTTTGCTTTCGCCGATACGCTCGGAATGGCATCCGGCACACTTCTCCGTTGCGGGCAGTCCCGCGAAGTTGCCGTCCTCGCGAATTACATGGCACTCGGCACAGTCCGTGAGGCCGGATTTTTCGGCATGCGTTTTGTGAAGGAAATCAAGCGGCTGGTGCTTTTGCGAATACAGCACGCGCGGAAATGCCACCCAGCCGATGAACAAGGCGACCCCTACACCAAAAGCGAAGACCAGGGGATTACGCCAGCGCCTCATAGCCCAACGCTCCAATCTGTCTTGCAGAAGAAATGCTGAAACAGGCGCACGAGATCTTCTCGTGATAGAAATTGCGCGACCCCTCGAACCGGCATGCCACCATCCCCGCCCGGCGCATGAGCCTCATGAATCTCGCGCGCCAGGCGCTCCCCTTCGTTGCTCTGCCAAGCGGCTGCCTGTGGACCGGAAATGAGGCCGGCCCGCGTACGTCCCGGAATCTCCCATCCCTCAAACAGCCACCCGGCTCCATAAGGATCTGCCGTGAGCCGGGCCGGATCGCTGCGAAGACGGCCATTTACCTTCTGGACCATGACCGGGTTTGGAAAGTTCATCGGCCATTCGACCCCGTGGACTTTGAGAGCCACAGCAGGACAATGAGTGCCGCGCGACGAAACGAAGGTGATGCCATCCACGGTACCGGCGATTTCGGCCAGGAACGCGTCGATCCCGATGTGGCAAAGGCCCGAATCTTCCGCATCGAGCCAGAAATGATTTTGGCTGTACAGCAGACTGGATCCGGGAGTGGACGCGTGTGGCTGGGCTAAATGCAGATAGGAATCGCAGTATCGATACGTGTTGCTGGTGCAACTTGATAATTCCGAATCGCTGAACGGCACCAGCTTCGGAATCGGAGAAACGCCGCAATACTGCACCCGGATTTCTTCCAGATGCGGGCAGCGTTCGCGCGGGCTCTCGCTTTTCAAGGCGAGTTCGCAATCGACATATCGTGTCGAGGCGCAGCGTCCGCCCTCCGTTGCCCCCGGGCCGTCGAGAATCAGTTTTCGCACCGGGGCAGCGTGACAATAACGCGCTCGGCCTTCTCGAAGAAAAGGGCAAGACATGGCCTACTCCTTCTTTTTGTCGCCGGCCTTCTTGTTTGGAGGCCCGATGCGCTCGCCGCCGTCGGCCATCGTCAATCCAAGTTCTGGAACAGAAAAACTGTGCGACCCGCCGCGCAGTAGCGCTTTCAGGTCGGCATCAATGCCGCGCAGATCCACCTCGGGAGTTCGAGCGATTTTGCGGACCAGCAAGTCCCACCCGACCGCGAAGAAGACCACCAGCAGAGCGATCAAAGTCACAATCCCCAAAGCAAAATTCGTGATGTTGAGCCACATAGTCCAATTCTCGCCAGCCATAAGAAGGTGACCTCCTCGCCGATCCAGACATCGGCTGAAGATAGGAATGCATTTCAGCGGCCATCATGTGGATTCAATAGCTTGCGCGAGATCTGATGATGGGAATGTAGGGATTCCCTACGGTCGTCGTAGGAAACGCCAACACGCTTGCATAGTTTCCTGCGGAGTTGTGCGTACGCTCTCGTACAGACGTGATTCAGATCACACACAAGCTCGTTGTAGCTGGTTAGAAAGAACTTATGGAAGTCGGAGCTCTCAATTGCATGCTGCCTTTATTGGCGCTAGCAGATTCCGAGTAGTGATTGCATGCAAACCGATTACTAGAATGGCCGCGAGCATGGACCCCAAGTGGAATGGGCAGTTTTCTTGTTTCGATCTGGTCGCCAAGACCGACGCATGTTCGCGCACAGTGGTGCGGGTACGCGACCTCGAAATTGGCGGCGGGGAGTTTGTGGTCATGGCAGGTCCGTGCGCAGTTGAGTCAGAGGCTCAAATATTGCAAACCGCGGAAGCCGTTGCCGGCGCTGGTGCGCGCATCTTGCGCGGGGGAGCATACAAGCCCCGATCCTCGCCGTACGCATTCCAGGGTCTGGGCGTGGAAGGCCTTAAGCTGCTGCGCAGGGCTCGCGAAGAGACAGGTTTGGCAATCGTCACGGAAGTGATGAGTGAAGAAGATGTCGAGGTAATTGCCGAATACGCCGACATCATGCAGGTCGGCACACGCAGCATGGAGAATTTTTCACTGCTGGAATCGCTGGGAGACTGTGGGAGACCGGTTTTACTGAAGCGGGGCATGACGGCGACCATTGAAGAACTCATGCGCTCTGCTCAAGTGCTCGCGGATGCAGGCAACCCTGACATCATCCTCTGTGAACGCGGCATTCGCACCTTCGAAACTGCTACGCGCAACACCCTGGACATTGCCGCTGTGCCGGTACTGAAGACGGTGTCACACCTGCCTGTCATCGTCGATCCGAGTCATGCCGCGGGTGTGCGCAGTCTGGTGCCTGCGCTGGCGCGAGCAGCGACTGTGGTGGGATCCGACGGCCTGCTGGTGGAAGTGCATCCCTGCCCAGAGCAAGCCCTGAGCGATGGGAACCAGTCGCTGAGCTTTCGAGAGTTTCGCAGAATGATGCTGGATCTGCAGCCTTACCTGGATCTGCAGAAACGAACGCAGCATGCTCGGGACCAACTTCTTGCCGGCAGAGGAGTCAATTAGTGCTGGCGCGCTGCATCCTTCCTTGCTGTCTCGTTCTCCTCGCGACCGGGCCTGCCCGTCCGGCCACGCATAACAGCGCTGTTGAGCAGCCTCCCGTCTTCCTGTACACGGTTGCAAAATCCTACGAACCTCTAGCTTGGATGCGAGGAGAGGATCGTCTCCCCTCGGGCGCGGCCATTTTTCTTAAGAGTGCGAATGAAGAGCGCGCATTGCTACCGGATTTCGCGGCTTCAGCCGATCCGGTGGTCTCCTTTGACGGAGAGCGCGTGTTGTTTGCAGGGAAAGCTCACGCGACAGACGCTTGGCAGATCTGGGAGATTGCGCTGGCGGGTGGGGCGGCGCGGCGGATCACAGCTAGCCAGGAAGACTGTATTCGTCCTTTTTATCTACCGGATGATCGCATCGTGTATGCGCGCAAGATTGAGGGTCGCTTCGTCATGGAGGTAAAGTACACAGAAGGGAAGCCGCTGCCAGTTACGTATGTCCCGGGTAGCGCGCTGCCTACAGGTATTCTTCACGACGGGCGAATTCTATTTGCCGCCGCGTATCCGCTCGGGACCGGAGTTCTCCCTGAAATCTACACCGTTTACTCCGACGGCAGCGGCGTCGAATCGTACCGCTGCGATCACGGCCATGCGCGCTACTCGGCAACGCAAGCCAGTTCCGGCGAACTGCTCTTCGCGTCTGAAACGACATTGGCACGATTCACTTCGGCGCGGGCAAGTGAGTTGCGTTTTTCCGTTCCCACTGGGGAATATGGCGGGGGTTTCGCAGAGACTGGCGGCAGCGAATGGTTGGTTTCGTGGCGTCCACAGGCCAATGCGACATTCCGGTTGATGCGATGGAAGCAGGGCAGCGCAGGATTGCAACCGGTAGTGACCCAGCCAGCAGTCAATGTCATTCAACCGGTTCCAGCTATCCCCCGACGCATGCCGAACCGGCATCCATCGGGATTGCACGATTGGCCTAATGCCAACCTGCTGTGCTTGAACGCCTACACGTCCAAATATCCTTTTCCACCGGGATCCATTCATAGTGTTCGCCTCTATACACATGATCTCGAGGGCAGTCCCAAATTGCTGGGTAGCGCTCCCGTCGAGCGGGACGGATCGTTTTTTGTACAAGTTCCCGCTGAGCGGCCGCTGCAGATCGAGTTGCTGGACGCAGCCGGCAAGACCCTGAAACGAGAGGCTGGATTTTTCTGGATGCGTCGCGGAGAGCAGCGCGGGTGTGTTGGATGCCACGCTGGACCGGAAACTGCGCCGGAAAATGCAGTGCCGCTCACCCTGCTGAAATCCACTACTCCGGCTGACCTGACTGGTATTGCGCAAAACGCGTCGGGAGGACACTAGGGTGAAGGCATTCTTTCTAAGTCCGATATTGCTTGCCTCCATGATATTTGCGCAGACGCCACAAGCCGCTCCTGTGAGCACTATTCGATTTGAAGACGCAACCGCGAGCTCCAGAATAGCTTTCACTCACAGCTTTGGGGCACAAAAACTCGGATCGTTGCTGGAAAGCACAGGCTCCGGATGCGTCTGGTTCGATTTCAACAACGACGGATTCCCTGACCTTTATGTTGCAAGCGGGAGACCGCTGGAGGAGGGGATGCATCCGTATCCCCTGAAACAAGCCCCTGCGATGCCTCCGCACAATCACCTCTATCTCAACAAAGGGGACGGAACATTTTCGGATGTTACGGATCGTGCCGGAGTGGCGGCGAATGTCTTCGGCACCGCCGCGGTCGCGGCGGACTACGACAATGATGGATTCGTCGATTTATTCGTTACGAGCTATGGCAAGGCAATTCTCTATCACAACAACGGCAACGGGACGTTTACAGATGTGAGCGCTAAAGCGGGCATTCAGGTCGAGGGCTGGTCCATCAGTTCCGCATGGCTCGATTACGACCGCGATGGCTGCGTGGACCTGTTTGTCGGCCGCTATGTGAAGTTCGATCCCAAGTATCGCAATTTCTACGCCGCCGACAACTATCCCGGACCTCTCGACTATGCGGCGGATACCAATCGCCTTTACCACAACAACTGCGACGGCACATTCATTGATGTGAGCGTCAAGTCCGCAGTGGGCGCTTACAAAGGGCGCACTATGGGCGTAACGGCTGCGGATTATGACGGAGATGGATATCCCGATATTTACGTCGCGAATGACAAGACCGAGAACTTTTTGTTTCACAACAAGCGCGACGGAACATTCGAGGAAGTCGCAGGCGATCTTGGAGTCGCCTACGGGCAGAACGGCGAGAGTACTTCCGCTATGGGACCCGTGTTGGCCGACGTAGATGGCGATGGGCGCGTCGATTTGTGGGTGACGGATTCCAAGTACAACCGGCTGATGAGGAACACCGGTGCGAACGGATTCGAAGACATCGGCCCGGCCTCCGGCATCTCGCAGGCCAATGCGCAATACACCAGTTGGGGCAGTGGTGTCTACGATTTCGATAATGACGGCGTTCTCGACATCATGGTTTTTCATGGTGGCCTGGTTCACCTTGTGCCACAAGAGCAGTCATTGTTTCGTGGCCTCGGTGATGGCAAGTTCGGTGATGTCTCGCGCGAAGGCGGCGCAGTACTTGATGTGAAGACCGTCTCGCGGGGCGCTTGCTTCGCCGATTACGACAACGATGGCAATCTCGATGCCTTCCTGGTAAATCTGGGCGCCCCCGCCACTGTGCTCCACAACACCACGCAGAACAACAACCACTGGCTCTCGTTGAAGTTGGTAGGGAAGAGAAGCAACCGGGATGGCATTGGGGCGCACCTCGAAGTACTCGCCCGGGGTCGCAAATACGTCGCAGAACGCACTGCCGGATCCGGATACTTGTCGCAGGACGACGGGCGCGTTCACTTCGGGCTGGGTTCAGCAAACAAAATCGAGAAGCTCACCATTCGCTGGCCCAGTGGCCGGGAGCAGGTCCTCGACAACGTTGCGGCCGACCGGGTGCTCACCGTGGAGGAACCCTAGATGGGAGTTCGTCCAAATCATGCGAGCGTCCCAACCATGGTCCGGCTTGCCGGCGTGTTCGCGGTCGCTTTGCTGGCGATCGCTGCGCGGCCTGCTCCAAAAGAACCTTCAGCCCTGCTGAGAGAACCATATTTATCTCCGGTAGAAATCGCTGCGTCGCCTGATGGACGCTTGCTCTACGTCGTGTGCCAGGACAGCGATGAGCTAAGGGTCATCGAGGCGGCGTCGGGCAAGGTCGTCAAAAGCGTTCCCGTAGGCCATATGCCACGCGGAATCGCGATCACAGGCGGCGGAGACACTCTCTATGTCACGAACGCCTGGTCAGACAATGTCTCGGTGATCGATGCCAAGAAATTTGAGGTGGTTAAGACGTTGCCCGCTGGATTTGAGCCAAGCGGCGCTGCTCTCGACCGCACCGAGAAGACGCTGTACGTCGCCAACCGGCTCAGCAACGATGTTTCGGTCATCGACCTTAGCACAGGGCAGGAGACAAAGCGTCTTCTGGCGGGCCGCGGCGCAAGTTATTTGACCACATCTCCCGACGGCAAATTGATCTACTGCACGCATATCTATCCCGAGCCGGGGCAATTCCGCGATGCACCCACATCGGAAATCACCGTCATCGACACAAACACCCAGACTGTGGTCGAACGCAAGACGCTGAGCAACGTCGCGGGAGTGTTCCACACCGCCGTTTCGAGCGACGGCAAACTCGGCGTTGTCGCTCAACTCAGGCCGAAGAATCTGCTTCCCCTTGCCCATGTGGAGCACGGCTGGGCATTCGGCGACGCGCTTACGTTGTTTGGATCGGATGTGGGCGAATTGGTGCAGATCCCTCTTGATGAACTCGACCATTATTACGCTCTTCCCTGGGGCGTAGCCATTGCGCCCGATAAGTCAAAGATTTTTCTTAGCACTGCAGGATCGCAAAGCGTCACCGTGCTCGATGTATCACGTGTATTGAAGAGTGTTCGCGCGCACCGGCGGCCATTCGCCAATGACCTCTCCGCCTCTGCGGAATACGTTTCGTCCAGAATTGCCGTGGGGCACAACCCGCGTGGCGTGGCATTTTCTCCCGACGGCAAGCGCTTGTACGTAGCCAATCGTCTGGATGACACCATTTCGGTGATTGATACTGCAGGTGAAAACGTTGTCGCCACCTTAGATCTGGGAGGTCCCAGAAACATCGACGCCCTACGCCGGGGCGAACGCCTTTTCTACACTGCGGAGTTTGCCTTCCAAGGTGGATTTGGCTGCTCCAACTGTCACATCGACTCCACTATCGATGGACTGCAATGGGATCTCGAGCCGGACGGTTTCGGCAAGGACATCGTGGATAACCGCTCGCTCGAAAATCTGGCCGGAACCGAACCGTTCAAATGGAACGGCGGAAATCCGGATATGCCCACCGAGTGCGGGCCTCGTACCGAAAAATTCTTTTTCCGCTCGCAGAGTTTTAATCAGCAGCAGCTAACGGACCTGGTCACCTTTGTCCTTTCGCTTCCTTACCGTCCAAACCGTTATCGGATGGCCACAGGAGAGTTCACTCCGGCTCAGGAACGCGGGAAAGCTATCTTCGAGCGAACGAAATCAAAAAACGGCGCTGCCATTGCAGAAGCAAATCAGTGTACTTACTGCCACAGCGGTCCGAAATACACGAACCAAAAACAGCTCGACATCGGTTCCGGAAAAATGACCGACCGCTCCCCTGTGGTCGATGTACCGCAACTCTCCAATGTGGCTTATTCCGCCCCCTATTTGCACGATGGGTCCGCGCGTTCCCTGGAAGAGATTTGGACCGTGTTCAACCCGAAAGATACTCACGGCGTTACCAATGACTTAACCAAAGACGAGTTGAATGATCTGATCGAGTACCTGAAGACGTTATGAGAAACAAACTATGGCTCGCGCAGATTGCAATGCTGGTGATTACATCAGCTGTGTCAGCCCAGACTTTGCCCGATGTTTCGTTGGGAGAATTTCACGACGGCAAATGGCCTTCCCGATAACCATGTGTACTGCGTTCTCGTGGATGGTAAGCGCATCTGGGCGGGCACAGATAACGGCTTAGGTCTGTACGAGAACGGTTCCTGGAAAGTCTTTCGTCCAAGTGACGGTTTGGCTCATCAGGCTGTGCTCTCCCTGGCTCTCGATAAGCACACGGGCGACCTGTGGGTCGGCACCATGGGCGGTCTCAGCCGGATCTCAGCCGGCCGTATCGACACGTTTACCCAACTCAATTCCGGACTGAGCAATGACGTCGTATACGGAGTGGGCGTGCAAGGTGATTTTGTGTGGACCGCGACCGCGGCAGGCGCAAGCCGGCTGAATCTCCGAACGGGGGAATGGGCGCTATTCAACGAACGCAATACTCCCATGTTCGAGATCTGGACCTACGCCGTAAGCCCGGCGGAGGACAAGGTCTATTACGCGGTCTGGGGCGGGGGAGTGCTCGAGTACGACCAGAAAACCGAGCGCTGGAAAGACTACAACGATCCTGACGGCGAGACCGAGATGGTTGTGATGAAAGATCAAGGACTTATTCACGAAATCACGACTTCGGTCAGCTATGTGGACAAGATCCTCTGGGTTGCGACGTACTTCGGTGCCAGCCGCTACGACGGTCGCTATTGGCACAACTTCCTGCAGAAGGACAGCGGCTTGCCCAGCAACTTTCTGAGCCAGATCAAGGCAGTAGACGCCAATCGCGCCTGGTTCTCGACCGATAAAGGACTGGCCTATTACGACGGCACGAACTGGGCTGTGTATCGGCCCGCCATGGACACGCACAAGCCGGAGATGGTGGTCCGCGATGCTGATGGGAATGTCAGAAATATTTCCGTGCGCAGTGCTCCATCGCACAACTACATTCTCGCCGTTGATTTTCAGGGAGAAGACATCTGGGTCGCTACCGCTCATGGGCTCAGCCATGGCATTCGGGAAAAAGATTCAGTCGTGATCTCAAGCGTTGTGAAGGCCGATCAGGCGAAAGGAAGAAAACCGTAATCCAGGAGTCATCCATATGAATGTTCAGGAACTACTCGCAGAAGTAGCAACAGCACCGGTCGTAAAACGCGCCATTACCAATCACGCCACATTGAATGAGGCCTACGATTACGGCAGCGCGT
This sequence comes from uncultured Acidobacteriota bacterium, assembly GCA_963785865.1. Classification (GTDB taxonomy): domain Bacteria; phylum Acidobacteriota; class Terriglobia; order Terriglobales; family Acidobacteriaceae; genus Sulfotelmatobacter. The sequence continues at coordinate 60,858 of CAWAXF010000009.1, read as the reverse complement.
TTTCTCGCGGCTTGCGTATCGATCTCAATGGACTCAGCATCTTGTTGATTTCGGGAACCGCCAGCATCGACGAGAAGGGGCGTACAGTTCACGTCGGCGACTTCCGCGCACAACTTCGACGCACGTACGAAAACATCACCCGGCTGCTGGATTCCGAAGGAGCGACCTGGCACGACATTGTTCGCACCACCTGCTACTTGCGCGATATCGAGCGCGATTATCAGGCGTTCAATGAGGAGCGCACTGCGTTCTTCAAAGCGCAGGGACTGGATCCTCTGCCGGCTTCCACCGGCATCCAAGCGATTCTGTGCCGCCCCGATCTTCTGGTTGAAATTGAAGCGATCGCAATGTTCCGGCAGGAATCATCAAAGGAGTAATCAGGAGTGGCTCCCATGCGACTCGATCCCTGTTGCTGTGATCGCGGCTACCTTGGCGTCGTAGCGTGGGCTCAGACCACGGCGCCCTGTGCTTGTGGCAAGAATGCTCCTGGCCCGCCCGCCCCGCGATCGCTGAAGCCATACACCGCCGCGCCGGATGACCTGCGCCCGTTCTCCAAATTCACAACTCCGTACTACGAGCACTACCAGGACCTCATCGAATATAACGGTGCGGCGCGCGAGACTCCTGATCCGGATCTGAAGAACCTGACCGAGGTTCGTATCGGGTTTCTTGCTCCACTCTATGACCATCCCGACCAGGTGCGCGGCGCCCGGATGCTGAACGGCGCACAAATGGCCATCGATGAAGCCAATGCTGCCGGAGGGTATGGAGGCAAGCCATTTCATCTCATCACCCATAACGACTACGACAACTGGCAGAACAGCAATTCCGCGGTGACGGGCGCATCCAGAGATTCAGCGATTTGGGGGGCGGCATCGAACGATGCAGTGCGGATGATTTATGACGACAAAGTCTGGGCCATGTTTGGGTCCATCAGCTCAGAGTCAACCCACATCGCGCTTCGACTGGCGCTGAAGGCCGAAACTCCATTGGTGAACAGTGCCTCCACTGACCCTACCATTCCCGAAACTATCATTCCCTGGTACTTCACCGACATTCAGGATGATCGTGTGCAGGGGTATACGTTGGCTCGCCACATCTACACCGAACTGGGCCTGAAACGAGTTGCTCTGTTGCGTGTCAACGACCGCTACGGTCGATTTGGAGTGATCAAGTTTCGTGATGCCTCGCGGCGCCTCGGGCACCCCGTGGTCATCGAGCAGAAATTCCTGCGCGGCGATACAGATTTTCGACGTCAGCTGCAGGTGATCGAAGACTCCCGTGTGGATGCGATCGTCCTTTGGACTGATATTCCCCAGGCCGCAATGATCTTGCAGGAAATGCAAGAACTGGGAATGAAGCAGCGAGTATTCGGGAGTCATCGCACCATTGGCGACGAACTAATTAAGCTTGCGGGAACTGCCGCAGAAAGCTTCGAGGCGGTCTATCCTTACGATCCCAGCCGCAAGGATGCGCAATGGCGTGACTTCATCGCGCGATACGAAGCTCATTACCATGAAAAGCCCGACCACTTTGCGGCGCTGGCTTACGATCAGATGCGAATTCTCCTCGATGCCATATGCCGCGCGGGGCTCAACAAGGGGCGTATCCGAGACGCGCTGACAGCCCTGACTAGCTACAACGGCGTTACGGGGAAGATGACCTTCGACCCAAACTGCAAAAATATCGCGCCCCTGTTCCTCGCTCACGTGCGCAACGGCGAGATTGCATACCGGCCCATCACAATGGAGAGGCTATATGCTCGAGTCGGAGAGGATGGTGTGCAATATTCAGGTCCTCCCACTAACGATGTAGAGAATCTGAAAATCGGAATTTTCGGTCCGCACGCAAACGAGTTGGTGCGATCGCTTGAAGAGCATAGTTCCAGCAAGCCCGAGAGCAAGCCATACTCCATCATTCCCATCGAGTCGGGCGCATCGTGGGGCAAAGCGTCCACTGATCTCGTCAAAGCCGTTTATGAGGAACACGTCGTAGCTCTGGTCGCTCTTGACCGGGCGTCGAGTCATCTTGCCGAGCAGATCGCGGTCAAGTCCTTCATTCCAGTGATTGCCATTTCATCGGATCGCGCTCTAACCAGTACCAACATCCCCTGGATCTTCCGCTTGCCCGACAAGATCACGCTGAATCAGGCCTTGGATTGCCTGTCGGCTGCTATAGAAAAGGCCGGCCCCAACCGCGCCCGAGTTCGCGAGGTTCTGGCCTCTGGCGAATCCATCGCCGGCGTTCGGTTCACTTCGAGCGGCGAAGCCCTTCAGTAGCCGGCGAAAGGTTCGTCCCGCGGCATCAGTCCCGAGATCAGTCCCCAGCCTCTTCTCAAGAAATTCCTTGCCTGTTGCGCCACAGAGCGGATCAAAATTCGTACAATAAGCATTCTCTTGTTTCAGGGGACCCCATCCGGTGAACACCATTCCAGTTCGGCGAGTGCGCGTGATCGACTCGCACACAGGAGGCGAGCCCACCCGCCTTGTGATTGCTGGCGCCCCCGACCTTGGTAACGGCAGTTTATCCGAACGGTTGTGTCGATTCCGCAACGAGCACGATGCTTTTCGCTCGGCGGTGGTGAACGAACCCCGAGGCTCTGACGTTATTGTTGGTGGGCTGTTGTGCGAACCGGTGAACAGAGCGTGCGCTGCGGGCGTGATCTACTTCAATAATGTCGGCTATCTGGGAATGTGTGGGCACGGGACCATTGGCTTGATCGCTACTCTTCATTTCATGGGACGGATCGCGGCTGGCGAACACCGTATTGAAACACCCGTCGGCGAAGTAACCGCTATTCTTGATACTGACGGTCAAGTAACAGTGAACAATGTGCCCAGCTATCGGCTGAAGCACAATATTCCAGTTAACGTCCCGAGGTATGGAACGGTGCACGGAGACGTAGCCTGGGGAGGTAATTGGTTCTTCCTGATACGCGAGCACACGATGGACCTGTCATTGAAAAATATCGAGGAACTCACGGCTTTTACCTGGGCGATCCGCTTGGCGCTTCGCGAGCAGGGAATTACCGGAGAGAACAATCAGGAGATCGATCACATTGAACTATTTGGGCCGTCTGAGATAGCGGGAACCGACAGCAAAAATTTCGTGCTATGTCCGGGTAAAGCCTATGATCGTTCTCCCTGCGGTACTGGGACCAGCGCCAAACTGGCTTGCCTTTATGCGGACGGCAAGATTCACGAAGGCCAGGTCTGGAGACAGGAAAGCATTGTCGGCAGCGTTTTCGACGGCAGTATTTCAGTTCGCGACGGTAAGGTGTATCCCAGTATCAAAGGATCAGCCTTCGTGAACGCGGAATCCGAACTGGTGCTGGATCCCAAAGATCCCTTTTGCTGGGGGATCCGCTCGTGAAAATGCAGGGCCGCGTATCAACGATGTTACAGCTCACAAAAGGAAAGCCGAATCGATGAACTCGCGCGATCTGGCGCAGAATTTTGAGGCACGTTTCGGAAATAGGCCAAGAATCTTTCGCGCGCCTGGGCGCGTGAACTTGATCGGCGAGCACACCGACTACAATGACGGATTCGTCATGCCGGCCGCAGTCGAGTTTTCCACTTTTGTGGCGGTCTCGCCGCGTCACGACCGCAGACTCGTAGTTCAATCAGATGAACTTCCGGGGAACTTCGAATTCGATCTTGACAACTTTCCCGACCGCCGCACTAGTTCCTGGTGCGATTACGTCCTGGGTGTTGCTTCCGCTTTCCGTCAGCACGGCGGTCACTTACAGGCCGCGAACCTGCTCATCCACGGAGATGTACCCATCGGTGCGGGCTTGAGTTCATCGGCTGCCATTGAGGTCGCTTCGGCTCTTGCCTTCATGAGTCTGGATAGCAAGACGTTGCCCCTGCCGCAGGTCGCAAAACTTTGCCGCCAGGCCGAGAACGAATTTGTGGGCGCCCGAGTCGGCATTATGGATCAGTTCGTATCTTGCATGGGCAAGGCCGGGCACGCGCTGCTGCTGGATTGCCGCTCTCTCGAATTTAAGTTCGCTCCACTCCCCCGCGGGATTGAGCTCGTGGTCTGCAACACGATGGTCAAGCACGATCTCGCGACCGGTGCTTACAACCAGCGGCGCGAAGAATGTGAGCAGGCAGTTCGATTTTTTGCCCAAACCGACCCTTCCATCCGCGCGTTGAGAGATGTGTCTCCCGAATTGCTTCAGCAGACCGGGCGTCAGCTTCCTGCCACCATTCGGAAACGCTGCACGCACGTGATCCAGGAGAATCAGCGGACTCTGGATGCGGCGCGGGCTCTGGTCGACGGCGACCTTCCGCGTGTAGGCACGCTAATGCGCGAGTCCCACGACAGCCTGCGCGATCTCTACGAGGTCAGTTGCCGCGAATTGGACGCTATGGTGGATGCGGCCCAAGGATTACCGGGCTTCATTGGCGGGCGTATGACCGGCGGCGGATTCGGAGGCTGCACGGTCAACCTTGTGCGCGAGGAAAATGCTCCAGAGTTCGCCGCTCAGATTGCCGAACGCTACCAGAAACTCACCGGCATCAATCCGCAAATTTATCCCTGCCGCGCCGCAAACGGGGCACAAGAGATCAGCTTGAACTAGCCTGGTCGTTGTTGGGTGCCCATCCCTGCAACTTCACGAGCCAATTCTCCGGCTCAGGAAGAATTGCGAACTTGGGCAGTTCACCGCGGACCATGGCTACTTCATCGCAGCAATGGAATCGCGGACACGCGTGACAGTCCTTGTATATTTTGTCCGGCAGATCCTCCCGTTGTGCCACTGAGAACCCTTGCCCGGCAAAGAAGTCCGGCTTGCGCGTAAACAAGCAGATGCAGTCCACTTTGTGTCGCTTCGCTTCGGCCAGCAAGGCTTTCACCAGGCGCCCACCTCCGCCTCTGCCCTGAGCCCAGGGTGCGACGGTGATGGACCGAATCTCTGCCAGGTGCGTCCCATAGAGGTGCAGCGCTCCGCAGCCCATGATCTGCCCGTCATCCTCGAGAACAACGAAGTCTCTTACGTTCTCGCATATTTCCGGCAGGGTTCGGGGAAGAAGAGTGCCATCCCCGGAGTAAGCGGCGATGAGTTCGTGAATCTGCTTTGCGTCGGGAAGAATCGCTTTACGCGTGTGCATGGACCTCCTCGCGAAGAGACTCAATGGATTTTCTGGCTGCCCCAATCGCCTGCCTCACCTGAGCGGGAGCGGTGCCTCCCTGTACGTCATGCATCGCCAACACGGAGGGGAGTGACAGGGCTTCATAGAAGTCCTCACCGAACGCTGGACTGAGTGACCGCAGTTCCTCCAGCGTCAAATCCCGCAACTCGCAACCTCGATCGAGACACATTTGCACTGCTTTCCCGACACGTTCATGTGCCAGACGGCTGGGCACTCCGCGATTCACCAGATAAGTCGCCGCCGCCCACGCGTTCATAAATCCTGACTGCGCCGCTTGCTGCATTCGCTCGTAATTGAACTCCACCGCTTTCATCCAGCCAGTCACGAGCGGCAGCAACTGCAGGACTGTGTCGGCGCTGTCGAACAGCGGCTCCTGCGTTTCCTGCAAATCCTTGTTGTACGCAAGGGGCAATCCTTTGATGGAGACCGTCAGCGCGACGGCATGACCTGACACTCGTCCCGTTTTGCCGCGCACAAGCTCCAGCAGGTCGGGATTCTTCTTTTGCGGCATGGCGCTGCTTCCGGTGGAGTAGGACTCGGGCAATGCAACGAAGCCGTATTCCTGGGTAGAGAAGAGAATCATCTCTTCGGCCCATCGGCTCAGATGCAACGCAAGTAGCGACAAAGCATTGACGAACTCGAGGATGAAATCCCGATCACTGGTGGCGTCAATGCTATTGGCAGTAGGCGCGTCGAATCCGAGTTGTTCACCCATCATCGAACGATTCAGCGGCAACGTTGCACCCGCGACCGCTCCCGACCCTAGCGGGCAGGCGTTCAGCCGCTTGCGGCAGTCCGCCAGTCGATCCACATCCCGCAGAAACATCTCCACGTAAGCCAAAAGCCAATGGGCGACCAGCACCGGCTCGGCTCGCTGCAAGTGTGTGTACGACGGTACGGCCCTCTCCCCGGCATCCTCGGCGCGCGCGACGAAAGCTGCGCATAATTCAGCGAGTTCGCCGCGCAGTTGATCAATCGCAGCCCTTGTATACAGCCGCAAGTCGGTTGCGATTTGCTCGTTGCGGCTGCGGCCGCTGTGCAGTTTGTATCCGGCGTCGCCGATCGAAGCGACCAGTTGCTTCTCAACGAAATGGTGCACGTCTTCAGCTTCGCTGTCTTCCAGGAACTCCGGCGAAACCGAAGCTCGCTCGCCAATCTGCTGTAAGCCTTGCAAAATGCTGATCAGTTCATCGGCGGACAGGATCTCGGCATCCCGCAACGCACGGGCATGCGCTTCGCTTGCCGCGATTTCATAACGCAGCAATCGGCGGTCGAAATCGAACGACCTTTGCCAGCGCTCGAAATCAGGGTCCAGCGGCTGCCGGAATCTCCCCGACCACATCTTCATCGCGCGACCTCCACTCTGGCGCGGGCCCTCGATCGCGAGGGCAATCCGAGAATGCGGATGAACCCTGCTGCATCTTTCTGGTCGTAGCTGTCGTCCATCGTGAATGACGAGAGATCGGTTCGATAGAGGGAGTGCTCCGAGTGACGGCTTACGACGGAAACATTTCCTTTATACAGTGACAACGTCACATGGCCTGTCATCTGCGTTTGCGTCTGGTCGACGAATGCATCCAGAGCCTCGCGCAAAGGCGTGAACCACAGTCCGAAATACACAAGTTCCGCGTACTTCAGCCCAATGTGCTGCTTGAAATGCGCGACGTCGCGCTCCAGGCACAGAGCCTCCAATTCACGGTGAGCTGTGATCAGCAGCGTGCCGCCGGGAGTCTCGTAGCATCCACGAGACTTGATGCCAACGAAGCGGTTCTCCACCAGATCGACGCGTCCTACCGCGTTGCGTGCGCCGATCTCGTTCAGCAGTTCCAGCAGCGACACGGGATCCATTTCCATCCCATTCACCGAAACCGGAATCCCCTGCGCGAATCCGATCTCCACCTGCTCGTCCTGATCAGGCGCATCTTGGGGAGAACGAGTGATCTGCCATGTCGTTGCCAATGGCGCATTGCCCGCATCCTCGAGTTCTCCGCCCTCGTGGCTGATGTGCCATAAATTCCGATCTCGGCTGTGAATCTTTTCGCGACTCGCCGCCACGGGAATTCCATGCTGCTCGGCGTAGTCCAGGCAGTCTTCGCGCGACTTCAGCTTCCACTCGCGCCACGGCGCAATAATCTTCAACTCCGGCGCCAGTGCCTGGTAGGTCAATTCGAAACGCACCTGATCGTTGCCTTTTCCGGTGCATCCGTGAGCCACTGCAGTGGCACCTTCCCGCAAAGCCACTTCAACCTGATGCTTCGCAATGACGGGCCGGGCAAGCGACGTTCCCAGCAGGTACTTGTGTTCGTAAACAGCGCCCGCTTTCAGCGCGGGAAACACGTATCCCGTCAGGAACTCTTCGCGCAAATCTTCCACGATCACTTTGCTGGCTCCGGTGGCATAAGCCTTGTCGACCACCGCCTCGATGTCATCGCCCTGGCCCACATCGCCGACCATGGCGATCACTTCATACGAGTAGTTCTCCTTCAACCATGGAATGATGATTGAGGTGTCGAGTCCACCGGAATACGCAAGAACAACTTTCTCAGGCATGAGCGCTCCTCGCGGGCAGGCGAACCGCGCCGCCCAGCAATAAATAAAGAATGGATTTTTGAACATGCAGCCGATTTTCCGCCTGGTCGAAGATCACCGAGTTCTCCGAATCCATAACGTCGTCCGTGACTTCCTCGCCTCGATGCGCTGGCAGGCAGTGCATGAACACGGCATGCGGCGCGGCTTGGGCCATCAATTTCCGGTTCACCTGATAGGGCTGGAAAAGTTCCGCCCGCTGCGCGGCTTCGTGCTCCTGCCCCATGCTGGCCCAGGCATCCGTGTACACCGCGTCGACCCCGGTCACCGCAACATTGGGATCGGTGAGGAACTCGAGTTGCGCCCCCGTCTGCTTCGCGATCTTCTTTGCGTCCGCCACAATCTGAGGACTGCACCCGTACCCCTTCGGCGTTGCGATGCGGATCGAAGACCCCAGGCAGGCGCAAGTCAACAGCAGAGAATGCGCCACATTGTTTCCATCTCCGACATACGCCAGCGTGATGTTTTTGAAATCTCCGAACCGCTCCCGCAAGGTGAGGTAATCGGCCAGCGCCTGGCACGGATGCTCCACATCGCTTAGCGCGTTGATGACGGGAACCGAGGCGTGACGAGCCATACCTTCAATAGTTTCGTGGGCAAAAGTCCGCAACACAATTACGTCGATCCAACGTTCCAGATTCTGCGCGATGTCGCTGAGTCTCTCGCGGGCGTCCAGACGGCTGCGCGATTGGTCCACGAACATGGCTGTTCCGCCCAGGCTCACCATGCCCGATTCGAATGTCAGCCGCGTCCTGAGCGAGGGCTTCTCAAAGAACATCACCATCTGTTTTCCAGCCAGCGCCCGCTGAAACACCGATGGCCGCGCCTTCATCAGTTCTGCCAGATGTAAGACGGCCTCCACGCCTTCCGGCCCGAGATCACGCGTGGAAATCAGATCTGAGCACCAGAACACGCCGGGAACTGTCTGCGGCGGAACCGGTGCTCTGTTTTGCAATTGAGTATTCAACGTATTTCCTCTCTCGTAATCGTGTTGATATTCGAAGCAAGTGGCAAAACTACGCGCACGTCACTTCTGTTCCGCAATTAAGTTTTGTCAGGTAAAACTGCGGGAGGGCCCCTGCTTCAGCAGCCGGCAAAATCCTCACGCGTCCTACTCCCTGCTTCAGTGCCTGTGTACACGCGGCTAATTTCGGCAACATGCCTCCACTGATGACCGAGCCGGCAGCCAGATCCTGTGCTTCTCGTGTGCTCAGCCACGGAATCACTGCCCCGGAGGCATCCTTGACGCCGGGGACGTCGGTGAGAAAGATCAGGGCGTTCGCATGGCAGACAGCTGCACACGCGGCAGCCATCTCGTCCGCATTCACGTTGTAATATTCGCCATCTGCGCCCAGCGCCAATGAGGCGAGAACTGGGATGCCGCCCCGGTGCCAGAGCGCTTCTATCCAACAAGGCTCGGCAAAGCAGATTTCACCAACATATCCCAGATCGTTTCCCGCAACGTGTTTGCGGCGGGCGCGAAAGCTCATGCCGTCTCCACCGCAGAATCCAACTGCTGGCATGCCCGCCGCCTGAATGGCGGCGACCAGTTTCTTGTTCACCATGCCCCCCAGAACCATCAGCGCGACGTCGCGGGTCTCGGCATCGGTGACGCGCAGCCCGCTGACAAACTCGCTCTGCTTGCCGAGTTGTTTCAGGACACGCGTCAAAGCGCTGCCGCCGCCATGCACGACGGCTACACGGTGACCGTCCTGGGCCAGTTCTGCGATGGCCCGTGCGCACTTGCGCAACGTGACTGTATCCTCGAGCGCCGCGCCGCCGATTTTGATCACAATCGTCACTGCAGTCCCTCTTCCTCGCTCCACCCGTACATCAAATTCATGTTCTGCACCGCCTGCCCCGCCGCGCCTTTCAGCAAGTTGTCAATGCAAGAGATCAGAACCAGCCGCTGGCCATCATCTGCGAGGCAGAAGCCAAGATCGCAATAGTTGGTATGCACTGAGAACTGCACCTGCGGCAATTTGGGCGTCTGAAAAATCCGCACCCATCGCTTTCCGGAATAAAAATTGCGGAAGCAGGATTCCACTTCAAGCGGGCTCATCGTACGATTGAGCTGAACGTAAACCGTAGAGAGAATTCCGCGTGGAATCGGCAGCAAGTGCGGCGTGAAAACCAGTTCCGGCCCTTCAAGCTGCAATTGCTCGAGAATTTCGCCCAAGTGCCGATGATTGAAGATTGAATAGGCCGAAAAATTGTCGGCCACAGAGACAAAATGCGTTTTTGCGGTCGGCTCTTTGCCCGCGCCGGAAACTCCGGATTTCGAATCCGCGATAATGCCGCGCTTTCGGTCGACGACTCCTGCCTTGACGAGCGGCGCCAGCGCAAGGATGACCGACGTCGCGTAGCATCCCGGGTTAGCGACCAGCGCGGCGCTCGCAATGCGATCGGCATTGAGCTCGGGCAATCCGTAGACGGCGCGGTCCGTGAGTTCTGCCGCCACACGTCGATCCGAATCCTGAAATCCGTAAATAGCTCGGTGCTCTTCCTGTTTCAGCCGCCAGGCGCCGCTCAGATCGACTACTCGCAGCCCGTGCGCGATGGCCTGCGGTACCAGCGATCGCGATACTTCATGAGGTGTTGCTAGGAATATCAGTCCGACCTCCTGTTGTTGCAGGCTTGACCAGGAAAGCGAGTGCAGCGGATATCCCCCATTCCCGGAGAGAGCGGGGAATAGTTCTGCCAGATCTCCCGGCCCGCCATTGTCGCTCGCGCGCCGTAACAGGATCGGTTTCTCAGTGCGGGGATGGCGCAGGAGAATGCGCGTCAATTCCAGGCCGGAATATCCCGTGGCTCCCAGTACTGCAGTTTTTAGTTTGCCTGCCATTACCCCAGCATTTCCTCGATGCGTCCCGCCAGCGTGCGCGCCTGCTCTTTATCCGGGCACACGATCAGGATCGTGTCGTCTCCCGCAATCGTGCCCACCATTTCCGACCAGTCCGCTTCATCGAGCGCGGCCGCAACCGGCTGCGCGCTACCCACGATGGTCTTTACGACGAGCAGGTTCTGCGCCGAACGGATGTCGAGTACGAATTCCCGCACCAGCCGCGAAACCGGCGGGAGCGCGACTCCCGCGCCATTTTCACCCTGGGGGAGGGTATAACCCTGCGGAGTCTTGCTGAGATTCAGGTCGTGGATATCGCGCGAGAGCGTGGCCTGTCCGACCTTGAAGCCCCGCCGCCGTAAATGCCGCTGCAGGTCTTCCTGGCTGGCGACCGAGCCGTGCTTCAAAACGTCCAGAACCGCGCGTTGCCGTAAGCTTTTATTCATCATGAATAAATATTCACACAAGTGAATAAATATTTTTCTATCTTACGGAGCCTCGCGGAAATGTCAAGCCGAAAGACCGGCATTTACTTAACTTTTCAAACTCCCCCGGCAGCCGTGATTGGCTGAAAAGTACGACCCCGCGGCAAATGGCTTGGTAGACTACTCCCCGATTGCAGAGTCACATGCAGCTTCGTAGAGACGTTGCTTGCAACGTCTCTCGTGGACGCATACGGGAGAATGGATGAACTCGAAACCAACTCTGGCCGCACAACTCATCGCAGAATTTCTCGGCACATTCGTTCTTATTCTTTTCGGTACCGGAGTCGTCGCTATGGTGGTGTTGTTTCCCACGCACAATGCGGGCGAGACCATTCACGGCGGCTTTACCAACATCACCCTGGGGTGGGGACTTGGCGTCACCATGGGCATTTACGTTGCGGGAAAAATTTCAGGAGCGCATCTGAATCCCGCGGTGACATTGGCTCTGGCGATATTTCGGAACTTTCCATGGGCGAAAGTCATTCCGTACTCGTTGGCCCAGACGGCGGGGGCCTTTGCCGCGGCGGTGGTCGTGTTCTGGAACTATCACCCTGCTTTTCTGCAAGTCGATCCGAATCTCGAGCGCACCGCCGGAGTGTTTACGACTTTTCCCGCATTTCACGGGCTTCCGCAAGCGGGATTTCTGGATCAATTCATTGGCACTGGGCTGCTGGTGCTCCTGGTTTTCGCCATTGTGGATGAATTCAATGTTCCACCGGGCGCGAATCTGGCGCCGCTGATGATCGGGCTGGTGGTCGTAGCCATTGGCATGAGCTTCGGAGGCATGCACGGTTATGCAATCAATCCGGCGCGCGACTTTGGCCCCCGCCTGTTCACGGTGCTTGCGGGATTTCGGAACAATGGCATCACTGATGGCACTCGCGTCTGGTGGATTCCTGTGCTCGCACCCCTATTTGGCGGCGTGGCCGGAGCCGCGCTCTACGATTTTGGCATTCGCCGTTATCTGAAGTCGTAGAGACGTTGCTCGCAACGTCTCTGCCGATATCGCAACGAAAGAGGGATTCGTGAAATACATCTTGGCACTGGATCAGGGCACAACAAGCTCACGTGCCCTGTTGTTCGATGAAGCTGGCGCTGTCCGCGCCGTTGCGCAACGTGAGTTCGATCAAATCTTTCCCCAGCCAGGCTGGGTCGAGCACGATCCTGAACACATCGTCTCTTCCCAGATCGCGGTAGCTTTGCAAGCTCTGCAGACGGCTGCGATCAAAGCAGCGGATGTGGCTGCCATAGGCATTGCTAATCAGCGCGAGACCGCTGTCGTATGGAATCGCGATACCGGTAAGCCGGTTCACAATGCCATTGTCTGGCAGGATCGTCGCACGGCCGATTACTGTGAGCAGTTGGTCAGGCAAGGGCATGGTGGACCCATTCAGCAGCGCACCGGTCTTCTTATCGATTCCTATTTCTCAGCCAGCAAAGTTTCCTGGATACTCCAGAACGTTCCCGCCGCCCGAAAGCTGGCCGATGACGGAAAGCTGATGTTTGGAACCGTCGATACGTGGCTCCTGTACAAGCTCAGCCGGGGCCGAATCCATGCGACAGATATCAGCAATGCCTCGCGAACCATGCTCTTCAATATTCATACTCGCGAATGGGATGAAGAGCTCTGCAGAATTTTTGGCGTGCCCATCTCCATGTTGCCTGAGGTTCGCTCCTCCAGCGAGATCTATGGTGAGGTGAATGGCGTCAAGGGCCTGGATGGGATTCCGGTCGCCGGCATCGCCGGCGACCAACAAGCTGCCCTCTTCGGCCAGCGATGCTTAAAGCCCGGGATGACGAAGAACACTTATGGCACCGGATGCTTCATGCTGCAGAACACGGGGAGGCGTGCCGTCCCATCCTCCAATCGGCTGGTCACAACGGTCGCATGGAAAGTGGGAGACACAACGGAATACGCGCTCGAAGGCAGCGTCTTCATTGGCGGGGCGGTGGTGCAGTGGCTGCGCGACGGGCTCGGCCTCATTCACAAATCGGAAGAAGTGGAGGCGCTCGCAAAATCGGTGCCCGACAACGGCGGGGTTTATTTCGTGCCCGCGTTCGTAGGCTTGGGAGCGCCGCACTGGGACTCCTATGCCCGTGGCTCCATCTTCGGTCTCACTCGCGGTTCCACCGCAGGACACATTGCCCGCGCCGCTATTGAGAGTATCGCTTATCAGGTTGCGGATCTGCTCGATGCCATGCAGCGCGATTCCGGCGACTCCGTACAGGAACTCCGAGTGGATGGCGGTGCGACCGTCAATGACAGTCTCATGCAATTTCAAGCCGACATCCTGCGGGTTCCGGTAGTTCGCCCCGCCGTTACCGAGACGACCGCGTTAGGAGCGGCTTTGCTGGCTGGCCGTGCCGTCGGATTCTGGCCCGACGGACAGAACGATGCGGGAAAGATTGATCGCCGCTTCGAGCCGCACATGCCTGCGTCGCAGGCGCGAACCCTACGCGCGCGCTGGGATGAGGCGGTCTCTCGTTCTAAAGGTTGGCAGTCCGGCGCCTGATGCTACCCGAAAACGAATCAGCACAAAAGCGCGGGGATGCAACTTGGCGTTGTGCACCTCGTGTCGTGCCCCTGAATCTAGCCTACGGTTCGTACCAGAACACTGCCCCTTTCGTGATCGCAGGCAATGGGAAGGTGATCGCGTTTCCACTCCGCACCCCTTTGATCGGTTGCGCTTCTCCAAGGAACGGCAGAAAGAATCCCCGGCCTTCCGAATTAGAAGTGACGCTGACCTCCACTCCCGTTTGCGGCGTCTGCACCGGATTTGATCCACCGCGCAATCCTGCAAAATTGGCAAAGTAAACATTCATATGCCCGTCAGAGGTTCGCGCAATCGATGTCGCGATATGCGTTCCAGCCTTGATCTTCACCGAATCACCGCCGGCCAGTTTGTCGAGAAAGTCCTTCTCGCTGTCCGGCGATGCACTGTCGAAATCTTTCTCCAGCGCGGCGCCGTACGATTTGCCCGGCGATTCCGCGATACGGATAACATTCTCTGACTCCGGCAGGTCCATCGCGTTTGGCCCTGTAAGCACGACTTTGCGGCCCGCATGGGCAAAATCCTGCAGCGTTTTCTTCTCGCTTTCGCTCAGTATGCGTACACCCGGCAGCACGATAGTGCGGCCCTGAAACTCGGCTAGTGTCCGTGGAGTGACAATCTGAAACTCGAGATGCTTTTGCATCAGCAGGATCAGAATCCCCCGATACCCGGCAATGAATTCGTCAGCATAGTAATTTCGCGTCTCCGGCGAAAAATAAACTCCAATGGGATCGATCGGGCCCCGCGGCAGGTAAAACGTCTTCTCATGCTGGCGAATCCAGTCAAAGATAACCTTGCGGGTAGAAAGATCGTTTGACCCAGCCATGGAATGACCGGGCGCGTCCCAGAAGTTAGCTCCGGCCATTACCTGGGACATAGCGAGGTTCTTCATCGCCTCCCGCTTGTCCACTTTCTTGTCGCCATCCCAGGAGTAATTCAGAATCCAGGTGGGCTTTCCCTCCGCGAAGGCGCGGAAGGAGTGCATGCCTACCTGGTAGTTGAACCAATCGAGCGGCTTGCGACCCGATGCCATGTGATCCCCACTGCCGAATTCATATTCATGCGCAATCGCGTCGACCACGGCATAGATGCTGTAGACGTCAGTGCCAACCCGCACCGCTTCCTCTTCAATGCCGGGATAAATTTCAGGGATTGTCTTGATCTCCGGATTCACAGCCTTTGCCGTCTGATCAATCTCGTGCAGAAAGTCGGTGAACGTCTGAAGCCGAAACTCCACCCATTTGCGGAATCCTGGATCAGAAAAATCCCCCAGCTTCACATCGTGTTTCGCGTCCAATCCACTCTGCTGCTTGAACGCCGCGACCGTGTAGTCGTCAAAACTGGCCCACGACTTTTCCCAACCTTCGAAATGCGTCATCCAGTAAGGAATATCGATGTAAATCCCGTCGATCCCAGTCTGCAGCGATCTGCCGCACACGCTCCATGTAGATTTTGCGCCACTCGGGTGCGTATGGGCTGATCCAGACATCCTCATCGCCTTTCCGGATCCAGAATGCCGTGCCGCCTCCGAAAATTGCGGGCTCTCCAGTGATCTTCCGCTGCAACCAGTCAGGATGGTCTTTAGCCATGGTGTGTGGCGTTTGATCGCCATTTGCCGTGATGCACTCGGTCCCGGCGATGTAGACGAACGCGTGATTCCCGGCCTTGTGCGCCGCCTCGGCCACATCTCGAATCGCTTTCAGCTTCGCCTCGGGATGTAGGAAGCTCTCGTAACGCCCGGGAATATCGTTATCCACCTCAATTCCCGACACGCCACTGGCCTGCGCCTGGTGCACAATCTGCTGGGCATCGCCACCCTTAAGCCCGTAGGCACCGATGCGAACATAGTTGGTCCAATCCTGTTTATGAGGTTCGGGAGCAGCTGCAAGGCAGAAGGCGAACAGCAGAAGAAAGAAAAATCCAAAAACGACGTTTCGTTTCATGGCACCTCTCGATCGGTATTCTGGAGAATGCATTTATGACGTGGTGGGAACGCCACCCATCTGATCTTCCTGGCCCAGATGCAGTCCGGACGCAGCGTCAAACTGCCGTCGTCATGGGCACACCCCTGCCATAGCATCTGGCCTTGTAGCTCCGGATGCGTTTGCCGCTTGCGTTTGGCTGGGCAGACCAATAGGTCCACCCCGCGGTTTCTTCTCAGAACTGGAAACGCGCTCCGAACTGCATTCTGCGGAAGTTGTTGGTCGTGGACGTGACCGTGTCCCAAAGCGCCGTCTCCCGAACCGAGATCCGGGAACGCAAAACGCTGATGATTGAAGGCATTGAACATTTCTGCCCGCACCTGGAGCAGTTTGTTCTCGCGGATCTTGAATTCTTTGGAGAGCGACGTATCCAGATTGTGAATGCCGTCGCCGCGTAAATTGGAGAAGTAGCGGGGGGAGTTGCCCGCAATGTTATCGCCAGGATCGCCAAAACAATCCTGGTTGATCACGCTTCCTCCAGACTTAGCCGCGTCGCGGTAGCTCAGCCCCGTGGAAATTTGAGGGCAGAGTACGTTCGGTCGCTGATTGCCGTCCACCAACAGCCCGGCGGAATTGTAGACAGTCAACGGCTGCCCGGATTGCAAGGTCAGCACATTGTTCAGCGCCCAGCCACCGACAAACGCATCCAGCACCGGGTTCATCCCACGCCCAATCCAGCGGTCTCTTCCGAACGGAAGATCGAAAATGATGGCAGCCGTCAGGCGATGCGGCGTGTCATTGGAACTAATGGAATGCTCCGCTTTCAGATCGTCGAGCAGTTGCGGGTTGTCGTACTGAAGGTTACCCAGCCAGGCGTTTCGCCCTGCAGAGGAATCATCCGTCGATTTAGAGAAGGTGTAGTTGCCCTCGAAGCTAATGTAGTGGCTGGCCCGCTTCTGGAAGCGAATTTGCAACGAGTGGTACCAGGAGTTTGCGTTGAGAGTCGGGCAGCCCCTCGAACCCGCCATCGAATTGCGGGTATGGTTCGAGCAGCAATTGTTGTGGAATGGTGGGATCGATGTAACGGGAATCGGCCACATCGGCCGCGCTGAAAATCGGGCTGGCCGGACACCACGATCCCGGCGCCGCTACCGTGGTGAAGAAGCACTGGAACGGATTAGGCACTTCCGCGTTCAGGTAATCGGAGACGGCCGTGCTGCCGGGGTCGTGCGTCGGATTAAGAGTTGCTACTAACGCATTGCGGATGGATGAAGGCAGGAAATTGCGATTGCGGGTGGAAATACCGCCCGCGCCAGCCCACGGTAAATGCGTGCTGTGATTGGCGGAGTAGTCCACGCCGATAACGATTTGTCCTGGCAAAAGGTGCTGGATTCCCAGGTTCCATTGATAGATCTCCGCATTGCGCGCGGTCCCGGTGTCCAAGTCGCTGGAGTTTCCGAAGCCCCACTGCGCCAACTTACCGTACTTTGTTCCTTGCGGAGGAGCCAGACCGCCGGGGAATGGACTGCTGCAATTCGTTTGAATATTCGAAGGCCCCAGGCAGGCAAATTGGTGTTCGAAATTGTCCTTACTGAAAAACATGTTCGCTGTCTTTGCGAATGCGGGCCCGGCGTACTGGAAGTTGGTCGCCACATTCATTCCGTAGAAGACACCTGCGCCGCCACGCAGCACGGTATTGGAGGTCAGTTGATAGGCAAAGCCGAGACGTGGAGCAAAATTGTTTCGGTCGACGGGTGAGTTGCGATGGCCAGACGTTGGAAATCGCGAGATCCCCCTCAGTTCCCCAATCTGCCCAAACTGAGGAAACAATCCCTGCTGATCGCGGTCCACAGGAATGCTGATTCCGGCATCAGCACTGAAATCGTTGAACTGAAGACGGTTGTAGCGTTCGCGTGTAAGGCGTGCTCCACTCATAGCGCAAGCCGATATTCACCGTGAGCCGGGGCGTTACCTTCCAGTCATCCTGCACGTAAAAAGCAGTCTCTGCCGACTTGTCCGCCACTGCGGGCACCAGGTGCAACGAGGCATCTTGGGCATACCCCAACAAAATCGAGGCGAAAGGATTTCCCTGTCTGTGATCGTCGTCTCCCAGGCCGTTGTTCGGCTGCGAGGTCGTGACGTCGCGCGAGAAGTTGAAGATGCCGGTGGGATTGTCCGGCTGCCAGAAGTAATTGAAGAAGACGCGCTGCTCGCCACCGAACTTGATGGAATGTCTCCCTTTTACCCATTGCAGACCTGAAGAGTAGCTGACCAGCGTGTGCGCGAAATGAGTATCCACGCAGCATTGGTTAAACAGTTGCAGAAACGGGTCATCGACTGCGATCGTCGGCATGCGGGTGAGCCCGTTGGCTGCCAGGTCACCCGACAGCCCCACGTCACTCAGCGTTGGATAATGTTGCTGATGCCGGGGGCGTGCACGCGGTCCACGCTGAAGCGGTTGGTCCACAGTGCAGTTGGCGTGATCGACCAGTTGTACTCCAAGCCACCGTTCTGCACGTTCGTTATGTAGATAGCGCCATCCCCGTCGTTCCCAACAACGGTGGGTACGATGGACTCGTCGTGGTGGCGGCTGTAGCGTCCGCCGATTCTGTGATTGGTTGTGAACTGATGATCTAACTTGACGTCGAATTGCCACGCCGGAGCGGTTCCAACGATGACCTGGCGCCAGTTGGGATTCGGATAGACGGCGCCGGGTATATTCGCGTGGGGATACAGATTCAGAATCGCCTGGCCGATGGCATCGATCTTGTCTGGTGGAATTACGTTGTTTGGAAATTGAGTGTGCGAACAGGAGCGGGGATAGTGGGATCTAGTTGGTTTCCGGCACACGGGTCATAAATTCCAGCTTGAGCCATGTCAGGATTCGTAGGATCATCTGACAGGTTGGCCGGGCTCTGAGAAAAGTCGCCTGCGCGTTCCAAATCTGTAGGAACGATCCCCTCCAGGTTGCCCGGATCCTGCTGACGAACCTTCTCAAAATCCACGAAGAAGAATGTTTTGTTCTTGATGATTGGCCCCCCGACGGCGAAGCCATACTGATCTCGGACGTGGTCGGGTCTTTCGCCGGTATTGAAGAAATCGCGGGCATCGAAGTTCGCTCTCTGCCCGTACCACCAGCCGCTTCCATGGAAATTATTGGAACCCTGCTTGAGCACCATGTTTACGATGGTGCCGCCGTTGTTCCCGAACTCGGCGGAAAAGCTGTTGTTCTGGACCTTGAACTCCTGCACGATTTCGACCGAGGGCTGGTAGTAGACGTTGGAGTTGCCGCCTTCGCCCTGCTCCGGCGCACTGAGAGGACTGCCGTCGAGGGTAATCTGGGCGGTGGCGTTCCGCTGGCCGTTGGAGACAAAGTTGGTTCCGGCGGGATAACCGAGATCGGAACCCGTCGTCTCCGTCACGCCACCCGCGAGAAATACCAGCCCAAACGGGTTGCGGCCGTATAGTGGAATGTCGCGCACATATTGGTTGGTCACATTGGTGCCGATCGCGGCGCTCTCCGTGTCCAGCAGGGGAGCCGCTTCCGTCACCTCCACCGTCGTGATCACGCCCAGCGGATGCAGGGTGAAATCGATCGATGTCTGTTGATCCACTTGCAGCACCACGTTCTTCTGCTCCGACGCGCGAAACCCTGGAGCGTCGGCTCGAATCGTGTACACCGCAGGACGAAGGCCCGTTAGGATGTAGAGCCCATTGTCGTCCGTATGCGCCGTGGTCGAAATCCCGGTCGCGTCATTGGTAATGCTGATATTCGCCTTCGGTACCATGGCTCCGCTGGCGTCCTTCACAACTCCTCGTATCTGGGCGGTGTAGCTGGCCTGACCCAGGGCAGGAATTGCGCCTAAAGATAAAGAGATAAACAGTAACGCCCACACCGGTGAGCGGCGCTGGTCGACACGCATAGCAGCCTCCCTTGCTTTCATATCATTACGAGTCAACACTATTACTTTCGTTTATGGCCGAAGTCAAGTCAAATCGCAGGAGAACTGAACACCGTAACAGATTGCGGGACTTCTTATCTGTGCCCTCGCTGGCGCGGTGCTTACGGCTATTCTCTTTCTTTACACTTGCGGTTGGCGGGTTGCATACCAACGAGGATGGTAACGATCGTAAGATCTCTGGCATCATACCCGCGGCAAGAACTCCCCCATGAAAGCCGCTCTTCTGTCGTGTCCGCAGGCTGTTTCCGAACGCCCGCTGCGCATTGTTGAGGTCGCAAACCCACGTCTGAGGTCTGGGCACGTGTTGCTGCGGGTGCGCGCTTGCGGCGTCTGCCGCACCGATCTTCATATTGTGGAAGGGGAACTGCCGACAAAGCAGCTGCGCCTCATACCCGGCCACCAGATAGTGGGGGAGGTGATCGATGGCGCCACCGATCAGATTCCGCTTGGCTCACGCGTGGGCGTCTCCTGGCTTGGGGGAACGGACGGAACTTGTTCCTATTGCCAGCGCGGTCTCGAGAATCTTTGCGATTCACCCACATTCACCGGCTACACCGTGGCTGGCGGATACGCAGAATACGCCTTCGCCCGCAACGATTTCGTCTTTCCGCTTCCTTCTGCGCTCGATGATTTACATGCTGCCCCCTTGCTCTGCGCCGGCATCATCGGATTCCGCAGCTTGCGCGTGGCCGGTGTTGAACCGGGCGAGCGCGTGGGGCTGTTTGGCTTCGGAGCATCGGCGCATCTTGCCATCGCCGTGTTGCAGGCATGGAAGTGCGAGGTGTACGTCTCTACCCGAGGCAACTCCCATCGCGCGCTGGCGGAATCGCTGGGTGCTAACTGGGTTGGCTCCGAGACCGATAAGCCGCCAGTCGAACTGGATCGCGCGCTGACCTTTGCCCCCAGTGGAGATGTGGTCATCGCCGCGTTGGCAAGCTTGCGCAAAGGCGGTGTGGTGGCGATTAATGCCATTCATCTGGATCGCATTCCAGAGTTCGATTATGACCGTCTGCTTTGGG
Organism: uncultured Acidobacteriota bacterium; assembly: GCA_963785865.1. Lineage (GTDB taxonomy): Bacteria > Acidobacteriota > Terriglobia > Terriglobales > Acidobacteriaceae > Sulfotelmatobacter. The sequence goes on along the minus strand of CAWAXF010000009.1, from coordinate 40,334 downwards.
GAGAGCGCCAGATCCGCAGCGTCGCCAACATGACCCGAGCCGATGCGCGCGATTTTCTGGCACTGGCTGCGGAGATCGGATTACGACCCAAGGTGACCGTGTTTTCGCTGGATCAGGCCAACGAGGCGCTCATGGCGGTAAAGAACGATGCCATCGACGGTGCGGCGGTGATCGTGCCCTGATCCCAGGCTGCATCGTATTTCATCAAAGAGCACGATTTCAGTCCCGTGAGGCAAATGTACGTACAGCAATGTACATGGAAATGTTCCTGCAGGAACACTTTTGACCAGAGCCATGCTGAATTGAAAGGACTTACCCGTGGATCATGGCCCTGCCGACGACTAAAGGCTCAAATTGAACGTTGTGATGAATATCAGACAGAAGATGATGGCTTGCGCGAGTTCATTCCAGCCCAGTCGCCGGACCTGCAGCGGCGCAGGCTTCTGCACAAAGTAATACACGCCCCGGAATAGCAACGGCCCAAAAGCAATCAGGGCTACCCAAGGCATCCAGCCCAGCAGGCAAGTGGCGGCAAGTACAGCTGCCATCACAAATTGTCCTGCCGCGAAAGCCCAGGCCCGCGCCAGCTTCGCGCGCACTCCCACCAGTTTGGCGCTGTGAATTCTGATCTGGACGTAATGGATTTGATTTCCGGCAAAAATCAAGTTCGCCAGCCAGAGCATCCACGCGGTGACGCCGAATTCTCCGGTGATCACGTAGTAGACCGCAGGCGCCGACGACGTCAGGCCGATCGTGCCCACGATTTCAGAGAGCATCCGGGTGCGGCGTCCCATTTTTCTCAGTAGCGCTTGCCCGACGAAAGCGATCGCAGCCGCAATTCCGATGGCCCACAGCAACGGATTCTGCCCAGCCCACAACAGCATGCTCAACGCCAGCGCGGCAACAATCGCGAGGTAAGCGACCACGAAAGTCACTGAACTGCGTTCCTCCTTCGTTTCGGCGCGTATGGCCGAGATTCCCAGCAGGCTCTCCAGGGGAGTTCTCAGCCAGAACAATGCCAGAGCGGCGGTGAGCAACAAGACAAACGGGAACACGTTTCCGCCCTGGCGAAGCGCAACGCCGGCGGCCGTGACCATCGGCACGAGTAACAGTCCCCAGGCGCCATGCTCTCGCGGTACGATGAGCGCGCGATTGCGTTCGCGGCGTGCTTTCTCCACCGCGGCGTCGTGCGCTGCGTCCACCTCATGTGCTTGGGATTGGGCAGCCGAACGCGGCTCTCTCCACAGGGTCTCTACTTCCACGTGAGTCTTGGTCAACATCATCGCCACCCTGCCATATGAATGTGTTGCATGCCTTTCACCGCGCGCATGTACTGCGCCCGTTCAAAGGCGCCCGGATCGGGGCAGCGTTGCTGGCTCATGCTGCCTTGCATCTGCTTGACTGATTCGTATTCGTGCTCTTCCATCCACTCCCGCAGTTCGCGCTCCACGTGACGCAGATGATTCACGCCGTGGCGCATCAGCGAGGAGCAGAGCATGGTCACATCCGCGCCTACCATCAGCAGTTTCACCACATCTTCGGCGCTGTGCACGCCCCCAGTGGCCGCCAGGTTCGCTTTCAGCTTTCCGAAAAGAATGCCAATCCAGGTCAACGGCAAGCGCAGCGATTGTGGGGTGCTCAATAGCACGTTGGGCTGGATCTCAAGTTCTTCCAGATTGATGTCCGGTTGATAGAAGCGGTTGAAGAGCACGAGAGCGTCGGCGCCCGCCCGATCCAGCCGCTGCGCCATGTTCGCCAGATTGCTGAAGAACGGGCTCAGCTTGACTGCCACAGGGATGCGGACCGTTTCTCTTACAGCCTGCACGATCTCGAGATAGTTCTTCTCAATGTCAGCCGCGGTCAGGCTGGCGTCTGTCGGGATCGAATAGATGTTGCACTCAATCGCGTCCGCGCCAGCATTCTCTATCTCTGCTGCGAATTTCGTCCAGCCGCCCAGCGTGGCGCCGTTGAGGCTCGCGATGATCGGTATTGTTACCGAAGCTTTGGCCTTGCGGATGTGCTTCAGGTAGCCTTCAGGGCCGGTGTGGAACTCGCTGGCCTGTGGAAAGTAGGTGATGGATTCGGCAAAGCTTTCAGTGCCGGCGTTGAGATGGTAATCAAGGTCCATCTCCTCCTGGCGCAACTGCTCTTCGAACAAAGAGTAGAGCACCACCGCAGAAGCGCCGGCATCTTCGAGTCGGCGGATTCCATCCACGTCGCGGGATAAAGGCGACGCTGAGGCGACCAGCGGTGTGGGCAGCTTCAAGCCTAGGTATGTCGTGGTGAGATCGATCATCGCGTTCTCCTTCTACGTGCTTACGTGCCTATGCCGAGTCAAAATCCCCACCCTGTCGCGGAAGACGCGACAAGGGTGGGGCACCCTATTATTTCGATGTTGCTAGAGTTTCTTTTTGCTTTGCCGCGGGGGCTGCGGCTGATTCTTTCGCAGCAGGCTCGGCTTCTGTCTTGCGGCTGGCCAGGTACTCGTACATGCGGAAGCGGTTTTCTACGTCTTTCTGCGCCAGCTTCCACAGGCGGTCGGCTTCTTCCGGCTTGCTCTTGGTCAGCATTTTGAAACGAGTCTGCTGTAGCAGAAAATCCTGAACTTTGCGCGTCGGAGCGCGGGAATCAAGAGCCAGGGGATTCTCGCCAAGCGCCGCGCGTTCCGGGCTGTAACGATACAGCAGCCACTGGCCGGAATCGACAGCCACCTTCTGATCACTCATGGCAGTGGTCATGTCGATGCCGTGAGCAATGCAGTGTGAATAGGCAATGATGATGCTGGGCCCGTCGTACGCTTCTGCTTCCAGGAATGCTTTCAAAGTGTGCTCATCCTTCGCACCCATAGCGACGCTGGCGACGTACACGTTGCCGTAAGTCATCGCCATCAGCCCGAGATCCTTCTTGGGGCCGGGCTTGCCGCCCGCTGCAAACTTCGCGACCGCCGCGCGGGGCGTGGATTTCGACGCCTGGCCGCCAGTGTTGGAGTAAACCTCGGTATCGAGCACGAGTATGTTGACGTTGCGCCCGCTGGCCAAAACGTGATCGAGGCCGCCGTAACCGATGTCATATGCCCAGCCATCGCCACCAACAATCCACACGCTCTTTTTCACCAGCATGTCAGCGAGCGAGAGAAGTTGCTTGGCTTCTGCTGAGGTCATCATGCGCAGTTTCTCTTTGAGGATGTCCACGCGCTGCCGCTGCTCGTAAATATCGGCTTCGTCCTTTTGTTTCGCGTTGACGATGGCTGCGGCAAGATCTTCATCAACGTTCTTTGCCAAACGCAGCAGGAGTTCGCGGGCGAATTCGGTTTGTTTATCGATGGAGACGCGGAAACCCAGCCCGAATTCGGCGTTGTCTTCGAACAGCGAGTTCGACCAGGCTGGCCCGCGGCCGTCGCTGTTCTTGCTCCATGGTGTGGTGGGCAAGTTGCCGCCGTAAATAGAAGAGCAACCCGTCGCATTAGCAACCACCGCGCGGTCTCCGAAGAGCTGCGAGACCAGCTTCAGATAAGGAGTTTCACCGCATCCCGAGCATGCGCCGGAGAACTCAAACAGAGGCTCCTGCACTTGTTGCTGGCGGATGGCGCCGACTTTGATTTTCCGGCGGTCAAGTTCCGGAATCTTGAGGAAGAATTCCCAGTTGTCGCTCTCGGGCGCGCGCAGCGGGGGCTGCGGAACCATGTTGATGGCCTTCAGGCGAGTTTCCTGTTTATTCCTGACCGGGCAGATATCAACGCAAACGCCGCAGCCGGTGCAGTCTTCGGGCGCGACCTGGATCGTGTACTTCATGCCGGCCCATTCCTTATCGCGCGCGTCACAGGACCTGAAAGTCCTGGGCGCGCTTTCCAGTTCCTTGCTGTCGTAAACCTTGATGCGGATCACGGCATGCGGGCAGACCATGGCGCACTTGCCGCACTGGATGCAGATTTTGGAATCCCACGCGGGAATCTCCAGAGCCAGATTGCGCTTCTCCCATTTTGCCGTTCCAGTCGGGAATGTTCCGTCGCAGGAGAAGGCGCTCACGGGAAGTTCGTCGCCCTTCCCGGCATAAATGACGCCCAGCACGTCGTGCTCGAATTTCGGAGCCCCGGGAAATGCGGCGGGGATTTCGCTCTTGCTGGTTGCGCTCTGCGGAAGTTTCACCTCGTGGAGATGGGCGAGCGTTTCGTCCACAGCTTGCATATTCTTCTGGACGACGTCTTCACCTTTGCGCCCGTAGGTGTAACGGATAGATTCGCGGATGGCCTCAATGGCTTCGTCGCGGGGCAGGACTTTGGAGATCGCGAAGAAGCAGACTTGCATGATCGTGTTCATGCGCGATCCCATGCCGGTGTCGCGCGCGACCTGGTAGGCATCGATGACGTAGAACTTGGCTCGCTTTGCGATGAGCTGGGTTTGTACTTCGCGCGGCAGGTGCTCCCAGACTTCATCCGGACCGAAGGGACTGTTTACCAGGAAGACTCCGCCGTCCACCAGCGCGCTGAGCATGTCGTAGCGCTCGAGAAATATCCACTGGTGACAGGCCACGAAATTCGCCTTGGCAACGAGATAGCTGGACTTGATGGGCTGCGGCCCGAAGCGCAGGTGCGACACGGTCATTGCCCCGGATTTCTTCGAGTCGTAGACGAAGTATCCCTGGGCGTAGTTGTCAGTGTTCTCGCCGATGATCTTGATCGAGTTCTTGTTGGCTCCCACGGTGCCGTCCGCGCCCAAGCCGTAGAACATGGCGCGTACTACGCTATCGGGCTCGGTTGAGAAGGAGGCATCGTAGTCGAGACTCGTGTGGGTCACGTCGTCGTTGATGCCGACCGTGAAATGATCTTTTGGTTCGGGGTTCTTCAGGTTGTCGTAAACGGCTTTCACCATCGCCGGGGTGAATTCTTTGGAGGAGAGGCCGTAGCGGCCGCCTACGACGCGGACTGAGTCCGCGCCCCGGACGAGGGCATCCGGGGCTAGGCGTTTTGATTCGTGCAAAGCATTTACCACATCCTGGTAGAGTGGCTCGGCTATCGCTCCCGATTCCTTGGTGCGATCTAGAACTGCGATCTGGCGAACTGTTTTGGGAAGGGCTTCGATGAATGACTTCACGGAGAACGGGCGGTAGAGTCGGACTTTCAGCAGGCCAACGTTTTCGCCGTGAGCATTCAGGTGGGCGACAGTTTCATCGGCAACTTCGGCGCCCGATCCCATGATCACGATGACGCGCTCGGCATCCGGTGCGCCGACATAGTCGAACAAGCGGTAACTACGCCCAACGACTTCGGCGAACCGATTCATCACGGCCTGAACTTTGGCAGGCGCAGCCGCGTAGAAGGAATTTGCGGTCTCGCGAATCTGGAAGAACACGTCGGGATTCTGGGCTGTGCCGCGCAAGACAGGGTGATCGGGAGAGAGCGAGCGTTGGCGGTGATCGATGACGCGATCCATGTTGATGAGGGCGCGCATGTCGTCCTCGTTAAGCATTTCGATCTTGTTGACTTCGTGCGACGTGCGGAAGCCGTCGAAGAAATGCAGGAAAGGAATGCGCGTCTCAAGCGCGGCCGCATGCGCGATCAAGGCGAGGTCCATGGCTTCCTGCACCGAGTTGGAGCAGAGCATGGCCCATCCGGTAGTGCGGCAGGACATCACATCCGAGTGATCCCCGAAAATAGAGAGTGCATGCGTGGCCAGCGTGCGCGCCGAGACATGGAATGCAGTGGGAGTCAGCTCGCCGGCAATCTTGTTCATGTTCGGGATCATCAGGAGCAAGCCCTGCGAGGCCGTGAAGGTCGTGGATAGCGAGCCAGTCTGCAAGGCACCGTGTACGGCACCCGCAGCGCCGCCCTCGCTCTGCATCTCGACCACGTGGGGCACGCTGCCCCAAATGTTCGGCACATTCTCGGAGGCCCACTGGTCCGCCCACTCGCCCATCGCCGAGGAGGGAGTGATGGGGTAGATGGCGATGACTTCGTTGACGCGATAGGCAACGTGCGCGACCGCCTCGTTGGCGTCCATGGTCTTGAACTTGCGCTTCATGTAGTCCCCCATTTCGAAATCTCGACGGTGCCACTGGAGTGGCTCTGCGATGAGTTCAGAATAAGGATGGAGGTATGTGGATGTCGGGACGTGGGTTCACAGGGGGGTGTGATTACAATCACAGGGTGTGAGGAAGTCCTGTGTTTTGAAGAAGTTTCAGCTCTCTATTATTTGCATGCGCCTGGAACATTCAGGTTGGCGGATCGGCTTGTGCAGTCTTGCAAGGAAGTCAACATCCCCACCCTCTCGCGCACGCGAGAGAAGGGTGGGGCACCCCTAATACTGTCAGGGAGCAGTCACCCGCATTAACGCCAGCTTTATGACGTAGCAATCTTCGTGGATGGCTCTGCCTCTTTCGTCCGTGTTCGCGCTCTCAAGCGAGATAGGAAGATCACAAATCGGGCAGAAAGGTCGTGGGTCGGGGGGTGGAGGAATAACGACCGGAATGTGAAGCGAGAAATGGTTTGCCACGGCTGGGACCTCAGGTCTGCAGGGTTGACCTTAACTTACCCTGCACTAATTCCGACAGGATAAACTCTGGGGCAAACACTGTGAAGCGCCAAATCGCGCCAGCAGCGACCGGTTCGCCGGCCCCCTTTTCATTTCTTACGATTCCTTTCCGGTCGAACTATAAGTCCATTGCGTCAACTTACGAGTTATTTCGACTGCAGCAAAGCTAGAAAGTGCCGCGCATAGAGTCCTCAAGCAGCGACAGTTCTCTCCTGAGCTTTCCGATGCGGTCCAGCCTTTCATCGTACTTCTTCTTTTCTTCACGCGAGAGGCCGATGTATTTAGCGCTTTCAAGAGCTTGTGATTGCTTTTCACTCAATTCCCGGATCTCTTCCCTCAACTGCTCAATGACTTGCTTGGTTTCAGATGATTGTTACGCATAAAAGAACAACCTGCCAAGGTTTTGGAGTAGCCGTCGGGATTGGTGGTTGCCAGAGTTTCGCTAAGGAGCTTCGCTCGACAAGGACGCGAGCGGAATTTTTTTTGGGAATGCGAAAAACTGCCCGCTACGGGCCAACGCCGCCGGTGTGGCAGTCGGCGCAGTTGACCTGGGTCAGGTCTCCTATATCGACAGGATGCTGGAACATGGGAGTGCCGGCAACGGCCGACGTGCTTTGTGAGTCTGCCATTACCGTGTGGCACTGGTTGCAATCCCTGCCAATGACTCTGCCGTCGGTGCTCACATGCTGGCCGTCGTGGCAGCGGAAGCAGCCGTTGAAATAATAATGGCCGAGATTGTTGGGATGGGTCTGCCAATTGAGTTTCATCTCGGGGAAGGTGGTGTGCTGGAAAATCTGCTGGAGTTCGGCGACGGCGTTGCGGATTTCCAGCTGCTTGGTTTTAGCGATGCCGGGATATTTGCTTTCGTAGAAATCGTCGATACCCTTTGCGATCCCCTGCAGGGCAGCATCGGTAGTCGCGTAGGTACCGGTTAAAACCGTCACCGCTTGCTGCTTGATGAATGGCAGCGAGGTGTCGAGGCGGCGCGCCGCCAAAGCCTGATCCACTGATTGATCAGGCGGAACGTAAATATGGGTGGGACGGTTGTGGCAGTCGACGCAATCCATGTGATGGCGCGGGGCCTTGGCGATTTGATCTTTGGTCAGTGTGGAGTCCTTCGCAAAGTACTCGGTCACGCGGCCTTGCAGGTCTTGCACATGAACGTAGGGAATTACCTGGCGTTTCTCATCACTAGTGACGTAGTCAATCTTGTTGCCGATGTTCATGTGCCAGTGAATGCCTTCAGGAGCACCGGTTGCGGGATCGCCTCCACCGGTCTTGATCAGCATGCGAACCTGGCGGATGGTGTTTTTCTCATCGCTGGCGTAGTGGGTGAAGACCTTAAGCTGTCCGCCGTAAAACTTCTTCGGCCAGTGGCATTGCTCGCAGGTATCTTGCGCAGGGCGCAAGTTGTGTACAGGCGTGGGAATTGGTCGGGGGAATGTATTAAAGGCGGCGGCAAAGACCTGGCGAGTGCCGGAAAGTTTTGACTTTACAAACCAGGTGGCGCCCTGTCCAACGTGGCACTCGACGCAGCCGACGCGGGCATGAGGCGAGAGAGAATACGCTGTGAACTCGGGGTTCATGACCGTATGGCATAACTGTCCGCAGAACGCCACGGATTCGGTGAATTCGTAAGCTTTGTAGCTGCCGGCGGAGCTTACGATCACGAAGACAATCAAGAAGGTCGAGAACGAGATAACGGCGCTGCGTTGCGTGCGGTCGTTCAAATCGATGACCGGATAGAACTCCGTTGAGGTGACCTTCTTTCGACGTTCCAGCAGGAGGCCCACTACGACGAGCAGCAAGCCGAGAACAAAGAAAGCCGGCGAGACCATGTACGCCAGGATGCCGATGTAGGGGCCGGGCTTGGCAGCGATCAGATCAATGAGGACGAACAGGAAAATGTTGGCCAGGCTGACAATGGATAACGCGATCCCGGCCAGGCTGACGGGGTTGCGCAGCAACATGCGCAACCCATGTCTGGGTTCGGGTTCAGAAGGTGAGACTTGCTCACTGTCCATGCTTGACCTCAGTCGTCTCCGGTTCCGCTTCGTCTTCGACGTCCGGCTCGCTTGCTTCAGCCGCTAAGTCAGAGATCTCCATGACGGGAATTTCATCCAGGCCGTGCTCTTCGCGATAGTGGTGCAGCGTCATTTTGCCATCCCACCACGCCCAATTCATGGGGTAGACGTCCGGGTCAAAGAACACCTGATAGAAATGCCAAACAACAATCGCGAGAGTGGCCAGCACCGCTTCGTAAAAATGAATGGCGGTAGCGATATCAAGCCACCAACGCGGTAAATGATTTCCTACAACAACCTTGGCCCACAGCATGATGCCCGTACCGGCCATCACGAACATTCCCCAGACGAGGGCCCAATATTCGGCTTTCTCGGCGTAGTTGAAGCGCGCAAACGCGGGCTTCTGGGACGTGAGGCCGAGATAGTAGGAGAGATTCTGCCACGCGCCCCGGATATCGTCCAGTGCGGGGAAAAGGTCGCGCGCCAGACGACGTCCTTCCCGCGTGATTACGATATCGAACAGGTGATAGACGCTCACTGCGATCAGAACCACGGCCGCGATGCGATGCAACAAGCCGCGCATGTGCTCGCCGAGAGTAAGCATGGAGGCGAACCAGGAGTCAGGGAACTTGAGCGCGAAGCCGGTAAGAACCAGCAGGAAGAAACTCGTCAGCAAAGCGGCGTGCTGGATTCGGAAGCGCACCGGCATGCGCGTGACAAATGTCGTTTGCAGCTTACGAAGGGCAATGACCTTGGAGCGCCAGAGAATAAAGTTGTGCAGCAGCATGCCGCCAATCACGGCGAAGATCATGCCGAGATAAAACTTGCGAATCCAACGAACCGCTTTGCTGCCGATGTCCGCTGAGAGAGGAGCATCGACGTGGACCTTACTGGCGGCAAATTTGTCTGTGACGCCGGGGTGACACTGGCCGCAAGTTTGCGCCAAGTGGCTGGCGTGAATCGTAGAGCGAGGATCGGTCGAGGGAAAGATGCTGTGCGTCCCGTGACAACTGGCGCAATTGGCGACCACCTGCGAGCCTAGTTTTGACGCCAGACCGTGATAGCTGGCCAGGTAAGTTGTCTCGCGGCGGCCGGCCACCCCGAACTCCTGCGAGAGCCGTACTCCTTCATGACAGCGAGCGCATGTGGCCTGGGCCACATTCTGAGCCGAAACGGGCGAATTTGGATCCGTGTGTGCCTTGATCGAGTGAATGCCGTGGCAGTCGGTGCACACCGGAGCTTGCCAATTCCCCTGCGCCACAGCGGTTCCGTGAATACTTTGCTGGAATTCCCTGGAGATGGTGTCGTGGCACTTGCCGCAAGTGAACGGGACATTAAATTTGAAGATGGGAGACTTGGAATCTTTAGCGTCAAGAATTTCATGCGTGCCATGGCAATCGGTGCAGACGGCGGCTTTTTCCGAACCGTTGGCCACGGCATGCCCATGCACGCTCTGCTGATAAGAAGCGACCATTTGCGCGCTCTGGCCGCCGTCGGCCATTACAAACTTCTGGCCGTGGCATGCGCCGCAGGTAGCAGGAATGTTGGCGTGACTCACGCGGGATTTCGGATCGGCGGCCGGAAGCAGCTCGTGCGGGCTGCCGTGGCAGTCGATGCAGGTGGCGGCGTTCGCGTTCCCGCCTTGAATCGCTTTAGCGTGATGACTGCGATCATAGGCGGCTTGCTGATCGGCGTGACAATTGGCGCAACTGATCTTTTTGGGAGTGGTTTCGTGCGCGGCGCTCTTTACGTCCGTGTGGCAATCCACGCAGGTGAACATGCTGCCGTGGATGGAATTCTTGAACGCTTCCGGATCGACATGCAGGCTAACCGGCTTGCCATTGACTTCGTGGCTGAGCGTGGCGTCGCTGTGACAAGCGAAGCACTCATCGGCGGTGGGTTTGGGAGGTTCTTTTTTTCCGGCGGCGGACAGGGAGGCTGCGGTTAGAAAAATGGTGAGGGCAACTCCAGGCGCAAAAAGATTCCGTAAGCTTCGCATGGACATGCCCTCACCTGCCAATTCCTCGGAATTTGGCTCTCCAGGGGCCGTAGCCCGGCCCGGTTCAAAGCTCAGTTACTTCTTCGCGAGACCACGGATGTAGGTGACCAAGTCCTTGATTTCGCCTTCTTTCAGCTTTTCGGCATATTTCGGCATTTTGCCTTTGCCGTTAGCGATGACTGCAGCCAGATCCGCATCACTTTCCTTCTGAACTTCGGGTGCAGCGAAATCCTTGGTGCCCATCTTGCCGCCCTTACCATCCGGGCCGTGGCACATGGCGCACTTGGCTTTGTAAGTGGCGGCTGCGTCTTGCGCGATGGCCGGAGAGGCGCATACTGCGATCAGTCCGCATGCCAGTAGAACGACCAGTCCCCTACGAAAAGAACGATTCATTTGTTGCTTCCTCCTGAGGAAGAAATTCGTTTCGCACGATATCACAGAGCAGGGATTGGCCTCCGCCTGCTCGCCACAATCCCGCGAATCAGGACTGCATCGGACCGTGCTTTCGTCGTGCACTCCTGAGAACTCACTCGCAAGGGTAGGTTCGCATGGGGTAATGCAGAGGCCCTATGTCATAGCGTCACCCGGCCCTGTGATCCAGATCACAGCTCTTTCTCCACTGGATTGTGAGGGTTATCACCGACGCGCGTGCGGAGCCGCACTGTAGTGAACATTGCCGAAACCTAGCATCAGCCTATGTCTGTCATCGAGGATCTGCTGAGCGGTCCTGCGCTACTTTCCGAGAATGGTAAGCTCCGGCGATCAACGGCAGCATCAGAGGGCAGCTTGCCGCTGAAGGGAAGTGATTTCAGGCTGCGTCCTTTGCAGGTCACGTGGCAGATGACTCAGGATTGCGAGTGGAAGCCGGTGTCGCCCAAGGCTGTGCGGCGTACTCGTCGCACGCGCAGGGAGATATCCACGGCCGAGGCGTTTCACCTGATCGACCAGGTTGCCGCGATGCACGTGCCGTTACTGGCTCTGACTGGAGGCGACCCGCTTTGCCGTTCCGACCTGTTTCCGGTGATAGAGTTCGCGTGCAGGCGCTCGGTGCGAATGTCGTTGACGTTGCTGCCAACGCCCAAGGTCGATGATAACGCCATCACCGCACTGAAAGAACTGGGGCTGATGCGCATCGGGGTATGGTTGCATGGTTCGACACCCGCGCTGCATGACCGCTACTCGAAGATTGATGGCTCTTACCGGCGGACGCTGGAGATCATCGAGAGATGCCACGAAGTGCAGCTTCCCGTGCACGTGAATACGACTGTTGTGCGGAGTAACACGCAGGACATTGACCCCATGCTCGACGTGCTGACGCGATTGGATGTGGCGGCATGGAACGTTTTCTTCTTTGTCCCAATGAGTGCGGACCAGCGAGGCGAGATGCTCACAGCCCAGCAGACGGAGCAGGCTTTCGCCTCGCTCTACCGCGGTTCCAGCAGAGTGCACTTCCAGGTTAAGACCACGGAAGCGCCGCATTATCAGCGCTATATTCTGCAGCAACTTGCGCGTGAATCTAAGACGCGTTTTCTGGAATTGGACACTGTGCGTTACGCTCCGCAAGGCGTGAACGACAGCCGAGGATTTGTTTTTGTGGACTCCACCGGCGAAGTGTATCCGAGCCGATTCTTACCGCTTTCCGCCGGCAATGTCACCGAGCAGGTGCTTTCCGATCTCTACGGCAACTCCGCACTCTTCACTTCCTTGAGGGACGGATCGCGCCTGAAAGGGAAGTGCTGCAGCTGCCCGGTCCGGGGCATTTGTGGTGGATCGCGAGCCCGCGCGTACGCCATTACCGGCGACTTGTTCGCCGCAGAACCCACCTGTGCCTATGAAGTGTAGCTGTTTTTGCATCAAGCATTGATTCCGAGCTGGGCGGGCTCTTCGCTTTCCCAAGAGATAAATCCAGCGGCCAATCAACAGCAACGCCCAGGCCCTGCGCGGAAGACGGCGACGCCTGTGTAGGGGCGGACGCTTCGTCCGCCCCGCGCGCAGCGCGCGTGCCTCAGCGCACTGATCAGCGATCTGTGAATCAGGCATCTTTCATTGCGCGCTTTGCGCGCAACCCCGGACGAGGGCGTCCGGGGCTACATGCGCCTTTTGCAATTGGTGAGTCGGGGTTTTCTACATTATCGAGATATTGTGTCTTTGATCACTGCGACCTGTGATCTCCCGCGTTCCAAGCATGGCAATCTGGTCCGTTGCGGAGGGCTAACAGAGCTCACAGCAAGGCTCTTAGCTGCGGGCGGGTGAATACGGCCGAGAAGATGCGTCCTGACTGCATCTGCTAACCACGTTGCAGGCGGAAGGGGCGTACGTAATGGTGCTCACAGTCTGAAGTGACTTCACTCACATGGCTGATTTGCGGAACTTCTCAGGACTACGGCACTTACAAGTCTGACTGCGGGTGGGCGGGCTGCTCGGGTGTGATCAGAATCACTCTCCCCGGTGATGAAGTACACGGAGTGGTCGGCGAACTTCTGGCATCCTGCCATGCATCGAGGTGACCTATGGCGCAAGACGGTCGCGACATTCTGGAAGTTCTTAAATTCGAATTGAATTTCCTGTTGGATGGAGGTTACGGTCGTTCTCCCCGGTCGCCCTGGCGGGCACCTGCGATTTTCGAGGACTCTCCGATTTGCCCGAATTTTTGCGATGCGACACACGCCCATCCCTGTGAGAGCTGCCTGCTGGCGCAGTTCGTTCCCCAGGAGCAACGAAGCGATGCGGTTCCCTGCCGGTTCGTTCCGCTTACCAAAGACGGACAGACAGTGGAAGATTTGTATCGCACGGGGAATCAAGCAGAGATCGAGCAGGCGTTGGCCAGCTGGCTGCGAGCCCAGATCGCGAGGATTGAACGGGAACGTGGCATTTCTGGCACTGAAGGCGCGGCTTAGGAGCAGTTTTGCTTGCTGTGAGAAGAGGTGAGCGCGGTTCACCATCATCGTGCTGTGCAAATACAAAAACTTCCATGGAGATGTGAGGGACTATGAGTGACGAACACGCATATCGAGTAGCAGCATGGTGGACGTCCGGGCGAACGGGCCTGGCGAAATCAGATTCCGCGCCGAACGCAATCCATTTCACCGCACCAACAGAATTCGGCGGTTTAGAAGGACGGTGGACTCCCGAGGAACTTCTGCTGGCGGCCATTGCCGGATGCTATACGACGACGGTGCGCGCCATTGCGGGCGGAGCACAGTTTGATTTTACGGACCTGCAGGTAGAAGCCAGCGGGACCGTGAGGAAAGTGGAGTCGGGTTACAGCTTCACGCAGATCACGGTGCGTCCGAATCTCAAAATTGCTTCTTCGGAGGAGCGGGATAAGGCGTTGGATCTTCTGAAGCGCGCAGAGAAACTTTGCCTGGTTTCACGAGCCATGGGAACCACGTTGAAATTCGAGCCGCAGCTGGAAATTACCCGGCCGGCCTCGATCGCCTGACTGGTTTACAGGTCCAGTGTGGCGGAAACGGACGAAGGGTCGTCCATCACTCGGAGTTTGAATCCTGCCTTCTTGAAAATGGCCTGGGTGGCGAGATTGTCGCGAAGGATTTCTCCGCAGAGCTTCTTGAATTTCTCCGCGCGCGCTACCCGGGCCACGCTCGCCAGCAGTTCGGTGCCAAGCCCTCGCCCCTGCCACTGATCCGAGACGAGTACGGCAGCCTCAGCTTCGAGCGGAGTGATCGAGCTGAAACGGCCCACACCTAAGACCTCCGGTTGGCTCGTATCAGGATTCTTGCGCTCCGCCACCAGGGCGAATCCGCGATCATAGCTAGCGAAACAGATGCGCACTAAACGCTCATGTTCTACGCGAGTGCTCAGACTCAGCGAGCAGAAATAGCGCAGATAAACGCTGCGTTCTGAAAGCGTGGAGTGAAATCGCACCATCAGCGGTTCGTCCTCTGGGCGAATGGGGCGAATCGTGACCGGGGTTCCATCCTTGAGTTGGCATTGATGTACGTACTGCGCTGGATAAGGGCGGATGGAAGGACGAGGCAACTGTTCGGGCCGAACAGCGGCGTCGTAGACGACGATGCGTGCATCCAGCGCGAGCAAGCGCTCCGGGGTCGCGAGCAACGGGTTGATATCGATCTCTTTGATCCAGGGCAATTGCAGCACGAGTTGACTGAAACGAACCAGCAGTTGTTCGAGAGCGGGGAGGTTGACTGGCTTGCGTCCGCGGACGCCCTGCAGCGCAGAAAATATCCGGGTCTGCTCCATCATGCGCTGGGCGAGGGTTGTGTTCAGTGGAGGCAAGGCCAGAGCATGATCACGATAAACCTCAACCATGACTCCGCCTGAGCCGAACAAAATCAACGGGCCAAACTGGGGATCAATGCTACTGCCGAGGATGAGTTCGTATCCCTCGCGACGGACCATCGGCTGTACGGTCACGCCGATGAAATGCTCTGCTCCCGCCTTTTCGGTTACCGAGGCGCGGATCGAGCGAAACGCGGTCCTTACCTGGTCGGCGTTTTGCAGTCCGAGGTGCACACCATCCACATCGGTCTTATGAGCGATGGTGTTGGAGAGAAGCTTCAGAACTACTGGATATCCGATTCCGTCAGCGCATGAGGCCGCGTCGTCTTCGGTTTCTGCCACGCGCGTCTCGACTACCGGAATTCCGTAAGCGGCCAACAGCTGTTTCGATTCAAACTCATTCAGCAGGGTGCGGCCCGACTGGCGGATGCGATGAACGATGTCCTCCGCTTGCTGGCGGGCGTCATCGGAAAAATCAGGCCCCTCGACCAGCGCGGGTGTTTCGTACAAGCCACGCAGGTTGTAGGTGTAGCGCCACATGTAAGTGAAGGCGCGAGCGGCAGTGTCGGGATAAGAAAATGTGGGGATACCGGCCGCATTCAGAATTGCAGTCCCTTCAGCAACCCCATCTCCACCCATCCAGCTGGCAATCAGCGGTTTCGTGGTGCTGTGGGCGTACTGGCTGATTTGCATCGCCACTTGTGTGGGATCAGCAAGCCCCTGCGGCGCAATGATGGCCAGCAGTCCGTCGCTGCCAGCATCTTTGGAGACAACGCCAATGGTTTTCGCATAACGGTTTGCATCCGCATCCGCGAGAACATCGACCGGATTACTGCGACTCCAGTTGGGCGAAAGAAGATCGTCCAAAGCGTGGATGGTGTCGGGCGAGAGAACGGTCAGCTCGCCACCTGTAGCCATCAGCGCGTCGGTTGCAAGAACACCCGGTCCGCCGGCATTGGTGACGATGCTCAAATGTGGACCGCGGGGCCGAGGCTGTTTGCTTAACGTTTCGGCCATGTAAAAGAGGTCGGCGATGTTCTGCACTCGCAAGACACCGCAGCGCCGGAAGGCAGCCTCCAGAACTTCATCGCTTCCAGTGAGGGCGCCGGTGTGCGAGGCCGCGGCGCGGGAGGCGGCTTCCGAGCGGCCAGCTTTGATTACGATGATCGGTTTCGCAAGCGCGATCTCGCGCGCCGCCGAAAGAAAGGAGCGCGCATCGCCTACCGACTCCATGTAAATCAGAATGCTTTTGGTGTGCGGGTCATCCCCGAAGTGATAAATGAGATCGCCCCAGCCAATGTCGAGCATCGAGCCGGTGGAAACGATCGCGCTAAAGGCGACTTGCTCTTTCGCGCTCCAGTCGAGAATCGCCGTCTGCAGTGCCCCGCTCTGGCTGAGGAAAGCAACGCTGCCCTTGGTGGAAACGGACTTGGCAAACGTTGCGTTCAGATCTACGCTAGGATTCATGAATCCCATGCAGTTGGGCCCTAGCAATCGAAGCGAACCCCGGTGTAAATGATTCTGGATCTCCTCTTCCAGCGCCGCGCCCGCTGCACCTTGCTCACGAAATCCGGCTGAAATCACGACGGCCGACTTGACCCCCGCGTCAACACAATCGCTGATGATCTGCGGCACGGTTGCCGCGGGGGTCATAACCAACACGAGGTCCAGCGCGTGGGGAATGTCGGCGATGTGCTTCTGAGTCTTGATCCCGAGTACTTCCGAGTGCCCCGGATTCACCAGAAATATTTTTTTTGGAAACTTACTTTCCAGGAGATTAGCAGTAACGGTACGCCCAACGGTGCCATGCCGGTCGGTTGCCCCGATGACCGCGATGGTGCGAGGAAGGAACAGAGCTTCCAAGCCGGGGCGCGGGGTAGCCTTCTTTCCAAGCAGTGCTGACAATGGTTTAGCTGAGGCACTCGACAACTGGCTCACACCAATCTCCCGGGAAGCGCGAAGCGATCATTTTTTCATAAGTAGACGGCCGGGTAATTAAGAATCGCGCGCAACACACATCCCCCATCATTGCAGAGTTTGGCGCGTGTGTCTGTGATCACACTATGACCATGATCACGGGCACTGGTGATGCCGATCACATGGCGATTTTGCGATGTACAATTTGAGTGAAAGAGAGGTGCTGCTGCCATGCGCGCCCCTTACGGCCTAAATATTCTTGATAATTGCCTCACCTGTCCGGTTCGTGAAGAACACATTTTCTGTAACCTTTCGGTGCACGCCGGACAGCGTCTCAACGAAATCAAATCTACTGCGGTCTATCCCAAGGGTGCCATGCTCTTCATTGAGGGGCAGCAACCGCGCGGAGTTTTTGTGCTCTGCGCCGGGAAGGCCAAACTCTCAACCTCGTCTCGGGAAGGCAAGACCATCATCACGAAGCTTTCCGATGCGGGCGATGTGCTAGGTCTGAACTCGGTAGTGTCCAACCGGCCGTACGAAGTTTCGGCGGAGATGATGGAGCCAGGGCAGGCGAATTTCATTCCTCGTGAGTCTTTGGTGCAGTTTCTGAAGGAACACGGGGAAGTCGCGCTGCGGGTGGCTGAACAGTTGAGCCGCAACTATTACACGGCGTACGAAGAGATCCGCACGTTGGGTCTGGCCACCTCGCCGTCGGAAAAATTTGCCAAGCTCTTATTGTCATGGTCAACGAAGACGACGCAAGGGGACGGTTCTTCGCAGGTGAAGCTCACGCTCACCCACGAAGAAATTGCGGAGATCATCGGGACCACGCGCGAAACCGTGAGCCGATTGTTTTCCGAATTCAAGAAAAGGCAACTGCTGCAGTTGAAAGGGTCGACGCTGCTGATTCGAAATCGACCTGCTTTGGAAAAAATTGTGCAGTCCTGAGCCGGGTTGGGACAGCTCAAAAACTGTCTCAACCACCCTTTACCGGCACCTCTGGTCCTGACGGCGAACGACTTTCCTTTTATATTGCATGGTGAGCACCGGCCGACGTGCGTCATAATCCGCTGGTGCACCGGAGGACTCGTTAGTCGGCATGAGCCAGATTCAATGTGAAGCCCTGCTGTTCGATATGGACGGAGTTCTCATTAACTCCACTCCAGCAGTTGCACGGGTATGGAGGCGCTGGGCGATCGAACGCGGATTTAACCCTGAGGAAGTCGTCGAACGCGCTCACGGCCGGCCAAGCCTGACCACCGTCAAAGAGTATCTCCCTGACGCCAACCATGAGGTCGAAAACCGAGAAGTGGAACGGCGGGAGATTGAAGATCTGGAAGGCGTAGTTCCACTGCCCGGCGCCTTGGAGTTGCTGGCCAGCCTTCCCCTGGATCGCTGGACAATCGTGACCTCGTGCACTCGTTCCTTGGCGGAAGTGCGCATCCGGGCAGCAGGGCTTCCCCTACCAAAAACCCTGATCACGTCCAACGACATCACGAACGGGAAACCTCATCCGGACCCTTACCTGAAAGGTGCGGCGAAGTTGGGATTTCATGCATCCGAATGCGTAGTGGTGGAGGATGTTCCGGCAGGCGTCAGGGCGGGAAAGATGGCCGGTGCAAGGGTGATTGCGTTCACCACGACAGTAGAAGCGGTCAATTTGCGGCAGGCCGGGGCCGATTGGGTTCTGAGTTCTTGTGCGGACATCCGGTTGCTAGGCCAAGACAGCGGATTGGCGCTAGGGTTGAATGCGGAGTGAAAGCCTTAATCCTGCCGTTATGACCCTAACGTTGGGGAGTCCTCACCACATCCCTGAGTAGTCGCAGGTACAGTCCCTCGAAAATCGGGGCTTCGTTCCAACTGCTTGCCGGGGAATTGCATCCACTTAAGGGCCCGAAAGGGACTGTAAGGAGAATGCAAAATGAAACCCAGGCTGCTGGTCGTAAGTGTCATGCTCTTCCTGATGTCGTGGAGTGCTCTTGGGCAGAATGCCACGTCCGCGAAATCGGAAGACCGGATTACTCGAGAAGTTCGCCACGAGTTGTTGATGCTGCCCTACTTCGGCGTATTCGACAATATAGCCTTCAAGGTAAACGGCGGAACGGTGACTCTATTGGGCCAGGTCGTGCGGCCCTCTCTCAAATCTGATGCAGAGAATTCGATAAAACGCGTTGAAGGCGTAGAACGCGTGGACAATCAGATCGAAGTCTTGCCACCCTCTTCCCAGGATGACGCACTGCGCATCGCACTATTTCGTGCGATCTACCAGTATCCTTCTTTGCAGAGATATGCGTTGGGAGTTCAGAAACCGATTCGCATCATCGTGAAGAGCGGACGTGTGACTCTAGAAGGTGTGGTGGACAACGAATCTGACAAGAATGTCGCGGGCATCCAGGCCAAAACGGTTCCAGGAACCTTCGAGGTCACCAACAATCTTCGAGTAGAGAAGCCGTAGCGCAATCGGGGAATGTCGGGGGACGCTTCGGCGTCCCTTTTATTTTTGCCGGGATCGGTTTGCCGAGCCTTGCAATAACGTTTTAGTACGCGGATTTCGCGCAACGCGTATAATGCTCGCGGATTTAATTTCCGCTCCAGCGGAGCCCCTTGGAGGAACGCAATCATGAGTTTCCATGCCATGAATCGCCGCACCTTTCTGGAAACCGCAGCGACTATTACGACCGCCACCCTGTTCAGCAGTCGCTTGGGATGGGCAGCCGGCGAGCACAAGATCAATAAGGTCGCCGTCCAGCTCTACACGGTGCGGGACTTGATGAAGGACGATTTCGAAGGCACGATCGCCAAAGTCGCGCAGATCGGGTACAAGGAAGTGGAATTCGCAGGATACTTCGGCCGCACGGCTCAACAGGTCAAAGACGTCCTGACGAAGAACGGTTTGACCGCTCCCTCAACGCATGTCCAATATGACGAACTCGATGACAAGTTCCCATCGGTGATCGAATTCTCCAAGACTGTAGGCATGAGCTACGTCATTTGTCCGTGGATTCCTGAAGAGCTACGAAAGTCTCCTGACATATGGAAACAGGCTTCCGATAAATTCAACAAATGCGGCGAGCAGACCAAAAAAGCAGGCATGCAGTTTGGTTATCACAACCACTGGTTTGAATTCCTTCCAACCGACGGCAAACTGCCTTATGACGAGCTGCTCAAAGACTGCGACGCCAGCCTGGTGAAGATGGAGATGGACCTTTGCTGGATCATCGCCGCGGGCGGCGAGCCTGTGAAGTACTTCGAAAAGTATCCGGGACGATTCCCGCTCGTCCACGTCAAAGATTTGAAAACGAAACCTGATGTGACCAGCGGCGGGGCGCAGAATTATGGCGATACCGTCGACCTGACCGAAGTGGGCAGCGGCATCATCGATTGGAAGAAGATCTTCGCGCATTCGCAGCAAGCCGGGATCAAGCACTACATTGTCGAGCACGACCATCCGAAGCAGCCGATCGAGAGCATCACGAAGAGTTACCAGTATCTGTCGAACTTGCGCTGGTAAATTGTTGAGAACGGTGCCGCCGCTTCGGCGGCGGCAATTCTTCTGGGGGGAAGATCGGGGTTCATGCAGGTTCGGCGCACTCCAAAAACTTATGATGTTTGCGTAATCGGCTCCGGGGCTTCAGGAGGCACTGCCGCCAAGGTGCTCACGGAAGGCGGATTAAGTGTTGCCCTGCTTGAGGCGGGACCTCCGCTAGTTCCGGCGCGCGACTACAAGGAGCACGTGTGGCCTTACGATCTTCCCCATCGTGGAGCTGGAGTGGGCGGGCGGGCACGGGAGGGACTGGATGATGAGTTCCTGGCTCCGAATGGCGCATGGGAGATTGAGGGTGAGCCGTACGTCGCGGCTCCAGGATCCAAGTTCCGCTGGTTTCGTTCGCGCATAGTCGGGGGACGAACGAATCACTGGGGACGCATCGCCTTGCGTATGGCGCCTGTAGATTTCAAAGTGCGCTCGCGCGACGGCATGGGTGATGACTGGCCTATCAGCTACGAGGATGTGGCACCCTACTACGATAAGGTCGAAGGCTATATCGGAGTGTTCGGGACGAAAGAAAACATCCCGAGTGCTCCCGATGGAGTTTTCCAGCCGCCTCCGAAGCCGCGCTGCACGGAAACCATCATCAAGAAAGCTTGCGATAAGCTGAGCATCTTGTGCATTCCTTCGCGGCTGGCAATTCTGACTAAGCCGCTGAACGGCAGACCGGCGTGCCACTACTGCGCGCAGTGCGGGCGCGGCTGCATTACCGCATCCAATTTCAGTTCCAGTCAGGTGATGATCCCTCCGGCGGAGAAGACAGGCCGCTTCACGCTGATTACCGGCGCCATGGCGCGGGAACTGATTGTTGGCAAGGATGGCAAAGTTGCAGCCGTATCGTACATCGATAAGGCGACGCGCGAAGAACGACGCGTCCATGCGCGAGCTTTCATCGTCGCAGCCAGCGCCTGCGAATCCGCCAGGCTTCTGCTGAATTCCAGGTCCGCGCTATTCCCGGATGGTTTGGCGAATTCCTCTGGAGTTGTTGGCCGCAATTTGATGGATACCGTCGGCAGCGACGGCGGCGGATACTTCCCACAGTTGGAAAGAATGCCGGCGCATAACCACGACGGCGTAGGCGGAATGCACATGTATCTTCCCTGGTGGAAATTCGATCGCAAGAACGAATTTCTGCGCGGCTACCACACCGAGTTCGGCGGCGGACGAGGCATGCCCGGCGTCGGCGACTATGACGAACTTTGTGACTCGGTTGAAGGATACGGCGTTTCGCTGAAGCGCGAGTGCAAGAAGAAATATGGCACCTACATCGGCTTCGCTGGACGCGGCGAGATGATCCCTAATGAAAATTGCTACTGCGAAATTGATCCCGATATGGTGGATCAGTGGGGAATCCCGGTGCTGCGTTTTCACTGGAAGTGGAGCGACAACGAACTGAAGATGGCGAAGGATATGCAAGAGACCTATCGCGAGATCGTGGAGACTGCCGGCGGAGTTTATATGCCGCCTACGCAGTTAGGCCCCGACCATCCTTATGGAATTGCGGACGGCGGCGTCATCATCCACGAAGTTGGCACCGTGCGCATGGGAGAACGTCCCGCAACTTCAGCCTTGAATGGCTATTGCCAGGCTCACGACGTCAAGAATCTTTTCGTGACAGATGGTGCAAGCTTTGTTACCAATGCCGACAAGAATCCCACGCTCACGATTATGGCGCTGACATGGCGTGCGTCGGACTACCTGCTCGACCAGGCGAAGAAAGGGAATCTGTAGTGTCCATCTCGCGGCGGGACATTCTCAAATCGCTTACCATGACCGCGGTCACTGGCTCGGTGCTGAGGGTAATTCCCCTGGAAGCGGCGGAATACGCGCACCACATGGTGCACGCGGAGAAAGCGGCGCAGAGCAACACGTACACGCCCAAGTTTTTCTCTCCCCGCGCGTATAAGACCCTGCAGAATCTGTGCCAGACCATTATTCCCTCCGACGAGGAGGCTAAAGGAGCGATTGAGGCGGGAGCGCCGGAGTTTATCGACCTGATTACGAGCGAAAACAAGGATTATCAGGTCTCTCTCGGCGGGGGCCTGATGTGGTTGGATAATACCTGCATCGATCGTTACGAGAGGGTCTTTCTCGATTGCTCGCCCGAGCAGCAGAAAGAGATCCTGGATCTGATCGCATTTCGTAAGAACGCGAAAAAAGACCCGAGTCTGGGCCAGGGCATAGAATTCTTCAGCTTCCTCCGTAAACTGACCGCGGACGGTTTCTTCACCAGCGAGATTGGAATCAACTATCTCGGTTATGTGGGAAATACTTTCGTGAGCGAGTTTCCTGGCTGTCCTCCGGTTCCCAACGAATGAAACGGCTGCAAGTTTCACAAAACAGACGGTCTTCTCTTCTTGCCAGTACTCCAAAAAAGGATATAATAGTATCCAGATATGGAGAACGTCGGGTGAATGCGCTAGCTGCAGTTCCCGATCTTGGACTTGATTTACGCAAGCTTCCGGACCTGGCTGATCCGGCCACTCGGTCCCGGTTGAGCCCGGCGGCTATCGCTGCGTTTTTTGCCATTGTCGATAAATGGGAACTGAGAAACGAAGACGGTATGGCTCTGCTGGGGGGCGCGTCGCACGGGCGTTATTTTGAATTGAAGAAGAATCGCAAAGGCGTGCTTTCACAGGATGAACTCACGCGCATTTCGCTGCTGATCGGCATTTTCAAAGCGCTGAACATCCTATTTGGGCAGCGCCTGGCGAATCAGTGGTCCTCGCGGCCGAATTCAAATCCCATGTTCAACGGGGCGCCGCCTCTGCACTACTTAACACGCGGTGGAGTTCCAGCCATGATGGGCGTTCGGCGCTTGCTCGATAGCCGTCGCGGCGGAAGATAGTTCCTCGGGCCACGAACCCAGAAGGTCGATGTGCTTCCTATTACTCCCATTGATCAGCGCGGTACGCACCGGCTCATTCCGGCCCAATTTGCTGATGGCGGTGTATCCGTGCTGTCTCGCCTGACGGATGATCCGGATACGCTCGAAGGCATCTTCGAACTCGACAACGCTACCAACGACCGGCTGCTTGCGGAATCGCGTCTGCTGCCAGGGATCGATGAGAGGGAACTGGTTTTTGGGATTCCTTCCTACCGCATCATCAACGCCGCGTACTGCCATCCAGCGCCAGCTGGGTCGCGCTTCAATTCTGCCGATCGGGGCGCTTGGTACGCATCTTTCGAATTGCGGACATCGCAGGCTGAGGTCTCTTACCACCGGAGGATATGGCTACAGGAAACCGCCTGGGACGAGGAGGACGACTCGGACTATTTAGACTACCTGGCGGACTTCCGTGCGGATTTTCATGATCTGCGGAATTCCGCGGAGCACCGTGAGTGTCTCTCTCCGACCAGCTATGCAGCCTCTCAAGCGCTGGCGGCACAGTTGCTAGAAGTTGGTTCAGGCGGGATAGTCTATCCCTGCGTTCGACGCCGTGGAGGAACTTGCCTTGCGTGTTTTCGTCCCGTGCTGGTGACCAACGTGCGCAAGGGATATGTCTACAAATTCGTATTTACGAGCTGGCGAAACGAACCGGAAATTCATCGCGCTTGATGGGCGGAGAGCGTCAGAGTTGAACGACTCGATGATCCGACTGAACAGATCGCTTGTCTTGTTCAGCCTTTTCCAAAAGGATCTTCGAGTGATGGGCTCTGCGGTGTAAACAATTCTGCGCCGCGATCCGTGATGTGCATGTCATCTTCCAGGCGGATGCCGAACTCGCCGCGAATATAAATGCCCGGCTCGTCGCTGGTAGTCATGTTCGGCTGCAGCTTCGTTTTATTGCCGCGAACCAGGTACGGCCACTCGTGTCCATCCATACCCATGCCGTGCCCGAGACGATGAGTGAAGTACTTATAGTCCGGACCGTACCCGCCATCAGTGACCACTTTGCGCGCCGCAGCATCGATGGAACCGCATTCGACCCCGGGACGCGCCGCAGCCAGCGCCGCCGACTGTGCGCGGTGCACAATATCAAAGACGCTTTTCATTTTGTCGCTGGCTTTGCCGAGCACGTAGGTTCGTGTGATATCGGAGGCATAGCCTTCCACCGTGCATCCACCGTCCATGAGAACGATAGTGCCTTCGTGCACTACCTGAGGGATCACCGAGCCATGTGGAAAGGCAGAAAATTCCCCAACCTGCACGTCGGCGCCGCCCGTGAATCCCAGTTGCTCATGTGCCTTGCGAACTGATTCTTCGACTTGCGGCTGAGTCATGCCGTCTTTCAGCGCCCGGTAGGCAGCTTCATAGGCGGCTAGCGTCACCTGCGCAGCCAATCGCATTAACGCGATTTCATGAGGGCTTTTGATCATGCGGCACCCAGCCGTGACTGGAGTGGCACTGGTGATGGTGGCTTGTGATGCTGCTTTGGTGATCGCGTCTGCGAAGACGAATCGAACGGTCTCCTCGATACCAATTTTGCCGGTCGCTATGCTCCGGTCTCTCAATGCCTGCGCAATGCGTTCGTATGGGCTCTGATCCTCGTTCCAGATGCGCACATCCGGCTCTGTTCCTTCGGGAGCATTGGAAATCTGTTCACGAGCGCGTCCTTCTTCGAACGCAGGGCAAACGTAAAATGGCGATCCCTTCTGGGGAAGAACCAAGGCGAAAGTTCGCTCGCCGCCCCACCAGCGGATTCCGGTGAAATACTTCAGTGATGTGCCTTCCATCAGGAGAATGGCGTCGAGGGCGTTCTCGGTCATGAACTGCCGGGCGCGTTCCCAGCGCTGAGCCCGTTCCTCACGCGTGATGGGCTTCGCTTCTTCTTTGCGCGACTTCAGGGCTGCGATTGAGGGCGGTAGTTTGTCTTCTGCGCATTCTGCCGCCTTCGCTGCCAGCTGCGCGCGGGACGCCGCCGCAACTGCAGCAATGCTGCCTGCCTCCAGAAATCTGCGCCGCGAGATCATTCAGCCTCCGAAGAGAAAGAGAGTTGGTGCGGACATTATAGGGGCCTGCTGTACGCTATGGCTTGATCATTATGGAATCAGGTTTCCAGTGCGCCGCCTGTGGAGAATGGAATGTAACCTCGGTTGACGAATCAGCAGGCCGTCGCCAAACCTATGTGGAAGATTGCCAGGTATGTTGCAAGCCGAACGTTTTGCGCATCGAGTATGATGCCAGCGCCGGTGAATGCTTGATTAGCTCGGAATTGGAATAGGGCTTCAGGATATGCCAGGGCGCGATATTCTATTGCGCGCGGCGAAAACTCCATTTTCTACGGGAGGCGTTGATGGCGACTGGTTATTCCGCTGGCAGGATGGTGGCTCACAATATGGTGACCACCCAATTCGAACTCGACGGTTTCCGGGTGATTCGCACGTTGGGTGTGGTGCGCGGAATTGTGGTGCGCTCGCGCTCCATCTTCGGAACAATTGGCGCCGGACTGCAGACGCTGGTCGGTGGAAACATTACTTTGCTGACGAATCTATGCGAGAAGACGCGGCAGGAAGCATTCGATCTGATGCTGCAGCATGCTGCGGAGCTCGGCGCAAACGCCGTGGTGGGAGCTCGTTACGACGCTACGGAAATCATGCAGGGCGTCACCGAAGTGCTGGCATATGGAACCGCAGTTTTCGTGGAGGCAACGAAGTAAGGCAAATGGCAAATGCAGCAGGTCGGGTATGCGGGCCCGCTCAATCCCCGCTGGCGTGATTTTGTGTGGCGACCAGCACCAGTCGTGGACGTGCCGGTTCTGGCGAAGCAGGATGGCGGAACGTAGATAGGATTGAAAATACGACTGCGTAGGCGGCGAGAATGCCTACGCTAACTGAGGCCAGCACGGTGAAACAAAGGATCACGGGCATCATCAACGAATTCACGACCGACCACCTCGAAGCTGTTATCTGATGCAGCGCTCAGCAAACCGTATACCCAGTCTTTTCCTCAGCGGCGCGTAACTCTTTCAATCTACCCGCGTTGACGCTCCCCGCTGTTGACGACTAAGATACGGAGTAGAGCTGTGCATTCCTACTTTCGAACAATTCTGGGGCTCTGTCGACGTTACGGAAGGGCCAGCGCCTAGGCGAATAATGGCGATTACCAAAATCTCTGTCCGGGGCGCCCGACAGCACAATCTCAAGAACATAAGCGTTGAAATCCCGCGGAATACCCTGACCGTGGTTACCGGCCTGAGCGGGTCGGGCAAGTCTTCCCTGGCATTCGACACGATCTACGCCGAGGGCCAGCGGCGTTACGTGGAGACCCTCTCAGCGTATGCGCGGCAATTCCTCGATCAGATGGAGCGCCCCGATGTCGATGGCATCGATGGACTTAGCCCGGCCATATCAATCGAGCAAAAGACCACAAGCCGAAGTCCCCGCTCAACGGTGGGAACGATCACGGAAATCTACGATTATCTTCGTCTTTTATTCGCCTCGATCGGGGCGCCCCATTGTCCTAAGTGCGGGCGGGCTATTAGCCGACAGTCAGCAGATCAGATTGTGCAACGGGTCATGGCGCTGACGCCCGAGGACCGGGTCATGGTGATGGCCCCAATCGTCCGGGGGCGAAAAGGTGAATTCAAGAAGGAAATGGAGACACTTCTCCAGCACGGATTCACGCGGGCGCGAATTGATGGCGAGTTGGTCAATCTTGAGGACGACATCGCTCTCGACAAACGAAAGAATCATACGATCGAAGTGGTCATCGATCGGCTGCTCGTCAGAGCAGGCATTGAGCATCGACTGGAACAGTCCGTCAAGCAATCTATGAAATTGGCGGGTGGATTAGTGTTGGTCGCGGTGATCGGCGGTGAAGAGCAGCTATATTCCGAGAAGTTGGCCTGCCCGGACTGCGGCATTAACGTTCCACAACTTGAGCCGCGGTCATTTTCGTTCAACAGCCTTTATGGCGCATGTCCGGAATGCCACGGCTTGGGCAGCAAGTATGATTTCGATCCGGCAAAGGTGATCGCGGACTGGTCCAAACCTCTGCTCGAGGGGGGCCTGGGACCGGGATCGGCATCGCAGAATCTGATTCACCAGTTGCAGATCGTTGCGGCCGCTTGCGGGATTAACTTAAGTGCACCATTCGAAAAACTTCCGGAGAAAACGCAGGACTTCTTGCTGAACGGCGAGCAGGGACGCGGAGGCCGCACGGGATTTCATGGCATCTTCGGATATCTCAGGCAGAATCTTGAAGAGTCAACCTCAGAAGGCTATCGCGACTGGTTGATGGATCATATGTCGGCCACGGAATGTCCGGCGTGCCAGGGAAGACGGCTACGGCCGGAAAGCTTGGCCGTGAAGGTGAACGGCATGTCAATCGCGGATTTTACCGCCATGCCCCTCTCGCGAGCGCTGGAAGTAGCGCAGGGCATCCATCTGGCCGGCCGCGAGGCGGCGATTGCCGGTCGTGTGATGCATGAAGTTGTCGAGCGCTTGCAGTTCCTGAATGCCGTTGGTCTGGGTTATATCTCGCTGCATCGTTCGGCGGCGACTTTGTCGGGCGGTGAGGGACAGCGCATTCGCCTGGCCACGCAAATTGGGTCAAAACTGCGCGGGGTGCTGTATGTGCTCGACGAACCTTCCATCGGATTGCATCATCGCGATAATGGGCGTTTGCTCAACGCGCTCGAAAATCTTCGTGATCTGGGAAACACGGTTCTCGTGGTGGAACACGACGAGGATACCATTCGTCGTGCCGACTACGTCGTGGACCTTGGGCCAGGCGCGGGGCGGCACGGTGGCAGCCTTGTAGCCCAAGGCACACCGCAAGAGATCATGCAGGAGCCGAATTCGCTCACCGGCGCTTACATCTCAGGCCGCACGTCGATTGACATGCGACCGCAGCGTCGCCAGAAAAACGGCGCAGCACTCACCATTCTTGGAGCCAAGGAAAACAATCTTAAAAATCTCGACGTCACCTTTCCGTTGGGTGTGATGACCGTGGTGACGGGAGTCTCCGGGTCCGGCAAGTCAACCTTGGTGAATGACATTCTTTATCGCGCTCTGGCCAGACAACTCTATCGCTCGCGTGAGAAAGCTGGCGAGCACAAGGCAATCTCCGGAGCGGAAAATATCGACAAGGTCATCCGCATTGATCAATCGCCGATCGGGCGCACGCCTCGCTCGAATCCCGCAACCTACACCGGTGTGTTTACCGCTATACGCGATCTCTATGCCATGCTGCCGGAGTCCCGCGAACGAGGGTACAAGGCGGGTCGATTCTCATTCAACGTGTCTGGTGGCCGCTGCGAGGCCTGTCAGGGTGAAGGGCAGCGCCGCATTGAGATGAATTTTCTGCCCGACGTCTACGTTTTATGCGAGGTTTGCGGCGGGCGGCGATATAACTCGGAAACTTTGGCCGTCAAATACAATGGCTACTCGATCGCTGATCTGCTGGAAATGCCGGTCTCAGATGCGCTGCCGATTCTGGAAAATATCCCGCAGGTGAAACAGAAGCTGCAAACCCTGGTGGATGTTGGCTTGGGCTACATCCATCTGGGACAATCAGCAGTCACACTCTCGGGGGGCGAAGCGCAACGCATTAAGCTGGCGAGGGAACTTAGCAAGCGTCAAACCGGGAAGACTCTGTACTTACTGGACGAGCCGACTACGGGTCTACACTTCGACGACGTCAAGAAGCTGCTCGATGTCTTGCATCGTCTAACCGACTTGGGCAACTCGATTATCATCATCGAACACAATCTGGATGTCATAAGAAATGCGGATTGGATCCTCGATCTGGGTCCGGAGGGCGGCGAAAATGGTGGCCGCATGATCGCTCAGGGCACGCCGGAGCAAGTGGCGGGAGTGAAAAAATCGTACACCGGTCAGGCGCTCGCCGCCTATTTCGCAAAGCCAGTTCGTGCTTCCCAGACGCCGGTTCTCAGTTAAGGAAATCACACTTTTTGGCTTCTTCCGACAATCCGCAACCCGAGCTTCAGCCCGCAGCTAACCGGGAGCCAGGCACCATGCTGGCGAGCTCTGAAGAGGCGCCGGTATCAACTCTGACTGGTCGTCCAGCGCCCGTTGAAAATCCCATATGGAACGGCTGGGACGTCCTCGTCATTGCAGCTTTGACGTTCTTGAGCATGATTGTGTCGCAATTCGGCGTGACCACCGTAGCGCACAGGTTCTGGTTTCCAAATGACAGCTGGCGCGAGACCTTTCAGAAACCCATTGTCTTGATCATCTCGCAATGTGTTCTGTATGTACCGGTCGCTCTCAGTATGATTGCGCTGATCGAAGGAAAGTATCAGACATCTTTTTGGCAGGCAGTTTCCTGGAATTGGCCGCGCTCGATTTGGAAGATGGTAGCCATAGGCGTGGCAATGCTACTCGTCCTCACTGTTCTGGAGAACGTGCTTCCTGCGCCGAAGGACACTCCGTTCGAGCATCTGTTGGATCGGCCCCGGGATGCATATTTGATTGGATTTATTGCGGTCACGCTGGGGCCGCTTCTGGAAGAGTTGTTCTTTCGAGGTCTCCTATATCCAGTGCTTGCCCGACGCTGGGGCATGGCTTGGGGAGTCTTGCTGTCGGCCTTGCCGTTTGCCCTGTTGCACCTGCAGCAATATGGCTATGCTTGGGTCGCATTCCTGGTCGTTTTGATGGTTGGTATCGTCTGCGGAAGCGTGCGGGCCCTTACCAAATCGGTGGGCGCAAGCTTTCTTGTACATGTCGCCTATAACGGGACTGAGATGCTCATCGCGCTGGTTGCCACTCGGGGATTCACTCACATGCCTAAAGCGCTGGATATGCTCTCCCTGCAGTAATTCCGGATTTCACAAAATTTGCAGTACGTCTGCCAACCGCTGGCGCCTTTTCAAGTATATTTAGCGAAACTGTGGATGAAATTGGGGACTTGACTCGCTCGTCATGAGCTCCTTTGTCATGAAAGGAAATGTTGTCTAATCAGCAACAGATAGCCGCGGCTTTGTTGTCACCGTCCATTTTGGAGGCGGTTCCCGACGCCGTTGCTGCGGTCAATCAGCAAGGCATCATTGTTCAGGTCAACGCGCAAACCGAAGCCATGTTCGGCTACACCCGGCATGAATTGATCGGACAAAGCATTGAAATCCTCATCCCCGAGCGCCAGCGCAAACAGCACGACAGCCATCGAGAGCGCTTCCATTCTGAACCCAGAATTCGCCGCATGGGATCCGGCTTGGATCTCAACGGCCGGAGGCGCGACGGCTCGGAATTCCCTGTAGAAATCAGCCTCAGCCCTGTTCCTACCGACAATGGTTTGATGGTACTCAGTGCAATTCGAGATATTTCGGACCGGAAGCGGATCGAAGCAGAACTTCGTCGGGCCAATGAAGAGCTGGATAAGCGAAAGAGCCGAGAGTTGCGAGATTCGCAAAACCGTCTTGCTCTCATCGTGGACTCTTCCCAGGATGCCATTATCGGGAAAAATCTTGATGGTATCGTGACCCACTGGAACACCGGCGCAGAAGAGATTTACGGCTACACGGCCGAAGAGATGATTGGGCGTCACGTATCCATGCTGGCCCCCGAAGATCGGCCTCATGAAATCGACGGAATCTTGCAGCACATTCGCAATGGTGAGCGCGTCGGATATTTCGAATCGGTCCGCGTTACCAAGGATCGCCGGAAACTCAACATGTCTATTTCCGTCTCACCAATTTACGACGAGCAGGGAAAAGTTATCGGAGCGTCGACCATCGCCCGAAACATCACGGCGCAAAAGAAAACTGAGGAACAGCTCCGGCAGTCGCAGAAAATGGAAGCGATTGGGCGGCTGGCAGGAGGTTTGGCTCACGACTTCAATAACCTGCTCGGAATCGTGACCGCGTGTTCCGAACTGCTTCGCGGCAGGATTTCGGGACCGGAAAATACCGAGTACCTGGACAATATCCGGGAGGCAACCAAACGCGGTGCCGCCTTGACCCGCCAATTGCTTGCTTTCAGCCGCCGGCAGCCGGTTCAGCGACAGTTGCTGGACTTGAACCACCGCCTCAAAGAAGTCCGAAAGCTGCTCAGTCCTCTGATGGGCGATGATGTGGAGCTTGTTGACCTCCTGAGATCAGCCACCGCGATCGTTGAGGCGGATCCCGGACAGATCGACCAGATCATCTTGAATCTGGCGGTGAATGCGCGCGATGCCATGCCTCAAGGCGGCAAGCTCATCATTGAGACGGGTGTGTTCGATTTCGATGAAGCCTTCGCCCGTGAGCATCCCGGCATGAACGCAGGTCGCTATGCGATGCTGGCTATCAGTGACAATGGTATTGGCATGGACGAGGCCACTCGTACCCGGGTCTTCGAGCCATTTTTCACAACCAAAGAGATGGGGAAGGGAACAGGACTTGGCCTGGCCACGGTTTACGGCATCGTGCAGCAGAGCGGAGGCCATATTTGGGTTTACAGCGAAGTGGGACATGGCACCACCTTCAAGATCTATTTGCCAAGCGCCGAGAAGAAGTTGGTTCCGGGAACCCAACAAGCAGAGGACGTTCTCCCGCCTCGGCGCGACGGTGTCACGGTCCTGTTAGTCGAAGATGATGCCGTCATGCGGCGCCTGACGCGCAAAATGCTTGAGGAACACGGCTACCGCGTACTTGAGGCCGAGGACGGAAATGCAGCCATGAAGATGATTTCCTCCGCCAACACGAAAGTTGACCTGCTACTCACTGACGTCGTCATGAAAGGGATGACGGGTCCTGATTTGGTTCTGAAGCTGATGGAATCCCACCCGAACATGAAAGTCGTCTACATGTCCGGCTATACGGGAGAATTAGTCACGAACCAGCAAGGTAATGGTTTGCGTCTCCTCGAGAAGCCATTCACGCGGACGATGCTGCTGCAGAGCCTGAATCGCGCGTTGAGCGAGGAAGAAACTTAGCGTTCCCGGACTTTTAGAATCCCTACTTGATAGTGATGGTGAGTAACTGCGCTCCGCTGACGACGTAATCGAGAGACGGGGTGGCAGTTTCATCCACATTCGATTCGCCGCTGACGATCATCTCCTGGTTCCCGCGCATCCCTTCCATTACATTCATGACACTGATTGGAAGAGTGGGCATCACCTTGTCGGCGACTCGCGCCTCGGGATCGGCCTCTAGCAAAGAAACGTAGAGCCGGTTGTTGGAATGCTCTTTATTCAGCAGGGCGATGGTTGATGCCAGGTCGAGCTTGCGGCCGAACGCCGGATTCGTACGGTTGACTCGATCCAGAGTATCGCCGTCGCTGACCAAAATGCGGAGGTTTCCCTTGCTCGCCGAGGTCGGAATTTTCACCGGGATCTGTCGGACCACGCGTTCGCCGCGGTAGGGAGCCAGCACAGTTTCCACAATGATTTGATCGCCGGGCCGGGCTTCAGTCACATCCGTGCGGGCACTCTCCAGGCGTGCCCAGCGCCGTTCGCGCACCAGATCGAAATCGAGTTTCACGCTCTTGACCGCGGGAGCGTTGTAAGGATTGTCATAGATCCGGCCAAAACGCTCGCCGAGCGAGAGAGCCGCTGCCATGGCAGCCGGCTGCCCGTTATCCGCGGGAACGAACATGTTGCGCAGCCCGACCTCCGGAAAACCCTTCACATCAATCGTGCCATTCAGCCGGTATGTGATCTCTTCGCCAAACTCATTGACCCCATGGAGCGCGTTGAAAACGGTGGCCATCATCGCTACCGGACTGAGGCGCGGGTTGTTCAGCACTTCGTAGTGGAATTCCTTTGCACTGCTGCCTCCATGAATGGTCAGCGTGACCGGAATCATGTCGGGTTGTTTGCCGAAAACCCCCAGGATTCCAGTGTGCCGGTCCTGCACGAAGGCTCCAGCGCGCTCTGTCGTGTTGACGATCTTAAAGGCGTTCAAAGGTGAAGGTAGAGTCGCGAGTACCTGCGCCTTATTCATGGGCAGGTCAACCGAACCGAACTGTAGCAAGGGATGGCCGCAAGCCAACAGACGCTGAGGGTCGATGTAAGTAACGGTACAAGTCGCTGCAATATCCATGTCGCCGCGAACCAGAATCGCGCTGACCGCCGATCCCGCCTCCAGCGGTTCGGGTTGTTTCTCCTCCGAAACCGAACCAGCGCCCATTACCGGAATGATCCCGGCGGCTCCGAATTGTGGCGCAAATTGACGGACGGCGTCCTCTGAAAAGCCATTGAAAACGAGAGGAGTATCGATTGGCTTCAGATACTGCGCGAAATTCTGCGTTCCCCCTGCAAGGGTGGTCCCGTCACCCGGGGCTGCGGTTGTCCCTGCCGCATTGGAGATGGCTGGCTTAGCTGCCGAAGCTTCTTCAGCTGGCGACTTGTCGAAGGCATTAATTTCCAGCATGTCGGCAATCGGGGTGACTCCCGCGATCGGCTCTTTGGAGAATTCCCCAATCCGAAATGCCAGCGCGCCTGCGAGTTTGCCATCCAGATATACCGGGCTACCGCTCATGCCCGCAACCACTCCCGTGTATTCGACCTTTTGCCCATGCAGGCGGACCAAAATGATGTTGCTCTTTGGCCCGTTCATGCCATGCAAAACGCCCAACACCTCTACGTCCATCGGTTCCGGCTTAACTCCCTGGAATACTGTGTACGCGACCCCGCGCATGCCCGGGTGAATGTCACTCACCGGGATAGTGGGCTGCGAAGTTTGCGCAAGGAGGACTGAACTGAGTAGGGATACACCTAGGACGAGGAGCGGAAGAGCCACTTTTCTCATTTAAAGCCCCGACAGGACCCGCCAAAGAGTCCAAGAACTTAGATCCAGACCAACTGTGATCACGTTGCCAAAGAGGAGTGACTCCTGGGAGCTTGGCAAAACATCCCAATTGCGAATCCTTGCGTCTATACTAGCATAGAGGATTTCGGGTATCACCATGTTTAATCATCACAAGGCTAAGAGTTTAGCCCCGCGGCACGGCTCATTTCTGTACGCTTTCGGGCGCTCTGTTGGCCTGCTCGTGCTCTCCGTATCCGTGCTGGCGGCGGCTCAGGACCAGACCACCCAGACACCCTCGAATCAGCCCCAGGAGTCGCCTTCCCAGGGTCCTGAAAACGGCAAGCCCAAGCAGGACGTGCCAGCCGCGGCTGGCGGTCCAACCGACAATGTCGGGCCGTACGCCATTCCCAAAAAGAGGCCAGAAGATGCGCCTCCACCGCCCCCGGTGGCCCCGAAAAAGGTCGCGGACCTACCCGACTATTCGTTGAAGGTTAACGTTCCCCTGGTCAATGTGGACGTTTCGGTGTTGACCAAGAACGGCCAGTTCGTACCCGGACTGAAGCAAGACAATTTCAAGGTTCTGGAAGACGGTGTGCCGCAACAGGTAAGTCACTTCTCGGTCTCCCAAGCTCCGATCACCGCGGTGCTGCTGGTTGAATTCGCCTCAACCAACTACGTTTTCATGATTCAGGCGCTGCAGGCCTCCTACGCTTTCGCCAATAGCCTGAAGAAAGATGACTGGGTGGCGGTTGCGTACTACGACATGCAGCCCCACATCCTGGTGGATTTCACTCAGGACAAGCGAGCGGTGTATGGGGCGATCAACCAGTTACGCATGCCCGGATTTGCCGAAACCAATCTTTTTGACGCCCTATATGACACCCTCGATCGCCTGGATCGCGTGGAAGGGAAGAAGTACATCGTTCTGGTGACGACCGGTATCGACACCTTCAGCAAACTCACTCTGGATAAGATCATGAAGAAGATCCGGGATACGAAAGATATAACCATCTTCCCGGTCAGCGTGGGATTCATAGTTCGCGAATATTGCGAGGTCCACCAGTGCGGATACACCCATGGAATGGGAATTCCGGTGGGACGTATGGACTACCTGCAAGGGGACAATGAGATGCGCACCTTCGCAGCGATGACCGGCGGCCGTGCTTATTTCCCGCGCTTTGAAGGCGAACTACCCGAACTGTTTCAGGATATCTCGAGCGATATTCGTAACCAGTACACCATTTCCTATTCGCCGACCAATACCAAACTGGATGGCACTTACCGCAAGCTGAAAGTGCAGGTGGTAGCGCCTGATGGTGGCCCGCTCAAGATCAAAGATCAGAAAGGCAAGGATGTAAAGATCGATGTGGTCGCGAGGGAAGGCTACACCGCCAAGCATACCGTCGATTAGAGCGTACGATCGGCCTCAGTGTACGTGGAGCATGTGGTCGAGAGCCAGGAATAAAGCTGCGCCCACGAAGACCAGCAGAGCCATTTTCATCGCAGGTTCTTTGTTCACTTCTGGAACCAGGTCAGATGCGGCCACATAGATGGTGACTCCTGCCGCAAGGGGCAACCCGGCTCCCACGTGGTGGCGAAAGATCGCCATCGTCAGCACGCCCGCCAAAGTCGATCCACCTAATACGATGGACGCGCCCCAGGCAGTGCCCCGACTACGCCCGCTGGCCAGCATGACGGAACTGACCGTGAAACCCTCCGGAATCTTGTGCAGGAAGATAGCCAAGAATATGAGCCATCCCAACCAGTTCGAAACCAGGAATCCGGACGCGATCGCGATCCCGTCAAAAAACGTGTGAATGATCAGTCCCACAAGAACGGAATAACCGGCGTGCGAATGAAAGAATTCGTCGTGGTGCGTTTCTTCGCCAAAGTGGAAATGTGGCGTTACCGTGTGCTCAAAGAAGTGAATGATCAGATAGCCAAGTAAAACCAGCAGCGGCGCTTCTCGTCCCCGCAGTTCGATGCTTTCTGGAACCATCTCCACCAGGGCAGTGGCCAGCATGAAACCGGCGCCGAGGGCTACGAAATAGCGAAGGTACCGCCGCTCCCAATGGCGCTGCACGATAATTGCGCCACCAAAAATGTTAGCCGCGGCGGCGGTGAGGCCCAGCAGGATACTGGTCGTGATCGGGTGCATTTTCTGTCAGGGCCGAGTACAAGCCTGGGACCGGGTTTCTCTACAGTGTTGGCCCAGGGGCAGATCAGATTACAGCAAAGTTTCGGTTCCCGGTACCTGCAACCGCCTCTATCCCGAATGCCGGATATGCATCACGTCTCCGTCCTGAACGATGTAATCCTTGCCTTCCAGACGCAGCGTGCCTTTCGCACGTGCATTGGCTTCCGAGCCCGCTTCCAGGAGTTGATCCCAGCGAATGGTTTCGGCGCGAATGAAATGCTTCTCCAGATCGGAGTGAATGGCTCCGGCTGCTTCCTGGGCACGCGTATGAGCCGCAATTTGCCAGGCGCGGCACTCGTCTTCACCGGCGGTGAAGAAAGAGATTAGCCCCAGCAGCTTGTACGTGGTGCGAATGAGTCGAGTCAGACCACTCTCTTGCAGGCCATAGCTGGCTAGAAATTCGGCCGCGTCGGCATCGCTCATCTCCGAAAGTTCGGCTTCCACTTTGCCGCAGATAGCCGTTCCCCCGGCATTAGGCCGCGCCGCCACTTCGGTGAGCTTGTATTTGCTGACCGCCTCTTCAAGTTCTTTTCCTAATACGGTGGATTCGCCGATGTTGAGAACGTAAAGGATCGGTTTCTCACTCAGGAACATAAAACCCCGGATTCGCTTCTTGTCCTCGGGAGTCATCTCCATTTCGCGAAGAGGCTTTTCAGAGCCAAGATGAGCGTTAGCCCGGTTCAACAACTCGAATTCCTTTTCAAGCTCCGGCGTCTTCATCTTCTTGAGATCTTTTTCCAGACGTTCCAGACGTTTCTCGATCTGTCCCAGATCGCTGACCATGAGATCGAATTCCACGTTCTTGATGTCCCGTATGGGGTCGATCGCTCCGACGTGCGGAATGGCCGGATCATCAAAGGCGCGAAGCACGTGCGCCAGTGCATCTACCTGGCGTAGGTGCCCGATGTAGGCGCTCTCCTTGAGAGCGTCTTGCCCAATCGCGCCTACGTCAACGTATTCGACCGAGGTGTGCGTCAGTTTCTCGGGGTGGTACAGGTCCGCCAGACGATCGAGGCGATCGTCAGGAACCTTTGCCACTCCGACGTGCGCTTCGCGCGGATTCGAGTGGGCCTGCGCCGAAAGATGAGCTTTGGTAAGGATCTGAAAAAGCGATGTTTTCCCAACTTGCGGTAAGCCGATAATGCCGGTTTTCATAAAGGCAGCTTCTGGGCTGCTCACTCCTAGCTTTTGCTCTGAGATATTTGAGGATAGCGCTCGTCAGAGTGCTTCAGACTGCGTCAGATAACCTTTGAGAATAAACGATCCGAGCTATAACGCCCAAATTGGAAGCTTTCTACGCCACGCCGCCCCTAAGAGATCGACCCTAAGGTTCAGGAGATTGTGGTCTGTGATCTTAATCGCGTTCCTCCGTGAGATGCCCGACAGGAGGCAGCTGGGCTTGGACACATCATACAAGCAACAAATTGCCGGCAGCCGCTTGCAGGCTGCGGAAATCTGTTCCACTTCGCCTGGGAGGTGTTTGTATGTTTGTAAATCCCGCAGCCAGTTGGTATCACGGAAATCAGCCTACAGCGCAGGCCCCCTGCGAGCATTGCGGAGGCATTCTTCAACATGAGACATGGTGCCTCACCTGTGATCCGGTTGTTCAATATGCGTATGGCATCGTTCTCGACGACAAGAAACTAACGTTCCGGGATGGCTTGATCCTGCACTCCCTTGGCGTGTGCTGGGCTGGAGGCATGCATGAAGACTGCCGTAAAGAGCCGCACGCTTAGATAGCCGTGCTAGATCACCTGTCGTTGTGGTGGATTTCGGCGTACGATCCCGACGGCGCGTTTCGTTGCCAGATACCTCAGCCGGGGCCTTGCGCTCTGGCGTCGTCTGACTGCCCGTAACTTCACCCTACCTTCATCGCCGCTTTCAGGTGGATTACAGGTTCCAGCCGGATGCTGGATGCCAGAAGTTGTCTGCTCCGGTGTCGAGACTAGCGTCTCGGAGTCAGAAGTTGGATCATATGAATGATGTCCCAATCGGTCCTATGAAGCTTCTGATCGTTGAAGACGAAACCCGGATGGCTGACCTTCTGCGGAAAGGATTATCGGAAGAGGGACACACGGTGACATGCGCGCAGAACGGCGCCGAAGGATTTGACCTGGCCAAAGCTTATGAGTTCGATGTCATCGTGCTCGACGTAATGATGCCGAAGCTAAGCGGATACGACGTAGCGAAGCGTCTGCGCGCCGAGAAAGTGAGGACTCCGATTCTGATGCTGACCGCCCGTGATGCGGTGCCGGATATTGTCAGCGGCCTGGATACCGGCGCCGACGACTACATGACAAAGCCGTTTTCATTTGACGAACTAGTGGCTCGTTTGCGAGCGGTCAAACGACGTTCCTCTGATGCACAGGATCCAAGTCTCCGTGTGGCGGACCTGGTTCTCGATCCAGCGAGCAGGGAAGTGCTGCGCGGCGCGGAGCGCGTATCTCTCACCCGGACCGAATACAACCTCCTAGAGAGATTGATGTACCGGGCCGGAAAAGTCGTGAGCCGTCGTTCTCTGATCGAGGCCGTGTGGGGCTTTGACCGGGAGATTGAAGAAAATACCCTCGACGCGTTCATGCGACTCCTGCGCAATAAGATCGATCTTCCGGGCAAGCCTAAATTGATCCATACGGTTCGCGGTGTCGGCTACATGATTCGTCCGGACGGTCCAGCATGAAGAGATTGTCGATCGGTCTACGGCTCTCCCTTTGGTATGTGGCAATCTTTGCGCTCGGCGAATTAGTTTTTGGCGTGGGCATGTGGCTAATCCTGCGGGACAGCGTTTTGGATATGGTTGACGATGATCTTGAAATCCAGGTGGACGACCTTAGCCGCCTTCTGGCCAACCAACCGAGCGACGTGTCGCTTTCAAACCTTCAGGCACTCATAAAGGAGGCATACGGCAGCGAGCATTGGGGCGAGTATCTAGCCCTTTACGCGGAAAACGGTCAAACGATTTACCAGTCCGCCTTGCTGCAATCGCATTCATCAGTGCTCATGCCGCCGCAAAAAGTGCAGAGGAGCGTCTCGGCAACTCGCGTGATTCAGGGACGCCAGTTCCGCTTTCTATTCGAGAGACTCACGCAGAATGCCAGAACCTACGTACTCGAAATCGGATTGCCGGCCGACGATGCCTTCGATACCCTGCGATTGTTCCGGTCCTACCTGTTGATGTTCGCACCGCTGTTGTTGCTCGTTGCCGCGGCAGGCGGATACTGGATGAGCCGCAGAGCATTGGCACCGGTCGACTCTCTGGTCCGCACCGCGCGGGACGTGAGTGGTACCGATCTCGGCAGACGTCTTGAGAAACTGAACACTGGAGACGAACTGCAACGTCTTTCCGATACTTTGAATGAAATGCTGGATCGAATCGAGACGGCCTTCTCGCGAGTCACACAATTCACTGCAGACGCATCGCACGAATTGAGGACTCCAGTTTCCCTGATCCGCACCGAAGCCGAACTGGCACTGCGCCGCGCCCGAACCGGGAGCGAATACCAGGATTCGCTGCGCCACATTCTTCTCGAGGCCGAGCGCACCACGACTCTCATCGAGCAATTGCTCTCGCTGGCCCGGGCCGACTCAGGGCGAGAGACGCTTCCCATGCACCGTGTCGACGTCTCAGCCGTTCTAAACGATGCTGCGGATGCCTGGAAAAAGGTCGCAGCGATTCGCAATCTTCGTTTCTCAACGAATGTCGGCGATACCGAAGCGTTTGTGACCGGTGATGAAGGACTGCTTCACCGCGTTGGTTGACATACTCCTGGACAATGCATTCAAGTACACGCCTTCTCAGGGCGCGGTGTCGCTTGTTCTAGAGCACCGCGATGACATCGCCGTAATCACGGTTCAGGATTCCGGCATCGGCATTCCGCAAGATGAACAAGACAAAATCTTCGAACGCTTTTATCGCGTCGACAAATCGCGCAGCCGCTCCCAAGGAGGCAACGGCCTGGGCCTCTCCATCGCTCAATGGATTGTGGCCCAGCATCATGGTTCCATTCAGGTAGAGAGCCGTCCCGGGAAAGGTGCGCAGTTTCGCGTCGAACTACCCAAGGTCGCTCCGACGGTGCGAAGGGTACAGCCAGTTTAAGCCGTGTTCAAACCCGTTAGCGCTGCCGTACAATAGAAAAACCTTCCCAAGCCGGGATGGCGGAACTGGCAGACGCAGCGGACTCAAAATCCGCCGGTACTTGGTACCTTGGGGGTTCGACTCCCCCTCCCGG
>CAWAXF010000008.1:0-261875 GCA_963785865.1 uncultured Acidobacteriota bacterium | reverse complement strand
AATGGAGAAGGCGCAAAAAAACATCACCCCACGAAGATCAAGGCGATCCAGAAAGAACTGGGCCGCGGCGGAAAGAGCGAGTTCGATGAACTGAAGAAAAAGATCGAATCCGCGGGCATGCCGAAGGAAGTGAAGGACAAGGCACTGCAGGAACTAAAGAAACTGGAAGCCATGCCGCCAATGTCGGCCGAGTCCACCGTCTCTCGCAAGATTATTCGGACTGGCTGCTGGCAGTGCCGTGGAAGAAGCGGTCAAAGGAAATCCGGAACATCTCCCGCGCGGAAAAAGTGCTGAATGAAGATCATTATGGGCTGGAGAAGATCAAGGAGCGCATCCTTGAATTTCTCGCCGTGCGGCAGCTGGTGGGTAATCCGAAGGTCTGACTCCGTGTTTCGTGGGGCCTCCGGCGTAGGCAAGACTTCTCTGGGACCTCGATCGCGGAAGCTACGGGACGCAAGTTCGTCCGGATGTCGTTGGGTGGAGTTCGCGACGAAGCCGAGATCCAGGGTCATCGCCGCACCTACATTGGCGCACTCCCGGGCGAGATTATCCAAACGATGAAGAAGGCCGGGACCAAGAATCCGCTGTTCATGCTGGATGAAGTCGATAAGATGTCGATGGACTTCCGCGGGGATCCGTCGTCGCGATGCTGGAAGTCCTCGACCCGGAACAGAACTTCATGTTCGGGGATCATTATCTGGAATTCGCTTTCGATCTTTCCCAGGTTTTTTTGTGGCGACGGCGAACGTGATGCACTCTTCCTCCCGCGCCGCTGGACCGTATGGAAGTGCTGCGACTTCATGGCTATATTGAGGAGGAGAAGGTGAAATCGCAAAGCAGTTCCTCGCGAAGAAGAGATGCTTGCGGCTGGACTCAGAGAATAACATGGTTTTCACCCAGATGCGATCCGCGATGATTCGGGAGTACACCTGTGAAGCAGGCGTACCAACCTGGAGCGGGAGATCGGTAATGTCTGCCGGAAGGTTGCACGCAAGGTAGTGAAGGAAGGCGAAAACTTCTCCATCGCCATCACCGGGGAGAACGTGAATGACTTCCTGGGCGTGATCAAGTTCCGCGACACGGTGGCGCACGAGAAG
This sequence comes from uncultured Acidobacteriota bacterium, assembly GCA_963785865.1. Lineage (GTDB taxonomy): Bacteria > Acidobacteriota > Terriglobia > Terriglobales > Acidobacteriaceae > Sulfotelmatobacter. The sequence goes on along the minus strand of CAWAXF010000008.1, from coordinate 260,778 downwards.
TCCGAAATCGGATTGGTTACGGGCCGGCTTGGACTGAGGTTGGAGGCTCCATCCTGAGCACGGAAGCCACGTAGTGGACGGGAAAGGCAAGCTCACGCCGACACGGAAAGCTCGGAGACGTGATGCAGGAGTCGGCGCAGGCTGCCATGTCGTACGTTCGTTCGCGGGCGCCGCGGCTGGGGCTTACGCGGGACTTCTATAGAAATCTGGATCTGCACGTGCACGTGCCCGAAGGCGCGATTCCGAAGGATGGACCATCCGCCGGCATTACCATCGCCACTGCAATTGCCAGCGCTCTCAGCAAGATTCCGGTCCGCCGCGACCTGGCTATGACTGGAGAGATCACGTTACGGGGCAAGGTGCTGCCTATCGGCGGATTGAAGGAGAAACTGTTGGCGGCGCACCGTGCCGGGCTTTTCGAAGTGATCTTGCCCAAGGATAATGAGAAAGATCTGGCTGAGGTTCCGGAAAATCTGCGGGGTGCGATGAAGCTGCACTTCGTTGACACCATGGACCAGGTGCTGCAGATCGCGCTGGAATCGCCGCTGCCCAAGGTTGCGGAAGAAGTCACCGAGCCGATTGCTCCTCCCCTAACCACCAGCAACACCGACGCTCCTACGGCGCATCAGTAAGCAAGCGCCGGTTCGCTGATACATCATCAGTCTCAAAGGCCCGCTGCCGCGGGCCTTTACTTTGGCCGGAACCCGGGATCTCCTTCGAGACGGGTATGGCGATCCCCATCCGAGGCACCGCGGCTCTTGCGGTCGCGGCGGCAATCGTCGCGGCAACAGCGATCTGGCTGCCTGCGTACCGCTGGTTTTTGCTCATCAGTGTGGGAATTGGCGCCGCCGTGGCGGGAGGGCTGTATCTCTGGCACGAGTTCCGTCCGGTCCGCGATGATGATGTCAAGAATAAGCGGCCCGCTGGGTTGAGGTAGGAAGGCTAAAGTATCCTCCGGGATTCCATCGCGACATTTATGAAATCTTTATGCATCCCTTACGCCGAAACAATGTGCCTCTCGCTAGTCTTATCTCGGAGAGAGCAATGTATCAATTGTCGGCGGTCGGTATCGGTGCGGTCTCGGTGGCGTTCTTCCTGGTTATCCTAGCGGGCCTAGTCCGGGAAATGACACGCCACAAACGCAGGAAATCGTAAACGACGCGGTGGACGCCATTCGAGCAGTAGCGCCAAAGCGATGAGTCAGGCGAACGGCGGATAGCTCATCGCGAAGGAGCCGAACAGTTTTATCGCGAGTTGAAGTCAATGCGATTTGCGCGAACCCAAACAGATCAGCGGCGCGACGGCTCGGTGGGAACTGAAGTGAAAGAAAAGTATCGCCGGACAAGCTGCCAGACAATACCACCGCTCAGCCTTGCCTTGCCCTTCGGTAACTGGCGCGCTCTGCGCTGTCCATCGGAGACTCGATGCGGCGAAGAATCTTGCGCGGCGTGCATATCCCCTGCCACGTTTGTCTTCGCGGGTAACCCAAAACAAAGAAAGTAGTTTTAGAACGATCGCCTGCCTTTGGGAAGGCCTGACCATTACTCTGCACGGAGGATTACAGATGAAGACGAAGGGTGTGCTGCTGTTTGTGTTGGCCATATGCGTAGCGGCTTCTGCTCAGAACGGGCGCTCGGGTAACCGGTCGTCCATCGTGGTTACCGTGGATGGATTAAATTGCTCGACGTCGTTGGGCACCGGAGTATTTCCAGCGCTTGGCTGGTCTTTTGGCGCTACCGACTCGCTCAGCACGGGCGGGACCGGGAGTGGTGGTTCGGCAGGCAAGGTCGTCCTGAGCAACCTCACTGTGTCCAAGCGTGCGGATAGCTGCAGCCCCCGGTTATTCGGAGATGTCGTTACAGGCCGACACATCAAGACCGTCACGATTGTTCAGGAGAACACGAGGGGGGATGACTTCACCGTTACGCTTTCTGACGCGATCGTGTCCGGTTACCAGTTAGGCGGAAGTGAATCGAGCGAGTTTCCCACAGAACAGGTTTCATTTGCCTTCAGCAAGATTTGCCTGACGGATTCGCAAAGCGGAACGAGAACGTGCTACAACCCGGCGACCGGAACTACATTTTGACAGAAGTGAGGTGACTTCGCGGATTGGGCACGCTAGGTTTGGTGCTATGGGGATGTTTCAACACCGATTCAGAAGATCGGCCAGATATCGGGTCGCAAGATTGCGTTTCCACTAGACCTCAATATGTGGTGAAGGCTATCAATTCCTTGGGTTTGCTCTTCTGCTGCTGCTTCATCCTTCTTCCGGCCGCTTGCGCTTAGATTCCAAGTTTGCCCTTCTTAATTGCTAGTTGGGTTCTCTTCGTTGAGGTTGGCGCCAAGGATATTCGTCCGTCTTTAGCGATATGGGCGTTTTGGCTGGCCCGGACCTTTTCACCAATAGATGTCCTTCCGATTCCGAGGGAGGTCCGCCACGGCTATACCCTTAGTAATGGGCTTGCCTCGACGCGAAACGGTCGAACGCGCAAAACGAGGAGAGGTGATACTGGGTGGCTGCATCGTTACGGGATTCGAACCAAAGTATTTCTTTGTTTGGTAGAGATAAGCGTCCGCGCAAATTCATCGCCCGTTGTTATGAGCGTAATCGCGAGTGTCACGCCAATCATCTGGATGAGCCGACTTCCTCGGCGTGTGGTGTCTAATATCACCGGGATCAGGTATGGCTTCCAGATGGCAGTTTTGCCGGATTCTTCCAGCATCACAGGTTGCGTTAGCCTGTCGTTTGGCCGGCCTGGGGTCTGTGGCAAAGGAATCAAGTTCTAAGCCACGACTATTTGTTCGGAATCGGGTGGAACAGCACAGCCAGATTCCATGTCTGGCCTTAAAAATCGCAGCAATATCAAATTTTCCCGCGCTTTCCGCTGGTCTTCTCTTGACCATCCCCATTGGCGCTGTGAGGCCAAGACTCTCTGAAGCGCTTCAACTGGCACCAACGCTCATTTTCGTTTTCTTACTCTGGCTCTGGATCGGTGCGCGACTTGATCGGCGCTGGAGCGTCGCTGATCCAACACCATGGATCGCAATATCACTTTTCATGGTGCTCTCTTCAATCGGAGCGTTCTTGCCGCTGGGTTACACCGGATACCTACCTTACGGATTTGTAGTCTGGGTGGCAGCGTTTCTCGCGCTGTCGCGAAGTACTCCGCGTTTCCTCGGGTCAACGTGACGGTGGCGCTCGGGTGAGGGATTTTGAGTGAAATTAGGATGTTACGCCGATTAACTTGACCGAAATCCCCCATCGGGCGATCATTCCATTGTCCGCTCCATATGACTCTCAAATTCTTAACTCTACCCAGCATTTTAGTAGCTTGTCACGACCGTCATCTTCTTCGTGATCGAGAGGGTATTTCCCGGCAGGAAGTTTCCCCGAGGCAAAGGGCTGGTATTGGCGTGCCCTGCTGGTGAATCTGATCCAGCTTGGAATCACACTGGCAACCGCGAGACTCTGGATTCGGATATTTGGCTTTTCGGTATTCAACTTTTGGCTTGGCACTTTCCGCTTGCCGAAGCGTTGTCGGATGGTTTATCGGAACGTTCTTCGTCTATTGGGTGGGATCTATTGCGACTACAGAATAGATTCTGGCTGTGTTCCATCAAGTTCATCATTCTCCGTTTCTCTTGGATTGAGGTTGCAACATCGTTCGAATAATCCCCTCTCGAAATCCTCAGTGTACGCAATTCAGCGCCCAGTGTTGTATCCATTGTTGGGATGCTCAATGATGGGAGCATTTTGGTACAACTTCTTCGCTGCAACGGGCGAATACTTCTATCACGCCAATGTACGCACACCTAGATGGCTCAGGCTTCTGATTCAGACCCCGGAACTCCACTCATACACCATCAATTCGATGTTCACACAACTTTTCAGACATCCCACTTTGGGATCGGCTGTTCGGAACCTACAAGGACACCAATGAGTTTGCGGTTCGATGTGGCTTCCCAACGGGAGCCCCGAGGAAAAGCTCGGTGCGATGCTCGTGTTCAAGGATGTCTACGACAAAGACGCCGAAAAACAGGCCAATGCAGCACTGTCCTTATAAGCAGCCATTGCACGTCAACCAGGTCAATGAGCGTAATAGGGATTTTTCGTCAATTGACCGGGTGGTACGTTAGGCGTAGCCAGCGTATCCCGAAAAACCAACGCAGGGCGTGAGCGAGGAACGGTTGCCACAACCTACTTCGCTTTGGGCTTTGCCCTCTCGTTTCCTTCCTTGTGGGTACTGTCGTACGAGATCCCTTGGTTCACCTGTACAATCGCTTGCTTTACCAATGACACTGCCCTTGATCGATGACCTCCCTTATCATGGCTAGCGGCTTCCAGCTCTCTTTGTGCCTCTCGAAGGCGTTCAAGCGCCGCTTGCATGTGTGGCTGAGCTTCCGCAGCCTGTGCGGCAAGATTGGGCGTCGATATACTTAGGGTGACAATCAACACGGCGAAAGCAATCAGCATCAGTGTCCGCTTCATGTTCAGATCCTCCTGATCTTTCCTCGATTCGAGAGACTAAACCTTCCTCCGATCTTTTGGCAAGGCATTCATTGGGGCTGAGGATACCGCGTGCTGAGTGTATCGGCAGTATAACGCCCGTTACCGGATCAGGGCCTAACGGGAAGTCAATCCCTGTAACCAGGCCTTAACACTCAAATTTCGACTTCTTTCGATTAGCTTCACATCCACACGTTCGGACGATGAGTGAAATCGCGATATTTCGCCAATCATCCTTGACGAACCGCCGGAGGCTTTGGACGATTAGTGCCGCGCTATGTTCAACGACCTATTTGATGCGCTCTCATATTTATGGTCATGGCGATGGCCTGTAGCAGATGGGGAGGTTACTGCCATTGACATTGAACGCATCGGGAACGGTCGAAACAAGACTTTCCGGTTAGCAGTGGCTTATGAGTTTTCAGTCGGCGCGGATGGGCCTTATACAGGCGAATCATTTTGGCGACCCGCATTCTTCGTCAAGAGGCGAGTACAGAACACCGCACGAAGATTTCACCGGCGTCAGCAGGTTGCCATCAGATACCGTCCAGATGATCCCAGCGTTAACCGACTGGATCGTAGCGTCTGGCACAAAGAACAGAACTAGCAGAAGTCGCCATTATGGAATGGCGCGTCTCCGTCTACGGTTCCTCAGTGACCTCTATTTCATTACCCTCCAAGTCTCGCACTACGAAGTGGCGCGTTCCTTGCCGATGAGGCGCGAACTCTAAGCCCGCAAATCAAGCCGCCTGAACATGTTGTCCCCAGGGGATACCGCTAATCCGTACTGGCAACTACCGATGAGCTTCGACTCATGGCTGTAGACTCCGCTTTAACTTTACGCATGATCCAGTGATCCACAACCGTTTGGCTATCGTATCCATCGAAGCAGCGGTTGAGACGCGATGGGTCGAGCCCAAATCACCTACCTTGAGGACCACCGCGAAGCGGAATTACCTATCTGGACCGAGGCTTTATTCGCCACCGAGCTTCTGCTACTGCATGCAGATCCGCTCTATTACGGTTTTGGGGCGGCGCATGGCGATGGGTCTGGGGTGATTGTGATCCCGGGATTTCTATGTCCGGACGTTTGGCTGATGCCGATGTTGCATTGGCTGGAGCGGATGGGATACCAGAGTTTTTACTCCGGCATAGGGTTGAACAATGAATGTCCAAACCTGCTGATTCAGTCCCGCCTGAACGAGACGATCGACAAGGCCATCGAGCAAACCGGGGGGAAGGTACACCTGATCGGACACAGCCTGGGCGGAATCATGGCGCGGTCGATTGCGGGGCAGCGTTCCAAAGACATCGCCTCGGTCATCACGCTGGGAGCGCCGCTGCGTGGCCTGGTAGCCCATGGCAGCATATTGCGAGCCGCGGAACAAATCCGGTTGTCGATTTTGGAGAAGCACAACAGCGGCGTTCTGCCGCAGTGCTACACCAGCCGCTGCACCTGTGATTTTGCGAAAGCAGCGCGGACCTGTGTTCCTGATGGCGTCCTGGAAACGGCGATTTACACCGAAGACGATGGCGTGGTGGATTGGCGGTATTGCAAGACGGACGACTGCAGCGCGAACTTTGCGGTTCACGGCACCCATGTTGGGCTGGTGTTTAATCCCTCCGTCTACCGGATCATTGCTGACCGGCTGGCAGCTGCCTGAGTTCTGGATGACGAGTGCAGTTTACGAACGCCGTGGACGACTGGGGCAAAATCCTTGTATTCCACCCCTGAACGAGCCGAGAAATCTCGCCCAGCCTCGATCTTTGTCAGAATTACTCGGTAGTACATGGCGCAGTTTGGCGCTTGCTGCTGATCGTGTGACAGCCTACATTTCAACCTATCGGGGCTAGTTCGCCCTTGCTCCGGTCCTGCAAGGAACTGCCCTCCCCCATTGCCATTTCTTTGCGGGACCGTGGAGCACTCAACCTTTTCGCTTATTTTGACTGAAAACAACGAAGCGCCTGAGACCCGTTGGTCTCGAGGCGCTACGTCTGAACAGCCCTCCCCCGAAGTCTGCTCACGACTAGGCTACGTTCTCAGGTGCAGGGTGGGAATGGCCCTAAAGTGCCATGGAAAGTCGGTCGAGCGCGAGACGCGTCCCGCGGGGGCCCTATCCGGATTCGTTGCGACCGCGAAGCGTCCTCGGCATCCGCCGTGAGTCGGTGGCCTCAGACATGAGGAAAGTTTATTTTGTTGTCTTTCAGATGCCGGGTAGAAGACAGGTGACGTAATCAGCTTGGCGAATCACGGGCGGCGGTCAAACCTGGCACACCTACTGCTGCGCAGCAACAATCCTTCGACGGTGACATTGACTTACTTGGTGAGCCGCGCCAACAGGGGACCAGTTAGCGCCAGAATGAGAACGTAAGCTGCCGAGAGTGGGCCCAGACGCGGTTCTGTCGCAACGCCGAGTCCGGCGATCACAATCGAGAACTCGCCGCGCGGGATCAATTCGACTCCCGCGCGCCAACGGCCGCGATTGTCGAGGCGAGCTCTGGCGGCAGCCCAGTATCCGGTGAAGACTTTCGTGCAGGCGGTTACGAGTGCCAATAAGAGGGCCAGGGGCAGGGACGGAAGAAGTGTCGACGGGTCTATTTCCAATCCAAAGAAGAAAAAAAATGTCGCCGCAAATAGATCCCGCAGGGGCTGCAACAAGCGGGAGGAGTGTGCTGCAACCGGGCCAGATAATGCGATGCCAACCAGGAAGGCTCCGATTCCGGCGGATATTCGGAAGTGCTGCGCGGCACCCGAAACCAGCAAGACGGCGCCAAAAACGGTAAGCAGGATCACTTCATCGGATTCGTGATCTGCAAAACTGCTTAGTTGTTTTCCGTAGCGCAAAGCGGTGGCGAGGGCACAAGCCACCGCAGTTAATGCGATCGCCACCGAGAAGGCAACTTTCTTCCATCCACCGCCAGAGAGTAAGACTCCGACCACTGGCAGATAGACTGCCATGGCCAAATCTTCCAGGACGAGCAGCGATAACACTAGCGGTGTTTCCGCATTTTCCGCGCGCCCAAGCTCGTTCAGCACCTTGGCGATTACCCCCGAGGAGGAAATGAAGGTGACGCCGCCCAAAAGCACACTGGGGAGAGCACCCCAACCCAAGAGGATCCCCATAGCGAGTCCTGGAGTGAAATTGAGAAGCAAGTCGGCAACTCCGGCGGGGAGACCTGAGCGCAAGTTTTTCTTCAATTCTTCGCCGCCATACTCCAGGCCCAGCATAAATAGCAGCAAGAGCACGCCGATATCAGCGCCGATGTGGATAAAATCCTGCGTGAGCTTAAGGGGAGCGAGGCCCCCGTTGCCGAAGGCGAGTCCAGCGAGTAAATATAAAGGGATTGCCGAAAAGCCCCAGCGATTCGCGACACGAGACAGGATCGCTAAACCCATGACGGCCAACCCCAGTTCGATCAGTACTCCCGAAGGATCGGCTGAACTGCTGGACATGAGGCAGTCAGGATAACAGACAGCTTTTTGGCAAAGGTTGAGATGAGAGCGAAGAGGACGGCTGATCGGACGGCGTGACGCGCTTGCCTTGCCAATGTCCCTGCCGCTGTAGGAAACTTGAGCATGAGGGTTCTATCCCGGTTTCTGGCTGCAGCTACTGACGTTTCGCACTTCCCTGCACCGTCCATCCCCGAGATTGCTTTTCTAGGTCGGTCCAACGTTGGAAAATCCAGCGTGATTAATTCGCTGGTTGGCACCAAGTTGGCGCGCACCAGTTCCACTCCCGGGCGCACGCGAAGTATCAATTTCTTTGAAATCCGCTGGCCAGGAAAGCCTCGCCCGGAGCTTATTTTCGCCGATCTGCCGGGCTACGGTTACGCCAAGGTCTCGCGTGAGATCTCGCAGGAGTGGCCGAAATTTATCGAACCGTACCTGCAACAGCGTCCGACGCTGGCGCTGTGCGTCGCCCTGATCGATATCAACGTGCCGCCTCAGCAAAGCGACCGGCAGTTGTTAGATTTTCTTAATTCTTCAGGCCGAGATTTTCTGGTTGTCGGGACCAAGAGCGACCGGCTCTCCAACAACCAAATCAGCAATGCTCTACGTACGTTGGGGGAGCAATCTGCTGCGGCGTCCGTGCTGCCCTATTCGGCCAAAACCGGTGCTGGACGCGATGAACTGTGGAAACACATCCGGCAAGTGGCGCAGCAGAAGGCGGGAGCGGATACTTTTCCGGTTGCGTCGGAAAATTAGTAATTTCTCACAGCACATTTCATAACGCGCACAGGTAGCCGCCGCAGATAAAGCCCAAGATTGGTGTGCACTCGAGCGGCACTGAAGTCGTGCCGTTTCCAGATGGTTTTCTGAAACAATTCTCAGAGCCAGCGCTGAAAAAGGCGCTAAACTCTGCCTCTCTTTTTCCGATAACAAGAGAGTGTGAGCGCCCGTAGGGCGCCCCGAGTGCATTGAGCGTCGGAATTCCAGGGCAGAGAAATTGCGATGGCGCAGGAAAGCGATCAAGGGGTGGCGTATCTGTTAGCGCTGAAGCAATCGTCCCAGGCCGCTCAGGCAGATTCGGAGGGCGTGGCTCCTGGTTCGGAACAGCAATCTGCGGCCGGGATCGAACAGTATGAAGGTGCGAACAAGCGCCGTACTCCTCGTTATAAATGTGAGGGAAGCGTAGAAATTCGCGAGGAGGGTTGCGACGTTCGCACCTGGGCCACATTTACTGACATCAGCCTTTACGGGTGCTACGTAGAAGCCCAGGCCACGTACCCGGTCGGCACGATCCTGAACATGAAATTGGACGCAAACGGGATGCGTGTGGAAACCAGAGGCAACGTGCGCGTGAATTATCCCTACCTCGGAATGGGAATCGCCTTTGTCGCAATCACGGATGACAATGAGACCCGGCTGCGAGAGATGCTCGCCTCAATCTCCCGCCGCAGTGCAGTGACAGCACCCGGGATGCCTTCCACTCTCCCAGCCCAAACTCCTTTGATTTCGGTCCCAACAATTACCGATCCCGGCGCTGCGATTCAGCAACTGGTCGAATTCTTCGACCACCGCCAGATGCTGATGCGGGAAGATTTCCTGCGAATACTGCGGAAGAGCCAGGCAAAGGACGCACGCTAGGTCGCTATTAGGTCTGCGCTGCTGCCGCTCCTTTCGCATTCTGACACCGCATCATAATGGGCAAAGTTGGCCGACGGCGGGGGCTTGAGGCCCCACTGCTAATGTGTCCTCGGGCGGAACGACTAAAGAGAGTGCGGAAAAACTCACATGGTGGTGTTTGGGCAAGGGCACGAGTTGAAGTCGTGCCGCAAGCATCCATGTCAAATCAACCTCAGCGGCTAGAGCCGCGTCGATTTTCGCCGGCGATAGACGTTGCGAGCACTAACTAAAGTCAGGCGACCGGCGGGAATTACGCATCCACCCTTGAAGGCAATATTCTTAACGGCTAAGGCCGCGAATATTTTTTGTGACTGGCGGCATCCGGCAAAGTCACGTGTCCAGTTCCGAAACATTCAAGATGAAGAACGTTTTTATCCGAGATGAAGCAGCGTCGTTTTGCTCGCGCTCTTAACTCGCGCCCTCCCAAATGCATTTAGGCGACAGATTTTGAGTTCTCGATTGTGTATTCGAAATGACCGGTTGTGCTCTGCATTCGTTATGATGTTCAGGCATGTCTCTCTACTTGATTACCGGCATAAGTGGCTTTATCGGATCGTCCATCGCGCATGCTCTGTTAGGGCTGGGTGAAGAGGTTCGAGGAGTGGACAACTTCTCGACCGGGAAGCAAGAAAATATCGCCGATATCGCGGATCGCATCGACTTTCACGAGTCCGATATCACGGATCTCGATGCGATGCACCGTGCTTGCAAGGGCGTCGACTTCGTTCTCCATCAGGCTGCGATCCCTTCGGTCCCGAAGTCCGTGCTCGATCCGCTGGGGAGCAACTGCGCCAATGTGGATGGGACGGTCAACGTCCTGGTGGCCGCGCGCGACGCCAAGGTGAAGCGGGTTGTCTATGCTGCGTCCTCTTCCGCTTATGGCGACACTCCCACGCTTCCCAAGCACGAAGGCATGAAGCCCGACCCGATCTCTCCTTACGCTGTGGCCAAACTGGCGAGCGAGCACTACATGGTTTCTTTTTTCCGCTGCTATGGGCTGGAAACCGTCTGCCTGCGGTACTTCAACATCTTCGGACCAAGGCAGGACCCTTCATCGCCGTATTCGGGCGTGCTCGCAAAATTTATCACGCAGATGCTGGCTGGCGAGCAGCCCACGATTTTCGGAGACGGAGAACAGAGCCGCGACTTCACGTACATCGACAATGCGGTCGAAGCGAATCTGTTGGCGTGCAAGGCGGATGCGTCAAAGGCCGCTGGACAAGTTTTTAACGTGGCGACGGGGCGGCGCGTCACGTTGAATGAGACGTTCAAGGCGCTGCAGCCGCTGACGGGCTATTCCGGCCAACTGAAGTACGGTCCTGCGCGCGGCGGTGACGTCAAACATTCATTGGCGGATATTTCCCTGGCGGAGGCTGGCTTGCGCTACAGACCAAGCGTCGATTTCGAAGAAGGCCTGCGCCGCACGGTCGAGTGGTACCGCGGCAGAAAATAGTCCAGAAATTGCCGCTTCTGTGACAATCGAATAACAGCCGAGCAACCCTGCTCATGAGGAAAAGAAGTGTCCCTATGGGTCTTACACAAAGTGAAAAAGCGCATCGCTTCCGTGAACTCCACGAACAACCGGGGATATTCGTTCTTCCCAATCCCTGGGATATCGGATCGGCGCGGATTCTAGCAGGACTTGGCTTCCGGGCACTGGCTACGTCGAGCGCCGCCTCGGCAGCGGCGATCGGGCGGAGAGATGGCGAGTTATCGCGCGAGCAGGCGCTCGCACATGCGCGCATGATCGTGGATGCCACGGAGCTCCCCGTCTCTGCAGATCTCGAGAAGGGATTTGGCGACAGGCCAGAGGTGGTGGCGGAAACCGTTCGCCTGGCGGCTGAAGCCGGACTCGTTGGATGCACGATCGAAGATACAACTGGCAATCCAGCAGCACCTCTTTTCGAAACCGCGCTGGCGGTTGAAAGGATTGTCGCAGCGACGGAGGCAGCTCATGCTCTGCCGTTTCCGTTCATGCTCACGGCCCGGGCACATAACCTCCTTTATCCGAATGCGAGTCTGCATGACACCATCGCCCGTCTTCAGGCGTTTGAAAGAGCCGGAGCCGATGTGCTTTTCGCTCCTGGATTGGGGGACGTCGCTGCGGTGCAGGCAGTCTGCGAAGCGGTGTCGAAACCCGTCAACTTCATGATCGGTATCAAAGGCAAATCCTTCCCCGTAGGCGAACTCGCGGCGGCGGGCGTGAAGCGGATCAGCCTGGCGACCTCGCTCTATCGCGCTGCGATGACCGGACTGCTGGACGCCGCACGCCAAGTGATGGATGAAGGCCACTTCTCCTTTGTTGATCGCTGCGTCACAACTGCGGAATTAAACCAACTCATGCAGATTTGATCCGCCGTGTATTTGCCCAGAGCTCAATCCCGGACCGAGTAAAGGGTTGAGGCAGCGATTCGGCGTCTCATTACGTTAGTTATCTTCGTCAGCCTTAGCGGCACGGCTAGAGTGGTCCACATGCATCTCTCATCGATGGTGGTGTCGCGGGACTGGCAGGAAATCAGTGTTCTGGAATGCATCCTGGGCAGTCTCCAGATAAACGTCACCGTCGAACGGGAACCGCAGCGCGCTCTCAGCCTGATTGGCAAATCCAAGATCGATGCGCTCATTCTCGACTGCGATCTTAATGGAACTTCACAGTTCCTGCGTGAATTGCCGGGATTGGACAAAGAGCCTAAGCCTCTACCATTAATGCTGATGGGGGCTTCGGGCTACATGCAGGATCTGGATAAAACTGGCGCGCTATTTGCTTTTCAGAAGCCAATCTCAGTGGAACAGGCGTTGCGCACGCTCTCTGCTGCTCGCAACTTGATTGTGGATGGCCGCCTGCGTTACCAGCCGGCGGGCATTGCCCTTTCAGTTGGCGTAAAGCTCAAGGGAGATCAAGCCTGCCATGCTCAGCTAGTGAATTTAAGCCAGGGTGGAATGCAGATTCATACGGCCGCCGCAATCAGCGGCCCCGGTTCGCTGCAGGTTGTTCTCCAACTACCCGGCAGCAAGGGCGGCTTGAATTTGCAAGCGGAAGTAGTATGGAAGGATGAACAGGGGAATACGGGCCTTCGGTTCATCAGAATGGCGCGGCCGCAGCAACGCGCCCTACAGCTCTGGCTTGCACAACAGTTTCTGGCAAATTAGCCCCGAGCCGAAGTTCCGTGCACATTGTTTTATGTTGCCATGAGCACCCACCTGGCTCTCCTGTAACAGCCTAGTTGACTTAGGCTGCCTTAAGCGAGAGCGCGACACCTTGCTCCCACTGCTCTAGCATGCTATTCCCTATCTCCATGAATTCGGCGTGCGCCTTGATGTAGGCGTGCAGTTCTTTTGAGGTGTCCGCAATTGCGGCTTCTATCCGTTGGAGTATTTCGCGGACGCGGGCAGGGGTGCGGCCCATCCGTGTCTCGCCCAGGCGCTGCAATTCTTTCGCTGTCGCCCACTTTGTCGTGCCGTTAAGGGTCAGCGCCATGCTGTCCTTCGGCAGGTAGACGGACGTGGTCACAAGATCGTAGACAGGTGCGAGTCTCGCTTCGCCCTGAACGTCGTCGTAAACAATCCCGAAGTTCTTGAGATGAGCGTCGCCATTGCGAAGCGCGCAATTCAGGGTAATCAGGGCGAACAGCTTTTCCATGTCCTCGCCCACATGCGGCGAATTTGCAAACTGCCCGAAGCGCTTCATGACTGAGGTCTCATAGGAGCCACGATATTTCTCGTCTGTCCAGAACCTATAAAACCTTATATACTAGGCGTCTTTTCAAGCGGGACTGAGACGGACGCAGAGTGCCGCTAAGTGCAATCTGTTAGGTTCTCATCTGGTGTGAGTCTGCCAAACGCCAGCAAGCAATGGCAATTGCGAGTATCACCTTTGCGTTTTAAGTTCGGTACTCTACCGGAATCTCGTGCCCAATGGCTCGTCCTCTTGCTCCAGTTCCCCGCTTACCAGTCGCGCCAGCCTGGCTCCCAAAGAGCATCCTCCGCACATTTGGAAAAATCCCCAATACATTGCGGGCACGAAGGCGGTTCCAGCGAGAGCGACAGGCCAGCTGGGACTCTCATGGGTGACGGAGAGGAATATCAACGCGAACAGCAGCACTCCCGCAAGCATGGTCAAAACATCGATAGTCCAGGAAAGCCGTAGTCCGTACAGGGGCCGCGTTAGCCAATCCAGCCAAGCTGATTCCTCGCTGGATACGAGCTCGGACTCATAGCCTGAGAAGGCCCGCTCCGGGTGCCTTGGCAGTTCGATGACTTTCAGCGGCATCGACGAAACGATCAGGCCATCGTCTTCGACGCAATCGCTCTGGGAGTAAGCATTCGCTGCGTCCTTAAAGCGCGGCGCTATAAACATTGCAGTATCGGCGTGCAATGCCGCGCCTTCCAGCAAATTGCCGAAAATCCATTCCTGGATCTGCCGGCCGGTTGCTGGAGACAGATCGAGAAAGCGGATGCCACACTGCCCTGAAAAGGTCGACCAGATCACCTGTCCGCGCGCTTCTACCCGCAGCTTGGGATAACGCAACTCGAAGCGTACCCTGACCTCCTGGAAGGCGGGAACCGCAGCAACGGCCTGCACACCCATGCCCTCGCGGCTAAGATTGCGCACAATGCCGCCGTTCGCCTGATCGATGGTGACGTAGGTCAGGCTGCGGAGTTCGTGTCGATGCTTCGTGCGCGCCAGTCGCGCGGTAGATGTACCTGCGTCCATAGACCCCGACGGAGATGCTGCTTGCCAGAGGATTTCGTTGCGAGAATTCTAGTCGCGCGGGTCGCTGTGCCTGAGTGACTGGTATGGTTCTGATGCCAGGCAGCGAATGAGGCGGCATTCGCACAGGGATTTGCAACCAGACTTCTGCGGTGGGTGGTATTAACAGCGGCCGGTCACTAAGGTGCATGGCCAAAGGGGCATGCCCAAGTAATTGCAACGGACGCTTAAGCTCGATAACTTATCTATGGGCTGTGTCTTGAATGGCGACTTCCACCACCAAGCCGGAGATGGAAATTCCGAAGGTTGGCGACATTCGTGTGCCCGACTGGCCAGGTTCGTCGGGATCGCAGGACCAGCTAACAAATCGGCCTACGCAACTCGATGCTTTGCAGGCACTGCTGGCATTTTCCTATCTGCACGATCAGGTGCGGCGGCGAAGATCGCTGGCAGCCCGACAGACTGTCTTCGATTCCAAGGGTCCGGTCACGGAATTTGAGCCCGAAGAACAGTTCGTTCTCGATGAAGTGCTGCAACTTGTCGCACAGCGAGGCGTGGCCATCACCGGTGCGGATGGCCTGGCAATCGCATTGGCGCAAAACAACGAAATAGTCCTGCGCGCAGCAGCGGGTACTCTTCGACCGGATTTAGGACAGCGCATCGATCGCAATTCCTCGTTCTCAGGAGCTTGCTTCCGCACAGCACAGATCTTCACCTGCGATGACACTGAAACGGATCCGCGCGTGAATCTGGAGGCGTGCCGCAAGTTGGGAACGAGGTCGATGGTTGCGGTGCCTTTGTGCGGCCGGCGCCGGGTGATTGGAGTTCTGGAGGCATTCTGTTCGTGGCCTTTTGGCTTCAATGACAGCGATGTACGCAATTTAACTTTGCTCGCCGAACTTGTGCTGGCAGCGTTGAAGCCGGAGGATGAGGACCGGTTCGCGGAGTCAGCGCGTGTCGCGGAGACAAAGCTGGAAGCGGAAAAGGTTTCTGCTCCGTCAGTGGCGTCAGCGGCGCCGATCAAAGCACCGGTCAATCCGCAGGCCAAGACAGCGGAAGTCATAAAACCGCCGGTGCCTGCAGGTCCCACGGGCCCGATCGCCGCCAAGCCGAGCACGCTTTCACCAGCAGCAAACATTGCCGCAGCTACAGCCGGTGCGAAGACAGAACTCGCACCAGCAGGCGCAACAGTGGAGGCAACAGTACCGGCGGCAGATCAGGCGGCGAAGGCTAAAGCAGCAGAAGACAAGTCCCACACGGCAGAGGACAAATCCGCAGCCCTCGCTGGGATCGCTGCAGACCTGTTCGAACCGGTAATCACGCAGGCGGAACCGGTTCAGCCGGAGATCACGCTGGGACAGAGCGAGCGGGAGCTCGTAAGCCATCGCCAGTGGGTGCTGGTACTTCTTATTTGCATCGTAGTTGGAACGGCGTTCGCAGCGGGAGTGTGGTGGAAGCTGAAGACCGCGCAAATCGGCGGCCAGATGGTTCAGACACAGCCAACGTCGCAATCATCGCGCTCCGGCAACAATGGGGAGGGGTTGGGTGCGACGACGAACTCCAGCTCGCCCATAGCGTCCTCGTCCAATTCGGAGCCAGCTGTGCCGGCAGAGACGGCGTCCACGGCTCAGGAGTTGTCGAAATTTCCGAAGGTGACCGGAGTTCGTCATTGGTCGTCAAACGACTCCAGCACGATCGTTTTAGATCTGGAAGACCAGGTGCAGTACGAGCCGGGACATCTCAGTAATCCGGATCGCTTCTACTTCGACCTGCGCGATACCCAGTTGTCGCCCGGGCTCGAAGGAAAATCCTTCGATGGGGATACTCTCCTGAACCGAATCCGCATTGCACAACCGGCGGCGGGAATGACGCGCGTAGTACTCGAGGCAAGGTCGGGAGCAGCGCTCTCGCGGCCGCAGGTGAGCCTGGAGCGCGATCCCTATCGCCTGGTGATTGAAGTCAGCAAAGCGGGAGCGAGCCCGAAGGGTGCGGTTAACTTGTTTCCAAACACACCTGAGACAGAGAAGAACAAGGCCGCGATTGTGATTCCCCCTCCGACGAAGGAAGACCTGCAACTGCGCGCGCGCGTAGCCAAAATGCGGATCGTAGTGGACGCAGGTCACGGCGGATGGGATCTCGGCACGGTTGGGCGCCGTGGCCTGCTGGAAAAAGATCTGGTGCTCGAAATTGCACAGCGCCTGGGCAAGTTGCTGGAAAGCCGTTTGGGATCGGAAGTGATTTATACGCGCCAGGATGACAACTACATTCCGCTGGATGACCGGGCGCTGATGGCAAATCAAGCGCAGGCAGACTTATTCATCTCGGTGCACGCCAATTACAGCGACCTGCCTTCCGCGCGCGGGGTGGAGACCTACTACACCAGCCTGTTTTCGGCCCCGGGCTCGAAAGACGCTGCCTTGAAAGATGTAGACACGGATTCTGCAGCCGGAACCTTGAAGAATGCCGCAGGTCCGACGCTAAGCGGTACCGAACTGCAGGATCGCATTGAGCATTCGCGGCATCTGGCCGCGAGTGTGCAACGCTCGTTATACGGAACGCTCTCCCTCCAGAACCCGGGATTGCGCGACCGTGGCATCAAGGAAGCAGGATTCGTCGTCCTGACCGAGAGTGCGATGCCTGGTATTCTGGCGGAAGTTTCCTTTGTCAGCAGTCCCACGGATGAGCAGAAACTCCGGACTGACGGCTATCGCGAGCAGATTGCCGAAGCTCTCTACAAGGGCATTGCCCGATACGCTGCCGGTACGCGAGCGGTGAAAGTGGCCACTGCGGCGAAGTAACCGGCGTACATAGCACCGGGCTAGCGGCATGTCGCACAGTAAACGTTACTAGCGAGTCGCGTCGATATCTGGAGCGGGGCGACTTTGCGGGTGTATCCCATCGGCGGTACTCTTGCGGAATGCGACCCCTTCGGTATTCCATCAATGTCACATTGGACGGGTGCTGCGATCATCGAGCAATGATCCCGGACCAAGACTTGCATCGCCACGCGGTCGAGAACCTCAACCAGGCCGATGCCCTCCTCTTTGGCCGGGTGACTTACGAAATGATGGAGGCAGCGTTTCGGCCCTCGACGCAGACGGGAGCGAGGCCTGATTGGATGGAACCCTTCGCCCGGGCGATCGACGCCGCAAAGAAGTACGTCGTGTCGAGCACCCTGGACCGGGTCGATTGGAACTCGGAGCTCCTGCGCGGGGATCCAGGGAAGGCCGTTCAGCAGCTCAAGCGAGAGTCGGGTAAGGGACTGCTCCTGGGAGGCGTGAAGCTCCCGCTGGCGTTGGCGGAGCTGGGATTGATCGATGAGTACGAGTTCGTGGTGCAGCCCAGGCTAGTGGGCCACGGGCCGACGTTGTTCGCGGGACTATCCAAACATGTTGACTTGAGGCTCATGAGCCGGCTGGAGTTCGGCTCGGGGGCGGTGGCTTTGCGATATGAGCCGAGAAGATAACCATTGGGAGCAACTCGGGCAGATCCCTGGGAATATTTTGATCCGAGCCGTCGCATCCGCAGTGACGTTGTCTCTACGACATGCCAATAGTGAACAATCGTCGTCTTTCAGGCGAAACGCTTCGGAGGCATTTCGCCGCGGATTCCGTATTTATTCAGCTTATACGCAAGCGCGCTGCGCGATAGCCCCATGCGCCGCGCAGCTTCTGATTGGGCGCCGTGGGTTGCGTTCAGAGTACGGAGGATCAGCGATTTCTCCGCATGCTCCAGAAAACCGGTGAGATCAAAACTCTGCGAGCGGGGCATGGCGAAGGCTTCGCCGTTGCCGTTGGACTCCGGCGCGGCGGCATCTTTTTGGGCGAGCAGGAGATCATCGGCGGCGATTTCTGCATTAGTGCTGAGAATGTAGGCGCGCTCGATCAGATTCCTAAGTTCGCGCAGGTTACCCGGGAAAGGATACTTCCGCAATTTGTGCAGCGCCGGGGCGCTCAAGGCCCGGCGGGACATCTTCAGTTCCGTCGCGATCTGTGTGGAGAACATCTCACACAATCCTGGGATATCCTCGACCCGATCGCGCAGGGCTGGGAGATGTATTGGCGCCACCGCGAGGCGGTACAAAAGGTCCTCGCGATAAAGCCCTCGTTTGACACGTTCTTCGAGATTGCAACGGCTGGCCACCACGACTCGAACGTTCACACGGCGAGGCCGAGTCGATCCGAGTCGCAGCAGTTCCCCGCTGGTCAGGACACGCAAGAACCTGGCCTGCACGGCAGGCGACATATCGCCTGCTTCGTCCAGGAACAGGGTACCTTCATGAGCGGCTTCGAACAGGCCCGGTCTCTGGCGGTCGGCGCCGCTGAATGCGCCTTTCTCGTGCCCGAACAGTTCGCTCTCGAGCCGAGCCTCGGGGAACGCGGCGCAGTTCACCTCCACAATGGGCTTCGCTGCTCTCGGACTGTTGCGATGGAGGGCTCGCGCGACCAACGCTTTACCGGTGCTGATTTCACCGGTGATCAGAACAGTGGTGCTGGTCGGAGCTACGCGGGCGATGCGCTCGCGAACTTCGCGAATGGCGTCGCTCGTTCCATAGATCTCGGAGGCTCCTTCCAGCCGCACCACAGCATCCTTCAGGAGGATGTTTTCGCGCATAAGTCGAGTACGCTGACAGGCCCGACTGGCTGTAGCCCGCGCGACCTCGGGTTGAAAAGGCTTCGTCAGAAAGTCAAAGGCACCTTCTTGCATACTTTCGACGGTCAATTCGATGCTGTCGGCGGCGGTCAGAAGAATAACGGAAAGCGTGGGATCGGATTCATGAGCATCGCGGAGAACCGCTAATCCTTTACCGTCGGGCATGCGCAGGTCAGTAATCACGACATCGAAGTTATTAGACGACAAGGCGTCATGAGCTTCCTGGACGTCGCAAGCTTCCCAGATTTCATGCTGATCCTGGCGCAGGTTGACGGCAAGGATCCGGCGCACGGTGGCGTCGTTATCAACAATCAGAATTCGGCCCATGCAACTCTCTCTCAGTGGCGCTTTCTCTGCCGCCCCGGGCAGAGTTCATCCAAGCGGACGCAAGTGGGTCCATTTTGCGCTAATGGCAGATTGCCTCCTTGCGCTCGAGCAATGTTGCGGGTGATCGGGTGTCCCAAAGCGCTGACTCGGGGCTCGATTGTGAGAAGGGCTCAACGAGTCGTGTGCGGGGCAAATCATCGCTCTACGTCGATGAGCACGGTCGGATCGGCCTGGTAGCCGTTTTTCGGGCAAGTGAGTTGATACGGAATCTGGCGGCAGTTGAGATAGCTGAACGCCGCCGCAACAACTCGCGGGACGAGGGCGTGCTCGCCACGTTTGTTTTGGAAAAAAAAGCAGGCCGCTCAGGGGGGAGGCTTTGAGCGGCCTGGTTGGCGAAGTCCTCCGGGGAGGAGGGTAAACTTGGTTACATGCTCGGGTTGTTGGTGCCGGTCGTAGGAGCGGGCTGATTACCACCCACAGTGTTCGTCATCAGGCGAACGTCCACGCGACGGTTGTCGGCACGGCCCTTGGAAGTCTTGTTGGAATCGACGGGCTTGTCTTTGCCGAGGCCGATCACATAGATCTTGTGGGCGGGCACGTTGTACTTGGTGGCCAGGTACTGGATCACCGAGTTGGCACGGCGCTGGCTAAGATCATAGTTGTAATCAGGAGAACCAACCGAGTCGGTTCCGCCTTCCAGAGCGATGATGTAGCCCTTGGTATTTGCGATCTGAGCGGCCAGCTGATCGAGCGATTCCTGGGCGGTTTTGGTCAGATTGTCCTTGTCGAAGCCGAACTTGACGCTGGTCTCGGCTACGGGATGATAGTTGTCGAGATTGACGACCGTGTTGGTCAGCACGCTCACCCGGCCATTGGCGGCGTCCGCGACCTGCTGGGCCTGAGTTGCGTTCTGAGCGGCGGTCTGGGTCTTCTGCTCGACCTCAGTGGTCTTGGTATTGACGGCTTGGATGCCCGCCTGCGCACGCGCATCAACGTCTTTGATGTCGCGCGTGTTCTTTGCGGTTAGGTCGTCAAGTTCGTTCGTCTTGTTGATAAGCGGAGTCGTCTGCTGCTTCACGTAGTTCTTGCTGGAGCATCCGACTGTGGCTGCCATGCTGGCGGCCAGGCAAATTACTAACGAAGTGCGGTTCATAGGCTTGAGGCTCCTTGGTTCCATCTTGAGGGCACGACCTATTACCTGCGCGCCCGATTTTTTAAGATCCAAATCCTTGGGATGACCTTACTGGTGTACTAGTCCCGCTCCTACAATTGCACGGGAGATGCCAGTTGCCGGCCCCTTGCCGGCACATGCTAAGTATATACCTTTCAATAGGTTGCTGGTTTCCGAAGTAAGGTTGGACAGCTTCGGCTAACGCGAACGGACGCAAAGCTCACATGTGGAATGGAAATTTTATACAGTTCCGCAAGCAGGAACCCGCGGGAGTGGCGCAGTTCGCAGCTGGAATTTCCAAAGTGTCGGTATAATTCTGCGAAAAAGGTTACTTCCAAATGTCTGTGATCGGTTGCGCGTCGCGGTCGTTGGCGGTCAGAGGCTCCAGTCCGAAATTGTCTTCGATGGTGCGAAGCACGCTGTAATGCGTGTAGCGCCGGCCCAGGGCAGCGGGATCTTGTTGCGCTGCGGGTTTGACCATGTCTCCCAGAAACAACGTGTAGATGCGGTTATCGGCGTTCCCTCCGGATTCATCGAAGGTCACAACGAGCAGTGTTCCTTTGCGCAGTTTTTCAGTGAAGGTCTCGTCCAGAAACTTTTTGACCCATGCACCGGCGACCGCTACGCCCGTGTCGTGGCCGTCGTGGTTCATGTTGGGAGAGTAGAAGGAGTACGCGACCAAGCCTTTGTTGGCGTCCTGCACGAAGAAGTTCTTGGCATTACTGGAATCGACGCGAATCACGCGATCGCACCATTTCTCCTGCACGGAGCGGAAACTCAGGAAAGGCACGTGGCGGCGCACGTAGTTGCCTCGTTTCTGTGCCACATGCTGGCCCGCCACATTCCAGGGGCAGGGTCCAGCGGGCAACTCTTCCGCGTACTGCTTGAAATCGAGTCCGGCGAGGATCAAACGGTCAGCGATGGTGTGGTGTACGGCATCGTTGGGAAAGTTGACCTGATTATCAGCCAGATAGAATCGGCGATTGTGGATGCCGAAGTCGGTACCCGCAACCATGGCGATGTAGTTCGGGTACGAGGGATGGAAGAGCGCGTGGAAGTTGGTGAAGCTGGCGCCCTGGGTAGCTAATGCCGCGAAATTCGTATCCTGGATCGCGATCTCGTAGTCCACGTTTTCGAGCACGATGATGACCACGTGTTCGAAATGATGGGCACGAGCCCTGGCAGCCGCACGTGCAGCCTCGTCTGCCTTCGCATCTGGAGTTTTCGTAACTTGGGGCAGTTCGGGCTTTTGCGGCTGCTGAGCGCTTTGCGCCGAGGCTGACGCGAGAGTGAACAACGCTAACAGCATCGCTGTTGCTGTGGCGAGGAGGGGCGTGTTTCGCGGACTCATCAGCCTTTTTGTAACATACGGATGAATTTTCCCATCCAATAGAATAGGTTTGTTCCCGTTCCCGCGCGCTTTGACCCGCACAGGGCGCGCCCGCGGTCGAATTTATGGACTTGCTATCGAAAATCCGGACTATTCCCACCGAACCCGGCGTGTACCTATATAAGAACGCCGAGGGGGAGGTCATTTATGTGGGAAAGGCGAAAAACCTGCGGAATCGGGTCGCCAGCTACTTCCATGAAGGCCGTTGGGAGGACGCGAAAACGGGGACGTTGGTGCGCGAAGCAGTGGACGTGGAGTACATCGTGGTCGCCAACAATAAAGAAGCCCTGGCGCTCGAGAACAACCTCATCAAGCAGCGCAAGCCGCGGTTCAACATCCTGCTTCGCGATGACAAGACGTATCCATACGTAAAGCTGACGATGGGGGAGAAGTGGCCTCGGGTATATGTGACCCGGCGTCTGCGGAAGGATGGGAGCGCATATTACGGGCCCTACTTCCCTGCCAACCTGGCGTACCGGATCACGGATTTGATCCACCGCAATTTTCTGATTCCATCATGCAAGGTTGACTTGACGCGGTTTCATGCGCGCCCTTGCTTGCAGTATTACATTCGGCGGTGTTTGGGACCTTGCGTGAAGGATTTGACGACACCAGAGATGTATCAGGAAGCAGTGCGAGACGTGAAGATGTTTTTGGAAGGTCGGCCGACGGACCTGGCGAAGTCCCTGCGCGCCCGCATGGATCAGGCTGCAGCCTCTCAGGAATATGAGCGGGCGGCGCGGTATCGCGATCTGATTTCTACGGTTGAGCAATTGCAGGAGAGGCAGCGGATTGCATCGGCCGAAGGCGACGATGCGGACGTGTTTGGGTATCACTACGAGAATGGCATGCTGGCTGTGAATTTGTTTCACATGCGCGGCGGGAAGATGGTGGATCGCAGGGAATTCTTCTGGGAGGATCTGCCGGAGTTTGCGATCGCGGAAGATGTCACCGAAGATGTTGGGGTAGTGGCCACTGCAGAGCAAAGCTCGCGTGCGAATTCAGGCGAGAGCATCGTACAGCCCGAAGGCAATCCAAGCCAAGCTGCGCTGCGCGCAGACGCCCGAGGGCGGCCGTCTCTACACGAGGTACCATCCCAGGATCCGTTTCATCCAGGAGAATTCTTTTCTGCGTTGCTGAAGCAGGTTTACATCGGACAACCTTACGTCCCGCGAAATCTTTATGTGCCGGTGAATTTCGAAGATCGTGAAGAGTTGGAGGACTTGCTGTCAGACCAGGTGGCCGGCGCACGCGCAACTCGGGTTCACATCGTGGTCCCGCAGCGGGGCGATAAGCGGTCCCTCATCGATCTGGCGGGAAACAATGCCAAGCAGTCTTACGATCAGCGGTTCCGAGTGCTGAAGCCGAATGCCAGGAGAATCCAGGAAGAGTTGCAGGAAGTAATTGGATTGCCGGAGTTGCCGAAGCGTATTGAGTGCTTTGACATCTCGCACATCCAGGGGGCAGAGACAGTCGCGTCGATGGTGGTTTGGGAAGACAGCAAGATGAAGAGGTCTGACTACCGCAAATTCATCATTCGCACGGTGCAAGGAGTGGATGACTTTGCATCGATGCGCGAGGTAGTGACGCGACGTTACAAGCGGCTGCAGGAGGAACAGAAAGCGATGCCGAGCCTGGTACTGATTGACGGTGGACTGGGACAACTGCACGCCGCCGCGGAGGCTCTGGAGGCGCTGGAGATCATCAATCAGCCACTGGCAGCCATTGCCAAGCGCGAAGAGATTTTGTACGTCTATGGGCAGGAGAAGGATCCGATTGCGCTGGATCATCATTCGCCGGTGCTGCACCTGATCCAAATGATTCGGGATGAGGCGCACCGATTTGCGGTGACATTTCACCGCAAGCGCCGCCAGATGCGAGATCGAGCCACGGAATTGATGGAGATCCCGGGAGTGGGCAGCAACACTACGCGCCGCCTGCTGGAGCACTTTGGCAGCGTGCAGGCGGTGAAGCAGGCGGATGCGGCAGCCTTGTCAGCTGTGGTCACGCGGCTGCAGGCGGAAGCCATTCGGAATCATTTCGGCAAGTGATTGCCAGGGACTTGCCGGGGATTGTGCCGAGTAGAGAATGGAATCGAAGAACCAGATACACGTCGTGAGGGCGTCGGCGTTGATTCCGGCCCGCAGGGAGCGCGTCTACAACATTCTTGCGAATTACCGCGACGGGCATCCGCGGATTCTTCCCAAGCAGTTCAGCAACCTTGTCGTCGAGCAAGGCGGTCTAGGTGCGGGAACCGTGATTCGATTCCAGATGAGTGTGTTCGGGAGAAAGCAGACGTTTCGTGCCGAGATCAGCGAACCGGAGCCTGGACGCGTTCTGGTCGAAACCTACCTGGATGCGAACGGAGCGATCACGACCTTCACCGTGGATGAAGGCACAGCTCCAGCAGATTCACGCGTCACAATCTCGACGGAACTGCCGGTACGAGGCGGCTTTCTGGGGCTGATCGAAGGAAAATTGTCGGGCATTTCATTACGTCCGATCTACGAGCGGGAATTGGAGAATCTGGCGAGGGTCGCTACCGGGCCGTTTGGGGGTTAGAAGTAATGGGCGTTCACGAAGCCCCCGGAGTTGAACTGGTACACTGACCAGCGTTCCCATGATGATACGAACTTTTCTCCTTGCTGCTCTGGTGGCAAGCCCAGCTTGCATATTGTTCTTGCTCAGAACTCAACCCCACCGCAGGCGACCGCGCAGGAAAAGCATCTGCGCAACGTGCGGCAGTTAACTTTTGGCGGGCAGAATGCCGAAGCTTACTTTTCGGCCGACGGAAAGAAGTTGATCTACCAGTCGTCGCATGGAGATGTGAAGTGCGACCAAATTTTCGAGATGAACATCGACGGCACCGGCCAGCATATGGTCTCGACGGGCAAGGGCCGCACAACGTGCAGTTATTACTTTCCGAACGGGAAGAAGGTCCTTTATGCCTCAACCCATTTGGGGAGCCCGGAGTGTCCGCCGCGTCCTGACTTTTCGAAGGGATATGTGTGGGCGGTGTATTCCGGGTACGACATCTTCACCGCCAATCCGGATGGATCAAATCTAAAACAACTCACCACCGCGCAGGGCTACGACGCAGAGGCAACTATCTCGCTTGACGGAAAGAAGATCACGTTCACGTCCATCCGCAACGGCGATCTCGATATCTACATCATGGACGCCGACGGCAAGAACGTTAGACAACTCACGCACGAAGCCGGCTATGACGGCGGGCCGACGTTCTCGCCCGATGGCAAGTGGATCGTGTACCGGGCATACCATCCGCAAACTGAACAAGAGATCGCAGACTACAAGGACTTGTTGGTGAAGAACCTGATCCGCCCCACATCGCTGGAGATTTGGATCATGAGGGCGGACGGCAGCGAGAAGCGGCAGATTACCAACTTGGGTGCAGCGAGTTTCGGCCCTGCATTCACCGCTGACGGCAAGAAGATCATATTCTCGTCGAACTATGATCCCGAGACCCATGCCACGGGCGGCATGGGAAATTTTGAATTGTGGCTGATCAATCTGGATGGCACAGGTCTGGAGCGAGTCACGTACAGCGATGGCTTTGACGGGTTTCCCATGTTTTCGGTGGATGGCACGAAGTTGGTGTGGGCGTCGAACCGGAACGCGAAAGCGCCGCACGAAACCAACATCTTCATCGGAGATTGGGCGCGTTAGTGATTTCGCTGTGGTCGGCCTGAAGAGTCGCGGGTTCCGACTTCTCGCGATCCGAAAAGAGAGGAACCTGCAGTGGTTTTCTTTGAACCGTGAATCGCGACAGAACGGAAAAATCTGGCCCTTGTTTTAACTCACGCCCCGCTTTCCAACCCTGCACAGCGAACCAGACGGGTACTGCGAGCATTCCGCACCAGCCCAAGGTTCGCACCACGGCGCCGATTGCCGTGTCATAGTTCAGCACGCCCAGATGCGAGAAGATCGCGTGGAAGTCGTGCTCGACAAAATCGGGATCACCGGTGGTGACCAGCGGCAGGATTTGCGCACGGGCGTCTGCCATGTAGGTTGCCGTGTAGAGCCAATTTTCGAAGAAGAAGAAAAGGCAGAACACGAAGCCGGTGATCTGGCGCTGGCCAAAGAAGTACGCAGCCAACAGCAGAGGCACCAACCACTGCAGCAGGGTACCGCCCCAGAGTCCCAGCGTTGGACCGAACCACCCGAAAAGATTGTGGCCGCCTTCGTGGACGATCAGATTAGCGCTGTCGATGAACAGGAACGCGCCTCGAGCAGAGACTGCATAGGCCAGAAAGCCGCAATAGAACAAGAGCCAGGCTATGAGCGCGGGACGAGGCACCGGCTTCCAAGGCCGGTCGAGCATCGATTGCAAGTATTCGAGCATAGTTCCTGGCTGGATTCTACGAGGCACCTCGACTGCTGGGAGATTACGAACGTGCGTGGGCGAGACGCCCCCGCGACAGCCGGCCAGAGGCCGGCGCTACTTCGCTACTTCATTCGAGTGATACTACGATCCAGTACACGCCGCTGGGGTAGGTCTGTGTGCGGGCGTAGCAGGTTCCTACCGAAAAGCTTCTCAGGCCACGATTTGAAATTGCGCGCGAGGCCTGATTGGGGAGAGTTTCCGGGTGGAGGCTGGTGTAGGTCAGAACCGTGTATCGTTGGGCGAGATTGCGAACAGGAGAGGTCGCCAGCCGGTCTGCTTGCGCCATCGAACATGCAGCAGCGTCCGCATTGGGCAGATGGTGGCGTGATAGCTGGCTTCGGTTGGCCTGACTGCGCTTACGCTCTACCGCCAACGCGACCCGGTTTCTGACTTCGTCAGCGGAATAGTCAGGGAGAGCATGTCCGAAATCCTGCACGATGTAGAGGCGGTCTCCGTTGCGAACCACGCCCAAACCGACCACGTTGTACGCGGGGTTGAGCAGGTTGGCGCGATGCGGAGGCGAAAGCATCAGATGTTGGTGGCCATGTTCGGCATCGTAATCGAGGGCGAGGTTTTCGCCTTCCTGGTCCAGCAGAAGATTCGTGGCCGCCGCAAGGCGTTTGGGGAGGGATGGTTCACCATCGAATTGATGCGAGAGGCGGCGTGCTTCGAACATGGTCAACGCATGGGCGCGGGCGGCGCGCGATAGTCCGCTATTGAGACTCAGGGGAGGTACACCAGCCTGACGTCGCGACTGATTCGCTAATGCCAAGAGCTCTTGCTCAGTGCGAGATTCTTCGTCATTCAAAGGTATATCGGGGGCGGTTGCGGCTACGGGTTTCAGACTGAGCGATTGAGCCTGTCCAGCGGGAAAAGTCATGAGTCCGCCGGTGGCCAGGAGGGTTGCGGCGACCAAGCTCAGCAACAACAGAAACAGCAGTCTTGCAGTTCTGCTCATCCGTTTATGCCTGCCAGTCAGATCCTGGGAGGGATCAAATTCGGCCTGAGGAGTGGCGTTTCCCAAGGCCGTAACCTTTGTTGCTGGTGGTAGGCTAGGGGTTGGGAGTGGTCGGGAGTAGTTACATCTGTCTATGGAACTAGGGATCAGTGGGGGCATTGGCCTGTTGTTTGGAATTGTGCTTGCGTGGCTGGCGCTGCGTTCGTGGAGCGTTGCCCTGCAAGCCCGTTTGTCGTTCACGGAAAAGGAATTAACCGCCGAAAAGGCAGAACTGGCGCGGGTTTTCGAGGAACATCAGAAGCTGATAGCCACCCGGGCGAGGCTCGAATCCGCCCTCGAATCGGAACGAAAGACCAGCAACGAAAAGATCGATTTATTGATGAAAGGCGGGGAGAACCTCCAGAATGCCTTTAAGGCTTTGGCGGCGGATGCTTTAAAGAGCAACAATTCCTCGTTCCTGCAGATCGCACAAGAGACTTTAAAGCGCTTTCAGAGTGAGGCTAAAGGAGACCTCGATGCGCGGCAGAAGGCGGTAGCGGACCTCATTGCTCCGGTGCGTGAATCGTTGGGCAAAGTGGATACTCAGATTCAGCAAATGGAGATTGCGCGGGGCGAAGCTTATGGGGACCTCAGGGCGCAAGTCCAGTCACTGATCACTACGCAAAAGGAGCTGCAGTCTGAAACGGGGAATCTTGTGCGGGCACTGCGCACTCCGAATGTGCGCGGGCGCTGGGGCGAGATTCAACTGCGGCGGGTCGTAGAAATCGCTGGAATGCTGTCGTACTGCGATTTCGCGGAGCAGGAGACGATCCAGAGCGAAAGCGGAAGGTTGCGGCCAGACTTAGTCGTGAAGCTACCGGGAGGAAAACGGGTTGTCGTGGATGCGAAGACGCCGCTACAGGCGTTTCTTGAAGCCTTCGAGACAACAGACGAAGATACGCGGCGGACGTGTTTGGCGAATCATGCCCGGCAGGTTCGCGATCATATGAAGACGCTCAGCGGGAAGAGTTATTGGGAGCAGTTCGAATCCACGCCTGAATTTGTCGTGATGTTCCTGCCCGGTGAAACGTTTTTCAGCGCCGCGCTGGAACAAGATCCCGGGCTTATCGAGCAGGGAGTTCTGCAGCGCGTAATTCCAGCTTCACCAACTACTTTGATCGCGCTGCTGAAAGCGGTGGCTTACGGCTGGAATCAGGAAAAGCTGGCGCGCAATGCGCATGAGATCAGCACTCTCGGCAAGGAGTTGCATGAGCGCCTGCGGAAACTCGCAACCCACGTGACCGCTGTGGGAACGAATCTCGACCGGGCAGTCGAAGCGTATAACCAAGCGGTGGGTTCTCTGGAAAATAGGGTCCTGGTTTCAGCCCGTAAGTTCGCTGAATTGGGCGCATCGGTCGCCGAGGACATCCCTCAGTTGGAGCCCATCGAAACCACTGCGCGGGCGCTATCTTTCGAGTGGGACGATGAGCCTACAGAGATCTCCAGCGGCGATCGCAAAGCCGGATAGTGGGAAGATTCCGCTCGAGTTCTGCACTACAAGCCGCGGAACACCGTGTATTGGTGCTCTCGCACGCTTCGGAGCTTTGAAACATCACTAGATACGAAATTCCACAGAAACATCCCAAAATGCATAGCTGGCGTTCGAAAATGCATCTATAATTTTGGAAGTTGTTTTCCACCGAGTACTTACCAGCCCCAGGCCGGGCTTCAACGTGGCAGCGAAGTTGCTCAATCATGAACTGTTCGAGGTCTCAACCACCTCTCCTCGGCCGCAATCGGGGGGCTCGGGGCCTGTGCCTAAACCCATGAATCGGGAAAGCCAAGCTCGTTTTGTCGCCGTACTGCTATCGCTGCTGACGGTGGCTGCAGTAGTATTTGCGGGCTTCAATTTCGTGAAAGAGCGCGACACGGCCGTGCCGGATGACGGAGTCTGGTGGATCGAGCGGAGCGGGCACTTGGTCGCAGACCGGGTAGATCCGAAAGGACGCGCGGCGGAAGCGGGCATCAAGGCGGGAGACGAACTGGTTGCAATCAACGGCCAGAATGTCACGAATACTCCTGGCCTGGTCCGGCAGCTCTATCGCACGGGCGTTTACCGTCAGGGAGAGTATTCCGTTGTCCGTAAGGGTGTCGCTCTGGAACCTGCCAAGGTTCTGCTGCTTCCTGCTGACCGCTCACTCAATAATTACCTTCGCCTGATTGCGCTTGATTTACCTGAGCATCGGGTTATACGTGCTGCTACGACGCTGGACCGCGCCGGGATCGACGCACTTCTACATCTTCTGTGTAGTTTCGTTCATCGCGTATTCCTTCAAGTACACCGGTAAGCTCAACGATTTTGACTGGATTATCTACTGGAGCAACATTGTTGCCTGGGTAGTGCAGCCGGCTCTTTTTCTGCACTTCGTGCTTACCTTTCCCGAGAAGCGGCAGTTTGTTCGGAATCGGCCATGGCTGCTGGCGTTGGCATACATCCCGGGAGCTGTGCTTCTGGGGAGACACATCGTTGCGCTCAAGTTGGCGCAGGCCAGCGGAGTGCTGCGCTGGGACATGGACCGGCAGGAAATCGCGTATGGCGCACTGTTGTTCATAGCGTCCGCGGCGGTCCTCTGGAACAGTTACCAGCGTGCGAGCACGACCATCCTTCGTCAGCAGCTTAAGTGGGTCACGCGCGGAACCATTCTCGCGGTAGTTCCTTACACGCTCTTGTACGTCGTGCCGTTCCTGATGGGCGCACTCCCCAGCACGGTGATGAAGTTATCGGTGCTCTCGCTGGGCCTGCTTCCGCTCACGTTCGGATACGCCATCTTCCGCTACCGACTGATGGACGTCGACCTGATTTTCAAGCGCGGCGTCGTTTACACGCTGGCTGCTGCCGCAGTTGTGGGATTGTATTTCGCTCTGGTCGCTGGAGTCGCGGAACTGGTCCACATGCAGAAACCGGGAACGGGGCCCGTTGGCTTAATCCTGGCCGTTGTCGTCACCGCGTTATTGTTCGATCCAGTACGCAAATGGATTCAAGACCGGGTTGATCATTTGTTCTACCGGACGGTCTATGACTACCGGCGCACGCTGATTGAATTCGGGCGAGAACTGAGCTCAGAAACAGATTTGAATGCGCTGCTGTCGTCGGTGGTGGATCGTTTATCGCGCACGCTGGCGGTGGATCGCATCGCAATTTTCCTGCGCACAGAAGAGGCCGAAGCGTTCGCCATATCGAAGTCGCTGGGCATCAATCGACTCGGCAAACTGGACTTGAGCTTTCTGAGCGCGCCGCGTCCTGAACCTGCGGGACACATGTTCTTCGAGAATACTCATCAAGTTCCACGGGAGACCGAGGGAGCGCAGGATGCCATCGCACGCCTGGACCTCAACTACTACATCCCGTGCCGCGCGCAGCAGAGGACCGTGGCTGTGCTGGGATTGGGCAAGACGAAAAAGGGAGATTACCTTTCCAGCGAAGACATAGAGCTGCTGGAGACGCTCGGTGGGTACATCGGCATCGCCATTCAGAACGGGCGCTTGTACGCATCACTGCAGCAGAAAGTCGCCGAGTACGAACGGCTGAAGGACTTCAACGAGAACATCGTCGAGTCGATTAACGTCGGCGTGATGGCGCTCGACATGGAAGACCGCATCGAGAGCTGGAACGCGCAGATGGAAGTCATGTATGCGTTGCCGCGATGGCAGGCGCTCACCCAGCCGGTGCGCAGCATCTTCCCGCCGGAGTTCGTGGAAGACTTTTACCGCGTACGGCAGAATGCGGGAATCAACAATCTCTACAAATTCCGGCTGCAAACGCCGGCGGGCGAGACCCGCACGGTGAATGTCGCCATCGCTCCCCTGGTGACGCGCAAGTTCCAAGTGATCGGGCGGCTCGTTATCATGGACGACATTACGGAGCGGGTAGAACTGGAAAGCCAGCTTTCGCAGGCGGACAAGCTGTCATCCATTGGACTGCTGGCCGCGGGCGTAGCGCATGAGGTCAACACTCCGCTGGCGGTAATTTCCTCTTACACACAGATGCTGGGCAAGCAGTTGCAGGGCGATCCGCAGAAATCGGGACTGCTGGAAAAGATAACCCGTCAAACCTTCCGGGCATCAGAAATAGTAAATAACCTGCTGAATTTCTCGCGCACCAGCGGCACGGAATTTGCCGACGTGGACATCAATAAAATCATTACCGACACCCTGGCATTGCTGGAACACCAGTTCAAGACGGCAAGGATCCAGGTGCAATCGGAACTCACTCAGGGAATATCACCCATCCAGGGAAACGCTGGCAGGCTGCAGCAGGTGTTTTTGAACCTGTTTCTCAACGCCAAGGATGCCATGCCGGGCGGCGGCAAACTGTCGGTGGCGACAAGCAACGGGGAATTTGTAAGCGTTCGCGTCTCTGATAGCGGATCGGGTATTGCGCCGGAACACATTCAACGAATCTATGATCCGTTCTTTACCACGAAGACTGCGCCCAAAGAGGGCCAGAGCCGTGGGACGGGACTTGGCTTATCGGTGACGTACGGCATCATTCAGGAGCATGCGGGCAAGATTCGGGTAGAGAGCAATCCGGGGGCGGGTACTACGTTTGCACTCGATTTTCCGCTGAGCAGGAAGGCAGTGAATGTCTGAAGCAGCAGTCATTACGCGCGGCGCGATGAATGGCAATCCATCAGCCGCAGGATCAGTGCTCATCATCGATGATGAAGCCGAGATTCGCGAATCCCTTCAGACCCTGCTCGAACTGGAAGGATTCGAAGTGGAGACGGCGGCGTCCGGTGAGGATGGGCTGGCGCAAGTAGCCGAGCGTCCTTTTGATCTGGTGCTGCTCGATTTGGCCTTGCCGGGGCGCGACGGCATGGAAATTCTGTCGGAGATTCATGCACACGATGTCCGGCTGCCTGTAATCATGATTACCGCGTACGGCACCGTGGAAAATGCGGTGCGCGCGATGCAGTCGGGCGCCGCCAACTTCGTCCAGAAGCCGTGGGACAACGAAAAGCTGCTGGCCGACGTACGCGCCGCAGTGGCGCGGCGCAAAGCGGAAGAAGAGAACGTTCAACTCAAACGCGCCCTCAAGCAGCGCTATAACTTCGAAAATATTGTGGGCAAGAGCGAGCCCATGCTGAAGATCTTCGATCTTGTGGGCCAGGTGGCGAACAGCCGCTCGACTGTGCTTTTGCAAGGGGAGAGCGGGACGGGAAAAGAAGTGATTGCCAAGGCAATTCACTTAAACTCCTCGCGCCGTGACAAGCCGTTCGTTCCCGTCAACACGGGCTCGATGCCTCACGACCTGCTGGAATCAACGTTGTTCGGGCACGTAAAAGGTGCGTTCACAAGCGCGATTGCCTCGAAGAAAGGTCTATTCGAGGTTGCCGATAAGGGGACGCTGTTCCTGGACGAGATCGCCACCATGGGTCTGGAAACTCAGGCCAAAATTTTGCGTGTGTTGCAGGACCGCAGATTCATGCATCTGGGCGGGATTCAGGAAATCCAGGTAGACGTACGCATCATTGCAGCCACCAATATTGATTTGCGTCAGATGGTGCGCGAAGGAAAATTCCGTGAAGACCTCTTCTATCGCCTGAATGTGATCACGGTCGAACTGCCGCCTTTGCGTCAGCGGAAAGAGGACATTCCACTGCTCGTGGAATTTTTCCTGAAAAAATACGCAGCGGAAAATGCAAGGTCGACGCCGCGAGTGACGCCCGAGGCGCTACGTCCACTGCTGACTTATTCGTGGCCCGGCAATGTGCGGGAACTTGAGAACGTGATCGAGCGCGCCGTTGTACTCTCGTCTGGCCCCGATATCAGCGTCGATCTACTGCCGGAATCGCTTATGGGGCGCGGTTCTTCGCTCAACCTGCACGATTCGGCGCCCGATGCGTCGCTGTTTGAAATCGTGGAGGACGTGGAACGCCGGATCATCACTGACATGCTCGAACGTTGCAACTGGAACCAGACTGAGGCCGCTGAGCGCTTCCATGTGCCCCTCTCCACCCTGAATCAGAAGATTCGCCGACTGAACATCGAGATCAAGAAGAAGGGCCGGACATAAAGAGCGGACCTCTGCCATCCAAATCAATCCTCAGATTCCACTCATAGCGACCAATCTCGCTTGATTTGGGCTAACTGCAATTATCCAATCTGGAAAGCGAGTGGGGGCCTTCAACGCCTAAGGTCAACAGCTGAAGCCACGGTTTGGCTCCAACGCCTGAGATCGAACCTGCAATCTGTTATATTTCGTTCAAGCCCTGCGGATCCCAGACTCGACGCGCGGGACTTTCGACCGAATGGAACTGATCTCGCCCACGGAGTTTGCGAAGCAGAAGGTCCAGTCGGTTCAGGAATACACTGAACTCGCGTCGCAGTCGGTGGCTAATCTGTTTCGCAAGCCGCTCTACGTGGCAGACATGGTTCAGCAGGCCGACTTTATTGGCGTGGGCTCGCTGCCGATCGTGGTGTTGACCGGTTTCTTTACGGGCGCCGTGCTAGCCCTGCAGACCTCGAACACATTGCAGCGTTTTGGGTCGATTACTCTGGTGGGCCAACTAGTTTCCACCTCCATGGTTCGCGAGCTTGGGCCGGTACTGACCAGCCTGATGGTAGCGGGCCGGAATTCGTCGGGCATGGCTAGCGAACTTGGCTCCATGGTCGTGACCGAGCAGATCGACGCCATGCGTGCGCTGGGAACCGATCCCATCAAGAAACTGGTGACGCCGCGGGTATTGTCATCGGTGTTCATGCTGTTTTTCCTGACGATTATCTCGGATCTCGTGGGGTTAGCCGGTGGATTGATGGTGGCCAAACTGCTGTTGTATCTGGACGCGCGGCAGTACTGGAGCAGCGCCTGGCAAGCGCTGGTTTTGCAAGATGTTTTCATGGGGCTGCTCAAACCGGTTTTCTTCGGCTTTATTATCTCGACCATTGGCTGTTTCTACGGGATCACTGCCCACGGCGGCACGCAGGGAGTTGGCCGGGCCACCACCCAGGCCGTAGTGGCCGCCTCGGTCCTGATTTTAATTACTGACTTTTTCCTGACGAAGCTGCTGATCTCGGTGTTTTCTTACAGGTAATTGCATGTCTTCTTCCCTATTGCCTGGCGGCCACGCTGGTTCCTTGCCCGAGGGACATCCGGGTGCCGCCGTCATCTTCGAGGATGTGCATCTTTCGTTTGACGAGAAGGATGTCTTGCGCGGAGTTTCGTTCCAACTTCCCTTCGGAGAGACAAAAGCGCTGTTTGGCGTGGCAGGAGCAGGCAAGAGCACAATCCTGAAGCTAACGCTGGGACTCATGCAACCTGATTCCGGCCGCATCATTGTTTTCGGCGACGACATCACGCAAATGGCTGAGCAGGATCTGTTTCCGTTGCGCTCGCGTTTAGGCATGGTGTTTCAGGAAAGCGCCCTGTTTGACTCCCTGACGGTACGAGAGAACGTCGCGTATCGCTTTATGGAGGAGCGAGGAATCTATGACGACGAGATCGACCGGCGCGTCCGCGAGGCTCTGCGCTTTGTAGAACTGGAACACACGCTTGAGCTATTTCCTTCGGAACTTTCCGGTGGCATGCGCCGACGGGTAGCGATTGCACGCGCCATCATCACACAGCCGGAGTTGCTGCTCTACGATTCACCCACGGGAGGTCTTGATCCGGTTACGTCGAATACGATCGTGGAATTGATCATGAAGCAGCGCGATGTGTACCGCACCAGTTCCCTGCTGGTCACTCATCGACTGCAGGATGCGTTCACCCTGGCGACTCACGAGTTCGACCAGAAGGCCAACCAGCTGCGAGCTCTGCCGCGTGGGAAGTACTGTGAAATTCCGATGAGCTTTCTGATTTTGCGCGACGGCAAAGTGACCTTCGACGGAGACATCCGTGAACTGGCCCACACAAAAGACGAATACATTCGAGAATATATTTCGTAATTTGCTACTGGCCAAAGTTCGGGAACGCAATACTCCACATGAAGGAAGCTTCTTATTTGGTCCCTGAAGCCAGATTCTTGCCGGCTTCGATGAAGGATTGTACGTTGGTCTTGTCGATCAGGTCGGAACCCGTGTCGACGAAGGCCGGAATGGGCGCGTAGGTATCTCTGGACCAGTCGGTATCCAGCGAAGACGGCTTGTGGTGATAGAGGGTGTCAAGCATCTGCATGCCGACAAAAGCCATGGTGTAGGGCTTTTGCGCAATGGTTGCGGCAATTACACCCTTCTGGATCCAGTCCAGCGTCTCCTGGTCGGTATCCATGGCGATGACAGTTTTGCCCTTCACGTTGTAGCTGTTCAGAACTCCCGCGACCTCTTTGCCTGACTGCGCCTCAAGGCACACGAAGGCATCCACCTTGTCGCGCTCCTTGCCCACGATTTGCGTGGTGGTGTCGAACGCGATGCGTGGATCACCCTGGATGTCGACCACGCGCGTAATCTTGATCTGCGGGCTCTTGGCCAATGCATCCTTGTAGCCGCGGAGGCGGTCTTGCAGATTCGGCTGATCCGGCATGGTAAATACCACTACATTCCCCTTCCCTTTAAGTTCCTGAGCCAGCCGTTCGCCGCCGGTGAACCCCGCCTGGTAGTTGTTGGTGCCGACGAAGAAGAGCCGCTTGCTGGTGGGTGCGTCTGAATCGATGGTAATGACAGGAACCCCGGCGGCAATGGCTTTGTCGATGCTGTCCTTGAGGACGTTAGCATCGGCCACGCTCAGCAAAATGCCCGTAGCTTTTTTCTGCACGGCCTGGTCCAGAGCATCGCGCTCAGCTTTCGCGTCATAAGTTTGCGGGCCAGTGAAATCCGAACGCACTCCTTTGAACTGGTTGGCGGCGTGCGCGAACCCGTTTGCCGCCGTTTTCCAGTAAGGCAGCTGGATATTTGCCCCGACAAAAACATAAAGCTCATCCCCGTTATGGGCACTGCCACAACTGAGGAGAAAGAACGAGAGAAGTAACAGGACCGTGAACTGGAGAACGGTATGCGACCGAAGCATCGCATCCTCCTTTCGAAAACTCTCAATGCAATCTGGGATAAGAATTTTCAGCGACTGGATTGTAACCGAGCGGTCAAGTGAAGGCCAGCGATCAACGCAGGGCTTGGTCGAGCAAACCCGAGATCACTGTAGAGTCCACCTCGCCGGAGCGGTTGTAAACTGCGGTCCCGGAGCGATCCAGGACGACAACATGAGGTATGCGGCCATGGAAATATTGCTTCTTGAGGCTGCTCTGCGCGGAAGAGAGATAGCGATCGATATCAATCACGATGAACTGTACCTGCCCTTTGTACTTGGCATACATGTCTACAGTCCGCCGCGCCTGGCGCTTTGAGTTGAAGCAGCCTTCGCCATACATGATGACGTAAGCCGGCGTGCCAGAAACGAAGCCCGCTTCCATCTTGTCCCCGGTGATCAATGGGCCATCCTGACTGTCGCTGTTGAAGTCGAGATGGGGATTCAGTTTCAGGTTCTCGCCGGCAAAAGCGGAACTCGCAAGAAAAAGCAAAAACGCGGCGGTGCTAAGTATGAATTTCATCCGACTGTCTCGCAGCACGAGATACGCATTCGAATATGACACGCTACGGGTAAAGAAGTTACACAAAATTAGACGCCCACTGGGAATGGCTTGGTGTGCGTAGTGGCGCGCAGGGATGAAGTTCCGAACCGGCCCTGAAGCAGCGACATCAAGCCCGTGCACCAATATCCCAGCACAAACAAGAGCAGAAATGGAACGGTAATGTAATTCTCGTTTTCTACGGCGTAGTAGATGGTGGAAGCAAAGTAAGCACCAATCAGCAACTCGACCCAAGGCACCCATCCCAGGCGCTTACGGTACTTGGTGCTCCTAATCTTGTCCTGTTTCGAAACGACACGATACTTGGGAGTGCGAGCAAAGGCGCTCTGCTTGCCGATCAAAGCTTCGATAACGGCTTTGGTGTTGGTGATGGTCAAGCCAATTCCCAGAGCCATCAGAAATGGAAGATAGATCAGCGCACGTGGCCATGTGCGCGGGAAGAGCTCGCGTTGCGAAACCAGGTAGAAGCTGGAAATCGAGAATGTCGAGGCCAGAAAAAGCGGCAGGTCGATATAGAGCATCTGAAACCAGCCTTGATAAAAACGGATGATCATGGCCGGCAGCAACAAAACCGAGAGCATGATCATCAGGGGATAGCTGATGTTCGCCGTCAGGTGATACCAGGCTTCTATCTTCGTATGCAGGGGAGCATCACTCTTCAAAACGCGGGGCAAAATCTTTTTTCCGGTTTGGATCAGGCCCTTCGCCCAGCGCGCCTGCTGGGTTTTAAATGCGGTCATCTCCACAGGAAGTTCGGCCGGACACTCCACGTCCTGCAAGTAGATGAACTTCCATCCTTTGAGCTGGGCACGATAGGAGAGATCGGTGTCTTCGGTCAAGGTATCGTGCTGCCACCCGCCTGCTTCGTCTATGGCGGTGCGACGCCACATCCCGGCCGTGCCATTGAAATTGAAGAAGAGGCCCGTACGCGCGCGGCCGGAGTGTTCGAGAACGAAGTGGCCATCGAGCAGAATCGCCTCGACTTCGGTGAGAAAGGAATAATTGCGATTGATGTGCGTCCACCGCGTCTGCACCATGCCGATGTTGGGTTCGGTAAAGTGGTGGACGGTGCGCATCAGAAAATCTTCGGGCGCTATAAAATCGGCATCGAAGATGGCGATGAATTCCCCTTTTGCTGATTTCAGCCCCTCGGCGAGCGCGCCCGCTTTGAATCCATGCCGATTGCTTCGATGGTGGTAAGAGATGGCGTTACCCAAAGCAGCATAGCGTTCTACAACGGCACGGGCGACGTCCATGGTCTCATCTGTTGAGTCGTCGAGCACCTGGATGTCGAGTTTTTCGCGCGGGTAATCCAGCTTAATGACGGATTCCAGCAGGCGCTCTACCACGTACTGCTCGTTGAAGATGGGCAACTGCACGGTGACTCTGGGCAGGTCTGAGAAGCGGGCAGCCGGTTCCGTGGTCCGGTTCTTGCGGTGCTTATAGTAGAGGTATACCAGGATGTAACGGTGAACTCCGTAGCCGGCCAGCAGAATCAGAACAATGAAGTATGGGATCAGCAATGCCAGATCAAAGGCATTGACGTGATAAAGGCCGCGGAAAGTCGTATCGAGGAAATGCTGGCGAATGTACGCACTCAATCCCTTTCGGGCCGGCGAACACCAGCAGCGTCGCGAGTATCGTGAAATCGGCGCTCAATAAAGAATCCAAAGAAGGAATCATTTTACCGGATTTGCGGCGTCGGACCGGTAAGGCGAGCCTATCCTGATGATTGGACGGGCTGGCGTGAAGCAGTAACAGTCGCTAAGCCAGTCGTTTTCCGCTCTCAGGACACATTGCGAGTGCGATGCCCATGCCGTCTAACGTGTTGTCACATAAGTACGGGGACGTTGCTGTGGCTCAGTTCGTCAGCTACAAATAGATGCAAGCATGGAAGCAAATCCGAGCACCGAACAGCAGGAAATCTCAGAGGCTGCTTCTTCAGGCTGGAGGAGCATTCAGAGCTCACTGTTCTGGATCGTGCTGGTTGCCTTGCTACTTCGATTGTCCTGGATTATTGTCGGCCACACTTACAAGTTTAAAGCGACCGACAATAACTTCAGCTTTGGCTGGGAAATGGGGCGCATTGGGGCGGCAATCGCATCCGGCCAGGGCTTCAGCAATCCATTCGGACCGCAGACTGGGCCGACAGCCTGGGAGCCTCCTCTCTACCCATACTTAGTGGCAGGAGTATTCCGAGTTTTCGGGATTTATTCGCGGCCGTCCGCGTTCGTGCTGCTGGCGATTAACAGCGCTTTCTCGGCGCTAACCTGCATTCCGATATTCCTGGTTGCACGTCGTATTTTCTCGGAGAAAGTTGCTGTGGGGGCGGCATGGGCGTGGGCATTGCTCCCGAATGTGATGTTCTGGAGTACGCGCGCAGTTTGGGAAACAAGCCTCGCCGGCCTGCTCCTGGCCAGCATTGTCTGGATGGCGCTGAAGCTGCAAGATGAAGAGGGATGGCTGCCATGGCTTCAATTCGGATTGCTTTGGGGCATCACCGCTCTCGGTAGTACCTCGTTGTTATCGTTTCTACCTGCCGCCGGCCTGTGGACCTGGTACCGCCGCGCCAGAGCGCATAAACGGTCCGTGGGCGGAATTGTTCTTGCGTCGGCAGTTTTCCTGGCCTGCATTACACCGTGGATTCTCCGAAACCATGCGACCTTCGGGAGATGGATATTCATTCGCGACAATTTCGGGGCGGAACTGCGGCTGGGGAACGGACCCGGAGCTAACGGCACATGGATGGAATATCTTCATCCCACGCAGGATGTATACGCCATGCGGCAATACCAATCGATGGGCGAACTGGCGTACATCGACCTGCGGAAACGGCAGGCCATCGACTACATCAAGGCAGACTACCCCAGATTCGCTGGGCTATGTCTGAAACGATTCATTTACTTCTGGGCGGGACCGCCGAAAGCAACGCAGCCGCCATGGTTGAACGACGCAAAGAATTCCTTGTACCTGGCCTCTTCCATTTTGACGTTTTGGGGGTTGGGGCGGGCTTTGAGAATGCGTAAGCCGGGAGCGTGGCTTCTGTTCTGGCTTCTCGCAATTTATCCCGCAGTGTATTACGTAGTTTTTCCCAGTCCGCGCTACCGCGTTCCGATTGAACCGGTCATGACGATCTTGTGCGTCTTCGTAATCACCGAGGCGGGCAAGAAAGTTACGGCTGCCGCTCCAGATCGACCTTGAGTACATGAATTTGCTTCAGCTTGGGATCGAGAATGCCATGGATCACAACCCGTTGTTCTTCAAACCCATGGGCAGTTCCGCGCGATCAAGGCCATAGACCTCGTTTTGCAGTGCTTTTTCAGAAATGCGAAACAAATTCGCGGGCTTCTCCTCACAAATTGTGCTTGGGATCGTCTAACGCTCTGAAAGGAAGCACCGATGAAACGCTATCGTCAGTCCGCCACCTGGCTGGGAGCCTCCCTGGGTACCGTTTGCGCGTTGCTGGCGCTTGCGCTGCAAGCGCATGCCTCCGACCGCCGGGGCACTCTCACTGAAGAATTTCACCAGACTTACGGGATCACCGCCGACGGCCGCGTGGAACTCGACAACATCAACGGCGATGTCCACATCTCCAGTTGGGACCGGAATGAAGTGAAGGTGGACGCAATCAAGTACGCGGACACCAAGGAGCGACTTGAGGAAGCAAAAATCGAGATTGACTCAGGAAAGGACCACCTTTCGATTCAAACCAAGTACCCTCACCGCGATCAGACTTGGAGCCGGGATCGGCATGACAATCCGGCAACAGTGGAATACACGTTGACGGTACCTCGTACGGTGCGGCTGGATGAAATCAAACTGATCAACGGCGAGCTCGAAGTGCGCGGAGTCAGCGGCGAAGTTCGAGCCTCCTGTATCAACGGGCGGCTTGAGGCGCAGGACCTGGCAGGGCGTGCAAAACTCTCCACCATCAACGGCCGCATGGAGGCCCGGTTCGCGAAACTTGCGGGCCAATCTGTGGAGTTAAGTTCCGTCAATGGTTCGGTCGATCTCACGATACCGTCCGATTCCAACGCAGAAGTAGAAGCGAGCACGGTCTCAGGCAGTATTCAGAATGATTTCGGGTTGCATGTCAATCACCACCGCTTCGTGGGCCACGATCTGCGAGGAGAGTTGGGCCATGGGGGAACGGAGATAAAGCTCGGCAATGTGAACGGAAGGATTGACATCCATCATGCACAAGATGGCC
This sequence comes from uncultured Acidobacteriota bacterium, assembly GCA_963785865.1. Classification (GTDB taxonomy): domain Bacteria; phylum Acidobacteriota; class Terriglobia; order Terriglobales; family Acidobacteriaceae; genus Sulfotelmatobacter. The sequence continues at coordinate 219,758 of CAWAXF010000008.1, read as the reverse complement.
ACGCCATGAGCCCGGTGAAGGATCGCAGCCATCGCGACAAGGATGATGATGACGACGAGATTTAGTTGTGAGGGCGACTTGGCTCTAGGCGAACTGCGCTCGCCCGGACAGCCGAGGACGGCCGTCCCTACATAATTGTTGGGGCGCGGAGCGTGCAGCGATTCAGTAGATCGTGTAGCCCGGAGCAGGAGTGCGCAAGTCCGGCTTTGAAGCCATCAGCAGTAGAGCGCCCTCGCGCTTGAACGCTCGCAGATCTTCCAGACTGTTGAACGATTTCGTTTTGTAATCGTCCGGCGTGGGCGTGTCATCCGGAATGCGGCGCGCTTCCACATCCTCGAAAGCGTGCTTTTTCAGGAGTTCGACGTATTCGGCGGCCGAACGCACATGCACTGGCACCTTCAGCTTGTCGACCCATTGCAGAGAGTAGGAATTGTCTTTGTAGAGGTTGATCAGAATAAACAGCCTGCCCCGCGGCGCCATCACACGGAATAGTTCCATCAAGGCACGATCCTGGTCTGGGTAGTAGTAAAAGGATTCCACCGAGAGAACTTTGTCAAAGAAATTCTCTTCCCAGGGAATCTGCATGGCCGATCCCCAAACGTAAAGAATATTTTCGAAATCTTTGGACGCTTCGCGCGCTTGGCGAACCATCTCGTCGGAGACGTCGAGGCCGACGACCTGTCCAAATCCTTCGGGCCCTTCGCCGACCAGACGCGCGAGAAGGCGGGTCGCCCATCCTGAGCCGCAGCCGAGATCGAGAACGCGTTCACCGGGCCGCAGATTCATGAGCCGGATCGTTTTTTCGGTGATATCCAGATGATGGCGCTCCATCTTGGGGCCTTCCCCTTCCGCGGCCCAGCGATTGAATTCCCGTTGTAGCTTCTCATCTGGAGTTGGGGATTTCTCAGGCATTCGGATCCTTTCGTCGGCGGGGACGGTCAGGGGCGCATTCGGTGAAGTTACCCATCGTCAATATAGCGCCACGGATGCGAGAGTTCCACTGAGCGAGACGGACTCGGGCCGGGCGCGCAAATTCGCAGCGGATTTCTGCGAGCAGGGGAGCATGAATTCTGTGCTACAGTTCTGTTCCTGATGGCGAGCCAACCCCAGAATCCAACCCCAGAACCCGGTCCCGGCCCGTTGTACTGCCCGAATTGCGCGGAGGAAGTTAACGATCCGCTGACTTGCGGAGATTGCTCGTCGGTCATTTGCCGGCGCTGTGGAACCGCCCTCGAGTCATCGGATGAGCTCGGAATCGGATAATGGAACCTGTCCACTTTTTGCCTTCCACAGACTCCCCATCTGACTCGGGTTCCGCAGATCATAAACCTACCCTGGTACGCGGACTCGGGCTGCTCGATTCGGTGCTGCTGCTGGTCAGTGGTGTAATCGGCTCCTCGATTTTTCTGACTGCGAAGGACATTGCCGGGCCGCTGCCGCATCCGGTGTTGTTTCTGCTGGTGTGGGTTTTGGGAGCGCTGATTTCACTTTGCGCCTGCTTCGCATTCGCCGAACTCGGATCCATGTTTCCCGATTCAGGGGGTCAATATATCTATCTGCGGGAAGCTTATGGTGATCTGATCGCTTTTCTTTACGGCTGGATGCTGTTTGCGGTCGCCAATGGAGGAACCATCGCAGCGCTCTCCGTGGCCTCTGCATCGTACATCGGGCAGGTGGTGCCGTTTGTTTCACAACAACATGTCATCTTCACGGTCGCGGGAATTGTATTCACGCGCGCACATCTCTTCGGATTGCTCCTGATCGCCGTCCTCACCTACGTGAACGTGGTTGGTCTGCGATGGGGCGCCCTGTTGCAGAACGTTTCAACCGCCACGAAGTTCACAGCCATGGCTGCGTTCGTCATTCTCGGATTCGCGATCGGCAAGGGTAGCTGGTCCCATTTCAAGCCTGAAGGTGTCAGCCTGACAATGGGCCTGGGGCCAATGCAATTGGTGTCGGCGTTGGGAGTTGGTTTGATCGCGGTGTTCTGGGCTTACGACGGATGGGTATACATTACCTGGGTTTCGGGAGAAGTAAAAAATCCGCGGCGAAATGTACCTCTGGCGATGCTGCTGGGAGTCCTGGCGATTGCGGTGATCTACATCGCCATGAATTTGACATACATTTATGCGCTGCCGCTGAAGCAGATTGCGGCGTATGAAACGATCGCGCACGCGTCCGCCGCCGCATTGTTTTCACCTCGGGCGGCGGCCTGGCTTTCGTTGATGATTGCGGTATCGTGTTTTAGCGCGGCGGCGACCTGCACACTCTCAGGAGCGCGCGTGTATCTGGCGATGGCCCAGGATGGCGTTTTTTTTAAACGCATGGCGGTGATCCATCCGAAATGGAGAACACCGGTCTTCAGCCTGATCGGACAGGGCTTGTGGGCTGCCGCGCTTACCCTGAGCGGACGCTATGACCAGCTTTACACCTACGTTATCTATGGCATGGTGCTGTCGTATACGCTCACTGTCATCGGGATGTTTCTGCTGCGCTGGAAGCGTCCCGATATTCCTCGGCCGTATCGCTGCACCGGTTATCCCTGGTTGCCAGCCATTTACGTTGTGATCGGTACAGCGTGGACCTTGAATACGATCATTACTCGGCCCACTGAGGCGTTCTGGGGAACATTCATCGTGCTTGTCGGCGTGCCCTGGTATTTGTACTGGAAGCGCAGCAACCGGAGTATAGCGGTGCAATGAAGTGAAGCCGTTCATTTGTCCTCCGCAATTGGCAGTTTCAGCTTGCGGTCTTAACAGCTGAGTGTTATTCCTCTACCTTCTCGTTTACGCCGACCTGACCCTGGGACATTCGCTTGCCCGAATCCGAAACGAAACAGCACGCGGGAAAAATCGGCTTTCTCTCGTCAGGCGTCTCCATTGCCGACGCCGAAAATGCCAATCGACCGCGGCAGGTGATGGGATTCCGCGATCTGCTGCTGTTTTATGTCATCACAGGTATCAGCCTGCGCTGGATCGCAACGGCAGCGGCCGCAGGACCTAGTTCCATAGTCATCTGGGTTGGAGCATGGTTCTGCTTCTACACTCCTCTCGCGCTCTCGGTTCTGGAGCTTTCGTCACGTTATCCCGCGGAAGGCGGGTTGTACGTCTGGAGCAAGCGCGCGTTCGGAGATTTCTCCGGATTCATGTCGGCCTGGACCTACTGGACCAGCAACCTGCCCTACTTCCCGGCCGTACTCTACTTTGCCGCAAGTAATATCCTGTTTATGCGGGAATCAAACTGGCAGCACCTTTCAGGCAATGCCAACTTCTATATTGTTTTTTCCCTGCTCACCTTGGGCGCTGCCACTCTACTCAACATCGTAGGACTCGATGTAGGAAGGTGGCTCCATAACGTGGGCGCACTCGCCATGTGGATCCCGGTCGGAATCGTGATTGTCATGGGGTTCATTGCGTGGCATCGCTTTGGCTCGGCGACGCACTTTTCGCTGCACTCGATGACTCCCAGCACCCATTTCAACGACATTATCTTCTGGTCGGTGCTGACGTTCGCTTTTGGCGGATGCGAGACAGCGTCATTTATGGGAGAGGAAATCAAAAACGCGAGGCGCACTATTCCTTTTGCCCTGCTGAGTGGGGGCGTGACCGTCACGATCTGCTACATCCTGGGAACGATCTGCGTACTTCTTGCGCTTCCCTCCAGCGAAGTCAATAGCCTGCAGGGATTGGTGCAGGCGGTCTCGAAGACCGCGTCCCGCGTGGGATTTCCGGGGGTGCTGCCGCTGGCTGCGTTCTTGATTGCGCTCAGCAATATCGGCGCCGCCGGAGCTTATCTGGCCGCAGTGGCCCGGCTCCCATTCGTGGCAGGACTCGATCGTTTTCTTCCTCCAGCCTTCGGCTCGCTGCACCCAAGATGGAAAACACCCTGGGTGGCACTGCTCACCCAATTCCTGCTAGGGGTAGTGTTCATCTTCCTGGGACAGGCTGGCACCAGCGTGAAAGGAGCTTACGACGTGCTGGTCAGCATGGGCGTGATCACTTATTTCATTCCGTACCTGTATTTGTTCGGCGCGATGATCAAGCTTCAGCGCGAAGCGGCAGGACCGGATGTGATCCGCGTGCCGGGAGGAAGCCTGGTAGCGAAACTCGTGGCATTGGTGGGATTCCTGACCACCAGCCTCACCATCGTTCTGTCGTTGATTCCTCAGCCCGACGAGCCCAATAAACGACTGGCCGTGTTCAAGGTCGTCGGCGGGTGCGGAGCGTTGCTGTTGATTGGCGTCTGGATTTACCTCTCAGGAAAACGAAGAGCCCGCCGGTTGCAGCAGGCCATGTAGCCCCGGACGTCCTCGTCGGGGGTTGCGCGCAAAGCGCGTGATGAAGATGGCTGATTCACAGATCGCCGGGATGCGCCCGCGCGCTGCGCGGGCGGGACGGACGAGGCGTCTGCCCCTACACAGGCGTCGCGGTCTTCCGCGCGGGGTTGAAGAACGGCAGCGTCGTGACCTTCACGTTCGCCTTTAGCCGGATCGCTTCGATGGTGATCTCCATCTGCAGATCAGTTCCGGGCTTGGAGTATTCCGTCTCGAGACTCGCCAATGCGATCAGCTTCTTCAAAGTCGGGGACCATGCGGTCGTAGTCGCCTTCCCGACCTGTCTGTCCCCCGAATACACGGGGACAGGCACACGCGAAGCCTGCGCCGGCGCCGCGGGCGTGAGGCCATAGCGCTCGTACAGTTGCTCGACATCCGTCCAGTCAACGACCAGTCCTGCAAGCTGCCGGGGAACTCCGTCTTTCGCATCTTTCTCCAGAGCGCGCTTGCCGATGAAGTTTTCCTTTTCCAGATGGACCATTTTGGCGAAACCCAATTCATAGGGGGAATACTTTTGGGTTGCGATTAGCGCTTTCTTGGAGCTGATGTAGTCCACCTCAATCAGCAGCAGGCCGGCTTCGACACGAGCTACATCCAGCGCCAGCATACCGGCCGCATGCAGATCGAACTGCTTGCCTTTTTCTGCGAGCGCATCCCACACCTTCACCGCATCGTTCCAGGGAATCCAGATCTCGTATCCAAGATCTCCGGTGTAACCGGTGCGGGAGATGTCCACCGGCACTCCGGCAATCTTGCCGCGAGTTACGCGAAAATACTTGAGGTTGGAGATATCCGCGTCGGCAACGGACTTCAACAGCTTCGCCGACGTTGGCCCTTGCAGCGCGAGAGCCGCCACTTTCTCGGAAATATCTTCAACCTGCACATCCATGTTCAGACCGTTTTGCCGGAACCACCGTAGGCTGGGATCGGCAGCCGTCCAGCGATAGACGTTTTCTTCTAGCCGCGAAACCGTGCCGTCGTCAATGACCTTGCCCTCTTCATCGCACCAGCAACAGTAAATGACTTGTCCTACTTTGACCTTGTTGATGTCGCGCGTGATCACACGGTTCACCAACCGCGTCGCATCCCGCCCCGTGATCATGTATTTGTAGAGCGGCGAAATATCGATCAGTGCGGCCGCGTTGCGGATTGCGTTGTACTCGTGCTCGTGATGCACCTCGTACACGCTGACCGTGTAATATCCCGACCACTCGCGGTAATTCAAACTTTGGCACAGTGGGAAAGTTCTCTCGTGGAATGCGGTTCCGATTGGCAAGGTAGTTTCCTCAATTCCTTCCCAGCCTCAGCTCCAAAACATTCATCAGGCGCAAAGGACACGAAGCAACATGAAGGGAAGAATCCTGGATTATATATTCACCGCATGTCCGACGCAGCAACCGGTTCCGTCGGCTGACTGCCAGTCATGCGAATCGGGAAACATGCAGACAAATGGCGTTGTTCCCGCTAGAATAGCGATTCAAGTTAAGGTCATGCGCGCCATCCTGCCCATCTTGTGCAGCATTCTCCGAAGCTGGACCGTGCTTCCCAGCGGACTCTGATCTTTTCTGCCGCTTCGTTTACCCTGCGCGAGTATTATTGCGTTTCCACCCGAAAGTTAAAGCGACAAAGCTAGGAGCTGACAGCGAATGGCTGGTTCCAAGTCTTACGACGTAATCGTTATTGGCGGCGGCCACAATGGCCTGGTGAACTCCGCATATCTGGCGCGCGCCGGCAAGAAAGTGGTCGTGCTCGAACGCCGCCACGTGCTCGGTGGAGCTGCCTGTACGGAAGAAGTTGTCCCGGGATTCAAGTTCTCGGTGTGCTCTTATGTGGTTTCTCTGCTTCGCCCGGAGATCATCCGCGATCTCGATCTTCCGCGGCATGGCCTGGAGATCCTGCCGCTCGACGGCACCTTCACTCCCATGCCGAATGGCGACTACCTGTGGCGGGTGAATGATCACGGCAAGACTCACCGCGAGATCGCCCGCCATTCGCGGGTGGACGCGGAAGCGTATGACGAATTTGGCAAGGCCATGCAGGCGATGTGCCGGTTTGTGAAGCCGATCCTCAGCATGGTGCCGCCCGATCCGACGACACTGAATCCGCGCGAACTGATGAAACTGCTGTTCATCGGCCGCCGCTTTCAGGGCATGTCGAGCTACGACAAATACAACCAGGTCCAGCTCATGACCATGAGCGCCATTGATTTTCTGGATCAATGGTTCGAGACCGATGTGCTCAAGGCAACCATGTCCGCTTCGGGCATTATCGGAACGTTTCTCGGAGTGCGCTCGCCCGGCACCGCCTACGTTCTGCTGCATCACTACATGGGTGAGATCGATGGCGCATTCCGTGCATGGGGATTTGCGCGAGGCGGCACCGGCGCTATTTCGAACGCCATCGCCGACGCTGCGCGCGAAGCGGGAGTTGAGATCCGCACACAATCAGGAATTTCGCAAATCCTGGTCAAGAACGGGAAGGCGAAAGGCGTGGTGCTCGCCAACGGAGACGAACTCCACGCGGATGTCATTTCGTCCAGTGTCGATCCGCGGCTTACATTCACGAAGTTCATCGAAGCGCAGCATCTGCCGGGCGAATTCCTCGAGGAAGTCAATCGTTACAAGTTCCGCGGCTCGTCGGGCAAGGTGAATATGGCGCTCGATGGTCTGCCGAATTTCAAATGCATGCCCGGTACCGGCGCTCACCTGCGAGGTGCAATTTCCATTTCTCCCAGCGTGGAGTACATGGAGCGCGCCTACGACGATGCGAAGTACGGAAACTTTTCGACGCGTCCATACATTGACATGGTGATTCCATCGTTGACCGATCCTTCGGTTGCCCCTCCGGGCAAGCACGTCATGTCCTGCTTCGTGCAGTACGCGCCCTACAAACTCCGGCCCGGCTTGAACTGGGACGATCAGAAGGAAGCCTTCGGCAATACCGTGGTGGATACGATTTCGGAGTATGCGCCCAATCTGAAGGACATCATCATTCAGAAACAGGTGGTCACGCCTCTCGATCTGGAGCGTGAGTGGGGGCTCAGCGAAGGCAACATCTTCCAGGGCGAACTTTCGCTGGAGCAACTTTTTTTCCTGCGTCCCGTACCAGGGTGGGCGCAGTACAGAACTCCAATTAAAAACCTGTATATGTGCGGATCGGCGACCCATCCAGGCGGCGGCATTATGGGCGCAAACGGCCGGCTGGCTGCGCTGGAAATCCTCAAAGACGTCAAGGGAGCGGCCTGATGGCAGCCAACGGTCAGCGGGACGTCGTCATTGTCGGTGGCGGGCACAACGGGCTGGTCACTGCCTTTTATCTGGCCAAAGCCGGATTCAAGCCGCTCGTGCTCGAACGCAGCGGGCAAGTCGGCGGGGCTGCTATCACAAACGAATTCCATCCGGGATTCCGTTGCTCGACTCTGGCTCATACTGCAGGCCCCATACGTCCCGACATCGTCCGTGACATGCAATTAGAGAAGCACGGGCTCCGCATGATCACTCCGGACGTTTGCGTGACAGCGCTGACTCAAGACGGTCGCGCGCTCTCGCTTTATCAGGATGCGGGGAAATCTGCCCAGGAAATCGCCGCATTTTCCCAGAAGGATGCCACGAAATATCCGGAGTTTGAGCAGTCACTGGGCAAGATCAGCAAGGTCATTGCCGATGCGCTCGCCACGACTCCGCCTAATATCGATGATCCGAGCCGCGGAGATCTTTGGAGCATGTTGAAAACTGGCCGGGCGATCCGCGGACTCGGAAAGAAGGACATGTTCCGCTTGCTGCGCTGGGGCCCCATGGCGGTAGCCGATCTGGCTTCTGAATATTTCGAAACCGAGCTGTTGCGGGCCGTCATCGCCGCACGCGGAGTCTTTGGAACATTCCTCGGGCCGTGGTCCGCGGGAAGCGCGCTCGTGCTGCTCATTCGCGCAGCTGCAGATTCTCATCCGGCAGGTTCGGCGTCCTTTGCCGCGGGGGGAGTCGGTGCGGTTACGCAAGCGATGGCCTCAGCCGCACAATCTGCTGGCGCGGAAATTCGTACCGGCGCTGATGTTATCGAAATCCGTGTACAAAACGGCAAGGCTAGCGGCGTGGTGCTCTCGACCGGAGAAGAGATTTCCGCTAAAGCAGTCATATCCAATGCCGATCCGAAGCGGACCCTGCTCAAGCTTACCGATCCCATTCACCTCTCGCCCGACTTCGTGCAAAAGCTGCAGCACTATCGCGGAAACGGCACGGTTGCGAAAGTTAACCTCGCTCTGTCAGCCGTACCGCAATTCACTGCTTTGAGGAACGGCGCTTCCGCTGCGCTCAAAGGCCGCATTCACATCGGCAACGAGATCGATTACCTGGAACGCGCGTTCGACGAATCCAAGTACGGTAAGTTCTCCAATCAGCCGTACCTGGAAGTCACGATTCCCTCGCTGACGGATCCGACGCTTGCTCCCGAAGGCAAGCACGTGATGTCGATCTATATGCAGTACGCTCCATACAAGCTGAAGGGCGACTGGGAGCAGCAGCGAAAGGCGCTGGGGCAGACCGTGGTGAAGACGCTGGCGCAGTATGCCCCGAATCTGCCGGAGTTGATCCTGACACACCAGATCATCACTCCTCTCGATCTTGAGGAAAAATACGGGCTCACGGGCGGGCAGATTTTCCATGGCGAACTTGCGCTCGATCAGTTCTTTACCATGCGCCCGCTGCTGGATTGGGCGCGCTACCAAACACCAATTGAAAACCTCTATCTGTGCGGAAGCGGGACACACCCCGGGGCTGGATTAACCGGCGGATCGGGAGCAAACGCTGCACGCGAGATATTAAAAGGCCTCAAGAAATAAGTGTGCCGCGGATAGGGCGCAGCAAGATCAAGGCGTAGCAAGCTACGCCCCTACGAATTTGTCATACAACATTTGTCGTAGAGACGTTGCTTGCAACGTCTCTTCTTTACAAGCAAAACGGCTGATGATCCTAATGAAAAACTCCGCCATCCTGCTCATTACGTGTCCTGATCGCAAGGGCGAAGTCGCGACCATCGCCGATTTCATTTACCGCCACAATGGCAACATCCTGCATGCGGACGAGCATGGAGATGAGGAATCTGGCCTCTTTCTCATGCGGGTGGAGTTTGACGCTAAAGACTTCGATATCGATCTCGGCGAATTTGCCACTCAGTTTTCCCCGGTGGCAGACAGATTTGGGATGAAGTGGCGGCTGGCCCAGTCTTCTCGCCGGCAGCGCATGATCATCCTGGTTTCAAAATATGACCACTGCCTGGTGGACCTGCTCTACCGTCACAAAAGTGGCGAACTCGCCTGTGACATCCCGCTGATCATTTCGAATCATACCGACAACCAGCCGATTGCGGATTTCTTTGGTATCCCGTATTGCGTTGTCTCGGTCCCAAAGGACAACAAGGCAGCGGCCGAGACGAACATTGATTCACTGATTGAGGCACACCAGCCCGACTTCATGGTGCTGGCGCGCTACATGCAAATTCTCTCGAACGAATTTGTTAATCGCTATCCGCAGCGCATTATCAACATCCACCATTCTTTTTTGCCGGCTTTCGTGGGGGCGCGCCCCTATCACCAGGCATTTGAACGCGGCGTGAAGCTTATCGGTGCTACCAGCCACTACGTTACGGAAGTCCTTGATGACGGACCCATCATCGAGCAGGACGTGGTGCGAGTTTCCCACCGGGATACCGTCGAAGACCTGATCCGCAAAGGACGCGATCTGGAAAAAGTGGTGCTGTCGCGCGCGGTTCGGGCGCATGCAGAAAACCGCGTTCTTGTGTATGGCAATAAGACCGTGGTTTTCTAAGCTCATCTCTGAAGACGGAAACGAAGCGGCATTCCAACCCCCCGCTCGACACGCCTCCTCACCAGTAACTTGAGTAACCTTCCAGCTTTAGTTGAACGTTAGTAAAGTTTTAAAGGAATGTTTGCTCGGGGGGCAGGATTTGGCCGAAGATCTTCGGTTTGAACTAGCCATTTTGGCGACCGTACAGGGCTTCTACCAGAAGCTCTTGCGAAACACGCTCGGCGGGGAGGTTCCGATCCCGAGTGGCCTGGATGAGGACGCTCTCCGCCATTCCGAGCGCGAGTTGCCCAATACGCTGTCGCGGATGTACCGCTGGCTACATCTGCTCGACATGGCGATCACTCCCGCGATGCTGCGCCAGGCCCTCACCCCTGATACGGATTCCGAAGTTGCAGAAGCGCTGCTGCGTTATTTTGTCCGCAGGCGTGAAGCTACGGACATTAACCGCGACAAAACCGACCTCATCGCCACCTTCCTGTATCGCCACCCCAGAGTGCCTGGGCAGTGGCAGCAGAGCGGTTATGGACTGGATGGGGCGCTTCCGCTGTCTCCTTTCGAAATTGCACTGATTGAAATTCTTGCGGATACAGACGTGCCTTCGTTACCGGAGGAACACGTACAGTTGCTGCGCCGCTTCGATCCTTTCCTGGAGGAAGTAAAACGATTTCGCGACTTCAACGCTCTCATCGACTCCGGCATGATCGGCCGGGTGCGCGAACTCAAGCAGTGGCTGGATTCATCGTTCTATCACCCCGGCGTGTTGGCGACGGTAGCTGCGTACAACACAGGATTCGGAAAGAAGTTCGACGACTTGTTTGTGAAGGCCTTGGGCGAAATCAAGAATTTCGGGCAGGCCTTGGAGGAGATGGGAGGGACCATCCTCACGACGGTCGACGGAGTGGAAGTGACCGTGGAGCATGTGGCGGCAATCGAAGAAAAGCAACTCCTGCAAGCTGACTACGGCAACGCTTTCGAGAAGTTCCGCCGAGTTTCCAAGCTGAAAAAGGAACTGGATCGCCGTCCGCCAATCCGGCAGATCGCTGCTTACGCCCGCAAACCGCAGCACAGGGCCAAAGCAGCGGCGCAGCGCGCTGCAGCGCAAACTCGCGAAGGCGGCGGCGGCTAAGGCCCCGGCCATCGGCCCCCGTCTTTCAACCCCCGACCATCAGCCCACAACAAATTTCCGCAGAAGAAAGCAAACTGCGTCGGGTAGAAGAATCTATTCGGGTTTTCGTGCGCGTGGCCGATCCAAAATATCGCCAGATTGTACCCATGAGATTCTTCAATCTCGACGCTCACGGCGGCGGAGGCGGACGCCTACAGCGCCCCATTCCTGGAAGAAAAGAGTCTGCGCGCGGATGTTGCCCGCACCCTCATTCCGCCTCGTCTCGATCTCGGCGCGGATCAACACTGAATTGGAAGAACTGAAACGCAGTCAGAAGATGTCTTCTCTTTGGAAGCTGCATGCCGATTCGATTGTCGTCCTTCTCGATATGGCGAACAGCTCAACCGAGGATGCCGGCAGTATCGCCAAGCAGGCAGAGCAAAACGGAGCAGGAACTGCTGCAAAAACGATTCACGAATCAGTGAAAAAGCTCCGAAACCAGTGTGATCTTGCGGCGAAGACTCTCGCCAACGTGAGTTAACCGCTCATCGAGGAAGGCATTTTCTATATCCACGTCTAGCCCGGTTCGCGGGTGATATCTAAAGGCGTGGTTATCGTGAATCATCATAGGCCTGAGCCGCGCCATGCGAAGCTGGGATACGATTGCCATCCGTCTCAAAAACAGCTTTACTTCGGGTGAACAAGGGCGTATGTTCCGGTACGCGAACTCGCTGAGCGCCTAGAACACTCAGTCGTCCTTTAGGTCTTTCCTCTGTTTCCTGCTGTGCCCTCGTTCATATTGCCCTAATCTTTTCGGGCCCTACCGTAAGGCACATTTGAGAACGGAGGCAAGAAATGCGACTACTGAAAACATCTTGTTCATTGGTACTTGGCTTGGCGATGTTCGTTGTTGGGTCATCCATCGCGCGAGCCGATGACGTTACAGACTGGAATCAACACATGCTCCGCGCGGGGACGGTTGGCGGTACTTCACCCCTGGTAATGTCGCGCGTCGCCGCCATCGTGCAAGCCTCAGTATTTGACGCTGTCAACGGCATCAATCCAAGGTACGCGCCGGTACACGTGCCGCCGGGCGCCGCTGCTGGTGCCTCGCGTCGCGCTGCCGCGGTGGAAGCGGCATACACGGCCTTGGTGTCGCTGTTCCCTACCCAGAAGGGCACGTTCGATGCGCGGCTCGCCGTGTCGCTGACCGACATCGCGAGCGACCCGCATGAAACCAGTGCGGGAATTGCCAGCGGAATCGCATGGGGCCAAGCTGCTGCCAACGGCATCCTGTCCTGGCGCACTACCGACGGTTTCACGCCGGCGCCGGCTCCCTTCGTGGGAGGGACAGCCGTTGGGGAATGGCGCCCCACGCCGCCGGCCTTTTTGTCAGGCGCCGGTCCTCAGTTTGCGTATATGACGCCCTGGGTGATCAACTCACCATCGCAGTTCCGTCCGGATGGTCCTCCGGCGCTGACGAGCGCTCGCTATACAGCCGATTTTAACGAAACCAAGATGATGGGCAGCATCACGAGCCCGACTCGCACCGCAGAGGAGACAATCTATGCTTGGTTTTGGGCTGGCAGCACGGCGACCTACCTATGGAACCACGTGGCTGACTCGCTCCTCGAGCAGCGCGACGGCGATACCGGACATAGGGGAGAACACAGCCATTCCTTGTTAGAGAGTGCGCGAGTTCTGGCATTGCTCAATCTTGCTATGGCGGACGCCGCCATCGCATGCTGGGAAGCGAAATACCATTACGTCTTCTGGCGGCCGGTCACAGCGATCCCTCTTGCCGATACGGACGGCAATCCGGACACAATCGCAGACGCGTCATGGATGCCGCTTTTCGCAACACCTGCGCACCCGGAGTACCCGTCCGGTCATTCGGCGGTCAGCGGCGCTGCGGCAGTGGTGCTTGCAAGCGTGTTCGGCGCGAAAAGGCATTTCACCGTGGACAACGACCTCCTGATCGGTGTCACCCGCTCCTTCGGCAGCTTCTCGGAGGCGCTCGAGGAGGTGAAGAATGCTCGAATCTTTGCTGGCATTCACTTCCGATCTGCATGCAACGATGGCCAGGCGACGGGAATCCAAGTTGGGAACTGGGTGCTCGACCATGCGTTAGTTCGAGTTGACTGAGGGCTCGCGCAAGGTTCGGCGCAACTCGCGGGATTGCGTTGCAACGCATTCTGGATCGCAGAAAGAGACGGGCGCACCCTGCGCCCGTCTTCTTGCTGCTCATAGCTGACAGCTAGTTGATGTCGAACTGCTCCTGATGCACGGCCGGATCGCTTTTAACGATGATCGTGCGCTTGGTCATCTCTTCCATCTCGTTCAGCAGTTTGGCGTTGTTGGACTTCAGTTCTTTGGCAACATCCGGATGCACGCGCAGCATGACATCTTCGTGCTCCAGATGCTTGGCGATCTTCCGCATCTCCACGTAAATCTCGTTGCAGATGGTGCTCACCGATTTCACGTACCCCGTAGACTGGCAATACGGACATGGCGCTCCGATCGTGCGCTCGAGCGACTGCTTCACGCGCTTGCGGGTAATCGCCACCAGGCCAAAATCATTGAACTGCAGAGTCTTTGAGGGAGCGCGATCGTGCCGCAGTTCTTCTTCCAGCGCCTGCATGACGCGTTGCCGGTTTCGGCGCTCATCCATATCGATGAAATCGATGATGATGATGCCGCCCAGATCGCGCAGCCGAATCTGCCGCACGATTTCCCTGATGGCATCCACGTTCGTCTTGACGATGGTATCTTCCAGCCGTTGCGTCTTGCCGACGTATTTCCCGGTATTGATGTCGATCGCGACCAGGGCCTCAGTCTGATTAATGACGATGTAGCCTCCGCTCTTCAGCCAGACTTTCGACTTGAGCGCCTTGTTCATCTCTTCCTGGAGACCGAATTGTTCGAATAAAGGCGTCTCTTTCGTGTAGAGCTTGACGCGCTTGACCATCCCTGGCTGGAAGCGGTTGAAGAACCTCAGAATGCGCTCGTATTCCGGTTCCGTGTCGACCCAGATCACGTTGAAGTCAGAGGTGACCTGGTCCCGCAACACGCGCTCGACGACGTTGAGGTCGTGGTAGATCAAAGCCGGGGGCTTTGAATTCTCGGTCCGGTTTTTGATGTCCTGCCACAAGCCTTTCAAAAATCGAATGTCGGCGCGGAGTTCTTCTTCGCTGGCACTCTGCGCAGCCGTGCGCACGATGAATCCTCCATGGCCGTTCTCGCGCTCGCTCAGGATGATCCGCTTCAATCGCTGCCGCTCTTCCTCGGAAGAAATCTTGCGCGACACTCCGGTGTGATTCACCGTGGGCATGTAGACCAGGAAGCGCCCTGGCAGAGCGATGTGGCTGGTTATACGCGCACCCTTCTTGCCGATCGGTTCCTTCGCAATCTGAACCAGGATCTCCTGCCCTTCCTTCAGCAAGTCACTGATGAGGGGTACTGGAGCCGATTCGCGGCGTCGGAAACGGCGTCCACCACCTCCTCCTGCGCCTCCACGTCGGCCACGATCGCGGCGATCATGTCCGGCACGGTCGTAACCCGGACGTCGCTGCGAACGCTGGGTGTAACCGGCCGTCGTCGCCGGGGCGCGAACTTCTGCCCGCGCATCAACTGTGCCATTCCCGCGCGCCTCAGCGTCGAGCATCGCTTCCGCCTCCGCCTGAGCCTCTTCGAGTTCGGCTTCCTCGGGATCCTCCTCCGCGGGCGATCCCTCGCCAGCCGCTACTTCGCCGGACTCTACTGCCGCTTGCAGATGAATCTCAGAGACAGCCTCCCGGGCGTCGCCATTCAACTCGGATCCGTCCGCCGCCCGTGTTACTTCCTCAAATTCGTCATAGCCTTCATCCGAGGAAGATTCGTAGTGAGCGGTATCAACTTCCTCTTCTTCGATAGTTTCTTCTTCCATGGTCCCCGGTGCGGCAAATGCGGGAGCCTTGTCCTCATTCAGGTGGTGGGGGACCGCAACGCTCAGTTCATCCACTTCTGAACTCGGCTGAGCAACCTCTTCGAAGTCGTCGTGGATGTTTTCGGTGAAAGCGGTGGAACCTACCCGCGCATTACTTCGAAATTCGCGGTTCCATGAAGCTGAAGTGGAAACTGATTCCTCCGGCTCGTCCGTGCCAAGGACATGGTCGTGCCGCTCATGCAATGGCTCCAGCAGCGCTTGGGGCGCGGCAAAGATGGGTTCATCGTCGGGAAATGCTGCGGTGACCGGAGCCGCCGGTTCCGAACTTCGGTCAGGCGAAACATCCGTAGCGGATTGCACAGGGTGGCCTTCCGCAGCCACTGGTTGCTGGTAACGCTGATATTTGGAGATCGACTCTCCCGGCAACAGGATGGGTTGGTATCCGGGCGGCGGGCCAGAAGACCGCGACGCTTGAATTTCAGCGGGGCGCGGCTGCCGGGACTCCTGCTGTCGCTCCGCGCCGCGCTCGTATCCGCGACTCTCGCGGCCGTCTCGGCGGCCGCCACGGCGCCGCCGGCGCCCTCGCCAGCTTCGATCACTGGACTCGGGATCGTTGCCTTTAGCCGTTTCCGCGGTTTCGCCAGGCGCTGCGTTTGCATGCGTCTCCAGTTGATCGCCTTCGAACGTTCCTTGCTCGGTGGATTGCGCCACATTCGGCTGGGCCCCGCCTTCTTCCGTGCTTCGGGCGGAAGCCGACGTTGCCTCGTCCTGCGGCGCCTGCGGACGCAAATCCCGCACTCCTCGACCGGCCGGAACTACGTCGGTCAGGTCATCATCGTGCTCCTCCAGGTCCATGAAATCGGAAACATAGAGGAAAGCATCGCGTTCCAATCCGATATCGACAAACGCCGATTGCATGCCTGGCAGCACACGGGTGACTCGGCCCTTGTAAATGGAGCCAGCTAAGGTGTACTCGTTCTCGCGTTCCAGATAGACTTCCGCGAGCAGGTCGTCTTCCACCAGCCCCACCTTGGTTTCGTGAGGGGTAGAAGAGACAAATAGTTCCTTGTTCATTGAACACTCCGGTCCCGCCGACTCTTCCATGAGTCAGTCGGGCTTCACCGGGGCTGAGCCAGGAAAGATGCGGGAGGAGGAAGCTTCGCGATGCTGCCCCGAACGGGGGACGGCGCAGAAAGAGAGGAAGACAGGGAAGTCGTTCCCTCAGTATGTTCCGTTGCACAAGCTATAAGAATCTTTTGCACTGAATCGCTTTACATTCTGCCGGGGTTGTGACCGCACTCTCAGACCTTCTGGGTCGGGGGGCCGTTCCCTGCCCGGCTACTGCTCAGCTTCAATCCTGCCCGGCCTTTACTTGCTCGATTGGCCGGTGAATGCCCTCTTAACGCGAGGGCGATCGATATTTTTGGGCTGCGCCTCCCAGGCACAGCAAAACTGCTTCCCTGCCGGTCTTCCTTCGTTCAGATCCGCTCGTTCCTGAACCCTTGATCAGCTCTCCAGCCGGCTCACCGGCTAGTTCACAAAGCGGCGCATACGAACATTCATAACCATCCCCAGCGCCAGGAACATGAACAACACAGAAGACCCACCGTAACTCATTAAAGGCAAGGGTATTCCAGTGACCGGCATAAAGCCGACCACCATGCCGACATTGACCAGGATATGGAAGCTAAGCACAGCCACCACACCCATTACGACGAACGTGCCAGCGCGGTCGGGCGCTGTTTGCGCATTCTGGGTCAAACGCATCAGCACAATGAAGTATAGCAGCAGAACCCCGAGAGCGCCTACGAATCCATGTTCCTCGGAAAAGGCCGCGAAAATGAAATCCGTTTGCGGTACCGGCAGAAAAGCACCATGTGTTTGCGACCCTTTACCACCCCAGAGCCCCCCCGAACCCACCGCGATCTTGGATTGTTCAACTTGGTACCCCGACCCCTGGGGATCGAGTTCGGGATCGAGGAAGCTGGTCAATCTCTGCTTCTGATACGTCTTTAGAACATGAACCCGGGGAACGTAGAAGACCGCAGTTATTCCCACTATCGCCAGCAAGCCGACTGCTAGCCCTTGTTTCCAGTGCATACCACCCAGAAAAACGCCCATTACAGCAATGGGAACATACGTGAGCGCCGTGCCAAGGTCAGGCTGTGCCAGAACCATCAGCATAGGCACGCCGACGAGGGCTCCAGCCTTCATGAAATCGGCCCAGGAGAGGTCGCGATGCCGCAATTCGGCAAAGTACCGTGCCACGGCAAGAATCAGGATCAGCTTGACCCATTCCGAAGGCTGGAAGTGATTCCCGCCCGGCATCTTGATCCAGCGGCGGGCTCCAAGATACTTCTGACCGAACACCATCACTGCCATGAGCGAACCGACCCCGGCGATGTAGAACCAGTGAATCTGCTCCAGCAGCGCCTGGTAGTTCACCAGGCTCATGAGGAACATCACCCCGACTCCGGCCACGACCCAGTAGATCTGCTTGATATGGGCCCCGGCAAACTTGGTATGCATGGTCGCGCTGTGGATCTCCATCACGCCCATGCCGCAGAGGAGCAGCACGAACATCAGCAGCAGCCAGTCAAAATCACGAAATGAAACATAACGGGACATTAGGTGTCAGTTCTCAATCCCTACTTGGACGGCACGACGCGTCGTGCTCTTCCCAAAAACACTTAGAAGGCAAGTTCTCACTACGAGCACTTCGCATGCGTTGTCACCCTGAGCGAAGCGAACGATTATGGACTCTGCTCGCTGGCAAGAGACTACATAGATCCTTCGCTTCGCTCAGGATGACAGAGAGTGTTGAACGCAACATCAATTCATCCCTGGCGCTGCCGTCGCCAGCACCGGTCGCTTCTTCGGCAGATCGACAATGAACCGCGCTGCCTCTAGCGGATCTTTCTCCCCGGTGCCCGCCGGCTCCGACCACAACCCGCCGACATCGACAGTGCCGTTGCTCTTCGGCTTCTCCGTCATCTTCTGGGGATTGCGGTCGCGCTTTTCGACGTACGCCTTGATTACCTGGGTCGCGAGTCGTGCGGCGAGCCTGCCGTGTTCGCCGCCTTGAAACAGTACGCACACGACAATGTCCGGATTTCGCCGGGGGGTGAATCCTACAAACCACCCGTTCTGGGCCAGGGCCTCACTGTTTTTGAACTTCGCGCGCGTTGCCAGCGAAACGATCTGCGCCGATCCGGTTTTGCCGGCAATCTCAATTCCAGGTATGGCTGCGAGAGGCGACGTTCCTCCAGGCTGTAGCACCCTCACCATCGCGTCCGTAATGAAGTTCCATCCGGCCGGATCCATGTCGACGCTTGTGGTTTCGGTGTACTTCGCAACGTCCACAAAGCCTGGCGGCAGATCATTGGGATTGGTCACGTGCGGTACGACCATTTTCCCGTCCATTGAAATCGCGCTGATGGCACGCAGCAACTGCACCGGAGTAATAGCAATCGCGCCCTGCCCGATGCCTACCGAAATGGTTTCACCCGCAAACCACTTCTGCTTGAAGTTCTTGATCTTCCACTCGGATGACGGCATCACCCCGCTGACTTCGTTCGGCAGATCGATGCCGGTCTTCTGTCCCAGCCCGAACTCAGTGGCGTACTTCGCGATCCGATCAATACCGAGTTTGTTCGCGAGCGTGTAGAAGAAGACGTCGCACGACTGGTAGATCGCCTTTTCCAGATCAACCGCTCCATGTCCGCCCTTGACCCAGCATCCAAAGCGGCGGCCGTAAAACTCCGCGCCACCCGTGCAATTCACGTGCAAATCCTGCGCGGTGTGCTCCTGCCATCCCGCGACTGACATGATGATCTTAAAGGTCGACCCAGGCGCCAGTTGCGCTTGAATCGCCTTGTTCAGCAGAGGCTTGTCGGGATCGGTAACCAGTCGATTCCACTCATCCCTCGAAACGCGGACGGCAAAGTCATTGGGATCGAAGGTCGGACCGCTCGCCATCGCCAGGATCTCGCCCGTGTGCGGATCCATTGCCACGACCGCCCCATTCTTTCCCTGCAACTGCTCTTCAGCTGCGATCTGCAGATCGATATCAATCGTTAATTTCAGCGGCTTTCCGGGAACGGCTTCGGTCTCGCCCAGGCGCCCGACTTCCCTGCCGCGGCTGTCCACGAGGGCCTGGCGAAATCCGTTCGTGCCCATCAGCAGATTGTTGTATTGCCGCTCAACGCCGGAGATGCCCACCACGTCTCCCGGGTTATACAACTCAAACTGCGGCTGGTTGAGCATGTCGTCGGTGACTTCGCCGACGTATCCAACCAAGTGCGCCATGAATCCGTTGCGTGGATACAGGCGCCGGTGCGCCATGATCGTGTCCAGTTCGGGCAGTTCGTTGCGATGGGCCTCGATAAACTGCAACTCGTCCGGCGTGATGTCTTCTTTCAGGAAAATGGGCTGGTACTGCGGCATGGTCGCGAAGCGGCGAATACGGGCGCGCACCTCGTTCGGATCCAAATGCAGCCCTTGGGCGATGAAATCCGCGTCCGCGTTCAGATCCCGCGAGGAGTCGCGCAACAGCAGGGCAGAAAATGAAGGATAGTTATCGACGATGGTGCGCCCGTAGCGGTCTAAAATCTTGCCGCGAGGCGCAAGCACCGGCACGTTGCGAATACGGTTCTTTTCCGCAGCCAGGGAGTAGTAATCCGCCTGCATGACCTGCAGACGCCACAATCCATACGCCAGAACGAGAAAAATGCCGAGAATGATGTATTGCGCCGCAGTCAGGCGCTCTTCCGACACTTTTTCATCGCGGCCGAACATAGTTCAGTCCCCAGCGCCAAGTAGCCAGTACCCAGTTTTTGAGGAGTCCTCGTCACTGCGGCAAGCTTGGGTGAATTTTGGGGTTGATTCCATTGTAATCCTGAGCCCCGCGTCATCCGAGGAAGACGGTGTAACTAAGGTCATCAGACGACTTTGGCCAACCACAGGGGCTAAATGTTAGTGTGGCCCCTGGCGGCACGACTAAAGTCGTGCCCTTTCAAAATCCATTTACTTCCCACATGCATTTCTAGGTCAGATACCTGGTACTGCTTTCATGTCCTCTGCTTGAACCTGTCGAGCGCGAAGTAGAGAAATGTTCCCAGCACCGCATTTGCCAAGCCGGCCCATACGCCGTGCGCCCAACTCCAACTCTGGGACATATTCACGAGTGCCCGGGCCACGGTGAAATACACCGCCGAATGCACCAGATAAAACCCGATTGTGATCAGGAACCTGGCTCCGGCATTTTCAACGTCCAGCTTCACGCCTAGCGACGACGCCCCGTAGCCCACAACTGTCTTGGAGATTCCGTAGATTCCGATCGGATTATGCCCGAGCATATCCTGCGCCAAACCGATAAATCCGCCTGTCAGCAAACCGGCAATCGGACTTCGCCGTGCCATGGCAAAAAAGATTGTGACCAGGAGTGGCAGGTCGAAATACACCGCGAACCAGGGAAACCGCAAGGGCACAAATGCCTGCACAAAAAGCGCGAGCAGCGGGACAAAAATGGTGACCGGAATGCTGAACCGGTAAACCTCAACCTGCTCCCCAGATGTGTAAGTGATAGGCACGCTAGTGTGGGTCGTTATTGTCCGTTGTGGGCTGGGAAGTGGATTGAATCGGCGCGGGCGTTGCCGGTTTCTCTTGCGCAACACCCTCAGCAGGAACGTCCGGCGCGGTGGTGCTTACAACGGAGATCTTTGGCTTCGCCGCTGCCGGCGAACCCGGGACTCTGGAAATCGGCTGCTGCGCGGAACCGGAACTCGGGACCTGCGACGGATTCTTGGCGGCGGCAGCATTTGCAGACGTGATCGGACTTGTGGTCTTCGGCCGGGAGCCGGGAATCACGCCCGTGCCAACACCCGCAGATTGGGCAGACGATCCGGGAATTGCTCCTGCAACGCTAGTAGCCGGAGGCTTGTCGGGCACAGACGGCAGCCGCTGGGCCAGGATATCGGCCGCTCGCACGCGTTTGTCTTCTGCGATCGCCTGACGCTCCTGTTTTTCCAACAGAACCAACACTTCTTCCAACTTGCTGAGATTCGAAGCCGGTTTGATCTTGATGGTCAGGAACAGGTCTTTGCCGTTCCCCACTTTGCTGACAGCACCAACGGGCAATCCCTTGGGAAAGATCTGGTCGCCGCCGCTGGTGAGCACAACATCGCCAGCTGCAACCTGCTCATCACCCATCACGCGCTCGAGCATCACCTCGCCATTTGGGGCGCCGCGCAACACGCCTTGCAGGCGCGACTTTTCCAGGATTGCACCCACTCCGCTGCTTTGATCGTTGATCAGCAGCACTTGCGATACGGTGGGATAAACCATCAGCACTTTACCGACGATCCCCTGCGCAGTGATCACGGCCATGTCGCGGCGAATCCCTGCGTTCTCCCCCTTATCGATGTAGACCACGCGCGACATGTCGCTCCCGCTCGAGCCGATCACTTGGGCGGCTACAGTCTTGGATACAAATTGTTCTTTGAAGGCCAGGAGGTTCTGCAGACGATGCGCCTGGGCCGCGTCCTCGCTCAGCCGCACCTGCTCCAGCCGCATCTGCTCGATCTGTTCTTTGAGTTGCCGGTTCTCAGCGCGCACCCCGCGCAGATAGAAGTAGTTATGCCAGAGGATTCCTGTGCTGTTGCGCGCCCAAACGAGGGAACGTTCGAGAGGACTCATGGCGCCGACGGCCCAGATACGAATTAGCCGGGTATCCTGCGTGTCGTTGCCACGCTTAACCTGCATCGCCAGCCCGAGCACCTGCAGAAACAACACTCCTACCAGGATGATCAGGTTGCGATAACGGCTGAGGACGGATTCCATAAGAGCCTTGAGCTAAGAGCATCGAGCAATGAGCAAGATCACAAATGAACCAGAACGCATTCGCTCACAGCTCATGGCTCATTGCTCCCTGCCCTATTCGATCGAGATCTTCCTTAGCAGCTTGAAGTCGGAGAGCATCTTGCCAGTGCCGAGCACCACGCTGCACAGCGGATCGTCGGCGATCGAGACCGGCAATCCGGTTTCCTCGCGAATCCGCTTGTCCAGGTTCTTCAGCAAAGCACCGCCACCGGTGAGCACAATGCCGCGATCGCTGATGTCGGCGGAGAGTTCCGGAGGGGTCCGCTCCAAAGCTACGCGGATCGCATTCATAATCGTCGAAACACACTCGCTCAGCGCCTCCCGGATTTCACCATCATCCACTGTGATGGTCTTGGGCACGCCCTCAATCAAGTTGCGGCCCTTGATCTCCATCGTCATCGGCTTGTCCAACTGATGCGCCGATCCGATTTCCATCTTGATCTGCTCCGCCGTGCGCTCGCCGATCAGCAAGTTGTACTTCCGCTTGAGATAATTCATCACGGCTTCGTCCATCTGATTGCCGGCCATGCGCACGGAACGGGAATAGACGATGCCGCTCAACGAAATCACCGCGATGTCAGTCGTACCACCGCCGATGTCCACCACCATGTTGCCGCTGGGTTCGGTGATGGGCAGCCCGGCACCGATCGCCGCGACCATCGCTTGCTCCACCAGGTGCACTTCGCTTGCCTTGGCGCGATAAGCTGAATCCATGACCGCGCGCTTTTCCACCTGCGTAATCTCCGAAGGCACGCCAATGACGATCCGGGGATGCACCAGCATCTTGCGGTTGTGCGCCTTCTGGATGAAGTAATTCAACATCTTTTCTGTGACTTTGAAGTCGGCGATCACGCCGTCCTTCATGGGCTTGATGGCGACGATGTTGCCGGGCGTACGTCCCAGCATCTCTTTCGCCTCTTTGCCCACAGCCTCGACCTCACCCGTGTTCTTGTTGATGGCGACGATCGAGGGTTCGTTCACGACGATACCCTTGCCCCGCGCATACACGAGGGTGTTGGCGGTGCCGAGATCAATCGCCAGATCGCTGGAGAAAATACTGAAAAGCGATCGCAGGTTGTGGTTACGCGTGGGGCCTGAGTGGAATCCGTTATTTGACATGGCGAGTCATCCGTAGTCCTACACTGATGGCATACCCAGGCGTTTCCCGGGCGTGCTTTTTAGCTTTTTCAGGGATGACTGACTACATTGTACGCGCGGTCAGCCAGCCCTGCTCACACCGAAAGTTCTTGTCGAGGGCGGCCAAAAGTCGCACGGGAACCCGCCCAAACTACTGAATCACAATCTTCTTCTGCTGCGTGTTCACGCCACCCTGCGCCGTTTGCGCGGTCACCGTGATTACCGCCTCTCCGGTCGGCAGCGGCGGCATGAAGTAGTGAAATTGCCCGTCGGAACTGATCATCGGGACCTCGCTGCCATTGACCATGACACGTGCCCCTCTCTGGGTTTTGCCTGTCACTTCAATTACATGCCCATGCTGAATGAATGGATCCAGTTCCAGGTCGATGGCTTCCGTTTCCTTGCCCTTGGAAATCACGGTGAAGCGATTCTTTTCGCTCTCCACCGATTCCTTTCCCGCTGCGTCGTACGACTGCACCAGCCAGTAATAAGCGCCCTCTCCCAAGTTGGTGACGGTCACAGCTGCTGTATTAACCTTTTTGTCAACGAGTGTAGAAGAAAAATATGGATTGCGGGAGATACGAAGGCGATACCCGACTGCATTCGCCATCGCCGTCCACGAGAATTCAACATCCTTCGTTGCTTCTCCGGCGGAAAACAGAGGAGCCATATTGGCAGGCGCAATCGGGGTGGGCGGACCGATTTCTTTGGCTTTTTCAAGACGTGACTGCGATCCGTGGAAGCTTACTTTTTCCCAGTTGGCCAGCTTTACCGTCTCACCATTGCGCGTGACCTCGCCCGTTCCTTTCTTGATCAAGATTTCGTGCTGGTCACTTTTGGGATCGTTATGAACCTGGGCGGCAGAGTCGGGCGACAACGAGGCGGTTGCCCCGGCCACGATTACCTGGGATTTCGACCCTTGGCTGTACGTGGCTGTCGAAAGATCCACAGTGCCGGTGCTCACCGCTACTGCGACATTGGTTTGTGCCTGATCGTTCGCTGAGTTCTCTTCGATGACGATCAGCGAGTCCTGCTTCACGGTGTAACTGGTACCGTCATTGAAAACGACCTTGGCCATTCCTTCTGAACCGGTCTGAACGACATCGCCTTTTTCCAGCGGAATGTTGTAGTCAGCGGGCTGCCAGCTGTTTCCGCTGCCCTTCTTCACTCGAACTGTTCCATCCAGAGCGGTGAAATGCGCCTGTTGCGCGGTCACGACGCCCGTGCCCACAGACGGGTTCATGCCTGCAACGCGCTCCAATACCCTGCCAAAGATGTCACCCGCTTTCCTAACGCCGTTCTGGCTGAACTGCGGAAACGTAAAGCGGATGGCGACACCAAACATCAAAAGCACCGACAAAATTAGCAAGGCGAGACTACGGTATGTGACCGTCGTCCACGCGACGTGGATCCCTGGTTTGCGATCGTCGGAAGACACTTTGACCTGAGAATTCCTCGTATAGCTTTTGTGAATATCCGCTAGAAGAAAACGGTAGCACAGGAAAAACCGAGGAACGAACAGGTAATGAAGTTGGAGGGTTACCGAAGTGCCAAGCCAATGCTGGCGCAGTCCAGTCCCATTCCGGAATTGAGAAAACCTGCTTAAGTCTTGCGCTTGCAAGCTTCTCCAGAGTTATGCTTATAGCCCATGGGCACCTCGAGTTCGACGCTCCCCGCGACGGAGGTCAGCCAACGATCGTGGCTGAGCAACGGCATGGCGGTGATCTGGGCCATCGCCTTAGCCAAACTCATCTTCCACCTCTACTTCAACAACCAGTATGGCTATTTCCGCGACGAGTTCGACTACATGTCTTGCGGCGACCATCTGCAATGGGGCTACGTGGACCAGCCGCCCATGATTCCATTTCTGATCCACATCTGCCGCGCAGTGCTGGGTGATTCCCTGCGCAGCATTCGTTTTATTCCGGCGCTCGCGTCCTCATTACTGGTCGTACAGACGGCCGTCCTCGCGCGTGAACTCGGCGGCCGAAGTTATGCCGTGCTGCTCAGCACAATCTGTGCGGTCATTGCGCCACAGTATCTCTCTAACGGAAGCCTGCTCACCACCAACTGCCTTGAACCTAACCTCTGGATGGGTTGCGTGTATTTCGCCATACTCGCGATCAAACGCCAGAACCCACGCTATTGGCTGTGGTTCGGTGTGGCCGCGGGTCTCGGCCTGGAGGAAAAGTATTCGATTGCTGTTTTCGGGTTGGGAATTGTTGTGGGATTGCTGCTGACCGAGCACCGCCGCGTATTTCTTAACAAGTGGATCTGGATCGGGGGGATCGCCTCTTTCCTGATAATTCTTCCCAATGTCTTGTGGAACATTCATTACGACTGGCCATTCGTGCAGTTGATGCGCGCCATCCGGGCAGAAGGTCGGGACGTAGTGTTGGGCCCAGTGGATTTCTTCGTGCAACAGACACTGCTTTTAGATCCCATCACTGCCCCCATTTGGCTTGCAGGATTACTAGGCCTCATGTTCTCGGCTCGACTGCGGCCCTATCGCATGCTGGGTTGGTGTTACCTGGTGTGCTATGCAGCGTTTTTCGTGTTGCACGGGAAGGCCTATTACCTTGCGCCGATCTATCCCATGCTGCTAGCCGCCGGCGCGGTAATCATTGAACGTGCTCTCGATGGGCCATCACCTACTCAGAAGCGCCTGCGATGGTTAAAGCCTGCGATCGCAGTCATCGTGCTGGCGAGCGGTGCGCATTTAGTTCCCATCACGGTTCCCGTTCTTTCCCCGGAAGGATTTCTGGCTTACACGAAGACGCTGCCCTTTAAGCTGCCGGTGACGGAGCACTCGCATGCCCGCGCCCCTTTGCCGCAGTGGTATTCAGACCAATTTGGCTGGGAAGAAATCGCGAATGAGACTGAAATTGCCTGGAACCGGATTCCCGCTGGTGAGCGCTCCGATTGCGGCATCTTCGCGCAGGATTACGGCCAGGCCGGAGCCATCGACTTCTTCGGCCGCCGGCGCGGCTTACCCGGAGTCATGAGCGGCGATCGTACGTACTGGCTCTGGGGCGCGCACAGCTACTCTGGCAATTGCATGATCGTGCTCGACGATCGCCAGGAAGTTCTCGCGCGCTACTGGCACGACGTCGAACTCGTCGGTGTCTCAGCGCCAAACACCTACGCGCTGGAGCAACAGATCCCGGTCTTCCTGTGCAGAGGCAAGAAGTTCGATTCCTGGGCGAACGTCTGGCCGCATTTGAAACGTTGGCGATGACGCCAAACAAAACATACATCGCGTGCTTCTGTTGAAAGCGGCCTACGGGCTTGACTTTCGTGCGCATGCTCTAACACAATCCCGAATTCAAGCTTTCTTCGCACAGTCACTCACGTCAAAATTCCAGAGAGGTCCCATGTACTCGCTAGAACGCACCGCCGCTTGCTTT
Source organism: uncultured Acidobacteriota bacterium (assembly GCA_963785865.1). Taxonomy (GTDB): domain Bacteria; phylum Acidobacteriota; class Terriglobia; order Terriglobales; family Acidobacteriaceae; genus Sulfotelmatobacter. The sequence continues at coordinate 193,153 of CAWAXF010000008.1, read as the reverse complement.
TTACTCATGAGTTTTCTCGGTCTCCATCTGTTCGCCCAAACGATTTCACAGCCCACGATCTGGGCCACCAAACCGGATGTGAGTGCTTTCGAAAAGATGGAGAACGACCGCCTGGCTGCGGCGCAACGTGAGGTCAATACGCTGGTCGCAGTCAAAGGTGCGCGAAGTATCGAGAACACACTTGCACCCTTTGATGAGGCAATTCGCCAGATCAATTCCGCGGCCTATCTGGCCGGACTGATGCAGCAGGTGCATCCCGATGCGACGTTTCGCGATCACGCGACCGCCCTGGTGACCAAAGCTTCAGCCGCGCAGACCGCGCTTGCGCTCAATCATGAGGTCTACAACGCACTTGCCGCTCTCGACCTCTCTCACGCGGACAATGCCACTCGTTATTATGTGCAGCGGCAATTGCTCGAATTTCGCCTGGCCGGAGTCGACAAAGACGAGGCCACTCGCACGCGCATCCGAAAACTCAATGATCAGGCCTCTGAACAAAATTCAATGTTCGACCGCAACATCTCGGACGACCAGAAGAGTGTGGAAGCAGATCCCGGCGAACTAGAGGGGCTTCCGCAAGATTTCATCGACAACCACAAGCCAGGACCGGACGGAAAGGTTCGCATCAGCACGAATTACCCCGATGCTTTCCCGGTGCTCACATTCTGCAAGAGCGATGCCCTGCGCCGCCGGCTCTATCTCGCTTACCAGACCCGTGCCTATCCAAAGAACCAGGAAGTCCTGACTAATCTGTTGAAGACCCGCTATGAAATCGCAACGCTGCTGGGATACTCCAACTGGGCCGACTACAACGCGGCCGACAAGATGATTTTGCGGGGCCAGAACATCGGCGACTTTATCAAGAGTGTCAATGATGCGGCCCGCCCGCTGGCGGAACGTGAGTTCCAGATGCTTCTGGCAGAAAAGCGCAAGACCGCTCCCGGCGCCAAAGAAATTTGGGACTACGAATCCGGCTATGTCTCCGAGCAACTCCGTCGCTCGGAGTACAACTTTGATTCGCAGTCGGTGCGGCCATATTTCCCGTTTCCACAAGTGAAGCAAGGCATTCTCGATGCGGCAAGCGCCCTGTTCCACCTCAGCTTTCAGCAGGAACCGAACGTTCCGGCATGGGATCCAGCGGTAGAGACCTGGATTGTTTTGGACAAGGGGAAGCCGATCGGGCGTTTTTATTTCGACATGCATCCCCGGCCGGGGAAGTTCAGCCATGCTGAAATGGCGCCCGTGCTAGACGGGATTCGTGGCAAGCAATTGCCGGAAGCAGTTCTTGTCTGCAATTTTCCCCAGCCCACGGCGACGGATCCCGGGCTGATGACCTACGACGACGTACAAGTCTTCTTCCACGAGTTCGGGCATCTCGTGCACCACATTCTCGGCGGGCAACAGCAGTGGGCTGGAATTAGCGGCATCACCATGGAATCGGATTTCGGCGAGGCTCCGTCGCAAATGCTCGAGGAATGGATTCGCAGTCCGCAGGTGCTCGCCAAGTTCGCGCGCCATTACAAGACGGGAGAACCGATTCCCGCGGAACTGGTCACCCGCATGAACCGTGCTTCAGCATTCGGACGCGCCGCGTGGGTCTGCCGGCAGAACGATTACACGGCAATTTCATATGACGCATACAAAGACAAACCGGAAAATGTGGACTTGGATACCATCACCACCAACGCCGAGCGGCAATATACGACGTTGACGCCATTGCCTGGCACTCACATGTGGGCGTCATTCGGGCACCTGGGCGGATACTCCTCTGCCTACTACACGTATCTCTGGGACAAAGTCATCGCAGAAGATTTCTTTCTTCAGTTCGATCAGAAGAATTTGCTGGCCGGAAACGCTCCCGGGCGTTACCGGCAGCTGGTGCTCGAGCCCGGAGGGTCGATGTCGGCCAATGACTTGGTCAAGAACTTCCTGGGCCGCCCGCAGAACATGACTGCGCTGCAGCACTGGATGCAAGAGGAGTTCCAGGGGGCGGGAGAATCCGCCAAGGCAGCGGGCCAGTAAACCAATTCACGTAGGGACAGCCCGTTGGGCTGTCCTGCGATCTGCGGGCATGTGCAGGCCACAGTTTCCTTGCGCTAAAATCAGAGGCAGCCAGCACAACTGCCCTTGCGCGACCCCTCGCCTTGCCGCTCCTTCCCGCAAGTTGTAGCATCAAAAGGTTTGGGCAATCATTGATTTCGGGCAAGGAGACCTTATGGCGACCGATACATTAGCCACCCCCGCGAGCCTCAGCGCAAGCCAGACGCGGGTCTTCAAGAACTTCATTGACGGCGAGTGGGTTGAAGCCTCGACCGGAGGAACGTTTGAAAATCGAAATCCCGCCGACACCCGCGACCTGGTCGGCATTTTCCAGAAATCAGGACGCGACGACGTAAACACAGCAGTAGAGGCGGCCAAGCGCGCATTCCAGAAATGGCGACTGGTGCCGGCACCCCGGCGCGCCGAAATCGTTTTCCGGGCCGCCGAAATTCTTATCGAGCGCAAAGAAGAATACGCGCGCGATATGACTCGAGAAATGGGTAAGGTTCTGGCCGAGACTCGGGGGGATGTGCAGGAAGCTATTGACGCCGCCTATTACAACGCGGGTGAAGGCCGGCGTCTGTTCGGCCCCACGGTGCCTTCGGAGATGCCGAACAAGTTTGCCATGGCGATCCGCCAGCCCATCGGCGTCTGCGGCATGATTACGCCGTGGAATTTCCCGATGGCGATCTCGTCGTGGAAACTGTTGCCGGCAGTAGTTTGCGGCAACACTTGTGTGATCAAGCCAGCACAGGACACTCCACTCTCGACGTTCAATTTGGTTCGCGCACTGGCCGACGCTGGTTTGCCAAAAGGCGTGATCAACATCGTCACAGGTTTCGGTGCCGAAGTCGGCACTCCACTGGCCGAACATCCGGATGTACGCGCCATCTCTCTGACCGGATCGTCGGCTGTCGGCAGAATTGTGGGCGGGATCGCCGCCCAGAGCTTCAAGCACTGCTCGCTGGAACTCGGCGGTAAGAATCCTATGATCGTCCTCGATGATGCCAACCTCGACCTCGCTGTCGAAGGCGCGCTCTGGGGAGCTTTCGGCACCACCGGCCAGCGCTGCACCGCAACCAGTCGCATCATCGTGCAGAAAGGCGTGCACCGCGAGTTTGTGGATCAGTTAATTGATCGCGCAAAGAAGCTGAAAGTCGGCAATGGCCTGGACGAAACTGTGCAGATGGGTCCCGCGATCAACCAGAAACAGCTCGAGACCGATCTCAGCTATGTGGAAATCGGCAAGAACGAGGGTGCCAGGATGTTGTGCGGCGGCAATCGCCTGAATAAAGGCGAGCACCAGTACGGCTGGTTCATGGAGCCCACGGTCTTCGTCGATGTCGATCCGAAGATGCGCATAGCGCAAGAGGAAATCTTTGGCCCTGTAGTCTCGATCATCGCCTGCGACGGGATGGAGGACGCGGTCGAAATTGCGAATGGTATCGAGTACGGCCTGTCGTCCGCGATTTACACCAAGGATGTGAACAAAGCGTTCACGGCCATGCGCGACCTGTATGCCGGAATCACATACATCAACGCTCCGACCATCGGCGCCGAAGTGCATCTGCCGTTTGGCGGCACTAAAGCCACGGGTAACGGTCACCGCGAGGGCGGAATCGGAGCTATCGACTTCTACACGGAGTGGAAGTCTGTCTATGTCGACTACTCCGATAAGCTTCAGAAAGCGCAGATCGATCGACCCGAGTAATCACTCATTACGGGGGCACGGAGGAACACAGAGGAAAACTTTTCCTGTGAACGTCTGTGTCCCTTGCGGTGAACTCTTTTCGCTGTCTCGACGGCGCTCGCTGCGATTAGAATTTGACTATGCCGCTGACTCAAGCTCGCGAGATCTGCTCTGCTTCCCGCCTCAATAACGTTCGCTATGCGATCCGCGATCTGGCCTGCGTAGCCGATGAAGTCACGAAACAGGGCCACAAAGTCCTGCCGCTGAATATCGGCGATCCCCTGAGCTTCGATTTTGAGACTCCGGCGCACATCATCGAAGCCGTCCACAAGGCGATGCTCGATGGCAAGAACGGCTATGCGCCTTCCGAGGGAGTGCACGAAGCACTTGAAGCCATTCGTGGTGAGGCAGCGCGCAAGGGAATCACAACCGTTCGGGATGTATTCGTAACTTCAGGAGTCAGCGAAACGGTTGATGTTTGCCTGTCAGGTCTGGTGAATCCCGGCGAGGATTTCCTTACCCCCAGCCCCGACTATCCCCTCTACTCGGCTGTACTCTGCAAACTGGGCAACCGTCTGAACGCGTACGATCTCAACGAAGAAGACGGGTGGCAGCCTGAGTTGGCCGACATCGAGCGCAAGATCAGTCCGGGTACGCGCGGCATTGTCATCATCAACCCAAATAATCCCACTGGTTCGCTCTGTACCCGCCAGATGCTTGAGCAGATCGCCGAATTGGCGCGGCGGCACAGCCTGATCGTCTTCTCCGATGAGATCTATGACAAGCTGATTCTGGACGGCACCCCGCATATCGCTTTCGCGTCCGTGGCGCCCGATGTTCCCTGCGTAACTTTCGGCGGCATGTCGAAGAATTACCTGGTTCCAGGATGGCGCATTGGATGGGGCATCGTCTCGGGCGATGCCGGCACGGTAAAAACTTATACCGAAGGCGTACACCGCCTCTTGCGCGCGCGCCTCTGCGCAAATCATCCCGAGCAGTACGCAATCAAAGCCGCGCTCGAAGGCCCGCAAGATCATCTTGTGGAAGTACAACGCAAGCTTCGTTCACGCCGCGATCTCACGCAAAAATGGTGCGAAGCCACACCGCGCGTAAGCTGTGTAACGCCGCGAGGAGCATTCTATGCGTACCCGCGCATCGATATCCCAGAGAGCGACGAGGTCTTCGTCAAGGAACTCATCCGCGAGAAGCACGTCATGGTAGTGCACGGCTCAGGTTTCGGTCAAAAGCCCGGCACCCAGCACTTCCGCATTGTATTTCTTCCGGAAGAGCGAACATTGACGAAAGCCTATGCGGGGATTGCGCAGTTTATCGGCGCCAGGTATGGGAACGGCTAAATTCCTTGTTTGTTGCTCTTGACCCCGCTGCCCACGGATGAGGAAATGTTAATGTTCAGGACCGATTCAACGGCTGCGGAAAAAGTCAATTCGTCTGTTTCAAGCTCCCCCCAGGGGCTAAAGCCACGGTAATTTTGCGGTACTCAGTGGCATGACTGAAGTCATGCCCTTCCCAAAGGCGTGCCAATCAGAGTTCTTCTGCAGCCTCTTCACTCGCGGCTTTGCATATGACCATGGTATAATGACCATGATCGGAGAGCCTGATGAAGACGAAAACCATTCCTGCGGGCACCTTCAAGGCTCAGTGTCTCGCCATCATGGATGAGGTCCATGCCAAGCGCCAAGCCGTCGTTATTACCAAGCGCGGTAAGCCGGTTGCCAAACTTGTGCCCATCGAAGAAGAGAAGGACGAGATCTTCGGATTCCTTAGGGGCAAAGGCAAAGTTGTCGGAGACGTTGTCTCGCCCGCAATAACGCGTGAGGAATGGGGCGATTTATATTGATTCTCCTCGATACCCATGTAGTCATCTGGCTCGCATTCGAGGAGAACCGCATAACGAGAAAGGCCCGGGCTGCCATCGCCGAGGCCCGTCAGACGGAGCGCGGACTGGCTATCTCCGATTTCACGCTCTATGAGTTGTCCCAGCTGTTCCGGAAGAAACAATTCTTGCTCGACATAAGTCCTGACTCTTTTCTCAATGAAGTTGAGAGACATTTCGTGGTTCTGCCCATCACCGGTTCAATCTGCGTAACGGCGTTGTCGCTTCCAGCCGGTTATCCGAAAGACCTGGCCGATCGAATCATAGGCGCTACCGCGGTGGTGGAGGGACTTGAGTTGGTCACCGCCGACGCTCAAATCCGCAGTTCACAGGCCGTGGCAACGGTCTGGTGAACGTCGAGCGCCGACAGCTGATCTTTCGCTTTCCCGGCGAATCTGCTTAAATCAACTCTTGTCAGTATTGCTGCGATCGTGTCTACCTGTGTGATCGATATCCACTCCCATATCCTGCCAGAGGTCGACGACGGCCCGAAATCCTGGGACGTCTGCGTGGAGATGTGTCGAACAGCTGCCGCCGACGGCATTACCCACATGGTCGCCACGCCTCATGCCAATGACCGCTATCATTACGACCGCGAATACCTGAAAGGATTGGTCGAGCACCTGCAAAAGCTTGCCGGAGAAATTCCGAAAATCAGCCTGGGCTGCGACTTCCACTTGTCCTATGAAAACGTGCAAGACGCCCTTGCCAATCCTAAGCGATACGTCATCGACAACACCCGTTATCTGCTCGTGGAATTCAGCAACTACAGCATCCCCCAGCAGATGACCGAGTCGTTCCGCAAATTGTGGGAGAGCGGAATGACGGTAATCGTCACGCATCCGGAGCGCAATCCTATTCTGCGGGAAGATCCGCAGCGCATCGCCGAGTGGGCTGAACAGGGTTGCGTTATCCAGATGACCGGCTCTGCCCTTACCGGTTTTTGGGGCGAACGCAGCCGCAGAGTGGCGCACTGGCTTCTCGAAAACCAGGCGGTTCACGTATTAGCGACAGACGCGCACGATACTCAGAAACGTGTCCCGATCCTCTCGACAGCACGAGATGCCGCAGCCGCAATCTGCGGAGAAGAAATTGCAGAAGCCCTCACAGAGTCCAACCCGCGTGCCATTCTGAATAACGAACCGCTCCCCTATTTCCCTCGGCCGAGTAATGCCGGAAAGGCAAACAGCAGTTAAGCATTTCAGCCTCATGCTCAGAGACCAGATATACCGATCGTTTGCAGATAGGGTAGTAGAGGCGTAGCTTGCGACGCCTTAGCTGGCTAGCAAGACGCAGCAAGCTGCGTCTCTATGGGGAGCTGAAGAGATTATTGGGGTTTAGACGTATCGCTCGATACAGGAGTCGAGCTCGGCACGGATGCCTGTGGCGCATTCGACACGGCTGGAGAACTATGAGAAGTGGTGGGCACAGAGTCAGCCTTCGGCGGATCGGGCACCGTCGTCATCGCGCTCTCCGGATTCAGAAGATGATCCTTGCTTGGGCCCAGGCCCAGCTTGATCAGCGCGCGCGAATCAGGAACGGTCTTGTTCTGCCATCCGTTGTCCGCTTGATAGCGCCGCATGGCTTCTTCGCTCGCCTGATCCCATTTGCCGGTCGCTTCCCCCCTCAGATAGTGCTCGCGGATTAGCGCTTCCTGGATAGACTGTACGCGCTGGGAATCGATCTTCTGCTGTCCTCGCACGCGAGACGATTTCTTGCGCCGCTTCGAAGTAGCAGTTCGCGTCTTCGTTGACGCGGCTGAAGTATGAGCTTTCTTCGCTTTGCTCGTCGCAGAGCCGGACGTACTCGTCGCAGCATCACTACGGGCAATTGCCGGAAGCACAGAGACACAAGCTAAGAACACCACGCAGAGACCTAACCCCGCCGCCTTCCGAATTCCCGTTCGCAGAATCATTCGCGAAAACCTGCCAAAAAATTAAAGGCCCAACCGGATCTGGCACCAGTGTTCAAGCTGAGAGCACAGTACCAGTCCTGCCAGGCCGAATCGCGTTACGGAAGTGTACCGGCCAGGAAGATAGTTCCGTCCTGCCGGGACGAACCCCGTTGCCGCACCAGGAACACCACGTCCTGGCCGCTCTTCAGGGTCGATTCAATCCGCGCAAAATCTTCTTCGCTGTTAACTGGTTGTTTATTCACTTCGAGGATGATGTCGCCTCGCGCGAGATTGACGTCCTCGGCGAACGAACCAGGCTTTACGTCCTGCACGATTACTCCTTTGCCGGACGCAATGTCGAGCCGGTCAGCCATGTCCGGAGTCACCTTGCGGACGGTCACACCAAACTTGCTCGGCTTGGGCGCATTCTCATCCTCGTTGCCCTGATCCTCGCCCAGGCGCTGAGCAAAGAGTTTGGCACGATCTGCAATGGTCACGCTAGTGTCTTGCGCTTTCCCATTTCGCAGGAACCCTAATGCCACTTTTGATCCCGGCTTGCGGGAAGCGATGTCCGCCACCAGTTCAGAGCCTTTGCTGACCTTCTTACCGTCTACGGTGGTGATCGTGTCCCCGACTTTCAAGCCAGCCTGATCTGCGGGGCTGCCTGCGACCACGCTCGAAACTGTCACGCCGCTGCCCGCTCCATAGACCCGGGCGATCGCGGGATTCTCTACTGCATCGAACATGATTCCAATCGAACCGCGCGAAACTTTGTGTTCCGGCCCGGTCAACTGGTTGTATACCTCGATCACGGTTTTCGAAGGAAGCGCAAAACCAATGCCCGCATAAGCGTTGGTTTCACTCAGAATGGCGGTATTGATACCAATTACTTCCCCGTTCATGTTCACCAGGGGGCCACCCGAATTGCCGGGATTGATAGCGGCATCGGTCTGAATGAAGGTCTGAAACTGACGCCCAGGAACGATGTCCCGTCCCTTGGCCGAAACGATTCCGGCAGTTACAGTTCCAGCCTGACCAAAGGGGCTTCCAATGGCCAAAACCCAATCGCCAACCTGAATGGAATCCGAGTTACCCATCTTCGCGAGAGGCAGAGCGCGTTCCACTTCCACCTTGATGACGGCCAGATCGGTTTCCTGATCCGTCCCAATCACTTTCGCATCGTGCTGCACGCCGGGAGGATCGTCCTGGAAACGCACACGAATGCGGTCGGCCTTCTCCACCACGTGCCGGTTTGTCAGGATGTAGCCTTTGGGATCAACCACGACTCCAGAACCAAGAGAGCGCTCGCGTATAGCGCCGCCGTCGGGTCCAGCTGGGCCACCTTGGCCCCCGGGCCCACCTGGTCCGGCTCCCTGTCCACCGGGGCCTCCAAAGAAGCGGTTGAAGAAATCTTCCATGCTGCCGCTATCGTCGTCATCCCCGCCGCCTTGTCCACCCCGGCGCCGGTGCACATTCTTGATCGTTGATTCCGTGTTGATGTTGACGACACTGGGCTCGAGCTGTTTCGCGATCTGCGAAAAGGTGTTGGACATCTGCTGCGGAGAGGGCATGCTCAGCTGCGTCACGTCGCCCTTCTGCCCCTCTTTTCCTTTGACGCCCTGGTTAATGACGGTGCCAATAAGAATTCCGACCGCCAGAGTTGCCAGGATACTCAAGGTGTAGGCCGCCCGATGTGCCTTCACGCGCATCCACATTGCGCCCATATGTCACTTCCTCCGAACTTGTAAACCCTTAATAGTATACCGATTTGCGAAAACGTCACCGGAGCTGCACGTTCTTAGCTGAATGTACACTGCGGCCATGGCTCTTCAGACGGTTAGACGCACAAAGGCGGCAAACCGTTTGATCGCATATGAAACAGGAAGTGCAGCCGTGCCTGATGTTTACCTGCTGCAACAAGCCTTGGACGCGGAGATCACTTCATCTCGTATACCGTTTTGCCTCCAACCACAGTCCGCAGCACCTTAGTGCCAAGCACCTTTTCTGCCGGAATTGAGGTCAGGTCGCGATCCAGCACCACAAAATCCGCCAGCATGCCGGCTGCCAGCTTACCTTTTTCCTTCTCTTCGAATTCCGCGAATGCGGAACCGGCAGTGTAAGCTGAGATTGCCTGATCCATGGTCAACCGCTGCGCGGCAAAGTATTGCTGCTTCCCGTTCTCGCTTTGTCGTGTTACTGCCGCATAGAGGCCGCGGAATGGCGTTACGGGTTCCACCGGGTAGTCGGTCCCAAACGCCAGAGTCACGCCTTTGTTTAAGAAAGCGAGCCATGCATAGGAAGTCGCAGACCGCTTCGGCCCCAATCGGTCCTGAGCCCAACGCATGTCGGTGAGCAGGTGATTGGGCTGCATCGATGCGATCACTTTCAGGTGCGTAAACTGAGCGATCTGTGCCGGAGTAGTTACCTGCGCGTGTTCAATCCGCAAGCGGAAGTCATCTCCACCATTCGCGGCTTTCACGTGTCCATCTTTGGCGGCCTTTTCCGCTTCCGCAAAGGCGTTGAGGGCCATCTGTACGCCTCGATCCCCGATGGCATGAAATCCAATTTGGAAGCCGGCCAGCACGCGCTCCCGGGTCATGTCGTTCAACTTCGCCTCGTCATAGCGCGGAATTCCGGAGTTCTTGGGATCATCCGCATAGGGCTCGAGCATTGCCGCGGTGTGCGATCCCAGGGAACCATCCATAAATCCCTTCAGCATTCCGGTGTGCAGCATCAGATCGGACTGCGAATGCGAGTCGCGTTTCTTGCTTAACTCCTCGATCGATTCGTCGAACGGCAGCCATTCGGTTACGCGCGCAGTGAGCTTGCCCTCCTTCTCCAATTCGTCGAAGATCCGGAAATTCTCCCAGGCAGGCGAATAGTCCTGCGCCGAAGTGACGCCGTGTTCGGCCAAATCCGCTAGAGCAAGCTGCAAAGCTTCCCGGCGCTGATCGTGGTTCGGCTTCGGAACAACGCTGAGCACCGCCGATTGTGCCGTCTCCCTCAGAATTCCCGTGGGTTCCCCAGAATCATTCCTATCAATGTGCCCGCCCTGGGGATCGCGGCTGGCCAGACTGACGCTGCCCAACTGCAGTGCGCGAGTATTGGCGACGGCGATGTGTCCGTCGATGCGCACCAGGAATACCGGATGCCGATCCGAAACCTCATCCAGATCCCAGCGGGTTGGAGGTACTTTCACGGGCCAAAGCGTCTCATCCCAGCCAGCACCCTGAATCCACTCCCCTGCCTTGGCCTGTTCCACTTTCTTGCGCAAGCGCTCGCGCAATTCATCGAGTGATTTCACTCCGGTCAGATCGACGCTGAGCTTCGTCGCTCCGGCATCCTCTAGATGCAGGTGCGCATCGTTGAAGCCAGGCATCACGAAATGTCCTTGCAAGTCGACCAGTTGTGTCTCGTCACCCTTGAGCTTCTGCAAGTCCGCCAACTTCCCGACCGCCTGAATGCGGTCGCCGCGCACTGCAATGGCCTCCGCTCGAACGATAGAACTGAATGCCCCTTCGGCTGGCACCCCTGTATACACATTTCCGTGAATGAAGATGATGTCGGCCCTTGGCTTTGAGCCATTTTCGGCCGGTGTTTGTGCCACGCTCATGGCTATGCCAGCAATAAAAAATGTAAGTGCTCCGCCCAGGCTCGCTCGTCGTCCGAGGTTCATTCGCCCACCCCCGCCAGCGCCAACATCGTGAGTAAAATTCTCTTTAGCGCCAACTCGCGTCCATTCGAATCGAACCACTCCTGCAACGTATGTGCCCCGCCTCCGGAGCCGCCGCCGCCGATGGCCACCGCCTCCAATCCGAGGGATAGCGGAACATTCGCGTCGGTCGACGCGCGCTGCACTTGCGCCGCATTCGACAGTTGCGCATCGACAGCACGCACGGCCTGGAGAATGCGTGCTCCCGAGGGCAACTCCCCGGCAGGACGGTTGCCAATCACCACTATTTCGCAATTCACTCCGGAAGGCCGCTTCTGCGCCACGGAACGCATCTCTGACGTCATGGTTTCATCTTCCACTGCGCGATTCAGGGCGCGCCGCAGCGACTGCTCGAGTCGCTCCATCTCTGCCATCGACGTGGACCGGATGTCGACTTTCATGCTCGCCGACTCTGGGATGGAATTCACGGAAGTGCCTCCGCGAATCACGCCAATATTGAACGTAGTCTTGGGAGCTGTGGGAACAGTAGTTGCCGCAAAGGTCTCAATGGCCCTTCCCAAAATCACAATAGGATTGGGTGCGCCAAAATCGCTCCACGAGTGCCCACCGGGGCCGCGCACAATGACTTCGAAGCGCCGGCTGCCCAAGGCTTCGGCAACGATCGTGTCGGCGCCTGCGCCATCCAGTACGAGCGTGTGGGCGATCGAATCTTTCCAGCGCGGCGCGGAAAAGATGTGCCGCATCCCTCTGAGATCGCCTTCTCCCTCTTCGCCAACATTGCCAATGAACACGAACGGCAAGGCATGGCGGATGCGCACCGATCGCAACAGCGAGGCGATCGCCAGCATCGCCACAACTCCAGCTCCGTTGTCGGAGACGCCTGGCCCGTAAATGCGGCTTCCCTGCTGGCGAATGTTGAGTGGAGTATTGGCCGGAAACACCGTATCGATGTGCGCGGTGAGCGCAACATAGCGCCGCCCAAACCCCGGATGCGTGCCGAAGACATTGCCGACATCGTCGATGCGAACATCGTCCAGCCCAATCTCGCGAAAGCGCTCCTGTAGCCAAGCGGCGCGCGCGGACTCGCCAAACGGGGGCGCCCCAATCCGTGCCATTTCCATCTGCCACTGCAATAGCTGGGGCTCCTGCGTCCGAAACCAGTTGTAGGCCGAACGCACCTCGGGTGAGGCGGCGAGACGCGCCACTTCCTGCTGCAGCGAGGGGGTTACGTCCGACAGATCCGGGCGCGGGGGGTTCGGGCTCATGCCAGTTTGCGTTAGTTTACAACCTGTTGCCAGGTAAGGCGATTACCGAAGATGGGTAGTCAGCGGTGCGCAGGAAAGCTCTCGGATGCGCCGAGGTTCTACTGCTTTCGAGCCTGAACGCGCGTCTGAACAGACGCTACTAGCGACCTGGTCGCGGGGATATCGATGCGGTGGCGTTCTGCTCCTCGCAGGATCGGGCCCTGCGATGGCATCAAGTTCCGGCACCCGGCCCTGTTCCACATCCTTCTGCATCGAGCTGCGCATGTTACCGGGCATCTTCGCGAGTCCAGCGATCACGGCATCTGCGTTGAGCTTTGCGCCTTCCGCAACAGCCACCGCACAGGCTTCTCGAATGCATGCCATGCCTAGTTCCCTCCAATGCGGATCGGAAAGGATTTCTCCCGTCCCTTTGTCGGATGCGGTTGTGGTCAGCGCAAATGGGCCCAGAAAAACGAGCTTGCTCCACATCAGCGTGGGTTCGTGATCCATAAAGCGGCACTCGAATCCAAACTTTTGAAGCTCATCCAGAGTGGAACTGAGCACATTGCGCCCTGCCGATAAAACATTCAGGCGCGCAAATGAAGAGCGATGCACGATGTGTCCCGGAGCGACTCGCTCCGACTCAACTGCAATCGTCGCTGGAATTATCCGCTCCGCACCGTACCGCTCTCGCAAGAAAGCGAGGTGATCGATCCCGTTCAGCAACGGGACAATCGCCTTCACCGAATCGGGGTTCTTTAAGGCAGCGAGAGAATCCTGCAACTGTGTCGCTTTGACCGTAAGCCACAGCACGTCACAGGCAGGAACTTCTGGGCTAACGGCCACCGCAGCCGTGAATATTGCCGAACGGACTCTCCAACTTGAGTTGACGAGGATACTCGGCGAGTGCAGCCGCCCGGACCACCATCGTGACCGGCACTCCGCTTCGAGCCAGGCACGCGTCCCATCAGCCCGCCTACTCCGCCTGCTCCCAGAATTGCGTGTCGTAATTGGTCTGGCATGCGAGCTATTTCTGCCTGGCGACATCAGCCGGAATACACGCAAGGATTTCTGCTTCGCTGAGCGTGTGATCGCTCTTCTTGGCCCGCTGGTAGATACGATCGACGATATCGTCCGACGCCGCTATCCCGTGCCGTTCAAGCCAGAACAGCACGTTCGATTTGCCGCTCATAGGGCCGACATCGATAATCTGATCCAGCCCGAACACGTGCGAGGGCACGCCAGAGTAAACGGTGTTGGCGAGCACGACGTCATTCTTGTGATACGCCTTGATGATCGCCGCCGCATGCACACCCGTCGCGGTGCGAAAGGCATCATCGCCCACTACCGGATAATTCGCCGGAATGGGCACTCCTGTGGCCCGCGACACCGACTGGCAGTAGTGCTTGAGCTTGGTCAAATCCTGCTGATCCCAAGGCGGAAGCCCCATCAACTTCAAATTAACCAGCATCTGATCGATCTGCGTATTGCCCACGCGCTCGCCTAGGCCAATGGCGCATCCATGCACGCAATTCGCACCAGCAACAATTGCCGCCATTGAATTGGCGATGGCCAGGCCGCGATCGCTGTGCCCATGCCAGTCCACGCGAATCTTCTCGCCCGAGGGCTTCACTACCTGTTCGATTACGAATCGCACCAGCGCCAGCGCGCCCATTGGAGTGGCATGTCCCGCCGTATCGCAGATGCAAATGGCCCGCGCTCCGCAGTTAATTGCCGTCGCATACAAGCGCTTCACCGTCTCCGGATCGCAGCGGCTCGTGTCCTCGGTGACGTACATCACGTCAAGCCCGAGTGAAACGGCATATTTGACGGCTTTCTCCGTAGTCTGCAGAAGAAAGTCGTCCGTCCACCCTTCCGTGAATCGGCGGATCGGGCTTGATCCAATGAATGTTGCGGCCTCGATGCGCAATCCGGTCTTCTGCACGATCTCGGCAATCGGACGAATATCGTTCTCGTGCGTGCGCGCCGCACAATTCGGCTGGATCTTCATCTTATGCGCCACGATCTCGCGCGCCAGCGCAGTCACCGCCTCCACGGCACGTTGCCCCGCACCCGGCAACCCAAGATCGAGAGAGTTGATGCCCAGCGCCTCCATCAAATGCAGGATGTCAATTTTTTCCGGAATCGAAGGATCGCGCACCGAGGGCGACTGCAGCCCGTCGCGCAGGCTCTCATCATTGAGCAACACCGGCCCCGGCGGCAAAAGGCTAGGCGGATAATTCTTGTTCCAGTCGTAGATGAGGTCGGGAGTGTTCATGGAAGAAGCTCTTAGCCGTTAGCTCTTAGCCATGAGCTCTTAGCTGGTCGGGCGCGCGGAAGCAACTCGAGGATTTCCCTCAGTTGAAGTCGATGATCAGCAAAACCCCAGCTAAAAGGACGGTCCAAGCTAACGGCTAAGAGCTAATAGCTTACTGCTTCTACTTCTCTTTCGGTGGCAGCGTCAATCCAAATACCGAAATCATGCCCTGCCCTGCCACATTGATCTTCGTCTCGGCAGGATTCGGCAGGTACAAGGTCTTGCAGTGTTCGCAACGATAGACTTCCGCGTCGCGGCCCCAGGCCTTTTCTGCATCCCCGCAAGCCTGCTCCAGAATGTCTGTGCTGTAGAACCAACGCTTCAGGTGTCCGCCGCAAAATTTACCCTTCTCGTTTTTTTCGTTGCACGCCCGCTGACCCGCTTTCTTGATCTTCACTTTGTGATTGGGAAGTTGCGGAACGTTCTGGGTGCCGGAAGTGGTCACTTCGCCAGTAGCCAAAGACATACTCCTTATGTGCGGGGATGCCCTACCCTTCGCGCTTTCCGAGGTGTAGGATTCCGCGCTCATTGTAACCAGTTCACCCACGCCTCTGCTAGTCTTGGCATCCAAGCAGAGCAAAGGTAAGCACATGGCCAAGATTGCGAAGGATCCGAAAACTGGCGCGCGGCGCTCGGTGCGACACTCGACGATCAGCCGCGAAAACGCCGAGCACTACCGCTGGGGAATTGATTGCGATGGCTGGTACCTAGTCCGGGACAAGAGTCTCAGCGTCATTGAAGAATTCATGCCCCCAGGCTCAGCCGAGGTCCGCCATCACCATGCACACGCCCAGCAGTTCTTCTACATCCTGGATGGCGAAGTTCTCATGGAGATCGACGGCGAGAACCACTTGCTCTCCGCAGGAAGCGGAATCCACATACTTCCCGGCACACGGCACCAGATCCGAAATCCATCTCCGCAGCCAGTTCGCTTCCTAGTGATCTCGCAACCCTCAAGCCGAGGCGACCGCATCGACGAATAACTCGCGACATTAGACCGAAAACTTGATCTGGTGACTACAACCGTTTTCGCCGAACCACTCCTGCCGCCCGCAGCGCACCACGCAGGCGGGCTCGCACTCCCCGCCCGAACTGCATGTCCAGAAATCCTTCCATCTGCCGGCGAAAACTTTCCCCGTACCCGTGCCACCACACCTTCTTCATTCCGGGGAGTCGATCCATGTCGAGATACTTCACGCGGACCATCTCATCGAGCCCGAACCGTCCATGGGTGCGTCCCACGCCGCTCGCCTTCACTCCACCGTGCGGAGCCTCGCTGATGCCAAAACACGAAATGACGTCGTTGACCATTACCGTACCTGCATGAATGCGCCGCGCCAGACGCTCTCCCCGCTTCCCATCGCGAGTCCAAACGCTGGCTGCCAACCCGAATTCCGAATCGTTTGCCATACGCACCGCGTCCTCGTCTCCGGCGCATGCCATGATCGGCAGCACGGGGCCAAACGTCTCCTCGCGCATGATCCGCATCTCTTGAGTCACATCCCCTAGCACAGTGGGCGCATAGTAGTTCGGCCCCAATTGCGGCAGGCGCATTCCCCCGGCCAGCACTCGCGCGCCACGCTGCTTCGCGTCCTCGACGTGCGATTCCACAATCCGCACCTGCCGCTCCCGAATCATGGGTCCAACATCGGTGTGAGCATCCATGCCATTACCCACTCGCAATTGCTTCGTCTTTTCGGCGCAAGCGTCCGCGAAAGCCTCATATATCGTGTGATGCACGTAGCACCGTTCCACCGATAAGCAAGCCTGCCCTGCGTTGACGAATGCCCCCCACACCGCTGCGCTCGACGCAACATCGATGTCCGCGTCATCGAGGACGAGCATAGGGTCCTTACCACCTAACTCAAGCACTACTGGAAGCAAGCGCTCCGCAGCCGCCGCGGCAATACGCTTTCCGGTAGTCACGCTGCCCGTGAAAACCAACTTGTCGATGGGCGATGACAGCAGAGCCGCTCCCGCCGGCCCTTCCCCAACCACAACCTGAAACACGTCGTCCGGCACTCCCGCTTGTTGCAACAAAGACCGCAATTCAAGGGCGACAACCGGAGTCAGTTCCGATGGCTTTATCACGACTGCATTGCCCGCAACCAGCGCTGCCAGAGTCTCCGTCGCAGGAATCGAGAATGGATAATTCCACGGTGAGATGATCCCGATCACCCCATGCGGCTCGCGCACCAGCCAACCGGTTTTTAACTTCGTGACGATATTGGCATGCGGCACCGGCTCATCCCGCAGTAAGCTCCACGCATTGTCGATGAGAAATCGTGCGGCATCCAGGACGACCAGCACTTCTGTGACCAGTGCCTCTGCCACTGGCTTGCCCGCCTCGCGCGTAATGACCGCCGCTATTTCAGACTTGCGCGCGTAAAGTCCCGTCTGAAATTTGCGCAGGACCTCAATCCGCCTTCGCAGACCCAACTCGGCCCAGGCCGGCTGTGCGGCCCGCGCACGTTCAACGGCTGTCCTGACTTCGCACTTCACCCAGCACAGTCGATCTCGCGGAGAACCTCGCCCGTAGCCGGATTCAGCGAGACAATTCTGCGCGCAGCGATTTGTAAGTCAGTTGCCATGCAGAAATGCTAACCCGGTGACGACGAGATCGCTATGCCCACCATCACAGGTAAAAAAAGCTTCACGATCCCGCGTCAGTACTCCACCTCGACTAGATACAATCCGCGTGCCGGAGCAGTTGCACCCGCTGCCGACCGGTTGCGCGCCTCCAGAATGCGAGTTATATCCTGCACCTGCAGGGTTCCCTTACCTATTAGAATGAACGTTCCCACAAGGTTGCGTACCATGTGGTGCAAGAACCCCGACCCGCGCACCGTGTAAATGAATTCCTCGCCGCAGCGTTTCCACGACGATGAAAAAATTGTCCGAACATTCGAAACCGGCTCCCCTTCGCGCGCTCGCTCCGGATCCACAGACGCAAACGA
Organism: uncultured Acidobacteriota bacterium; assembly: GCA_963785865.1. GTDB lineage: Bacteria > Acidobacteriota > Terriglobia > Terriglobales > Acidobacteriaceae > Sulfotelmatobacter. Next base: position 175,444 of record CAWAXF010000008.1, on the reverse strand, counting down.
TGTGAAATCCTGCTCCCCCACCACCAGTCCGGCCGCCTCCGCCATCGCATTCTCATTCAGGGGGTAAGGATAAGGCCATACATACCGCGCCAGAAATGGCGGACAAATCGCCGCGCGGTGAATCCGGTAGCGATAACTTTTCGCCCGAGCCGAATGGCGCGCATGAAACTCCGCCGGCATCTCCGCCACCTCCAGCACGCGGACCGAGGCCGGCAAAATGTCATTCAACGCCCTTTGGAAATTTTCTGTAGGGACAGAGGACTCCGTGACAAATGTCACTACCTGCTTCAGCGCATGCACGCCCGCGTCCGTCCGTCCTGAGCCCTGCGGCAAGACCTTTTCCCCGGAGACGCGTCCAATCGCTGAGGCCAGTGTCCCCTGCACTGTCGTTGCATCAGGCTGCACTTGCCATCCCGAGAACTCCGACCCGTCATAGGAGAGGATCATTTTGAGATTGCGCATGCTGCGATCTTTCGAGTCTTTCACCCAAGTCCAATCATCGAAGCTATTTCAGGTTTGTGGGCAAGTTATCAAGGCCGCACTTCCGCTCCGTAACTCAGCGGCGTTTCGGTCAGATATACTATCGAGTTTCCGAGCAACACTGGACTCGTCATTGGGTGCCCATCCTTCCCGCGGAGTTCGCGGAAGGGTAGGGATCTTGATCGAGTTCGCCCGGGAACCGCGCAACCAGATGTGGCATGTGGAACCGGGAAGGTCATTTTGATCCCAGGTTTGCGGAACCTTCCACCGTTTCTTTGCGTACCAATGCCTGAATAGAATTTTATCTGGACGAAACCGGCTGTCCCCGGCATTTCTTCTGCCGAACTTATAACCGTTTCACCATTGGAGATGAGTAGATGCCATTCGCCCGTACAGCTTCATACCTCCGGCTCGCCGCAATGGCGAGTTTATGGGGAGTTTTAACTCTCGCGTGCCTGGCCCAGGAACCGCAGCCTCCGGCCGCTCCCACAGCGCAAAACACGCCTGAGGCGCGTCCCCTTCCGGCTTTGAACTATGTCAAACCTGCATCCCATTTTCCTAATCCGATAGGCCCCTACATTCCTAAGCATGTGGCCGATCCGAACCTCGCGAACACGGCGCGCATCGACCAGCTTATGCATGACGGCAAGCTCTACCTCTCTTTGAATGATGCCATTGCCCTCGCATTGGAGAATAATCTCGACATCGCCATTGCGCGTTACAACCTCAATATCGCGGACACCGACGTGCTGCGGGCCAAAGCCGGCGCTCAGATTCTAGGTGTAAATCTCGGCGTAGTGCAGAATACGCCAGGCGGCGGCGTCGGCGGCATCGGGACCCAGGTTGGTACTGGAACTGGTGGCACGACTCTTGGAGCCGGCGGAGCAGGCGCAGGCGCAGGTGGCATTGTCGGCTCGACCGCTGGCGGACTCTTCGGTCCTCCCATCACCAGCTTCGACCCGATCCTCACGGGCACGTTCCAGAGCGATCACGCCACCTTCGTCCCCACCAGTCCTTTTCAGGGAACCTTCCAGGGAACTACGACCGCAAACTTCGAGTATGTTCAGGGTTTCCATTGGGGGACCAATCTCGCAGTGGGCTTCAATAATAGCCGGGTCAGTAGCAACAGCGGATTCCAGTCCGTAAGCCCGGCTCTGAACTCCGGCTTCCAATTCAGATTGACCCAGCACCTATTGCAAGGCTTTGGATTTCCAGCCAACACTCGCTTCATTCGCATCGCCAAGAACAACCGTGAGTTGTCGGATGTAGCTTTCCGCTTGCAAATTCTCACCACTGTGGACCAGATCGAAAACATGTATTGGGATCTCGTCTACGCCTATGAGAACCAGCGCGTGAAGCAGGAGTCTTTAGCATTTTCCCAGAAGACACTGTCGGATACACAAAAACAGGTCGAGATCGGAAGCCTGGCGCCCATTGAAGCGGTGCGCGCGCAGAGCACGGTCGCGGCCGACCAGCAGGCCCTGACGGTTGCCAAGACCAATCTTCAATTGCAGCAGTTGGTCATGAAGAACGCGCTCAGCCGTACTCTGCACGATCCCATGCTGGCCAAGGCGGACGTAATTCCTACCTCCACCATGGAAGTCCCCGAGAACGGAGCAGATTCAGCCCACAGAAGATCTGGTCAATGAGGCCCTGCATCATCGCGCTGAACTGGTCGAAGGGCGAATCCAGTTGAACAGCCAGGAACAAAGCAATAAAGCGCTGCGCAGCAGTATGCTGCCGACGCTGGACGCGTTCGCGTACTACGGAGGCTCCGGCTTGGGAGGCTCGCAAAATCCGCGCAGCGTTTGCCAGACTCCCGATCAGCCTTTCTGCGCCAGCGCAACTCCTGATCCGACCCTGAACCAGTTTCCGATGACGCCTTCGGTTGGGTACGGCTCAACTCTGAATCAACTCGTCAACTCCACCGCCCCCGACAAGGGCATCGGCCTGCAGCTCAACATTCCGCTGCGCAACCGCGCTGCCCAAGCCATTCAAGTGCGCGGAGAATTCGAATTCCGCCAGGCCCAGATGGCACTACAGCAGACGGAAAACAGGGTGAGCATTGAGGTACGTCAAGCCCAGTTCGCCGTGGAGCAGAATCAGGCCAGCGTGGCTTCCGCGAGAGCAGCCGTGGATTACGCCAGGCAGTCACTGGAAGCCGAGCAAAAGAAATATCAGTTCGGCACCTCAACCACCACTGCCGTTCTGCAGACGCGAAGCGCTTTAGCCACGGCGGAGTCCACGCTGATGTCTGCCATGGCGGCCTACGAAAAGGCCCGCGTCGAACTCGATCGCGCCGTCGGTAATCTGCTCGACCACGCAGGCATCAGCATCGACGATGCTGCCCGTGGCCAGGTCACGCGCATGCCCAACGCGCCATATGTGGCTCCGCGCAAAGATCTGCCGGCAGATCAGCCCGGAACCCAAACGCCACCACAACAGCCCCAGCAGCAATAAAACCCGTGTAGGGGCGGGCGCCTCGTCCGCCCCTGCGAAGCAGTCTTCGTCATAGGCCGTACATTGGAGCCCCTGTGAACCTCCGTGTCCCCTGTGGTGAATAGCTATTCGTAACAATTCTTTACAATCCCGCCGCACTCCCCCGAAACTTCTGCCGCTAAGATTGAATGACCAATGAGCAAACATCGCATCCAACACTGGCATTACCTGTTCTGATCCTCAAATGCATTCCCGCTATTTTGCAAGGAGAAGCTCATGCGAGTACCGCGTCCGATTCCTGCCGTCACTTTTGACCTCATCTGCGCCCTTCTGATCGCCACATACGCTCTCGCGCAACAGCCCTCGCCGCCTCCGTCGATTACTCCAGCGCCGCAATCGGCGCCGCCCTCGCCCGTTCACCTGCGGGATTACTCCCAGCCGCGCTCGGCTTTCCCGAAACTTCTGCAGCCGTACACTCCGCGCCAGTTGGAACTTTCGAATCTCGGCAACTCTCCTCGTATCGACACGCTTATGCGCGATGGAAAAATCTATCTCTCTATCGACGATGCCGTAGCGCTGGCGCTGGAGAACAATCTGGACCTCGAGATCGCCCGCTATAACATGAACATCGCCGAAGCCGACCTGTTGCGTGCCAAGTCGGGCGCTAACATTCTCGGTATCAACACTGGTATTGTGCAGAACACGCCGGGAGGCGGCGTCGGTGGGCTCGGTGGCAGCGTGGGTTCCGGTACTGGCGGAACTACCGTAGCGGCAGGCGGCGCTGGTAGCGGCACCAATGGTTTGGTGAGTTCCACTCTCGGCATCGGATCGCCCATCACCAGCTTCGATCCCACTCTCACCGGCACTCTTCAACTCGACAAGAATCAGACCGAGTCCGTCAGCGTGTTCAGCCCCATTCCCGTTGTCGCTCAGAATGCGTACACATCAAACTTCGGATACTCACAAGGATTTCCATGGGGCGGGACCCTCAGCGGGGGATTCAACAACACTCATCTCACAACTAACAACCCCACCAGCTTGCTAACCCCGCAACTGGGGTCAACTTTTCAGTTTCGTTTCACCCAGAATCTGCTGCAGGGGTTCGGATTTTTGCCCAACACCCGCTTCATTCGCATCGCCAAGAACAATCGCGAGATCTCTGATGTCGCTTTCCGCCTGCAAATCATCACTACAGTCGATCAGATCGAAAATATGTATTGGGACCTGGTGTACGCCTACGAAAATGTGCGCGTGCAACGGGAAGCGCTCACATACACTCAGAAGGCACTTGAAGATGCCAAGCGCCAGGCACAAGTTGGCACTGTGCCTCCCATTCAGGTCGTGAGCGCGCAGAGCACGGTCGCCACAGGTCAGCAGAACCTGATCGTGGCGCAAAACAACCTGCAACTTCAGCAACTCCTGATGAAGAACGCCGTCAGCCGCAGCATTGAAGATCCCATTCTCGCGGAAGCGGACGTGATTCCCACCTCCACGATGCAAGTTCCCCAGCAAGAGCCGGTCACTCCCATCCAGGATCTCATCAACGACGCTCTCCAGCACCGGGCCGAACTGGTGCAAACGCGGATTGATCTGAACTCACGCGACATTAACGTCAAATCCGTGCGCAACTCCATGCTGCCAACTTTGCAAGCCTTCGCGTACTACGGAGGATCCGGAGTAGGCGGCGCCATCAATCCGGCTGTTCCAACCTGCTCCGCAGGTTCGGGGAGCTTTTGCTTCAACCCGGCAAAGGCTCCGCCGCCATTTCAAACCGCAACCAGCGTGAGTTACGGCGGCACCCTCAATCAGCTGGTCAACTCGACCGCTCCCGACAAGGGAGTCGGACTCGCTCTGAACATTCCAATCCGGAATCGCCTCGCACAATCGAACCAGGTCCGCGCCGAACTCGAATACCGACAGGCGCTCGTGCGCCAGCACCAACTGGAGAACCAGGTCCGCATTGAAGTCCGCAACGCGCAATTCGATGTCAAACAGAACCGCTCCGCAGTGCAGGCCGCGCAATCCGCCGTGGACTTAGCGCGACAAACCTTCGAAGCCGATCAACAGAAACTCAAAGTGGGACTCACGACGCAGACCGCGATCCTGCAGGACGCCGCCACCTTGACCACCAGCGAATCCAACCTGGTCTCCGCTAAAGCCGCTTATGAGAAATCGCGGCTGGAACTCGATCGCGCCACGGGCTTACTGCTGGAGCACGCCCATATCGATGTCGCCGACGCCACCAGCGGCCAGGTCACGCATCTGCCCAGCGTCCCCTACGTCGCCCCGCGGCAGGACGCACCGCCCCAAGGAGGCCAGATGTAAAGCCAGTCATGGTGCCCCACTCTTGTCGCGTCTTATGCGACAGGGTGGGGATTTTGATCTCGACCGCACGAAGCCAAGCGCCGCCCATCGTATGTACATATCAGTACACGGAAATGTTCCCGCAGGAACACTCCGCAAGCTTGTGATCCTGATCACATCCAGACCTCCTGATACACTACGCGCGATGCCGACGCGGCCTCCACTGCCCCGCTTCTTCCTCTGGCTGCTACCGTTATCCTTCGCGCTCCAAATTGCCGCCATAGGACTGCTTCATCAATACCGAGTCCGACCGTGGCAACGACAACTTCGAATTCGGATGGGAGATGGGACGCGTTGCCCGGTCCATCGCACAAGGCCACGGGTTCAGCAGCCCCTACCAAGGCAATACAGGTCCAACCGCGTGGGAACCGCCTCTCTATCCGTATCTCATGGCCGGAGTGTTCAAGCTGTTCGGGATCTACACGCATGCCTCCGCCTGGGTGCTGCTCAGCATCAACAGCCTGCTCGCGACGCTCACCTGTATTCCCATTTACCGCATCGCGCAACGCACGTTCGGGGAACGAGTGGCAGCCTGGTCCGCATACGCCTGGGGATTGAATCCGTACATCTGGTACTGGTCCATCCATTGGATCTGGGACACGACGTTCACTCCGCTGGTTCTAGCTTGGATATTCCTGCTAGCCCTCGAATTGGCTCGTGTAGCCCCGGACGCCCTCGTCCGGGGTGGACGGAACGCCGACACGTCAGCGTGGATCCTCTTCGGCGCTCTGTATGCGATCGGCGCTCTGGCCAACCCCACGATGCTCGCCTTCCTTCCCTTCTGCGGTCTGTGGGTCTGGCGCCAGAGACATCGCCATGGCTTACCCTCTTTAGCTGGAGTGGCCCTGTCTTCTCTCATTTTCTTTGCAGTACTCTCCCCATGGGTGATCCGAAACTATGAGGTGTTCCACCGCTTCGTGTTTCTGCGCGATGACTTCGGATTGCAACTGCGGCTCGGCAACGGCCCGTACGCCGATGGCATGCTCATGGCCTACCTTCAACCCAATCTGAATAAGCTGGAACTGCAGAAATTTCAGAGTTTGGGTGAACTCGAATACGCCGAATCCTGCAAACGCCAGGCGCTCGACTGGATTCGGGCACATCCCGGACGATTCGCAATGATCAGCCTGAAGCGCTTCTTCTACTTATTGGAACGGCGTGCCCAGAGAAACCAGCAGCCTGGCGCCGGTAGACTTCCGCACCTCGGCTTTTCTGGCAACCTCAGTGCTGGCGATCTGGGGCGCGATTCGCGCGGTGCGCCATGAATGGCCTGGAGCGTGGCTCTTCGCGGGCTTGATGATCTTTTATCCGGCGATTTACTACTTCGTGTATCCCCACGCGCGCTATCGCCATCCGATCGAGCCGGAACTGACGATCCTGATTGTTTTTCTCATTTCTGAAGCGCAATGGCCCACAGGGGGTAAAGAGCGTATCTGACTTTCAAGCGCTTGCGGCACGAGTGAACTCGTGCCCTTTCAAAACCGATCAGCGTGCGCGGCGCTGAAGCGCCGCTCTTCCGCTGTTACAGCAGCATTCATATAACGGTACCCTGACTGTGAGACAATTTCGAGTTTCCAAACGCTCATGCAACTCTCGGTGGTCATCATCACCTATAACGAAGAGGCCAACATTGGGCGCACGCTCGCCAGCGTGCAGCCCCTCGTCGCGGATGGTAAGGGAGAGATCATCGTGGTCGACTCCGGATCAACCGACCGCACCGTAGAAGTCGCAAAATCGTACGGAGCAAAAGTCTTCGTGGAGGAATGGAAGGGTTACGCGGCACAGAAGAACTCGGCGATAGACAAAGCTAATGCCGATTGGATATTCAGCCTAGATGCTGATGAAGAGATTGATTCTGAGTTAGTTCGAGAACTGATCGGTCACGCTGCCAATGGTCCGCCACTGAACAGTTCACGCGAATGGTGTCTGACCACGCATGCCTCGTCCAACCCGGAGTTTCTCAAGGGAGTACCAGCCGGCTTCTTCGTCCGGCGAAAGAATTTTTTCTTAAAGCGTTGGATCAAGCACGGTGGGTTCTGGCCGGATCCCAAGTTGCGTCTGTTTCGACGCGGGACTGCCAACTTCGAGAATCGCCCAGTTCACGAAGACGTATGCGTCCACGGACGTGTGAAGTTAATTCCCTACGGGGCTCTGATCCACCACTCCTATCCCACGCTCTCCGACTACATCGAGCATATGAACCGCTACTCTTTGCTCGGCGCGGAGATGGTCGTCGGCAAAGGCAACGCCGGCTTCAGCTTTGTCAATATCGTCATGCGTCCCCTGTTCACCTTCCTCTACAACTATTTCTTCCGCCTCGGGTTCCTCGACGGGCGCGAAGGGCTGCTGCTGCATCTGTATCACGCAGCGTACGTGTCATGGAAGTATGCCAAGGCGTGGGAACTGCGACGCAGTCGATGTGGCTAACCAACCAGGCTAACTTGTCATCCTGAGCGCGTTGTTTGCGCGAAGGATCTGCGCACATGGTCGCGCACTGCATAGATCCTTCGCTTTGCTCAGGACGACACGGCTCCAACCGACCGGTCGTTTTTGCACCGCGTTCCGTCTTGCTCCAACTGCATCCGCTTCCCTATCATCAAACAAGTACTGGGGATTGCATGGACAAGAAACCACAAGTTGCCGAGACTCCCGTCGCAGATGTATTCGAGAACCGCCATCCTTCCGACGCGGAGAAGAAGTGGGCCGAGAAAACTCTGGCCCCCAGTCTCGAAAAGGCTCCCGAGCGCCCGATCGGCGCGCCCACTGGTGTAAATCGCGACGAGCACGGCCATGCTCGTTTCACCACGATCTCTGGGGTCCCCATCAACCGACTCTACACGCAAGCTGATCTCCCGGCAGATTGGAGCGAGGACAGTCATCTCGGTTATCCCGGCCAGCCGCCCTACACGCGCGGCATTCACGCGACGGGTTACCGCGGCAAGCTTTTTACCATGCGGCAGTTCTCCGGGTTCGCCTCGCCGGAAGAAACTAACCTGCGCTACAAATATCTTCTTGAGCACGGCGGCAGCGGGCTCTCCGTGGCTTTCGACCTGCCCACGCTGATGGGCTATGACTCCGATCACCCCGCCAGCGAAGGCGAGGTCGGAAAGTGCGGCGTGGCGATCGATTCGCTGGAAGACATGGAGATTCTTTTCCACGGCATTGACCTGGAGAAAACTACTGTATCGATGACCATCAATTCACCGGCTTCGGTGCTCTGGGCGATGTATCTGGTGGTCGCAGAGAAGCAAGGGGCAGACTGGAAGAAAATCTCCGGCACGATCCAGAACGACATTCTGAAGGAATACATCGCGCAGAAGGAATACATCTACCCGCCCGCGCCCTCCATGCGGCTGGTCGTCGACACCTTCGAGTTCGGCTCGAAATACACGCCCCGGTTCAACACGATCTCCATCAGCGGATACCATATCCGCGAGGCCGGATCGACCGCCCTGCAGGAGCTGGCATTCACCCTCTACGATGGAGTCGAGTATGTGGAATGGGCACGTCGCCGCGGCCTTGACGTAGACGAATTCGGCCCGCGTCTCAGCTTCTTTTTCAACGCGCACAACGATTTTTTCGAAGAGATCGCGAAGTACCGCGCGGCTCGCAAACTCTGGTACCGCCTGATGAAGGACCGCTTTGGCGCGAAGAACCAGCGCACCGGGCTCATGCGCTTCCATACCCAAACCGCAGGCGTATCTCTTCCCGCACAGCAGCCCATGAACAATATCGCCCGGGTTGCGCTGCAAGCGCTGGCGGCTGTGCTCGGCGGCACCCAATCGCTGCACACCGACTCCTATGACGAAGCGCTGGCCCTTCCCACGGAAGAGGCGGCACGGATCGCCTTGCGTACCCAGCAGATCATCGCCTACGAGTCGGGGGTCACGCAGACCGTCGATCCTCTGGGCGGATCGTATTTCCTGGAAAATCTCACGCTACAGATGGAGAAGGGCGCGCTGGACTACTTCAGCAAACTCGACTCGATGGGGGGCATGGTCAAAGCGATCGAGCGGGGATATCCGCAAAAAGAAATTGCCGAGTCTTCGTATCAATACCAGCGCGCGGTGGAAGCCAGGGAAAAAATCATCGTCGGAGTCAATGAATTCGCGATAGAAGAACAGCCGCCGCACACTTTGTACATCGACGAAACGGTCGCTCAGCAGCAATCGGCAAAGCTGAAAGCCTTGCGTGCCCGCCGCTCCAATGAGGCAGTCCAACGAACCCTCGACGCTCTAAAGAAAGCCGCTGCCCAGGATCCCAAAGCCGTTTCGAACGGCAACGCATCTTCAGCCAATACGATGCCTCACATCATTGATGCGGTCCGTTGCTATGCCACGGTAGGCGAAATCTGCGAAGCACTGCGCCAGGTATTCGGAACCTACACAGAAGCGAGCATCACCTGAGGGATTTGTCATCCAGAGCGCAGCGAAGGATCCGTGCATTCTGCTCCCGACCGCAGCTTCATCGATTCTCGACCTGCATCACCAAGTGTCATAGGCATCGCTGCCGGTGACGCAGGTGACCCCCAAATTGCAGAAAAGGCAGGCTAAGTTGAAGGTTCAACCGCGGGAACCCTTCATTCTTTCTTGATGAAGAATTCCACGTCTACGCCGGACGTTCTGCGGTTTCTTCTTTTCACGCCAACATCCACTTCAATTAAAAGCAACCAACGTCGGCATGACCTGGGTAATGCTGCGATACCTTTGCACGCTGGAGTGGTGGGAACGTCTGCCGAAGTTCCCATCAATGGCATCGCTGTCTCATCGGCAGAGTTCGTCATTCCCGCTGCTCCTGGCTCTTCTCCTCATTGTTCTCCTCGGCAGCAGTAGCGGAGAAGATCCGCAGACCAAGTATCACACCGGAACGTCTGAAGTGCGCGTCGCGTTCTTTGCCACCGACCAGAACGGACGCCTGCTCGACAATCTCAGCAAAGATGATTTTGCCGTAATCGACAGCGGGATGGTGATCCGCGATTTTCGCAGCCTTGCGCGCAACACGGAAACCGCGCTGGAGGTGGTTGCACTCATTGATACAAGTGAATCTGTGGCGCTGCGCTTTCGCGCCAACCTGCAGCATATTGTTCAACTGGTGGAGGCCGCATCCGCGAATTCCGCCGACGCCCTCTCGGTAGTCCAGTTCGCAGGTTTGGAGCCGCAGATTATTTGCAGCCGTGATTGCCGCTCGGCCGAGGCCGAGCAGACACTGCGTAGCATAAAAGCTCAAGGACCCACGCCGCTTTTTGACGCCCTCACCTACACAGCACAGTTTGTTGTCAGAGCGCCATGCTCCAGGGACACGGCAAGTTGTGATCCTGTTTTCCGACGGGAACGACACCATCAGCCGCGCTTCTGCCCGAGAGGCACTAGAGGCAATGCTGTCGAGCGGAGCTATGCTGTATTCGGTAAATGTCGACGCCTCTGGCGGCGCTTTCTCGACGGGATCTCTCCTGCTTCAGCAAATGTCTGAGGCCACAGGAGGGCGCTCCTTCTCAGCCCGTGATGGTGTCAGCGATGTGCTGCGCGCCATTCTCGACGACCTTCGCGCCGCCTATGTAGTTACTTACTCTCTACCCACCCATCAGCCTGGCTTTCACTCGCTTCGCATCCTTCCCAAACACAACCTAAACCTGCGATTCCACTGCCGACGAGGTTACTACTATGACGAAAATCGCTGACTTGAAATGCATGAAATCTGGCTGGCTACTGCTTTTAACGCTGTGGTTTGCTCCCGCCGCCTGGGCTGGCGTGTATCAACACGGAATGGTCGTGCGAATGCGGATGGCACCCTGCATGCCCGAGCGTCATAGCTTCATGCTGGCGATGAGCGGCGCCGGCCCCCAGAACGCCCCCGAGGTATGCCCTGAATACACGCTGCTTTCCGAGAAGGTGGTCTACGTGATCGTGGGACGATCCACGAATCAACTGGTGCCATTAGCAGATGAAATCGATTTCCGATTACAGAATACCGAGCTTGCCGTGCGCATTGACGATGCGAAGCATGAAAGCAAGTTTGGGATTAAGGAAATGATTCTGCGCTCCGAGTGGGACCTGTTGCAGAAGCACATCGCGGATCAGTTGAGCAACCCGTCGCATGCGATCGACGATAGCAATCCCCTGCGGACCAGGTATTAACACGAAGAATCCGGGATCGAGCGGTGCCCCAGAGGCCGGCGGGGTGCCCCACCCTACTCGCCGGTTTCTGGCGAGAGGGTTGGGTCCTTTCACTTGCTGTCATGAACCTCGTGGCTTCCCCACCCGCTCGGCGGTCGCGAACATTTTCGCGACAGTATCCATGTCTTTGGGCTGCACCTTTCCCGCGGGAATCCGGCGATGCGTCAGGTCTTCGAGCTTCACTAATACATCAACGAGCGCCATCGAATCGATGAGCCCTGAAGAAACTAAGGGAGTGTTCTCGTCGATCGTCGCCCCGGGTTTCCGGATCAGTTTCAAAATATGCTCGATCATTTCGTGCGCTTCTGAAGACATGCACTGCACACTCCCCTTGGCAGACAAATCGTCCGCCCAAAATGGTTCTCGCTAACTCTTGCTTGCGAATTCCGGATGTTCCCGTATCAGTTTCTCTTTCGTTGCCGACCTCGCCGCTTTTCCTGCGGTGCTCTTCACAATCCATTTGGGGGGTTTCAGAATGATTGACTTCACGGCAATCCCAAGACCAGCAACGACGCTGCTTCGAATCTGCTGCCCCAGTTCGGCAGTGTCGTTGAGCAGTTCCGCACGTTCCACCTCCGCTACCACGACAATGTCCTGTGTTCCAAGGTCCGGATTGTATACGCCCATCGCAATCACGCGGCCATCATGAATCGAGGGGTGAGTTCCGACGATCTCCTCGATGTCCTGCGGATAAATGTTCTCACCCCCAACGATCAGCAGGTCCTTCTTCCGTCCTACTACATACAACTGGTTTTCAAGAACAAATCCGAGATCGCCGGTGCAGTACCAGCCATCCACAAACGCCTGTGCGGTAAGGTCTGGACGGTTGTAATAACCCGTGAATAAGCAGTCGCTGCGGATAGCGATCTCTCCGACTGAATCGGGCACGGGCATCTTCACCGGAATCGCTCATAATTCGAATCTGCTGGTTCGGCAATGACCGGCCCGACGACGTGAACGACAACGCTCCCGAGGTGTCCTCTGCGAGAGGAACAACCCGGTGGGCACTGCGGAATTGTTGTGCATCAACCCAGAGGGTTCGTGGACCCGCCGCGTCGATATCTGATTGCGTCACGGCAAAAACATTTTCTGCCATTGCATACGACGATTGCAGCACGCCTTGCCTGATCCTGAATGCATTCTGGAATTCATTCATGCTGCTCGCGCGCACCGGTTCCGAACAGTTAATCAGCAGCCGCAGCGACGAGAGATCGCAATCCGGCCAGCGCTTTTGCGGCGTTCGGCGTGGCACAAATTGGAATGCGAAATTCGGCATCCAGCCGACAGTGCATTTCGTCTTGCTGATGACCTGCAAAAGGATTCCGGCTGCATGACCCAGTCGATAGGAGACTGGATCACGATCGGAATGTGGCAGAGCATGGGCAACATGAAAGATGCGATCAGCCCCATGTCGTGATACAGCGGCAGCCAGCTGTAGATGCGATCGCGGGAATCGATGCGCAGGACTTGGGCGAGGTGTCCGATCTGGCGCAGCACGGCCGCGTGAGTCAGGGCGACTCCTTTTTGCAGTCCGGTTGTCCCCGCCGAATGTTGAATGAAGGCCACACTCTCAGGATCAATCGCGCCTGAGCCTTCGACGTTTATGCTCTTCCGCCGCGACCGGTCGTCCCCGGCACGGATCAGCTTGGTTTCAGGTCCGAGCGCAACACAGGCCAGCATCTCTTCTGGAAAGTTTTCATCGATCACCACCGCTTTAGCGCCGAGATTCGTCGTTACTCCCAGCAATCCCGAGCGGTATTTGGCCGGTTCAATTTTGAAGTTCGGATAGGCGAGAAAGGCGGGAACCGCCCCCAGCATCATGGCCGCTGCGAATACCGTGATCGCCGCAATCCCCTGCGGCATGATAATTACCACGCGGTCGCCCGGGCTCACGCCTTGGTCTCGCAAACCAGCCGCCAGAATGCTCGACCGGCGCCGGAACTCCCCGAAGGTCACCGTCTCGCGCTCGTCCTCATCGACCCAGAATGTCACGAACTCCGTATTTTCCGGAGCAGCCTCGAGCGCTGCGACAAGATTGGCAAATTCCAGCATCGGCGATTATCCCTGTGTTCCCTCGTGCCCCAGTGGCTTGTTTCGAGTTCTCGGGGCCGTTATGCTTGTCGGTCACTCGAGGGGGGACTGTTGTTCCAAAGCGCTGCCTACCTGGTCGTATTCCTCATCTGCGTGGCCGTGCTTGCCAAGTTTGCTGCGCCGAGAGTGCGGCAATCGCTTCTCCTCCTCGCGAGTTATGCTCTTTATCTCACCTGGAGCGGATGGTTCATTGCCGTTCTGCTCTTTTCCGTGGTCATCAATTTTTTTCTCGGACAATGGTTGCGCCGTAATCGCACTCCATCGCGCCTTTGGGTCGGGATCGTTTTCAATTTGTTGCTGCTCGCCGCATTCAAGTACATCCCCGAGGTCTCAGTCCGCCTTCCATTCTCCTCACTCCAGAGCCTCTCTCATCTTGCCCTGCCGTTAGGAATCTCGTTCTGGACATTCCAGGCTCTGAGCTATCTTTTCGATCTTTACCGTGGCGAGGAACTCGATCCCACACTGCCCGAGTTCGCCCTGTACATGGCGTTTTTCCCGGTCACCATCTCCGGGCCAGTATGCCGCATGCCTGACATGCTGCCGCAATTCCGCACTGAGCAAACCACATCGTGGGACCACATTGGCGAGGGCCTCCGCCGCATCGCCATCGGAGCCTTCATGATGCAATTGGCGAGACTGCTGGGACAGGGCATTCTCGCCGGCGACAGCATCATTAGCGGATTCGACCGTGCCACAAACTGGACCGGGCCCGACGTGTGGTGCCTCGCATTCGGTTATGGATTGCAACTGTTCTTCGACTTCGCCGGATATTCCCACATTGCTATTGGAGCCGCCCAAGCGTTGGGAATCAGGGTACCTGAAAATTTCCAGAGGCCTTTTGCCTCGATCAGTCCATCTGTTTTCTGGACGCGATGGCATATGTCGCTCTCATTCTGGATTCGCGACTACATCTTTCTCCCGCTCGCCATGATCCGCCGCGAAATCTGGTGGCGCAACGCCGCGCTGATCCTAGCCATGGTGATTTTCGGCCTCTGGCATAAAGCCAGCATGCTGTTTGTGATCTGGGGCTGCTACCACGGCGTGCTCCTGGTGCTGCACCGGCAACTCCAGCAACTGCAACGCAAGTTGAACTGGCAAACGTCAAGCGGACCGCTGACCCTGCTATCGTGGCTCCTGACCATGCTTGTTATCAGCCTCGGCTGGATCTTCTTCCGCGCGAATTCTGTGGCGCAGGCAAACCACATGTTCTCGGCTGTGGCTTCGCCCAACTCCTATGCCACTCACAACCTTAGCGCGAGCTTGTATCTTTTGGTCGCATTGTTAGCTGCTGGCTACGCCATAGTTCTAGTCGTCGCTCCCAAGCTGGCGCCTGCAGCCGATTCGCCGGGCGGTTTCCTTTTGCGCTCGAAGTGGTTCTGGCTTCCTCCACTGTACCTGTTGGCGATGATGTTGCTGCTGATGATCACTCTGAGCCAAGGCGGCGGAGCCGCCCAGTTGATGTACCGCGGCTTCTAGCAAATTGAGCCGGCTAGCGGACCTGCGTTCCATCGGGCATAAACACAGGGAAACCATCCCACGGCTGCGCCATGGCCAATTGCTCTGCCGCTGCGGCGCGATTGTAGGCAAACAGAAACAGTCCGTAGCGGTAGCGCAGCATGGGGTCTTGCGGTGCCCGGGCAATCGCCCACTGATATTGCAAAGCGGTGTCGTTCGGCTCCTCATTCAGGCTTTCCACCTGCATGCGGAATCGCAATACCTGATCCTCGTGGTTGATCTGGTTCGTAAACGGCGGCTTCTGCATGCGGCGGAGAATCTCCTGGGAAATGCGGGAGCGGTCGTATCCGGTCAGCGCCAGCATTCGCTCACACTCGGTTTCCGACGGAGGGTTCACCGACTGCCCCGGCCCCAACTTCTCCGACATTTGGCGAAATATGGCGTGTGCCAGGAGATAGCTTCCCGCAGGAGTCATATGCACGTGCTCGTAGATCAGGTCGCTGCCAATGACTCCATCTGCACTCGCCGCCGCCAGGATCGCCTCCGTGTCGACGAGACCGACCCCCGGGTATGCCGAGGCTGCCGATCGGTTGATGTCATTAATGCGACCATCTGCGCGGAAGCGCAACGTGTCGAGATCGCGAGCTCGCTGGAAGTGTTCCTTCGCCGAGTTCGTGCTTCCCAAAACTTTCAGGCAACGTGCTATGCGGAACTCGAGCTCCGCATATTCGTCGTCGATCTTGGCCGCGGCCGTATACAAAGCCAACGCATCGCCGTACGACTGAGCGGTCTCGCGTTCCCTGCCGCGCTCCACGAGCGAAGACCATTCCTGCAGTTCTTCCTCTTTCAGCCTCTCCCGATGCAAAGAAGCGAAGGGCGCACAATCTTCCAGGTTCGTGGCGGCCGTGGCGATGATCACCTGTGCTCCCGCCGCGCGTCCGACGGCGATCGTATCGCGCAGATTGCGTTCGAAGTTCGAATACACGTGCGCCAACAGGGGAGAGCTGGCTCGAACCTGCTTGTCCAGAAACATCTCCATTCCCTGCCATGCCTTTTTCTGCGTCCCTAGTTTGGTCACCAGCTGGCCGATGCGCGTCGACCGTAGAAAAATGCTGCTCCGGACCAGGGGAATGCTCATCCCAGACGATGTCAGGACTGTGCCTGGGCCGTACGGACCAACCACTTCATTGTTGCCGGAGTAGATGATGAAGAGATCGGGATGCTGTCCGGCGAGAGCCTTCGCAATCGGCAGCACAACATGCGAATTGATGGCCACGCTCCCCGTATTTACTACCTCGAATTTTCGAGCGGGGAACCGTTCCCGCAGCATGACTTCCAGGTAGCGGCTGAATCCGTAGGCCGGATCGGGATCTCCCATGGCGGCGGACTCGCCCAGCACAAAAATACGATAGGTTCCGCCAGGTTTCTCGGTGGGGATGGAATAAAGCCGTGGAGTTTGCACTGAGCCGGCAGGAAAAAACGGCGCTGCGAAAAAAAGGTTGTAGCACGAAGCAGGTCTTCCTTGTACGGTGCAGGGAGTCAGCAGGGTCGTCGCATATCCCACTCCTGCCAATCTGAGCCCCGCCTCTAGCAGTCCCAGGACCAGCAAGGGAACGATGACTGCACTTGCCACGATCAGCAGGCGGCGGCGCGGCATGCCAGACTTCCCCGCCCTAGTTGCCGTCTCGGTATGCATGTCGACCTAGTTCGCCGTAGTCTTACCGCTGTTCGCCGTCTTCTGCATGCTGAGATGCTGCTCAGCCTGTGCGATCAGTTGCTGTACCTTGTCGCGCTGCGGATACTGTGGATTGGTCTCCAACAATCGCTTCCACGCGACAATGGCGCCGCTCATGTCCTGCTTGTCCTGCCATTTCACCATACCGGTGTTGAAGAGCGCATTAGCATGCGCGCCGTCGATTTTCAGAACCTCGCCGTATTCCTGCAGCGCCCGGTCGGTCTGGCCCATGAAGTGGTAGGCCGTCGCCATATCCGTCCGCACGTCCGTAGCTTTTGGATTGATCTTCAGGCAGCGCTCATAATAGTTCACCGCGTCCGCATACTGCTGCGCGTCGTAGTAAATATTCCCAAGCTTGTAGAGCGAGTCCGAGTTGTTGGGATCGCTTTTCAATTGTGCCAGGAGAGGGGCTGCTTCCGTTTCAGCCATCTGTCGCATCTGTTCCGGCGATGGAGTCTGGGCGGCGCTCCCCATGCCCGCCGCCTGAGTCGCGGCTTGCGCTTGGACAGCTGCCGTCTGTGGCGATGCCGACCCGCGCGCCAGATATCCCACGGCGACACCCACCAGCAGGCATATCACTGAGAGCACGTAAGCCTGGGTGCTGGTCCATTGTCCGCTGCTTGGGGTTTCGTTTTCAGCCATGATGCATCTCCAAATTGAAATTGGTTTTCAGAACCCTGTAGGCATTCTCGGCGAGGTCCCGCAGAAGGGGTGTGATTTGAATCACAGCTTCCTGTGCGGTCTGCCACAAGTCAGGTTCCAGCTTTATCGGCCGAACAAGAGCCTCCCAGATCCCGTCGCAGCCTTGGGTGAAATCACCCTGCGCCGCGCGTTTTGGGACTAGCCTGGGACCTAAATCGCGCAGGAGCGTTCCTTAATGTACTTGCAAACCTTTGAAAACACCCGACCTTGCACCGTCTCCTTAGATCGGAGTTTTGGCACTTCAGCTGCATCTTTATGTCTTGGAGCTACAGGAGATCTATGGAAACGGACCGCCCTCAGGCCAAGTTTTGGAGCAACGCTCAAAGCTACACCATGGCTGGAATCTGCCTGATGCTGGGGCTGGCAGTTGGATACCTGATGCATGCGCCGGTAGTGGCAAGTTCCGGCGCTCCGGCTGCGATGGTAGCCCCACCTTCCACCGCGGCGGCAGGCGTAGGCGGCGGCATGCCAAGCGCCCAGGACTTGAAGCGGATGGCTGACAAGCAGGTCGCTCCCTTACTGGAACAGTTGCAGAAAGATCCCAAAAACCCGGAGCTTCTGGTCAAGATCGGAAGCACATATCTCGCCGCGCACCAGTTTCAGAGCGCGCAGCAGTACCTGCAACAATCCGTGGAGGTCAAGCCTGCTCCAGAGGCGCTAAACGAACTGGCGTTCGTCCAGTACTCCATGGGAGACGTTGACCAAGCCATTGCGACCTTAAACGGCGCCCTGAAGCAGGATCCCAAGAACCCCAAGCTTCTTTTCAATCTGGGCATGTTCGAATGGCACGGCAAGTCGGACCCCAAAGCGGCGATTGATGCTTGGCAAGCTTTTCTAAGTGCCAATCCTGAGGATCCCAAGCGTCCTCAAGTCGAACACATGATTGCTCAGGCCAAACAGCACCTGAACATCGCACCCGGCACGAAGACCAGTAAGCCGGTGATGTAGATCCGGCGGCAATAGATTCGCGGGGCGTCGGTAGCGACTATTGAGCCCCGGAGATCCGCATTCCCTGTTCTTTCATGTAACTCTCAATCCCGGGCCGATCAGCCAACACGTTCGAATCCTCGCGGAGCAGTCGCAGGGTTGTGTTGCATTCCCGTTCGGCGCGAGCATGGTCCCCCAGTTCCTCAGAGCCCAGGCACATCACGAAATGTGCAATGTGATTGCGGGCAGTCAAAGCCAATGGCCTGCTCTGCTTCACGCATCGCCTGAACCTTGTCGTAGGGAAATAGATTCGTGGACTGCAGTGCGTGGAAGCTAGCCAGGCAATTGCTGAGATCGAAATCTCCTTCGTAAACGAACAGAGCGCTGCCGCCCAGCTTGGCTGACGGCTTCAGGTTGCGGAGCATGGCAGCAGTTCGCGCCCCGCCGGTGTAGCTGAGCACTCCGCTAAGCGCACTGGCGGTCACGATTAAGGTCCCAGTGAAGTGCTGCGGAGGCTCCTGCATCTTGAACTCTGACGTTTCGCCGCAGGGAATGCCGTAGTCGGAATCCATGTCATTGTAGGCGTGGATAACCCAGCATGCTTTGGGCGGCTTGCGGTCGAGATAAGCTTTCAACTCCTTCATCGACTGACCCCAATCGACGTTTGAGTCGGCAAGATATTTGTAGGTATTCGCGGGACCTCCCCAGAATTCGTTGCTGTAGGCAAGGTAGTTCGGAAAGGCATGCAGGGAGCTGACACAGTGCAGAAGCAGCAGAACAGCAGAGACGATCAGTCCGCTTCTGTACCTCGAGAGAAGAGCCCAGGTCCCCGCTGCGCCAAACAGGATCAAAAATGGCAGCACAGGCAGTACATGCCGGATGCCCATGTTCATGTCAGACGTACAACTGGCCGCAAAGAACAGCGCGGCAGGAAGCACAAGAAAGAGAAATTCCCGACGGTGCTCTTTCCAGAATCCCCAGGCAAAGCAGGACGCCAGCCCGAAGATCAAGACGATTGCGGAAAACTTGATCAGGGCGGCAACAGGAAAGTAGTACCACCGGCCACCGCGATAGAGCCATCCCAGGAGAAACACCGGTCGCGGAATCACCTCGGGATCGACCAGGATGTCCTGGAAGCCCTTCAGGTATGCCTCGGGTAACAGGTGCCGGCTTTCCAGAGCAGGGATGATGCGGGTCGCAATCAGAGATTTTGATTCTGGCACTCTTTCGTTGGCCCATGTCCTTGCGCCGTTCGGGCGTCCTGCATAGCGCAAACCGTAGCTCATCCACAGCACGCCAACCGCAATCAGTGCGACAGCAATGATGGCGGCCAGATTTGCACAGACCTGCCGAACACGACTTTCTTGGGCCGACGAAACCATGATCGGCTCCAACACGGCGATCGCAACGAAGGCCGGGGCCAGCAGAATGCCGGAGTGTTTTACCGCGAGGGCGAGACCGGTCGCCAGCCCGGTTAAGATCAAGTAAAAGCCAAGGCGAGACTGAAAATAGCGATAAAGCCCGATGACCGCGGCCAGGAATCCGAAGCTTGCCGCCACATCTGTGGTCACGAGCGCTCCGTGCGCCAGCATGTTCGGCTCAAATACGAACACTGTGGACGCCACAATCGCGGTTGCCAGCCCGAACATCTTTCGTGCTGTAAACCAGATGAGGAATAGCAGTCCGAAGACAAAGATCGATGCGGCAGCCCGGCCGGCCATCAGCATTCGCTCGGGATTCGCGAAGATGAAATCGTGACCGACATGGAAATCGATCATTTTGGTGTTTACCATACCGCAGGCTTTAGGAGTGGGATCGTTGATCGGCATCGCGATCAGGGGAGGGCAGCGATCATCTTTAGCAGCGGCGGGTGCTCAGGGTTCCAACCGAAATCGCCGCAGGTAAGATAGCGGTACCCCGCATGCAAATGGTTGATCTCGTCAGAAGTAATCGACCATTGGCGAACGGCTCCCGCCAATTGCAGGGCGAGAGCGATGACGAGTGCGGCCAGAATCAACAATTCCTTGTCACTTCTTGCGCGCGCAGAGTCCGGCTTCGGATTGACAGCTTTCGCCTCGCAAATTGCAACATCTAGGCTCATCTGGTTACACAGACTTGGGCGTGATCTTGAGAAGGCAAGTGCTATACCAAACGAGAGAATCTGAGGATTGAAGAACTCCAGCTAGCGCAGTAACTTGCGACTTTTGGGCGGAAGTCGCCGAGGTCTGTGGTTCCTACCTTGGGTGATATGCCACATACGAGCGTGGAATTTTTCATGTACCGCTGCGCGCAGACGAACGTCGGCTCATGCTTGGTGCCCAAAGACACTGACGACAATCGTCTTACCCGCGGCGTGAGGCTTACTCATCTGGCAACCGGGTTGCATTTCTGACTCGATGCACTCGGCGTCGCGCCACGCCCAATATCATGACCCTGAAACAGGAACTGATGGGAATCCTGAAATTCCGCCCAGTGCGTCTGGCGGCGTGGGTATTGCTGGTCGTCGGTGTAGGAACCGAGTGCTTCATCACCAAACTCTCAGTTCTTGATCTCGATATGTGGTGGCATCTCGCAGCCGGAGATTGGATCGTGCAACACCATGCCTTTCCTCACACGGGCATTCTGTCGCGAACGGCCGCGGATCGGCCATGGATGGCCTACAGCTGGGGCTATGAAGTTCTGCTCTCCCGCGCTTACGCCTGGCTGGGATTTGTCGGCATCGGGCTGTTCGGCACCGCACTCACGATCGTGGTGGCCGTGGCATTGTTCTGGATGATCCGCCGGCTCTCTGGACGCTTCTGGATCGCGTGGATTTTCTCGATCGTCGTGTACTCCGCGTTCCTGTTTAACATCATGCCCCGGCCGGTGTTCTTTTCGATGCTGATGTTCTGCGTCACATTGACCTTGCTGCTGGACGCCAACCGAACGGGCCGGATCCAGTTGCTTTACTGGCTTCCGCTGGTTTTCTTGGCATGGGCGAACCTGCACGTGCAGTTTATTTACGGATTGTTTGCCGTGGGGCTGTTAACAGCGATAACTCTTCTTCAGCGGCTGGCGATTTCGCGGCACATCTATCCTGATTTTCTACTTCCACCGGCACTGCCCGTCACCAAACTCCTTGCCGTGGTGGCCTGCTGCGCGGCCGCAACCTGCCTGGGTCCTTATACGTTTCATCTCTACCGAGTGGTTTTTGGCTATTCATCCTCGAAGGTCATTTACTCGATGATCACCGAGTTGCAGGCGCTCAGCTTCGGCGGCATTAGTCATTTTGTCGAATTGTTGCTGGCGGCGGGCGCATTCTTTGCGGTCGGGAAGCAAAAAAACATAGATCCGTTCAAATTGGCTTTGCTGGTTGTGGCCAGCATTTTCGCATTTCGCACCACCCGCGACGCGTGGTTTCTATGCATCACGGCGGCGGCCATAATCTCTGATTTTCCCGCACCAGCGCAGCAACGTGACAAACCGTTCCGTCTGCCGGAGTTTGGGGTGATCGGACTTGCCTCTGCCGTGTTGCTGCTGCTCGTCGCGGGGAATACCGACTTCAATACTCGGGGACTGGATCGTGTCATCAGTGCCGAGTTCCCCGTCGACGCCGTGAACTATCTACGCCAGCACCCGGTCGGCGGACCTCTGTACAACAGCTTCGACTGGGGCGGCTTTCTGATTTTCTATATGCCCGAATATCCCGTGTCGATCGATGGCCGCACCGATCTCTACGGTGACAGCATCGATGCTCAGTTCCTGGCTTCTGAGGGAGCCGAACCCTCCTATGCAACCGATCCATATCTCAACGAAGCCGGTCTCGTGATCTTGAAAAACAAAGTCCCCCTCGCGAAGCTTCTTCCCACGGGCCGCCGCTTCCGTGTGATCTATCGCGACGACGTAGCTACTGTCCTCGTCCGCAACTGACCTCTCCTATCGCCGCACGAATACGGCGGCAACGTCATCGCTGTAGGCCAGCCGATATTGCGAAGTGAGTGGGGGTAATGTCGTCAACGCGGTCACCATTCCCGATTGTTTCTGCAATAACAACGTCTGTGCCTGTGCCAAGCTGGAATTGGAATCGAGACGCACGCCCCCGGCGATCACTTTGAAGTAGCTCTCGGTGATCTCGTCACCGTACAGTTCAATCCGGCTGTCGATGGCTACGGGATATTCCGGAAGATACCAGGTCAAAAAACTGCCCCAGGAATACTCATTGAAAATCGGCGGCGATAAATGATTGTCGCGGATGAACTCGCAGGCTCTCGTGGGGAAATTCTGATTAACGACGGACATGAGTCCCTCCGAATGTGGCAGTCGGAAGGCGGCAATCGCAAGGATCGCGCAAACCAGCCCGGCTACGAGTGGCCTCTCCCATCGCACTTTGATGTCTGCTTCGATTTTGCGTGAGGTAACTTCGAATCCGCCGGATAGAACTGCAATCGCCGGCAGAACCGCCATCCAACTCTCCCGCTGGATACGGAACGCGACCAGAATCCCGGCAATGAGTACGAGCAGTTCGAAGATCCTCAGAGACCGTCTGCGGCCTAGCGCAAGGAATGCCGCCATCACCAGCAGCATCAGCGCATAATGTTGTGTGTGCCGGAAGCTCATGGCACGCATCTCGGCGAAATATTGAAATGCAGCTTCGCTGTAGAGTGATCGATACGCTGCAGAGAAGAGATGATAGCCGTACGGATTCAGGCAGGTCACAAGAAGACAGCTTCCGAGAACCACGAGAACGGGCTTCAGAGCCGGACCTCGGGTCTGACTCTCAAGCCATCCCTCTGCTGGTTTGGCTAACAGTGCTTCGAGCCACATTGAGACGAAATACAACGCGAGCAGGCCTAATCCAGCCATAAACAGAGCGTGCACATTTGCCCACACAGCAAAAAGAGCGGGCAGCCAGTAGAGACTCCGCACTGTTCCCGCCCGGCGACTCTGTTTCAAGAGAAGCAGAACCGCCCCGAAGAAAACGATGGACAGGTCATAGGGAAGTGATTGCGATAGTGGGATGACGTACTGCGCCACCGCGCTGAAACACAGTGCACTCCAGAAACTAGGCCTTGCCCGACCCTCGCCAACAGGAAAGTCAAAACCGCCAATCCCACTTTGACGAGCATGAGCATTAACGGAAGCGCACGCAGTCCGAAGAGCTTGTAGGCACTCGCGAGCACGACGTCCGAGACCCAACTCGAATCCACCCATGGCAAACTTACGTATTGCGAGAACAAGCCGCTGTGAGGAACAGAATGACTCTGCAGCATCCATAGGCCACTGCGCAAATGCGTCCACACATTTGCGTTGAGAATCGCACTCACGTGCGTAGCTTCGTAAGCTGCACCCGCGACAAGAACGAACGTCAGCGCCACCGCTCTTGAGAGCCTGATCCAGAAGGGGGCGAGGCGCTTACTGGTGGTTTCGACCGCGGGCGTGGATATAGAACTCATTCGGGTTCTGTACTCGATGCCTGCAAAGAGTTTCCCCAGGAAGAAATCACAAGCCAAAGCTGCTTATCGCTTCTGGGCTCGAACGGCGTTCAAAGCAGCCCCCGCCGCCCCGACCGCCGTATGCGCATGGCCATGGCAAGTCAGGCTGCAGGAGTTCGCGGCCCGGCTGTATGAGATCGGACTAGTGCCGTTCGGTGCCACTACATTAATGTCGAAGTTCACCATGCGCTCGCCGGAGATGCTGGCGGAGTTGGATCCCATGCCGTGCGCGTTGTGGCATGTCGAGCAAGAAAATCCATCGTTGATGTGGCGCGCGTGCTCGCTGAAACTCGTGTTGGACACGAGCAGGGCCAAATCGTGGCACTTGGCGCACAGCGAATAAGGCCCATTCGCCGCGGGATCAAGAATCGGCGTCGGAAACAGGTTCTGGATCGGAGTTCCGGGACCCCCTGAAGGCAGGGGCGCGACCTGGCTGAACTCGTAGCGGCGTTCCAGCAGATGCAGATACTGCGAACCATGCGGCCCGTTCGGCCCGGTTCCACCGAACTCGCGATTATCGTCGCTGTTGTGGCAATCGGTGCAAAGTATCCGCACGCCCATCGGCCGTCCCTGCGTTCTGCCGTCCAGGTTCAGCATGTACGTTCGCAGGCTGGGCTGCGGCAAAGCGCTGCTGCGATCATGCATCACCGGATGGCTTGAGCTTGAAGTCTGCATCAACTGCGGGATGATGTTCAGCGGGTCCGCTCCCGACACCGCCCACATAGGCAGATACCCAAACACAGCTAAAGACTGTTTTCCGCTGCTCGTCCCGTGACAGCGCAAACAATTCTCGTACTGGTTCACAGATGGGTTCAGCACGGTCGTCCCGTCCGTGCCACTGACTCCTTCGATCCCATTTTGCGATGCGCGAACTGCCGGCGGCAGGGGCGATGTAAAAGAGGTCACCTGCTGCGATGCATGCGGGCTGTGGCAGTCCACGCAGGTAGCATGACGATTATTGTTTAGAACTGCAGTTTCGCCGGCATCGTGCGTGTTCGTTCCCGCCGGAAACGGATGCGCGATCTTGGCGAATTCCGCATAAACGTTGGGAATCGCCGGAGAGATATTCGATCCGCCGTTGTGGCAGGTCATGCAATTTTGTGTAGCCGAGTCGGTGTTTGGGACGCTGGGAACGGGCCCTCTCAGCAACTGCGGCCCGGCGAGCGAGTTGTGCGGCATGTGACAGGAGATGCATGCGTTCTGCCCTACGTTGGCGTAGCTTCCGAGCGCCGGCGCGTTTGCAATCTTATTGCTGGCTTGAGCGTGGATGCTCCCCGTCCACTGCGATAGCGAATTCGTCTGTCCGTTCACTGATCGCGGATCGCTGGAATGGCAAGCCAGGCACATTTGCCCATTGGAACTGTCACGCACCAGGAAATTCTGCGAGAGTTTATCGATCGCCTGCACGTGCGGCGAGTGGCAACTGGTGCACTCCACGTTTTGGTTGATCAGCATCACCGAGTTAGTGGTATCGGCTGTGGTATGGGTGCTGGTCAAGGTGACCTGCAGATCGGGCGCATCCACCATCGGGAGTTTCAAGCTGAACGGATGAGAGCCTTGTAGTCCAGACCCGAACTTATCCGTAGGATTCATGCTGCCCATCATGGTGAGGGTTCCATACGGCTGAGTTTGGCCGACGGCCACCGTGCCATCATGGCAACTCAGACACAGGCTGCTGGAACCACCCAAGGTCGGCTGCTGTGGCGCATTCTTCAGAGTCGTGCTGGAGTAGGCAGCGTAAGTTTGCATCGACAGCGTCTGGCTCCAAAGCGCGGAATTCGGCGTCCCTACCCCGGAATGGGGCGCGTGGCAATACAGGCACGCATCACCCTGGCCCTTCATCGGCCCTGTCCCGCTGGTGGAGAGATTGTGCGATCCCAGAACATCGCCCCCCGTCACGACCTGCGCCCTGAGCGACGGTGCCCACCAACAGCAGGAATGAAATAAGCGCCAGCCGCTTCATGGCCGCACTCCCGATGCTTGCTTGGGCAGCCCGTAATAACGATAGACCTGCACCCGCCGGTTGAACGAATCCACCACGAAGATCCGGTCATCGTGATCAATGAACAGTCCTGCGGGCAACTGGAACTCGCCCTTCTGTGTTCCCCGCGTTCCGAAGTAATAAAGCAGTTTTCCCTGCTCGTCGAAAACCTGCACCACTCCCCACAATCCATCGACTACGTAAAGATGATCCTCAGAGTCTAGGGCGATCCCCTTCGGACGGAACATCGATCCCGAATGATCCCCAATCTGCCCGATGGAAGTCTCGAAAGTGCCGGAGCGATCCAGAAACTGGACCCGGAAATTCATGGCATCGACGACAAACAGGTTTCGTTCCCGAACCAGAACCTCGGTGGGCAGACGGAACTCTCCGTTCGCCGCTGCCCTTTTTGCCGATTGTCTGCAGGACACTGCCGTTCATATCGAGCATGAAAATTTTGTCGCGCAGCGTGTCGGTGACGTAGATGCGTTCGGCCGCAGAATCAACGGCAATCCCCGTCGGGCGCTTGAACAATCCCTCGCCACCCTTTAGGCTACCGATCGTCCGCCGAAACTTTCCATTGCTGTCAAAGACGAAAATCTTGCCCGCTTCCGAATCGGTCACGTAGAAATTGTCCTGGGCATCCACTGCGATGCACTGCGGCGAGCGCATTGCATCCTTGTCTTTATCCCGGCGCTCGATGAATTTGTACTTGTGCCCTTCGAGATCGAAGATGTGAATTCCATTCGCACCCGGGTCGGTAACGATGGCCCGTCCGCGCGAATCGACAGCGATACCGTATGGACGCACGAGTTGTGGATGCTCGGGCTCGCCGATGACAACATCGAGCAGCTTGGTGAAGAACCCCGGCTTCTTCTCGGTTTCCTTCTCGGAATTGAAACTGCGCTCCCAGTGCAGCTTGCGGCCGCCTTCGAGCAGCAGGTCCGGCGGAGGCGGTTCTTCGGCCTTCTCCTTGCGCGCCTTGGAGCCGAACGCCGGCGCAACAAGGAGGAGAAGGATTCCTGCGTACCCTATCGCCCAACGCAGAAATGTCCTCTTCCCGAAGATCAGAAGAAGTTGAACCATCTGGAAATCCCAATATAGTAGGTCGTCACTGTCACCGGAGCCGTCCCCACCACGCCCACACTCTGGTGAAGCCGCGTATACCCTCCGTTGACGAAAATCTTGCGCAACCGGTACTGAAAAATCGCATTGTAAAGTTGATTGCTGCTTTGCGTGCTCAGAAACGGATCCACCGTGCTGCCGTTACTATCGGCATATCCGCCGCTCACCGTGAGCCGGCGCTTGATGACCGTGCTCGCATTCACTCCCCACGCTTTCGACCCATACTCGATAATCGATCCCGGGGCAAACAAAGACGGAGGCAATCCGATCGGAACCGGGACCAGCCCCGTCGTCGTGAATGCAGCCGCTCCGTCCGACTTCGAATAGAACCCGTTCAGGCTATACGAGTGATAAGTGAAAGTGCTCGACCACCGCTGTGAACTGCTCGACGATCCCTCTTGTGCCGTGAGCGCACTGTGAGAACCGCCGAACCCGGCCATCCAAAACATCCGGTTGCCCAGCCTTCGTCGGACGTTCCCGACATAGCCAACGGACGATGTCGTGTACAGCAGGATCATAGTCTGGACATTCTGCGAGTAACTCGCATTGGCGTCGATCTCCCATCCGGCAATCTTGCGGGCGAAGTTCAGATTTCCTACGAAGCCCAACGCGCTATTTCCTTCCTGGGTAGCTGTATCGAATGCTCCCACCGAGAAGGAAAGCGATCCCAGCAGCCGGTGCTGCAGGTTGTAGTTCGCGCTGCCTCCGAATTGCGTCGCCTCATACGTTCTGCCGAGAAAAGACTGCCGGTCGTGATTCACCACGGCCTGCAGATCCAGATTCGAAATCACTTGATAACTGGCGCTTGCTCCCATCATCCACGAACGGAATGAGCCGAGGCTCAGGTTGCGGATGACTTGTCCCGTACTGAGCACGGTCTCCGGAATGTTACCCAGCAGGCTATTATTGAAGCTGCTATTCAGAGAAACGCTCAGCTTCCGCGCCGGCCGGAATACTAGAACTCCATTCAAAGTGTCCGAAGTTCCGGAACTGGTTGACCTGTTCGCGTTGTGGTAGTCGTAGCCATAGTTCGAGCGATTCCACGAAAAGCTGTAGGAACCTTGCATGGGAAATGAGTGCATCCCGCTGAACTGATAGCTGTCGTTCGCCGCATCTGTATTGACGGGCAGCGTGAATCCATCCAATAACTCGGTGAAGTTGGAATGCACGTTCCTGTGCGTATAACCACCGGATAAGCGGAAGCCACCCAGGCTGTACGTGGACATCAGGGTCAGAACTTTGTTGTTCTGCTTGCTTTCTCCCGGCGCCCCAAAAATTGAGGAACTCCCGTCATTGATGGCGTAGGTTGCGGTAAGCGTCGGCATATTGGGCAGCAGTTCGCTCCACGTCAGCGCGAGACCCTGATAATTCCCGCGCGATGCCAGCCCAATCTGCGAGCCGGGTATTCCGAACTCGCCCACGCTGTTGTTTCCCTTGCTGTAGCTGAACGATCCCGGAAAGTGGCTGCCGCTGAACAGATTCATATTGGAATTCACGCCCGAGGTGTTGGTCAAAGCTCCCGAATACGGAGTTCGATTGAGTGCGGTCGTAGTAAGGCTGCACATTGAAGTTCAAGAAATTGGGATTGTAGTAGCTGCCGGTAAGATTGGCGTCGCCCGCGAAACCCATGCTGTGGCCGGAGAGCCCGTCGCTGATATTCCCATGGTAGTTGTAACCGATATCGCCACTTAGGTTCATGCTCCAGTTGTCGCCCACTTCCAACTGAGCAGCCGCGGGAAGCGCCATCAAAAGGATTCCCGCCAGCACCCACCACGAGTGGCGGACCCAACCTCGTGGGACGAACTCATGCGACGCATTGGTCTTCCAATTCACAGTACCTCGATCTTGGCTGTCTTCTTCAGTCTCTTGCTCAGTTCTTTACGGAGTTGCTCATTCTTCTGCTTCTGCAGATCCGTCATGAGCTTTGCCTTCACTTCCGCGAACGGCGTAGTCCCGGCCGGCGTGTGCGCATTCAGACGAAAAAGCGTATAGGCCGTTCCCAACTGGATCAGATCGCTCACCTGTCCCGGTTTCATCGCCCGTGCGGCTTTCACAACCGGAGGCGGGAGCTTGTCACCTTCTATCGCCTTTCGGTCGCCCATTTTGACGTGCCAGTCGTCATCGGAAACTTTTTCGGCCAGCATCCCGAACTCCTGATAAGTTTTCGTCGTCTTCGCCAGCCTGGCCGCGTCGTCAGCATGCTTGCGCGCTTCCTTCTGAATCTCCGGATTGGCATTGGCGGGAGGAATAATCGAAATCGTCTGAATGCTGAACATCTCCGGATGCTGGAATTTCTTCTGATTGGCGGTGTAATACACTCGCGCTTCGGCCAACGAAACTTTCGCCTTCTGGGCCACGTCGCTCTTCAGCAAATCTTCAATGAGGAGTGAGCGGCGGATCTTCTCGCGCATCAATTGGGGGGACCCATGCACTTCAATCTGCAGAACTTGAATGAATTCCTGCTCGCTGGCGAACTGTTTGCGAAACTCGCGCTCCGCCTTCTTCATCCGTTCCGGCGACACCGTCATCTTGCGCCGCAGCGCTTCCTGGTAAACCAGTTCTTCGAAGATAATCATGTCGAGCGCGCCCTTGCGAACTTCCGGTTCCATACTCTTCGGAACGCCATTGTGGGTTTGCGCGTAAGGAAAAATCGCCTGAATCTCGCGTGCCAGGTCGCGATCGGTCAGTACGGCGCCATTCACCCGCGCCACCGGATTCCCTCCAATTGCCGCCGGAGGAGCGGCCTGAACTGGCGCTGTAGCGACGCTTGGAGCGTGGGAAGCAACCACCTGCGCGGCACAGGACGCAGCCAGTGCTAGCAGTGCAGCGCTGGTGATGATCCGGTGTTTGAATCCGTCTTTCATTTTCTTCCTCCGCTCGAAACTCGAAGATCGGGGGAGGAGATTGCCCTCCCCCGGTACAAGCGAGTTAGAACTGCGTTGCAACGTTGTTGACTCCGAACGCCTCGTTCGCCTCGGCAAAATGGCACTGACGGCAGAACTGGGTGGTCGAAGCAGCGAGCGTCGGATTGGTATTGCCGGTGCCCGGGTTATAAGGAGCGTTGATGAAGAAGTAGGTCGGATAGCCATTCGCGTTGTTGTTGTTCACGATGGCGGTCGCGGCCTGCTTGCCTCGCGGCGGTTGATAGATGTACATCACGTGCTGGTTGTGACAGGTGGTGCAGGTGATGAACGCATCCGCTGGATTGGTATCGCCATCAGGCAGAACCACGCCCCACGACCACGGGCTGCCGGCGATGGCCGGGTAACCGTAGTTAGCGGCAAACGCCGCATAGGTCGTGCCGGCAGTCGGAGTGATGCTGCTGATCGATCCGTTTGCTACCACGACGGTCAGCGGACTGGTCGTCGCATTAGTGGTCACCAGGCGGAGTCTGCCCAGGGTAGCCTGCGTGCCCACCGGGTGATCGTTGCCGTAGCCGGAAGTGTTGCCGTTGTTGTTGTCGTTTCCGAGCAGCGTGGGAATTCCCCGTGTGCCGTAAACGCCGGCGGGAAGGATACCGCGCGATTGCTCCCATGACGTTCCCTGCATCATCTGGCCCTTTGCGATCTGGCCGTCATGGCAGGCGAGACAGTACATGATTCCGCGCAGCTCTTCTTCATTGGTGGAATAGGCGGCAGCCTCGGCCGGCAGGGCTTCAACATATCCGCCGCCGAACGTGAGCGATACGCCATAGAGAGGAGTTACGTCTTGTCCGAACAGCGCGTTGCTGCCGGAGAGTGGGTCGTTGAAAGCCGCTGCGTTGGTGGCTGCGTTGCCGCCGCCGCCCGCCGCGCCGCTGTGTGGAGCATGGCAACCCGCGCATCCGCGGCCGCCATTGTTGTGGGCACCAAGCACGTCCATTCCCGTGAGCCCACCCACACTGTTTCCGCTGTAGGTCTGCGCTGCTGCCAGTCCTACTGCGAACAGAACTACGAGTACCAGCAACATCATCTTTCTCATAAAGGTTTATAAACCTCCTGTGTGTAACAGCTGTCACATCTACCGCTACTGCTATCAATGTGGAGCCCGTATATGAGTCCAGACTCCTTTTGGCCGTCCGCGGACGTCCAAACTCTATTGCGCCTTACCGGCAGCAGAACTCGTAGCCGCTTCGTTACTCGTCGGCTTCGCCCCATTTGACTTCCCCTTCTCGGCTTCCTTGCGCCGAGCCAGTTCCGCTCTGGCTTCGTCGTCCGTGATGTAGCGGAACATCTGCACCCTCCCCGGGTATTGCTCGGAGGTGAAAATCCTGTTGTTCTTGTCGATGTACAGTCCCGCCAAAGTGCGGAATTGCCCCGGCAAAGTACCGTGGCCCCCCATCCAGATCAGCAGATCGCCTTCCGGAGTGAAGCACTGCACGCGGTCCTGCACCGCGTCGGCAACCCACACGTGCCCATCCACATCGATCGCAATTCCCTTCGGCCGGGTGAATTTTCCCGGACGGTCTCCGGCTTTGCCGAACTGACGGATGAAGTTTCCGTCGGCGTCGAAAACCTCGATCCGGTTGTTGTAGGTATCCGACACGTAAAGATTGTTGTCCGCATCGAGCGCGACATTGGTTGGGACAGAGAACTCGCCAGGATCTGTAAGCGTGTGGTTCCTGCCCGGAGTTCCGATCTTGCGGATGAAGGTCAGCTTGTCGGCGTCATAAACCAGTACCAAGTCCTGCGCGGCGTCCGCCACATACAGGAACCGGTTTTCGTTATCGACCACCATGCCGCCGGGATCGACCAAGCCCTGACCGATCGTTCCCTCCACTTTGTGGTTCTTGTCGAAGACCACAACGCGATGCAGCTTGGTATCGGAGACGAACAAACGGTCGGAATCGTCAATGGCCAGGCCAATGATGTCGCCAAACCTCGCCTGGTATCCGTGTTTGATCATCTGCAGGTCTTTGGTTTCGGTGTTGAAAACGAACACCGCCCCGACCTTGCCATCTGCCACGTAAATGTTTCCCTTCGAGTCTTCCGCCAGCCCGTAAGGCGTCCACAGTGCAAATAATGGCTTCTCGGCTTGTTTCTGCTTCAGGGTTTCTCCGCCGGCCATCCGGTCCATCCACGAACTCTTTTTGTTCGCGGGAGCTGCTTCGAATTTGTCGCAGCAGAAGTAATTCAGATACTTGATCCGAGTAACGGCTGGGGGGTTCGGCCAAACAATTTTCGAGTAATCGAGCACGTCGAGGATGTTGGGCTGCTTCGGCGCTTCCTGCTTCTTCTTCTTTCCGCTGGCATAGAGTGCCGCGGGATCGGCAAAAGTCAATAACACAACGGCTACCGCCGCCAATTTCATCGCCTTTTGCAGCACGCTCGACATCGTTCTCTCCACCTACTTCGTAAATCCCGTATGGCACGTCATGCAAAACGCCATGTTGTTTGACTGATCCTTGATCAGCAGGCTCGCCTGCGCCGAAGAATGCGGCTGATGACAGGACAAGCAGTTAATCGGCTTCAGAATCTTGTTCACATCCGATGGATCCATCACATCCGTGACCGGGTGCCGATCGGTCGGGTGTCCGCGTCCGTACTTGAGCGGGAGAGCGGTGACTTTGCGGAAATAATCTTCGGGCAGCTTCACCGAGCCGTTGAAAATCGTGACCAGGTGCTCGCTCTCGAGTTTCTGCGGATTCGCCTCGGGACCGTGGCACTCGAGACACAGCTTGTTAGGACTTGCAGCCCGCAGCAGGTGCTCATTCTCGCCGCCATGCGGCTCGTGACAGGTCGCACAGCCTTGCACGGCCGCCGGCTGGTGCAAGTGCGCCTTCTTCATCTGCTCTGATTGGTCGCTGTGGCAGGTCAGGCAGGCATTCACTGGGTCGGGCTGAATAAATCCCGGTGACTTGCCGCCGTGCGGGTTGTGGCACGAGATGCACTCGCCGGCCGCGCCCGGATGCTGGACCTTCGCCGACTCAATCTTCTTTGCCTGCTCCTCGTGACACGTCACGCATAGCGCGCGGCTGTCAGCATTGGCCAGAACGATTTTTCCATCCTTTGCCGGCTGATGGCAGCTGTCGCACATCTTGCCTTCGAATGGGGCGTGCAGAAACGTCTGCATCAACTTCGGCTTGGCCGATTGGTGCGGATTGTGACATTGCAGGCAGTTGGCGGTTCCGAACGGCTGGTCCTGGTGCGTCTTCTGTAGCGCCGCATCTTTCACGTCATGGCAGTCGATGCACAGCGCGGGAACATTCTTTTTCAGGTGCGCCGCGAATTCGATTTTTCCCTTTTCACCGTTCTTGTGCGTCACGTGGCAGGTGTCGCATCCCATATCGAGCGCCGCGTGGCGACTGCCCTCTTTCGGAACGTCGATGCCAACCTTGTGGCAGGCGAGGCAGAGATTTTCGTCTCGAGTTGCGCCCGAAGTCGAGTTCAGTAACTGGTTGGGATTGTCGGACCGATGCGGATCGTGGCACTTCACGCAATCCCGCACCGCCGGCGGATGCATGGTCTTTGCCGGGTCGAACTTCTTCTCGTCGTGACACGAAAGGCAGAGCGCCTGCGTTGTCGTGGTCGTCAACTTGACGCGTGTGACATCTTTCGTGACGCGGACTTCATGGCAACTCAGGCAGCCGGTCGCGATCGCCGAGTGCACCGCTTTCCCCTTGGCCTTCTCTTCGTGGCACTCCAGGCACTTCGCAGCGTCCACATTCTTGTCTAGCGGAACTGGGTGGGTCTTCGCCGCAGCGGGCAGGGCCGTGATCGCGAGTACGAACAGCGCCGATGCAGTTTGGGGGAGAATTCTGCGCAAACTCGGCCAGTGGATCGAAGCGCTGCGATTTGTGACCTCTGGGACCATGCCACTTAGGCTTTTGCACGACCGTGTCCTAATTTGGCTCGAATCTCACCGCCAGCTGTGGAGGCTTGTAACTATCTGCAACACATGCACTTCAGCTCGTCTCTCGAACATGTTGAAGTTTTCCACACTTGGTAGGCCATGTCCGAATGGGCTTTCTGCCGCACTCGCACTGGTGGAAATAACGCACGGCCCTAGCGAGTTTTGTGATTTGAATCACAAACTTAAGGGCTGCGTGAAATGCCAAACCCGTCACTTCACTGATGAGTGTTATGCCTCAACCAAGGTGGCCAGAAATTCGAGGCTAAAAGGCGAAATTCGTTACGTTACAGCGAGTTGCAGGTTACGAGGCAAATTGGCGCAGAACGTGCATTGCTGCAGAGAGAGGAAGATATGGCCCTGTCACTTCGCTCCGCCGTCCGCAACGCATGGCAGACGCTGAGCTCCATTAAGACCGGCGTCGTTCTGATCATCCTGGTAGTCATCTTTTCGGCGGCAGGTACTGTCATCCTGCAACGGCCGATGACCGATCCCGATGACATGGCACGTGCCTATTCGCCCGCCATGCTGCGCTTGCTTGACGCCGTTGGCCTGACGGATGTCTTCCACGCACGCTGGTTCATCGCCCTGATGATCCTTGTCAGCCTCTGCATCATTGCGGCGTCAGTGGAGCGCTTTCCCAACGCCTGGCGTTTTTTCGCGCGTCCTTACAAGAGTCCGGACCAAAATTTCCGCAGAGCTCTTCCCCTGCAAGCCGGCATTTCGATCCGCGATGAAGAACAAGGACTGGGCGCCGCCGAGCGAATTCTTCGTAAACACGGCTTCCGGTCGGAGCGCATTGTCCGTACAGACAGCTTCTCTTTATTTTCCGAACGAAACCGAATCTCCGAAATGGCGGTGTACATCGTGCACGCCAGCCTACTGCTGATTTTCCTGGGTGGAATCATCGACGCCCTGGTGGGCTGGCGAGGATTCCTGATGCTGACGCCGGGCAAAGCCGCCAATCAGATCGAGATGAAGACCGGGGTAACCCGCACTCTGCCGTTCTCCATCCGGTGCGACGCCGCCGGCGAAGAAACCTACACGGACGGCACGCCGAAGAAATATTGGTCGAAACTGGCGGTCGTGGCTAACGGTCAGGAAATTTCGCGTAAGGAGATCGTGGTTAACGATCCCCTGGTTTATCACGGAGTCCGTTTCTACCAGGCCAGCTACGGACGTACCGGAAAGCTCGATCAGTTGATTCTCAACGTTACCCCGGTAAAAGGCGGCGCCTCGCAACAGATTTCGCTCGCCATGAATGAGGCAGTGGCACTCGATCCCGAGACCAAAGTACAAGTCGTCGAGTTCATCCCAGATTTCGTCGTGCAGGATGGACAGGTTTACGCCCGCAGCAACGACGTCGCCGAATCCCGCCGTGCACATGATAGTGACCTCGCAAAAATCGAATACTGTGATTAATTACTGGTTGCCGGAAATCTCAGGCATCGCCGAGAACGCGTCTTCTCCTTACACTTTCGAGCCCAAAGATCTCAAGACCGGAGTTTTCACCGGACTGGAAGTCTCGCACGAACCCGGCCAGTGGGCAGTTTGGGCCGGTGTGGTCCTGATGGCCGTCGGCCTGACCTTCGTCTTCTACGTCGTTCATATGCGCCTCTGGGTAGTCCCAGTACAAAACGGAGATGGGACTCTTGTGCTTTGGATTGGCGGTTCCGCTAATCGCAATCGCGATGCTTTCGAAGAAAAGTTCAAAGTCTTAGTGGAAGAGCTAAAGAAAGAATTGAAGCCGGTGTCCGTCCCTGCGGCTGAAGCGCAGGCGACATCGATCGCCGCAAGGTGAGTTGGGCGCGAATCAGCAGAAAGGAAGCGATACATGTCACGCGCAAAAGTAGAGCAGCATCCCGCGACTGGAATGACCCTCGTCGTCATGGTGGGCCTCAGCATCGCGTTCTTGCTGTTCATGGCTTTTTTGAACGTGGTGAAGAGCGGGAACGTCATCAATGAAGGCAACCTGCTCTATGCCGCCCTGGTGTTTTATGCCGGTGCGGGAGCACTCTACCTCGGTTTCGGCGTAACCGGAACGGATTCTTATATCAAGTTTGCGTCTCTGGCCACTTGGGCCGGCCTCATCGTGAATACGGCAGCGGTGGCGCACCGCTGGTACGAGGCCGGCCATCCACCGTTTGCCAGCCTCTACGAGATGCTGTTGAGCTTCGTATGGACTCTTGCCGCTCTTACGCTGATCGCGGAGAAACGCTACGGGGTAAAAGTGATTGGTACCGTTACCATGCCGGTCGCTATCGTCGGTGTCGTGCTGATGCAGTTATTGCGCAGTGAAGTCCGTCCACTGGTTCCTGCTCTGCAATCCACTTGGCTGCACGTACACGTAAGCCTTGCCATGCTGGCCTATGCCGCCTGCGCTTTGAGCTTTGCGCTCGCCATGATGTTCCTGATCCAGGACAAGATGAAGACGGAGAGCTTCCTGGCTGTGACCAGCATCTTCACGGCTGGCATCTACACCGCGGTCCTTACCCGCTTCGAGGGCTGGGGCGGATTCAACGTTGTGGCCTGGGATGTCGAAAACAAACAGGAAGTTTTTATCTCCCGCGGCGTTCGTCTCTTCGTTACGATCCCAGATCTTGGCTGGCTTATGCTGCTGGTTTTCGCCGCGGTGGTCGCGCCCCTGGTGCTTTATTTAGTGTCCGCGTTCCGGAAAGACGAAGCTTTCTTGTCGATAGCGAATCGCGCGGTGTTCATCAGCATTCTTCTGCAGACTCTCGCACTCATATTTTTCCTGCTGCGCACGCGGGATGGTCGTTATTCATCGCTTGACGCTGAGGGCTTATACCCGACCAGCCTGGCGGCGAGCCCGTTCATCCTCTCGGCTTTGGTCAGCGGCATCTTTGCCAACTTGCTTTATCTGTTGCTCCTGTGGCGCCGCGAAGATCTCGAGCGCCTGCTGCCGTCGTCCGACAACCTCGACCGCATTACCTACAAGACGATTTGCATAGCCTTTCCTCTTCTCACTCTTATGATCGCCGCCGGCGCCTTCTGGGCCAACCGTGCATGGGGATCCTATTGGAACTGGGATCCCAAGGAAACGTGGGCGGCGATTACCTGGCTGGTCTACGCAGGTTACCTGCACATGCGCATTACGCGCGGATGGCGCGGACGCCGTGCGGCTTACTTCGCCATCCTCGGATTTGTCGTCGTGATGTTTACGTTTTTCGGAGTGACATACCTACTACCTGGGCTCCATGCATATGCCTGAGATTGCGAACCAAATGACGAACTTATCCCCGCAGGCTAATTCGCCTGAACGAGTCCCACTCCCGGCGCAACGTAAGAGCTTCTATAGCACGGGATGGAACGACGCCGACGAGAATGTTAGGGCTCCCGGTCCAGTGGCGCAGGTTGGCGCTCGCCAAAACCAGGATCTCGATCTACCGTGGTTCCGTATCAATTGGGAAATCAAAGCCTTGGTGCCAGTCGCATGCGTCCTGCTGGGCGGGATGCTGCTGTTTTTGCTCGCCACGATTTCATGGCGTGATCCCGAACGCCACCTCGTGCTGTTGGTCGCAGGTGCCGGGGCGGTCGCAATCTGTGGCGCCCTGCTGGTTGTCCTCACCTACACGGTGCAGCGCCCAATGGTCGAATTGCAGCAGCAGATTGCCCGATTGGGCAGCGGCGATTTGAAGGTCTCTGTCAGTTTTGCGCATCGTAATGACGAAATCGGAGACCTCGGCCGCAACTTCAACCACATGGTCGAGCAACTGCGCGAGAGCCGCACCGAGATTGAACGGCTGCATCGTACCCAGATGTCCCGCGCGGAGCACATGGCAACCTTAGGCGAAATGGCGACTGGCCTGGCGCATGAAATACGAAATCCCCTGGCAGGGATTGCCGGTGTGATCGAAATCATCGGCCGCGACTTGCCGACTACCAGTCCCGCGCGTGCCGTTGTGAAAGATGTGCGCCAGGAGATCACGCGCATCAATCGCATCGTTTCCGATCTGCTGCAGACCGCCCGCCCGCATCCACCCATGGTCCGCAAGAGCGATCTGAACACAACCGTAGAACACGCGGTCATGCTAGGACGCCAGCAGGGGTTGTCGAGATCCATTGAGATCACGTTGCGCAAAGATCCGTCGCTGCCCGAAGTCGAGCACGATAGCGATCAGATCCATCGGGTGCTCCTGAATCTTCTGCTTAACTCTTTGCAGGCGATCGACGAAAGCGGAAAAATCGGAGTTACGGTCGAACTGCAAGGTCAGAATGCAGTGATCGAAGTCGCCGACAACGGCCGAGGTATTTCCGCCGACCACCTGCCCAACATCTTTCGCCCGTTCTATACGACAAAAGGCGAAGGGACCGGACTCGGACTCTCGCTGGCCCGCCGCATCGTCGAAGATCACCAGGGTCGCATTAACGTGACCAGCACGGTGGGTAAAGGCACAACTTTTGCAGTAGTGCTGCCATTGCAACGAACCATGGTCACAGCGTCGGCTTCGTAGGCAGCCAAAACATAAAATGCGTGCAGATCACGCATGTATCAGGCCTCGATAGATCGCCATTCCCACCACCGCATCTACGCCCATTACGTGCAGAGCATCGATTTCGCCTTGCGACCGGATTCCTCCAGCTGCAATCAACTGGCGCGAGGTTGCGGCCCGAAGCGGACGAATTACGTCCGGCGGAAATCCCCCGAGCAGGCCTTCTGTGTCTACGTGGGTGTAAAGGAACGCGTCGCACCAGGGCTCTAGTGCCTGGATCATCTCCAACGGCGTCACGGCGGTGATCTTCCGCCAGCCGTGAGTGCTCACAAATCCGCCAATCGCGTCCAACGCGAACACGAGTCGGCTGGCTGCGAGCTGCGTGGCGAGAGTTTTGG
This sequence comes from uncultured Acidobacteriota bacterium, assembly GCA_963785865.1. Taxonomy (GTDB): domain Bacteria; phylum Acidobacteriota; class Terriglobia; order Terriglobales; family Acidobacteriaceae; genus Sulfotelmatobacter. Next base: position 136,821 of record CAWAXF010000008.1, on the reverse strand, counting down.
CGAATGCCGGGTTCAGGTTGCCATCGGCAAACAACGCGGAACCGATAATCACCCGCCGTGCACCCGCATCCAGCATGCTTTGGGCTGCTTCCAGCGAACGAATACCGCCTCCCACCTGACAGGGTAAATGCTTTGCGATCTCGTGAACGAGGCCAGAATTAGCCCCTCGCCCCATCGCCGCATCCAGATCAATCAACTGGACCAAAGGGTACTTTGAGAAGCGAACGAGCCATTCCTGGATGTTGTCGAATTCGAGAGCCTTCTTCTTGCCCTGAATGAGCTGAACGATCTTGCCATCCATGAGGTCGATGGAGGGAATTAACATGGCAACCTCATGGGAATTCCATGGCTGGACAGCTCTTGCTTCAGGTCGGAAACTTTGTTGAAACCATAGTGGAAGATCGAGGCAGCTAAAGCGGCATCAGCATGTCCTTGCTGAAATACTCGCACAAAATCTGCGGCACCGCCGGCGCCTCCCGAAGCGATTACCGGAATTCGAACGGCGTCTGCGACCGCGCGCGTAAGGTCGCAATCGAAACCCGCGCCCGTTCCGTCCCGATCCATCGAGGTCAGCAGGATTTCGCCCGCCCCGCGGGATTCCGCCTCCGCCGCCCAGTCAATCGCATCCCTTCGTGCCGGAGTTCTTCCTCCGCCTTTGAACGCCTCCCAACCTTCTCTGGTTTCTGAACGCTTGGCGTCGATGGCGACCACCACTGCTTGCGAGCCGAACCGTTCAGCGATGCTACTGATCAGAGAAGGATCCGTAAGGGCCGCGGAATTGATGCTGATCTTGTCGGCGCCTGCGTCAAATACATCAGAGGCATCTTTCAGCGTACGGATACCTCCGCCTACGGTAAAGGGAATGAACAAGTGTATTGCCGCTCGTCGCACAGTTTCGAGCAACGTGGCTCTGCCTTCGTGCGTAGCCGAGATGTCCAGGAGAACAATTTCGTCCGCTCCGGAGTCGCTGTGGGCCTTTGCCAACTCAGCTGGATCGCCGGCATCGCGCAGGTTGGTAAATTTCACACCTTTGACGACACGGCCTCTGTCCACGTCCAGGCAAGCGATAATGCGTTTGGTCAACATTTCAAAGAGCGCAGAAGTTTTCCAGGATTTTGAGTCCGGTCTCTCCGGATTTTTCAGGATGAAATTGAACGCCGAACACATGATCGAGTTCTACTGCCGCTGAGAACTTGCCGCCGTATTCGCAGCATGCCACGGTGGCGCTGTTCATCGGGCAGCGGAACGAATGGGTGAAATATACGAAAGAAGAAGAGGGTATCCCGCGACAGAGCTTTGTTGCCGAATGGATCTGTAAGGAGTTCCAACCCACGTGCGGCGATTTCACAGTCTCCGGAAAGCGCTCGCATCGCGCCTCCAGAATCCCCAAGCCCTGCGTCTCGGGAGACTCCTCACTGCCCTGAAACATCCATTGCATTCCGACACATATTCCTAAAAACGGTATGCCTCGGTTGATCGCGTCCGCAATCTCCTGACGTAAGCCCGAGCGGCTCAAAGCTGCGGTCGAGGAAAAATGACCGACGCCGGGAAGGACGATCTTGCTGGCTTTCGCAACTTGTTCGGGGTCGCTGGTGATCTGGCTCTCCTGATGCAGGCAGTCAAATGCTTTCTTCACAGATCGGAGATTGCCCGCGCCGTAATCAATGATCGCGATCATCAGAGCACGCCCTTGGTGGATGGCAATAGACGCTTCATCCTCTGATCACGCCAGCAGGCGGCTCTGAGCGCGCGAGCAAAAGCTTTGAAGAGAGCCTCGATCTTATGATGGTTCGATCGCCCATACAGCACTCGGGCATGAACGTTGGCTTTGGCGCCGCGCGCGAATCCCTCGAAAAAATCGTCCACCAACTCGGTTTGAAGATCGCCCACCAGCCGGGTTGTAGTTTTGGTGTCAACGACGGCAGCAGTACGGCCGCAGAAATCGACTGCAGCCATGCCCATGGTTTCATCCATCGGCATCAGGAAATATCCGGCGCGAAGAATGCCGCGCTTCGAGCCCAAAGCCTTGTCGAATGCTTGCCCGATTGCGATGCCTATGTCCTCTACCGTGTGATGCTGATCGACATCGAGATCACCGTTGGCTTTGAGCTTCAAATCGAATCCGCCATGATGAGCAAATAACTCGAGCATATGATCGAGAAATCGTATGCCCGTCGAAACCTGGTGCCGGCCACGGCCCTCGATCGTGAGTGCGATTCGGATCTGGGTTTCTTTGGTGATTCGCTTGAGACTGCCTTGCCTCATAAGAGAGACACTCCTTGTGCAATGCCAAGCTCCTCGAATACCGCTCCCAGCGCCTGCAGCAGTCGAGTGACATGCTCGCGCCGGCCGAGGGTGATTCTCACACACCCCGCGCAGCCCTCGTCCGCAGATCGGTCACGTACCAGGATCCCTCGTTGCCTCATTTGCTTCACGAACGCCACAGCATCTTCTTTCGCTGGAGCCGACCCGTAACAAAACGAAATTCGCCTCGCTGGGCCAATGTTGAACAGCGCCCGCCTGCAGCGCGCGTTCCAACCTCGCGCGGCCCTCGAGAACTTCCGATACATAGGCTTGAACATATTCCTGATCCGCGAGGGCTTCAGGCAGGCAAGCGAGGGCCACCGCGTTCACGTTGTACGGCGAACAGGCGCGGCGCAGCGCCAGCATTTGCCCTACATCCCCGACCAGCACGCCGAGCCTGAGTCCAGCCATCCCATAGGCTTTTGAAAAAGTTCTCGCCACAAATAGATTCTGAGATTCCCGGCGACGCTCCAGGATGGTCTCGCGGTAAAACTCAAAATAAGCTTCATCTACAAGCACCGCTGCCTGGGGCGCGAGTCGAGCGATCTCGAGTAAGTCGTCAGCTGCAACGATGCTACCTGTCGGATTGTTGGGATTAGCAATGGCGATCAGGCGCGTTCGCGGGGTAATGGATTGCCTCAGTTGCGCCATCGGAAAACGGAAATCCTGTTCGGCCCTAACTCGAATCACCTCGGCGCCTGTCGCCCTGGCGTATATGGCATACATGGAGTACGTGGGCACGATGATGATCGCTTCGTCTCCGCGATCGAGATACACCTGGCACAAAAGATGAATGGCCTCATCTACACCATTGGTCAGCAGAACTTCGCGGGCACTCACCCTCATGAATTCTGCAACTGCCGCCTCCAGCGGTTCGCGCTCGGGATATCTGGTAAGTTCTTCCGGACGCAAGCTTCGCAAGCGCTCCAAGACTCGCGGAGAACAATTATCGGTGTTTTCATTGAAGTCGAGGCGCAGCCCCTCACGTCCGGCAAGAGGAGGATGGTACGACGGTATGTTGCCAATGGCTTGCCGCGGACTAAGCATGCTCGCACCTCAGGCGAATGGAATTGGCATGACCCGGCAAGCCCTCGGCTTTGGCGAGACATTCAATTGCCGGCGCAATAGTCCGCAGTCCACGTGCTGATACCTTCTGCACGGAAATGATTTTTACGAAATCCAGAACGCTGAGACCTCCGCGAAATCTCGCCTGCCCGGACGTGGGAAGAACATGGTTTGGACCAGAAGCGTAATCGCCGGCCGCCTGCGCGGAATAATCTCCCACGAATATCGAGCCTGCGTTTTCAAGGAAGGCTGCATCCGCTTCGTCCGCGGTGATGTGTTCCGGCGCGAGACGGTTTGCCCACTCGCGGGCCTGGGCTCTGGATTTGGCCACGAAGATGGCTGCGTGCTTTTTCAATGAAGCTTCGGCAGTTGAGTTTCCATTTGCTATGCGCTTCACTGCCAGCGAAACCTCTTGCGCCAGCTTTCGTGAGCTCGTAATGAATAAGGCGAGGGCGTCGATATCGTGCTCCGCCTGTGCTACGAGATCTGCAGCAATAAAGTCTGGCTTACCGGAATCACTTACGATGAGGGCCTCCGTTGGACCGGCCAGGAAATCGATCGCGCAGTCGAACGCAACTAATTTTTTCGCTGCGGTTACATACGCGTTGCCTGGACCAACGATCTTTTGCACTCGCGGAATCGACTCGGTGCCATATGCAAGGGCAGCGATGGCCTGCGCTCCTCCGATGCGGTAGAACTCGCTCACACCGAGCATGGCAGCAGCCCCCAATACTGCGGGCGCCGGCTTAGGTGAAACCACTTGAATGTTCTTGACTCCAGCCACCTGAGCAGGGATCACCGTCATCAGTACGGTAGAGATCAGGGGATAGCGGCCACCCGGAACATAGCAACCGACTGAATCCAGTGGCTTCACGACTTGACCGATTGAGATTCCTTTCCGGTTGCGAGTCCAGGAGCGAGGTTTCTGGAATGCGCAGAATCTCCGGATGTTACGCGCTGCTTGCGCGAGTGATCTAGAAAGTTCGCTGCTCAAAGATTTTCGCGCGTCGGCGAGTTCGTCTCCCGAGACTCGTAACGACTGGTGCTTTTGCAGACCATCCCATCGTTCCGCGTAGCGACGCAGTGCCGCATCTCCGTCCCGGCGCACATTCTTTACGATCCGCTGAGCTTGTAATTCAGCTGGACCTCTGCCTTGCCCACGCCGGGCAATGCGCTCGATCATTTCGACTGCTTCTAGTTCCTGCAGCGATCCGCATTACAAGACCACCTTGTTCAGCGGATATTCAACAATGCCTTCTGCTTTCGCCTGCTTAAGCCGTGGAATTACATCCCAGGCGGCCCCTTCATCAATCACGGTGTTGACGGCAAGCCAGTCCTCGTCGCTCAAATGCGAGATGGTGGGCTTCTGCAGCGCCGGCAAGACCGCCAGGACCGCAGGCAAGTTACCCTTGCGAACATTCAGCATGAGCCCGACCCGGTCCTGAGCTTCCATTGCGCCTTGCAGCATGAGCGCCAAGTTGTCGATCTTCCGCCGTTTGTCGCAATTCGCATAGGAGGTTTTGTTCGCGATCAACTGCGTGTTCGATTCCAGCACCGTCTCCAGGATGCGCAACCGGTTCGCTTTGAGAGAACTGCCTGTCTCCGTCACCTCAACAATCGCATCAGCCAGCATGGGAGGCTTCGCTTCCGTTGCTCCCCACGAGAATTCCACGCGCACATCGACGTTCTTTCGCTTGAAGTAATCGCGCGTTACTTTCACTAGTTCAGTGGCGATGATGGATCCTGCGAGATCTTCCGCGCGTTGCGCTGTAGATTCTTCGGGCACAGCCAGCACCCAGCGCACCTTTCCGCGGCTCCGTTTTGCATAGATCAGATCGCTGACGGTGACCACTTCCAGGCCGCTCTCGATTACCCAATCCAGTCCTGTAAGGCCGGCATCGACCGCACCATGCTCAACGTACCGCGCCATCTCCTGCGCTCGGATCAACATACAGTCGATCTCCGGATCAGCGGTGGTGCCGAAGTACGAGCGGCCGTTGGTATAGGCGGGCAGTCCGGCGCGCGCAAACAACTGCAACGTCGCCTCTTGCAAACTGCCTTTGGGAATGCCAATTCGCAGCTTCATTGCAACTCTCTTCCCGCGGCAGCCTGCGTGGCCTCGACGGTGATCGACTCCGTGAAGCAGGAGCGCGTTCCACGATGGCAAACGACTCCTTGGCCCTCCACTTCAACGTGGAGCAGCAGTGTGTCGCGGTCGCAATCCGTGCGCGCTGAAATCACTCGCAGACGGTTGCCCGAACTCTCGCCCTTCGTCCACAGTGAGTTGCGCGTTCGACTGAAGAACGTTACGTAGCCGTTTCGCAGCGTCAAATCCAAGGCCTGGCGGTTCATGAATCCAACCATCAGAACCTCGCCGTTTTTAGAATCCTGCACGATGGCAGGCAGCAAGCCGCTCATCTTGTCAAAATCGAGTTGCGCGTTCATGGGTTCCTTTTGGAAAACAAAAAGCCCGCTGAGTTTGCGTCAGCGGGCCTGATTTCCTGATAAGTGCTTTTCTACTGATTCTGCAATCTCAGGGGCACCCCCGCCAACGCGTTATGCGCGTGATGATGGTGATGGCGGTGGTGACGATGAATCTGCATCGCCTTCAGCTTAAGGGTGCGAAGGTTAGTGGTCAATAACTTTCAGTTGCCGGGAAGCACCGTTTTTTGCATAGCTTGAATCGGATTTTCACATTCATTGGCCGCGCTTGGCCTCAGAATGTTGCTTCACCTCGTCAACCTAAGATCCTGAAGCATCAGGTTTTATCTCCGCCGCTTTTCCGTCCTGATAGACGACCACTAACGGTTTGCCGCCATTTGGATAATGCACAGTCTTCTCGACAGAACCGCCGCCTGCGTCAGGCATACCCATGCCGATCGCGAAATCCGCCTGCATTTCGTTCATGCCGGGCTTGACTTGATGCTGTTCCACGGCTTGCCATACGTCCGCCGGCCAGTGCTTGTACAGTTCATGCGGATCCTCAATGAAGAACATCTCATCTGAATAAATCTTGTATTCCCCATTGCTCTCATAACCGATTGGAACTGCATAGCTCTTGTCGTTTTCGTGGAATATGGCCATGACCTGTTTTTTTTTCGCGGCGCCTGGCGGAGTGGCCGTTACCACATCCGTGATCACAAGCTTCTCGATGGGCCCGAGCAGCCCGGCGTCATGACCGAACTGAACGCGGTTGCTGGCGGGATCATAAACGTAATAAGTGTAACGGTAACCCTCCTTTACCCACTCCGGCTGCTGGGTCAACTGCTTGGCTGATTTCAGATCGTAGGGATAAAGCTTTTTCGGGCTGACATAGTAATCGGGGTTGGAGTATCCAACGTCCCGGGCTTTCTTCTGCTTTTCAACTGCGGCGCGGTCCTGATAACGCTGGTAGAAAATATATGCAGCCCTGAGAGTGACGATCACCAATAACAACCACAGCGCAAGCCGAATTCTTTGTTTCGCTTCCGGGGTTAACATTGAGTCACTTTACCAGACAGCATTAAGCGCGGTGACGCGGCCAGCTTCGTGCGTCCGTTGTACACTGAGGTATAGGAGCGGTCGAATGCCTGTCACGGAACAAGATGTCCTGAGTGCTTTGAAGAGTTGCTACGATCCGGAGATTCCGGTAAACATCGTCGATCTCGGATTGATTTACAAGGTGAATTTCACGCCGGCGGAGTCGGATAAGCAGGATGTCAGCGTGGATATGACTCTTACCGCCCAAGGCTGCCCTGAGCACGTCAACATCAGCATGCAGGTGAAGTCCCGCCTCGAACAGTTGCCGGGAATCCGCAACGCCGCCGTGAATGTGGTTTGGACCCCGCCCTGGACTCCCGAGCGCCTTAGCCCTGATGCCAAGAAGCAGCTTGGGATTGAATGAGCTGACGAGTCAACCGTCTGATCAACCGCCGATCTCGTCCCAAACATCGAACGCGCTTCGCCCAGCCGCCTGAGTGATCCGCCGGCCCGCCTTCGCTGCCATTTCCATTACCTGCATGCTGCGATCGAAATAGTCAGGCAGAGCCTGTCGTACCTGTTCGAATTTCTCGGGATACTCTGATGCGAGGACCGCGAGTCCTGCACCGGTGGCCAAGACTCCTGCCGCATAACGCTTTTTCAAGAACAACATTGCTGCCGCACCGATAGAGCCGAGCACCGCTGCTTTCTTCCAGCTGTCCATTGGAACCCCCAGGAGATAGTCCGTGCTGCGATTTTACTCCATTGCACACCAGCCACAACGCAGCAAGCGTTCCATCCTCGGCGGAAACAGAACCCTGTATACTGCCTGCTTTGCCAGGGAGGCATGATGTCCCGCTTACGATTAGACGACTGCGCATTGATTACTGTTTTCCTGCTGTTCTCTACGGTCCTCGTGGCGGAAACTAAGCCTCGCGCTCGAGATCTCGGAATTCCTTTCGACGGGACTCCGGGACCAAACAATGCGATCACGGACGTCAAAGGACTCGAAGTGGGTCACACGACTCTGATCTCCGGGAAAGGCAAACTCGAAGTTGGAAAGGGCCCGGTACGCACAGGGGTGACGGCCATACATCCGCGGGGCAAGAATTCGAATGACGCCGTGTTTGCCGGATGGTTCACTCTTAACGGCAACGGTGAGATGACTGGTACAACTTGGATCGATGACTCCGGCTTTCTGAACGGCCCGGTCATGATCACAAATACACACAGCGTCGGAGTGGTTCGCGATGCCGTCATTGCGTGGAAGGTCAAGCACGGCACGCCAGATATGGAAGGTTATTGGTGGTCGCTGCCCGTGGTCGCCGAAACCTGGGATGGTTATCTCAACGACATCAATGGATTCCACGTCAAACCGGAAGACGCTTTTCATGCACTCGATACAGCCCATTCCGGTCGGGTGGAAGAAGGAAATGTTGGCGGCGGAACGGGGATGATCTGCAACGAATTCAAAGGTGGCATCGGAACCAGTTCCCGCGTGCTGGATGCCAAAGCGGGCGGGTACACAGTCGGTGTGCTGGTACAGTGCAACTACGGTTCGCGTGAACAATTACGCATCGCTGGCGTGAATGTCGGGCGGGAGATTCCCGAACACACGGTTTGGCGCAGCGATACCGGGTCGATCATTGTTGTGGTCGCTACCGATGCTCCCCTGATTCCCACCCAGCTCAAGCGCATCGCAAAAAAGGTTTCACTGGGACTGGGCCGTAATGGAAGCTATTCGGGTGACGGATCGGGAGACATTTTCATTGCGTTTTCGACGGCAAATCCCGGGGCTGTTGGCACAAAGGGTGTCCATCAACTGAAGATGCTACCGAACGATTCGCTGGATCCGATCTTCCTGGCGACGGTACAGGCAACAGAAGAGGCAGTGGTCAACGCAATGGTGGCAGCCGAGACGATGACTGGCATCAATGATCATACTGTAATTGCGATTCCGCACGAGCGCCTGCGGGAGGTGCTTAGAAAGTACAACCGGCTGGCGCAGTGAAAGGAAAGCGAGAGTTTCCTTATCTGTTTGGTGCGATCGAACAATATCTAGCTGTTAGATTCCGTTTCCGCGCCGGAAATGTTCAGCTTCGATCCCGAATCTCTTAAGCATCGATTGCAGCGTCGTTCGTTTGAGCGCGAGACGAGCCGCCGCACCATCGGCGCCCGACAGCACTCCGTTAGTCTCGCGCAAGACACGCATAATGTGTTCGCGCTCCATCTCGCTTAGGTCGTCGGTCGCTATATCAACGGAAGCCTCGAGTTCTGCTGGGGGAGCGGCAAGCACGCCTCCATCACTCAAGATGATCATGCGTTCGATCACATTTTCCAGCTCTCGGACATTGCCCGGCCAAGCCCAGTGCTGAAGGGTCTTCATGGTTTCATCAGGAACGCCGGCAACTTCTTTTCCCATGAGGGTCGTGTACTTGTTGACGAAATGACGGACCAGCATTGGTATATCCGCTTTGCGGTCGCGCAAAGGCGGCAACTGAATGGGAAAGACGTGCAGACGATAGTACAAGTCTTCGCGAAACTTCTTGTCGGCGACGTCCTGACGCAAATCGCGATTGGTGGCGGCGATAATTCTCACGTCCACTCGAATAGTGTGTACGCTTCCTAATCGCTCGAACTCGCGATCCTGCAGCACACGGAGCAATTTGGGCTGCAACTCCTGCGGCAATTCACCAATCTCGTCAAGAAAAAGGGTGCCCTTGTGGGCCAATTCGATGCGTCCAACCTTCTGGCTGACCGCCCCGGTGAACGCCCCTTTTTCGTGTCCAAACAATTCGCTTTCCAGCAAGCCAGAAGGCACGGCAGCGCAATTCAGTTTTATAAAAGTTTTGCTGCGCCTCGAACTCAGCGTATGTATCGAGCGTGCTACCAACTCCTTTCCCGTTCCGGTTTCGCCCAGCAACAGCACCGTTGAATCCGTTGGCGCAACCACACGGGCATTGTCCAGAACCTGGCGAAGAGCTGGGCTCGTACCAATGATGTTGCCGAACCCCAACTCGGTGCGGATTTCCTCTTCCAGATAGGACTTTTCTTTTTCGAGCTGGTCACGAGAATCTTGCAGCCGGTCAGCCAACTCGCGAAGCTTAGCGATGTCCATGCATGCGCCGGTGATTCCGATGATGTCTCCCGCACTACCAAACAGGGGTTCAATGTTCACATCAAAAGCGAAGCGCTTTCCGTTGCTCGGAACGGAGATTTCCTCTCGAAGGGCAACTCCGGTCGACAATACCCGCCGCTTTAGGCTGGTGAGATTGGCAGATTTTTCCAGCCCAAGAACTTCTTCATCGGTTTTGCCCAAGACCTCGTGTTGCCAGTACAACTGCGGATTGTAGATCCAGGTGTAGCGCAGATCGCGATCCTGATTGAATACGGTAATGGGAGAGTCTTTGAGAGCGACTCTGAAGCGTTCTTCGCTGTGACGCATCTCCTGCTCCATCAGCTTACGCTGCGTCATGTCACGCACAATGCCCTGCAACCGGCCGTCCGGCAGTTGCTTGCCACAAACCTCTCCGGGAAATAACGAACCATCCTTCCGCCGAAATAGCCAGTCGCTGCGGACAATGGAGCCATCCGCAAAGCGACCGATCTCGGATGAAAGCCGTTCAACCTCGCTCGGCGCAATCACGTCACAAATTGACAGCTCAAGAATCTCATCGCGGGTGTAGCCGAGCATCTGAGCCCCCGCAGTATTCACGTCGATGTAGCGCGCTTCCGCATCGGTAACAAAAATGCCGTCGCTGGCCTGCTCGACCAAAATGCGGAAATGCTCTTCACTTTTTCGCAGTGCCGACTCCGTCTCATCACGGGCATTCTCCAGACGCACTTGCTCCGTTACGTCCCGCTGGATGCCCCACGTTCGAACAAGTTTGCCGTCCTCGAGGATTCCGATCAGGCTATTGCGAAAGACCTTTGGTTGCCCCTGCGAGTCCACTTCCTCGGACTCGCGTTCCAGTACTCGAAATCCCGAGCGGATGTAGTCGCGAGTCATTTCCACGTTTCGTGAATTGTCCGCAACGAGGAAGTCTGTCAAGCGCCTGCCTAGCATCTCCTGGCCCGAAGTGAAGCCGTACATTCTGGCCATCGCATCATTGCACTCCGCCATGTATGAGTCGCACAGGATGTGGTGGATCAGTTCGTCTTCGGGCAGGGTGACAGGAAGGGGTGCGTCAAGTTCTTGGCGGAAGATGCCCTCTGAACTCTGAGCGACAAACCTGCGGTAGTCCTCTTCCCGACGCCGCAGAGCCTCCTCCGTCCTCTTGCGCTCGCTAATATCGATGATCGTACTCTGTGCTGAGGGCGGACCACCGTTTTGTGATTGCAGAACAGTGTTAAGTAACACCCAGACCGGCGTCCCGTCCTTGCGCCGGAGTCGCATTTCACGGCTGAGAAAGGCACCCTCCCGTTCTAGCTCTTCCATGAGAGACTTCCGGCTCGCCGGGTCGTAGTAGAAGTCTGCAGTCGGACGGCCTCGAACCTCGTCGGCGCAACCATAGCCAAGGATCTGTGCCCAAGCGTCATTGCAGTCTATGACCTTCCCCTGGAGGCTTGCAATGGCAACTCCGGCGAGATTCCTCTCGAATAACAAACGGTATTTTTTTTCCGAACCGTATAGTGCTATCTCTGCTCGCCTGCGCTCCGTAACGTCATGCGCGATGCCTCTGACGACGGGAGAGGAAACACCTTCGGTACGGAGAGTATTGCTGTACTCCCAAATCCGGGGCTCTCCGGTTCGCGGCAGAACCATCATCAGCCCTTTGTCTGCGCCGGTCACTTTGATCCTGGCGAGATACGCATCAAACATCTCCCGGTACTCGGGCACGATCAGTTCCCGCATGGGAGTCTTCAGCAGTTCGGCCGGTTCGTATCCAAGGACTCGCGCGGGCGCCGCATTCACAGAGAGCAGCTTTCCGTCCAGATCGTGCGTGCACACCAGATCCTCGCTGTTTTCGACGAGATCGCGGTACCGATCCTCGCTCTCCCGCAGGGCTTCTTCCACCGCCTTGCGCTCGCTGATGTCGCGTGAAACCGCCACCACGTAGCTGCGGTCCAGTTTCACAAATTTCAAGCTGGTTTCTACGGGGAATGTCGACCCATCCTTTCGTTGATGGATTGTCTCGGTCAATAGTGATCCTTCGTCCCATAGCTTTTCCCGAAGTTTTGCCTCCCACCCTTCGCGGGCGTTCGGATCGATGTCGTACACGCTAAGGGACAGCAATTCCTCCCGGCTATACCCCAAGTCTTTACAGGCCTTTTCATTCACATCCAGCAAGCGGAGCGTCTCCGGATCAACAACTTCCACCGCGTCGTTGGATTGATCGATCAGCGCTCGGAAGAGCTTCAAGGAACGCTCGGATTCTCGCTGGTCGGTGATGTCGTGCAGAATGCAGGCGACGCGATCCCTTTCCTTGCGCCTGCCACCTAGCGGAAAATAACTGATGTGCAGACGCCGTTCACCGCGCCCCGGATACTGATGCGATATCTCGAATTGCCCGATTCTGCCGCTAAAGCATTCGTCTAGTTTCGGTTTGATAGCAGCCTGGAAGACTCCTGGACTTAGGGCATCGGCAAGGCGACGGCCAATCAACTCCTCGCGTTTCATGCCGTGAAACTTAAGAAATGCCTCGTTGGCGATCAGGTAACGGTAGTCCCGATCAACTACAACGATCATTTCTTTCACACCTTCGATTGCTTTCTCAAAATCCTGCAGTCTTTGTGTTCGTCGCCAGAACAAGTCGCCTACCGCACTCATCATGGCGCCAATCGTCACAAACAATACAAGGGCGATCCTATCCTGTGTATCGGACACAGCAAATGAGTTGGCCGGCGGAAAAATCAAATACCAAACAATTACCCCGCAAGAGATGGTGGTGAACAGGCCGGTCCAGAATCCCTGCCACAGGGCCGCCAGCACAATCATCGGCCAAAACAGGACGAAAGCATGAGCCGGTCCGAAAGGAGTGTCGAAGTGGAAGCACGCCAGAGCCACGAACGTAGCGGCTAAGAACGCAAACACGTAGCGCCGGGCGGAGGAAGCACCCAGTTTGTGTAGATGGACAGCACTCATAAACAACACTTCTCAAACTTGAGATCTGGATTACTGTGGCGTTTGCCTGGAAACCGCCTCGGCAGCGCACAACAGCTGCGGCACGTTCCCTCCCGTTAAGGTCGTCCGCCTTCCACCTGATCACCGCGAGCAGGCTTCTAATTCGTTGCAGGAGATAATGTAGCGGTCTCAAAGGCAGGTCTGTGATTCAAATCACACGACGGTATGAGCACGCTCAACAAAGGGGCGACGTGCCGTCTGAAGGTAGCCGTTCTGGACAGATCAGCGCTATCGCGAAAACGCGAGCCGCTTAAATCGCTGAGTCCCGACTAACGTTCGGCAGTGTTCACGAGATCGTTCTTGAAAACGCTGACTTCGACTCGGCCTGCATGTTGTTTGTGACCCGAGACGACCGCAATCCCCAGGCTCATCACGCGAATTCGATAAACAGGGATTTGATGGCTGAACACCAGGTATCGAACGACAGAATCAGCCATCTGGCGTGCGGTCGAATTGGCAGCCTGGCCATGGCCGGGCGAGAAACCATGGATTTCAACGATGTAATTGCGCTGATCCTTCAGTGGACCAGCCATTTGATCGAGGGCATCCTTAGCGTTCTTACTTAACATGGTCTGCCCCGATCGAAACCGAATCTCGGTCTGTGCTGTCCCTTTGTATTGATCGAGGTTGTCGACCATCTGCTCAGCTTTGGCGACTCGCGTGGAGGCCTGCATTGCGGAGCTATGCGCCAGTTCAGCCTTGCTAGTAGCCTCCGAAGCATGTTGGTCCGCGATCCTGGTTTTTTCCGATGCTAATTGCAGGCCCTGCTGAGCACGAGCGTCCACGCCCTTAACTTTGGCGCTGCTCTCGGAAGTCAACTGATCGAGTTCGGTGAGACGGTCCAGAATAGGTTGAGTATGGCGGTGGACATATTTCTTGTTGGCAAAGGGATGCGTGATCAGATTGGCGAAATTCGGGTCGTCGCCATCCCAAAAATCTTTCGTAATGGGCGCGGCTATAGGCTGTCGATCGGCCGCGCTCTCGCCAACAGAAGCCGAGGGCCCGTTGTTGCTAGTTTGTTGTGCTGCGCCATGCACGCAAAGTGGACACAAAGCTGCCAGCAAGAGTATGTGCGTTCTCATCTCAATCCCCCCGGTAATCTCTCGTTACATTTCGCGCGGGTAGCGCGTTCTCGACGCCACGATTGTGCGCCCCGGCGGTGGATTGCGCAAGGGTCACTGCGTGATGCGGTCTGTTCTTGTGGAGTCCGTATTGTGATCCACGTCACTGCCGAAGCACGCAGGTGAAGATTATGCTCGCGCGTAGATCGGAGGGAGCACCCATGACCGCCCAAGCTGTTTCATTGGAAACCATTGAAGCCTTCCTAGCTCAAAAACGGATTGCGATGATTGGAATCTCACGCGAGCCGAAAAGCATAAGTGTTGCTCTCTTTGAAGAACTCTGCCGTCGCGGATACGACATTGTGCCCGTAAATCCTGCAGCTCCCAGCATCAACGGGCATCGCTGCTTCGCTCGTGTGCAAGATATCGCCCCCCCAGTAAGGGCTGCGCTGCTCATGACTTCGCCCGAGGTCACTGAGAAGGTGGTCGCCGACTGCTTCGCCGCTGGAATCAAACAGGTCTGGATGTACAGGTCGGGTGGTAAAGGTGCCGTCAGCCCCAAAGCGCTTGAGTTTTGTAAGGCCAAAGGCATGGAAGTGATCCCCGGACAGTGCCCATTCATGTTTCTTCCGGGTGCAGCGGGGGTTCACCGATTGCATGGTTTTATCCGGAAGATTACCGGGCGCTACCCGCGGCACGGTCTTGCGGCCTAGATGTTACTGCGAAAACACATCCCCACATCCTGTTGATTGCTATGTGGGGATGCACTCCAGGTGACTGTTCCTAGTCCTTGACGGCGCGATCGGTAATCTCCAGCCCTTTGTCGATGATCGCAAAGGCCTCGCGCAGTTGCTGCTCGTTGATGCACAGCGGAGGATTCGTGTAAAAGGTATTCCAGCGAACCAGTGTGTAGAGGCCTTGTTCACGAAAGAAACGGCCTAGTGCCATCATTTCTTCCGACGTCCCGTTGAAGGGAGCCAAGGGCTGCCTTGTTTTTCGGCTTCGGACCAGTTCAAAGATACCGAACAATCCAATCGACCTTACCGCTCCGACCGATGGATGCTTGGCCTGCATCTCGGAGCCAAGCTGCTTCATTATCACGCCCATTTTTTTTGCGTTGTCGATCAGGTGATCCTCTTCGTACACGCGAATGGTGGCGAGCGCGGCGGCACATCCCATGGGATGCGAATTGTAAGTAAGCCCTCCGTAGAAGACCTTGTCCTGAAAGTGCTGTGCGATGTGGTGACGCATACCCACGGCACCGAGAGGCAGATAGCTTGCCGTTAAACCTTTGGCCATACAGATGAGATCGGGTACCACCTTCCAATGATCAATCGCGAACCACTCGCCTGTGCGGCCAAAGCCGGCCATGACTTCGTCGGCAATCATCAAAATTCCGTACTTATCGCAAAGCTTCCTTACGCCTTGCAGATATCCATCGGGGGGAATCAAAATGCCATTCGTGCCGACCACAGTTTCGAGAATGAACGCTGCAATTGTATGTGGGCCTTCCAACTGGATGGTCTCTTCAATCATGGCCAGCGAGGTCTCTGCCGATTCCCAGCCGCGTTCGATTCCGTGATAAGGGTCAAGCACCCGAACCACGCCGGGAATGCCGGGTTCCGCGGCCCAGCGCCGGGGATCCCCTGTCAGAGAAATGCTGCCGGCGGTAGCGCCATGATAAGACCGATACCGCGCTATGATCTTGTGGCGTCCGGTGAAGAAGCGTGAGATCTTGATCGCGTTCTCGTTCGCCTCGGCGCCGCCGTTAGTAAAGAAGAACGTGTCGATGTCGCCGGGAGTTATCTCAGCCAGCTTTGCTCCCAATCGAGCTCGCGGCTCGGTCGCCATAAAAGGATTCGCGTAAGCGAGCGTTTGTGCTTGCTCGTAAATCGCCTGAATTACCCGCTCATCGCCATGCCCAATATTGACGGACATCAACTGACTATTGAAGTCGATGAAGCGCTTCCCTTCTGGCGTCCAGAAGTAAATGCCTTTCGCCTTGGCAACAGGAATCGGATCGACCTTTGCCTGCGCCGACCATTCAAACAAAGTGTGTTTTTTAGTTAGATCGACAATTTCTTGTCCGGTCATTGACGTCTCAACTGTACTGGTAGCCATAAATGCCTCTAAATTCGCCAAGAATCAAGACGAATAGTCACGGAAAAATCGAAATCCGCGAAGATCCGTGTGAATCCGTGGCTGGATTTTTAGAACTTCCGGCTGTGCTCCTTCGCCCAGCGCTCAACGACAACTTTTTTGTCTGTATAGAATTCAATAGCATCGCGGCCTTGGCCATGAAGATCGCCGAAGAAGCTGTTTTTCCATCCGCTGAAGGGAAAATAGGCCATCGGGGCGGCGACTCCGATGTTAATACCAATATTCCCTGCCGGTGCTTCATAACGAAACCGCCGCGCGGCGGCGCCGCTGGAAGTGAATAGTGAAGCCTGGTTTCCGTAGGAGCTTCTCTCCAGAAACGCCAGAGCCTCATCCATATTGTCGGCGTGCACAAGACTGAGCACCGGGCCAAAGATTTCCGTGTCGGTGATCTCGCTGGTCGCGGGCACATCGTCGAGAATTGTCGGCTTAACGAAATTGCCAGAGCCGTGCTTCGGGATGTGCGAATTCCGGCCGTCGAGCAGGATCTTCGCGCCCTGCCTCTCCCCGACACCGATCAACGATTCAACCCGTTCCTTGCTCTGTGGAGTAATCACGGGACCCATCTGCACGCCATCGTCAAGGCCGTTGCCGACAACGAGTTTCGAGGCGGCATCGGCAATCGAGTCGCGGAATGTTTTCTGGGCCTCGCCGATGGTCACTGCTACCGAAACCGCGAGGCAGCGTTGCCCGGCGCACCCGAACGCGCTGTCGCTGATAATTTGCGTTGCCATGGTCATATCCGCATCGGGCAGAACAATCACATGGTTCTTCGCTCCACCCTGGCATTGACAACGTTTACCCTGCTCGGCGGAACGGGAGTAAATATAGCGCGCAACGGGAGTTGAACCCACGAAGCTGATGGCGCGCACTTTCGGGTGGTCAATCAGTGCGTCCACGGCAGATTTCCCGCCATTGACGAGGTTGACGACACCTTTAGGCAACCCGGTTTTCTCGAGCAGTTCGTAGATGTAGTGCATGGTGAGCGGCACGCGCTCGCTGGGTTTCAGGATGAACGCATTTCCAGTGGCGATCGCATACGGCAGATACCAGAACGCAATCATGCCCGGGAAATTGAAAGGTACGATCGCGGCGACCACGCCCAGTGGCTGCCGAATCATAATCTCGTCGATACCGCGCGCGACATCTTCCAGGTTGTATCCCTGCATCATCATGGGAATGCCGCATGCCACCTCGACATTCTCAATAGCGCGGCGCATCTCCGCCTTGGCCTCGGAAAAAGTCTTACCATTTTCCAAGGTGATGATGCGCGCGATATCGTCGATGTGCTCTTCCAGCAGCATCTTGAGCTTGAACAAAGGCTGAATCCGGTCTTCCGGAGGCGTGCGGCGCCATTCGGGAAAAGCCAGGGCAGCGGCTTCGACAGCGGCATTCACATCGGCCGCTCCGGCCAGCGGCACGCTGGCCAGAATCTCTCCTGTAGCGGGATTGACGACATCACGCCATTCCGACGTATGGGACTGTGCCCATTGTCCATTGATGAAGTTCGTAACTTTGTTGGCAGGAGGTGCTGCGACGCTCATGATGGTAGTGCCTTTCGCTATCGCGAAGAATGTGGTGCAGAGGGAGCCGCAGGAATACGGAAGAACTCCCTGAAACAGCACTTTTAATGATACTCGCTAGCAACTGCGATCGTGCAAGATGAGCCTTGACACCTGGTTCGGACCGACAGTTCTAAACCAGCTGTGCCACCGCTCCTTTGGGGTCGCAGACGTTTGCAATCGCGGATTCAAGCACGTCGAGAGCCTCGTCCATCTGCTCGTTGGTGATCACGAGTGGCACGAGCACTCGGATCACGTTGGAATACGATCCGGCAGTAATGGTGATCAAACCATGTTCATAGCAGTATTGTGCAATCTTCTTCGTTTCTTCCGAAGCCGGAGCCTTGCTCTCCTGCGACTGCACGAGTTCGATCGCCTGCATGCCGCCCAATCCACGCACATCGCCAATAATCCGCCAGCGACGCCGCCATTCACCGGCCCGACGCTGGAAGTGGTCGCCGAGTTGATTCGCACGCGCCAGCAAGTTCTCGCGCTCAAATAGATCAAGTACTGCGAGCGCTGCCGCGCAAGAGAGCGGATTTCCGGCAAAGGTTCCGCCAAGCCCTCCTACGCCGGGAGCGTCCATAATCTCAGCGCGGCCCGTGACGGCCGCCAGGGGTAATCCGCCGCCCAGAGACTTGGCGCTTACCAGCAGGTCCGGTTCGACGCCGTATCTTTCACAGGCAAATAACGCTCCCGTACGGCCGAAACCTGACTGAACCTCGTCGGCGATGAACACAATTCCGTACTTGTGGCACAACTCGATCAGGACCTTGAAATAATCCGGAGGCGGTGCGATGAAGCCGCCTTCACCCAGGACTGGCTCAGCTATAACCGCGGCAACGTCTTCACTCGCCACTACGCGCTTGAACGTATCTTCGAGATGGCGCGCGCAATACAGTTCGCAAGAGGGATATTTCAATGAATAAGAACAGCGATAGCAGTAAGCGTAAGGAACGCGGTATACGTCGCTCGGGAAGGGAGCGAATCCCGCCTTGTAAGGATGCGTCTTGCTGGTCAGAGCCAACGTCATCATGGTGCGGCCGTGGAAGGCATCTTCGAATGCGATTACTCCGGGGCGTTTGGTGTGGGCGCGCGCAATCTTTATTGCATTCTCAACCGCCTCTGCCCCGCTGTTGACGAACATGGTCTTCTTCGGGAAAGTACCCGGCGTGACTTGGTTCATCCGCTCAGCCAGGCGCACGTAGCTTTCATATGGAGTCACCTGCACGCAGGTATGCAGGAAGCGATCCAATTGTTTTCTTACCGCATCCACAACTTCATGGCGGCGGTGTCCAACATTCAAACAGCCAATCCCACCGGCGAAATCGAGGTAGCGGTTGCCGTCGACGTCCTCGAGCCAGGCATCTTCGGCTTTCGCGACATAAATGGGCGTGCCGTGAGAGAGTCCCCGCGGAACAGCTTTGGCGCGGCGGTCAGATAGGGCTTTGGATTTCGGCCCTGGTATTGGTGTGCGGCGTTGGATGGTGGACATCGTTCGTTCTCGCTTCTCAGTCTCAGTTAAAGCAGAGGACAGCGTGAGCTTTCGGCCCTCAGCGGCTGAAGCCGCGACTCTAATCCGTCTCTAGACGGCACGACTGAAGTCGCGCCCTTCCCAAAACACATCCATCGGACTGTTTTCGCGGATTGTGACCGTGCTTCAGTACCAGCCGATTGGAGCCTCGTTCAAATTGATGTGTACCTGCTTGGTCTCGAGATATTCTTCGATGCCCCAGGGGCCTAACTCGCGACCGAATCCAGACTGTTTGAAGCCTCCCCAGGGAGCTTCAACATAGGTGGGCTGCATGTGGTTGACCCAGACGATTCCGGCGCGTAGTGCCTTCACGGCGCGCATGGCTTTGAAAATATCTCGCGTCCAAACGGCGGCCGCGAGTCCATACGGAGAGTCGTTGGCGATCGTCAGCGCATCTTTCTCGTCTTCAAATGGGATCACCGCCGCCACCGGGCCGAAGATCTCCTCGCGGGCAATCCGGTCGCTGTTGTTCACGTCATAAAAAATCGTGGGCTGAACGTAGTATCCCTTGGCAAATTTGTCCGGGCGACCACCGCCGGAGGCCAACTTCGCTTCCTTCTTTCCAATGTTGAGGTACTCGGTGACCCGGTCATATTGCTCCTTGCTGACCAGCGGGCCCATTTTCGTTTCCCGCTCGAGCGGCGGCCCCAGCTTGATCTTCTTCGCCTTCTCGCTCATTGCTTCGACGAAGTTCTTGTAGATCGATTTCTGAACGAGGATACGGCTCCCCGCCGAGCAGACTTCGCCCTGATTGATGAAGACGCCGAACAAGGCGCCATCAATGGCCGCTTCGAAATCGGCGTCGGCAAAGAAGATGTTGGGTGACTTGCCGCCGAGTTCCAGCGTGACGCGCTTCACCGTATCGGCAGCCTGTTTCACGATGATCTTGCCGACAGTGGCACTCCCCGTGAACGCCACTTTATTGACATCAGGATGCTGAACGATCGGAGCGCCGCAAGTTTCCCCAAATCCGGTCACTATGTTGATGACCCCGGGCGGCAGCCCGCAATCTGCGAAATGTTTCGCAAACTCCAGAGCAGTCAACGGCGTTTGTTCCGCGGGCTTGAGAACACATGTGCATCCCGCGGCGATGGCCGGAGCCAGCTTCCACGCAGCCATCAGCATTGGGTAATTCCAGGGAATAATCTGTCCCGCAACTCCGACCGGCTCCTTGAGTGAGAGCGACAGCGCGTTATCGGGGACCGGATTAACATGGCCCGTAATCTTCGTCGCAAGGCCGCCGTAGTACTCGAAGCAAGTGGCAACGTCAGTCAAATCGTATTCGGCTTCCACAATAGGTTTGCCTGTGTTGCGGCATTCGAGTTCGGCCATGGCAGGCAAGTTCTGGCGCACCTTCTCCGCCATCCGGAATAGCACACGCCCTCGCTCCTGCGCGGTGGTGGAAGACCACGGACCCTCCTCAAACGCTGTTTTTGCGGCAGCGACCGCGCGATTTACATCGTCGGCATTCGCATCCGGCACCTGCGCGATTACTTCCTCGGTCGAAGGGTCGTAGACGGGAAACGTCTTGGCGGATTTGCTCGTAACCCATTCACCATTGATAAACATTTGATAAGTTTTCACGTCAGCTTTGATTCCACTAGGCATAAATCCTCCACCTCAACGCAGCGAGCTGCCGCTGGCGGACACGGGTTCGTTGTCGCTAAGAACCTTCATTGCTTTCGGCGCTTTGCGGCGTCCATAAACGAAAAAGAAAAACGCCGCCAAGCCGATGCACAACAGAGTCATGCCTACCATCCAGAGCTCGTACTGGAAGAGAGAAGTGATCTGCTGCGCTGGAAAAAATACCAAAGCGATCCCGAGAACTGTGGTTAACAAACCGCTCACCCCGGCCAGGAACAGGGTGGCGCGGCCGTACTGGCCTTTCGGCGTCGACTCCGTAACTGCAAATTTCACGAGCGCGCCAAACATGTAGACGAACGGAACGAGTTGCAGCACAACCGCCAGCGAGAGCAGTTTCTGAAATGTTTCCTGCACCCCGGCTCCCACAAAATTCAAGATCACCAGAACCGCTGAGACAATTCCCTGCAGGATCAGTGCGGCGTACGGAGTGGCATATCGCGGATGCACTCTCCCCAGCCACGACGGCATGTACGAATCAAGCCCAGCAACAAATGGAATGCGGGCTGAGCCGCCCATCCACGCGGAGCCAATGCCCGCGATCGACATGCTCAACATCAGGGCAAAGGGAACGGAAATCCAGCCGATCCCTACCCGGCCGGCCATATGCGTCACCGCCTGCACGATTCCCTGAAGCACGTTGACGCTTTTTCCAACCGCGATCAGCAGGGTCAGAGTGGCCCCAATGTATAGAGCGCCCGAAAGAACGCCGCCGAGAGCTACGGCGCCAGGCAGAGTACGCCGTGGATCTTTTATTTCGTCGCCCATCACGGACGCGAGTTCCAGCCCAACCAAGCCGAAGCAGATCACGCCAAATGAGTTCAGCACGAACTTCGGATTGGCAGGGATCTTGAAATCAGTGGCGGAAATTGTGCTTCCGTACTGAAACCAGATCACGATTCCAAGCCCGATCAACACGGCAGCAGCAACGAACGTACCGATTGCTCCGAGGTTATTGATCCACTTTCCTACACCCAGGCCCAGGATATTGAAGTAGGTCAGCAGTGCCAGCAGCGTGAGCGACGCAATGGAAGCGAACATCTTGTTGTCGGCCAGACCCTGATGCCCAGGTCCAAGCACGTAAACCGAGACGCCTACGAAATACAGCATCACCGTCGGCACGTACAGCATGTTGTTGGTCCAGTAACACCAACCGGACAGGAATCCGTGAAAGTCGCCGAATACTTCCTTTGCCCAGAGATAAACGCCGCCCTCACCGGGGTAGCGATGCGCGAGTTCGACTACGGCGATGCCTTGGGGCCAAAAGAAGAGGAGCAGTGAGACTATCCATAGCCAGACGGTTGCGCCTCCGTTCGCCGCGATGGAGGGCACCACGTTCAGGTTGAAGACCGCGACCACAAAGAGCAGAACCAGATCGCGCCGTCCAAGCGCGCGTATGAGATGTGGCTGTTCGGGTTGTGTCGTCGTGGCCAAGATGGTTCAACAATTGGGGTGCGATGCAGGGCGGGCGTGGACGCCCGCCCACATCAAATGATGCTAGTGCGCTACCTCTGCCGGGACGCGTTCGCTGCGCTCCTGCTGTGCTTTGGCAAGCGAGGCGGCGATGTCGTTGAAGGCGGAGAGATGTTTATCGATGTCCGCCTCCGTGTGCTGAACAGAGATGGTCCATTGCTCGTCCCACCAGTACGGTTGCGCCATGACGCCGCGGTTGACCATCCCGAACCAGTAGTGACGCCATAGATCTACGTCGATCACCGTCCAGTCACGATAGTTACGAATCTCTTTCGGATAGAGCATCAAAGCCCCATTCGCGCCGGCTTGGGCGATGTAGGCCTGCAGTCCAACTTTCGCAATCGTCTGACGATAGCCATCCGCAAGTTTCTTGCTCAGCTTGTCGACATGAGCATAGTTCTGCCGGGTAAGAACCTCGCGGAAAGTGGCCAGACCCGCTGCCATGGAAACCGGGTTCGTGTTGTAAGTTCCGCCATGAAAGACTTTGTGTTGCGAAATCAGGTCCATGACGGATTTGTGCGTTCCGAACGCGGCCAGCGGCAAGCCGCCACCGATGGACTTCGCCAGGCAGATCATGTCGGGCATGACGCCGAAGTATTCGCTGGCGCCACCCCATCCAAGTTTGCATCCGGTTTTCACTTCATCGTAGATGAGCAGCGCGGCGTTCTTCGTAGCGATCTCTCGCAGGCCCTTCAGGAATCCAGGTTGCGGCATGCACAATCCGACGTTCATCAGGATCGGCTCGAGAATGATCGCGGCAATTTCGCCGGGATTCTCTTTGAACCGGCGCTCGACGGTAGCGAGGTCATTAAAGGTCGCGATCAGGACGTTCGCCACAGCAGATTTCGGAACACCGAGGCCGCCGGGTACCGCAGTGGGAGCGTTGATGTCGCCGTAGTCCGGAGCATGCGGCTTAACGCTGACGAGAGCGCTGTCGTGCAGGCCGTGATACGCGCCTTCGAACTTCACAATCTTGTCCCGCCCCGTCGCGGCGCGAGCCAGGCGAATGGCATGCATGGTCGCTTCTGTTCCACTGTTGCCGAAGCGGCACATCTCGACAGGGAAACGATTGCAGATCTCTTCCGCAAGTTCCCATTCCATGTCGTGCGGCATCCCGAACATGGTTCCGGTAGAAAGCCGCTTCTCAACGGCTTTCATGACGGCGGGATGGCAATGTCCCGCCATCAGCGCACCGAACGTCAGGTTGTGATCGATGTACTCGTTGCCGTCGAGGTCACGGAACTTGCTCCCGCTGGCCTCCTTTACGAAAATCGGCCAGGGATCATAAGCGCGATAGTTGCTCGCGACGCCCAGAGGAATGCGCTTGAGATTCTTCTTGTGGGCTTCGGCGGACTTGGGCGTTCGCCGCTCGAAAGTGGCGAGTTCTTTTTGCAGGTCGGGGTACATCGAGGTCTCCGAGATAACTCAGGCCGGCGCTTTACCGCGCGGGCCATTAGATTACCGGGCGGTCGAAGCCGCCCGGGATTGGATCATTAGATCAGAAGAAAAACTTCAACGCGAGTTGCATCAGCCGCGGATCACGGACCTGGTTAACCTGTCCGAACTGTGGGCCGTCCGAGAAATTGCCGTCCGGATTGAAAAACTGTGTGTGGTTAAAAATATTGAAGAACTCGGCTCGGAAATCAACGCGCTTGACCTCAGATATTTTGAAGGTCTTCAAGATCGCGATGTCCGTTTGGCTGATGTGCGGACCGCAGCAGATCGTGCGGGGTGAGTTCCCGATTCGACCCAGAGTGTTGTCCTCGCTGAACGAAGCTGGGTCAAAGAAGTAGTTGTTGTTCTTTTGCGGATTCATGCGTGCGGAACGGGGCGACCAGATCTGGTTCCCCGGGCAGTTCGAAATCGAAGCTGTACATCAATTCCTGGTCGTCCAGAGGTCGTGATTCGAATCGGGAATCCGGTCTGGAATGTCGTGATTCCAGAGAGAGCCCAACCGTTCATGATTTGCCCCTTTGCTCCACTGTACTTCGGAACAGGTAACTCCCAGTAGTAGCTGAATACCAGCCTGATGTCGTGCGTCGAACGCAGACAGCGACCGGCTGCGGCGCGGATCGATGGGATTCAAGATGCCTTCGAAGCTTGACGCCTCATCGAACGATTTGCTGAACGTGTAAGCCGCCGTGAACTGGAGGCCGTGGGCAAATCTCTTTTCCAATGAAGCTTGCAGCGAGTTGTATGCCGAGTTCGCAATAGTATCTTGCGCGAAGATGCTGCTGAAAACGGGAATGCCGTCGGCGGGGCAACCAGTTCCGGTCAGAGGGTCGCATTGTGGAGAGGAATAGCGACGCAGCCCCGTGAGAGTAATTCCATCCGGAGCGAGACTGCTTACGAGAGTTCCGCCCGGGATAACGACGGGGCCGCCACCGTTTGCACTGTACGGCAGATGCAACCCCTGGGCAGGAATTTGAACATCTACCGCCCCTCCACCTGAATCGAACCATGTGGGTGGAATGTAGAAAGCTGTATCGGCATAGTAGGGACCGCAATCGGTTCCGATACCACCATTAGTGAGGTCGCCCGGATATGCGTCGGCTATCGCCTGCAGATCCAGACATGTCTGGGGATTTCCATAGTTGATGTCGTGCGTCGCCAATAGCCGATGTCCCTGCGACCCGACATAACCAATCTCGAGCTTCATATCGTTGGTCAGCTGGCGCTGGATGGTGAGGTTATATTGAGCGGAATATTGACTGCGCATGTTCGGCTGGAATTGTCCGAACAGCGTATTGGGGCGGAACATTCCCCAGTCCACCGGCTGCCCACGTTGCGGATTAAGGATGCCATTGACACCGGAGAGGGAGGCCAACCCGAAAGGATTGGGATAAGAAAACTCTCCGCTTTGGTCCAGAAAAGGCTGGTTGAACATTGTGTTGAATGGGAATGTGCTCCCACCGAAGGGGGGCTCAGCGCTGAACTGTTCGAGCACGAGCTGCTCAATCGGGTTATAGAACATTCCCCATCCGGCTCGAATACTCGTCTTGCCCGAAGTTCCCGGACTCCATGCGATGCCGATTCGCGGAGCGAAGGCTTTTTTATAGGTCTGTGTCAAACCGTTGGGTACGCCCGGGTCTCCCGGGACGACCAGGCCGACCGGAGTCATCGAGGAGCAATCGGTATTCGCCGTGTTCTCGCAGGGATAAACCTTGCTCACTTCCCCGGGGCGGAACGTCTGCACATGCTTGCTGACATCAGCGATGGGAGTGTTGAGCTCCCAGCGCAGACCGTAGTTGAGCGTCAGGTTTGGTTTGATCTTCCAGCTGTCTTGCGCGAACAAATACAGCCCGGTGCTGCGAACGTTCTCGACTTGGGCCGATCCCTGACCGTACGAACCCGGCAGTCCAAGGAGATAGTCGGAAAACGTTGTATCTCCCCCAGTAGTGTTGGTAGAAGTTCCGTCAACAAAGAACTCGCCGTTCACGTCAAAGTACAGAGTCTGGTCGAAATGCTGGCGACGAACGTCGCCGCCGAACTTCAGCGAATGGTTCCCGACAACCTTGCTGACATTGTCGGACCACTGGAAGGAATTGCCTACCTGAGGCAGCTCTCCCTCGCCATTGTTGCCAATCGTGAATCCGCCGCTCACCTGAATGAAAGGAAGCCCCTCGTGTTTCGGGCCGAGATTGGGATGAATGCCCAACGTATTCTCCGGAGTGCCGTCGGAGAAACAAGGCACAGGGCCGGTGACATCGGTCAGCCATGTCGGAGCGGCAGGACAGGAATTCTGTACCGTCGTGGTGAAGACGGGATGCTGGAAGGTCTTCTGCGCCTCACGGTTGTAGTTGAAACGGAACTCGTTCACCGTGCTGTTGTTGATCGTCCAGGTATGGCTGATGTTCCACTGCTGATACCGCTCGTTCACGATTGACCCAAAGCCCGGAACGTTGGCGCCGGCCGCCTGAAAAACCGCGAATGGGGAGATCTGGTGATCGTCGTTGAAATAGTAATAAAAGCTGAGGTTCTGCCGGTTGTTGATACGGTGGTCAATTTTCACCGTGAACTGGTCGGCACGCACCGGCTGCACAGGAGTAGTGACAAGCTTGTCGCTGCCGTTCGCCGGAGTGGGAACGTATTGCAGCAGGTCAACAGCGGTGGCATCAAGACAGGCGAGCGGAATGATGTTCTCTCTGCTGTTCGCCACATCGGTAAAAATGCCAGGATGCGCCATTTTGATCTGTGCTGTAGAGGGCTCCATCGGCAAGAGTAACGCCGGATCTGATTCAAGATCGCCTGAGCACAGCCGGGTCGCTGCTGCAAAGGGAATGCGGAACCTAGAATTCCGGGGAAAGGCGTCTCCGCGGAGAAATCAGCGAAGGGCTGAGTGGCGCTGGGCCGCTCAGTCGCCGTGGGTACGAAGACGAGTGCCGACGGAATCCCCTGACGAATGCGTCGGCCCTCGTAAGACACAAAAAAGAACGTCCGGTCTTTCTTGATCGGCCCCCCGAGAGTTCCCCCGAACTGGTTCTGGTTGAACTGCGGCTTGTCGCACGGAACGCCATCCACACCGGTGAAACAATAGGGATTGGCGTTCAGCTTGGTATTGCGAAAGAACTCATACAAGTTTCCGTGAATGTTATTAGTTCCCGATTTCGTGACCACATTCACTACCGAACCGGAATTTCGCCCATACTCGGCGTCGAATGTATTCGTCAGCACGCGGAATTCCGCAATGCTGTCGGGACTCGGTTGCACGGTGGGCAGATTGACGAACTGGTCGTTGGCGTCTCCACCGTTCACGCTGAAATTGTTGGAACGTCCGCGGCCGCCGTTGACCGACACTGATCCGGCCTTGTCACTGCCGTAGACAATCTGGTTGCCTGTTCCTACCGTGGACATCACACCCGGTTGCAGTTGAAGAAACTGATAGGTATCACGCGCATTGAGGGGGAGTTGGCTGATAGCACGGTCTCCCACCACGGCTCCCAGCTGCGTGCTGGTGGTCTCAACGAGGGGCGCCTCCGAGGTTACGTCCACAACTTCCTGCGTGGCGCCTACTTGCATCGTCATGTTGAGAGTGAGCACCTGGTTGATGTCGAGATTTACGCCACGGCGGACATTCTTTTTGAAGCCCGTCATATCGAATTCCAGCCGATATGTGCCGATGGGCACTTGGACGAAATCGTAGTCGCCGTTCTCATTTGTCGTTGCATCGCGGCTCACGCTGGTGCCTTCATTCACCAAGGTCACTTTGACGTTCGACAATACGGCGCCACCAGGGTCGGCCACTCGTCCGACAATTCGCCCGGTAGTGCCCTGGGCCGAGAGCAGAGTTGGAACCGACAGGCAAACGGCAACCACACCAAGGCAAACTACGAACCAGCAGGCTCGACGTGACCGCATGGGACCTCCGAGGATCCGGGAGAATGTTGGGATTCTGTTGAAAAGCTATAGCTTGTTTCCCGCAACAACCTTGCTATAATCCCGCAAGGTTAGAGAAGCGACATGGGACCTGTCAAGCAGAAAAAAATGCGTAGCGGCCATAGGAATTTCTAATAAACATTAACTTGCACTCACTCGCAGTGTCCTGAAATCCATGGCTGAACCTTACTTGAAAATCGGAGACGTCGCCAGGAAGGTGGGGGTCTCTCCCTCGGTGATTCGATCGTGGGAAAGTCTTGGGTTGGCGCGGCCTCGTCGTACTGAGAGCAAGTATCGCCTTTATACTGCCGAAGACGTCAAGCTGCTGAAGCGCGCGCGTTTTCTGCGCAAGGTACGCGGGTTGAATGCCGCAGCGATCGTGCAATTGCTGAAGCGTGAAGGCAAACTGCGCCCCGCCGCGGATGGGAATGCAGGCGCTATTGGCGGACACCTCCGCCAGTTGCGGGCCAAACGCAAACTTTCTTTAGCTCAGGTCGCACAAAACGTGGGCATCTCTGTAGGATTTCTCAGCGCCATGGAGCGTTCGCAGATGAGCGGCTCGGTGGGGACTCTGCGCAAACTCGCCCGCTTCTATAAAACGAACATTCTGGATTTCTTCGATGCCAGCGGAGCGAACAGTCGCCAAGTCCGCCCCACCGACCGCAAAGTGCTGGAAGCCGGTGCGGGTGTGCGCATGGAATTACTCGCCTGGGGCAATACCGTGATGGAACCGCACTTGTTTCGCATTGCCCCGGAAGCCGGCAGCGGTGATCCTTATACGCACGAGGGGGAAGAGTTCATCTATGTCTTACGGGGAGATCTGGAGATCACTGTGCAGGGTGAGGAATACCGTCTGAAATCCGGCGACAGCTTTTATTTTGAAAGTGCGACACCGCATCGCTGGAAAAACCCTGGCCGCAAGGAAACTCTGGTGTTGTGGGTAAATACTCCTCCCACGTTCTAAGCAGCCCAAACATCACGGAGGCATAATGGATTGGCGACGTGCAGCGCGCTTGTTTCCCCCGCTGCTGATGGTCTTGTTTCTGGGAGCGTGTTCCCGAAAAACTCCAGCTCTCAACCTTCTCGTCTGGGAGGGTTATGCCGATCCCTCCTTCGTCAAAGCGTTTGAGGAAGAGAACCACTGCAAGGTCTCTGCCTCGTACATGGGCTCTAGCGACGAGCTCATGGCCAAGCTGCGCGGAGGAAGTGCCGGAAATTATGATGTGATTTCTCCCTCGAGCGATGTGGCAACATCGATCGCAACGTCGCAGTTGGCCGCTCCGCTGGATCTTTCGAAACTCCCGAGCTATAACCTGCTCTCGGCCCAGCTGATTTCGTTGCCTCTGGTGCGCTCCGACGGACACATTTACGGCGTTCCATTCATGTGGGGACCCGATCCCATTATTTACGACACCAGTGCTTTCGCGCAGCCCCCCGATTCGTGGAACCTATTCTGGAATCCAAAATACAAGGGTAAGGTTTCGGTCTGGGATGATCTCTCGACCGTCTACATGGCGGCGCAGGTCTTGGGCTACGACAAGCCTGATCCCTCGCATCTCTATAACCTGAGCGATCAGGAGTTAGAAGCAGTGAAGAATAAACTGCTTGAGTTGAAACCAAACGTGCGGAAGATGTGGTCCACCGGCGGCGAGTTAACGAATCTGTTCGAGAATCATGAAATTGTGATGGCGATGGGGTGGCCCCTGAATACCGCTGACTTGAAGAAGGCAGGATTCCCCGCGGGTGAAACCATTCCGAAAGAAAACACCACCGGATGGATTGATCATCTGATGATCACCGCGGGCAGCGAAAATAAAGAGTTGGCACACAAGTTCCTGGAGTACATGATTCAGGCCAAGACCCAGAAACTGGTTACGGACAAGACCCATTATGTGCCCGCGAATCCGCAGGCTGCTCAGTTCATGAGCCCGAATGAGATCAAGAGTCTTCACCTTGATGACGTTGAGGACTACCAGAAAAGGATCTATTTCTGGCAGAATGTCCCGCGCCGTGCCAAGTACACTGAGGTCTGGAACGACGTAAAAGCGACACAGTAAAGGGCTAATGTCGACCAGCACTAGCATCTGACCCATGCCCACTCTCAAGGATCCCTTGCCGCCAGAGATTGCGAATGCGCGCGGCGGCACAAAGTCCGCTCTGCTTTCGATTCGCCATGTGGCCAAGAGCTTCGGGCGGAATGTCGTCCTGCGGAATGTTTCGCTCGAAGTTGCGGAAGGCGAATTCCTGACGATTCTCGGCGAAAGCGGATCGGGAAAGACGACTCTGCTGCGCATCATTGCCGGTTTCGAGAATGCGACTTCTGGTGAATTGTGGATGGGCGCAGAGAGACTGGATGAGCAGCCACCCTATCGTCGTCGCGTAAACACCGTCTTTCAAAACTATGCGCTTTTTCCTCACTTGACCGTCGAGCAAAACGTCGCATACGGACTGCGGGTCGCAAAGCGACCTGAAGCGGAGATCGCACAAAGAGTGGGTGACGCACTCGACAAAGTGAAGATGACTGCATATGCGAAGTCGAAGCCGTCGAAGATCAGCGGCGGCCAGCAACAACGTGTCGCGCTGGCTCGCGCTCTCGTGAACCGGCCGCGATTGTTGCTGCTCGATGAACCGCTCTCTGCTCTCGACGCCAACTTGCGGCGAGAAATGCAGGTGGAACTCAAGTCACTGCAGCGTGAAGTCGGTATTGCATTCATATTTGTGACGCACGATCAGGAAGAAGCCATGGTCATGTCGGACCGCATCGCTCTATTGCGATCGGGAGAACTGGAGCAGGTAGCGACTCCCCGCGAAATCTATTCGCGTCCCGCTACGGCCTACGCTGCCCAGTTCATCGGCCACACGAATTTACTTAAAGCCGAGGTGGGAGGAGGGGTGGTGCATTGCGGCGACATGTCGTGGAGCACTGAATTACCCGACGGTTCGCTTCTGCTTTCGCTGCGTCCCGAACACATTCGCCTCGCCGGCCCGATTTCCAAGCCCGGGTCAGTTCGAGTGCGCGGACGGCTGCTGCACCGGGCTTTTCACGGCGCCACGGAATTGATTCGTGTTCAAGTTGGTGAGGCGCTTGTCCTGACAGTGAGTGCGGCGGCGGGAAGCAGGCTGCAGAACGAACTGGATCTCGAATTCTCGCCCAGTGATGCGGTCCCGGTTCGCGAGACTCCCGAGAGGATTTAATGTTCTCCCGCGCATACAAGACGGTCGTAACGGCGCCCCCGCTGCTGTGGGTGACTGCGTTTCTACTGATTCCCTACCTGCTGATGTTCGGCTACAGCTTCTGGTCAGTCTCAGCTGCGCAGGCGATTGTTCATTCCTGGAATCTGGAGAACTACCAGGAACTGCTGCAAAAGCCTGTGTACTGGCAGACTCTCCTGCGCTCCATGTGGATCGCAGCGCGGGTGACGCTGTTCTCATTGGCTCTGGGATATCCCTTGGCCTATTTCCTTTCGTTTTATGCTGCCGCGCGCAAGGACCTGCTCTATCAGATGGTCATTATTCCGCTATGGGTCAGCTACCTGGTACGGGCATACGCATGGAAGACGATCCTCGGTTCTGATGGAGTGCTGAATACTTTGCTGCAGTACGTGCACCTGACGAGCCATCCACTGGAGTTCCTGCTCTACAGCCCGTTTGCGGTCGTACTCACGCTGACGCACATCTATACGCCCTTCACAATCCTGCCGATCTATGCTGCTCTCGAGCACATCCCACGCAACCTGGTCGAGGCTTCGCATGACCTTGGGGCAACACCGGCACAAACTTTCTGGAGAATCATTTTCCCTCTCTCCATCCCAGGAGTTGTCGCTGGCGCGACATTTGCGTTTGTACTCAGCCTTGGCGATTTTCTGGCTCCATCGCTCCTGGGCGGGCCCAGCGGAATCATGATCTCCAACATTGTCGTGAGCCTGTTTGGCGCAGCTTACAATTGGCCGTTGGGAGCCGCAATCTCCCTAGGAATGCTCCTGGTTGTAGTCAGCCTGCTATTTCTGTCGGAGCGGTTAGAAAAAAAGTGGAGCTTCTCGTGAGCGCTGCCAAGCCCCAGAATGCCCGCTCCAGATGGCTGCTGCTGCACGCGACGGTGGTTTTTGGGTTTCTCTATCTCCCAATCGGTGTACTCGTCCTTTATTCTTTCAACCGAGAAGGAGTGGGCGGCTTTCCGCCTCATCACCTCACTTTGGATTGGTATCGCATCCTGTTCACCGACGGAGCCATCTGGGATTCAGTGCTCAACAGCTTGCAAGTCGCTTTTGCGGCAATGGCGATTTCTCTGACTTTTGGAATTCCGGCCGCATTGGCGCTGGACCGTGCGCAGTTTCCCGGGAAGGCGCTGTTTCGCAGACTGGTCCTGCTGCCACTGATTCTGCCCGGCATCATTACCGGCCTGTCGCTTCTGATGCTCTTCAACCTGAGCGGCACAAGGCTTGGCCTTATCACAATTGTTTTGGGACACGGAACAGCGTTGATTTCAGTGGCCACAACCGAAGTCTTCGCGGGCTTGCAGAAACTGGATCGTGCCCAGGAGGAAGCGTCTCTGGATTTAGGCGCAACTTATTGGCAGACGTTCTGGCGCATCACTGTGCCTAACCTGAAACTCCCGATTATCGGAGCAGCGCTGCTGATCTTCACGCTTTCCATGGATGAGATCGCCGTCAGCTTTTTCCTGATCGGTCGCGACAACACCTTGCCGCTGGAAATCTGGGGACGGCTGCGCCGCGGCATCACCCCAGAAATCAACGCCGTTTCCACAATTATTTTCCTCTTCTCACTCATCGCGATCATCGTGTGGTATCGCTTACGCATAAGGGCTGAAGGTCCGGCTGAGATTGGAGCGGAATTGATGGAGACTTCGGAAACTGCGGCGTAACCGGGACGGGTCGACGCGTTCAGCCCAAAATGGAACGCTATGGCAGAAATAGTCGCCTGGGTGCAAGGATCTCTGCGTAATTTCTGTAGCATTTTCTGTGCAGAACCACGAGCCGCATCTTACTGTTGAGAACTCTTCCAATCTGTTCCGCTGGCGCACATATCTCTATTTAGGGTTTCTTCTCGCAGCCATCACGGTGTTCTACCTGGCCACGTTGCGGGAGGGGCATCTGTGGGGCGACGACTTCGCGATGTATATCCACCATGCGCAGAATATCGCGCAGGGGCGCCCCTATGCGGATACTGGATACGTCTACAATCCTGCCGTTCCCGTCTACGGTCCACGAATGTACCCGCCCGTGTTCCCACTTCTGCTGGCGCCTTTGTACAAAGTGTTTGGCCTCAGCTTGATTCCAATGAAAGTGGAGCAAGTAGTCTTCATCGTTTTGATGCTGGCCACCGTATTTATGTTGTGGCATCGCGAGTTGGGGACGGGCTACTCGCTCGCGCTAGTCGCGATTCTCGGCTTAAGTCCAAACTTCTGGTCGGCAAAAGACAGCATTCTTTCCGATTTACCTTTTCTGTTCTTCTTTTATGTCGCCGTGATTTTGCTGCGCTGGAAACCTCAAAGTGAGAAGCAGGGCTGGACCTGGAGTGTGCTCCTCGGCCTGACGCTTTACCTGGCTATAGGTACCCGAACGGCTGGAGTCACATTAGTTCCGGGGGTTCTGCTGCATCAATGGTTCCGGACCAAGCGGATCAATCGGTTGACGTGGATCGCGCTCATCCTTTGCGCAACGGCTCTCATTGCGCAGAATTGGGTTGTGGGAACGGTGCCGGGTGGTTACCTGGAGCAACTTCATTCCACGACTCCCAAAACCATCTTGCTCAATGTACTTCGATACTCGCGGGCCCTGGCCGGCTCCTGGGTGGGCTGGGTGCGAAATCCTTTTTCCTACTTCCTGCTCGCGGTGATTGCCGTCCTGACTCTGGTGGGTTTCCGTTCTCAGCGCCGTAATGGAGTTGCAGCGATTGAGTGTGTACTCGTGCCCTATCTCATACTGATGGTACTCTGGCCATTTGGAGCGGGCATTCGGTATGCGCTTCCCTTCGTTCCCTGGATCACATTCCTGGCCCTGAGCGGACTTCACGAACTCAGTTGCCGCTTCAAGCTGCGCTATCCTGCAGCCGCACCTTGCGGACTTTTGCTGCTCCTTGCTATACCAGCAACTCAGGCCTACCGCGCGAGCGACTTCGGCACCATTCGCGAGAACACCGGCCTTCCCGAATTCAATCAACTTTGCCAGACGGTGCGCAACACGACCGGCCCTGAGGACGTCGTCATCTACTACCGGGCACGTGCTCTCTCGCTGTACACCGGTCGAAGGGCTTCCACGTACAACCAACACGGCACACAAGCGGAACTCTGGGGCTACTCGCGGAAAATTCACGCCACCTACCTCATCACGACAAACGCATTCAATGAAGATGGTGGGTTCCTTGCTCGATATGTAGATGCGCATCGTGAAGAACTGGAGCTGACTTACCAGAATGCGCACTTCAGCTTGTATCGCATCCACGGCACGGCTGACCCAACCACAGCATCGATTTCCCGCTGAGAATCCGCAGCAATTCCCTCACGCCATAGTAAAGTGGTAGAGAGGCCAAGTCAGGAAGGATTACGATTGAGTTCTGGGATTCGCAACATCGCCATTATTGCGCACGTCGACCATGGCAAAACTACTCTAGTCGATGCCATGCTGCAGCAGAGCGGCACTTTTCGGTCAAACGAACATCACGTCGAACGTGTGATGGACTCCAACGAGCTGGAGCGCGAGCGTGGCATCACAATTCTGGCAAAGAACACCGCGATC
Organism: uncultured Acidobacteriota bacterium; assembly: GCA_963785865.1. Classification (GTDB taxonomy): domain Bacteria; phylum Acidobacteriota; class Terriglobia; order Terriglobales; family Acidobacteriaceae; genus Sulfotelmatobacter. The sequence goes on along the minus strand of CAWAXF010000008.1, from coordinate 102,310 downwards.
TTCTACCACGATGTAAAGGTCAACATTGTCGACACGCCCGGTCACAGTGACTTCGGCGGCGAGGTCGAACGCGCACTGAAAATGGTGGACGGCGTCATGCTGCTGGTGGACGCCAGCGAAGGTCCATTGCCGCAGACACGCTATGTTCTCAGCAAGGCGCTCGAAGCCAAATTACCGCCCATTGTCGTGATTAACAAAATCGACCGAGGCGACGCCCGTCCCCAGGAAGTACTGAACGAAATCTATGATTTATTTATTGATCTGGACGCGAAAGAAGAACAGATCGATTTCCCCGTGCTCTATACCAACGCCAAGACGGGGACGGCGAACACCGATATACGTGGCGACAGCGAAGATCTTCGACCGCTGTTCGATGCAATCCTGAAAACAATTCCGCCGCCAAAAGGCAATGCCGACGGGCCTTTACAAATACTGGTGGCAAACCTGGACTACAGCGACTATCTGGGGCGCCTGGCGATCGCCAGAGTGTTCAACGGGAAAATGTTCACTGGAGAGGAAGTCGCGATCGCCAAGCTTGATGGTTCGATACAGAAAACCAAGATTACCAAGCTCTTCTCCTTTTCCGGACTGAAGCGGACTGACATTACAGAAACTGAACTGGGAGACATTGTCGCGGTCGCCGGCGTCGAAGGGATCACGATCGGAGAAACAATCACCAATGTGGAGAATCCCGCTCCGCTGCCTCACATTGCCATTGACGAACCCACGATTGCCATGTTGTTCACCGTCAACACTTCCCCATTCGCCGGAAAAGACGGAAACTATGTGACCTCCCGCAACCTGCGCGAACGGCTCGAAAAAGAGCTGTTGACCAACGTTTCCTTGCGCGTCGAAGACACCGGCTCAACGGATTCGTTCAAGGTGCTGGGTCGCGGAGAACTGCAACTCTCGATTTTGATCGAAATGATGCGGCGCGAGGGCTACGAACTTATGGTGGGCAAGCCGGAGATCGTCACCAAACGCATCGATGGAAAACTGATGGAGCCCGTTGAACACCTCACGGTTGATGTTCCCGAAGAATTCGTAGGTGTCGTCATGGAACAACTGGGGTCGCGCAAAAGCGAAGTCACCAACATGCACAATCATGGTTACGGGCGTGTGCGTATTGAGTTCCGCGTGCCCAGCCGGGGCCTGATCGGCCTGCGCAGCCAGTTGCTCACCGACACGCGCGGCACGATCGTCATGAACTCTCTGTTTGACGGCTATACCGAATGGCAGGGCGAAATCCCTCATCGCCTGACCGGAGCGTTGATTGCCGACCGTGCCGGATTGTCTACGGCGTACGCATTGTGGGGGCTACAGGAGCGCGGTGAACTGTTCGTCGGACCCGGTGTCGAGCTCTATGAAGGCATGATCATCGGCGAAAATGCGAAGGACACGGATTTGGACGTCAACGCCGTCCGTGAGAAGAAGTTGACCAATATGCGCGCTTCGACCGCGGACGAAGCTATTCGACTGGTGCCGTTTAAGCCACTGAACCTCGAGCAAGCGATTGAGTTCATCACCGACGACGAGTTCGTGGAAGTGACTCCCAAATCATTGCGGCTCCGAAAAAAGGTTCTGCAAGCGAACAAGCGGAAGAAGAGTTCATTCGCGACGGTCGAAGAGTCGTGAAGCGGGTAGCCAAATCTAACAAGAACCCCAAAAAGAACCCGCACTTTCGCATGTTCCTCGTCCCTTGCAGTTGCGGGATCACCTTTGCCGTCGCGGAAAACTACGACCACCAGGGGACTGCCTGGAGTCGTTATATGGTCTGTCCCGGTTGCGGCAAGCGCCACGATCCGAAGAACCGTCTGCTCCAGATGGGATTCCATCCCGAAGGTTATTGGAAAGTGGATGAGTGCTAGTGGAACCAGGCTCAGTCATGCCCACGCTGAGCACTCTCGCTCTCGATAATTTCTCTAATTGCTATTGACAGCCATTCCGCAAAAACCTGCTATACTTTCGCCCGCACTTGACTGTTGCCGGCTCCGGTCTCGATTTCCAGGAAGGCCTTTCCAACCTGCCAGTCCGCCGAACTGAGCTTGCATTCCGACAGCTCAATGCAGGGGCAGACGCGTGAAGAATATCTTTGTGGGGAACCTGAGCTTTAACACAGGCGAAGATGAACTGCGGCAACTCTTTGAAGCATACGGTCAAGTCGATCGTGTCAGCATCATGACCGACCGTGACACTGGGAGATCACGCGGTTTTGGCTTCGTCGAAATGAACAGCAACGAAGATGGCGAGAAGGCAATCACGGCGCTGAACGGATCACAGATCGGCGGCCGTACCATCAACGTGAATGAGGCTCGTCCCAAAACTGAGCGCAGTGGCGGAGGCGGTGGTGGCCGGGATCGCGGCGGCCGCAGTTCGGGGCGCCAGCGCGACCGCTGGTGAGCCGCGAGACGGATCAAAAAAAGCGAGGAGTGCTCCTGCGTTGCCGCTCGTCCGCCCGCCCATGTAGACTGTAGTCACTGCGCGCCCGTAGCTCAGCTGGATAGAGCGGTTGCCTCCGGAGCAACAGGTCGGGAGTTCGAATCTCTCCGGGCGCACCAATAACCTCACTATTACTTCCTGTTCTTACACGCGCAACACCTCGTGATGGCAAATTACGATGCAATTCTGGTAGTTTCCTTCGGCGGTCCCGAATCCCGCGGGGACGTTATCCCTTTCCTTGAAAACGTGCTGCGGGGAAGAAATATACCCCGCGAGCGGATGCTTGCCGTCGCAGAACACTATTACCACTTCGAGGGTAAGAGCCCCATTAACCAACAGACTCGCGAGTTGATTGCAGCGCTGAAGGACGAACTCCGGCAGCATGGGCCGAATCTCCCGGTGTACTGGGGAAACCGCAACTGGCATCCCATGCTGTCCGACACACTCCGGCAAATGAAGCAGGACGGAATCCGGCGGGCGCTGGCTTTTGTGACATCCGCCTACAGTTCCTACTCCGGATGCCGCCAATACCGCGAAGATATAGCTCGAGCACAAGACCTGGTCGGAGCCGGGTCCCTTGAGATCGATAAACTCCGCGTGTTCTTCAATCACCCCGGTTTCATTGAAGCCACGGAAGACAGATTGAACGAAGCGCTGCGCGAACTTCCGCCCGAGGCAAAGGGCAATATTCAATTGGTTTATGTGGCGCACAGCATTCCAATGTCGATGGCGAACACTTCCGACTATGTTCAGCAACTAGAGGAAGTACGGAGACTGGTCTCCACGCGCTTGCAGATTTTCAATGATGCTATCGTCTATCAGAGCCGTAGCGGAGCCCCCGGGCAGCCATGGCTAGAGCCCGACATTCTGGATTATTTGCGCGAGGTAAAAGGGCGGAATCTGGCAAGCGCTGTGGTTGTCGCTCCCATCAGCTTCATTTCCGATCACATGGAAGTACTTTACGACCTCGATATAGAAGCACGACAACTCTGTGATTCCATCGGCCTGCCCATGGTGCGCGCAAAGACAGTTGGCGTGCACCCCAAGTTCATCGCAATGATTCGAGAATTGATCTTAGAGCGAACGAGCGGCGCAGAACGCCGTGCGTTGGGATCGATGGGCCCCCGGCAAGATGTTTGTGCTGACGACTGTTGCCCCGCGCCGGTGCGCCCCATCCGACCACAAATCGGAATTCCTTCCCATCAAGAATAATCAGAGGACTATCTGGGTACGGTTTGCGCGCTGGGCTGCTCGTAGGCAGTGGCCTTCGGTCGGCCCTCAACCAAATGCATGGTTTCCAGGATCGTCTTCACCACGGGCTCGTTCCCGACTGCGGTGTTAAGCATCATATGGTAGAGCGAGCGAGTCGGCCAGTCGGCATTGAAGTAGTGTTTGACGTACGCAATGCGCTCGCGGTCCACGGAATCTACCAGATCTTCAGCTTCTTGCTGCGAGTGTCCATCCGCTATGGTGCGGCGTATTTTTTCTGCCCGGGGTGCGTACAGGAAAACGTGGAATGCGTCCGCATGCTCGCGAAGAAAATAGGGCGCTCCCCGGCCGACAAGGACAGCGCTTCCTTCCGTTGCGATCCGGTCCAGGATGTCCTGCATCATCGCTACCATGCGGTCGGTATCGAAGATCTGGCTGCTCAGAGGAGTGCTGCGTTCATAGCTTCCGCGCCAGAAGACTTTTGCCAGCCGGTGCAGACGACTGTCACGCCGCTCATCGCAGCGCATGACCGCTGAAGGATCTACCTGGGCGATCCGGGCAATTTCTTCGGTCAGAAGATGATCCCAGAGCTTCCAGCCCAGGCGCTCCGCTAGCGTGGCAGCAATTGCGGCTGCGCCGGACCCGTACTCGCGCTCGATGGTGATGAGGCGAAACATGGGGTGTTAGTGTACTGCCATTCCGCCGCCAGGCTTCGTCTTTTTTATCAAGAAAACGGCGGGGATCATGAGCATGATGGCAACACCCAGGAACCAGAAGCAGTCGATGTACGACAGCATGGTTGCCTGGCGCTGTACTGTACCTTGGAGTAACGCATAGGCCTGTTGGGTTGCTCCCGCCGCACTATTGCCATGCGACCGCATGGCTTGGGACGCTCCATTGAGCATCCTCAACAGTGCCGGATTTCCCCCACTCAGGTTGCTCGCCAGGTTAGTCAGGTGCACCTGGGCCCGCCGGTCCAACATCGTAGTTACGGCGGAGATTCCTACACTTCCCCCGATATTTCGAGCCAGGTTCATCAATCCTGAAGCCGCATTATTCTTATCCCGCGGGAGAAAGGAATAAGCTGCCGTGTTGATTGGAACGAAGAGGAATGCCATGCCTACTGCTTGCATCAGGCGGGCGATCGCGACTGTCCGGAAATCGATTCCCAGATTAAATCGCGTCATGGAAAACAACGAAGTCGAGAGCACAACCAAGCCGAATGCCAGCAGCCACCGCGGCGTATACCGCGACAGCAAGAACCCGACCAGCGGCAACAGCAGCATGATCATGAACCCACCCGGCATCAGCGCGAAGCCCGACTGCTGAGCGGTGTATCCGAGCATGGTCTGCATGAACAAAGGTAGGAGCAGAGTGCTTCCCAGCAGTGCGAATCCGAGCATGAACATCAGCAAATTCGAGATGCCAAACGTGCGATCGCGAAACAGATGCAAATCGACGATAGGGTCTTTCTGTTTCCATTCCCAGTAAACAACAAAAATCAGAGATGCGGCCGAGATGACCGCCAGGATCAGAATGAAGTGCGATTCAAACCAGTCTTCACGCTGTCCCTTATCGAGCACGACTTGCAGGGTTCCTAACCCGAGGGCTACGAATCCCAAACCCACATAGTCGATATGGGTCTCGCTGATTTTGCGGCGACGAAAATAGGGGGGGTCCTGAATCAGCCTCGAGGTAAGCAGCATTGACAGAATGCCGACAGGAATATTGATAAAGAAAATCCAGCGCCAGCTGAAGTTATCCGTGATCCATCCGCCCAGGGTTGGGCCAATTGCTGGAGCAGTGACGACTGCAATTCCGTATACCGCAAATGCCATACCCCGCTTTGCAGGGGGAAACGTATCAGCGAGAATAGCCTGCTCGCTTGGCTGTAAGCCACCGCCACCAGCTCCCTGCAAAATTCGGCAAATGATGAGAACCGCGAGATTGGGCGCCAGCCCGCAAAGAAATGAGCTGATAGTGAACAGCGCTACGCAGCCCATATAAAAATTCTTGCGCCCCACGATCGAAGAAAGCCAGCCACTTAGCGGAAGAACAATAGCGTTCGAGACGAGATAAGAGGTTAGAACCCAGGTGCTTTCGTCCTGTCCCGCCGACAGGCTGCCGGCGATGTGCGGCAGCGCGACATTGGCAATGGAGGTATCAAGCACTTCCATGAATGTCGCCAGCGTGACCGCCATGGCGATGACCCACGGATTGACCGCAGGGCGCCAGGAATCCGCCTGGTCCAATGTGGCCGTCGCCGCACCCATCAGCGGATCTGGACCTTGGGCGTCACCGACATCCCGGGACGCAGCTGATGATCTTTATTGGATTCCGGGTCAAGCAAAATTTTCACCGGAATGCGTTGCACCACCTTCACGTAATTACCAGTAGCATTCTCCGGCGGCAACAAGCTGAACCGTGCCCCGCTGGCTCCGGCGATGCTTTCGACTTTTCCGTTATATTTCCTGCCATTCGCGTCAACTTCGAGCGTGACCAGTTGCCCCACCCTCATGTCGCGGAGTTGGGTTTCTTTAAAGTTCGCGGTGATCCAGATGTCATCGAGATTGATGACTTTCATCAACTCCTGACCTGGGGCGACATTCTGACCGATTTCGACCGTACGATCGCTGACGATGCCATTTACGGGAGCCATGATCTTGGTGTACTGCAAATTGAGTTGCGCCTGGTCCAGGTTGGCCTTCATGCGTTGCACCTCGGCCTGCGCCGATGCAGCTTTGGCACGTGTGATCTGCATCTGCCTGGGTGCGGTCCTGGCATTTGCCCAATTCGCCTGAGCCTGCACCAGCTTGCCTTGCGCTTGCGTAACTTGCTGCTGGGCAGCGTCCACGGTGGCACGCGCCGCTTCCACTCCGGCAGCGCTGGCCAGCGCCGAGGCTACTGCCTGATCGAATTGCTGGTGAGAAATCTCTTGTTTCGCAACGAGCTGCTTGTAGCGCCCGAGGTCGTTCTGCGCTTTCACGTCGTTGGCTTCCGCCTGTTGCAGTTGGGCTTTGGCTGCCTGGTATTGATGCAACGCGACCTCAATGCCGGCGCGCGCGCTGTTCACATCGGCTTCAGTGGCAGAGACCTGGCTGCTGGTGCTGACGGACGTGATCGGAACATTGACTCCTGCGGCGAGGGCGGACGCCTGTGCGTCGGCATAATCGGCCTTCGCCCGCTCGTACGCAAGCTGGTAATCCGCAGGATCGATCTCGACCAACACCGTTCCTGCGGAGACATATTGGTTGTCTTGCACGTTAAGTTTGATCACGTGGCCAGAGATGCGAGCGCTGACGGAATTGATGTGTCCATCCACCTGGGCGTCGTCGGTAGATTCGTAGCTGGTGAAGTAGCGATAGGCGAAGAAAGCAATGACCAGCAGAACGATGATGGCTATCACGATGGCAATGCGGAAGCCGGAACTCTGCGTGCGTGAAGGACGAGTGTGATAATCCCTTTCGGTCGCGGGCAAGGGCTTAGTGCGGTCCTGACGTTCGGCCGTGGTTTCCGGGGCTGGGCCTGTTGCAGGAGGACTCTGCGTTGTGGGCTCCATAGCTATTGCATGCCTTTCAGATAGCGTTTGACACCCTGCTCGGCGTCACCTATCGCATAGGCGAGTTCGACCTTTGCGAGATTATGAGCGTAAAGACTCTGAATGTAATTTTCGTGGGCGGCGGCCACTGACTCCTGTGCCTGCACTACTTCCAGATTATCCGCAACTCCTGCCGCGAATCGATCTTGCGATTGCCCGAGCGTCTGATCCGCCAACTCAACTGAACTGCGTGCCACCTCAACTTGTTCTGCCGCAGCGTTCAGGTCGAGCAATGCGGCCCGGACTTCGTAATCGATCCTGCCCTGCAGATCCCCTAATTGCGAACGCGCCTGCTTCAGTTGAGCATCGGCTTCGAGGACGTCCGCATGAACCCGGTTGCCCGCAAAGATAGGAATGTTCACACCCCCGATCACTTGCCATGTGCCGTTCGAATGAGCAGGCGTCACACCAATATCACCGAAGTTTGCGTCCAGATCGACAGTAGGATACCGGCCCGCCTGGGCCGCTCTCTTCGCCAATTCCGCAGAGCGCACTTCTGCCAGCGCCGCCTGATAATCTCCTCGCTCTTTATATGCGTGTTGCAGGTACACTTCGAGCGCGAGTGGAGTGAGTGCCTGATAGGGAGCTTTCTCTGTAAGCACGAACCTTTGTCCGAGCGGAAGTCCGATAATCCGCGCAACGCTCAGACTTGATTTCGCCAACTGATTGCGGGCAAGGATGAGCTGTTGCTGGCGAGACTGTAGCTCTACCTGCGAACGCAATGCATCAATTGCCGGCGTCAGCCCCGCTTTTTGCTGATCAGTGGCCTTCTCGAAGAGTGCCTGGGCGCTTGTCACCTGTGCTTCTGCCGTGTCGACCCTGGCAGCAGCCGCAATCGATTGCAAATAGGAATTTCCCACCGCAAGCACCACCAGTTCGCGAGCATCCTTGACATTGAACTGCGCTACTTTAACCCGCTCAGAGGCCGCGCGTTCGTTCTCAAGAGCCCTGAAACTGAACAGCGACTGCGAGAGACTCGCCCGCAGATCAAAGTAATTGAATGGACCGAGAACCCGCGGAAGCGGCGCATGAAAAACACTGGGCTTCAATCCAAGAGCAGCAAGACTCTCGGTCTGAACGGCTTCTTGAGCACGTGCTCCAATGTTTGGCAACAATTCCGCGAGTTGCCTCCAGCGTTCGCCGCGAGCGGCCTGCGCCCGATCTCCGGCGAGAAGCAGTCCCAGATTGTTTCGCAACCCGCGATCGATGGCGTCTTTGAAGTCGATCTGCAGGACCTCTGATGTCGGATTACCCTCGGGTGCACTCCCCTGGAATGGACTTTGCGTGCCTGGAAGCGAAACGCTCGGAGTCGTCGCTGCGCCGCCCATGGATTGACCGAACAGCGGCGGTACTGACCAGCACAAGAAACAAGAAAATGCAGTCAGGAGGATTCTCAATGAGCCTTGCATGCTTATTTGAGGGAGTTCGGCAGCAAAACGGCAGGTAGCGGCCAACCCTTCTTTCCGTCTATAGCATAACTCGCCAGATTCGATTCATTTTCTACAGTTTACGATGCAAACGATTCGTGCTTCGTATAACAAACCGGCCCGAAGAATGGATCACCGAATCGCTAAAGGTCCGTGAAACGCGGTGACTTAGGTCATCTTGAAGCGGAGTGACCCTAGGTTCAAGCTATTTGAGAGTCTATTTCTCCAAGGAATGGTGCATGAGCGCGGCGGCCACAGGAACTGACTGGACGAAAATACTCTCGGATCCGGACCTTGTCCGGCACGTCGGCAAATTGCTGCAGACCTATCGCGAAGCGCCCGTCGAGAAACGCGAGGAAGCTCTGCTGGCGGCCATGCGCGAGATAAAATCCGTCCCACCGCAAGGCTCCGAACCTGCGGTCAAATCAGCAGATTCAGCTCAACCTCTACCCGCACCCGTGTCCACAACGCCTCCCTTCGAACCTGACTTATTCAGCACGAACTGGAGCAGCGATCGTCGTCGTCATCCACGCCTCAAGTGCTTTGTGGCGGTGGAACTTCGGGTAGACGGCTCCTCCTCTCCCATTTGGGGGAATCTTTCCAATACCAGTGCTGGAGGCTGCCTGGTTGAGACCGCCAATGCCGTACAATCTGGCTCGGAAGTTGAAATCGGACTTTGGCTCCCGAACGGCAAGATCTGGGTGAAAGGATTCGCCCTGACCGGGGTAGTTACTCGAAGTGGACCCGCCAGTGGAGTTCGCGTTCGCTTTGGCGGCATGAGTCCCGCCGAGCGCGAGAATCTCCGACAGTTCCTGAAGTTCGTGCAGGACACAATTCGTGCCTCGAAGAGCGAGAATAGTTACATCCAGATGCTGAAATAAAGCATTCCCCGTATTCCTGACTCTCGTCAATCCATCCCACCGTAGAAATTGATACACTCTCTGTTCAGTGCTTGCCCTTACTATTGCACCCGTTTGTTAGCTCGAAAACTCTAATCATCTGTAAGCCATCCCATATGGCATCAATTTCAGATTGAAGGAGCAGAGTCGCATGGTAGCCAGTGATCAAGTCTTAATAACCGGAAAACAACTGGACACGCTCTGCGTCAACACCATTCGGACTCTCGCCATTGATGCCGTGCAGCAGGCCAACTCCGGGCATCCCGGCGCTCCGATGGGGCTGGCCCCGGTCACCTACGCGCTGTGGCAGCAGTTTTTGCGCTACGACCCAGCCGATCCCACCTGGCTCAATCGCGATCGTTTCGTCCTTTCGAACGGCCATGCCTCGATGCTGCTTTACGCGATGCTGCATCTGGCCGAAGTGCGGCAGGTGGATGAAAACGGGAATCTCACCAAAACTTTGTCTGTGTCGATGGACGACATCAAACACTTCCGGCAACTCGGGAGCCGCACACCGGGCCACCCGGAGTCGCACATCACGACCGGAGTGGAAGTCACAACCGGACCGTTAGGCCAGGGCGTTGGTAACAGTGTCGGCATGGCCATCGCTGGAAAATGGCAGGCAGCGAATTTCAACAAGCCCGGGTTGGAGATTTTCAATTACAACGTGTACACGATGTGCTCCGATGGCGACCTCATGGAAGGAATCGGCGGTGAGGCCGCATCGCTCGCTGGCCATCTGAAACTCTCAAATCTCTGCTGGATCTACGACCACAACTCCATCACTCTGGATGGGCCCGCAAACTGGTCCTTCAGTGAAGATGTCGCCACCCGGTTTGTCGGATATGGGTGGAACATCACCCGGGTAGCGGACGCCAACGATCTCGAAATGATCGCGCGAGCGTTCGAGATTTTCCAGAAAACAACCGACCGGCCGACATTGATTATTGTCGATAGCCACATCGGTTACGGATCCCCAAACAAACAGGATTCCAACTCCTCCCACGGTGAACCTCTGGGTGAAGAGGAAGTGCGGCTCGTCAAAAAGTTTTATGGCTGGCCGGAGGATGCCAAGTTCCTGGTCCCGGATGGCGTGCGCGAGCATTTCCGCGACACCATCGGGAAGCGCGGCCGCGAACTGCGCGCGCAATGGTCGAAACTGTTTTCTGACTACTCGCAAAAATTTCCCGAACTGTCCGAGCGCTTGAGCCAGATGCAGCACCATCAACTTCCCGCAAGCTGGGACAAGAACATTCCCAGTTTCCCCCCAGATGCAAAGGGTGTCGCCACGCGCGAGAGCTCCGGTAAGGTGCTGAACGCTTTTGCGCAGAATATCCCCTGGCTCATCGGTGGATCCGCGGACCTTGCGACCTCAAATAAGACAACCCTGAAAGTCGATGGCGCCGGAGAGTTCAAGGCTGGCAACTACTCCGGGCGCAACCTTCATTTCGGAGTACGGGAACACGCGATGGGGGCAAGTGTGAATGGGATGACGCTGTCCAGCATCCGCGCGTTTGGGGCCACGTTCTTTAACTTCAGCGATTACATGCGGCCCAGCATGCGGCTGGCCGCACTGATGCAGATTCCGTCCATCTTCGTGTTCACGCACGATTCGATCGGATTGGGCGAAGACGGACCAACTCACCAACCCATCGAACAACTTGCATCGCTGCGGGCCATGCCAAATATGATTGTGTTACGTCCAGGAGACGCAAATGAAGTCGTCGAGGCCTGGAGGGTCATCCTGCAGCTGCAACACTCTCCTGCCACGCTGGTCCTGAGCCGGCAAGCGATGCCTACGCTTGATAGGTCGAAATACGCGGACGCGGCCGGTGTCGCAAAGGGAGCTTACGTGTTGGCGGACGCTCCGGGTGGAAAGCCAGATGTGATCCTGATGGGCACGGGAAGTGAACTATCGCTCTGCGTCGAAGCTTACGAAAAGCTCAAGTCCGAGGGCATCAACGCCCGTGTGGTCAGCATGCCATCGTGGGAGCTCTTTGACAAACAAGATTCCGGATACAAAGACAGTGTGCTCCCCCCGAATGTGACCGCCCGGGTTTCTGTTGAGATGGCCGCAACGTTTGGTTGGGAGCGTTACACCGGCAGCAGAGGCCGAAATATCGGCATGCATCGTTTTGGAGCATCCGCGCCGCTCAAAGATCTTTTGAAGTATTTCGGATTCACCGTGGACAAAGTAGTTCAAGAAGCGCACGCGGTTTTGGGCAGGTAGGTCAGGCTGGTTCCTACGCACCCTTATTCCACGAGCATCATCCAAACAGTAAGGAGGCTATATGCAGCCCACCGGGGTTCTGGAAAAAGCGACTAAAAATCCGCTCAAGGCATTGCTGGATAACGGCCAGTCGATGTGGCTCGACTACATTCGCCGGGATCTGTTCACCAGCGGGAAGTTGAAGCAGATGATTGTCAATGATGGATTGCGGGGAATGACATCGAATCCGGCGATCTTCGAAAAAGCCATCGCTGACAGCTCCCTCTACGACGACATGCTCAAGGCTCTTGCCTCGCGCAAGGATCTCGACGCAACCGGACGGTTCGAGCAGCTCGCGATCCGCGATATTCAAGACGCAGCTGACACACTGAGATCTGTCTACCAGGACTCGAATTTCCGAGACGGTTACGTCAGCCTGGAAGTCTCTCCCTATCTCGCGCGCAAGACCCAGGAGACCATGGACGAGGCCCGGCGACTCTGGAAAGCGGTCGATCGCGAGAACGTCATGATCAAAATCCCGGGGACAGCGGAAGGAATCCCCGCAATTCGGCAATTGATCGGCGAAGGCATCAATATCAATGTGACGCTCCTGTTTGCACAGGAAGTCTACGAGAAGGTCGCGGAGTCCTATGTCGCAGGCGTGGAAGATCTCGCAAAACGCGGCGGCAATCTGAAGAAGATGGCCGGTGTTGCCAGTTTTTTCATCAGCCGCATCGACAGCCTGGTTGATTCCATGTTGAATGATCGGCTCAAACAGACCAACGATGCCAGCCAGCAGGCATTGCTCTCAAGTCTGCTGGGCAAAGTTGCAATCGCCAATGGCAAGCTGACCTATCAGCGTTATCAGCGAATTTTCAGCGGACCCCGTTGGGAAGCTCTGGCTGCCAAAGGCGCGCAGACTCAGCGCGTGCTCTGGGCCAGCACCAGCACCAAGAATCCAAAGTACCGCGACGTAATCTACGTCGAAGAACTGATCGGGCCCGACACGGTTAATACCATGCCGCTCGCAACGATCGACGCATTCCGCGACCATGGTCAACTGCGCAACAGCCTCACGGAAGATCTGCCAGGCGCACAAAAGGTAATGGATGATCTTGCGCGCGCCGGCATCTCCCTCAAGGCAGTGACCGACAAGCTGACTGACGATGGTGTGAAACTGTTTGCTGATGCCTTCGACAAGTTGCTCGCAGCCGTCGAGAAAAATACGCAGTCCAAAAGCTAGAAGGAAAGACCGTGAGCCGACTCAAGACTTCCCTGCCCGAAAGCCTTGCCGCAAGCGTGAAATCGACGATGGCCGACTGGCAATCGGGCGGGAAGATGAAGCGTCTTTGGGATGGGGACAGCAGCCTTTGGACGGGCACCGACGAATCCAATTGGTTGGGCTGGCTCGACATCGTTGAAGAACAGACCGCGCAGCAAGAGCAACTGCAGAAGATCGCGAAGGAAGTTCAAGCGCGTGGCTTCGAGCACGTGCTCCTCCTCGGCATGGGTGGATCGAGTCTCTGCCCCGAAGTCCTGCGAATGACGTTCGGCCACATTCCCCATTTTCCCGTTCTGCACGTACTCGACTCCACAGATCCCGCCCAGGTCAAAGCCTTCGAACATCAGATCGACATGGCGAAGACGCTTTTCATTGTTTCCAGCAAATCGGGCAGCACGCTTGAACCGAATATCTTCAAGCAGTATTTCTTCGAACGTGCCAAGCAGATCGTGGGCGGCCATGAAGTGGGCAAACATTTCATCGCAATCACCGACCCAGGTTCGAAGATGCAGCAGGTCGCGGAGGCTGACAGATTCCTGCATGTCTTCTTTGGCCGCGCATCGATCGGCGGACGTTACTCAGCCTTATCGAACTTCGGCATGGTTCCTGCCGCGGTGATCGGCCTCGACACGAAAAAGTTTCTTGCTCGTGCGGCGGAGATGGTGCGCGCTTGTGGCCCAAGCGTCGCTGTAGAAGAGAACGCCGGGGCCGCGCTCGGATGCATCCTCGGAGCAGCGGCCAACGCCGGACGCGACAAGGTCACGATTATCACTTCTCCCGGAATTTCGGACCTAGGCGCATGGCTCGAGCAACTGCTTGCCGAGTCCACCGGCAAGATTGGCAAGGGCATTATCCCCGTCGATCGCGAACAATTGGCATCGCCCGACGTTTACGGGACTGATCGCGTTTTCGCCTACGTACGACTGGAAAATGCGGTCGACCCAGACCAGGAAGCCAAAGTAGCGGCTCTGGAAAAGGCTGGCCAACCTGTCGTGCGGATTACGATGCCCGATATCTACGATCTGGGTGCAGAGTTCTTTCGCTGGGAGATCGCCACAGCGGTTGCAGGCGCGATCATCGGGATCAATGCTTTCAACCAGCCTGACGTAGAGGCCAGCAAGCTTGCCACTCGCTCTCTCACCTCTGAGTACGAGAAGACTGGCTCTTTGCCGCCCGAAAAACCAATTCTCGAGGACGCGGGAATCAAGCTGTTTACAGATGAAAAGAATGCGGCAGAACTGGCGAAAACAGCTGGCGATAAATCGCTCTTAAGTTACTTGAAGGCCCACCTGTCTCGAATCAAGCCGAGCGATTACTTCGCAGTTCTCGGGTACATCCAAATGAATACCGAGCACGAAAAGGATCTACAGGCGATCCGTCATCAGGTGCGCGACAACAAGCACGTCGCTACCTGCTTGGGCTTTGGGCCACGTTTCTTGCATTCGACAGGTCAGGCCTATAAGGGCGGACCGAATACGGGTGTTTTTCTGCAGGTAACATGTGATGACGCGGTCCAACTGCCAGTGCCAGGCCAGAAATACACGTTTGGCGTGGTGAAAGCCGCCCAGGCGCGTGGCGACTTTCAGGTCCTGGCGGAACGCGGACGACGTGCACTTCGCGTTCATCTGGGCAGCGATCTGAAATCGGGTCTGGCAACCCTGCACTCCGTAGTGCGAAAGGCGCTATAGCCTCAGTCAGCGTCTGACGAGGCGAACGGCCGGCCAGTGCCGGTACTAAACAGCAAGGAGCAAGGCATGCAATTGGGAATGGTTGGTCTCGGGCGCATGGGTGGAAACATGACGCGCCGCCTCGTGCGCGGCGGGCATTCGGTAGTCGTTGCCGATCGAGGCACGGAATCTGTCAAAAGACTCAGTAGCGAAGGTGCGATCGGATCGTCTTCGATCGAGGATCTCGTCTCCAAGCTCAACCCTCCCCGCGCAGTATGGGCCATGGTTCCCGCTGGAGCTCCGACCGAGACGACGGTTCAAACTGTTGCGCAGTATCTGCAAGCCGGAGATGCAATCATCGACGGCGGTAATTCGTACTTCAAAGATGACGTCCGCCGCGCGAAACAATTTGAGGGCAAGGGCATCCACTACATCGACGTCGGCACCAGCGGCGGAGTTTGGGGAATCGACCGCGGCTACTGCATGATGATTGGCGGCCCGAAAGAAACGGTACAGCGGCTTGATCCGATCTTCAAAACTCTGGCTCCAGGACGAGGTGATATCCCGCGAACGCCGGGCCGCGAAAATCTCGGCGGCACGGCCGAAGATGGCTACCTCCATTGCGGCCCGTCAGGCGCTGGCCACTTCGTCAAGATGGTTCACAACGGCATCGAATACGGCATTATGCAGGCCTACGCCGAAGGTTTCGACATCTTCAAGAACGCCACCAGCAAGGAACTGGCGGAGGATTTCCGCTACGATTTAAATCTCCCGGATATCGCGGAAGTTTGGCGGCGAGGCAGCGTCGTCAGTTCCTGGCTTCTGGACCTCACCGCCATGGCTCTTGCGGAAAATCCGACACTGTCTGAATACGAAGGCTTCGTGCAAGATTCCGGCGAGGGCCGTTGGACAATCCAGGCGGCAATCGAAGAAGCCGTCCCTGCTGATGTCCTGACCGCTGCGCTATACGTGCGCTTCCGGTCCCGGCAACAGCACACGTTCGCAGAGAAGATGCTCTCGGCGATGCGGCAGAAGTTCGGCGGTCACGTGGAAGCCTACGCTGCCAAGAAAAAGCAGTCCGCTTAAACACCAGGAGTTCGGATGGCTCAGACAACAGAAGAACCCAAAGCGGCGCCCGCGCTACCCAGAATTGGCAAGCAAAGCGATCCCTGCGTGATGGTCATCTTCGGCGCAGCCGGCGACCTCACGGGACGTTTGCTGATCCCTGCTCTCTATAACTTGGCTCGCGCAGGTTTGCTCTCCCGGGAATTCGCCGTCCTCGGCGTGGCCCGTGCGCCGCTTTCTGACGAGCAATTCCGTAAGAGAGTTTTTGAGGACATAAAGACCTACTGTGGTGAGTGCGTGGATAACGATGTTTGGGCCTGGTTCGCGAGCCGGTTCTATTATCTGGCGGGTAATTTCAATGACGATGCACTGTACGGCAGACTGAAGGAATCACTGAGTAAGCTCGATCAGGAACACTCCACCCACCAGAATTTCTTCTTCTATATGGCGGTGGCTCCCAGTTTCTTCGGGCCGATTGTAGAAAAATTGGCCGCCAACGGCTTGATGGACCAGAGCAATGGACATTGGCGTCGCGTCGTCGTCGAAAAACCGTTCGGCCACGATCTCGAATCAGCCAAAGCCCTGAACCAGCAACTCCTGAAACTCGCCGACGAAAAGCAGATCTACCGAATCGACCACTACCTGGGCAAAGAAACCGTCCAGAACATCATGGCGTTCCGCTTCGCCAACGGAATCTTTGAGCCGGTCTGGAACCGCCGCTACATCGATCATGTACAGATTTCGGTGGCGGAGACGGTCGGAGTGGAAGGGCGCGGCAGCTATTTCGATCAGGCGGGAACGCTGCGCGACATGGTGCCCAACCACATCATGCAGCTCATCAGCCTCACCGCCATGGAACCTCCGATCTCGTTTGACGCGAATGCCGTGCGAGATGAGCAGGCGAAGATTCTGCACGCCATTCAGCCGATGTCGGATGAAGAAGTACTCAGTCGTACTGTACGCGGCCAATATGGCGATGGCACCGAAGATGGCAAACGCGTTACCGCCTATCGTGCGGAAGAAGATGTACCACCGGACTCGAGAACCGAAACTTTTGTCGCCATGAAGCTTTCGATCGACAACTGGCGATGGGCCGATGTTCCTTTCTACCTCCGCACTGGCAAGCGCATGCCAGTGCGCAATACCCACATCGTGATACAGTTCCGACGTGCTCCATTTGTGCTCTTCCGGGATACTCCGGTCGAACACTTGATGCCCAACCAGCTGGTTTTGCACATTCAGCCGGAGGAAGGCATATCGCTGCAATTCGCGGCCAAGGTTCCCGGCCCGGTGATGCGGCTGGGCACGGTGGACATGAACTTCGAGTATCAGGAATATTTTGGCAAGCATTCCAGCACCGGATACGAACGCCTGCTGCATGATTGCATGATCGGGGACCAGACGCTGTTTCAGCGCGCCGACATGGTTGAGGCCGGGTGGTCGGTAGTCAATCCCGTGCTGGACCTGTGGCACGCACTTCCGCCTCGCAATTTCCCCAACTATGCGTCAGGCACTTGGGGACCGAAGGAGGCTGAGGAATTGCTGGAGCGCGATGGGCGCCGGTGGAGGAATTTCGAAAAATGATTCTGGCTGGCGATATTGGTGGAACCAATGCCAGGCTGGCTTATTTTGAACCGCAGAACGGGCACTTCAAACTGGTGTCCGAGCGCGTCTTTCCCAGTCGCGAACATAGCGAACTGGGAGAGATTGTATGCCGTTTCCTGGACGATGCCGCCACGCGTCCCGAGGCAGCCTGTTTCGGAATCGCGGGCCCGGTTCGCAATGGCCGGGTTGAGACTTCGAACCTTCCCTGGGTTATCGAACAATCCCGTCTAGCCAGGCAGATTCATCTTCCCTCCACCCTGCTCATCAACGATCTGGAAGCCAGTGCATGGGGAATCGGGGCTCTATCCCAAGGCGATTTAGTCGTTATCAATCAAGGCAGCGGAACGGTCACGGGTAACCAGGCTGTCATTGCACCAGGAACCGGTCTTGGCGAGGCTGGACTGTTTTGGGACGGCACCAGGCATCTCGTCTTTGCCTGCGAAGGCGGCCACACGGACTTTGCGCCCCAAGGAGAGCTACAAATAGAACTGCTGCGTTTCCTGACTCTGCGCTTCGGACACGTCAGTTATGAACGCATTCTTTCCGGACCCGGCCTGGTAAATGTTTACGAGTTCCTGCGTGAAACCGAAGGCGGCAAAGAATCCGAGCAACTTGCATCCGCGATGCGGGCCGGCGACCCGGCAGCTGCGATTTCCCAGGCTGCGCTCGCACGGAACTGACCCTCTCGCAGAAAAGACACTCGATTTGTGGATTGCTGTTTATGGAGCGGAAGCGTCCAACCTCGCGCTCAAGGTCATGTCCACTGGGGGCATCTTTCTCGCAGGTGGCATTTCTCCGAAAATTCTGCCGAAACTAAAAAGCCCGGCCTTCATGCAGGCGTTCCTTGAGAAAGGGCGGATGGGCGGCCTGGTTGAATCGATGCCTGTACACGTGGTCACAAATGAGAAGGCAGGCCTCCTCGGAGCCGCACGCTGTGCGGCAGTCCGAGCCTGCCGCGGGTGAGTATCTCCCTTGAATTATTCCGCGGAAATTCGCGTACTCACCACACCACAAGAGCTATTCAGCGCGGCCGCCGAAGAGGTCGTGAGAATTGCCGACCAAAGCGTGAACGAGCGTGGCCGGTTTACGATAGCGTTGTCCGGCGGATCGACTCCGAAGAGTCTTTACAACCTGCTCGCCACTAATGCGCGGACCACTCTTCCCTGGGACAAAATGTTTTTTTTCTGGGGAGATGAGCGTCACGTTCCTCCGGGCGATCCCGAGAGCAACTACCTCACGGCCGCTGAGACGATGCTGTCGAAAGTTCCTGTTGCCCCTGGAAATGTGTTTCGATTTGCCACCGAGAATCCGGATGCGGGAGCAGTCGCTGACAATTACGAAAAAACCCTGCGCAAGTTTTTTCAGCTTGCTCCCGGTGCCGTTCCCAGCTTCGATCTGATCCTGCTCGGAATGGGACCCGACGGACACACCGCTTCTCTGTTCCCCGGCACAGCCGCGCTCCACGAGAAGACGCGCCTGGCGGTCGCGAACTGGGTCGACAAGCTGAAAACTAACCGGCTTTCACTGACTCTCCCCGTTTTGAACGCCGCCCGATATGTGGCTTTTCTGGTCAGCGGGACCGACAAGGCGGCCGTGCTTCGATCTGTTCTAGAGGAAAATGTTCCCGGCGAGCAATATCCTGCGAAATTGGTGCAGCCGAAGAATGGAAAAGTGATCTGGTTCCTGGATCGCGCCGCTGCAAGCTGCCTCTCCAGCAAGAGTTAGCGTTTCTGGCAAGTTAAGCCCGCCAATCGCAGATTTCCTTCAATCCCTTGCCGCGGGCGTGCTCGAACAAGCGCACCCGGTGGCGCGAGTGTTCAAATTCGTGGATGTCGGCCCAAACCTCTGCTTGCCATCCCTTCTCGTGCGCAGCTGACTCGCCGCAGGTGGCACAGCGAGTATGGAGAGTCACCGGCGTCCTTTCTGTACCGACCGGCATCGCCCCAGGCAGCTCTACGAAGATGCACCGCACTTCTTCAACCTCCTCGTTGCCGCCGAGCAGGTGTTCGTATCGCAACAGGTAGCCGAATCCAAGCTTGCGCGCTTCACCCTCCGCCTCCGAGCGCGTCCGGAAAGGGCCATATTCAGCCCGCAGCTGTTCGGTGGAATCGCAAGCCATCCAGAAGGTTTCGATGTATGCCATTGTTGCGGTCGCCTGGGACGCGAAACGGACTCGAATAAAAGTCCGTCAAGCTGCAACTTAATGCAATTCTGGTGCCGCCACGCTTCCACACAAGGCACTTTCCTTTGATCAACTTACGCCATTAAAGCCAACCAACGCATCAGCTACTCGTGAAACCTTTTGCAGAATTTTGCCGATTCCAAAACAAGCCTGCAGTACTCGCAGCTTGACGCCGCTCCTAACCTGCTGCAATTGCCTCACTCATCACTTCGGCAACGCTGTCTTGCCCCGGCCATTTCTTTCCTCCATGGCTAGCCACGTACATGGCAAGTTCGAGGCGGCTCCAAACGCCTAGCTTGTCGAACGCGCTCCGCAAGTGGTTCTTGATGACTTGTTCGGTGGTCCCTACAATACGGCTTATCTCCCGATTGGTGAGACCCTCCCATACCAATATAGCGATCTGGATTTCTTTTGGCGTGAGGCATTCGCGCGGGGTCATGATTGCGCCGCCTCTTTGTTGAAGATAGCAATCGCCAGTTTTACCCGTTTGCGGCCCTCCCGAATGCCGGCTCGCAGAAACAGAGTGCGCAGATGCTGTTTCACTGTGCGCGGGCTGATATTAAGCTGCCCTGCAATTTCTTTATTGCTGCAGCCTTGCACCAGCAGGTTTAGCACCTCTTGATCGCGCGGCGTCACTTTCACTTGCTCCAGTTGAACCATTCGAAGCCTCCTTCGTGCAGCGTCTACCACGACCCTTCGAGCAACCCTTTCACCAATTGTTCGCCCCGCTTGATGAATCTGCTCTAACCGAATGAATCGCGAACACTTTAAGCTGCGATGAAGGTTTTCAGGTGCCCTTCAGACGCCACATGGTAGCCTGTGCCAGTTCCAAATCGGTCCGTACCGACCCGGCATGATTAACGTCAACTCGAAAAAGCCTCCCCTCGCTCCCGTCTCCCTCTGTGTTTTGAGAAAGCAAACGTGCATTCATTGATCGCCCACCCCGTCAGGAAGTACTTTGCTTTGAGATCTTTTTCGTTGCTGCCCAGCTGCCGCTTGGCTACCCGAGGTGACCAGTGAAGCCCCTTCAGAATGCCTTCTTTCAAAGTATTCCGCGTTCCCGTTTTGGCTTTGTTCTTCGGGCATCGTTGTCCGTTTTGGTCATGGTCTGCGCTAAAGGGCCAAGTTTTGCACAGGCCACCCTGACCGCACAGGCCTCAACTGCTCCCCTGACCATCACGTTTCAAGATGCACTACAGCGCGCCCGTCAGAACAGTCCCGAATATCGATCCGCATTGACCGATCTGGGCCTGGCGCGTGAGGACCGGGTACAGGCTCGCGCGTCGCTGCTTCCGGATGTGAATTACAACACCTCCTACATCTACAGCCAGGGAACCGGCCCGCTGACGCCCGAATTGCCAGACGACCGTGGTGGGATGTCCCCCTTTCCGCTTTATCGCGAACAACGCTGTCCATGAATACGCCAGCCAGGCGAATGTTCACGAAGCTGTGTCCCTGACCAACCTTGCCGATTACCGGCGCTCGTCTGCCGTACTGGCTCAAGCGCGGGCAAGATCCGAAATTGCTGCCCGCGGCCTTGTACTCACTCTGACTCAGGCTTACTACGGACTTGTCGTCGCCCAGCGCAAGTACGCGAACGAGCAGAGGGCCGCATCTGAAGCGGCTCGGTTCCTCGACATCAGCCAAAAGCTGGAAAAGGGCGGAGAAGTCGCCCATGCCGACGTGCTCAAGGCCAGCATCCAGGCCCAGCAGCAACAGCGCGACCTGCAGGAAGCACAAATTGCCATGGAACGCAGCCGCCTTGATCTGGCTGTCATTCTGTTCTCCGATTTCAACCAGAACTTCACGGTGGTCGACGACCTGCAAAATCCGGAGCCGTTGCCCTCACTCACCGAAGTCGCAGCGGCAGGGCAGAAAAATAATCCCGACCTGCGCGCCGCCTTGGCGGTTTATGAGGCATCACGGCACGAGGTGACGGCCGCATGGGGCGGTTTGCTGCCGTCGCTGAGCCTTGATTATTTCTACGGAATTGACGCGACCCACTTCGCCATATCCACCAATGGAATACGCAACCTGGGCTACTCGACCGTCGCAACCTTGCAGATACCCATCTTCAGTTGGGGAGCGGATCGCAGCAAGCTGAAACAGGCGGAACTTCGCCGCGACCAGGCCCACGTCGAGCTGAACTTCGCACAACGCCAGTTGCTCAGCCATCTGCGCCAGTTCTACAACGAGGCGGAAATCGCGCGCTCGGCCATGGAATCGCTGGCTAGCACCGCCGATATGGCCGCTGAAAGTTTGCGTCTAACTACATTGCGCTATCAGGCGGGAGAATCTACTGTGCTGGAAGTCGTGGACGCGCAGAATACGTTGACGCAAGCTCGCAATGCGTATGACGATGGCCAGTCCCGCTATCGCGTAGCACTGGCTAACGTGCAGACTTTGACAGGAAACTTCTAAGGCCGATGGCGCTGATCGAAAACACGTTCTCCGCAAGATGGAGCCGAAGGCCTTCGGCACTATCGGGCTATTTCCACCCCGTGGTTGCGCTGACAGCGGTTGCACTACTATTGACGGCGATCGGCTGCTCATCGAAGAAAGAAGATGCCGAACCAATCGTGACCGTGCAGGTCACCCCGGTTGAGAAAGAGCCGATTCAGCACGTCCTCAACACGCAAGCCATACTTTTTCCCAGACAACAAGCGGCCATTGTGCCCAAGATCAGCGCTCCCGTTCAGAAATTCCTGGTAAAGCGCGGCAGCACAGTGCGCCAGGGACAATTACTGGCTGTACTGGAAAATCGCGATCTCTCGGCGGCCGCGCAAGACACCAGAGGCGCTTACGACCAGGCTCAGGCGAGTTACGAAACCACCACGGGGGCCAGCCTGCCCGAAGAAATTCAAAAGGCTGAGGCCGATGCGCAGCAGGCACGGCAGGCCCTCGACGCTCAGGAGAAAGTGTTCCAAAGCCGGCAGCAGCTTTTCGAGCAGGGTGCCTTGCCCCGAAAGGAATTGGATCAGTCCCGAGTCGATTTTACGCAAGCGAAGAACCAGTATGCCATCGCCAAGCAACATCTCGACGCTCTTCTGGCGATTGGCAAGGCACAGGAACTTAAGGCCGCGGCCGGTCAACTGGAGTCGGCCAAAGGCAAGTACATGGGAGCCGCAGCACAACTCAGCTATTCCGAAATTCGCAGCCCAATCAACGGCGTGATCACTGATCGCCCGTTGTACGCGGGGGAAATGGCCTCCTCCGGAAGCGCTCTCCTCACGGTAATGGACATCTCGTCTGTCATTGCCAAGGCGCACATCCCGCAAAGCGAAGCGGCAGCCCTGAAGGTAAACGACAAGGGAACGATGACCGTGCCCGGCATCGAGAAGCCGATTGACGGAAAAATTACAGTTGTAAGTCCGGCGCTCGATCCAAACAGCACCACCGTAGAAGTCTGGTTTGAAGCGAAGAATCCCAAACAAGAATTGAAACCAGGGACGAGCGTGCAGCTCGCTTTGACGGCGCAAACCGTGAAGGATGCTCTGGTGATTCCGCTGAATTCCGTGCTCACCGCGCCCGATGGCGCGACCACGGTCATGCTGGCGGGATCGGATAGCCGCGCTCATCAGAAAGCGGTGAAACTCGGTATCCGCAACGGCTGAAGATGTGCAAGTACTGGAAGGTCTCAGCGAGAACGACAAAGTTGTATCGAACGGCGCTTACGGCCTTCCGGACAAGACCAAAATTAAAATCCAGACGCCCGAAGCTCCCGCGGAAGGAGAAAACGGGAAACCCGCTGCCGGCGATGCAAAAACCGCGACCGGGGGATCCGATGACAAGTAACACGGTGGGAGTTCGCGAGAACTCCACCACCACGGGCCCCCGCCCCTATTGGGTTGTCGCAGCACTCGCGCCCCGTCATCTTCCTGATCCTGACGCTCGGATTGCTGGGAGCTTATCTCGCCTTCACCATCCCAGTCTCCGTATTTCCCCAAACCAACTTCCCGCGGGTATTGATTGGCGTTGACAACGGCGTCATGCCGATCGATCAGATGATGGTCACCATCACGCGCCCGCTCGAAGAAGCGGTCAACAGCGTTCCCGGCCTGCTGACCGTACGCTCCGTTACCGGCCGCGGCTCGGCGGAAGTCGATCTCTATTTCCGCTGGGACGTGGACATGTTCCAGACCCTGCAGTACGTCAATGCAGCCATTTCCCGCGTTCAACCTGAGCTTCCTCCGACGGCCGTGATTCGAGCCGACCGGCTGACCTTCGCGGCTTTTCCCGTCATCGCCTACAGCGTCACCTCCGACAGCACGCCGCAGACCAGGCTCTGGGAAATGGCTACCTACGAAATGAAGCCCCGCCTCAATCGTCTGGACGGTGTTTCCACCGTGATCGTGCAGGGCGGTCAAGCAACCTGAGTTCCAGATCATGCCCGACCCCGCAAAGTTGCTGGCCGCGAGCGTGACCGTCACCGACATACTCGATGCGGTGCGCCGGACGAATCTGGTCGACTCTCCCGGCCTGCTGGAGCAGAATCATCAACTCTATCTCGGATTGGTGAATGGGCAAGTCCGCACGCCGGACGAAATCGCCCATACCGTCATCAAGAACACTCCGGCGGGAATTCCGATACGCATCGGCGATATTGCCGCTGTAAGCCCGAGCGTGAAACCGGTGTACACCGTGGTCACCGCCAATGGCAAACCAGCGGTTCTGCTGAACATCAATCGCCAACCTGACGGCAATACCGTTGAGGTCGCCCGCGAAGTTCATGACGAAATCGAAAAGATCCGCCAGACTCTTCCCCCCGGGCATCACAGATCGAGCCTTTCTACGATCAGTCGATCCTGGTCACCGATTCCATCAAGAGCGTGCGCGATGCCATCCTCATCGGCCTGATCCTTGCCTCCATCATTTTGGTCGTCTTTCTGCGCGACTGGGGCACATCGCTGGTTGCCGGCCTGGTGATTCCGGTGACCGTCATGGTCACCTTCATCGCGCTTAAGCTCATGGGCCAGACGTTCAATCTCATGACTCTCGGCGGCCTCGCGGCCGCCGTAGGGCTGGTCATCGACGATGCCATTGTGGTGGTCGAAAATATCGTGCTCCACCGCGACCTGGGACAATCGCGCCTGGACGCCATTCGCAGCGCGCTCAAAGAAATCACCATCCCTCTGCTGGGATCGACCATCACCCCCATCGTTGTGTTCATTCCACTGATTGTGATCACGGGCGTGTACGGAGTGTTCTTTCGTGCCCTGGCCGTCACTATGACGGTTTCGCTGGCGACTTCGCTGGCTTTGGCGCTCACCTGGACTCCGACCTTGAGCCAGTACTTCATCCGGAGAAAGCATGAAAATGAGCACACCACCGGCGCAGTCAACGAAAGTGATCCAGAATCGGCTGCGAATGCGGCTGAAATCGATGCCCACAAACTTCTCGCAGCGGAAGAAAAGCACCTGAGCGGCTTCTTTCTGCGCGTTATCCGGTTTCACGAACGCTGGTTGCGCCGCGCCCTGGAGCGCCCTTTGCTGCTGCTTCTGTTCAGCGCCGGGCTGATCGCAGTCTCCGTGGTCTGTTTCATGCTCACCGATACCGATCTTCTGCCCGAGATGGACGAAGGCGGATTCGTTCTCGACTACTGGACCCCCGCGGGCAGTTCGCTCACGGAAACCAATCGCATCATCTCTCACCTGGAGCAAATGCTGAGCCAAGTTCCCGAAATCGAAAGCACGTCGCGCCGCACCGGCCTCGAACTCGGCTTGGCCGCGGTGACCGAAGCCAATCGAGGAGACATCCTCGCCAAGTTAAAGCGTAAGCGCGATCGCGGCATCGAAGACATCATCGCCGATATCCGCGCCCATATTACCCGCGAGGAACCTGCCGTACGCGTTGAGTTCGTTCAAGTGCTGCAGGACATGATCGGCGACCTGACCTCGGCTCCGGAACCAGTGCAAATCAAGCTCTTTTCTCAAGATCCCAAGCAACTCGACGAATGGGCCCCCAAAGTGGCGGACGCCATCGGCAAGGTCGAGGGCGTCGTGGACGTGCTCAACGGAATCGAAAACACGATCAGCGGCCCGGCCGTTACCTTCGAGGTCGATCCCAGTGTCGCTGCCAGAGCGGGATTCACCGCCGAAGAAGTTGCGCTCGATGCCTCGGCCATCCTTGAGGGCGAGCCCGCAACCACCCCGGTGATCACTAATGACCGTGCCTACATCATCCGCGTGCGTTTCCCGGGACAAAATCGCACTTCCCTCCAGGCCATGCGCGACACTCTGCTGGTCAGCAGCACGGGACACACCGCCACTCTCGGATCCCTCGCTTCCATTATCGAGACTCCCGGACAGACCGAGATCCGTCGCGAGAACCTGCAACGGGATGTCGCCATCACCGCTCGATTGGAAGGCCGCGGTTTGGGCAGTGGCATGGCCGACGTGCAGAAAGCAGTTGCTGGGCTGCACATTCCGTCCAGCATTCGCGTGGAATATGGCGGCCAATACCAGGAACAACGCCAGAATTTTCACGATCTCTCGATCGTCTTAGTGCTGGCCGTACTATTGCTGTTCATCGTGCTGCTGTTTGAGTTCGGAAGCTTTGCCGCACCCATCGCCATTCTCTCCTCTGCTTTGCTGTCGACCTCGGGCGTTTTCATCGCTTTGCTGATCACGCGTACGACCTTCAACATATCCTCCTTCATGGGCATGATCATGGTGATCGGTATCGTGGCTAAAAATGGAATTTTGCTACTGGATGCCGACCAGAAGATGCGTGTTCACGGTCTGTCGGTGGAAGACGCGATGCTGCAAGCAGCCCGGCGGCGGCTGCGTCCGATCGTCATGACCGCGCTTGCCACTGTCGCGGGGATGCTACCGCTCGCGTTCGCCCTTGGCGCAGGATCGCAAATGCTGCAACCGTTAGCGATCGCCGTAATCGGCGGCGTGTTGATCTCCATGGTTCTTTCACTCGTGATTACTCCGGCAGTGCACTTCTACATGAGCCGCTAGGCTTGGCCATCAAGCAAACTTCCCGCACTCTCAGCCTAAAGCGGTCTGCATTGGTACCGATTGCTGGTTACCGAGGTGCTGTTCCGGAGTTTGCGGGAATGGGAGAAGTACCGAGCCTGCAAATTCAGCAGTACACTATTCACAGCGCACAATTCCCGCAATTCCCCCGAGAAACAGGGTGCCCGATCAATTTGCTATCTGGTCGCTTGAGAGGCACTGGCATGAGCGTTCACGCGGGACATGCAATAGAATGAGCGCATTCCGTCCTGCACGGGCGTGCGCTAAGGACGGTGGGAGTGGAAGACGTAACCGTGTCCGAGCAGAAGGATAAACCCGTCTTTGATGAGCAAACTCTGGCTAAGCTGCTTGAAGCCGCCTACGTGCTGCAGGAACATAGCCAGCAATTGCGGGCGCTGGAAGAACAGCTCGGAGTCGCCGCAAAGTCTGGCCGAGAAAATAAGGCAGAACAGACTTCCACGCCGGAACTGTCCCGCGAACAGCTGAAAAAGCAGGAAATCCAACCGAGTAGCGGATCGAAAAAGAGTTCCTCGGAGCCTTTCAGCGAACCCGATAACGACAACAACACTCTTCAGCAAATTCTTGAACTTCAAGGCCAGATCGAGAATCGCAATCTCAAATTGCACCAAGCAATGTCAGTCATTGCGGAGCACCTCATCGACCTCTGCCGAGCCGCAGGCGCAGCCATTGGGATCCATGAGGACAAGCAGCTGTGCTACCCCGCTGTTGCCGGCACCAGAACTCTACCTGAGGGGTCGTGCGTCGCGATTGAGAAAGCATTCTGCTCTCCTTGCCTGCGCACGGGCCAGGTATTTCGCTGCGACGATTGCAGGTCTGAACCCAGGGTTGACAGGCAGGAGTGCCGGCGGCGCGGCATTGGGTCATTCATTGCGGTACCTGTATTTCAGAATAACGACGTCATTGGCGCCATCGAAGTCTACTACTCCGGTTCAGGCGCTTTTAGCGACCAACATGTTCAGACCTGCCAACTGATGGCCGGCATCATTACAGAAGCTATTGGCCGTGAAGAAAAATCCGTAGCTGAGTTTACAAACTCGGACGTAGAGGAAAACTCAGCTTCGATCAAGCAATCTTTTTCAGTGCCGTGTTACAAATGCGGCCACGAACTCGTCGGAAAAGAGCAATTTTGCGGGCAATGCGGAGCCGCGCGAAGCGAGGATCGGGAATCAGCCGGCATCGGCATACAAAGCAAAGTGGCTTCTCTTTGGCGCCTACAGCAAGCGAGTGACGCGGGTCTCGCCGACCGCACAAGCGAAGGCGATTCTGGGAGGCACCCTCCAAGCAGCAAAGCAGACGATGTCGATGGCTCTTCGCACGCCCCTGAACTGCCTGTCGACGGTAGTCCACTGCAGGAATATGCCGCCTTGCCGCTGGAACCGGAACGGGATTCCTCGCCCCATGCCGATTTATCGACGGGCCTCGTCCCAAACAGCGCCGCGCTCGAACTGTCGCAACATCATGATGCGTCTTCTGCGCCGGATTGGAGTTCGGCCCTCTCGGCTCTTGAGTTTCTCCAGAAGATGGCTGAGGGGAACCGCCGTCGAGGTCTGGCAAAAATCTGGAGTGATCACCGCGGCGATTTCTATTTGGCCATGGCTATTATTCTCGTGGTTTGCGCATTGCGCTGGGGCCTGTGGAGCGGTCATCCGGTGAATGCGACCAGCGCTCAGCCAACCGCCCCGGCAGCCACCCACAAACCTGCAGCGCCAGAAATCTCCCTTTTCGATCGGCTCCTGATTAGCGTCGGATTGGCCGACCCTCCCGAGCCGGCCCAGGACAAGGGTAACCCGTCCGCCGCCGTGTGGGTGGACCTCCAGACCGGACTCTATTACTGTCCCGGAACAGATCTCTACGGGAAAACCCCTAGAGGAAAATACACAGGGCAGCGGGACGCGCAACTAGACCGTTTTGAACCTGCTTATCGCCAACCTTGTAAGTAGAATGAACTTCCTCTACTTACCCTTCTCATCCCAAAGAGTTTAGGATTGACAACCAGAAACGATGGGAGTGCAATCTTACCAAATGGCGCCCATTCGTGTCGTGTGCAGACAGCCGACATATCGGAGACATTTTGCCTCGTCCAAGTGAACAGACTTCCGAACCTCACACTTTGCCACCAGCGGAGCTAAATCCTCTGATTAATCCCCTGCTGGCGGAAAACATGGGTCGATGGGCAGAGGTATATTTCACCAGCCCCCCGGAAAACCGCGAGCGGGCAGTTCTCGATTTATTGCGCGAACTCGAGGCAGAGAAGTCTCGGCGTGAAACGACGCTTGCTTCGGAATTGGCGGCCGTGCCTCCGTTGGTTCGCTGCCGGAACTGTGGTCACGATAATCCCGCCGTAAACAAATTCTGCGGAATGTGCGGAGCGGATACAGCTTCTGAGGAGTCGGGGACCGCTGGGTATTCGAAGACGCCTATTCTCCATGACAGCCACAGCAACATCCCATCTGAACCTGAACCCGAGCGGTGGAGCGAGCGGTCGAGCTCCTATGACGAGCCTGTTGCGCCACGTCACGAATTGTCGTTGTTCCAAGCCTATCGTGAGACCGAGAGCGATGACGCGGAGCAAGATTGGAATTTCGAACCGGCGCCGTCGTCCTCTTACCGAGGCTATATCGGGGCGGTGCTCGCGATCCTGATCTTGGGACTGGGATACTTTGCGTGGCGGGGAATGCAAAATTCTCAAACCTCCCACGACATTTCTGCGCCCCCTCCGGCTTCTGCAGCCGCCCCGTCATCGACTACACAGCCCCCCACCGGCAATCAAACCGCAGTGCCGCCGAAAGTGGACCGTCCAGAGGCTACAGCTTCTCCCAACACTAACCCGGAAGCCGCTCCTGCGAATACACGCAATGAGGCCCCATCGGAACCGGCTGCGAAGGAGCCAAGTGCCACCAAGGCCGCAGTACCACCGGCGCGGCCCTTGGAACCAAAATCAAGCGCAGGAAATGAGAGAGAAGTACAGCCGGAAAGCGCCGCTGACAAATGGGGCGCCGAAGAACTCTCAATGGCTCAACGCTACCTGAATGGCGCCACCGGGCAACGGCGCGACCCGGCAGAGGCGGCCAAGTGGCTGTGGAAATCCATTGCAAAGCATAATGGCCAGGCAACACTGCTCCTGGCGGATATGTACTTGAGAGGCGACGGAGTCTCCAAGAACTGCGATCAGGCGCGAGTTTTGCTGGATTCGGCCGCGCGAAAGGGCGTTAATGGCGCGGGCCAACGACTTCGCAATCTGCAGGCATTCGGTTGCCAGTAGATCGCGCTCTACTTGTGATTCAGGTGCTGGAGAAGGTCAGGGTCGCAGCCACTTCAGCCACGACCCCACAAAAATTAATCATTGCATCATTAAGGCAGGTGCGGACACACCTCGTCTGGATTCATACCAGAGGGCGAGTTCAACTCGATTCCAGAGGCCAAGTTTGTCGTAGATTACCCGAAGGTAATTCTTCACAACATGCTCAGTCGTTCCAATGGCATCAGCCACCTCTTTGTTCTTTAGGCCTTCGGCAACGAGCTCGATGACTCGGTGCTCACGTTCACTGGGGATACGGTTCCCATAACGTTCACTTGCGGACATGTCTGCCTCCGATAAAGTAGGGTTGCGAGTTTCACTCGCTTGATACCTCCAGTAATTCCGAAACGTAAGAACAACCGGTTAAAATGAGCCTTCACGGTGCGCCGCGCCATATGGAGTTGACTGGCGATCTCGGCATTGTCGCAACCCTGCAGAAGCAGTTCGACAATCTGCTGTTCGCGAGGCCCCAGCCGAACAGTCTGATCCTTCATTACTTCCCCCTCTTTTGAGATTTTATTTGCCGCGGCCCGATGAGCTCACGGAACGTTTCCAAACTTCATAGCACCCACGTTGCCATTGTCGCGCTTCCCACGCGCGTTTCGCCCGGAAGCTGATTTTCCACAGAGACTTGCAGGAAGTAAGGGCTATCCCGGAAATGGAAAAAAGGCAGCTGAAAATCCGTATTGGTGCCATTTGTGCTCTGGATGCGCCGAGATTGCGTCAAACTGCGCTTAAAACCGCGCGTATTGTTGCCATAGGACGCGGGGGCGTTCAAATCGTCACACGAGAATAAAGCGGTACCATTTCCGGAAGCAGCCGATAAAATCCGCGTGGCCAGCCCCAGAACCCGGTACAAACACCGTGAAAAGCTACGTTCTCGGGTGAATACCTTAGACGAAAGTTCACAACATCTTAAGTTCCGAGCGGCACAAATTACACGATTTCCATGAGGTTTGCATCCCCATTCAATCCCCCAAGATAACGTTTTCCACAGCTTTTCTACTTCCCAACCGGAAAAGGGCTTGTTAAGGTCTCAGCCTTTGATTAAAGGCCTTTGTAGTTGCGCGACTGCCGCGCGAATGCGGCACGGAGGCCCGCGTCCGTCGTCCCGAGGCAAGTGAGCCTCGCAACATCGTGCCGCTTTTAGAGGGAATACTTCTTCATCAGGTGACGGAAAGACCGGTAGGAGATGCCCAGCGCATCGGCAGCTTTCGTCTGAACCCCACCGCTCTGGTTCAACGCGTTCTGCAGCAGAGAACGTTCGATCCCTGCCACATAATTTTCCATCCCCATGCCTTCAGGCAGACTCAGGTCTCCGCCGTTGTCGGCGAAGGCACCGCCGCCAGCCGATGCAGCCGCGGCACGCGCCTTGGGACGCTCCACTGGGAGTTCCACATGGAGTTCGTCGCTAGTCTCCAGCGCTACGGCTCGTTCTATCGTATTTTCCAGTTGGCGCACGTTGCCGGGCCAATCGTACCCGCACAGCGCCTGCAAAGATGCAGCGTGCACGCGCAGGATACTCCGTCCGGCTGCTGTCGCGTACTTCTTGAGGAAGTGATTGGCCAGAAGAGGAACGTCTTCCGTGCGTTCCCGTAGCGGAGGAACTCGCACCGGAATCACATTCAGCCGGTAATACAGATCCTCCCGAAACATATTTTCAGCGACGGCCTTATCCAGTTCGCGGTTGGTGGCCGCAATCACCCGGACATCAATGGCGATTTCGCTGGTACCGCCGACTGGCCGAACCGTTCGTTCCTGCAAGACGCGCAGCAGCTTCACCTGCATCGCCAGCGTCATTTCGCTGATCTCGTCCAGGAAGATCGTTCCCGCGTCCGCCACTTCAAACAGACCGCGTTTATTCTGGCTCGCTCCGGTGAAGGCGCCCTTGACGTATCCGAAAAGTTCGCTCTCCAGCAGCGTCTCCGGAAATGCCCCGCAGTTCACAGAGACAAACGTGTCCGTGGCTCTCGGGGAACATACGTGAACGGCACGCGCGACCAACTCTTTGCCCGTTCCGCTCTCCCCCTGGATAAGGACCGTACTGGCGGTCGAGGCGACGGTTCGCACCGTGTGCTTCAGCTTCTCCATCGCCGCACTTGATCCGATGATGTTGTCCAGAGAATTTCGCGTAGCGGCGTCGCGCCGCAAGGCAAAGTTCTGCTTGCTCAGAATGAGCCTCTCCAGTGTGCGGTTGATCGCCAGCTTGATCTCGTCCACCAGTCCCGGACTCTTGCGGATGTAATCGGAAGCGCCGCCTGCTTTCACTGCTTCCACCGCGGCTTCGTAATCGTCGACCGCCGTGATCAGAATGACGGCGGAATCCGGTGAAACCCGGTGGGCGTGGCGCAGCACTTCAATGCCATCGATACTCGGCATCTTAATATCGGTGATGATGACGTCGTACAGCGCGCCGTCAATCTTATTTTTCGCCGCCTGCCCTGACTGCACGGTCTCCACTTTGTGGCCTTCGCGGCGCAGGGAGATGTCAAGCATTTCGCAGATGGAGCGTTCGTCATCGCAAACCAGGATATTAGCCATGCGAACCTCCCGCAGCCACAGCGGCACCCATCTGCGCCGAAGCTCGGTTTTCGCCGGTTGCCAGCCGCTCCACACCGAAGCGGTGCACTCTGAGCACGAATGTGGTACCCAGCCCTGGCCTGGAGCGCGCCCACACCTTGCCCTCATGCGCTTGCATGATCTGGTACACGATTGCCAGTCCCAGCCCGGTTCCACCTTTGAAGTCGGATTGGAACGGTTCGAAGATCTTTTCCGTTTGCTGCGGGGTCATACCCGCGCCCGTATCAGCGAACCCCACCTGCCAATCGTCTCCTACAGCCTCGACCGTGACGGTCAGAGTGCCTCCATCTTTCATCGCGCGTACCGCGTTTTCGCACAAGTTCCAAAAGACCTGTTTCAACTTGTCACCGTCCGCCAGGGCCCAAGCCGCGCTCTGGGGAAAGCAGCGTTTAATCGCGATGCCGGTCTTCTCTGCGTTCATGCGGTGATCCATCAACGTCAAGGTGTCTTCCACCAAGTGAGTGAGATCGACTTTCTCGAAGTGGTACTGCTTGGTGCGGGAATAGGCCAGGAAGTCGGTGATGATGGAATTGAGCCGCTGCGACTCGCGCGTCACAATGTCGAGCAAGCGGCGATGTTCGTCATTCATCTCTGGAACGCCGGAAAGCATACTCACCGACCCTGCAATGGACGTCAGCGGGTTCCGGATTTCGTGTGCAATCGCCGCCGCCAGGCGTCCTACAGCAGCGAGCCGGTCCTGCATGCGCACTTCCCGCTCCAGACGACGAATCTCAGTCAAATCGTCCAGCACATAAACGTATCCCTGCTCGGCAGAATCCGGAACTGTCAGCCCCGTCACTCGCACACGCAGGGTCTTTCGGAACTTTCCCGGATTCTCGAACCGGACCTCCCCGTGAGTGTGTTGAGACTCCATCGTGGGCAGTAAATCAGTGAACAACTCATTCACCGGCTTACCCACGAGTTCCGCCGCCGTGCGTTCCAGCAGCCTTTGCGCTGCGGCATTGACCAAAGTGATTCGTCCATCCATGCCAGTAGTCACTAACCCGCTGCTGATCGAGTGCACGATGTTCTCGTGCAGGACCTGCAGGTTTTCCAGCGCGCCGCTGGTGTCCTGTAACTGGACCCCGACTTGACGCAGTTTTGCACTCAGCAGGCCTGCCAGGTACGCTACCGCCAGGAACGCGAACAGGTTGACAAAGATGATTGCCTGCAGCGCCTGGAAGCCCGGATGCGTCGTGCAATACGACGGAATCACTGCGTAGTAGTTCAGTTCCAGGACACTGCCGTACAGAATGAAAGCCAGAGCGGCGATCAAGTGCGCCCAAACTCGCGGCAACAACACGCTGGCGACAATGATTACCAGCGGGTACAAAAAATTCAGTGAACTGTCCCAGCCTCCCGTCTCATGAATGACCAGGCTGACCAGCACCAGATCGGTCAAGACCTGCAGCGAAGCCTGCAGCCGATGCTCTTTCCACAATGTCAGCAGCAGCACGTAAAAAAGCGAAAGGCTGAACCAAAACAGGATCGTGCTGATAAACAACCGCATCGGCAGCAGCGTTGGACTGAATTGCGCGACCGCCAATTCGATCGCCAGCAAAAGGGTCAAAATAAAAATCCGGACCCTCACCAGCCAACTCAGCCAATTGCGCTCATCGAAGCTCGATTGCATGTGATCCGTGTCTGCCAAGCGCAGCGCCGCCCTGCATGGCGCACATCGACTCTTGGGCTAGCATTGGCCCCGAGACTGCCCGGTGTTTGCCCAAGACCAAACTCTAAAAACCAAGGCATGTAGGGGAGAGGGGTAACCTGTTCCCCTCCCCCGATATTCTTAGCCAGCCAGCTTCGCAATCATGGCGAACAAAGGCATGTAGAGCGAGATCACAATGCCTCCAATCATCACGCCCAAGGTTCCGATGATCGCCGGTTCCAACATAGCCAGCATGTCTTTGGTTGCCGCATCGACTTCTTCTTCATAGAAGTCGGCGATCTTCTGCAACATCGAATCCATAGCGCCAGTGGCCTCGCCCACGCCGATCATCTGCGTCACCATGTTGGGGAACACTCCGCACTCGCGCAGCGGATCGACGATGGTTCGGCCTTCTTCGATGGCTTTGCGTACTTTCATCAGCGCTTCTTCCAAGACCGCGTTGCCCGAGGTCTTGGCAGTAATCGTCAGCCCTTCCAGAATCGGGACGCCGGAAGTGATCAGGGTTCCTAAAGTACGGGTGAAGCGGCCGACCGCGATCTTGCGCAGCAGCAACCCGATGACGGGCACATACAACAGCATTTTGTCGAAGTAGTAGCGGCCCGTCGGATGCTTGCGAACCTGCTTGATGCCGAAGAAAATGGCGAATGCTCCCACGAAGAACATCCACCAGAACGTCTGCACGAAGGCGCTCAGCCCCATCACGATGCGCGTGGGAAGGGGCAGGGACACGCCTAATCCGGCAAACAAGTTGGCGAAGATGGGAACGACCCACTTCAATAGCGCGCCCACGATCAACACCGCCATGCTCACCACGGCAACCGGATAAATCAGTGCCGACTTCACCGCCGCCCTCAGGCGCACCGCCTTTTCCACGTACGTGGCCAGGCGCTGCAGAATGACGTCGAGAATACCGCCCGTCTCGCCCGCTTCAATCATGTTGGTCGTGAGGTCATCGAACACGACGGGATATTGGCGCATGGCATTGGCCAGGGTTGCGCCGCCTTCCACCGTGGTGCGCACGCCAGTCAACGTCTTCTGGAATGTGGGATTCTCCTGGTTTGCGGCCAGGATCTCCAGACACTGGACCAGCGGCAGGCCGGCATCGATCATGACGGAGAACTGGCGAAAGAAGATGGCGATGTCTTTGGTTTTTACTTTCGTGGTTCCAAAGGTCGGCATCGAGAACTCTTTGCCTTTTTCGCGAATGGCTCCGGGAGTGATGCGTTCGCGGCGCAGCGTTTGCGCCAATGATTGTTTATTGACCGCCATCCGCTCCCCGGAAATTTTTTGTCCTGACGCGTCTTTGCCTGAAAATGTGAAAACTGGCATGTTTAGCTTCTCCTGGACTCTTGTGACTGCACTCGAAATTTCTTACTCACAAACT
This sequence comes from uncultured Acidobacteriota bacterium, assembly GCA_963785865.1. Lineage (GTDB taxonomy): Bacteria > Acidobacteriota > Terriglobia > Terriglobales > Acidobacteriaceae > Sulfotelmatobacter. Next base: position 66,790 of record CAWAXF010000008.1, on the reverse strand, counting down.
CGGTGCTGCTCCACCCTTAACGCTTGGATGGAGCCGCGCCTCGCGCCAGCGTTGTTCCCGCTGCCGTTGGCCGGGTCAACAAACTCGCGCCCCGGTTGATCATTTCCGTCAATTCGTCCGCGTTACTGGACCGCGCCATAGCAGTCTCCATCGAAATCTGCTTTTGGAAATACGCTGTGGCCAGCGACTGGTTGAACGTCTGCATCCCAAACTTTTCCTGCCCCGACTGCATGGAGGAATAAATTTGATGGATTTTGTCTTCGCGGATCAAATTCCGAACTGCGGCATTGGGCACCAGGATCTCCATGATCATGGCGCGCCCCTTGCCATCAATCTTCTGCACCAGGCTTTGGCACATGATTCCTTCCAGCACCAGCGATAGCTGCGCCCGGATCTGCGGCTGCTGGTGGGCGGGAAAGACGTCGATAATACGGTTGATGGTCGAGGTTGCTGAGTTGGTGTGCAACGTCCCGAAAGTGAGGTGGCCGGTTTCAGCAATGCGTAATGCCGACTCGATCGTCTCCAGATCGCGCATTTCGCCGATCAGCACCACGTCTGGATCTTCACGAAGCGCAGCGCGCAACGCATCGCTGAAGCTCTTCGTATCGGCGTGCAACTCGCGCTGATTGACCACGCAGTTCTTGTTCATGTGCACGAATTCGATCGGATCTTCGATGGTCAGAATGTGATCGTGCCGCTCACTATTGATCTTGTCGATCATGGCGGCCAACGTAGTGGACTTGCCGGATCCTGTCGGCCCCGTCACCAGCACCAATCCTCGAGGCTTGTCGCAGAGTTTGCTGACCACCGGAGCCAGTCCCAGCTGGTTGAAGGACTTGATCTCGAATGGAATCACACGAAAGACGGCGGCGGTCGCCCCGCGCTGGTTGAAGACGTTCGCGCGGAAACGGGCCAGTCCCTTCAAGCCAAACGAGAAATCGAGTTCCAGGCTTTCTTCAAAGCGGTGCTTCTGCGAATCCGTCATGACGCTGTACGCCAACTGCTTGGTCTCAGCCGGCGTCATTTGCGGCAGGTCGAGCGGCACCAAATGCCCGTGCACACGAATCTGCGGCGGCGAGTTAGTGGTGATGTGCAGATCGCTGCCGTTCATCTCCAGCATTCGTTTGAGCAGATCGCTGAGCGACAAACCCATAAGTCAGTTCCTTCCCTTTCCAGCAGATGTCAGTGAATCGTTTCGCGCGCGACCTCTTCAAGGGTTGTCATTCCCGCCGCAACCTTGATCAGACCGCTGCGGCGCAGCGTGATCATCCCGCGCTCGATCGCCTTCTTTTTCAATTCCACCGCCGAGGCTCCGACCAGAACCAGTTCCCGAATCTCGTCGTCAACCTCCATAACCTCGTACAAACCACAGCGCCCCTTGTAGCCCGTGTTGTTGCACACCCCGCAGCCCTTGCCCTTCTGAATCTTCACCGTCTTCGACTCTTCCGGAGTAAACCCGGCATCAATCAGCGTCTGAGGCGGCACATCAATGGCTTCCGTGCAGTCCTTGCAGACGCGACGCACCAGTCGCTGGGCGCAAATCAGGTGAACGGAGGTCGCTACCAGGAATGGTTCGATACCCATGTTCATGAGACGAGTGATCGTTTCGGGAGCGCCGTTGGTATGCAGCGTGGATAGCACCAGGTGGCCCGTAAGAGCAGCTTTGATCGCGATTTCCGCGGTTTCAAAGTCTCGAATCTCGCCGACCAGGATGATGTTGGGGTCCTGCCGCAGGAACGAGCGCAGGGCTGCCGCGAAGTTCAATCCGATCTGCTCTTTCATCTGCACCTGATTGACGCCTTGCAGCTGAAATTCGACCGGATCCTCGGCGGTCATGATGTTCGTGTCAGGCTGGTTCAGGCGGGAAATCGATGAGTAGAGGGTGTTCGTCTTGCCTGATCCGGTGGGTCCGGTGACCAGCACCATTCCGTAAGGCTTCAAAATCGCCTTTTCGAATTTCACCAGCGACTCAGCTTCGAAGCCAAGCTTGGTCATGTCGAGCCGCAGGTTCTCTTTATCCAGCAACCGGAGCACGATCTTCTCGCCCCACAGTGTGGGCAGCGTACTGACGCGGAAGTCGAGCTGTTTCTTTCGACCGCCAATATTCATCTTCAGCATGATGCGGCCGTCTTGTGGCAGCCGCTTCTCGCTGATGTCCAACTTCGCCATGATCTTAAGGCGCGACGTGATCGCGTCTTTCAACTTCATGGGAGGCGACATGATCGCCTGCAGCACACCGTCAATGCGGAACCGCACCCGGAACTCTTTTTCGTAAGGCTCGATATGAATGTCGCTGGCGCCTCGCTTCACGGCGTCGCTAAGCACGACATTCACCAGTTTCACCACCGGAGCTTCGTCAGCCGCCTTCTCCAACTCCGCCAGTTCGATTTGCTGTTCTTCCGACTGCAGTTCGACGTCGCTCTCGTTCATCTCCGACATCGACTGCATTACCGCTTCAAGATCTTCCTCTTTGCCGGAACCGTAGGCCTTCTCGATTCCGGCCAAAATCGAGCTTTCCGAAGCCACCACGGGTTCAATATTGAAGCCCGTCATGAACTTGATATCGTCCATGGCAAACACGTTCGTCGGATCCACCATGGCAATCGTGAGAGATGCACCCACCCGGCTGAGCGGGAGAATCTGGTAACGCTTCGCGGTCTCGAACGGGATCAGTTTGACGACTGCTGGATCAATTTCAAAATAAGAAAGGTTGATTGCGGGGACGCCATACTGGCGCGAAAGAAAATTGGTGACATCCTCATCTGTGAGGAACCCAAGCTTCACCAGGGCGGAGCCCAGGCGGCAGCTCTGCTCTTTCTGCGTCTTCGTCGCTTGTTCCAACTGCTCGGGGGTAATGATCTTCTCTTTGACGAGAAGGTCACCCAGCCGTTGAGACATACCCTGATCTCCTCACCACGTAGATGGAACAATGCCGCATCGACATGCAGGCATGGCGCGTACGGCTGCCCATCGTTGGGAGAGGAATGCAGCTCATTCGCGTTGACACAAATTGTCAACGCAAGCGAACGACCGCACCACTTACTTTGGTACTTGCCCTCGTGAAGCACCTTGCTTTACAAGCGCCTGAGCGCTCTATTTCGGCGCAAATTGGGCGATTTTCGCGCTTTTTGGGCAACCCGATTCCAGGCAAGTACATGCACTTCAGTAAGTCTTGATGCAAATATGAATGACTACGAAACACCACGCTGAAAGCTCAATTACACTCAATATAAGGATCTCTCCGCATGTACCCAATCACCCGAGAAGAGCAGATTCGCAAGTATTACGGGACACTCTTCAGCGCATGGGGAACACAACATTGGTGGCCGGCAGAAACCCAGTTTGAGGTAATCGTGGGTGCGTATCTGACTCAGAACACCGCCTGGACCAACGTGGAACGGGCCTTGGCGAATCTACGCGCTGCAGGTGCGCTCTCTATTGACGCCCTTCGGACGATCAGAATTTCACGGCTCGAACGCCTCATCCGGCCCTCGGGATACTTTCGCCAGAAGGCAAAGCGCCTGAAAACATTTGTTGCCTTCCTCGATCAAAAGTACGCCGGCTCCCTGGAAAAGATGTTTTCCGAGCCGACGATAAAGTTGCGCGTTGAACTGCTCAGCCTGAACGGCGTTGGCCCGGAAACCGCGGACTCTATTCTCCTGTACGCCGGAAATCATCCAGTTTTCGTTGTGGACGCGTATACACGGCGCATTCTGGATCGACACGGTATCGTGCCTGCGAAGTCCGATTACGAAGAGATTCGCGATCTCTTCCAAAATGCGCTTGACCCAGTCGTGCAAGAACAGCGAGTTGTCACAACTGCGCTCGAACCTGGGTTTCGCGGAGCCTCCCATCCTCCCTCCGCCATGAGCACCGCGAAAAGAACCGCGCTCGTGCAGGTCTACAACGAAATGCACGGTCTCATCGTGGGAGTGGGCAAGAACCATTGTGGGAAATCACAGCCTGACTGTGACCAATGCCCTTTACATCCGTTCCTGCCTTCAGCAAAGTAAGTTAGCGATGACCCTCGTGAAAGGATCCGGTCGGCTTTTTTTCCTCAGTCTCTTTCTTGTCGCAGCAAGTTCACCCGCTCCCCCACTCTTACGAGAAGCCTCCGATCGCGCGAATCTACTGATTGGAAGCGCGGTTCGCCCCTATGCGCTTTCTGATGCGGCGTATTCCCAGACTCTCGGTCGCCAATTCAATATGGTCGAACCCGAAGACTCAATGAAATGGTGGGTCCTGCGACGCAACGAAGGAGCATTCGCTTTTGACGAAGGAGATGCGATTGTGCGTTTCGCACACGCTCACGGCATGAAAGTCCGTGGCCACTGCCTCGTATGGGACCACGACAATCCCGAGTGGCTCACCCAGTCTCAGTTCACACCTGCCGGGTTATCGCGCCTGCTGAGGGAGCACATCACCACTGTCATGCAGCACTACGCCGGACAAGTCTTCGCTTGGGACGTGGTTAACGAAGCCTTCGATCAGGACGGAAAACTGAAGGACTCTCCCTGGTACAACCAGCCGGGTATTGGATTAGCACAGCAAGGGACGGCTTACATCGAGCGGGCATTTCGCTGGGCACACGTAGCGGACCCCTCAGCTCTACTTTTCTACAATGAAGGTGGCGCGGAAGCGATGAACGCGAAATCCGACGCGGTCTATGCCATGGTCAAGGATTTCAAGCGTCGTGGCGTCCCCATCGATGGCGTCGGATTGCAGATGCACATCTCGCGTTTTGACTTCGATGCCAAGGCGGTTGCCGCGAACATCGCCCGCCTTACCGCATTGGGGCTGCAGGTCCACATCACCGAACTGGACGTTTCCCTGCCACTCGGGCCTGGCGGCGCACCACAACCGCGAGATCTACAGCATCAAGCTGACATTTATCGTCAGGTGGTCCACGCCTGCTTGCAGAATCACGGCTGCACCGCCGTTCAAACCTGGGGATTTACCGACAAGTACTCCTGGATCGCCTCTCACTCGCACGGAACCGAGGGGGCGGCCCTTCTATTCGACAAGAACTATCAGCCGAAGCCTGCTTACTCATCCCTGCTAGACGAGATCTCTTCCTGGCCAGAACGCGCACGATAACGCAATTCAATCAATTTGACCGGGCGGGCTCCCCCGACTAGATGCAGCGTCGCTCCGGTTGACGCATCTATAATGACTTGCAAAACTGAGTAGGGCGTCTCCACGCAATCAGGGGCATCGGTGAGCGAATCGGATCCAACCCGATCGGTAAAGACTTCGTATCGTAAGCAGGTCATCATCCTGCTGTCGATCTCCGTGTTTCTTCTGCTCGCGATCCTGGTGTCACAGACTGCTTTCGACTTGAACTTCCTGCACCCCGGCAACAACCAGGAAATCGTAGTTTTTGCCGCATTGTCGGCTCTGATCTTTCTTCTGTTTGTCGCGCTCACGTTCGTACTGATGCGCAATTTGCTGAAGCTCTTTGCCGAACGGAGACTTGGAATCCTGGGCTCGAAATTTCGTACCCGCATGGTCGTCGGCGCCCTTCTCCTGTCGTCACTGCCCGTCATGGTGATGTACTGGTTCGCCTACGGGCTGATGAACCGCTCGATCGATAAATGGTTTTCCACCCCCGTCGAAGAAGTTCGGGCCGACACGCACGCCATGGCAACCCTGCTAGCCGGCTATGCTATGCAGAATGCGAAAGCGGAGGCTTCGGCGTTGGCGTCATCTCCCGAGGTTGAACGCGGGTTCGGCGGACACGGCTTTTCGGGTGTAGCAGACGAATTTCAGCGGCACGAGATCACGCTGCAAGGTGGTTTTGCCGTGGCGGTTCGGGAGGGAAATGCCGAAGCCAGCTTCAACGCCCCTGCGCCCTGGCCGGTGATGAAGGGTTCCTTGCCGATTGCTCAAGCTGAGGCAGGTGGTCCAGCGCAATTCAGTTGGCAAGGGATGGATTACACTCTGGGCAGCGCTCCTGTGGAGGGTGGCGGCGTCATCTTTGTCGCTGTCCCTCTGCCCAAAGATTTCTCTCAGACTGTCCGCCAGGTAGAAGCCAGTCAGAAACGCTACTACGATCTCGCCCGCGAGCGCCGCATCGTACGTCGTACCTACATGGGCCTGCTGTTGCTGCTCACCATGACCGTGCTGTTCGTGACCACTTGGCTTGCCTTGTTCCTCGCGAAAATTGTGACTCGGCCGTTATCAGCCCTGGCAGAAGCTACGCAGGCGATCTCTCGCGGACGCCTGGATTATCGCGTCGATGTCAGCTCAGCCGACGAAATCGGTGATCTGGTGCGTTCCTTCAATCGCATGGCGGAGGATCTGGAGGGCAGTCGAAGGCAAATCGAGGCCTCCAGCCGCGACCTGAGTGCCGCCAATTCGGAATTGGATCAACGCCGTCGGCAGACCGAAACCATTATGGAGAACATCCCGACAGGCGTGCTGTCTCTAGACGGAGATCTCCGCATTACCCACGTGAACCAGGCCCTGCGTCGAATGTTCCATCCTGATGGTAACCACGACGAGCCTACGGAGATCATGGTGGGAGCCTCTCTGCCGGAAGTTCTTCCCCCGGAAGTCCTGGAGGACTTTGAGCCTATCCTGCGCCGCAGTGATCGCATGGGTATGACCACCAGCCAGATGGAGATTCAACTCCCCCGCGGCACGCTGAACGTCGCAGTCACGGTCGCAACCCTAAAGCACCAGGCGGAACGATCGGGCTACGTGGTTGTGTTCGAAGATCTTTCCGATCTACTCAAAGCTCAGAAACAAGCCGCATGGCGCGAAGTTGCCCGCCGAGTCGCTCACGAGATAAAGAACCCGCTCACCCCCATTGCGCTTTCAGCCGAGCGCATTCAACGGCATTTGGATCGGGCCACTCCGTCCGACCCGGCTTCCGCCACGGTTCTGCGCACGTGTGCGGACACAATTGCCGGCGCGGTCGAGACGGTGCGCCGTTTGGTCGACGAGTTCTCCACCCTGGCTCGTTTCCCGGTGGCCAAGCCCCAACCGGCAGATATCAACGAGATCATTGAGAGCGCCCTTTCGATGTTCAATGGTCGTCTCGAAGGTGTTCACTTGCAGAAGTCTCTCGCAACCGACCTCCCCAAAGTGATGGCTGACAATGAAGCCATCAAGCGCGCTGTGGCCAATTTGGTAGACAACGCTGCCGAGGCTTCGCAGAATTCGCTGGTTCGCGAGATTGACATCGCGACTGCGCTGGTCGCCAGCCGGGACGCAGTGGAGATCACCGTGGCCGATACCGGCCATGGCGTGACTCGCGAACTGAAAGAAAGGCTATTCCTTCCCTATTTCTCCACCAAAAGGCGCGGTACTGGCCTGGGGCTTGCCATCGTGAGCCGCATCGTGGAAGACCACCATGGTTCGATCCGCGTTGAAGAGAATCAACCGGTGGGTGCGCGCTTCATTATAGAGTTGCCTGTTCTGGCGGAGACGACACCCGCGGCGTCTGCTGTTCATCATGCCTAACATTCTGATTGTCGACGACGAAGCAGGAATCCGAGATTCGCTTTCCGGCATCTTGGCCGACGAGGGTTATGCGGTATCCTCGGTCGAGAGCGGCGAAGCGTGCCTCGATCTGCTCAACCGGACAGCATTCGATGTACTGCTGCTCGACATCTGGTTACCCGGCATGGACGGCCTCGACACTCTGGCGAAAATCCGCGAACTGCAAAATCCTCCGGAGGTAATCATGATCTCCGGCCACGGCACCATTGAGACCGCCGTCCGGGCCACGAAACTGGGGGCTTACGACTTCCTGGAAAAGCCGCTGCGGATGGAGAAGACCCTCATCCTGGTAAAAAACGCAATCGAAGCGAAGAACCTGCAGCGGGAAAATGTAGATCTTAAAAAGCAGCTCCAAGCAAAGAGCATCATCGTCGGGCGATAGCATCCCGATGAAGGCGCTGCGCCAGCAGATCGCACTCATGGCTCCGACCAATGGGCGCGTGTTGATCTACGGCGAGTCGGGCACCGGGAAGGAACTCGTCGCCCACGCCATTCACGCGCAAAGTCTGCGAAAAGAAGAAACCTTCGTCGAAGTCAACTGCGCGGCCATCCCTGAGGACCTTATCGAGAGCGAACTATTCGGTCATTTCAAAGGCTCATTCCCGGGAGCAGCCGCTGATAAGGAAGGCAAATTCCAGCGCGCTCATGGCGGTACGCTCTTCCTCGATGAAGTCGGCGACATGAGCCTGAAGACGCAATCCAAGGTTCTTCGCACCCTCGAGGAGCAACGCTTCACGCCGGTGGGAAGTGAAAAGACCATTACCGTAGATGTTCGCGTGATCGCGTCCACTAACAAGGATCTGGAGGAAGAAATCTCACGGGGCAACTTCCGCGAGGATCTCTTTTATCGCCTGAACGTGATTCCCTTTTTCGTGCCGCCTCTGCGCGAACGTAAAGAAGATATTCCTCTATTCACGCGGCATTTCCTGAAGGAGCTTGCGGCAACTTACGGGCGCCGTCCGCGCGAGATCACGGATGACGCCATCGAGATCCTGATACGCTATTCCTGGCCGGGCAATGTTCGCGAACTGCGCAATGTGATCGAGCGCATTGTCATCATGAATCCAACCACGACTCGCTTTGAGGCCAAGCATCTACCCCCGCTGGTGTATCGCGATGGAAGCCGCCGCAGCCCGAAAGGCGAATTCTCCAGCCTCCACCAGGCACGCGATGCTTATGAGCGCGACTACATTCTCAAGAAGCTTGATGAAAACCACGGCAATGTCACCCGCGCCGCCGAGGTGCTTGGCCTGGAACGCAGCCACCTGTACCGGAAGATGAAGGCTTTGGGAATTGCTGCCAAAGAATAAGAATCAGGAACCTGCACCGGCAAATGGAGAAAGGTTAGTGCTTCACCATGTGAATCTCGGTGCCGTTCTTGTGGAACTGCACTTCATCCATCAACTGATTGATCAGAAAAATCCCGCGACCATGATTGGAATAAAGATTCTCTCCGAGGGTGCAGGTTGGAATGGCATTGGGATCGAAGCCTTCGCCGGGGTCGCGCACAATGATGAGAATGCCCCGCTGCTCGTCACAAGCGACTACGCATTCCACGACTTTGGTGGGATCTTCTTTTGCGCCGTGAACAACCGCATTGGCCAGCGCTTCTTGTAGCGCCAACTCGATCGCGTCCTCTTTGCCGTTCACGCATTTCATCTCGCGAACGGCCTCCATCACCTGCTCCACGACGGGGTCCACGGCTGAGCGGTCCGCCGCGAGCGTGACGCGCACGCGCAGGTTAAGTTTATCCGGGTCGAAGTTGTACTCCGGGAGGTGTTCCTGAGAATCATCCCCAGCAGCCATGGTTTGCTCGTTCTTGATCTCTCGCCCCTGTAGCTTTTCGATTTTAATTGTGCTGCCCGAAATGGGCAATGGCACGCTCGTGCGTAGCGCGAGTTACCATATCATAACTTCACTCATCTGTCTGGTTTGGCGCGCTACTCTTCCGCGAGCCCACTCCGCTCTTGTGCAGACTGTGCGAGCATTCGCTGCTCTAGTTGCCTTCGCCAGTCCAGTTCCTCCACAAAGCGGCGGGAATCTCTCCAGCCAGGTTCTGCCTTCACGAACAGCTCAAGAAAGACCTTCGTACCCACCATCCGCTCGATCTGCAGCCGAGCCGAGGTACCGATCTTTTTCAGCATCTGCCCACCCTTGCCCACCAGGATTCCCTTCTGACTGTCCCGCTCGCAATAGATCGTCGCCCCAATTCGCGTCAGGCGCTTGCCTTCTTCAAAATTCTCCACAATCACCGTCGTCGAATAAGGAATCTCTTCACTCGTATTCAGAAGCACTTGCTCGCGAATGATCTCCGCTGCCATAAAGCGCGCCGGCTGATCCGTGATCTGATCTTCCGGAAAGTACGCAGGACCGGATGGAAGCGCCCCCAGAATTCGATCCAGCAGCACGTCAAGGCCTTTGCGCTTCAGGGCCGAGATCGGAATCACCTCGGCGAAGTCGAAGAGCTTCCGGTATTCCTCGATCACCGGCAGCAGCCTTGCTTTTTCCCGGATTACATCGATCTTGTTCAAGATCAGGAAGGCCTTCGTGCCCGAGCGTCGCAGCAACTCGAGCGCAAACTCATCCCGCCGATCGAGCTTACGCGTCACGTCCATGATCACGAGTACAAGATCACAACCTTCGAGCGCCTCGCGCACTTCCACCATCATCTTGCGCCCTAAGGAACTGTCCGGCTTGTGGACACCAGGGGTGTCGATCAGAACAATTTGTCCCCCGCCTTTGCCATTCTTCTTTGGAACGTGAACGACCCCCTGGATGCGGTTGCGAGTGGTTTGTGGCTTGGGCGAGATAATGGCAAGCTTCTCGCCCACCAGCGCGTTGAGCAAAGTAGATTTCCCGGCATTAGGCCGGCCGAGAATGCAGACGAATCCAGATCGAAAAGACATGAGACCAGCTTCTGGCTCCTAGCGAACATCTCCACTATAGACAATGACCTGCCGAAAGTACTTTTGTGAAGAACAAAGCAACTCGGCGGTTCATGGGGTTTAAGCTGGGAGCTAGCAGCTTCAAATCAACTTCAAATCAACTTCAACTGCCGCGGCTGCACAGCCGTTACACGCACGCGTTCGACCTTGCGGTCGGTGGCTTCCAACACCTCAAAGCGCAAGCCGTCTTCCTCCACCATTTCACCTTTGCGCGGAATCCTCCCGGCAAGTTCGCTGACCAGCCCCGCTATGGTCGCAGACTCCTTGCCTTCAGGCTTGATCCCGAACAATTCATCCAGACGGTCAACATCCATACCTCCAGAAACCACGAAGACCTTCTCGCCTTCGCGCACAACCTCGGGCTTATCGCGGTCGTCCCGAATCTCACCAACAATCTCTTCTACGAGATCTTCGATCGTGACCAGTCCGGCGACACCCCCGTACTCGTCTACGACGATTGCCATGCGAATGTTGTCTTTCTGCATCTCGCGCAGCAAGTCGCTTCCTAATTTGCTCTCCGGGACAAAGTGCACATCGCGGCGCATGATGCTGTCCAGAGTACGCACTCGGGCTTCGCTGTCCGGCACCTGCAGCACATCCTGTGCGTAAACAATCCCTTTAATACTGTGAATGCTGCCTTCATACACAGGCACGCGCGCATAGTGCTTGGTGCGGAGCATTTCAATCAGTTGCTCGACCGTAGTGTTGGTGGGGAGAGCAAACATGGCCGGGCGCGGCTTCATCGCCTCCCGCACCGTCTTCCCGCTGAACTCCACCACGGACTGAATAAGGTCGCGGTCCCCAGCTTGAATAATGCCCTCTTCCTGCCCCGCTTCGATGAGAGCATCCACCGCCTCAGCAGATGTTTCTGGCTCCTCGTGCGTGTTTTCTCTGGTGAGAGAGGCCACTGACTGAAGAAATCCCAGAACAAGTGTCACCGGCATGACCATATAGATCAGCAGTCGCACCAGTAATGTCCAGTGACTCAGCCATTCCCCTTTTGTTCTTGAAAAGAAAACGAAGGGAAGAAACCGGTTACAGACGATCACAATCAGAAGCAAGCTTACCGCGGCTTGCAGCACTTCGTAGATGCCCCACAACGGCTCGCTGAAAAGAAGAAAGCCAACCAGCAGCGTGACGGTCGCCATCGTGAGTTGCGTAAGCACGGCCATTGACAGAGCCGCCCGCTGCCGGCCTACGCTAAGCTTAGGCTCGATTTTCTGCTCGAAGACATCGATATTGTCCTGGAACTCACGGGAAAGGAACTTACCCAGTTCCTGGTAAACGCGGTCCACATACGAGACCAGCGTCAGTACACCCATGAGCAACACCAGCGCGACCGCAACGGCGAAGGTCATGCCTTCCTCCGGCGATTCACTAGTCCAGCCTTTTCTGTCGGAGCTTTGGGTGTATGCGCGTTGAACGATGCGTCCGGTTCCGCACGCTGGATCAGACTGGCAGGAAGCCGTAACAATTTACGCAGGCTCGCTTCCTTCCGTGCCATGACACCATTATCCCGCTCGTGGTCCATGCCCGCCAAATGCAGAATCCCGTGTAGGGCAAGAATCTTCACCTCGGCGGCTATTGAATGCCCAAAGCGCATCGCATTTTCGGCCGCAATTTCTGCCGATATGGCAATCTCCCCCGCAAAAAAAGTTCCTCGCCCTTCCGCGCCAGCCTGGCCGGATGGAAAAGAAAGTACATCCGTGGCCTTATTCTTTCCTCGAAAACGCAGGTTAAGGGTGCGCATGGCGCTATTGCCGGTGATCACCACATCCACTGTGCCACCCAGTCCAGCCGCTTTCCGCGCCCGTGACACGAGTTTCTCCAGCGATTGCTCGCTCAATCCCTCAACTTTCTTATGAAAGATCACCACGGTCGAAATGCCTCACACAGAAGATGCCATTGGACAAAAAAGCAAACAGGAGGGCCCACTCGCGGCCCTCCCCATGCACACAGATCTATTCTTTCCCTTGAGGTGAAGCGGCCCTCTCTTCGGCGGCTGAAGCCGGTGCTTTCTCACCCGCATCCCCGCCGTCCATCCCCTTGGACTCGGCGAGCAGGAACATTTGTTGCTCGGCCACTCGCGCCTTATGCTCATCATAGGCACGTACAATCCTCTGGACCAGATGGTGCCGCACAACGTCTCCCTCATCAAAGTGCACGAAGGCCAATCCCTCTACATGCTTCAAGACGTCAACCGCCTCAAGCAATCCGCTGCGCCGCGCATTGGGCAAATCGATCTGCGTCACGTCTCCCGTAATTACCGCCTTCGAGTTGAATCCCAGACGCGTCACAAACATTTTCATCTGCTCCGAAGTGGTGTTCTGGGCTTCATCCAGAATCACAAACGAATCGTTCAAAGTACGCCCCCGCATGAATGCAATGGGAGCAATCTCGATGACATTCTTTTCCAGATAGCGATCCACTTTTTCGGGGTCGAGCATGTCATAGAGTGCGTCGTATAGCGGACGCAGGTAGGGATCGATCTTGTCCTGCAACGTACCGGGCAAGAATCCCAGTCGCTCGCCTGCTTCGACCGCCGGACGGGCCAAAATGATTCGGTTCACCCGCTTTGCGAGCAGCGCAGAAATCGCCATCGCCACAGCCAGATAAGTCTTGCCGGTTCCGGCCGGACCGATGCCAAACACCATGTCGTGCTTTTCGATCGCGTCCAGATATCGCCGCTGGTTACCGCTCTTCGGCTGCACGGTCCTGCGTCCGAAAGAACGCTGCCGGCCCGCCTCGGCCAGGCCGCGCAGCGTGGCGTTCGGATCGGTGGTCAATACCCGCACCATGCTGTTCAGATCGCCGTTGTTGAACGTGAATCCGGAACGCTGCAGGCTTTCGTAATCGGCGAAAACCTGTTCCGCGCGGGCCACGTCGCGCGGAGCGCCTTCCAGTTCAATGGAATTCGATCGCAGATCGATTTTTATGTTGAAGTTGTCTTCCAGGAGGCGGACATTTTCGTCCCGCGTGCCAAAGAATGTTTCGATGTTGGGGCTGACCCCGATGCTTTTCTTCATGCGTGTGCTTTTAGCGGCGTGTATCCGGGGGTTGGACCGCGAGCCGCAAGCCAACCCCTGCAGGTTGCAGATACGGAACATAACCACACCTGCTCGACCTAACCGGAAAAGCAGGATTTTGCGTGGAGACAGGACCGGTCGGAATGCGGATGCCAAGAGGGCAAGTCACTACCATCTGATACCAGCGTACCCCGGTCCAAATGGCGAGTCAATAAGAGGAAATCCTCAGGCGATCGAAGGACTTACATCGCTCCGGGAAGCAGCGACCGCGCGCGTTCTGGCCCACTCCCGCAAAGCCCCAATCTCTTCGGCCCGGGTGGTGGAGAGCGGCACAGTTTGAGAAAGGGCATCCATGAGAGATTGTGTGCTAAGCGACTTCTTCTCGGAATAAGCAGCGTATAAAGCACCCTGCACCGCAGCGTCGATCTCTGCCCCGGAGTATCCTTTGGCGCTCGCCGCAACTCTGTCCAGATCAAACTCTGCCGGGTTCCGTTTGCGCCTGGCAAGTTGAATGGAAAAAATCTGCTTCCGCTCCGATTCATTGGGCAGATCCACAAAGAACAACTCATCGAATCTTCCCTTTCGAATCAATTCAGGAGGTAAAACCGTCACGTTGTTACAAGTGGCTGCGACAAATACCGGCGCCTTACGATCCTGCATCCATGACAGGAACGAAGCCAGCAACCGGGATGAGACTCCGGCGTCGGCAGAAGCCGAATCCGGACCGCTGCCAGCAAACACTTTTTCCAACTCATCGATCCAAAGCACACACGGTGCCAGTCCCTCGGCAACCTGGAATACTTTACGAATGCGTTTCTCCGTCTCGCCGATGTACTTGTCGTACACCGCCGAAGTATCGAACTTTACTAAGGGCAGCTTCCATTCGCCCGCGACTGCCCGCGCGCACAAAGATTTGCCGCATCCCTGCACGCCAAGGATGATCACGCCATGCGGTGGCTCCAGCCCAAACTCACGCGCCTGATCCTCCCACGCTCCACGCCGCTGCTGCAGCCAGTGCTTCAGATTCTCGAGACCACCAACACTTGCCATATTGTCGGATGCCTCGATGAACTCCAGCATCCCTGAATGCCGCAGCAACTGCTTCTTGGCTTCCAGCACATCGGTCACAGTCTCCGGGCACAGCGCATAACGCGTCACCAGAGCTTGCGAGATCGCGCGTTCCGCTTCTTCTTCGGTCAGACCGCGCAAATTTGCCGCCATCGCATCGACGCCGGTCGAATCCAGTTGCAGCTTCAAGCTGTAACTTTTCGATAGCCGCGTGAACGTGTCATGAACCATCTCGTGCAGACGCTCGCGATCCGGCAGCGGGAGATCGAAATACTCGACCAGAGTTGTGAGCTCCGGCGGCACCCCTATCTCTGGAGCAGTGATGATCACCGTGCGCCGGTTGGCGGAAAACTTCTGGCCTACATCCCGCAACCGGCGGACAACCACGGGATCATCCATGTGACGGTGAAAATCCTTGAGGATGAACACCGCCTCGATTGTCATCGACTCCATATTTGCTAGCGCCTGCACGGGCTCGCGCGTGTTGTACATCGACGTGCCCGTAGCCGCCCCAGCGTCGGAGTTCATCACCGCCCGCGTCAGTCTCTCGGCCTCCCCGCTAGAACCGAGGACAGTTCGCGCCGGCGAGCGCGTTCCCTGGCTTATGGCGCCGGCAAGCGCTGGGCTTGCACCCGAGCGCACCAGCCCGTCCGCGATCGTCCACTCGAACGTCGCCATATTCAATTCCGAGCAGGCCGTGCGCACCAGGGCGACGGCGCGCATCTCCTCTGACGTCTCCATCACAACAATGGGAGTAGAAGAATTGATCAACACTTTCAGGCGTTCAAGTCCGTCAGGCAAAAGGTTTTCCTTGGTGTGGCTTGTGCGGTCGGCGGTACAGCCCTTTTCGCCGTGTGCATCCAACTGTTTGACCCTTCGAGAGTAGCTCCTCTATAATAAGTAATTCGGACCCACCCGAATATCTCTCTGATTACACGAAGGTAACGAACCACACATGGCAAATCATCTTTCAGCGCTGAAGCGCGCCCGCCAAACCGAGCACCGAACCGCGCGCAATCGCGCCAATACTTCCAGCTTGCGCTCCCAATTGCGCGAACTTCGTGAAACTATCGCAAAGGGCGACAAGAACGCTGCCGAACAGACGTATCGCAAGACCGTCTCCGCCCTCGACAAAGCTATCCAGAAGGGCACCCTGCACGAGAACACCGCGTCGCGCTATAAGTCCCGGCTGTCCGCGCGCGTGGCCGCGATCAAGTAGCGCTGCTTGCCCTGTAACACCACGAGAGTTTGAACTACCCCATCCGAGCCAGACTTGGAGCCATCCAGATCCAAGGATGCAGTCGCGAGATGATACCGGTGCGGACAAATGCCCCATCTCATTTCCTTTTCTTTGGTTGATTGGTCCAACTGTAAGCGTGCGGCCTGAGGCCTTCTTCCGCCCGATCTCCGAATTTCAAAATCTGGGCTATTCGCAGCGCACCGAGGTCAGCGGATCAATGCGAGCGGCGCGTTGTGCTGGAATGTAACAGGCGAGCAACGTGATGATCGCGAGCAAAAAAGAGATTCCGGCAAAGGTGATTGGGTCCGTGGCGCGCACGCCGAACAGAAGGCTTCGAATCAGCTGCGTAAGAAGGAAAGAAGCGGCCAAACCAAGCGTCACGCCGGCAAAAGCCAGCGCCATCCCCTGCCGAACAACAAGTTTCAGGATGTTGCGCGGTGAAGCACCAAGCGCCATGCGAATGCCCAATTCTCGAGTTCCCTGATTAACCAGGTATGCCATCACGCCGTAGATGCCAATCGTCGCTAGAGCCAGCGCAATGCTTGCGAAAACGCCCAGGAGCAGCATGGAAAAACGCCGACGCGCCAACGATTCGTCCACCCGCTGCTCCATGGTTCGAACATAGTACATCGGAAGATCCGGATCCAGGTTCCGCAACTCGTTCCTGGAGGCCGGCAACAGGGCCTCTGGACTGGTGCGGCCACGGAAAGCGACCGTCATTGCTCGCGCGGGAAATTGCGTATGGGCCAGATAGAAAGCGATCCGCGGGTTAGAGTCGAGGGAATCCTGCTTGACCCGTCCAACTACGCCAACAACTGTCTGCCAAGGGTCCTTCGACGGGAGTTCGACAATGTGAATGCGCTTGCCGATCGGATCCTGTCCCGGCCACAGTTGCTCGGCCATGTACTCATCCACGATGACTGCAATTGGCCTGGTCGTGTCATCCTGCTCGTTAAAGAAACGCCCGCGGCGCAACGGGATTTCCATGGCTTCAAAGTAGCGTCCACCAACAACCCGCTCATCCGCATTGAGAAATTTCTCGCCGGGAAGCGGCGTTCGCCCCTCGACAGTGATGGGAGTCCAGGCAAACGCTGCGCTCAACGGAAGTGACGTCACTCCACCTGCCGCAATCGCGCCTGGCGAATGTTCCAGTCGCTCCCAAAGATGACGATACGTATTCAAGATGGCTTGTTTGTCGTTGTATCTTCGGCCAGTCATGGTCAGGTCAAAGGTGAGCACGCCACGCGCATTGAAGCCGGGCGACACATCTTGCAAACGGGCGAAGCTCCGAATAAGCAGTCCCGCGCCGATCAACAGGACTACCGAAAGCGCGAGTTCCGAAATAACGAGCAGCCGCCGAAAGTTATTCCCACGGCCCCAAACCGCACTGGTTCCTGCCGACCCACGGCTCGCATCCTTCAGAGTCGAATTCAGGTCGAGCCTTGAAACGCGCAAAGCCGGAACCAAGCCGAATAGCATCCCGGAGGAAAAGGAGAGCAATACTGTGAACAGGAGCACGCGTCCATCGATAGCGACGTCCTGCAGCCGCGGAATGCTCTTCGTTCCGAAGATGTGGATCCCTTTGACGCTAAGAAGGCAGATCAAAATACCTAGTATTCCGCCGCAAAGGGAAATCAGCAGGCTCTCCGTTAACAATTGACGCACAATGTGCCATCGGGTTGCGCCCAAGGCGGTGCGCACCGCAATTTCCTGCTGGCGCGCTAGAGCGCGCGACAACATGAGGTTGGCAACATTGGCACAAGCGATCAGCAGAACAAAACCCACCGACCCAAGCAGCACCCACAACGAGCGGCGCACATTGCCAACAACTTGTTCAAGCAGCGGCACGATGCTGAACGTCAGCCCTCCATTGGCCGGATAGTTCTCTGGGAATTGCGACCGAAGCCGGGCCGTAATGATGTCCATCTCCGCCTGGGCTTGGGCAACTGAGATGCCCGGCTTCAGCTTTCCGATAATGTTGTAGTCCTCGTGGTCTCGCACCTGCGAAGCGGCCGCAGCGCAGCGGCAATGGCAGAAAAATATCCGCCTGCTCCGTTCCATCGAGTAAAGGCAAGGTCTCCTGCGACAGAGAAAAGCTTTGCGGAAGGACGCCGATGACTTCATAGATCTGTCCATTGATGGTGACGGATCTTCCAACGATGTGCGGATCACGGCCGAACCGGCGCGCCCACATTCCATCCGTTAAGAGCGCCGTAGACACGCGACCGGGTGAGTCTTCGTCCGGCATCAACAGACGACCGAGAGCGGGGTGAACCCCGAGCATCGAAAAAAGATTTGATGAGGCGCGGATGGCTCCCACCCGTTCAGGGTTTCCCTGCCCGGTCAAGTTATAGTTGCCGCCAATCGCGATCGCGAGCTCTTCAAACCCATGGTGCCCCGTCTTGATGTCGAAATACTGACCCGTGGAAAACCAATCTTGAGTAATGCCCAAGCCCGGTGAACGATTCCAAAGGATCACCAGTCTTTCTGGGCTATCGTAGGACAGAGGTCGGAACAACAACGCGTTCGCAACACTGAAGATGGAGGTGTTCGCTCCAATCCCAATCGCCAGCGACAATACGGCTGCAAGAGTAAACCAAGGCTGCTTTGCGAGAGAGCGAACAGCGAATCGAATATCCTGCGCCCATCTGTTCATCGGACCGTCATGCTAGCACAGCCGACGACCCACTAATGAAGTTCCATGTTCGCAAAAAACAACCGCGTCGTGATCAGACTGACTCCATGCAATTGATTCCGGTATAAGCGTTTCGAACGCTCGCGCCGTATGTCGAATGATACACTCCGTTCTGTGCAGGACCTTTCGACTTTTCATAATCCCGTCGGGAAGATGTTCAACCCCCAGCTACATCAGGATTCTGGCTGTTTTCGTTTAAGCGACGATCATGTCAACTTTTTTCATGAACAAGGATACGTCGCTGGGGTTCGAGTCCTGATCGACGAACAAGTAGAAATGCTGCAAAAAGAATTGGCCGGCCTCACTGACCCGGAGCATCCCGGGCACGAACTTTTTTATGAATATCATTCCAACGAATCACAAGCGGCCGACCACATTCTCTTCCATGCTTTAGGCGCGTGGCGGATCACTGCAGGGTTCCACGACCTGCTGTGGAACCCGGCATTGACAGTTCCGGCGTCCCAGTTGCTCGGCGGGCCGGTGCGCTTTTGGCATGACCAACTGTTCTGCAAGCCGGCACATCACGGAGGTGTCGTCGCTTGGCATCAGGATTACTCCTACTGGACGCGCACGCAACCGCTGGCACATCTGACGTGCTGGATCGGCCTGGACGATTCCACCCGCGAGAACGGATGTCTCCAGTACATTCCGGGGAGCCATCGTTGGCCCGACTTGCCGATCACCGGATTGGCGGGCGATATGGAGGCTATCCACCAAGTGCTGAATGCCGAACAACGTCGCCAATTCGATGCAGTCGTGGCGGTGGAACTAAGAAAGGGTGAGGCTTCATTTCATCATCCTCGGCTGGTGCACGGATCGTTCGCCAATCACTCTGACCGTGCCCGCCGCGCAACGGTGGTCAATGTGATGCGGGACGGCGTGCGCTCTGCCACAAACCAACCCCTGCTTCACGGCATACCCGTAATTCCAGCAGGAGAGAAGATCGAAGGCCAGTTTTTCCCGCTGCTTTAGCTGCTCATCGTTCGAGCACCTGATCCACCACTTGGCTCACCGCGCGATGCGCTTCGCCGATGGCGGTTCGATGGTCTGGCGTGCCGGATAAATCCGTATTCGCGAATGCGATTCGTCCAAAGGGCGCTGCACGCAAAACCTCCCGCGGCGCCGGTTGCCCGTCACTGCCGAAGAAAAATCCGGGCTGCGGGCTGACGTATGCATGTCCCCAGCGATTCAGGACAATGCCGGCGATGTCGCGACCGGCATCGAACCCAGAAAGGCGAAAACATCTCAGTCAATTGTGTGCGGATCTGCCGTTCGTAATCGCGAAATGGAGTGGTCAACAGCTGAGCTCGTCCCAAGTCGCCCTGCTGCTGCAGCGGCAGACCGTAACGGGGGAAAAGAATTTTGAGCGTGAGCACGACGGGAGAATCTGGACTGAACGTCTTTATGTCAGTCGAAAACGTCGGCACCTTCCGAACCGCGGTAAAGCTGCCCAATCCTTCAAACCACTGGCATCCTGAGATCCCCAGCTTGTAGAGAAACCGCCAATTCCGCAGAGCTACATTCACCATCATGCAGGGCGAACGATAGAACTGATCGTAGGCTTGCCGATGGGTGGCAGGCAGGTCGCGAATGACCCGCTTCGTCGTCCAGCAGCCTCCGGCCATGACAACGGATCGCGCTTTGATGCGGTACAGTTTGCCGTCGCGGCTGTAAGCGACGGTAACGAAGGTCGACGTGGCCGGATCGCCTTCATGCTGCACCCACACAGCGGTACTCGCCAGTCGCATTCTGGTCGGCTGACCCGGGCGATCAAGCGCCTGAAAATCAATCCTGTTGCGGCAGACCGCCTCGAGTGAGTTGGGGCCTGGAATCGCATCGGGGATGAGCCATTTCACCATGTGCCTCGCAATCCCATCATTTCCGCCGGGAAACGAGAGCGAAGGTTTATCGATGGAGCGATCGACATCGAAGGCATAGATGCAATATGCGGAAACCACATCCGGTCCGGCTCCGAATCCGCCGCCCTCTTCGGCCATGAAGGTCTGAATGGTTTCGCGGCTCAGGCCATAAGTGTCCATCAAGTAGCGTTCGATCGTAACGCGATCCAATTGCCGCGATTTTTCATCACCCGGATACGCAAAAGGCAAGCCCGGCTTTTGTTCCCGGTTGTACTTGAGCAGTTCAGCGCGCATCTTCTCCGGGATTGGTGCCCCTTGCAGCTTTTTTTTCCATGGATCAATCAGCCACATGCCTGGCTTCTGCCCAAACTTGGCGCCAAAGTAAAATCCGACGGGACCTCTCTGATCTTCGAAACTGTCTCCCACGGGTATTTCGCGAGAAGCGCTGTTCCACTTCTGATACTCGAACTCGCGCCAGTTGAGGCCAATGACCTCAAAGAATCTCGCCATGAAGCTGTACGGCAGCGGCACCTGGAAGTGATCTGCGCCTTGCGGCCCCATGATGCGCTGACCATCCACCATGAACTCATTTCGCTTGGCCTCTCCCCCGAATACAGGATGATTGTCGAGAACCAGGCAGGTGAGCTTCGGGCCAGCGTACGTCTGAAAAAACACCGCCGCGGATAGGCCGCTGACTCCTCCGCCAACCACAACACAATCGAATACCTCGCCGGTATCGATTGTGTCCGGCGGCAGTGAATCAAAGACACGGTCGCGAATCTGGTGGCCCGCGCTCATCACTTCGAGCGTATTCCCGTTCGAATTTGCGTAATCTCCGATGCCGCCGTAACCCGTCCAGTCATCGGTGGCGGAGGACAGTAGTTGCTGCGGGGTGAGCGGGCCAAGCAAGACTCCACCCGTGGCCAGCAGAGTTGAATTCAGGAAGTCACGCCGGCAAATTGGTTGATGAATGCCCAGCGCTCGATCATGCCTTTTCTCGTCCGACACAACACTCCTTTTCTCCAGTTCGGGTCGCTACGTTTTTTCGGCAGATGGTTAGGGAACCGTCAGATTCTCCTGCTGCAATGCTCAATCGCATTTTATAAAATCTCTCCGGCATGGTTACGATATTGGAGTGCATAATCGATGAAAGTCCGCGTTTTTAATGAGACCCATAGCAGCAATCAATGTTCAATGAGATGACGCTTCAGGCGCCGCTCGGCGAGTAGGTTGTTCCACCTCAATAGCTAACGCTTCTGTGTCACGGCAGTCTAAACTACCGCTCGAAGGTTAAGGCAAGGTCCGTCGCTGTGCTTGACTCCCTGCATATCTTCAGGAGACGACCGTGAAATCCGCACTCGTCGCAGTCATTTTCTTGATGTATTCGATAACGGTTGCTGGCCAGGAAACGTCCGAGCTAGCCACGCCTCCCAACGGGGACAATGAGCATGCGGAAGTCTCGCAATGGATCGGCCCCGTCAAAATTTCCATCGACTACCACAGTCCAAAGGTTCACAACCCAGACAACAACGATCGCACCGGACACATCTGGGGTGAATTAGTTCACTACGGCTTCTTTGACGAGGGCTTCGGGCCAACGAAAGGTGCGCCATGGCGTGCCGGAGCTAACGAGAGCACCTCCATCACCTTCTCAAACGACGTGAAGGTCGAAGGCAAAGACCTCAAAGCAGGAACCTACGCGCTCTTCCTGGACGTGGAAAAAAACGGGCCCTGGCAGTGGATCTTTTCCAATCATTTGGGCTGGGGGAGCTATCAATACGATCCCCAGGACGAAGCTCTGCGCGTACCGGTCACGCCGCAGGAAGCGCCATTCACCGAATTCCTGACCTACGGCTTCGACGAGCGCCGTCCGGATTCTGCGCTGGCTTACCTGCAGTGGGAGAAGAAGCGTATACCGTTCAGGATTGCAGTCCCGAATGTAAATGGACTCTACGTCGCGAAGATGCGTCAGGATCTCCAGTCATGGGCGGGGTTCAACTACCAGGATTGGCAGAGCGCCGCGCAATTTTGCGCTGACAACAAGATCAATCTCGAGGAAGCGCTAAACTGGGCCAACAAGGCGATCGACGGGCCGTTCCGCGGGGCCACAATCGGGCACGAAGATTTTTCCACGCTCTCCACCAAAGCGGCCGTGCTGGACGCGATCGGACGCGAATCCGAGGCGGATACCGTAATGCAAAAAGCACTGCATCTGCCGGGAACGGACGCCTATTCGGTTTATGCCTACGGCATGGGACTGCTTCGCAAGGACAAGAAGGACAAAGCTATGAACACGTTCATCTTCAACCAGCAGCAGCATCCACAAGATAAATTCTGGACTTCATTGGGGCTGGCTCGCGGCTACACAGCGTTGGGTGATAAGAAGAAGGCAATCGCCAACTGGGAGATTGTCCTGCAGAATGTCCCCGCCAACCTGAGCAACAGGACCGCAACATACGAGGCCGCGCTGAAGAAGCTGAAAGAAGCCAGTTAAGGTGCGAGACTGGCCTGAGTAAAGTCACACGTTCCAGAACTTAATACGGCCCGGGCTTCCCTGCTCGCTCCTTTCACTCTGCAGCTAAATGGTGGCGTGTTCGGCCGCGAAAGCGCGAACTTCGGCCAGCATGAGTTCGACATCATCTTTCGAGAAGTCTGACCACAGACCGCAGCTAGCCTGATCCGATAACGTCGCAGCTCTGTGCAAACGTTGTTGCATCTGATCGTCGTAAACACCTCGGTTGGCCAGCTCCGCATTCATGGTTTCGGCGCTCGCCTTCCCCGAGACAGTCACGCAATTGGTCGCGCACAGTCTCCGCAGAGCATCCTGAAGCGCATCGCCGGCCAGGATCGCCGCGCTCTGATGTCGCCCTGTCTCCAGGTACTTCTCCGCTTCTAGCAGAAAATCGCTTACAAAATCCTTCTGCGCTAAATCTATGCTTTCGTCCGCTTCTGCCGGGGAAACTGCGCTCCAGGCACCCACAAGTGCGGCCATGCCACAAGTAATTTCAGTCCACATCTGATTTCTCCCTGTTCTTAAGGCTGATTTCGGTCTTCTGGGGGGGAATTACCTTGGAGATTGGCACGTAACATTCCATTCGTTCCGGAAGTGGGAGTACCCAGCCGTTACTTCCGGATAAGTTGCGCCTTTCCTTCCTTTTACATCTGGATTGTCTCGGTTCTCGAAGGCTGGTCCCACTCTCAGGACCCCCTGCATTGGCTGGTGGAAGCCAAATTGTGTCAATGAATGCGGTCTCGTTGCTGCCATTTCTTGACCATTACCAACGGCTAGGACCTTCCACATCGTGTAGGGTCGCAGTAGCCCGAACTCGATACCCGGAGCGCGAAGACAACCGCAGTAAATGCTGTCGGGGACAGGCTCCCCAACTCGACGCGCCCGCGTCATGGGCTGTGTGATTGGATCGACTCGATGGCCGTCTGGAAAAAGTGAGCGCCATCGCTCCTTAAGCGATTGTCTTTGGCGCAAGCGTCAGGATCGGATTGGTAGGTTGCGGAGTTTAGACGCCATTTCTTCTCCGCGCGGTAACCAATCAATTTGCGGCAAAGTGCACTTCCCAAGCAACGTTCGTTTTTTGTCCGGAAAACGTGGCCTGCAAAAGACCTCCGTCAATTTTCATCTCGATGGGCACGGCACTCTTGTCCTCACCGAAAGCCTTCACATCAATCGGCCTCGAACCTTCGGAGATATGAAACCACAACGAATATGGCACTTCCGGCACGCTCGCCGATACTCCTCTCAGGATCTTCCTCGACGGATCCCAAGTCTGCGACAGAAGCGAGTAGCTCCCTGAGATGTGCCGGGACAATCCAATAAGCTGAGGTCGCTCCATTACGGGGTGAATCAGCAAGATCCGTGTGTCATGTGCCGCTATCGGGACGTCTACGTGATCACTGAACGTACCTAACAGTTTCTGATTCCAAAAATCGAACACAACATACTTGGATTTGCCATCCAAGCCCAGCTTGTCAGCGAAGCTAAGGGTCTTATCAGCCTCTTTGCTGTGCCAGTTTGTGACTCCGACGACGTCGTAGCTCCCGGCCGGTGCATTCACCTTGAGGTCAATAATCTCCGGATAGTGATGAATGTAGTAATCCGGCTGAACGTGTTTGAATTTGTCCCACGAGCTCTGGGTACCGCGGCTGAACAGATCGATGGGGATGATCGGGAGCGTAGGCAAAGACTTTTGCAGCATCTTTACCCGTGTCTCAGGCAATTCAGGGGTCACGCTCGCCAAGGGGTACGCAACCCCGGTCAAGGCTATGTAGCTGACCAATGTCCTCGCCTCGGCGTCCGTAACACCAAACCCCGTAAGCGGTTCCTCTCGATCCCGCTCAGTCTCGATAACGATCGGCTTGCGTTTCTTTGTCGCGTCCGCGACAGACATTGGTTCGCCCAGCTCTATACCCTCGCCCGGCATAACATAAACCAGCAAATGGTTCAGAAACCCATTGGCGAAGATCGAGCTGAACAGCGAATACATTCCTTGCCAGTTGTTGTACACATCATCGCCGTTGAAATAAGAGTTCGCATTGCCAATGGCGTTGAGTGGTGTACCCGCGGGACAAACTTCAAGAAAGCGCTGCGGTCCGATCGTTTTCCGTATCATCGCAAGTCTTGATCTATAGTTCGCGATGAAGTCGGCTCCGGGATCGTGCAAACGCGTCCTGTCCACGGGCGGCGCGTACTTGGGGAGGGCATGTTCTCCGTCGAGTTTGTAGTAGTCGAAGCCCCAGTCGTCAAACGTCCGAAACACGCGCTGAACAACTTCCAGCGCCTGCGGATTAGTGGAATCCAGCGCAGGAGTGTCGTAATCGCGAATCACGCTTCCTTTCTTGTCATACAGATACCAATCAGGATGCGTGCGCCGCCCCGCGGCGTAGGAATTTGGCACCAGCCAGATTCCAGCTTTCAATCCTTTTGTCCGAATGTAACTCGTCAGCCACTGCGGCCCATGTGGAAATTTCTTCTGATCCCAGTTTTCGATCCAGGAATGCCCTTCAGGAGTGCGGTCGTAGCCGTCATCAAGTTCAACATATTCGAAGCCATAAGGCAGAAGATGGGTTGCGATCCAATCCGCATTAAGGGTCATGTCCGTTTCGGTGACATCTTCGTAGTAGCTGGTCCAGCTCGACCAAACCATCGGAGCGGCTCTGAAATGAGTGTCATCAAAAGTGGAATAAAACGGCACACCCAAAGTCTTGGTGTAATAGTCCGGAATCAGCCGAATGATCCTGGTTCCATGCACGGGGAGAGTGATTTTGAGCAGGTCTGGATTCTGCGCATCCCGACGCATCGTAACTGCTTCGCCAAAGTCGATGCCGGTGTCGGTCTCCCGATCAAACAGGCTGTGGAAGACTGTGCCTTGGGGCTGGCCGAGCGAGAAATACATCACATCCGGGTTTTGCCTCGGCAGAAAGGAGGGGTTATGGGTGTAGTCGCCGCCGTACGTGCCCGCGACTTCGCCCGTCCCCACCCAATCGACGGGCGCTCCGGCAGTATCCAGTAAACGGGCAACGATCCGGTTCGGCGGAGCAGGTGTGTCTGCGATCAGTTCGGCATCGTATTCCGTGCTGGAGATGATTAATGCATTGTCGGCGCCTGCAAACGACCAGCCAGTGGCAGGTCCCGAGCTCCTGATATTCAGGCTCCCAGCGCTCTCTTCCGCCTGCCATTGTGTGAGTTCGTGACGACCAGTTGGAGAATTCACATATAAATGCACGTTTTGCAGCAAGGTGCCAAGGATTTCATTCTTGACCGTTATTGCTCGATGCGCAGTATCTGCGGTGATCGTCCATTGGCTGTTTGAGACAGGCGCGATGGGCTGGTTCCGCAGAGCAGTGATCCCACCGATAGCCATCAGCAAGCAGCAGCAAAAGAAAGCTTTGATGATCATGTTTTATTAAGACCCCGTCTTTGAAATCTGCGGCGGGATTATAGGCCTGTGTCTACGAATCGTCTATGCGACGAGCGAACGAGGCGCCGTTATCAGAGGGTGGCTGAGGAGATACTTTTCCCTTGACTTCAAGCAACGTCGAGGGGTACAAGTTATGCCCAATATCGGCTCGGGGTTTCGATAACTTTCTTTTTCTGATCAAAGATTGCTTTTGTGCCATGACAGAAGTTGAGCGGAGGTATTGATATGTCCGCGAAAGTGACCGCTTCCTGGAGTATTTTCTCTTCACTGGTAGTCTTTTTCCTGCTGGCCCTCGCCCTCCCCGCGAACGCCCAGATGGGCAACGCTGCCCTTGGCGGAACCGTCACTGATACAAGCGGCGCCGCTGTGGTGGGTGCGCAACTGAGCCTGGTTAATAAGGCGCAGCAGTTTGAGCAAAAGGCGATATCCAACGACAGGGGCGAGTACACGTTCCGCAATCTCACCCCCGGCACATACGACCTGACCATCACGATGGCGGGGTTCGAAAAATCCGTTCAAAGCGGCATCCAACTGACTCTCAATCAATCAGGTCGTGCTGACGTCATGCTGAAGGCGGGCGCGATCAGCGAGACGGTTACCGTTGAGGGCCAGAACACTCTCATCAACTACGACAACGGCACGGTGCAAGGCGGCATTGATCCACAGACGGTGAAGGACCTTCCTCTGATTGTCTCCGGCAAACCTCGCTCATCGGCTAGTTTCGCGGTGTTGCTGCCCGGGGTCTCGACCGGCAGCAGTAATGAGGCTTTTAACGCGCGGATCAATGGAGGCATTCAATCTGGAGATGAAGCTCTGCTAGATGGCGCCACCATGCAGGAAGGCTTCATGAGCCAGAGTGGCATGGTTTCGATTCAAGGTGATTTCCAGATGTCTCCTGACATGGTCCAGGAGGTGAAGGTGCTCACCTCAGACTATGCGCCCGAGTATGGCTCTTCTACTTCGGGCCAAATAACGATGGTCAGCAAGTCGGGTGGAAACCAGTACCACGGAGCATTATTCGAGTACACGCGCAATCGATGGTTAAATGCGAAGCCCTGGAACGCCGCTTGCGACACTCCAGGCTGCGATCCGCGGCCTTTCGACATTGAGCATGACTTTGGCGCAAATTTCGGGGGCCCCATTAAAATTCCGTTCCTCTACCACGGAACTTCGAAACACCACTCCTATTTCTACTTTGACTGGGAAGCTTTTCACCAAGCTGGCGGAGCGAGTACGCCCACACTTTCGATTCCCTCGGTACGGGAGCGCTCCGGGAATTTCAGCGACTGGGGCTTACCAATCTACGCTCCTGGCAATTTCGCACCATCGGGTGCATGTGCCACGGCATTGCCGCTCGGCTTCGGTGCGGGTCAGCAGTTTCCGGGCAATATCATACCGCAGGCGTGCATCAGTCCAATTGCGGCTGCCTATCTCGCCCAACTACCCCAGCCCACGAACGGTCAGGCACAAAATAATTACACTCTGTCCCGGCCGGTTCCGGACACTCTGGTCGCGAACAGTAATGTTTATATGTTCCGGATCGACCACAACTACGGCGATAAGGACCACTTCTATTTCTTCTGGTGGCGGCAGTTTACGGGCTTCAACACAGCCACCGAACTTCCTCTTGCCTTAGCGACGGAAGAGCCCACGCGGCCTCAAAATTCTCCGATCGCGCGCTTTAACTGGGAGCACACGTTTTCCGCCACGCTCACGAATCATGTCACCGTGGGTTATCTGAACCGTAATGAAGGATACGGTTCCCTCAACCTGGCTTTCCTAGGAAAGCTGCCAGGCATTCCTGGCGCTCCTGGCAACAATGCTCTTCCCGAATTTACGTTTAGCAACGACTTCAACCAAATGTCCGACAACAAGGGCGAGCCCTTCAGGCAATATCACAACCCGACCTACCTGGGTGATCAATGATGTAGTAAATAAGGTACTTGGCCACCATACACTCACCTTTGGCGGGCGAATGGCGGTCGGTGCAAGGCAACGTTCACGATCACACGAACCAAGCTGGTACGTACTACTTTGATAGCTCTACAACAGGCATACCTAGCCTGACGAGTGGAAGCCCGATTGCCAGTTACCTGTTGGGAGCAGTTGGAGGTGGCAGCGTAGATTACAAAACTGTTCCCTCCTGGTATCCACGGCAGACTGTATGGGCTTTCCACGGGAATGATTCCTGGAGAATCACTCCAAAGTTAACGCTCAATTTTGGGTTGCGATGGGATTACTACTCTGCATCGCGCGAGAAGTATAACCATTTCTCATTCTTCGATCCGACGGGTATCAATCCCACTGCGGGCATCCCTGGAAGGCTTGCCTTTGCTGGTAGCGGCTCGAGTTGCGGAGATGCCTGCTTCGGCCGCGATTATCCGGAGCACCCATGGAAGAACGGATTTGCCCCGCGGCTCAGCTTCGCCTATTCCATGAACCAGAAGACCGTGATTCGTGCTGGCTATGGAGTGTTCTTCGCACAGGCTTTTTATCCCGGATGGAACGGAGGCATGTCGCTCGACGGCTACAATCTCACGCAAAATTTCGGCACGCGTCAGGATCCCGTCACAAACCAGGCTGATCCAAACTTCTATTTGGATAACGGTGTACCAGCGCCTCCGCTGACGCCACCATTTATCTCGGCCTCGTACGACAACGGACAATCCACGAACGACGGCCACCCCTTATATCGTCCGTTGGATGCGAACCGGCGGTCGTATTCCCAGCAATGGAATTTGACGATCGAACGTCAACTGCCGAAGAACATCTTCCTGAGCGTCGCTTACGTGGCCAACAAGGGCACACGCCTGCCCTCGGCCTTGAAGCCTCTCAACGTCCTGAATCCTTTTGATCAAGGAATCCAGGGCCTCGAGGTCAATACCACTCCGATCGATCCCAGCTGCGCAAGTGGCAATCCAGCTCCCAATGTGAACTGCAGCTATGTCCCCCGGTTGAATACCGTCTTTACCGACGACAGCCAAGTCCTATACGGTGTGCACGCTCCCTATGCCGGATGGGTCCAGGATTTGACAAGCGCCGGAGTGTGCGATCCCACCGTGGCTCAGGCATTGCTACCGTTCCCGCAATACTGTGGTCATTTGCAGGGACTCAATGAGAACCATGGCAGTTCGATCTATCATTCCTTCCAGTTGAAGGCAGAGAAGCGATACACGAACAGCCTTTACATGCTGGTTTCTTACACCAACGCGAAGCTGATCACCGACGCCTCCGATAACACCCAGAGCTCAGCAAGCGGCAACGAGAACGGCTCGCAGCAAGTGATTTCGCCATTCGAGACCGGGCGGAATCGGTCCATTGCACCCGATGATGTGCCGCAGACGCTATCTGCCGCGTTCGTTTACTCCCTACCTTTCGGCAGAGGTAAGCCCTACCTCAGTGGCAGCCATGCCCTGAACTATCTGGTCGGTGGATGGGAGATCAGCCCCATCATTCGATACTCCCGGGGAACTCCCATGTGGATTCGTTCCAGCACTTGCCAAGTGGTGGAGCAGTTTGCGCAGGATTGTCTGGTTGGGCGCATTCCAGGAGTGAATCCGTTCTTGCAGGATGTCAACAGTTTCAATCCGGGGAAGGGTGGTTGCCCATCGGACGTACCCAATTGCGCTTCGCTGCTGAATCCCGCGGCATTTGAGCCCGCCGGAGCCTTTGAGCCCGCCGGTGCCTGCGCCGGATGCACCGGAGTTTATGGGTACACCGGAAAGGGTCCTCGCATCTACTCGGCTCTCAGGGGACCGAACTTCAAGAATGTCGATTTTTCGATCACCAAGAAAACGGCTTTGACCGAACGCCTCAACTTGCAACTCCGAGCTGAGTTCTACAATGCGTTCAACAATCACATGTTCATTGATGACAGCAATTTCAATATCGGAGGAAACTTCGCGTTCAACAATGACATCAGCGCTGCGCCTCTGGCCAGCGAAAGCGGGCAGAGTTTCCGCGGCTTCGGCAT
The DNA here is from genome assembly GCA_963785865.1 of uncultured Acidobacteriota bacterium. Classification (GTDB taxonomy): domain Bacteria; phylum Acidobacteriota; class Terriglobia; order Terriglobales; family Acidobacteriaceae; genus Sulfotelmatobacter. The sequence continues at coordinate 36,545 of CAWAXF010000008.1, read as the reverse complement.
CTGGGGCGGCAATGTAAGTGCACCGCGGCGCATTCAACTTGGCGCTCGGCTCGAGTTTTGATTGAGTCCGGGCCGAAGCTCGTCAGGTCAGAGGCGAGAGGCCAGGGATAATTGGAGTATCTGGCGGAGACTGAACCCTGTGACACCGGAGGCAGGGCGATCACTTCGCGGTGAGTCCCTTCCCCTCCACCACGGTCAAAATACGATCAACCGGAGGTTTGTTTAGAACTTCTATTTTTCCGCTCGGCCAATGAATCTCGAGTTTGTCGATCTCCGACACGGTGCCGAGTCCGAAGTGGACTCGCAAGTCAGAGCTTGAACTATAACTTCCTCCACTAAAAACGTCAGCGCGTTGCCGCACCCGGCCTGTCGTAACAAATACCTTCGCTCCAATCGCGTCGCGAGGGCTTCCCGCGCCTCCAACCAGCTTTAGCGAGATCCAGTGATTGTCGTTCTTGACCATATTTCTGAGGAGCGTGGGATGCGCGTCCATATTGTTGACGACAACATCGGTATGACCATCGTTGAAAAGGTCGCCAAACGCCGCTCCCCGAGCGGGAATCACAGCCGCGAGCCCGCTCCCGGTAGCGGGCGGAACTTCCGCAAATTTTGTTCCGTCTACGTTCCGAAACAGTAGTGGACGCTGTGCCCAAGTGGTACCCCAATCGCGCTCGTCCACCCATCGATATATGTGACCGTTCGCGACGAAGAGGTCCAGCAAGCCGTCATTGTCAAAGTCGAGGAATCCTGTGCCCCAGCCCAGGAACGGAATCGTGATATTGGATACGCTCGCCTGAAAACCGACCTCGGAAAAGCTAACGTTGCCGTCATTTCTATAAAGAGTATTGAAGTCGTCCGAGAAGGCCGTCACGTAGAAGTCGAGCCTGCCATCGCGGTTATAATCTCCCGCCGCAATACCCATCGATGCTTGTGCCAGACCATTGTCGGTGAGCGCAAAGCCGGAGACATAGCTCACGTCTTCGAACTTGCCATTGTGAAGGTTTCGGTAGAGATAGCGTGGAACCGAATCATTGGCGACTGCGAGATCTAACCAACCGTCGTCATCGACATCCACGAAAATCGAGGCGAGCCCGTAAGATCCCTGGGAATCGGCGACGCCCGCCGCCTCGCTCACATCCGTGAAGGTGCCGTTGCCATTGCTATGAAAAAGATGGTCGGGCTCACCGGGCAATCCCAAGGGGCCGCACATGGACCCCACTCCACGGAACTGGCAAGAAGAAGCCGGAATGCCGCCATGGCCCGGCGTTGGAGGATGGTTCGGGTCAAACTTCAGGTACCCGGGGACGAACAGATCCAGGAAGCCATCATGGTCATAGTCTCCCCATGTCGGCCCCGTGGACCAGCCCCCGAGAGCCACGCCTGCCTTCTCTGCGAGATCGGTGAAACTGCCGTCATGATTATTGTGATACAGGCGGTTTTTTCCAAAGTTAGCGACGTAAAGGTCAGCCCAGCCATCATTATCGTAGTCGCCAACCGCGACTCCGAATCCCCAGCGTTCGTTGGCCACTCCGGCTTTCTCTGTCACGTCCGTAAAGGTGCCGTCGTGATTGTTACGAAAGAGCATCGCGCGAGGCGGGGGCTCTTTTCCATTCTGTGCAGGCACAGTGGAGCCATTCAGCAGGTAAATGTCGAGCCACCCATCATTGTCATAATCGAGAAGTGCCACGCCGGAGCCTACACTCTCCAGAATCATCACTTTTTCGGGACTGCCAGAGCGGTGCAGGAAATTGTCCAAACCAGAGGATGAAGTCACGTCTTCGAAGACAACGGGAGCGCCATCCACAAAGCCCCCAGCGGTAATCGGTCGCATTTTGGCATCTTTGACCGCCGCACGTGGTGGTCCGGTCGATACTCCCATGGGCTGAGCCCGCGGTGGCTCATGAAAATCCGGCGCGTTCTGCGCGGAGACCTTGATCACGCTTGCGGAAAGAAGGATGGCGAGCACTGGCAACAATGGGAGCGTTCGATCCGAAAGACAGGAGGGTAGAAGCGTCATATTCTGCGCGGCGTTTCCTTATCCATGTCGTTCGATACTCCGTTGTTCTGACCCGGCACAGCCCAGCGATTGAGTTGGTCCAGCTTTTGCAATGAGAACCAACGCCCCGCAGAACAGGCTTGCCTCACGGCACTGGCTGATTGCTTGAAACATTGCATCTGACCTAGGGAGCTTCGAAGGGCCTCACCTCAACCATACGCAAGAACTCCTGGCTCTTTGTGTCTCTGAGCTTTTGCAGTTCATCGTATCGCTTTGATTGTATGTCGTGGCGCGGATCGCGGGTACGCGCATATAGCGACAGCAGATAGAAATTTGCTTCCATATGATCTGGATTCAATTTCAGAGCACGCTGCAACTGCTTCTCGGCTTCAGCATAGTTTCTGCGAACAAAATAGTACTTGCCCAACTCAGCGAGAGCGTCTGGGTACTCCGGCTTTGCCCTTAACGCCGACTGCAACTCGGGAAGTGCGTCCTCTAACCGGCCTTCCTGCAATGCCAGGGAGCCGAGGTAGTAATGTGCTGAAGTTGCCGTCTCGGGCCGTTGTGCTGCTCGATCGAGCCACGGTCTCGCCTCTTCATAGTCTTTGGCGCGAAAGTAAGCTATGCCCACCGCCAATTTACCCCGCGCGTCCTCCGGATTCCGCTTCAGATACTGTTGGAAGTACGGTACGGCGTCCTTGGGGTCATGGCTGAAAAGCGAGGTTGCCCCCGCTGCGTAGTTGTAACTACTGTTTTGAGGATCGAGTTTAACGGCCTTCTCAAAAGATTTCTGCGCTTCGGCGAGCAGTTCCAGATCGAGACACACTACACCAAAAGAATAATGGACACTGGCGTTATCCGGTTCGAGATCGCGGGCGTGCGCCAGGTATCCGAGCGCCCCCTTATAGTCCTTCTGCTTGTACGCGACGCGCGCCAAGTCAAATAAAGCGTGGACCGACATGTGGTCAATCGCAAGCTTTTCCAGGATCGACCGGGCATCGTCCAACCTCCCCGATTGTTCATAGGCCAATCCCAGGCTGCGCTGAAGGTCGACGGGCAGACGTTGTCGCTTCCCAAAACCTTCGAGAGCAGTGACGGTGATGTCGTTATCCTTTCCGGGTCGGATGCCGAGCAAGAGCTGCCGCACGTCGGCTTCCGAAAGATCCGGCGCTTCAAGAAATCGCGCGAGTTCGCTGGAAGTGTTCTTGCGATCTCCTAACCCGGCATGATCGGCGCAAGAAATCGAGAGGGCCTGCGCACTTTCTCTCGTGGTTCTTGGCAGACGAGACAAACGCAGCAAGGAAGCTTGAAATTTTCTATCTTCAAGCAGCAGAAGAGCGCTCTGATAGTTGGCTTCTGAATTCTGGGGCTCATAACTCAACACCCTGTCATAAACGTGTAAAGCCTTCGCTCTGGCTTGCGCGTCGGTTGCGGGATTTTCCTGGTACAGTCGGCCCAGGTTCAGATAAGCCGCCGTGAACCGCGGTCGCCGTCCGATGGCTTGCTTAAAGTTCGCCTCAGCTGCGGAGTAGTGGTGCTCTTGTGCTTCGATCACGCCTGCCAAATTATCGAATCCAGCGTCATTGCCGAATTGTGTAGCCGACGCTCTCAACAGATCTCGAGCGGCGGACAAGTTTCCGCTTTCGATTAATCTCTGGATTTCCATTATGGCGTGCTCGCGCGCGTTATCGTCCGAGGGTTTTGCCAGTGCGGGAACAACAGCCAAGCAGAAAAGAAGAAGTGCGGAGACCGCCATAGTGCGGCAACTGCCTGGCATTAACGAGACCGTTAACAGGTATTTGGAAAGCAGAAATCGGACACATTATAGCCGAGCCAGTTACGGTGCAGCCCCATAATTCCTACTGTTTTATACTGTTGGCCGCATCGGGACGCGGGAACCGGTGCTGCTGGTCTGCAGAACCCGATGGTATGGGCGCCCTCAATTCCGGTTCGGCGAATTATAACTATAGCCCTCTGGCTGATCGTTGCCAGCGGCTGTTGTGCCCAGGACAGTCCGGCTGAAATTCACCGCGACTACGACTTGTCCCGATTAGAACTCTCGCCTGAACACCGCAGTCAAGTCGAAGCCGCGCTGCAGCAAAAGGACTACAAAACAGCCGAAAGGATTCTCGTCCAAGAAGCAGAGCTTGACCCCAAATCCCCACGCGCGGCGAGATTGTTGGAGTTTTCGGGTGGGCTGTTCTTTCTCGATGCTCAATACGGCAATTCAGTCATTGCCTGGAAGAAAGCTGAAGCAATTGCACCGCTCGATGAACGAACACGATTCACGCTTGCCATGGCGTATATAGAGGTAAACCGTCGCTCCTGGGCACGGTCAGAGTTGGACAAACTTTCGCTGGCACATCCTGATAACGCCCTGTATTTGTATTGGCTATCCCGTATCGACTATGACGACCAGAAATATTCGGAAGCCATTGCCCGACTGCAGAGGATCGTAGAGCTGGATCCCAATATGGTGCGTTCGCATGATTTGTTAGGGCTTTGTTACGACTACACGGGCCATTTCGATCAGGCGCTCGCAAGTTTCAGCCGAGCAGTGGAATTGAACCGCGTGCAGGCCAAACCCTCTCCCTGGCCACCTCTGGATATGGCGGTCACTCAGATGGAGCTAAATCAACTGGCGAACGCGGAGAAAGGTTTACGAGAGGCAATTACTTACAATCCAAAATTGCCTCAAGCACAATATCAACTCGGCCGTGTGCTAGACAAAGAAGGAAAAGTCGAGCAGGCGATCCAGGCGCTCAAGACCTCGGCAGCTTTGGACGCGGCCTACGCAGACCCACATTACCTGCTCGGACGGATGTATCAAAAGGTCGGCAAAAATGACCTGGCCAAAAATGAAATCCTACAATTCCAGCGGCTCAAACAAGCAGCAGACTCTGGCAGCCAGCGGATTCCTGCTCCTTAAGCCCGAATGCCAAGCGACACGGGAAGCTGCTTTGGCAAGGTGGCGGTTTGGGCATACCCCGGCCGTTGCATCTACTGCTGGAAAACCCGCAACTCTTCGCGGCGCTCTTTGAGGAGTGGTTTTTCGGTTGCGCGGCGAAGTGCAGATGGGAAGTGGAACTGGTGCACTAGGTCAAAAGTAGTGAATGCCCTAGGGAGCTATTGCCCGCGCGAGGTCCATCCATTCGCGGTTGCTCCAATCCTCGCGTGGCTCAGCGGCTGCGCGTGCGAACGTCCATAGTCGGAGGCGTTCATAATCAACTCCAAGCAGATCGGCAAGCCTTCTGATCGTTCTATATGGATGCGATTGCAGTCTCGCACTGCAATTGAACAGATGTTGTGTCCCGTCGTACGCAGGATCTCCCACGAACGGCTTAGGGTCGATCACCAGCCAAGGTTCGCGTTCCGCGCGAAGCACGTTGCCTGAATGTAAGTCGGTCGACAGCAAGACGTCAGTAATTTGTGTGCACGACAACTCTTTAAACACCCGCAGACCCTCGCGGACCAGTCCGCCATCAGTCCATCGCTCAATTTCTGCGAGCGTCTCGTTGCCCCAATACTCTATCAGGGCCGATAAAGGACGAAACCCGTGCAGCCTCGGCAGCGGGCGCCACAGACGTCGCAGCAAACCTGCGATCACAATGTCTTGCGTGCTTTCATCTAATGCGCGGAGCGTGGTCCCGGGCTGACACCGCTCCAAAAGCATTGCACGGAGCTCGTGGTCACTTTCTAGCAATCGGACTGTCGGGTCTCCATTCCAAAAGCGGAGACCGTCAGTTTCGTGTTCTTGTTCCATATGCGGCATGCTGATTTTCAGAACCGCCACTGTCCCGTCCGCAGCACGCACAGCTTCCACATAGGAGCAACTCGGCTCTTCACCGCCGAGTGGCGCATCCGGCGTTAGATTCCACCGGTGCTCCAGCTCTTGCACAACAGCTGGCAAGCCCTCAAGCCACTCCATACGCTCAGGTGACTTGCGGCAATTGGCCGTTACGCCCTCGGGGATTCTCGTTACCACGCTGTGTATTGTAGCCGCGTTACTTCCGCGCACCAGCTTGAGTGCCGCTGATTCGTCGGTGCGTTGTGAACCGATGACATTGTGCATCTCCCCGGCTCTTGGCTAAGAACCGACGTTTCACGCCGATCCTCCCAAGATGGGCACCCTCCGAATGTTGACCACGGTTCATTGCGGCCGTACTTCCAACAGGAGATGTTCATTGAACGTCGATTGGCAAATGCGCAGAGTGTCCTGACACCGTGCCCAGGCTTTTTCCTGTGACATAGTCCACGACAGTGTAATTGCGATTCTCGAGGCCGCGTAGTTCGACTGGGCCCTTCCACTGCTTGGCAAAGAAGGCGTAGTACATGGCCTGGTCCTTGCGGATAGCATGCGTCTCCGGCGCATCAAAACCGATGTCATAGAGCTGCCCGAGATATTGTCCTCTTGACAGCATCTTTTCCCGATAGATGCGAAGCCATTTTTCGAATTCCTTCTCCCGGGATGGAGTCAGATCAGATCGACTTCTCTTCGCCACCAGGGACGGAATAACAAACTGCGTTCCCACGACGCCTCCCACTCCCACAGTAGACGCGAAGTCATTGGCACCATCGCTCAATTCGACGTGATCCCCGAAGAACGGAACGTCATCGCCCATCAGCGCCTTCAACGTTTTTGCCTTCGAACGAACTTGAAAGGAGCCTCTCGGGTCGGAAGCCACCGACATATTGAAGTGCGGCATGGTGAAAAAGGAAAACGCCGTGCCGCAGGGGCAGAACTCTACCAGCGCCCCCGGCCTTACAGACTGTGCGGTGTCGTAGATCGCCTTGAAAAAATCCGGCAAAGCTTCGACCGATTCCTCCGGCTGTGCGTGATGGTGAGCCGGGTTATAGCAGGCTGGAACTCCATTCATGTCCTGGCCATCGAGCTTCAGCCCGTCAAATCCCCAATCCACCAGAATTTTTCGCACCAATGCCTTGTGGTACTCCACAACGCGGCGGTCCGCTGGGCACAAATAATAGGAATTCCACCAGGAAACCTTTCTCGTGGAGCCATCACGGTTCAGTAACTCATAGTCGGAATGATCCCGCAAAAGTTCCGAGTCCGGTACAGCGCTGAGCGGAGACCACCAGAGCTGGGCCTTGAATCCTTCCTGGTGAATGCGGTCTACCAGGGCCTTGATGTCAGCATCTCCGTTCGGAAATTTCTTGGGGTCAAGTTGCCAGTCGCCCACATTGTTCTGCCAACCGTCATCGAGCGTGACCCACGTGAATCCCAGTCGTTTGGCGGTCGGAAGTGAGCCATACACCTGTTGAGGTTGAACTGTTCGTCCATATCCCCACGCGCACCAGATCGCGCCGAAGGCGTCGCTGGGGGCGGTGGCCATCTGGAAACCTTGTTTCATCATGAACCTCCGGTAATCGGAGAGCGCGCGGAAGTAGTCTCCTTGATGGATGGCGACGAAAGTACGAAATGTATGAAAACTTTCGCCTGGGCTTAAGGAAATATCTTTGGTGAAGCGTATGGCAACCCTGGCATGTGCGGGATCGGGCATGGACACGGGGAGGGAAACCAGTTTCGGCCGCGGCTCGACATGTCCGACGGCAATTCCAACGTCGCGGCGCCAGACGTCAATAACCGGCGTTCCGCCACCATAATCGTCGGCATTCATGCCTTGATAGTTATCCTGCCGAAACTTGGTGTGCAGCGGTAAAATCCAGTTGGGCCGTTTCTCGTAGGAGCCACTCTGGTAAGACCAAAAAGCTGGTCGGCCCAGACCGCGTTGCGCATTCACCGTGTACGCGTTGTTAGTCCAACTTTTGATGGCTAGCTTGGATGTTCCGGTATTGGTGTACTGGACATCGAAAAAGGCCATCGCAGGAAAATCGTCATACACGGTGACGGAAACTATCTTTGTGAGCGTTCCCGCCTTTCCTTCCACGGTAAGCCGCTCGCCCTCACCGAAAGCATCTTTTGTACGCTCGTGTTTCTGCGAGCTCTGGAGGAACCCGGTCCAGAGCTTGTCTGCAGTTGTCACCGTCTCAGAGGCGGTAAATGGTCCCATCACCGTCTCCGACTTGTTGAAACGGGCAACCACGCGGGTACGCAGGTGGTTATCAAATTCAATTCGCAGGTTGCCGCCTTGAATCTTAGCCGTGCCGGCGGGACCGCTCGCCACCGCAGAGGGCGAACAAACGGCAAGCCCAATGATGAGAGCAATCCAAAGCCCCCTTGTGAAAGTGGATTTCAGCTCTCGAAGCAGGTCGGTGTGTGATTGCAGAATCGCGCTTTTCGTTGAAGACATAGAATTTTCAAGCACAACAGGATGGCGTCAGGAAACTGATTGAAATAAAACGTAAATACTCGTAATACAAGCAAAACCTCGCAAAGTCAACTTCATTTTCGAATGAGATGCGGAAACAAAATCCGCAAGCACATTGCTTTTATTGCGTTTCCCACATCATCTGCCGAAACGTTCCCCGGTGTTTGGAGCGCACATGATTCAGCGCTCAACAGAATCCGACAACGCTTCATACTGGACAAACGAAATAAAACGATATAAACAGTAATGTTCCGATAGTGGCTGAGAGATTTGAGATCTCATACCGAGTTCGCGCTCAAGGTGGGTTTGGCCGGCGTAATCGGAAACTGCGAGTGAGGAGATGCCTTCAATGCAGCGTAGAGATTTTCTAAAAAGTACTGTCGCTGTTGCGGTAGCTGCCGAACTTGGAATAGGTAAAGCGCAGGCGAAGGTTCCCGCGCACAATTGGGCACACTACGACTTCGGCTCCGGTCCGCAGGTGACCGATCGGCTCAATCAAGGACCCTTCCCCCAATATCCACCGGACGCCGTTATCCCCACCGATGATGTAGTGATGACCACTACTTCTTCGGATGACGCCGTGCCGAACTATGGCAAGGGACTGGTTACCTATATCACGGCAGACAGCGGCACCGACGAAATCAAGGCCGACAACATTCCCCAAGCTATCGAAGACCTGGTGCGCTTCCCATTAGGCCAGCAGCTTTACATCCGCCCCACGTGGAGGGAGGTGCAACCGCAACCCGGACGCCTGGAACTGCCCGACTACCTGAAGCTGGTTTTTGAGTTAGCGAAGAAGAACAACAAGCGGATCGGATTGCGAATTCAGATGTGCGCGCCAGATTATAAGCGCGAAGCCGCGTTACCAGATTTCGTTCTGGAAAAAGTACCCAAAGTTGATCTGGTGATTAGCGATCAGGAGAGTGCCGCCGCCGGGAAAAGATTTTTAGATAATCCGCACTCGCGTTATCAGCCCCGGTACGACCATCCTTTTTTTCAGCAGGCATTCAAGGAATTGGTTGGACTATTGGCAGCGGAATTCGATGGCAATCCGCTCATCGAGTTTGTTGATACCTTCATGTACGGCTTCTGGGGTGAAGGGCACACCTGGCCATTCGGCAATAATCCCTTCCCTGACTACCTGACCGCAGAGCGCACTTGGACCAACATGCTGGATGTCCAACTCGAGCACTTCAAGAAAACTCCCCTGCTGACGAATACTCAACCGGACTACAGCAAGGTTGGTAATTCGGAACTGTTAGACCGCACTGTCCGCAGCAACAATTGGATTCGCAGCGACACCATCTTCATTGAGAACGAGCAGATTGAAGCGCTCAGTAACCGCCCGCCGTGGATCGCCGCATTGCTCGAGCAGGGACTTCCCGGGAAACCTCCCGATCCGAGTGCCGCAGAGGAAGGGATATCTCCGGCCGAGAACATGATCGATCACGTGATCGATATCGGAGCGAACTACTGGTCTCTCTGGAACTTTCACCAGATCAGCGCGAAAAATCTACTGAGCTATTACCATGCGTCTCCCGCGGCGTTTGATCGGATCAATCGCCGCATCGGCTATCGGGTGAGGCCATCTTTCATCTGGAGCTATCAGGACAATAGTTACCTGGGCCTCATCGTTGGCTTTGCCAATGATGGCATCGCGGGTGTGCCAGGCGTATTGCGGGTGACCGTGGAAAGCAATGACGGAAAGGTGCTCAAGAGCGGTTGTCTGGACGCCGGCTACCCGTTACCGGGGAAAATTCGGCAGGCACAGTTTGTGCTACCGCAAGGAACAGATTGGAAAGCATTGAAACTCAGAGCTGAGATCGAAGTAAAGGGAATGCGCTATCCCGTGCGATGGGCATGTCACCAAAAGCTCAACGATGACGGCTCGCTCACACTGCGCCCCAATCTCCGCCACCAGGTCTAGATCCAGGTGTCCTGCTCGCGGAGACCCGGTGGCACCGCCCTGAGATTTGGGCTGGCCTCAATAGCGGCGCCTGGCTGGCTTCAAATTCTGTGTGGGCAATCCTTGACTATCCGTAATCGCGCACCGTGAATCTCGACTCGACGTTCGTTAATCCGGCAGAGCAAACGCTATAACTTCGTCGGACGTCTTGCCGCGAAAGTACCCTCCCCCACCCGCGGCGATCACGACAAACTGTTTTCCGCTCTTCTTCCCCATATACGTAACAGGCGTAGCGTACCCGCTGGCCGCCAGCTCTGCTACCCACAGTTGCTCTCCGGTTCGCGAGTCAAAAGCGCGAAAGCGACTGTCTGCCGTCGCCCCGATAAATATCAGTCCGCTCGCGGTCGCAACCGAGCCTCCAAGGTTTGGCGAGCCCGTTTCGCCATTCACCCCATCGACCACGCCTAGCGGCACTTTCCAGACGATCTCGCCAGTGTTGACATCGACGGCATTCAAAGTTCCCCAAGGAGGTTTCTGGCAGGGCCACTGATTCTCGTCCCAGAACCGGGCATATTCGCCTCCTTTGGCATTGCGTCGATACGCCACTGGGGCCCCTGCTGGCTGCGCTTCCATTGCCCCCACCGATCCCAACTCATTCACGTTTACGAAGAAATAGCCCAACTCGGGATCAAACGATCCGCCAGACCACGTTGCTCCTCCTAACGTTCCCGGAACGACTAGCGTCTGCTTACTTCCGTAAGGCGTATACATGCCTCGGCTCTCGAGCGAATGAAACCATTCTGCACAATAACGATGGGACTCCGGCGTAGCTGTCGTGATGTCGCTTTCGTTAAACCCTTGTCGCACCAGGGCCGGCGGCTTGCTCGGAAATGGCTGCGTCGGCCAAGACTCCTCTCCCGGGACATCGCTTTTTGGAACCGTCCGCTCCTCCACTGGAAACAGCGGCGTTCCCGTGACCCGGTCGAAAATAAACATAAACCCCATCTTCGTGACCTGGGCAACCGCTGCAATCGATTTCCCATTCCGCTGCACAGTGATCAGCGAAGGTTGTGCCGGCATGTCGTAATCCCAAATGTCGTGGTGGACCATTTGGAAGTACCACACCAGTTTGCCGGTCGAAGCTTGCAATGCCACCAGAGAGTTCGCGAATAAGTCCTGCCCCTTGCGATCACCGCCATAGAAATCGTATGAAGCCGACCCAACCGGCAGAAAAACCAAATCCCTTTCCACGTCCACACTCATCGTGGACCACACATTTGCGCCCGTTCTTCCCTTCCATGCTTCTTTTGCCCAAGTCTCGTGTCCAGTTTCTCCATGTCCGGGGATGGTATGAAAGGTCCAAACACACTTGCCCGTATGAACATCGAATGCGCGTACCGGGCCGCTGGGTCCTTTCGAGGGATATTCCGGAACCGCAGCACCTGTAATGACCAGATTTTTGTAGATAGCGGGCGCCGATGTCACAGCGTATTCCGCGTCCGGAAATTCGTCTGCTACTCCCGCACGCAGATTCACCATCCCGGCGGTGCCAAAGCCCTGACAGACCTTCCCCGTCTTAGCATCCAGGCAGATCAGGCGTCCGTCGAAGGTGCCGTACAGAATCCGCCGATCAGTTCCTGTCGCGCTCTGCCAGTACGCAACGCCACGGTGCTGGAAAAATATGCGCTCGCCACGCCCTGCTTGCGGATCGAACGTCCAAATCTCCTTGCCGGTTTCTGCGTCCAATGCGATCACCCGGTTCGATGGCGTTGTGAGATAGAGCGTGCCATCCACAACTACCGGTGTCGTCTCAAATGGGGCAATACGATGGCGGTCCGTGGCATTCCCGCGATTCACTTCGCCGATGTGATACGTCCATGCGGGTTTCAGGGCGCCAACATTTTCACGGTTAATCTGCCGCAGAGAGGAGAATCGGGAGCCCCCCGCATCGCCTCCATAGAAATGCCACTCTTGTGCCCATCCGCGGCAGAAAGCCACCAAAAGAACGATCACCGCTGCTGATTTAGCCGCCATTGTGGAGGGGTATTCTGTCACAAATTTATTGAGCCGTAAACGTCAGGCCCTTAATGTCAAGTACAGCCGTGCCAAAGAAGCGCGCCAAGAGCTACGGTCTGCGGTTTTCGACCCTGACTATAAACTTACGCCTACCATGGCGGCACCGATAATCGAACTCGGAGAATGAAGTAGCGCTAGCTCGGGAACATTGATAAATTCTGAACTCTCACAAAAAGACCCATGCGCGTCTTCTATGGCTGGTGGATTGTTCTCGCTGCGTTCCTCAATCTCTTCTTCTCCGTGGGCATCATTTACTACGGGTTCCCAGTCTTCTATCCATCGATGGTCGATTCTCTCGGCTTTACTCGAGCACAACTCACGCAGGGCTTTCTGCTGGGATTTGTAGTTGCAGGCCTGGTGTTCGGTCTTTTGGCAGGAGTACTGATCGATCGGCTCGGATCTCGTCAGGTGATTCGTATCGGTATCTGGTGTGTTGGCTTGCCTCTGATTCTGATGGGAAGCATGACCCGTCTGTGGCAATACTACTTGCTCTGCATCGCCGAAGTCGTCGGTTACGTTCTGACCGGGCCCATTCCCAATCAGGTTCTCATCTCCAACTGGTTCCGGCAGAAGCGCGGCCGTGCCATGGGCAGCGCATATCTTGGGCTAGGGTTGGGAGGTGCAATTTCCCCGCTACTGATCAATAGCTTGATTCAGAGCGTCGGCTGGCGGCACGCCTTCGAAATTGTTGGAGCACTCATCCTGCTTGTGCTCTTCCCCGTATCGCAGTGGATCACGCGCTCCAGTCCCCACGATATGAATCTTTTTCCTGACGGCATCGCCTCGACTACTCCGACCGAACCTGCATTGAGCCAGCGCGATTCGCTGATTGATATGGATGTAGCGCGAGCTGTGCGCAGCACCAACTTTTGGCTGATCATCTCAGGGTGCACGTTCACCGTCGGGGCGATCGGCGCAGTGACCCAGCACTTGATTCTTTTTCTAACGGGCGAGGGATACTCTCTCAGCCGTGCTTCTCGAGTCGCCAGCGTGATGCTTGTCTCAAGTCTCGCGGGCCGACTGATCGTCGGGTACTTTGCCGATCGCTACCGCAGAAAGAATGTCATGGCATTGTTCTACCTGGTACTCGGGCTGGCCATTCCGCTGCTTTTCGCGGCCCGGCAGCCCGGCGTCGTGTGGCTATTCGCCTTGCTTTACGGCTTCGCCATGGGCGCCGACTACATGTTGATTCCCTTGGTCACGGCAGATTGCTTTGGATTGTCCGCCTTGGGGAAACTCTTATCCCTCATCATCATGGGATATTCGCTTGGCCAGTGGTTTGCTCCCTGGCTGACCGGAAGGATCTTCGATACTTACCACACATACGATCTCGCCTGGATCATCATGTCTCTCGCTGCAGCTCTGGGTGCTGCCCTAATTTACGCGATAGCGCCTGATCGCCGGCTGCTCACTCACTCTCGGACTCCATAAATGGTCACAGCGGACATGCAATCGATGAACAGGTGGGCGCAATTCCGTCAAAACAGTTCTTGTCATGACTAATCTTTCGCATCTCGGCAGAGATCCCTCTAGCGAAGCCATTCATCCAGATGTTCCCTTACGAAAGCGTCATCCTGAAGTTGCGGATAAGCCTTGCAAACCCTTTCGATTTCTTCGAGCTGCCCGGGAGACAAGTCCTCTTGCGGATCAAGACACCAGCGCCCTGCAAGCAGCCCCTGTCTTCGCAGAATCTCATGAATCCCGGGAATGCATCCGCGAAACAGATTGGCAGCATCAAAAATGGCTGCATTCGCGTCAGTAAGCTGAGCCCCGATGGCTAAGAGTTCGGAAGAAGCACTGGAAGCGGCTTTCACCGTTTTAAATTGATCGACGGCGGACTTCGTCCACATTGCCCACTGTCCCAACAAACCTCCAGCCATTCGAATCCGTTTGCCTCCAAAATCGAACGGCGTTAAGAGATCATTCAGGATGTTGTCGTCATTACCGGTGTACAGCGCGATTTCGTGTGCCCGGCCTGACTCCAGCACAGCCCGCACCACGTCGATGGTCTGGTAGCGGTTGAAGGGAGCAACTTTGATGGCCACCACGTCTTCGATGTCCACGAACCGGCGCCAAAATTCGTACGGCAGCAATCGGCCTCCCACCGCCGGCTGGAGGTAAAAACCCATCACCGGGATGATGGAGGCGATGCATCTTGAGTGCTCCAGGAGTTCAGTAATCGATTCGTTCTTTAACTCTCCCAGGCTCAACAGCGCAACGTCGTATCCGAGCCCTGCTGCCAATTCCGCCTCTGAGACAGCCTGCTTGCGTTTCCCGCACACGCCCGCTACCTTCACAACACCAGCACCGCTGGTCTCCTCTACGGCGAGTTCTAGGACGGACTTCAGCAATCCATACTTCGGATCGCGAATTGCAAACTGAGTAGTGTGGACCCCAACAGCAATGCCACCCGCGCCCGCCGCAACGTAGTAGCGCGTCAGTCCGCGTTGGTGGCGCTCATCCAGTTTACGGTTCGAGTCGAGGGCAAGGGGGTGCGCAGGAATGACGAGCCCGGAACGGAGTTGATCACGCACAAGCATCAGAATTTCCCGTCGCGTCTTTGAAAGTGCGTAGGCTTGTTCAGCATTACTCCGCCTTGCTTTATCCACTCAGCAATCCATTCGATCATCTCCGTCGGAGTTACACTGGCACTTCCAAAGAGCGCGTTCGCTTTGCTGGCATCATTTAACAAGGACGTCGAGTCATCCGCATCCGGCAAGAACATCGGCTCAGACCCGAAATGACGGCCAAATTGTGCGGCAATCTCTCGGACAGAAAGCGTTTCGGCTCCTGTGATGTTCAAGATGAATGGCGGCGCCTGGCAATGTGCAAAAGAGCGCAGGCACCAGGAATTTGCATCTCCCTGCCAGATCACGTTCACAAAAGGCATGCTGAGGGAAACAGGACGCCGCTCAAACACCGCGCGTCCAATATCCACCAGCACCCCATAGCGCAGTTCTACGGCATAATTCAGGCGCAGGATTGTCACCTCTGTTCCCCAGCGCTCCGACGCATACTGAAACATGCGCTCCCGGCCAAGCGCCGACTGCGCATACTCGCCGATCGGTTCAACCGGAGTCGTCTCCACTGCCCCACCTTCTGACACCGCACGCAAGGGATAGACGTTCCCGGTTGAAAAAGCAACGATCCGGCTGTTGCGAAATCGTTCAGCCGCGAGACCCGGAAGATATGTGTTCATCGCCCACGTCAAGTGCTCATCCCCGGAAGTGCCGAACTTGCGAGCAGCCATGAAGACCACATTGGCCACCTCCGGAAGACGGTTGAGAGCGCCTGGTTTCAGCAGGTCACAGGCAATGGTCTCGATACCCATCGCTGCTAGTTCATCGGGCAAATCCGGCTTGCTGAATCGGGACACGGCAATAATCCGCTGCCGCGTTCCTGCGCTATCGGCTGCTCGCCGCGCCAGTTTCGCCAGGCTCGGTCCCATCTTGCCGCCCGCACCCAGGATTAAAAGATCACCATCCATGGCTCGCATGGCTGCAATCACCGCATCACTCGGACGCGACAGGCGCTCTTCCAATTCTGTGACGTTCGCGATCTTCATGGTTACCCCAGCTCGAAACCAGCTATCGCGTAAATCGCGGCCTGTTTCGGGCGCAGCTCTTTTCCACGAACCATACGCGTCAAATGCCGCTTCGGCGTGAACTCGAGAGAACGGGCCAGAGCCACAGCCGCCGAATTTCGGGGCAGCAAATCCCAGGACCATCCCCCGGCGGCTCCTCTCCGAAACGCTCTTTCCATCAGAGTGCGCGCCGCCTCGCTACTTTCGCATACGCATGGCCCCAAATACGACGTCAATCGCCCTGCCCGGCTGAACAGGTAGGAGTTGCCAACCCAGAGCGGTGGATTCTTGCAGGCGAGCTTCGATAGCAATTCTCTGCGATCCGCGCCAAATGCCTGCAGGTCCAGTTCTCGCCAACCTTCGTGAGAATCCTTTAACTCATTCACCCCCGCACCAGCGACCACTGTATGCCCTGCTCGCCACCACCGTTCCACCGCTTCTTCGCACCGGAATCCAAATTTCTCGTACAACGGCTGACCTTGATCTGTGGCATCGAGTTTTACTGTTTCAATTTGCATCCTGTCAGCCAAAGCCCAAAGCCTCCTTCATCAGCATCCGTGCAAAGCCGCGGCCGCGGTAACGAATCCTGGTAAGTACCATGCCGATCCAGGCCAGACGCTCTCCATAAGATAGGAGAGTTGTTGTCGCAGCAAGTTCCCCGTCAATTTCAATAGCCAGACAGCCTTCAGGAGCCAAATCGATCAGAGTGCCCCAATCCGCGATGGTCTGGTTCCATCCCGCCTCGGTGGACAACTCCAGAGCCGCCGGAATATCGCTCGCCGTAAGCTTGCGCATCACCCCGCTGAAGTTGGGCACGTTTCAATGCTCCCCGAGCAAATACCAGTCACTATGGCGTTCTGCCGGATACGCCCCGTTCACCCAAAAATTGGGGGCGTCGCGGCCCCCAACCATTTCAACATATATAGATGACATCGTAACTTTTCTCGCCCTATGCGCTCCCTCTGCTCCAAACGAAACTAATTCGAACTTACGTCCACGTGCCTGGCCGAGGGACATCAGACCAGCAACTCAAGAAGCCTCTTCGCGAAGGCTTACTGCACTCTGCTAAACAAGAGCGCGATTGAGCAATTTTGAAGGAAATTGCCGATACTCGGGGATTAGGCTCGCAACTGTCCTGTGAGGCTTGAATGCAAAACGCAAAGCGCGATCAATGGCGTCCCTAAGGCTTTCGCTCGTGATGAGCATGGCGCGGACTGCGATTGTGCGATCAGCCACTTGGATGCTGCCGCGAGGTTCTTTGAGAAACATTCGGTACCAGCCGTTTGGCTTCACGCTCCATGATCTTACGAAGACGCGGTCTCGCACGACCACAACCCAGATGCCAATTAAGCGGTGCTGACCGGTGCCAGCCCGAATGCGTAGGCTTTTGTTTTTCCGCATGGCATCCAAGATGTCATCGGAAAATTGTGGCTTTGCTCTCACGCTCTCCTGACATTGGTCGATACATGCGTTAGTCCTCGGCGGCTCCTCATTTGGGGAGTTTATTCGTCCACTACTCCGAGCGCAGTGCTTGCATGATATTGACACGCGCGGCACGGGCTGCTGGAAGCAGCGATGCGATGACCGCGATTACCATCAGTACGATCGCCGATATCGATACTGGCAAGGCACCAGGCATTTTAATCTCGAGGACGTATCTTCCTGCCAAGCGCGCCACCATGAATCCAAAGGCTGCCCCGACAATGACTCCTGCCGCGGCCATTACTGCTCCTTCTTTAACGACGCTTCGCAGCAGATCGTTCGGCAGCGATCCCAGCGCCAGGCGGACTCCGAATTCTCGAGTCCGGGCTGCGACCGAGAACGTCAGCACGGCGGCAACACCTACCACGGCAATCGCCAACGCGACCGCGGCGAAGACGCCAAATACAACCGAATTCAACCGGTCAGGTGTGAGCACTTCGGCGCGAACATCTTCGAGTGTCGCCGCATGCTCTACTGGTTGATCAGCCGACATCCCGCGAATGGTTCGCGTCACCGGCGTGACCAGCCCATAAGGGTTTGCACTTGTGTGGATGAAAAGACGGCCCGCGAAAATTGGTCCCTGTTCAAACGTGCTATAGATGGTCAACGCAGGTTCCGGAACGATATGCAGGTCATCAATATCGGCAGTGACGCCGATAATGCGATGCGGCTTCGTGGGTATGCCGGGAACAAATTGCAGCACCGGGTCTGTCCAATAGACATGCCGGTTGATGGGATCCTGATTGGGGAACATACGTTGTGCGAGAGTTTCACTGACGATGGCAACCGGGTCCTTCGCATTCGTATCGAGTTCATTGAAATCCCGTCCGGCAACGATCGGGACTCCCAGCGCCGCGAAGAATCCGGGAGAGATGACGCGGAATTGCGCGCGCGGATCTTCGCCGGGAACATGAGTATGACCGTCGGCCGAAAACTGCAATCCTAAGCCGTTAGCCTCGCGCCAGGGGACCGCCATCCCGAACGCGGTCTTATTCACCCCGGGCAGTGCGTCAATCCGCCGCATCGATTCCTTGTAGAACTGGACGACCTGCTGTGGCGTTTTCCCGTACGTCATGGGCGGAACATCGATGGCGAGAACGTGGCGAGTGTCCAGTCCTGTGTGTATCCGTTGCAGTTCGATCAGCGTAGTAATCACGGTACTTGCGCCCGCGAGCAGTACAAACGATGCCGCAATTTGGGTGACGGCAAAGATGCGCTGCCGGCGGCTCGTGCTCCCAATGATGCGAATGCTGCCGCTCGCCAGGTTCAATCCCTGCGCAGCGTCGGCCGACGGCAGTCGCGGAACAAATGCCAGAACTATGGCTGCGAGCAGGGCCAAACTAGCTCCCACCCAAAGCAAACTGGAATCGACTTTGAGATCCAGTGCACGCACCGAGAACCGCGACGCGTAACGGGCGAGCACTGATACCATCGGCTGCGCGCTCCCGACGCCAATGGCTGCCCCGATGCCGCAAAGCAACAGGCTTTCGGCGAGCAGCATGCGGCGAAGCGCGCCCTTGCTGGCCCCAAGCGCCGCGCGCACGGCTAATTCGCCTTCACGGCGAACTGTCCGAGCCAGAATCAGATTGGCGACATTGGAACACGCGATGATGAATACCAACGCTGCTGCCGCGAGCAGAACCAGCAGAATCGTCCGCGCGCCAACCGTAATCTGGTCGCGAAATAATTTCGCATCGATGTGGTAGTCGGCCTGCGCGGGATATGCTTCGGGGTGATCTTTCTTCATCGCGCCATAAGCAGACTGCAGTTCGGCCCTTGCCTGGTCGAGTGTCGCACCGGGCGCGAGACGGCCAAACACCTCAGTCATCCGATGAATGCGGCCGGTGACCATCGTCGCTGATAAGTGGTGTGGGCTGGTTACAATATTGGCTATGATTTCGGTATCTTCCGGGTAGGGCACGCACGGCTCGAGTACGCCGATCACCGTAGCGGTCCGATCACCAAAGCTCCCCAGACGAACCGATTTTCCCAGGACCGATGGATCTTTCTTAAAAGTCGTCGACCAGAATCGATACGTCAGAACGACCACGCCCCCCGCGTTGGCACCATCATCCTGCGGTCCGATCAGACGCCCAAGCACGGGATGAAGTCCCATCACATCGAAGTACGACCCTCCTACTACTCCGGCCTTCACCTCACGCGGCTCGCCCAATCCGATCATGGTGAAACCGATGGTGGAGAAGTCCCCGAAAACGCTCACCGTCTTTACGCTGGCACGCAAATCATGGATCTCAGGTACGCTGAACGTCGCGTTATCGTCTCGGATACCGGGTGCGCTCTGCCGGATGTAAATGAGCCGATCTTCATCCCGGTTCACTAGCGGCTTCAGCAGGATTCCGCGTACCAGCGTGAAAATCGCGGCATTCGCCCCAATTCCAAGAGCCAGCGTCAGAATGACAGCCATCGCCATCCCAGGAGTTCGTGAGAAGGAGTGTACGGCAACACGCAGATCGCGAAAGAATGCCATGTTGAGCCCCACCTTGTTGCGCTGCTAGCACCTCAAATGCCAATGCTAACATCCATATTTGGAACCCACATACGATCCCGTCGCCAAGCAAGGGTGTCCGTTTTAGGACAGCGTTGTACAAGTTCGGACTGTGGTACGAAACTCCGATTGTGGAGAATGGCAGGGTGGGCCATCGGTAGAGCGCCTCGGCCCCCAAAAAGGGACTGGGCGATCTTGCTGAATGCTTTCGTTCTCTTGTAGTCGTGCTTCAACTTCAAGGTTGCATGTCGAAAAAGAGATACGGCGCACTCGTGGACCGTCTGGTGCAATGATTCGGCGGACCTTGCACCGTGCCTTATAGTTTCGGGTCATCAACGAGATCATCCGCCTTTGCGAAGAGAACAAGGTTTGTAGTTTCCGCATGCGGGGCAGAGTGGACGAATGCAGATTGCCAAGGGCATGCCAGGGCCGAGTGGCGTTAAGACTAGCTTAGCGCGTCGGCGCACCGGCAGAGGTTGCGGAGGCTGCTGCTGCGAGCCGCTTTTCGAGACCATCGGATCCATTCTGCTGTACTTCTCTAATCTTCCGCGCCAATACTTCGGTCGAAAACGGTTTGTTTAGAAGTACCGCGTCAGGACCGATTTTCGAGTTTTCCAGCGCTCCCGCTTCGGTATATCCAGACATGAAGATGACTGAGAATCCGTCCCGTTTTTCCCGCAGTCTGGCAACAAGCTCGGGGCCACCCAGACGGGGCATTACGACATCGGTGACCACAATATTGATATTGCCGGCATGTCCGTCAGCAACTGCAATGGCTTCGAGGCCGTTCCCAGCTTGCAACACGGTGTACCCAAGCTTTCTGAGCGATTCCGCCGCGAGCACACGCAGCGAAGGCTCATCTTCCACAAGCAGGACCGTGCCCTCGCCTTTCGGAGCTGCGGCCAAAGGTAGAGATCGCGAGAGCGGAATCGCTTTATCGAGTGAGGGGAAATAGATTTTGAAGGTAGTACCCTTTGCCGGCTCGCTATAAACTGTGATGTGCGCTCGGCTCTGCTTCACAATCCCATACACTGTCGCCAACCCTAGCCCTGTTCCTTTGCCGGGCTCTTTGGTCGTAAAGAAAGGCTCGAAAATGTGTTCGAGAATGTCCTTCGACATGCCACAACCAGTATCAGTCACCGCAAGCAGGACATAGGGCCCAGCCGTGACCTCCGGGTGAGCGGCAGCATAGGAATCATCCAGTTCGGCCGGCTGCGTCTCAACAATCAACTTGCCACCACTCGGCATAGCGTCACGCGCGTTCACCGCCAGATTCATCACTACTTGTTCCAGCTGTCCCGGGTCGGCCTGTACACGACCAATCCCACTGGACAGACTTGTTACCAGTTCAATGTCCTCCCCGATCAAGACTTGTAACATCTTCACCATGTTTTTCACGATCTGGTTCGGATCGAGTACCTGTGGTTCGAGAATCTGCTTGCGACTGAAAGCCAAGAGCTGCCGGGTCAGAGCACTTGCACGATCACCAGCCCGCTTAATCTCTTCGATCTGGGGACGTGACTCCGGAGTCGCAGAGTCGAGCAGCATGTCACTGTATCCCTTGATAATCATGATCAGATTATTGAAATCGTGGGCCACTCCTCCCGCAAGTCGGCCCACGGCTTCGAGCCTGGCGGAACGCAGCATGCTGTCCCGAGACTTCTGAAGGCTATCCCGCATCTCAGTAAAGGCTCGACCAAGATCTGCGACTTCATCCTTGCCTTGAATCGGAATTTGAAACTCGAAATTTCCTTTTTGTAATTGACGCGTCCCGGCCACCAGCCTTTCTATCGGTCGTGTGATCTGTCGCGAAATAAAAAACGCAACGCAAGCACCTCCCAGAACCGCCACTGCTCCCAGAATCAGGAGCATGCGGTTAAGTGCTTGCAGGAAACTTGTGGCCCGATCGTAAGACTGGAGGCAGTACAGGCGGACCGGGTGATCTCCCGGTAACTCGACGGAGCCGGCAACATAGCGTTCCCCATGAATCTCGATTTCGAGCTCTCCAATCGATTGCTGCCCGTGATGCTCAAGAGCTGCTTCGGCCTCTGCCCAGACATCGGCGGGCAGAGAACTCAGCAGAACGGCGCCTCCACGCTCGAAAATAAACTCTGACCTTCCGTACGCTCCGTTAGCGAGGATCGAGTCATTCTTAATATCGCGCCCCAGGGCCATACGACCTAAGACTCGCTCTTCCAGCCCATTGCCTGCAATAACCGGTACGAAACTTACGTTGTACAGGTGCCCATTGATAAACCACCAATCTTCCTCTCCGGAGCTCCTCTTCAGCAGCGGTTCCGACATCGCTGCTGTCACGTCGGCGTATCTCGTGTGCAGCGCAAGCAGCTCGCTCCGTGGATTCTCCAGAATCAGAAGATCAGCACGGCTTCTCAGCAAAATTGATCCGGAGGCATCCTGCACCGTCGGACGGTCATTTGTCGACATGAGTGCCTTCAGCGTTGGCTGGTCAGCAATCATCTCAGCGCTTTGACGGGATTGTTCTTGGCGGGATCTTTCTACTTCGGCGTAGACTCGGCTCTGTTGCCGGACATTGTCCGCCAGGTCAGATCGCACTTGGGCTTTCATCCGCGCTTGCACAAGGAACAGTACGGCGGACGTCAGCAGAAACACGATGCTGAACATGCATACCAGGAGCTTCGTTCGCAAGTGTTTCATGGGCTGCAGGACTTCGGACAGAGTAAGTGCATCAACTCCTCACCGCCAGACACTTAAGTAATCGGGTTTCTGCATCGCGAACCATCGGTAACCTTGCCGCCTCGTTACCACCTTGGGGAAAATCGCAAGTGGGGTTCCATGCTTCGTGCTCAAGCTCACTTTCCTGACATTTCTGGCTGCCGCTTGCGCTCTGGCGCAACAGCCTGACCAGAATTCCACGAATATCGCTCAGCTGAATCGCGAATTGCAGCAGACACGTAGCGACTTAGCAGCATCCAGACGCGAGATTGCAGAACTCCGCGAAAGCGTAGAAGCACTGCGCAAGCAGGTTCAGGGTGGAGCTGCCGTCGAAACTACGTCCGCTTCGAATACTCAGCCATCCGTCGCCGACGCAGATCAGGACCCAACGTTCTTGGCCCAGAAGATCAATGAAATGCACCAGGATAAGGTAGAGAGCGCAAGCAAATATCCAGTTAAGCTCTCCGGCCTGGTGTTGTTCAATTCCTATTGGAACAAGGGAATCGTCGATGTACAGGATCTGCCCAGTTTGGCGTTGCCCAATTTTCCCGGAGCCCCAACACCGGGCGTGGGGGCGACACTCCGGCAAACCATCCTCGGAATCGATGTTCTCGGCCCGAAGTTGTTTGGCGCGCGAAGTTCCGCCAGTGCGGAAATTGACTTCGCCGGCGGTAGCCCAACGACAGATTTTGGCGTTGCCACCGGATTGCTTCGGCTCCGCACAGCTAGTTTGAGCCTCGATTGGGCGAATACATCACTTGAGATCGGGCAGAATGCGCTTTTCTTCTCGCCACTCTCACCTACCTCTTATGCAACTCTGTTGGAACCGGCGTTCTCGTGGTCCGGGAATCTCTGGGTGTGGACGCCCGCGGTGAACCTTACCCATCGGGTGCGACTTAACGACGCTTCATCCTTCATCTTTCAGGGTGGAATGCTCGACCCCCTTACGGAGGAGTCGCCAGTCTTCCAGGGCCGGGTTGCGAGTGCCGGAGAGGCCGCGCGGGTGCCAGCTATCGCTGGACGAATCGCATTCGATCACTCGAGAGATGCTAGACATCCGTTCACGCTGGGATTCGGCGGCTACCGGGCGAATCAGACTTATCAGAGCTTTCCGACGATCGCGAGTTGGACATTGAATTCGGATCTTACGATCGGCATTGGAAAACATCTTCAGGCTTCGGGCGAGTTCTACAATGGCCAGGCTGTGGGTGGGCTTGGTGGAGGCATTTGGAGCAGCGTTGTCTTTCCCGAAGCAAGCGGACCTCATAGCGCCATTCATCCCCTTCGCTCGACCGGAGGCTGGGGACAGCTGAAACTCATACCGGCAACAAAGTTTGAGATCAACACCGCTTTTGGCCAGGATGAAAATTACGGCCGCGATGTGCGCGCGTTTTCATTCTCGTTCGCCAGTTCAGGCTTCCCGGTTATGCAGAAAAACCGGACCGAATTGGTAAATTTCATCTACAAGCCAAATTCCGTGTTGCTATTCGCGGTTGAATATCGGCACCTGTTCACCCTGCCGGCGATTGGGAAAGGCCAAACCGCGGATCATGTGAATCTGGCGGCAGGAGTGCAATTCTGATGAACTTCCATCGAATATTAGCCTTGATGTTAGTAATTCCGGCTCTCGCAGCCGGGCAGGAGATCACAGTTCGAGGCAGAGTCAACGTCATCCATGTTTCGAATGAAAGAGCTGGAAACGGCAATGTGGTGGTTTGGCTGACACCAACATCCCCGCAAGATATTCACGTGACATCGTCTTCTGCGCGCCTGATTCAAAAGGACAAGCGCTTCTTACCGCACATCATTGCGGTTCGCGTCGGTACTGACGTCGAGTTTCCAAACCAGGATCCTTTCTTTCATGACGTCTTCTCCATCTATCATGGGAAGCCCTTCGATCTCGGACTGTATGAAAGCGGCACTTCCCGAAAGGTTCGCTTTTCTGGCCCGGGAGTTTCGTACATTTTTTGCAACATCCACCCCGAAATGAGTGCGGCTGTTATTGCCGTGCCCACTCCCTACTTCGCTATTACCTCAAACGATGGGAGTTTCGAAATCAGGCATGTCCCGAGAGGGCGCTACAGAATGGCATTCTGGTATGAGCTTTCCTCTCCCGCCGAGTTGGAATCTTTGAAACGTGATGTGGAAATTGATGGCGATGCTGCCGAAGTCAATGTCGATGTTCACTCTTCCGATATTCCAACAGCGCATCTGAACAAATATGGGCAGCAATATCCTGCAGAGAAGCGCAAGAGCTATTGAGTCTCATTCTTCTAACTGAATTTTCATCAAGTTTTCCCGCCTTTTTAGACGAATGCTAGAGATTTCTCTTCTGCTCACGACGCAGGCGCCGTGACCGGCTCTCGGCTTATAAGCCTTCCTTCCGAACGTATGAGATCGACAATTAGTTTTCAAATCCCCCGCTAGGCAAGCTCGACGCCACGTCCCAAACTGGCGGTAGTTCCTAGCGGTCTTGAATTGATGCTGCATTGCGGACTGCTGAGTGGCTCGCCAACCTGTTGGGAGTGCCACTACGCCAGATACTCCGGACCAAAAGTCCGGCGCTTCTCCCTGGCCGACACGAAGTGGACGGGCCGCCTCGCGTTCGGCAACTCTTTTAGTTTCATTGACGGGTCTCGGGCAAGGCCTACAGCACTTTTCTGACTCTATCAGTGAACGAACCTATTTCTGATGGAGGTATCGGGCATTATGACTGCGTTAAGTCGGTTCCCGCCTTGGAAATACCCGTGGTCCAGCGATTCCAATTCGGTAATTTCATACTGGACGAGTCGCGTTATTGTCTCCAGCGTGGCGAGCGGCAGCTGCGTCTGGAAAAGCGACCCATGGAGCTGCTGATCCTGCTGGTGAAACGGGAGGGGCCTAAAGAAGCAACCGCATCAGCAACTTAGGGGTTCAGAAAAACTTCATCCTCCTTCAGAGAACCTGCATTGCAGAGCAAAGCGCAATGGGGCTATAAACGCGACCTATGATTCAGAAGTTTGAGACGCAACGTTCAATGCAAGAGCTAGCCAGATGTGACGAGAAGGACAAGAGCTACTGCTGATAGCTGGCCATTGAAGAATCAGGAGAAAGCACGATGAAAACCATGCGTGGTCGCCCAAGCAAAAATAGGACCTTCAGCCTATACATATTGATGGCGACTCTATCGTTGGGGTCAGCCATCGCAAGAGCCGACGTTGTCTTGGAGTGGAATGCAATTGCGGTAAACACAGCGATCGCGAACGGCCAGAACCCATTCGCCCAGGCGCGCTTCGCCGCGATCGCGCAATGTATTTGAAGCCGTCAACGCCACTACGGGCGACTACAAACCGTATCTTGGGTCGATCGTGGCGACGCCTGGCGCATCAGCCGATGCCGCAGCCGTCGCAGCTGCTTATCGGGTGCTTAGTACCTATTTCCCCGCTAATGCGTCGACGCTCGACGCCGCCCGCGCGAACTCTCTGGCGTTGATACCGGACGGCCAGGCCAAGGATGACGGCGTTGCGACGGGTGAAGCTGCAGCCGCGGCGATGATCCTTCTGCGCTCCAACGACGGGTCTTCGCCTCCCCAATTCAAGATACCGGGGCCGCCTGTACCAGGCGAATGGCAGGCCACACCGAGTTGTCCGGTCGTGAATGGAATCGCCGTTGGAGCCTTCTTCCATTGGCAGAACCTAACCCCGTTCGGTATCCGGAGCGCCGAAGACTTTCTCCTCAACCCGCCGCCAGTGCTCACGAGCAACCGATATGCGAAGGATTACGTCGAGGTTATGACGGTGGGGAGTCTCACCAGCAGCCAGCGGCCACCAGATCGGGCCCATGTCGTGCGGTTCTTCGAGTTCACTTCGCCGACTCTGGCGTTCAATCAGGCCGCGCGGCAGGTCGCCGAGGCACAGGGCCGTTCGCTGTCTGAGAATGCGCGAGCTCTAGCCCTACTAAACATGGCCATCAATGACAGTTTCATAGCGTCATTCCTTACCAAATACCACTACAACTTTTGGCGCCCGAGACGGCGATTCGTGCGGGTGACACGGACGGCAACTGGAAAACCAATGCCGACCTGACTTTCCTCCCATTCATCGCGACGCCATGTTTTCCGAGCTACCCCTCGAATCACGCGAGCGGAAGTGATAGCGGTGCCGAGATCCTGAGACGTCTTTACGGCGAGGGCGGACATTCGATCACGCTGTCCAATCCTGCCGTGCCGGACATCATTTTGCAGTACACCACGTTCAAGCAGATTACCGATGATGTCGACGATGCGCGCGTCTACGGCGGAATACATTTTCGCTTCGACCAAGTGGCAGGCGGGCGCCTGGGACGGGCTGTCGCCACCTCGGTCTACAAGAACAACTTGCGTGCCGTGCACGATGACGATTGATAAGTCAGCTCGAGAAGGGCTCGCGATCGTGTGTCATGCGTCGGCGGTTAAGCTCAGTTAAGCCCTGGACGACGGGCAATCCCGAACTTAACCGCTATATCTAGGCTGCGATACCTGCGGATTGCCGACGTTCTGAAAGTTGATGGCGAAAAGCGCGTTGTGAGGACTCAACTCATCTCCGGTCGGTTGCCAAGAGCCGATAGCCGCACTATTACGGTCTCTTTTACCACCTGCCGTTTCGCCTATCTTCGTCAGGTGGATTAGAGCCGGCGAGGGAGTCCCTTTGCCGAGGCCTCGGATCCAGGTGGTTCACGGAACGGTTCCACAGAAATGCGCTCGTAACAGACTTCCAGCACGGTCAGGTATTCTGTGCCGCCCGGCGCTTGGAGAACTACGCTGTCACCCGCTGCCGACTTCATCAACGTGCGCCCCAGAGGTGACACCCAACTGATGTGGTTGCGATTGAGATCGACCTCGTCGGTGCCCACGATGCTCACCACTCGCTCCGCTCCCGCGGCATTGGCATAGCGCACGGTTGCTCCGAAGAATGCCCTCGTCTTCGCCTGCCCCGCTCTCGGAGCTTCCGGGTCCACCACTTCCGCGGCTTCGATTCGCTTCGTAAGAAAGCGAATCCTCCCATCGATCTGCCGCAGCCGCCGCTTGCCGTACCGATAGTCGGCGTTATCACTGCGATCGCCATTGCTGGCAGCCCATGCCACCACCTCCGCCACGGCCGGGCGTTCCCTGGTCAGCAGAAACCGGTGCTCATCTTTGAGTCGCTGCAGCCCGCCCGGCGTTATGTAGTTCTTGCCTCGCGTCGCGGGCTCGTCCGCTTGTGGTTTTCTCGTAAACCCTTTCCGCATCTCGTAGTCCTTCCAGCGCGAATTTAGTGGGTGCCCACAAAAAATGCGGATGAACACTGATAGAAACAATGTACGTCATCCGCGTTCATGGGAGTTCATCTGCGGCCCGTCTCGCGGCCGAGGATTTCAGTCCCCAGCAGTCCGGCGGCGACACCGGAATCTAGTGTGCCCAGGCACAAGATATGTGGCATTACCATAGGAAAACTGGAAAAACTTCTGGACTGGGGTAAGTGTCGGGAGCTCCTCGAAAACGAAAGGCAGTTCACAAATATCGGCGATCTGGACACTGCAAGGCAATGGAGAAATTCCCGGAGAGATGGGTTCTGAAACTCCGTCGGAAGCGACAGCGAAACAGAACGAAGCGCCGGCTGACCGACAGTGAGTCGGCGAAGGAACAATTCCAATGGATAGCGCCTACGCCCGAAGTCGCGCAAGAGCTTTAAGGGCAATCAGAACCAATGAGTTGGAGCACAAATATCGTCGGCCGAAAACACCCTTTAAGCACACTTAGAGTTCGCTACGTTGAAACTGCTTTTACATCTTTTGGCTTGCGAGAGGAGGGGTTCCAATTCGCGGACAAGCTTGGAGCGTTCTTCTCTGGCAAAAAGCTCTTTGATATTTCCGTTCTTGAGTGCTTACCCCAGGAGCATTCTTTCCCGACGATTCCACGCTACTTCACTATAGATCCTATTTAGGAAGCGATCTGCAACTCCATGCTCAGCTCTGCTGCTGATTGGAAACGGCGCGCCGGTTCTTTCTCTAGGCACTTCAGTACAACCGTCTCGAACGCGCGCGACACCGAGCATGTCAGCGGGCTGAGCGAACGCGGCATTTCATGCAGAATCGAATCTATGAGGCGTGGCCCATGCGTCTCTGGAAATGCGCGGCGGCCCGTCGCTAATTCATAGAGAACTGCGCCGGCCGAATAGATATCACTACGAAAGTCCGCTGGCTCTCCAAGCAGCTGTTCCGGAGGCATGTATGGCAATGTTCCCATTACTGCGAGATCACGGCTCAGATCTATCGTGGCCGCCGGGTCCACTGCTGGGGCAGCGAGCTTCGCCAACCCAAAGTCGTAAACCTTCACTTGCCCTTTGGCCATAAGCATCACGTTTTGCGGTTTCAGGTCGCGATGAATAATGCAGTGGTCATGTGCCTCCTGCACCGCCGCCACGATTTGCTTGCCGACACTAAGTACTTCTTCCTGTTTCATTGGGCCGGTCTCGAGCCGTGCGGAGAGCGTCTGGCCCGTAACGAATTCCATTACCAGAAAGTCGATACCATCCTGGCTGTCAAAATCGTAAATGCAAATGATATTGGGGTGATTGAGCTTTGAATGAATGAGCGCTTCGTTATGGAAACGTCTACAGGCGCCGACATCGTGATAACTGGCTGTCGCCAGCACCTTCACCGCAACTTCTCTGTCCAAGTGCTCATCGCGAGCGCGATAAACTACGCCCATACCGCCTGCAGAGATTTGTTCGACCAGACGATAATGGCCAAGCGTCTGTCCCACACTCGGCTCATGCGGAGGTGCATCGGGTCTCGCATCATGGTGTAATTCCCAAGTGGCCCGGAACCGCGGCTCGCGGCACTTTTTCAGTGCCGGCTGGCCAGCCCTAACCAAATTGGATCCTGATTCCTTCACTGGCGCCAACCCCCTTTTCTGGACTTGTAAGAGAGTGTCTACTCACATATGGCACCGCTTGGGGAAGTATTTCGCCCGGCAGCTAAAGGCGGTCGTCAGCACGGAGGAGACTTAATTGGGTATTTTGTCGATTTCTGCCAGCAGTGGGTGCAGAATTCGCAATCGAAAAGCGCCCGAGCATCAGGATCCAACTCCTTTCGCTTAAATCACTCAGTTTTGTGCCGAAACAGGGGTGCAGGTCACTTTGCGACGTAAGCGTTGCGTAGTCTGACATCATTTAGTGCTGCCTTACTCTCGAGGGTTTACAACCGCCATCGCTGTGGCGATATCCCCGATCGCGAGCAGTGTCCGAACAGCGGGATTGCTTCTCGGGTGGCGGACAACAAAGTTAGAATTCGAATCCCGGTACATTGGTGCGAAATTCAATCCCGCAGTCAGGGATCCAAACTGATGGCCTAGTCTCCCCTCAGTGCCGGCCCTGAAGTATCCGGGCCCGAGATTTTTCTTCTAAAGAAAGCCGAACCTGGCTACAACTGTGATTGATTACTGCGAGCTAGGCTCTCGTAATCGCAGCAAACACAATAGAATCTATGGCTTGAAGAACCAGCATCAAAAATGCTAGTAGGGCTCCTGGCGGGTGCCCCTGCGCGCTAGGTTTTCATTGATTTTGTGAAGACAAAGGTGCAAGATTTGCGCCGTACCTTTTCCAACGGTTCCCAATCGACAAAAATTTCGGGTTTTTCAAGACTGACCCCCACACCACGCCGCGTTGCGAAGGTCTGAAATGTTTTCCGAGTTCGGATCACTTGACTATGGAACTCCGAACGGAACTCTAGTCTCTGAGAGGTGGCCAATGACACACTCCGCCCTCTCTGTTCGGAGCCGTTGTCTGTCTTCCTGGGCCATGGATTTCAATCCACGAGTGAGAGGAACATATGAATAACAATCCCGTGAGTGACAAACCTGTGAATTGGACCATCATGGTCTACATCTCTGCCGACGATGTTTTGGCTAACTTCGCAATCGATTCCTTAAATCAATTCAGAAGCGCGGCGACAGCCGTCGGGGATAAAGTAATGGCACTATTCGACCCCAATGACGACAGCAAAAGAGCATTCCAATACTGTTTTGAGGTCAAGAATAAAAACGCTCATCACAGCGTTGCTGGAAAGAAAATTGAAAGAGAGAAACTTGAAGAAGCTCCACTCAGTTTTTTTGGAAAGGAAATTCGCGCTCGCAATATGTCGGATCCAAAGACTTTAACCAAGTTCGTGAAATCGGCAACTGGACCGCTCAATAAGCCCAAAGATAGAAATTATTGTTTAATCCTGTGGGGCCACGGGACGGAACTACTTCTGGACCAGGATCCAGGTATAAGAGGAAAGAGATATCTGACTCCTGCGAAACTTCAGAGAGCTCTGGAAGGTGCCGGATTCAACGAAAACAACAAGCTAGACATCGTTGCTTTTGATGCCTGCTCTATGAGCATGATTGAACTCGCCAGTGCGCTTCAGGGCTGCGTTCGCTTCATGATTGCATCGCAGGATGAGGTACCCGACGTGAGCTTTCCTTATGAAAGAATTCTAAAGGAACTGCGGGGACATGGCAGGGATCCCAAAAAGGTTTGCAGGTTAATCCCTAAGATCTATCTACAGTCTTTTCGTGACTATCTCGTCACGTCCCGCAACGGGGTGCAGGAAATCATGCTTTCGAGCCTCGACTTAGAGGAAATAAAAAATATCACAGGCCCAGTGAGTAAATTCGCTGATCTTCTGCTTCGCTCAGTCGCTGACGAGGATCTCAGCAATGCAATCGTCGATGCTCGTAAATCTTCTCGCGACTTCGTCTTGGGATTGTTCGTGGATCTTTCTGACTTTTGCGAGAAGTTGTCCCAAAAGTTGAAAGGTAAGGCATTTCAGGACAAGGAGTTCAGCAGGGAATTGAAGAGCGCGTGTAAGCAAATTCGCAAGGCGATAAATAACAGGAATAACGTTATCGCAAATGAAACGAGGAAAAAGGTGAAAGACTGCCACGGTCTTTCCATTTACTTCCCGTACTCCGTTCAGAAGGACGAGAATCAGCAAACCAAGAGATTGTTGGGTGAGAACGAAACCGGAATCCTGAACCTACCGTTGGTGAAAGGTGGACGCGACCATACAGTGAAGGCACGCAATGCGAGAATTACGGAGCTCGAGGCAGATTTTCGCCAGTTGCCTTTTTTTGAGGATGACGGTTGGGGCGCTTTCATTAAGCAGGGATGGTCTGCTGTTCTGGCTCGCGAGTATCCCTACAAGCTGGACTTACACTATTCCGCTGAACAGGTCGCGCAGAATCTATCGGCAGCACTGCGTGTAGCTAGGACGGAAGTTCGTCAACTCTGGAAGCAGCACAATGGTAAGCCCAAACAGGTGGAACGTTTGACTCTAAAACGCGGAGCCTGAGCATTGGTGAAGGGTACTGGTGTGCAACTGCTTCTCGGCCTTGCGGGGATGGGGGACTATGAGATGGCACATCATTGCGGCAGTGCTCGCGTGCGTTCTCTTTCCATCTTCCACGATGACTGGGGCTAGAAATTTCAGCGTCCCTGAACAAATCGGCAGTCTTGGAACTTTGGGAGAGGAACGCCAGGAAAGCTCCGTCGGCACATCCCACGTGGATGGTGCCGGCAATTTTCTATTGAAAGCTGAAGATTTGGCCCAAAGGGCAGCGGCCCTTCGCAAGAAACAGAACGCCAAGAGCCTGTGGGCTGCAACCAGACTATTCAGGGAAAGTTCGCGCCTCTTTGCTGCCGGCCACTTCTATGACAAGGCGGCAAACTCACATCTTCAGAGCGGTGAGATATATCTGATCCTCAGCGACTTCGACAAGGCGCGAAAATCTTTTGACGAAGCTTTCAAAGTCGCACAAGACTTGGAATTGCGATGCAGTGCATTGAGCGGCCTCGCTCGAACGTATGCTACCACCGGGCCTTACCCTCTTGCCGACCAGTATTCACGTCAGGCATTCAGTCTGTGCGAACACCTTAGTGAAAGAGCACAAGGCGAAGCCCTCGAAGCGCGTGGTGAAGGTCTCCTTTCTGGTGGTGACTATTCGGGGAGCGCGGACTACCTCAGACGGGCCCGGACCCTTTTCGTCGCGGTAAAAGACGACAATGGAGAGGCGCAGGCCCTCCTTATGCTGGCACACGCGCTTTTTCAAGGCGGTGAAAGGCTGCCTGGTCTACAAGCCGCCGGAGAGGCCTTACGATTGTGGTTGTTGGCTGAAAACCGCTATGGAGTTGCCCGCGTGCGTGCTGCCCTGGGAATCTTCGCTGTCCTTAGGGGCGAATTCGAAACCGCGCATTGCAATTACGCTATTGCCCGACCGCTGTTCCGGGACATAGGTGATCGAGATGACGAAGCGAGCGTGCTGAATGGGTTGGGATACGTAAACCGCGCAACAGGCGATTGGCAGAAATCTGTAGAACATTACCAGGCTGCCAGGGCTGTCTTTGCGGCTGTCCAGGATTTGCCGGGAGAACACGATTCAATTAGCGGGATGGGCGAAGCCTTGGCAGTCGCAAAGAACTACAAACGCCTGCTGCCTCTCTATCAAGCAGACTTGCGCCTCGGACGAAGGGCAAACGATCCTGTGGTGGTGGCATCAGCCTTTGCGCACATTGCGAGTGCTTACGAAGCAGAAAGCAGGTTTGCCCAAGCCGAAACCTTTTATCGCCGTTCGCTCAAAGCCTACCGTGCGGTGGATCATATCTACGGTGAGATCGACACTCTGATCCGTATGGGTCACCTACAGACAAGTCAAGGGAAATATATAGATGCCATTGCTTCACTCGAGCGGGCCGACGCCCTAAACGGAAAGACAGGCCAGATTGAAGAGATGGCCAAGATACAGTACGAGTTGTCCTGGGTTTATCGGCGATTAGGCCGCCTGGAGGACTCCCGGTTAGCAATTGAGAAGACAATTGACATAGTCGAGAACCAGAGGATTAGTATTTCGCGTTTTGACACACGCGCTTTGTACTTCGCCTCTGTCCACCGCTACTACGCTCTGTATGTACAAGTACTGATGTTGCTCCATCAACGCAACCCAGAACTCGGCTTCTCGAAGAAAGCCTTTGAGGCTTCTGAAAGAAGCAAGGTACGGTCCCTCTTGGATTTGCTGACCACATCTGATCAAGATGCACCTTGCGATGAGCTTCTGCAAAGGCAATTGGAGGCCGTTGACGCCACCGAGGTTCGTGCAATCGATGCAAAACAAGAAGCTCCGTCAGTGGCGCCGACTCTCACGCTAGAGGAGGTACAGGCGGAGATTGGAAACGAAGACACGGCTCTGCTTGAATACGCGCTCGGTGATGAAAAGAGTTATGTATGGGTCGTAGGCCCACACCAGATCACGTCCCACGAACTGCCGAAGTCAGCGCAAATCAGGCAATCGGTGGACGCTTTTCGAAAGGCCCTAATTCCTGCACAGGTAAGGAATGGAGAAAGTGTGGTCGACTACCAGGCGAGAGTGCGCAAGGCAGACCAGGCATATCGCCGGCATGCGCAGCAACTATCACTATTGCTTCTTGAACCACTTCCTCTTTCAGGGCTAAACCGCCTCCTCATTGTGCCGGATGAATCTCTCCAATACATCCCGTTTGCTGCCCTTCTATTTCCTGGCTCAGGTGCAGGCAAGGAACTTCTGGTCAAACATTTTGAAATCGACGCACTGCCTTCTGCTTCTGTACTCGGGATTTTGCGAAAAGCAACTGGCAAGCGAGCACCACCTACGGCCGCCGCCGCCATTTTCGCCGATCCGGTTTTTGAACCAGATGACGAGCGAGTGTCAACGCGTCGTGCAGGCGCTAAGAGAAGCTATGAAGATCACCCCGCCACTTTGACTCGGGCCATCCGCGACGTCGGCGGATCTCAGTACATTGCCAGACTGCCGGCTTCACGTGACGAGGCTGAGGCGATCGCAAAAGTGCTGCGTTCGCCAGATCCTCAAGCTGTGCATGTTGCGCTGGACTTTGAAGCTAGCCGCGCTAACGTACTCACGGATGGGCTCACACGTTTTCGTCTGGTACACTTCGCAACACACGGGGTGGTCGACGCTCGGCACCCAGAAATGTCCGGGCTCATTCTGTCATTGGTAGATAGGAGGGGCAGAAGGCAAGATGGCTATTTGCGCCTGGGCGACATTTACAAGTTGAAGCTTTCGGCCGATCTCGTGGTTCTCAGTGCCTGTGACTCGGCGTTGGGCAGGGACCTGGAGTCCGAAGGGATCATAGGTTTGCCGCGTGGCTTCCTGTATGCGGGAGCCAAAAGTGTGATTGCAAGCTTGTGGAAGGTGAATGACGATGCGACCGCAACACTGATGTCTCGCCTCTATGTACGAATAAAGAAGGGCGAAAGCCCAAGTTCAGCCTTGCGCGGTGCACAACTCGAGATGGTGCAGGACGAACGCTGGGCCAATCCGTACTACTGGGCAGCTTTTGTATTGCAGGGAGATTACAAATAGAAGGACCACTTCATCAGTCTGCATTTTCGTAGGTCGCTATGGCACCGCAAAAGGGGGAGAAAAGGACGCTCACGCCGGAAGCATTCGGAAAATTTCTTCGCTGGCTGTCTGAAGACGACGAGTTAGCTGTGCGAGAGTACCAGCGGATCAGGACAAAGTTGATCAGGTTCTTCATTCATAAAGGTTGTACGAACGCCGATGATCTATTCGATAAAACAGTGGACATTGTGGTTGCAAAGGTTGAATCATGCGAGCAGTATCAAAACCCGCTTGCCTATTCTTATGGAGTAGCAAGAAACGTGTGGCACGAGGACACGCGTGAGCGGAAATCTGTCCCCTTGGAGGTTGATGTGGCGTCTCCGGAGCATCCGGACCCAAAAGCGTATGAACTGGAACTTCAGTGTCTGGATCATTGCCTGGCTCGATTATCGCCCGGCGACCGCGACGTCGTAACCCGTTATCACGGCCAGCACGGGCGCGACAAGATTCCCGTCAGGCGAGGACTAGCAGATGGCGCTGGAGGGATGAATGCGTTGCGCATTCGAGTGTGCAGAATTCGAAAGGAACTCCGTGTCTGTGTTGTTGAGTGTACGAAACGATTATCAAATTGATATTTTTTTGAGGTAGCGCCATGAAAAGCAATTTACCTGATCGTAGTCTGATTCGGGAGTACTTACTGGGCAGACTCGATAACGAGAAGGATCCTGAAGAGCGGTTGAGTCATGATATTTTTTCTAATGATGAGTTATGTGAGATGGTTGAATCTATCGAAGAAGAGATCATAGAGGATTTTCTGGATGGGACGCTGGATTCCGCCGACAAGAATGCTGTTAGTACATATTTTCTGCGGCCGCCTGAGCGCAAGGAGAAATTACGATTCGCTACGCTGTTAAGAAATCACTTCGAAGAGCCGCATCAGTTAATCAGGACAATACCAGATACGCGGCCTTCGGTTTACACGAATGTTGTGCGGGGGAGCTCTGAATATAGAGCGCCTATTCCTTGGTGGACCCATTTCAAAACTTATGGGCAACTCGCCGCATTCGTTGTACTCGGCATCGGGAGTCTGCTTTACATATCTGCCCTTCAAAAGAAAGAAGCGGGCCTTGAGTCCCGACTCGCGCAAGAGCGAGTGCATTCAGCAAGCCTGGTAAAAGAAGCCCCGATATTGACGTCAACGTTAATACCCTTAACCTTGGTTGCGGATCGCTCTCGTGGTGATGACTCGCAGATTCCGCACATTGAGATCAAGCCTTCCACACGGCGGATCATAGTGGACATTGCTCTGCAAGGCCATAGCCCGGGTCCCTTCAATGTGCATCTTGAAACCAAAGCTGGGAATGGCCCGATATGGTCAGCCCGGCTGCTACCACTCGTTTCATCTTCTGGCGACACTCGGTTGGTGTTCGACTTACCAGTTCAGGGAATGGAATCCGATGTGTACTCTTTTCTCGTCTCATCGCCGCTTCCGGGATCAGGAAGCGGAAAGCACTACGATTTTCGCGTTGAGCTAGCACATTAGGTCATCGCAATCTCAGCGTGGATTGGACTCCTAACGGCAGAACGGGTCGGTCACTGCGCCCTCACATGAGCCATCGCGACCTGTCAGCCGTTGTCGAGC
>CAWAXF010000007.1:0-176774 GCA_963785865.1 uncultured Acidobacteriota bacterium | reverse complement strand
GTTGTCGAAAAATCGCCATTTGACTCAAAATGCCCAGAGCGGGGATTTCTGAGCGTGATGCCCCCTTTTCGCCAAAAAGCTATCCCGTGGCTATTTCATCTTAGTAAAGTGGTAAAGTGGCTGACGGTTCTTTGCGACGTTTTGACGAGAGGAAGGACCGAATATGTTTAGAGAAATATTCAGAAAAAGGTTCAAGATCGGAGATAAGGTGAGACTAATTCGCACTGGCCAGAAAGCCGTGATCAGTGACAAAGGCAACCTAGTTCTGGCGAAAAAACAGATCTCGACTTTTGTTTTGAAGTTCGAAAACGGCAGTCCCTCCATGACGGTGACGCCGGAGGATATTGAGCGGGCAGCGTAACTGGCTTCGCCGCGCACACGGTGGACCTGAATCGGGTTGTGAGTAATCGCCTGATCTAAACAGGTTTTGGGAACAGCCATTCCGTCGCACGCGCGACAACCCTGTCATCGAGAGCAAACAAGGAATCGCACCGACTACGGCGTAGGACGTTTTCGCGATGACATTCCCGTTCGGTTGGACCTCGCATCCTGTCACTTGCGATCATCGTCAGCGGGTAAATACGGGGACGGACGGGACGTACCCCAATTCTTTTCTTCCGATCCGGGAATTCCGAGCGCACAAATTCCCGTTTTATCTGCACGCACGTATCACTGTCTGATATTTCTTCGTGATAGCTCGATTTCCGCACGTTGTGGTGATGGATGTTACACGTGTTGTGTGCGACAGGGTGGGAATTTTATGCCTCTGTGCTCCCCTGTGTCCCCCGTGGTGACGTTTATTCTCTGACGCCCAACTGCCAGAACAAAAACGAATACACGTCGGTGAACTCCTCAATCTGCTTGGTCACCGGCTTACCAGCGCCGTGCCCCGCCTTTGATTCAATGCGCAACAAGATCGGGCGCGTATGGCTGCTTCCATTTGCCGCCGCAGCCTGCATCAGGGCCGTCATCTTCTTCGCATGCATTGGATCGACGCGCGTATCCGTGTCCGCCGTCATAAACAAAATCGCCGGATACTCCACTCCCGCTTTCACGTGATGGTACGGCGAGTACGCATACAGCCACTTGAACTGCTCGGGATTCTCCGCCGTCCCGTACTCAGGAATCCAGAGCTTCGCAATCTGAAAATCCTGGTAGTGCAGCATGTCCAGCAGCGGCACCTGGCACACCACCGCGCGAAATAGGTCCGGACGCTGCGTGATCATCGCGCCCATCAGCAGCCCGCCATTCGAGCCGCCCTGGATCGCCAGGTGATGCTTGTCTGTGTATTTTTCCGAGATCAGATGCTGGGCCGCCGCGATCATGTCCTCGAACACGTTCTGCTTCTTGTCCAGCATGCCGGCGCGATGCCAGTCCTCGCCAAACTCGGCTCCGCCGCGCAGGTTCGCAACCGCGTAGATGCCGCCGTGCTCCATCCATAGATATGCGGTGCGGCTGAACGTAGGCGTCAGGCTGACATTGAATCCGCCATAGGCGGTGAGCAGCGTGGGATTTTTTCCGTTCTTCGGCAGGCCTTTCTTGTGCACCACAAACATGGGCACGCGCGTCCCGTCTTTCGATTGGAACCATTCCTGTGCGACGTCATATGCTGAAGCGTCAATCGAGGGTGCATCGACTTTGGTCCACAGCGAAGTGGATCCATCCTTCAAGTCGTAGCGATAAATCGAAGGCGCAAAGGTGAACGACTGGAAGCCGTAGAAAACTTCATCGCGGTTCCATCGCCCGCCCGAACTATAAATGCTTCCGATCGCGGGCAGCGCGAGATCGTTTAACTTCTTCCCTTCGAGGTCCAAAACCTTGAGCTGCGAAGAGGCATTCTGCTCGTATTGCGCAAACAATTTCCCGCCAAACACGGCCGCGCCTTGGAGCACGGCATCGGACTGCGGAATGATCTCTTTCCATGCCTCGCGATCGAAGTTGCCCGCCTCCGTGACGAACACGCGATAGCGCGGCGCATCTTCATTGGTGGTGATGTATACCTTTCCGTCGTACACATCTGCGCTGTACAGAAAGTTCTTCCCCGTAGTCAACCGGATCGCAGCCTTGTCCGATTTCAAATCCATCAGAAAAAGTTCCGACTTGGTCCAGCCTTCTGAAACATTGATCAGCAGCCATCGTCCATCATTCGAAAGTGAAACGCCGGGCCAGTCCTCGGGATCGCGCCCTTCGCCAAAGATCAGGTTGTCACTCTCCACCGGGCTGCCGAGCAGATGAAAATAGATGTGTCGGTTGTACACTTCCTGTCCTGCTGGTACGTCTCCCTTATTCGGATACCGTGTGTAATAAAACCCGGAGTTGTCATGCAACCAGGCAATCGAAGCCGCGCGCGTGCGCTCGATCGTGTCAGGCAGTACCGTTCCGGTCTTGGTCTCGATAACGTGCAGGGTGGACATCTCCGAACCGCTGGGAGAAGTTCCGTAAGCCACATACTTGCCATTGTCCGAGGCCTCGAACCAGTCGAGAGCGATAGTGCCGTCGCTGGAAAGGGAATTGGCGTCCACCAGGACACGATCCGGACCATTCAGTGAATCGCGAACGTAAAGCACTGGCTGGTTCTGTAACCCTTCGCGGCGAGTATAGAAATAATGTTTTCCGGCAATCACAGGAGCAGTGACGTTGCCGATCGAAAGCAATTCCGTAAGTCGTTTCTGAATGCCCGCGCGCCCCGGCAGTGGATCCAGCAGCGCACGGGTGTAGGCGTTCTCCTCGGCAACCCATTTCTGAGTCTCCGGAGAATCGGCCTTCTCGAGCCAGCGATAGTTGTCAATGACGCGAGTGCCGTGAAAATAATCGGCCACCGGCCGAGGCGGCGCCACCGGAGGTGAGTCAGGCAACGAGGAAGCGATTGCAAACACGGCCAGAATCACTCGCCCTCCCATACGCACCTCCAGCCCAGCCTACCAGTATTTCCAGATGAGGCCAACGATGCTAAAATACAACCATCACTCCTCAGTAGCTCAATGGCAGAGCATTCGGCTGTTAACCGAAGGGTTGTAGGTTCGAGTCCTACCTGAGGAGCCATTTCTTTTCATACCCTTACTGCACCGCGACATCTTCCACCTCGGCGGACTTTGGGGAATTTTTGAGGGACCTCACAGGAATTTCGAATTGCCTTAGAACATCGGCTGCCTCACGGAGGGCATGGCTTCCGATGTGTCCGTATCGCTTGGACATACGGATAGCGGTCGCGGCCGACCACCCCATCATGTTTGCCACAACCGGGTATGGAATGCCCGCTTCGAGCAAGCGAGTGACGGCGGTGTGACGTAAATCGTGGAAACGGCACTTGAGTGATTCTGGTTTGAGCTTCATCCGGGTCAATTTGTAATTTCCTTCCGCGGCGGACTTCTCGGATTCGGGGGTTGGCTGAACTTTCGTAGATTCCTTACTATCTGGTCTGAGAATAGAGGCCGAGCGTTCCCTCGCCTTTTCCCATGCTTCCTTCCAATCGCCAATGGGCCGCGTTGGTTCGGTGCCATAGAAAACCACGCCGGCAGTGAAGCCGAACGTGTCTTCGGCCCCCTTGGCCCCACACTTCTCGAAGGGGAATACATAATGAGTCGTCTGGCGATTAGGGAATTGTGCGGCCCACATTTCCAGGACGTTCAGAATTCGCCTATTCAGTGGTATGACACGCCCGGTGCCGGTCTGGGTTTTAGACTTTCCAACTGTGAGCATCCTGGACGTGAAGTCCAGTTGCTTCCGTTGCAGTAATCG
Source organism: uncultured Acidobacteriota bacterium (assembly GCA_963785865.1). Lineage (GTDB taxonomy): Bacteria > Acidobacteriota > Terriglobia > Terriglobales > Acidobacteriaceae > Sulfotelmatobacter. The sequence goes on along the minus strand of CAWAXF010000007.1, from coordinate 173,036 downwards.
AATCTCGCTGTATCTCATTCCAGTATTCAACGCCAGCGTGACAGCAGGGTAGAGCGAGCGCGATCTGCTGTCGAGGCAAGCCGACAGCAAGGCGCCTTCCTCTTCGGTCGTCAGGGCACGGCCGACATCATCGAGAGTTGCAAGCATGCGAACGTCTTGTTGTATTTCGGCCCACACACGATGTCGTCGCAGAATTGCACGGAGGGTCCCCACTTCAAGGTTGATGGTTTTTGGCGACGCATTCTCAGCAATCCGGGCATGCTGGTATGCGCGGCACAACTCTCAGTAAGCACAGTTAAGTTGTCGGCTTTAGCCGACCGTGGCGATCGAGCGTTTTCCGATCCGATCGCAGTCACACACGACCGCATTGTCATTGATGGCTACGCAAGATGGGAACTCGCGAAACGCACCGGTAGACGAATGCTGGACTGTTTCGAATATGCGCTCAGCTCGCAGGATGCTCTCGAAGAGTTGATTCGAACTCATTGCGCATCTCGCGGCTTGACCGACTTCGTTCGGATAGAACTGGCTCTTGATTTGGAACCGCACTTTCAAGAGAAAGCGTTGATGAATCAGCAAGCCGGACGTAGACTGCGAGCCGCAATTTTCGATCGCGCGCCTTGTGGACCGGACGGGTGGTAATACAAACTGCATTGAGCCCACCAGCAAATCGCAGCTAAAAGACATGAAATAAAATGCCCATCCCGGGTGCGAACAGTCCCGCCGCCCCGACGTGTGGGCGGCTTTTCTTTGCATCACGCGGAAAGCAGGGGCACACGGTCGTTGTTAACAGATAATGACGCGCAAAACCCCTGCCGGGGGATTTTGAGTGCAATCGCGATGTTACGCCGACCGTCATTTAAATCGTCTCTCTCAGCCGTGCCAGTGCATCTAAACGGCGTCCTTCAAGCCCGAAACTTTAATGGCGACGAGAGAGAAACGCTTCTGTTTGCTGGCGTGTTCTTGGTTGCTTCTGCTCACGACTGGCGCGAATGGCAAGCAGCGCAAGACGGGTTTGCAACCAGACAAGTTTACGCTGCAGAGCAATGTGGATGTCATCCTCGTACCTGTGGTGGTTAGGGACCGTCAAGGGGTAGCCGTTGGGGACCTGGCAGCGAACGATTTTCAGGTGTTCGATAACAAGAAGCGTCAGGTAATTTCAGGGTTTATGCTTGCCACAAATGCCCGGTCCCGTTCGGCAAATACCGAGGCAAACGGTGGGAACGGGCCTTCACAGTCCAGAAGTTCGCCTGCGCGCTTCGTCGTTTTCTTGGTTGATGACCTGCACATCACGTTTGGTGATCTCGCAGCAGTGCGAGAAGCCACAAAACGAGTGCTATCTTCACTAGAAGCGAGTGACGGGGCAGCAATACTTTCGCTCTCAGGTTTGGTCAACAGTGGCCTTACCGCAGACCGTGCGACTTTGTTGGACGCACTGACCCGCATTCAGGCCCAAACCGCTTATCGCAACACGGGAACTGACTGCCCAGACCTCGATTACTACTGGGCGGAGTTGATTATCAATGAGCACAGCCCAGTGGCTCTGCAGGCAGCGACCGATGAGGTCTTGAACTGCAACCCCAGTTTATCGGTGCGCGATACTGCCGAGCGTCTTGCTGAGTCGGCTGCCGAGCGGGAGTTCGCAATGGGTGAACAAGACAATCGTGTTTCATTTGCCTCATTGAGAGAAGTAGTGAAGAAAATCGCCGCTTTGCCCGGACTGAGTACCTTGATCTTGGTGTCGCCCGGTTTCTATACCCTTACAGCGCAGGCAAGGCACGAATTATCTCAAATCATCGACACAGCAGCCGTGTCCAATGTCACCATTAACGCGCTCGATGCGCGAGGACTGTACACGACAGAAGTCAATGCAAGCGATCGGGGCGCAACCTCAACACGCACGAATCAGCTGAAGTCAGAATACCGAAGAGTCTCAATGCCGCTTGCAGAAGACGTCATGGCGGCATTGGCCGATGGAACCGGCGGCACTTATGTTCACAATACAAATGATCTGGAAAGCGGGCTGAAAGACCTCACGTCACCACCGCAATACTTGTACCTGCTGGAATTTCACGCCAAGAATCTAAAGCGCAACGGCAATTATCACAGTCTGAAAGTTACAGTGGCGAGAGATGGAATGCGGATCTATGCACGGCAGGGGTACTTCGCTGCAAAACCGTCCAAGGCGAATAGCCGCTGAGCAGCGACCCGAACTTTTAAATGATCTGGCTGTCGAAACCAGGCCGTTGCGCTCAAAACCCTTCTTCACACGTATCCAGTAGCGGTGCTTGCATCTCCCGGACCGTCTGTGCCGTAGTTCCAATCCGGCGGCATGGGAGGCCGTCCTCAGGCGCAAACCGAGAATCAAGCCGAGTTACCGTCGTCGAGTGCTTCGTCTCCCCGATCTGGATCATTGCAAATTGGCAGTCCTCAATTACATATTGTTGTACTCAACTTTCAGTCTTTCTAACTGCTGCAAGTGAGACGCGCCATGCCCGCCCATTCTCTCCACTAGGTCGGCGACTGTCACGTTCCCTTGAATCTCTGGGTGGAAGGCTGACTTAGAAAGATCGGATGCCCTCAGATGTCTCACCAAACGCAAGTTGTGATGTCGTGCCATACCGTAGAAAGCGACGACTTCCGAAGGAGACGAATCCAAGTAGCTCAAATTGCGAGCCCATGCATCCTGATCGAGCGGAGCGATAATGGGATCCTTGTCGGCAAGCATTTGCCGAAGTCGATACCCATAGACGATCTCAATATCCGCAAGGTGACCGAGGATTTCCAGCATGCACCACCTGTCAGGGGAGGGCTTATAGCGCAGAACCTTGTCCGGCAAACCTGAGATGGCAGCCGCAATGTCCTTGGGGCTTCTCTCGGCGGCGTCGAGGTGACTGTTAAACTGTTCTTCAGTCATCGGCAACCCTCCTTTCAATCAGCACTTGCGATGGTACCGTTCACCGCTGAGCACGCCCTGGATTAACACAGTCTTCTTTGTGACTATCACGCCATCGTGGTAGATGCTATCTTCAAGCTGCCCGCTGACATTGGCTGAACACTCGAAATACCTCACGACTTGCTCCAACGAACCTTTCCCGTACTTCCAAATCACCGCTCGAAGTTCCAACTCGTTTGGCCTCAACTGCGAGTCAATGGCTTTTCATTCTTGGGGTCCTCCTCCTCTACAGACCAAGAAGAGGATGGTAAACGCCCATCGTATGCTAGGCGGGCTACCTCAATCCAACTTTGTTCAGTATTTGCGCGACCTATGTCGCCAGTGGACGTAACATCGCCTTACCGCTCATTGACGAGTGGTCAAAACCGGTGATGGCCTTCCCCGGTGACGTTCTACGCGCGAACTCATCAGGAACATTGGCTGCGGACAACCAGGAGGAGGGCAAAGCTCTAATTCTGAATGTTTCTTCGTCGGCATCTTTCCAGAGGGCGGCGCTTACCGAGATTCAAGCGGCAGGCCGATGCGGCGCACTAGGTCGGCGAAGCGCGGGTCGGAATGCAGATCCTTCAGTCGCGGGTCACGATTGAGGTAAATTAGCGATCCAGAGCGCTCTGCGTAGGCATTCTCCAATAGTCTAAAGGCGGAGTCCGTCTCATCCAGGCCCGCATAAACTACCGCAAGTTGATAAGAAGGAACATAGCGTCGCTTCGATACCTCATTCAACTCATCCAGCAGCTTCCGGACCTCCCCTCTATTACCGCCCACCGCATAAGCATGTGCTAACGACGCTGTATACAAAGGGCTCCGTCCCGAGAGGGTCGTCGCCGTTTGAAACTCTGTGATGGCCTGCACATACATCGCTTTCTGCTCATAGGCTAGACCAAGCTGCCAATGAGCAGGAACGAAGTTCGGATCTAATTCCAATGCTTTACGGTATTGGTCTATGGCTTGATCGTATCTTTTCAAGAAAAAGAGACGCCAGCCCAGCCACGTGTTTATGATCAGCGAAAGTGGATCCAGTTCCTGTGCCCGTTTCTCTTCATTGAAACTCTCATCGAGCTTTCCCATTGCCGCCAGAAGATCGCTGTGCCAGTGATGGGCGATGGCGTACCTCTGGTTGAGTTCAATGGCCCGCTTGTACTCTTTCTCTGCACTCGGCCAGTCCCAGTCGTAATTTGTAAGAACAAATGCTAGAGAAGCGTGCGCTTCACTGAGAGACTCATCGAGTTCCAGTGCTTTCCGTGCTGCGGCTTTTGCTTCTGGGTATACGTCCTTAGACGGACGGAAGCTATACCACGCTTGTGCAATAAGACAGTCCGCTAATCCGTCATAAGCCAAGGCGTAGGCTGGATCTTTGTCGCTGGCTTGTTTGTAGTAATCAACCGCCTTTGCGATCGCCTCCTCCGTTCTTTTGTTCCAGTAGTATCGTCCCTTCAGATATAGCTGATAGGCTTCGGTGTTGTCCGTCTCGCCTTTGCTCAACCTCTTCTGATCGTTGCCAGTCAACCGCAGTCGTAGTCTCTCAGAAATTTCGCTGGCGATTTCTTTTTGGATGATCAGAAGGTCGGACATCTTCCGGTTGTACTGCTCCCCCCAGAGCTGAGATTCTTTATCAACGTCAACCAGTTCCGTCTGGATTGTTAAATTCTCTTCGCGCAGCATGACCCTCCCCGTGAGTACGGCACGCACTTTAAGGTCGCGCCCTATGGTCAGAGGGTCTGCACCGCTTCCCTTGTAGTGAAAAACGGTGCTATGTGGCACGACTCGCAGTGTTGATAGTTGGGAAAGGTTATTGATGAGGCTGTCCGTGATCCCATCGCTAAGATATTCCGCATTTGGATCTGTACTGACATTGGCGAATGGCAAAACGGCGATCGAGCCAATTGTTCCCTGGTGCCTCGGAATCCAATAGAGTGCTGCCGCGATCAGCAGAATGAGAAAAGCAATACCGGCTGCGGCGCCCAAAACTTTCCAGTCCCACCTCCGTTTAGCCCGCGCCGCCCGGATGGGCCCGCTGGCCACGCCCATCCTTTCTGGATAGCTGTCACGCTTAAGCCGCTTCAGATCGGCGCTAATGTCGGATGCATGTTGATACCTTACATCGCGGTCCTTCTCCAACGCCTTGCTGATGACGTCTTCTAGCTTTGGCGGAAGGTCAGGGTTTAGGCGGGTCGCGGGAACCGGGTCGCGTTGCAGAATCGCGTTGAAGATGACCGCAGAACTCTCCCCACGGAAGGGCAAGGCGCCTGTTGCCATTTCGTAGAGCACAGCGCCAAAGGAGAACAAATCGCTGCGCGCATCCAGATCTTTCGCTCGCGCCTGCTCCGGAGACATATACGCGATCGTGCCGAGCGTAGAACCAGGACTGGTCAGGTGCTCCTCGCTCATGGCTGTCTCTTGAGCGGTTGCTCCGTCTACTTCAACCAATCTGCTGCCAACTGTCGTCACTTTCGCCAACCCAAAATCCAGAACCTTTGCGTGTCCACGCTTGGTCACAAAGATATTGGCGGGTTTGATGTCGCGGTGGACGATGCCTTCCGTGTGGGCAGCATCGAGGGCGTCGGCAACTTCGATTCCGAGAGAGAGCAGCGTCTCCAGCTCCATCGGGCGATTATCGATCATGTGCTTCAGCGTCACGCCATCCAGAAACTCCATCACGATGAAAGACTGACCCTCGCGCTTCCCGATCTCGTGGATGGTGCAGATGTTGGGGTGATTCAGAGCTGAGGCTGCGCGGGCTTCCCGGCGAAATCGTTCGAGAGCCTGCGGATCTCCAGCCACGTCCTGAGGCAGGAACTTCAAAGCGACGAAGCGACCGAGTTCACTGTCCTCGGCCTTGTAGACCACACCCATCCCACCGCCGCCCAGCTTCTCGACGATGCGGTAATGCGAGATGGTCTGCCCGATCAATGTGGAGGCTCGCTCTGTGCGCGATTATCCTAGGAGCGAAGGTGGGGCAAGTCAATGCATCGAAGGGGGGCTCGCGAGGTGTTGTTGGCGTAAAATCCCCGATTTCACTCAAAATGCCCAGACACAGGGTCAAAACGTGTAATCGCCTGATAGTGTAAACAATCATCCACAACTCGGATAAACTCAGTTTGGAGAATAAGTTTGAGTGAGGCGGAAGTCTCGTGTGGAAAGTACTCGTTTTCTTCTTTTGCTGGTTCTTTTCCTTACTTCTTTTTGCCCAAAGCAACAGCGGCGAGTTGCGGCTTAGGGTGACCGATCCATCGGGTCTCGCGGTGAAAACCTCTATTCAGATCGTTAGTGAGGCGAATCAATATCGGCGCATTCTGAGCACCGATAACCAGGGCGCATTGACTTTGCAAAGGCTCCCCTACGGTGTGTATCAGCTTCAAATCAACCAGCCGGGGTTTGCGGAAGTATCTCAATCAGTCGATGTGCATTCGTCGATTCCAGCCGAGCACTTGATTCAGTTGAAAGTGGTTGTGCGAAGCGAGTCTGTAACCGTGAGAGCCGCCGACACACTAATTGATCCAGAGCAGGCGGGTTCGGTGAGCCAGGTGGGCTCTGATTCCATCTCAAGTCGAATCAGTTCTGTACCAGGTCGTTCCATTCAGGATCTTGTGAACTCGCAGCCGGGATGGCTCTACGAAGGAAACGCCGCTCTACACCCACGCGGTTCGGAATACCAGACACAGTTCGTCGTTGACGGCATTCCGCTCACCGACAATCGCTCTCCTAGCTTCGGCCCACAGATTGAAGCCGACGACGTTCAGTCCATGAGCATTTACACCGCCGGTATTCCAGCCGAATACGGGCGGAAGATGGGAGGAATTGTTGAGGTCAACACATTGCAAGACTCGCAGCCCGGTTTTCACGGCCAACTTGTGTTTTCCGGTGGCAGCTTCGATTCGGGGGGAGTGTTTGCACGAGGCCAGTATTCGTGGGGCAAGAACACGTTCGGAGCCAGTGCCAGTGGCGGCATGACCGACCACTACCTCAATCCAGTGGTCGTCCAGAACTACACAAACCGTGGCACGCTCGGCGACTTCTCAGTGAATTACCAGCGCGACTTGACTCCGAAAGACCGCGTCAGCTTCAGCGTCCGCCACGAACTATCACGGTATGAGATCCCCAATGAGCAGTTGCAGCAGGCGGCTGGACAATTGCAGACGGCAGACAATCTCGAAACGATGGGTATTGTCTCGTACCAGCACACGTTCTCGTCGAATGTGCTTGCCGATCTAAGAGGCATGGTCCGGGACAATGCAAATGATTTCTCTTCTAATGCCGATTCCACGCCTATCGAAATCTTCCAACACAATCGTTTCCGGGAAGGGTATTTCAGAGGAAACATTACTATCAGCCACGGCCGCCATGAGATCAAGGCGGGGGTGGAATCGGACAACCTGTTTCTCCACGAGAATTTCAACTACAACATCACTGACCCGGACCAATACGATCCAGACACACCACTCACGTTGAGTTTCACAGCGCACCGTCCCGACTTGGAACAGGCTGTCTATATCCAAGACCTGATGCGTTTGGGCAATTGGACGGTGAACGCGGGCCTTCGCTGGGACCACTACCAGTTGATGCTCAACCGACATGCGGTGCAACCCCGCCTCGCCATCTCGCGGTATTTCCCCTCAGCCGATGTCATCGTGCATTTCTCCTATGACCGTGTGTTCCAGACCCCCTCATTCGAAAACCTGCTGCTCTCGAGTTCTACAAGAGCCACGACCCTGAATCCGGTCTCGCTCCAGCTACCAGTCAACCCTTCGGAGGGAAACTACTACGAGGCAGGACTTACGAAGGTCTTCCTCGACAAAGTCAGACTTGATGCTAACTACTTTCGACGAGTGGTTGATAACTTTGCGGACGACGACCAGATCAAGGCCACGACGATTAGTTTCCCGGTCGCCTTTCGCAAGGCCATCATCTACGGAGCAGAGGCGAAATTGGATTTGCCGGAGTGGAAGAAGTTATCGGGGTTCCTCAGTTACTCGTATGAGCTTGGTAATGCCTGGAATCCTGTAACTGGAGGACTCTTTCTGGGTGATGACGCCGACATCACAACAACCGGTTTTTTTCCGGTCTCGCAGGATCAGCGCAACACAATGCGAGGACGGGTCCGCTATCGAATCACACCGCGCCTCTGGGTTGCAGGCGGAGCGCAGTTCGACAGTGGGCTGCCATTTGAGTTTCAGTGCGATTCTACGACTACGCTTGACCAATGCATTGCTAATGAAGTCCAGACATACGGCCAACAGGTGGTTGATCGGGTTAACTTTGATCGTGGACGTATCAAACCAACCATTCAGTTAAACGCATCGGCGGGGCTGGACGTATACAAGTCGGAGCGGCTGAAGATGCGTTTTCAGATAGACGGGCAAAACCTTACCAACGTCGTGGACGTGATCGACTTCGGTGGCCTCTTCTCGGGGAACGCGCTCGGCCCCTCACGCAACGTTGCCTTGCGTCTCACGGCGAACTTTTAGGACCACGACCTTTTGGTCAGTTGATGTAACATCGCGTTTACACTCATATTCCTGATCCGATGAGCGCCTGCGAACAGAAGGACGAACTGCAACAGCGTTTAAAAGTGGCTTTTGAGGAGTGGTATGCGGTTAAGGACGTGCAGGGTAAGAACCGAGAAGCCAAGGCCGCCGAGAAGAAGGTTCATCACATTCACCGTTCGCTAGGGGATCACGTTGTGAAACACGGGTGCAACAGGGATTAACTGGTGCTCAACTGTTGCAAAATCCCGATTACGCTCCGTCGGAAGTCGTGCATAACCCATTTGGAAGCAATCGGCCTTACGAATGCGCTTTCATTCCTATGGGTGGGCCGAAGGCTCATGAGAACTCAAGACCTCTGAATGAGAGCTATACTCGTGGTTACAACGTTACAACATCGACGCCCACTCTCCGGGTGCGTCCAAATGGCAACCGGTGCATCTGAATAACCATCCGGCTTGAGTCATGCCGGAAGCATCGGAGAGTACGATGGCAGACGCTACTTGCAGTCGACCACAAGTCAACGGAATCCTTGAAACCTCGCTCTATGTCGAGCGCCCGACCCGGTCGGTCGAGTTCTATCGCCGCGTTTTCGGCTTTGAGCAGATTGACACCGATCAGAAAGAGGGCATCACCGATGAGACGCGATTGTGTGCGATGCGTGCCGGTGACCGCAGCGTACTCCTACTGTTCAAGAAAGGCGCTACACCAGACACAAACGCAACGGGCGCGATCCACGTCGCCTTCGGCATTTCCCGGTCGGAACTACCAGCATGGGAGGCATGGTTGTCACAGCAGGGGATTACGATTGAGCTAAGGAAGACTTGGAAATATGGCGGAGAGGCGCTTTACTTCCGCGACCCCGACGGCCATTTGTTGGAAGTGGTTACACCAGGTGTATGGAGCATCTTTTGAAGTGCTCCCTCGGATAACTGTTGGAACATCGCCATAGCGCTCAAAAGCCCTCAATGCGCAATCGCCTGTCTGGACAGTTCCCTCGCTCCCACCTTCGGTTCGATGCGAAAGAAAACCGCCCAGACTCTGGGCGGCTTATTCTTTGTAGGTGTTCCTAATCGGCGGCAGACTAGGTCCCGATTCCGTCAATGTCTCATGGCGGATTACTTCTGAGCTTCGATGTTCTCTATCACAATCGCGGTCGATCCTCCCCGTTCGAAAACCTTTCCAGTAGCAGTAACCTTTTGCCCGGCGAATGGTAGGAGACGATCGTTCTGCCCACTGGACGGAGTCGTGTCCGCAATGGGCCAGTAGATCGAGCCACTGTCCGTCAAAATCACCAAAGGAGAACCGGCCTTTGCACACGCGGTGGCACACTCAGCGCTGATCGGCTTCTTCAGGCCCTTGGTGAATGCGCACGCCGAATCCAGCACGCAGCCTTTAACTGTAGTCGCCTTGCTGGTGTCGCTACTCCAGGCCAGAATGCCGACAGCCAACGCCAGCGAAATCATCATTGCATTACGAAGATTCATTTGCCAATCCTCCCGGGAAATATCGCGTTAAGCTACTCACTTCGATGTGGTGTGACAATAGTTCGAAACCACTATGATTTCCATGCATGGCGAAGAAGAAGGGCCCTGGATGCAAGCACGAGGTCTCACGGAAAGCGATGAGCATGAGCCTACCGTCACGGTTTATAGCCACCGATCCGGAGCATGACAACTCCCCCCTGGGGCACTGTGACCGTATAAGAGTCGTGGAGAATACCCAAATCTTTGTGAGCCCATAGGTCACGAGCGCGAACCGGACCACTAAATCCCACATCCTTGAATCTTAGAGTGAGTGGTTCCGCTTCATCGTCGGTAACATAATTGAAGAGGGCCACTGCCTTCGCACCATCGCTTAGCGGCTTTATCCAGATTTGCGGCGGCCCGATGCGGCTCCCCTGGATTCCCAGACGGTCCTGGTCCACCGCAATCACTTCTTTGTTGACCAGTATGTTCCTGGTTGTGTCATCCATCTTGCTCAAGTCATTGCCCGCAAGCAACGGAGCCGAGAGGATCGCCCAGAGGCTCATCTGTGTGCGATACTGGTCTGCGTTCATGCCGCCATTGCCGATCTCGAGCATATCGGGGTCATTCCAGCGTTGCGGTCCGGCGAACTTCTCCAGACCCGCTTGAGAGAAACCAATCAGCGCCATGCTGCCGTAGTTATCGCGAATATCATCGGTTGTGCGCCACATGTTACCGCCGACCCGAGCTCCCCACTCCCACACCGCTCCGATACCGTACTGACATAGGCTGTAAACGATGGGTCGATGCGTATTAAGCAGCGCTTCGTGCATCTTCCTGTACGCCTCTTGCATCATCACTAGTGCTTTCTGAGGATCCTGGCGGAGATCGTGCAGCTTCATGATGTCCATGTAGCTGCAAAGGTCGTATTTCAGAAAGTCCACGCCCCAACTCGCGTAGGTATTCGCGTCCTCTTGCTCATGGCCGTAGCTTCCCTCATAGCCCCCACAGGTCTTGAGGCCTGGAGAGGAATAGATTCCGAATTTCAGTCCCTTTGAGTGCACGTAATCGGCAAGAGCCTTCATGTCAGGGAATTTGCCGTTAGAATGAATGTTGCCTTGAGCGTCACGCTGGCCCTCCCAGGAATCGTCGACATTGACATAGATGTAGCCGGCATCCTTCATTCCGCTTGCGACTATGGCATCTGCTGCGGAGCGCACGTCGGCATCAGTGACCTTGTCTGCAAAATGATTCCAGGTGTTCCAGCCCATTGGCGGCGTAGCCGCCAGGTCCGCAGATTGAGCGTTTGCTTTTGGGCAAAGGTGGCTAATCGGCATCAAAGTCATAGCGAGTGAAGCGTACAGGGTGAGAAGGGGTCCCGAGTGGAACTGCATACATCCTGCCTTCCTTTGTTTGTTCTTGTGAATCACGGGAATTATAATTTGCTCTTCTTTATGCAAATGGCAATATCGGCAGGAGTCTGACCAAACTCCTTTTTTCGAACTGGCCTTTGCACCCGAAGCAATCAGTTTTTCGCTATTTCCAAGAGGCCACGGCTTGCAGCGTAATGAAGGGGCGTGTTCCCAAGATCGCCCCCCTTGGCATTTACGCCTGCTCCCTGTGAGAAGTAAGGGCACATCCGGGATTAAACGCCTCGGCTGTTGCAGTAGCGCTGACTTGGCTCGGTTCTTCAAGACTCTGCCGACTGGTAAATCGCTCCTAGAAGTTTTGGGACGTACGGTTGGGGCGAGGTGCACGTCTGGTGTACCGGAAGTGGAAAGGCTCGGAACGACTCGCCGAGACGATCTCTCACATGGGAAATATTTCCCACCCAAAGCCTAAAGACTACAGGCGGCGTCTTTCGAAGCGCCGCTTTGCTCCCGCGCTCGAATTAGGGGGGGTGTATATTTACCCCCGGAGGATTGATCTACATGAACGCCGAGAAGACTCTCTCCCGATACTTCTCTCCCCTACTCGGAAAGAAAAACGACGAGACTTAGCGGGGGTGCGCACGATTGTAAGCGGAGATCATCAGCCGCGTGGACACTTGCGTGGTAATTGTCCCGGGTGCCGAACAGGTGGCAAGCGACAACTGTGGGCAATACAGAGCATTGGCCTTGAAGACCCGGACCAGCGCAGACTACCGCTATGTAGAAGGCCAACTGCGGCGTTCCAAGTGAACGGTCCCCATCTGGGGGTTGAACAAAAATCACAATCACGATCTGAAAGGTCTGTTCAAAGGAGCAGCCACTATGGCTAGTGTGCGTCCCGGACCTCATCGTTCGTTGACTTGTTTGAAGCGGGTGTCCTACCATTGCGGACCTACGCTGAGGGTGACCCATGGTCGGTCAAGTCGTCTCCCATTATCGAGTTGAAGATAAGCTGGGCGGCGGCGGCATGGGCATCGTTTACCGCGCTCAGGACTTAAGGCTGGGACGTAGTGTGGCCATGAAGTTCCTTCCTCCCCGGTTAGTTAGCGAGCCTCAGGCTTTAGAACGCTTTCAGCGGGAAGCTCGGTCCGCCTCGGGTCTAAACCATCCCAATATCTGTACAATTCACGAGATCGATCAGTGGGAGGGCCAGCCTTTCATTGTGATGGAGCTTCTGGAAGGCCAGACGCTCAAGCACATGATAGCGGGTAAGCCCCTGGAGAGCGCTCAGATCCTTGAGATTGCCATTCAGATCGCAGATGCCCTCGACTCCGCACACGAGTCGGGCCTTATCCATCGCGATCTGAAGCCCGCCAACATCTTTATCACCAAGCGTGGACAAACCAAGATTTTGGATTTCGGGCTGGCCAAGTTAGTGCCTAGCCATCGCCGGGTGGCGGACGACATCGGAACCCCCGCCGATCCCACTTTGACTAGTGACGAGAATTTAACGAGCACAGGACTGGCATTGGGTACGGTCGCGTATATGTCTCCTGAGCAAGCCCGGGGCCAGGATCTTGATGCTCGCACTGATCTTTTTTCCCTGGGTGCTGTTTTGTACGAGATGGCTTCGGGGCGTCTCGCCTTCATCGGCAGCACGACAGCAGTGGTGTTTGAGGCGATCCTGAATCGGGCTCCTTTGCCCGCGACGCGCTTGAATCCAGACCTGCTGTCCGATTTGGGATGGATCATTGCCAAATTGTTGGAGAAAGACCGCCGGTTGCGATACCAGTCGGCAGCCGAACTGCGCGCCGACCTCAAACGCGTTAAACGTGATACTGAATCCGCAGGCGTTCCTGCCTCACTGTCAAACTATAGTTTTAAGGCTCGCTGGAAAACCGCGACTCTCGCTGTCGCGGGCGTTACCTGCGTGTTGTTCGTATCGCTGGCACTTCTGATTCCGCATAGCTGGCGTGCCCGACTACTGGGAGGTGGGCGATCGCGCATTCGCTCCGTAGCGGTTCTGCCCTTTGTGAACGCTGGTGCCGATCCCAATCTCGAATATCTTGCCGACGGAGTCACCGAAGGAATCATCAGCGGTCTAAGCCGCGTTCCTCAATTGCAGGTGATGGCTCGTAGCACAGTTTTCAGTTACAAGGGTCGCGAGGCAAATGTGCAGAAAGTGGGCACAGATCTTAATGTCGATGCCGTGTTGCTGGGCAGGATCGCGCAGCAGGGTGACACTCTGATGATTCAGGCTGACTTGGTGAAGGTGGCCGACGGATCGGAACTGTGGGGCGACCAATACAATCGAAAGGTTTCCGACTTGATTACGGTGCAGCAGGACATCTCGAAGGAGATCTATGAAAATCTACGGCCGACACTGATGGGTAAGCAAGCTGGGCAATTGGCCGAGCACGAGACCGAAAATCCCGACGCTTACCGGCTTTACCTGCAAGGTCTCTTCTACTGGAACAAGTGGACAGAAGAAGGATTCCGCAAGGCGATTACTTATTTCAATCAGGCCGTAGAAAAAGATCCGAATTACGCGCTGGCGTATGCCGGCCTTGCGAATACCTACAACTTTCTGGGCCAGTCCGGGTACGACACGCCGAGCAAGGTATGGCAGAACGCAAAGAAGGCGGCCACGCAAGCCGTTCAGCTTGACGACCAACTGCCCGAAGCTCATATCGCGCTGGCGCTGGTTCGCGCCGATTACGATTGGAATTGGGCGGGAGCCGAGAGTGAGTTCAAGAAAGCGATTCAGCTTAATGCCAACTCCGCGACCGCTCACCAGTGGTACGCCGATTTCCTGATAAGGATGGGGCGCTTCGAGCAAGGCGAGCTGGAGTTGAAGAAGGCACAAGAACTGGATCCTTTGTCACTGCTCATCAATACCAGTATCGGGCGCCAACTTTATTTTGCGCGGCAGTACGACGCCGCAGTTCAGCAATTTCAGAAAACGTTAGAAATGGATCCAAAATTTGTTCCGGCGCAACATGCCTTGGAGGCAGCATATGCGCAAAGCGGAATGTATAAGGAAGCCGTTGCCGAACGGCAACAAGTGTTGACACTATCCGGTAATCCGGATCTGGCGGCCGCCATCGGCGAGGATTTCAGGACCTCCGGCTACCCGGGCGTACTCCGGAGCTGGCTAGAGGGCCTCCAGGAGGTCTCCAAGAGAGGCTATGTTTCCTCATACAACATGTCGGAAATCTACGCCAGGCTCGAACAGAAACAAGAAGCCCTCGCGGGCCTGGAACGGGCATACAGCGAACGCGACAGCAATCTAACGCATATGAAAGTTGAGCCTGCGTTCGATAGCATTCGATCCGATCCGCGTTTTCAAGAACTATTGCGCCGCCTAGCCATAGCCCCGTAAGGCAACACACTTCGCGTCAATCTATCGCAATGGATAGCCCGGCTCGCCGGGCAGATGGCCATCGACCCGCACGACCTTGGCTCCGGACCGGACCTCGCGGGCGTCGATGAACGCGATGGCCCCAGGAACTGCGGTCACGAGATCATTGGCCATATCGTTCGAATACACCACCTTGGGGGCCAAAGCGGACTCGGCTCGAAAGATTTTGGCGATCCAGTATTGTTTGAACTGTGTCTCTGACATCTGGTAGATGATTTTCAACACCACGTTGCGTTCTCGCGCAACGGGGGCGCGGATCAGCAGCACCACAGGTAAATTGCTCGTCCAGTATTGCCGGTCGCCGAGAAATACTTTGCGCACGTCCGCCAAACTGAGGTCGCTGACGGGCGTGTCAGGGTGGACTACCACCGCTACATCGATGCTGTAGGTCTGCGCGACAATGGTTGCGCAGATGCCCAGCATCAGGCAGGCCAGCCCCAAGATCATGGATGCAATTTTGCGGTCGCGGTTCATGATGTTGTTCTAAAAAGTGAATGCGGTCTGGAAGAACGCCCCATTAACAGTGGGTTCATTCACGGCGCTTCGCGCACGGCGATATTCGCCCTTAAACGCCGCGAAGTTGGTAATGTCGTATCTCACGCCCACCAATGAACCGACCAAATCGACCACGCTCGGAGTTGTGGAAGAGTCCCAAACAGGTTCCACTCCCGGCCTATGAATATACTCGAAGCGGTAATAGGGCTTCCATTTGCTCGCCTCCCAGGGAAGCCGGTACGCCACCTGAATATAAAAGGACGTTGTGTTAAAGATCTGGGAGGTCGCGAGATCGCGATGATGAACATTGGCATACTCTGCCAGAACCTCAGGATGCTCCTTGGTCCAGATCACATCCGCGGCTGCAATCCATTCGTTGAAGTTTGTGCCCGGTGTGGTAGAAAGCTTGTCACCGTAGAACGATCCGCCCACCTGTAGCCCATACAATCGGGACGGTCTGGCATAGACATTCGCCACCCATGCCCGATTGCTATTCACGTCACCGCTGTCGCCGGCTTTGCTGAAGAGCGAGCCTCTGCCATTTCCCAAGCCCACGTTGTAACCCAACCCCAGGCCGCCTGAAGGGATATTGCCTTCAGCTTGGGCGCCTACGAAATGAACGGGTATCAGGCTCCCGCCAAATTTCACCATTTCTGGACGGCTGATGGTCGTCTGTAGCCACGCACCATGATGGAAGGTCGCGTTCCAGTATCCGATCGGAGTGTGATACTTGCCAAATGAAAGTTTGAAGTAGTCGTTATAGTCGTACCGAACGATGGAGCGCTCCACCGCTAGTTCGTAGGTCGTCGGCTCCGCCGTGAAGCTGACTTCTCCAAAGTAGCTGACCTTTCCAGACAGTGCAGACGCGAAGTGCAGCACAAATTGTCCCATGTTGAAGCCACTGTTCGACCCTTTTTGGTCCCTTGCTGAAAAGTCCACGTCGCCAAAACCGTGGATCTGCAGCGATGGGTAATGGGTTTCGACCTGTTGCAACTCGGAACTGGGTATATGCTCATGAGCCGACAAAGCGCTGGCTGTGTCCGGCTGCTGTGACTGCACAGGTGGCGCAGGTTGCTGCGCAGCACTGGCTGCTCTAATTGCGATCGGGTTGTGCTCGTTCGCCTCCAGTTCGTTTACTCGTTTTTCCAGCCGATCAATGCGCCGGAGCAGTTCCTTCACAGATGGTTGGTCAGGAGGCGAGGAAGGTGGCTCTTGCGTGAACGCCAGGTGCGCCAGCAGCAAGAACAGAAACATTGAAGAGAGTCGAAAGCACATTGCAGCGGCCTCCTCGGATGATGGTTGGGGCGATTCCTTTGCTCGGCCTGCGTGGTAAATACCGCATAAAACAGCCGCTAGTCTAGTCGTACTGGGCGTGTTTGTAAAAGACAGACCTGCGAATGCGCGCCTTTCGGAGCGAATAGTTCCGCCGTTGTGGCCGGCTTTTCCAATAAGGAAATCGCAGAGTACTTCAAGATCAGCGAAGACACATTACGGTGTTTTCCGAATCTGCGGCAGGTAATTTGGCAGTTATGGTGAAGAACGGTTCCTTCTTCAGTATCCGGTTGGAAGAACATTTCGAATGGAGCTCACGCTGCGTGTCTTGGAGGAGTCAGAATATGTCGCGTGGAGCTCACTGTGCATGTCCTGGGCGAAGAAGCCTCCACACAGCCGTGCCGTCGCCGATCGCCCGAGTGAATCGAAGATCCGAACAGGCATTTAAACAAGCTCTGTGTAATCTCAGATCCGCGCGAAGCGTGTAGACGTTCGCCGATGTCCTTTACTCCGAAGGCGGCAGCGTAAGATAGTGTTTCGTCTCGCGCGCTTCTCGAGGTTCACTGTTCAAATTGGTTGACATGCTGAAAGGGAATTTATTCAACATTTGGGGTAGAGGCCAAAGCCGGCAAAGGGGTAATAAGAAGTCTGCTCTCCTTTGGAACGTCATTGTCCTTGGGATTGCCGGGTTGCTGGGCGCCATAGCCGTTCTTCAATATCGCTGGACCGAGCAGCTGAGCGCGGCGATGGAAAGCCGAATTGGCACAGATCTCTACTCTTCCATGACTCAGTGGAACCTCGATTTCTACGGCAGGCTGTCTGACATCTGCGTTGCCCTCCAGGTCGGCCCCGACTCGGGCGCGCGTGATATTTGGAATGACTTCCTTCAGCGGTATGTTGTTTGGAGCCGAAAGGATGGTGAGCAGACGCCGATTGAAAACATTCACTCGAATTCCGCACTGGTCGAAAGCGTTTATATCTGGGAGACCAGCGATCTGATTCATCCCCAACTTCATGTTCTGAATCCTCGCAGCAATCGAATCGAAAACGTTACAGCTCCGCGAGATCTGGATTCTTTGCTGGCGCACTTGCGCGCACGATCGCAGACTCTCCCCCAAGCACTTCGAGCCTGGGAAAGTCCCACTCCTCGATTTTTCGAAGCAACTGCGACAGGGGTGTCACCCTCTGCAGATATCCTGAATAGTTCAATGACCGGATGGCAATTCGATGAGGGTATCCCCGCGATCGTACATCCGCTGCTGCATCATGCGCGCTGGGAGCAACATGGGACCGAAATAACTCCCTCCGAAGCTAAGCCCGTGGATTGGATCGTGGTTGTACTGAACTGGGACATGATTCGGAAGCAGATCTTGCCCAGTCTGTCGACCCGTTACTTCGCCCCGAAGGAAGAAGCCGATTACAGTTTGGCAGTAGTTTCAGGTAAAACACCGTCCCAAGTTATTTATTCGTCCGACCAGCATTTCCCCGGTCCAGGTCAATTCCTGCCCGATTCGTCCATGAACATTTTCGGTCCTCCACCGGAGAGTATTGAAGGCCAAGGTTGGGAGTCGTTAATGAACGCCGAAAGCCAAAGATTTGGAAATTGGCGGAGCTTTTCCGGACCTGGATGGTTCCCCGTTATCCAATATGAAAGCGGAACGCAACCATGGATGCTCGTTGTGAAGCGCCGAAGCGGGTCTCTTGAGGCCGGTGTTGAACGGGTTTGGCGAGCTAACCTGGCAACCGGGTTGGCAATTCTATTGCTGTTGGCGGTCAGTGTCACCCTGGTGGTGTTCGCCGCTCGGCGACTGAACCGGGTCGCACTGCTGCAGATGAACTTTGTAGCCAGCGTGTCACATGAACTCCGAACGCCGCTTACCGTCATGATTTCGGCTGCGGAGAATATCGCCGATAGAGTGGTCGAGGATCCTTCCCAAATCCATGAGCATAGCGGAGTCATCGTCGGGCAGGGTCGTTTGTTGATGGACCTGATCGACCGAATCCTGCTCTTCGCCGCGGGCACCTCGGGGAAAAGCCTGCAGGCTCTTCGTCCGGTTCATGTTTCCGACGTCCTGAAGGAGGTGCAACGGAATGTGGCGAGGCTCGTTCAGGCGGCCGGAATTGATATGGAGGAGCGAGTTCCAGAGGAACTGCCCCCGGTAATGGCTGATCCTACCCTTCTCGTTCAATGCATCCAAAACTTGATTGTCAACGCTATCAAGTACAGGGGTGAAAGCAAGTGGGTGGGGTTGTCGGCCGAACTCCGCAGGGATTCCGGTCATCCGAACGAAATATGGATCCACGTGCAGGATCACGGAGTGGGCATCAGTGAGTCCGACTTGCATCACATCTTCGACCCGTTTTATCGTAGCCCCGAGATGCTGGGGACTCATGTGCAAGGAACCGGTTTGGGCCTCACTGTGGCCAAACACTGCATCACGGAAATGGGCGGGAGGTTAACTGTGGCTAGTGCGCTCCATGAAGGAAGCACCTTCACAGTCCAGCTGCCGGTTGCTGAACCCTCTGAGGCCTGTGCGCCCTTTTCCGGGGAGGCCACGAATGAATGAGAGTATTCTGCTCATTGAAGACGAGCATGAACTTTGCAACGTCCTTACGTTGCGACTGAATAAAGAGGGCTATGTCGTGGATACGGCTGGCGACGGGGTCACCGGATATAAGAAGGCTTTAAATGATTCTTTTGACCTCATCCTTCTGGATATTGCACTCCCGCAGCGAAACGGTTTTGAAGTGTGCCGGGACCTGCGGCAGGCTGGATTGGCGACTCCAATTGTCATGCTCACGGCTCGCACGCAGAGCGTTGACAAGGTGGCGGGTCTCAAACTTGGCGCCGACGATTATGTAACGAAGCCTTTCTCGGCATCCGAACTGCTGGCTCGCATCGAAGCTGTGCTGCGCCGGGCACCATCAAATACTACTCAAACCGTTTACGAGTTCGGTGGCCTACGCGTCGATGTACGGCGAACCGAGGTGACGCTCAATGGTCAACTTGTCCGCCTTACGGCTCGTGAGTTTCAGTTACTTCGTTATTTTGTAGAAAGGCCCCGTACGACGGTGTCTCGAACTGAGCTGTTGCATGCGGTGTGGGGATTCGAAGCAGACAGTTTCACGCGGACAGTCGATGTTCATGTTTCGGGACTGCGTAAAAAGCTGGAAAAGGATCCTCTCTCGCCGCAGATGATCGTGACTATTCCAGGTTTTGGATATCGATTTGACGGCTGGAGAGAGTAGTTTCCCTGCCGGTCGAAAGTGGTAGTGGAAATCTTGGGTGACGGACTTTCGACGAACCCCATGAGATCGGCCATCACATACTCTTTTGAACGGGGTCGTGCTCTTCCCCACAAGACCGCGACAGCCACTTCGTTGGGAGGGGCTGGAGTATGGGGCCGCTTGGAGTTGCGGTGTACGTCGCCAGCTCGCGGTCCTCTGTTACGTAAATCCAGTGAGGTTGTTAAGTAGATCGAGGTTGTGTTAAGTATTTTAATAAAAGCCATTTACCACGATTTTCCAGTTGCAAATAGCGAATCGCGCTGGCAAACTGCGCTTAGTCCTCCCTAAAATAGATCCAAGTGCTTCATAAAAGTCAGTGTCTGGGGATCATCCGCCACCACCAGTCTGTGGAACAGACTGACTCTAGAGCAGCTAAACTCCGCATTGGTCGTGCTGAGTTGTTAACGTGAGCATGAAGAACTCATTCAACATTGCCTCGTCCAGCGCGCGAACGTCCACTCGGATGTCGCACGTTGTTTGGACTGCTGCCTTATTTGGCATCGCACTCCTGTTGCTTGCCATGGCACTCCTTCAATATCGCTGGAACATGCAGATCCGGCGCGCCACTGAGATCAGAGTGGGAGCCGATCTGGAGTCGGCCATGATGAAATGGCACCTGGACTTGTATGGCGAACTCTCAACCATCTGTATCGGATTGCAGGTGGGGCCAGACTCGGGAGCTAATGACCAATGGGATGATTACCTGCGGCGGTATGTGGAATGGAAACGAGTCGCGACTAGTTCCAGCTTTGTCGAGAATATCTACTCGAATCCCGACGTTGTAAGCGATATTTACATTTGGGAAACCAGCCATGGGGCAGACCCGCGACTGCTAAGGCTCAATGGCGATACTGCGCGGATTGAACGCTCTGCGGTGCGCGCGGAACTGCAACCATTGCTCGCTCATCTCCAGCGAAAGGCCTCGAATCTTCACTCGCGCTGCGCGCCTGGGAAGCTGACGCTCCTCCGACGAATGCCGACCCGAACGCCGAACCGGGATCTTCTTTGGCTCACAAGTTGCGAAGCACGGCGATTACGGGCTGGCAATTCGACGAGAGCATTCCGGCCATAGTCCACCCGATCGTGCACCATGGGCAGAAATCGTCTGGTACGCGTGATCCGGTCGATTGGTTCGTGATTGTTCTGAACCGACGCACGATCGAGCAAAGGGTATTTCCCGAATTGGCTCAACGCTACTTCGGAGCGGGACAAGGACTGGAATATAAGCTGGCGGTAGTGTCCGTTGGCAAGACGTCACGCCTTCTCTATTCGTCAGACCCGGGTTTTGGAATCGCTGATGTGAGCAACTCGGATTCCGTCATGAATATCTTTGGGCCTCCGCCCGAAAGTATGGAGGGAAGTTTTTGGCAGAGCGTGAAGAACAAAGAATCCTTGCGCGGTGAGGAATGGCACAGCTTTTCTGGCCCGGTCTGGTTTCCTGTCATTCAACGAACGTCTGAAGGTGCCCTGTGGATGCTTTTTCTCCAGCATCGTACCGCGCCGCTACAAGCCTCCATAACAAGAGTCTGGCGCGGAAATCTCATCGTTGGCGGAGCAGTCCTACTTCTGCTCGCGACCAGTATGTTTTTGCTCGTGATTGCAACCCAGCGCGTACGCGCTGTAGCTGCCTTACAAATGGATTTTGTGACGTCGATTTCTCATGAGCTACGGACTCCGTTGGCAGCGATGCTTTCAGCTGGACAGAACATTGCAGATGGCTTTGCGCCCGATATGCGACGATATGGATCAATCATTACGAATCAGTCTCGGCAGTTAATCGATCTTGTGGATCAGATTTTGTTATTCGCAGCCATGAAAGATGGCAAGAAAGAGTACGTCATAGAACCCTTCGAAGTTGAAGGCATTCTAAAAACGCTCCAAAAAACAACTTTGCCGATCCTTGAACAGCAAGGATTTACCGTGGAAGTTGACGTCCCAGAAGAAATTCCCGCGGCTTTAGGCGATAACAAAGGTGTGCTTCGCTGCATAAGGAACCTGCTTGAGAACGCTGCTAAGTACGGCGGGGATGCCCGATGGATTGGCATCCGAGTGGAGGTTGATGAGTTGACGAATTGGGGGAAGGAAGTTGCCATCAGTATCGCGGACCACGGAATCGGGGTTGACCATGACGAACTAGAACACATCTTTGATCCTTTTTATCGTGGTGCGCGTGTGGTAGCTGCGCAAATTCACGGTAGCGGTCTCGGCCTCGCGGTCGCACACCAGATCATGAACGCCATCGGGGGCAAACTATCGGTGAAAAGCCAAAAAGGGAAAGGGAGTGTCTTCACATTGCATTTAAGAGTGACACGCAAGGCGCAATCAACTACTCGTGGAAAAGCAGCGGAGGCAATAGCGTCGATATGAAGGAAAAGATTTTATTGGTAGAGGATGATGAAAATCTGATCACCACCCTGGGCGACCGTCTGCGTGGCGAAAGATACGTAGTCGACATAGCAAAGGATGCCGAAGAGGGAATGGACAAGATCAATGGATCGCCATTTGATCTGTTCATTATCGATGTCATGTTGCCGTACCGAAGCGGATTTGACCTTTGCCGCGACATCCGGCAATCGGGTTTGGCGACGCCCATCCTCTTTCTAACGGCGCGCAGCAGCGTGGTGGATAAAGTTGTTGGGCTCAAGCTGGGCGGCGACGACTATTTGACTAAACCGTTTGAAGCGGACGAATTAACTGTCCGCATCGAAGCCCTCCTGCGCCGCAAACCGCTACAGACGGGTGCCCGAGTTCATCAATTTGGATCGCTCCGTGTGGACGTTCCTCGACAAGAAGTAACTCGGGATGGGAAAGTCGTGTACCTCTCAGGCCAGGAGTTCGACCTGCTGCATTATCTTATGGAGCGGCCCGGGCAAACCGTATCACGGGCGGAGCTGTTGCGGGCAGTGTGGGGATACAATGAGAGTACCTATAGTCGTACGGTGGATGTGCACATCTTCGCTCTGCGCCAAAAACTTGAAGATAATCCCAGTCGACCGGTGCTAATCAGTACCGTCACGGGACACGGTTATAAATTCAAAGCCTAGAATCGTTCAGAGTATTCGCCAGCCTGAATGCTTAACTCTCTTCTGATAGCCTGCACGATGTCATTAGCGGCCTAGTTGCTAGTCGTGCTCCATCCGGAGCAGTCAATCCCTTCCTGCAATTCAACAAGAATCCGGCTCAGTCAACGCTCTTGACTATTACAGATAAGAGCGAGTTGTTAAGTTTTAATAACAACTATTGTCCGCTGTACTTATCGCTAAGTATAGATAAGTTGTTTATATGTCGCGTGGTTAGTGCTGTCCTCCTTTCTAATAATACCGTCATATGTTAATGGGAGTGCGCGTGATATAGATACATGTTAATGAGATCAAATGTTGTGCAACGCGCCGCTTAGTTGACGCCGCGCAAACATACACCCCACGAAAACTCATACCCTCACGTCACTTCGCGCTCGAAAAGGCGGAGAAATGATTGCGCTAACCGGCGCAGACTACGAGTGAGGACAATGATTATCCATCCCGACGGACACCGTCAGATCAATTCAAAGCAGGCGCGCAGACGGCTTGCGGTGGGGTATCCCGAGCTGTCGATCGAATGTCCCCAGTGCCATTCCTCTGCCGGTCGTACGTGCTTCATGGGGCCGGGCTATATGGGAATCACGCATCGGGCCCGGCGAGTTGTCTATGAACAGATCCGCAGTCGCAGTTTGGTTTCGTCCTCTATCGCGTAAGGCTTAGTAACCCCTCCCCCCTACGAATCGATCCGAAATGATCGAAGTACTTCAGCTTTCCTTGAATTTTCAAGGGATCAATGTCACGCCGCCTGTGGCGGAGAAGAAGTGAGGACGTATGGCGAATAGGAACATCAGCAGGCTGTGCTTCTCGGTAGCGTTGATGTGTGTTGCCAGCCTTACGGCAAGTGCTCAATCATTCCAGGTCCAGTGTCCCACTACGACCGTTACTCACCCTGCGACGCTGCACGATAACAATTCGGAACCTACCTACACTGGACCGACGGACCTTGCGCTCAATGCTCAGGGATTCTTCGCGCCAACCACGAACGTGAATGGTGCCATTAAATGCCAGCAGATCTCGGGCGGGGATGGTTTCGCGACGATGGCCGATGGTACCCAGACGTATCTATTCGCCTTCGGGCCTTTGTCGGGATTGAAAGACATGGCGGATGGCAAGCCTGGCACTCAGTTTCCGAACGTGTTTAACACGGCAACGCTTGGACTCAAGCCGGGCGACCCTGCAACCGCCAACGGTATTGTGCCCGGTACCTGGCCAGGATTTCCACTGCCGACGAGTGCGCTCTCATACAACGGAGCCGTTGGACTGGCTCCTGATGCCGATGCAATCGCAGGTGGCCTCTGCACCGCGCCATGCTTGGATGGTCACGTCGACCCGCGCCAGATTATGGATGTCGGCGTAATGAACGGCAATATACCCGCACCACTAATGGCGATTGACGAAGATGACGAGTTCTTCCTGACTCTTACAAACGTCGGCATGGTGATGCGGCCCGACTTATTTGAGCAGCACACCGTTCACTTCCATGGATATCCCAACGCCTCCGCTTTTTATGACGGCGTTCCGGATGCCTCGGTCGCAATCAATATCGGTGGCAGCTTCACTTACTACTATTTAGCGCCCGATGCCGGCACTTACTTTTGGCATTGCCACATTACTCCTCCCGAGCACCTGCAGATGGGCATGGTGGGACAGATTTATGTACGACCCCGGCAGAACCGCTGGAGGGGAGATCTGTACGCTGGGCTGTCGGCACAGCAGGGTGATCTGCGGACTAAATGTGATTCCAGCGACATCCTGTGCAGCAACCCGTTACCCCCTGCGGACACCGGCGCGAGCAACGATGGATCAAAGAAGTACGCCTACAACGACGGCGATGGCAGCACGCAGTACGACGTTGAATATCCGCTGCAGATCCACGGATTCGACCCGAACTTCCACTTTGTCGGCATGACCTTCAACCCCGAAGCCTTCGCCGATATGAAGGACAAGTATTTTCTGCTTAATGGGCGTAGCTATCCGGATACCGTGACGCCCGGTCCTCTTGCCACTCAGTCCACCGACGGCGTTATGCACTTCTCGCAGCCGCTGCCCTCGATCATCAACATTCCTGCCGGCGGACGAGCATTGCTGCGGATTTCTGACCTGGACGTCACGGAATATCAAACGCTGGCCTCCCTCGGGATTCCCATGCAGGTGATCGCCTTGAATGCCAAGCTGCTGCGCGATCAGGCCGGCAACAATCTCTACTACAAGGCCAATTCAATCACGCTTGCTGGCGGTGAGTCCCTCGACGTGATCCTGGATGCGAGTGATACCTCAAAGTATCACGCAGGCGACGTGTACTACCTCTACACCCCGAATCTTGATCACCTCTCAAACGATGCCGAGAATTTCGGCGGTCTGATGACGGAAGTTCGGATCAATTAGGAGCGCAGCAAATGAGAGTCATAAACATGAACAAGGCAATCTCACAAACGCAATTGCTCCTCACGATCATCCTGGCGACATTGTTGCTTGCGCCGGCGGCCTTCGCTGCCGTTCCAGGAGTTACGGGGCCGAATTTCAACCTGACGGCGCGCGCTGAATACCTGAGCCAGCCCGACGGTTCCGCAGTTTACTCATGGGGATACGGCTGCAACGGTGCACCCGGTGGGTTCGCGCCCGCGGCGGTGACGGGAGCTTTCTGCAAAGACATGCAAGTGCCCGGACCGACCTTGATCGTGACCGAGGGACAAACCGTTGTGGTCAATTTGACCAACAATCTACCGAACCCTGCAGGAAACACCTCGATCTTGTTCCCTGGCTTCAACGTATCGACTAGTTGCAAAGACGCAACACCCGTCGGACAGCAGGGATTATTGACGTGCGAGGCCGTTCCAGGTGGATCCGTCACTTATACCTTCACGGCAACCACGCCGGGCACACGCTCTTATTACAGCGGAACGCAAGGCGACCTGCAGATGGAAATGGGGCTGTACGGTGCGATAGTTGTGCTTCCTGCCCATATAGCCGCCACGTGCACCAGCGGGCTTCCTCTTGCGAACCCTGGGGGCAACGCCGCAGCCCGGTCGCATTGGGGGGAATCCGACTTTCGCCTTGCCGCTGCCGCCTACGATCACCCTTCCACCTGCTATGACCGCGAATACATGTTCCAGTTTTCCGAGATGGACCCCAGGATTCATCGCGAGGCCGAGCAGCAATCTTCGCGAACGTGCACCGGGTGCATGACGGTCGCCACTGAACCTTATGTTGCCGCCTATTTCATGATTAATGGCCGCTCCATGCCCGACGACATGGACCCCAACTATGCTCCTCAATACCCGCACCAGCCGTATAACGGCAATCCTCACATGCACCCAGGCGAGTTGGTGTTGCTGCGCATCGTCGGTCAGGGACGCTGGCAACATCCCTTCCATGAGCATGGCAACCACGTCCGCGTGCTCGCGCGGGATGGCAATTTAATTCTCAGCACGTCCGATCCGGCTGATCCCAAACTCGCAGGTCCACTGCTGTTCACGACCACCACAACTCCGGGCCAGACGATTGATGGAATCTATTACTGGACTGGAAAGGGCTTGAACTGGGATCCATACGGCCACAAGCCGGTATCCGGAGACCCTTTGGCAAAACTGAGCTGCACCCGAGATGCGAATGGCTACAACACAGGAGATCCGGCAGCGGTCAACTACTTCGAGTGGTGCCAGGACCACAACAAGCCACTGGAGACCGCGCCCTTTGGCGATGTTGCGGGTGGAGGACCGGCAACTTTGCCCGATCCGAACATTCTCGTCAACGGAGCCTGGTTCGGCGGCAGTGCGTACCTTGGGCCGGATGCGACAGTGCGTGCGGTGGGGCCCACCGGTACGACTCCGCCCTCGGGAACTATCGGAAATTCTCCCACGGAGGAGGCCGGTTTTGCTTTCATGTGGCACTCGCACAATGAGCGGGAGATTACAACCAACAATATATTTCCCGGTGGCATGTTGATGATGATGTTAGTCGATTCCCGGGAGTTCTTGATCGACGAGTCCAACTAGTTACTCGAGGATACTGAGGAGATAGACATGCGATTTACCCATTCCAACATAGTTATTAGAACAGTGTTACTGGCTGTATGTATCCTCCTCCTTGAAGCCAGTTGGGCTGTTGCACAGCAGCAAGTGAACCTTACTGCGGGACCCGCTTCGATCACCATGCCTGACGGCTCATCGGTGCCGATGTGGGGATACTCGTGCGGCACTCCCATTGCCGGCTCCACGGCGATTTGCTCGAAGCTGAATCCGTCGGCTGCCGGTTGGTCCCCAGTGGTGATCACGGTTCCCACGGGACAGGACCTGCGCATTAATTTAACGAACAATCTGTCTTTCACTCTCCCCGACTCAACTAAGAACTCCATCCCGACGTCACTGACGATTGTCGGCCAGTTGGGCGGCGGTTTGGGTAGGAATGCAACCTCGACAGAGAGTCCTGAGCATCCTGCGCAGACCCTTACATGGCCCGCCTCGAGTAGTGACACCGCTGACGGAGCGAATACGCCTCCAAAGCAGGGACCCCGGGTGCAGTCGTTCGCGACCGAAGTAGCGGCGGGCGGCACCACCAGCTTGAACTGGACAACACCGCGGGAAGGCACGTACCTGCTGGAGTCCGGTACGCATCCTTCGATCCAGGGGCCGATGGGGTTGTATGGAATGGTGGTGGTCACGTCAGCGCCGGGGAATGCGCTGTCTGCATTCACCGCATACCAGGGAGTGACCTACAACGCTGATGTGAAGCTGCTCTTCAGTGAAATCGATCCAGTCCAAAACAATGCGGTAAACGCCGCAGTCAACACAATCGGATTCAGTGAGACGAAGGTATGGTCGGGGCAGCCAGGACATTGCGGCAATCCAACATCATCGGATTACCAGACCTGCTACCCGCCGGCAGTGAACTATTCGCCACGGTATTACCTGATCAATGGTGTTGCTTTCGATCGCACCAACCCAGCTGCCTCGCTGTTCTCTTCGAGCCCGGCAGTAGTGCCCGCGCCCGCTGGAAAAACGGCTCTGGTCCGCATGGTCAACGCCGGATTGCGCATGCATATTCCGTCGATTGTGGGAGCACAAACCGGAACCGCAACCCCGTCGGCCTCCGGCTTCTCTCTGATCGCGGAAGACGGAAACGTTCTGCCGGGCGTGCGCCGCGTCCAGAGCGAAGTATTCATGGCTCCGGGTAAGACCTACGACGTAATGGTGAATGTGCCAGTAGCGACCGGGAGCGCCACCACTGCAGATGCCCTCCCGATTTTTGATCGCGCTTTGGGCCTGTCTGGTAATGCGACCGCTCGCGATGCTGGAATGATTGCTTACCTCGGAATTAACGGTGGTACGGTCCCGGCTTCACCCGCGGCAGCTGCCGTTGCCAACCCCGATGTCTACAATTCCGTCATTTCGGGAAAAACTCTCACAGTTTCTGATCCCGCGAAGGGCGTGATCGCCAACGACGTGAACGTGCTCGGCGTCAAGGTGTCAGGCGCGACGCCCGCTGGGCTGACTTTGAATACAAACGGAACATTCGTCTATACGGGAGGTACGCCCACCAGCTTTACGTACTGCGGCAATGGTGCAACGTCAGGTCCCGCTTGCGCCACCGTGACTCTGAATGCCGCCGCCCTTGAGGCCGGTTCAGGCATCACGGTTAATCCCGATGCATATTCTTCGAACCTGGGCAGGAGCCTGACGATTAAATCCCCCGGCGTTCTGTTCAATGACAGTGACGCTGCTGGTTATCCGCTGACAGTGAGCGGAGCGAGCCCAACAACGCCCTTAACGATAGCCCTCGCAGGTGGGGGTACAGTTTCAGTAGGTTCGGATGGCGGATTCACCGCGAGTGTCCCCGCTCCCGGCACGTACAGTTTCAGCTACAAGGCAAAGAACTCCCAGGGTACGGACAGCGCGGCCATGGCGACCGTGACCCTGACATTCCCAACGCCGAGCGGTATCCAGGTGACGTTGGTGGACGGCAAAACAAAAGCCGCTCTCGATCCCCAAGATTATCGCTGGATCGTTGAAGAAGATCGGACGTGGTATCAAGACCCCAACTGCTCCACTAACCCAGCGCCGGCGGGTTGCCCCGGGAGTGGCACCGGAATTGTGCCATCCTATGGAACAAACTTCCACACCAGTCATATGCCAGTCGTCGCGCAGGGCTGCACGGGAAATAACTCCTGCGAAAGCGGACAAAGCGTCTTAGGTGTCTTGGCATCTTGTGACGTGGGCAACGGCATCTGCCGGACCGACGCTTCGCGCAAGCCAGCCGTACTGCCCAGCGAGGTGGTTCTGGATCCGGCCAAGCGCTACTACATCTCCGTCTTGCCGGGCGACGCGATGGACCCCGGCCACGCTATGGGTGGTGCGCCAGTGTTCTATAAGAATGGTGCTTGGCAACCCGTGAAGGTCTTCGTCGAGCCCATGCCGCTCCCGACCGCAACTGTTTCCGCGTTTGTGTTCGAAGACGACTTCCCCATGAACGGCGAGGATGACACCGGCGGAGGTGTGGACGTTCTGGCGCCCAACGAGCCAGGGCTAGGAGGCTTCAACGTTGTGATCTATGACAACGTTGGCCAGTTTGGCGATCCCGCCGGACAGATGACCTACGACATGTTCAACCAGCCTGTGGCGAACGCATTGGCGGGAACCATAGACCCTGCAACCGGAAAGGACGCCTGCCCGATTTCTGCGAACTCGCGAATAGGATCGGACGGCGCCACAAGTGCGACGGGCATCACGGGCACAATCACTGTTTGTCCGAAATACGAAGCGGATGGCAAGACTCTGTCCCCCCTGGCTGGCCAGGTGGTCGTTCGCAACTTGCCGCCGGGTTTTTATGGAGTAGAAGCGCATCCGGGAGCCGACCGCATCGCGCGCGGTGAAGAATGGCTGCAGACGAACACCCTGGATGGTGGCTTCGCCCATGATGCCTTCCTCAAGGCCAGTGAGCCGAGCTATTTCCAGGAATATGGGCCGGCCGGCTTCCACGTGGCGATCGGCTTTGCCAATCCCGCGATCATCAACAATCGAAAGCCGGGAGTCTGTGCGAACCGTACGGATTGCACTCATACGGTGACGGGCAAAGTAACACTGGCGCACATGAGCCGTACCCCGGACGAGCGGCTTTACAGCACCTCGACCAGTGATGCCTATGCGTTCACCCAGACTTACGTGAGCTTGGGAAGTCCAGACGGAGCGGATTTCGCGTTTGCCAGGACTGCCGACGATGGGACGTTCACGTTCACGAACATGCCCGGCGGCGATTGGAGAATTACCGTCTTCGACCAGTGGACCGATCTGATTCTGGACGGCTATACGACGCCGGTCCGGGTTGACGCTCCGGTTGTCAACATGGGAGACGTTGCGATCCATCAGTGGAGGCAGAACCTCTACACGCGAACATTCTTTGACCAGAATGGCGACGGAATCTCAGAGGATAACGAGCCTGGGCTCACCTTCGTGCCCACCAACATCCGGTACCGTGACGGGAGCTACTCAAACTTCAACACCACTGACTTGAGCGGTTTTGCCGGCTTCAACGAGGTGTTCCCGATATTCAACTGGTATGTTGTGGAAACGGATTCGACCCGCTACAAAAATACCGGCACGCATGTGGTCTACGACGCGGGTGGGCCGGTGGACGGGTCACCGGCTTGCGGAAACCTGGCATTCCGGCGTGCGGGAATTCCACGATCGGCAAGTTCCTGGCCCGAACTAAAGAAGACAACTCATTACCCACCGACTTGCGAGTACCGGGTTCGGTTTATTGCGATAACGCGGACTGCACAGGTTTCTCCATCGCAAATGGTCCCGGAAGCAGCGCTGCGAGCAATCTCTCCACGGGGCGAATTGATGCTCCATGGGTTCAGAGCTACGGCTGGCAAGGTTTCTTAGGACAGGCCGGGTTCCTGGAATTCGGTAAAAAGCCCTTTGCACCGGGAGAAAACGGTGGCATCCGGGGTCACGTGGTGTACGCCTCAACGCGGCCATTCGATGATCCTGCGTTGCTGCTCCAACTGAGCTGGGAGCCATTGGTCCCCAATGTCACCGTCAACCTTTACGTGGAAGGAACGGCTCCGGACGGGAGCACCTCGCTGAAACTGGTTGACACCACTCAGACCAGCAGTTGGGACGAATGGGCGCAAGGGCTTCCGGTCCGATGGCAAACCCAACATGAACTGCCCGGGCCAGTCCACCTCCGATCCGTTCTATTTCACCCTGTTCGACCAGCCGGAACTCTTGAACCTGGGAACAGCGTTGCCGTATCACTCCCAATATAAGTGTTACGACGGCATGCACAACTGGAACCAGCTCCAACCCGCTCCATACAACGGTATGTATCAGTTCCCGAGCATCACGGCGAGAAATCCTCAGACCGGAAAGCCCACCGGGACAAACTGCACAGTGTGCACGGCAAATACCGCTGCCGCAGCGACAGATTGGGACTACGGACAACCGATGCTGCCAGCCGGCAAGTACGTGGTCGAGATGATTGTTCCTCCCGGCTATGAACTGGTGAAGGAAGAGGACAAGAACATCCTGATGGGCGACGCTTACGAGGCGCCGGTTACGCAGCAGTTCGCGGGTTTCGGCAACATCTTCATCATGCCGGATCAGGCCGCCGTCAACTCTTCTATAACGCCAACAATCCGCTGATGCCGACTACGGACGAGGGCGCACAGCCGCGGCACGAAGGTGACACAGGAAGCGTCGAAGTATTCTGGCCTTGCGTTGGCACCCAGCGGATTGTTCCAGACTACATGAGCCTGTTCCCAGGATCGGGGCAGAACGCTCCGTTTGCTGGTGCGACCCGGCCTCTTTGCGACCGCAAAGAAGTGACCCTGGAAGACCAGATGTCAGTGTTGGCGAAGTTCTATGTATTTACTTCGACGCATGTCGCCGGTCATTACACCGGCATCATCACGGACGATTTCACCTCGGAATTCGACCCCTTTTCGCCCGCGTTCGGGGAGAAGTTCGAGCCACCTTATCTTCCAGTTTCCGTCAAGGATTGGGCTGGAAACGAAGTCTCCCGCGTATACGCCGATCAGTGGGGAATCTTCAATGGCCTAACTTACTCGAGCTGGGGCGTGAACCCGCCCGATCCGAGCGGCTATGTGCCTCAGATGTTCGTGATGTGCATGAACGACCGGGGAACTGATGCGGCGCCAGATCCGCTCTACCAGGACAGCTATAGCCAGTTCTGCTACGAGTGGCCGATGATGCCCGGGGAAACGGGGTATTTAGACACGCCCGTCATCCCCAACACTGCATTCGCGGAGGGTTATAACCATCCCGACTGCGACTACCCGGATGGCACTCCTGCGATCGCGAGCGTGACGAGCTCCGATATATCCGGGCCATGGGTGAGTGACAGCGGCGCGGGTCATACGCTTACGATCACCGCCCTGGGTAACCAGGCCGTGAATAACTATGGTTATTCGGGCCCTGTGGCCTCCACGGCGCCTTTTAATCAGAAGACCATCATGCGCCACTATGGGTTCGGTAACTCAAGGGGATCGGTGTCAATCGGCGGCGTCAAGCTGACCGCGGCCCAGATTCTGAGCTGGGATGACACTCATATCCAAGTTACCGTACCCGGAGGTGTGCCGCAATGCTCCCTGCAACAGCAGGAGCAATATATGCCGGACGGCACGAGTAACGCGCGTTGTGGTGAATTGCTCATCACAACTGCCGCTGGCAAACAATCGATTGACACCGTGACGGTCACAATCGGGGGCAAGACACCGACCGTGCTGACGGCTGGACAAACGATTCAGTCCGCGATCGACGCTGCTGCTCCGGGTGACATGATCATTGTTCCTGCGGGGACGTACAAAGAGCTGTTGCTTATGTGGAAGCCGGTTCGGCTGCAAGGTGTCGGCGCGGCATCCACGGTCATCAACGGCGACACACAGCCGGCCGGAGTAATCGATCCCTGGAGACATCAGGTAAGCTGCCTGTTTGGATTGGCCCTCAATGGACAACCGTACACTGGCAATGGTCCTAACGGCGGAAACAATCCTTACGATTCGACGGATCCGGCGAACGGTGGATTGGCTTGTCCGGGTACCGGCTGGAACTACTTCACGGCCATTCCCAACGTACCGCAGGTGGATCGAATCCCATTCGAAGGCATTCTCGGTTGGGACACCACTGTGAACGGCAATCTTGCGGAAATGCTGCAAGAGCCCACTTTGATGGGATCGTATGAAGGCGCTGGAATTACCGTACTCGCCAAAGGAGTGCGAGTTCCCGCCGGGACCGATTGGTTTGGGGTTGGAGCCGAAGCCGGATATCCGACTGGCACAGCTCTCCTTACAGCCAACGATTGCGGGAGGAACAGACCCGGCGAGCGGAGGTTCGTTGCCAATCCGTTCCCGAGTAATTTCCAGTGTAACCCGTCGCGCATCGATGGTTTCCTTATCACTAACAGCTCCCAGGGCGGTGGCGGCATTCTCGTTCACGGCTGGGGACACAACATCGAAATTTCCAACAATCGAGTGCGCAACAACAGCGGAACCCTGTCGGGCGGCATAGAAATCGGGCAAGGAGAATTCGGCGACGGTTATTTCCAAGGTGAGGCCAATAATCCGGCTCCTGGCTCCTGTCAGTCGGGTGGTCCGAACGGCACCCAATTGCCCTACTGCTTCAACACCCACACAAATGTTCACCACAACATGGTGACCTTAAACTCTTCCACCGGCGATGAACTGTTTACGTCCACGCCCTCTGGAGGTGGCGGGGTTACTTTCTGCATCGGTTCCGACTACTACAAGCTGAATTACAACTGGATTTGCGGAAACATGAGCAGCGGTGACGGCGGAGGCATCGCTCATCTTGGATTCAGCTATAACGGCGACATCTCCAATAACTCAATTCTGTTCAACCAGAGTACGAACCCGACCGTTCCTACCAGCGGCGGCGGACTCGTAGTCATGGGCCCGGCCCCTGATGGCAATGACGATTGAAAACGGCGTTGCCGTTGAATGCGGTACCACTTCACGATGTGGATTGCGTGCCGGGGTTGAGCGATGGCTCGGGTCCCGGCCTGAACATCAATGCCAACGTGTTTCTTGGCAATGCGGCGGAAAGTGGTTCGGGCGGCGGCATTCGCTTCCAAGCCGTCAATGGCACGGAGGTGACGCGCTTCCCCAACAGTCCGCAAAACTGGTATTCCGTCAACGTAACCAACAACATCATCGTCAACAACGTGGCCGGCTGGGACGGCGGCGGAGTAGGTCTGCTCGACTCTCTGGCGGTGAATTTCACCAACAACACGGTCGCGTCCAACGACACGACGGCATCGGCGGGAACTCTGTTCAACGCTTACTTTGCGGGCTTGTCCAGTGACCAGTCTCCACCGCCAGGTACATGCGTAAACAGTGCCAATGGGGCCTGCACTGCTTCGGCTCCGCAACCCGCTGGGCTTTCGGCATCGCCGAACAGCCCGCAGCTGACCACGCTTCTTCCAAGCACGGTGAGATGTCCCTCCGGCCACGCCAGCGGAACTCTCCTGAACGGAAGCTGCCGGGGAGTATCGTATCCCCTACTGTCCAACAATATCTTCTGGCAAAACCGTGCGTTCCATCTCGAGGTCGGTGGCACCACGACTGGAGGTACGGACTACCAGCAGTCTCTCGTGACGCTGCATCCCACGTTGAACCAGCCGAGCACGCCGTCGACGGCAGCTAGCCTGAACGGCACGATCATCACCGGAGGCACCGGCGCCTGCGTTGCTGGAGCGACTTATTGGGATATTGGCGTTCGTGGCGACACAGCGCCGACGAACCACAGTTCCGGGTTCACGCTCTCGCCGCAGTATTCAGTGTTGACTGACATCACCGGCTACCCTGCGCATAACATTGCGCCGAGCGCTCTGGGACTTGTCAGCCAGTACTGCAACGGATCGCGCATGCCGCCGGAATTTGCCAGCGGCGGCTACCAGGTACCTCCAGGCACAAACGAAGGAACGGTGCCGGTGCCTGTCTTCAGCCTCCTGCCGGGCGCAACGGTGGATGAGGGTAACAACTGGGTCAACATGAAGTGGGGCCCTCTGGCAATGACTAGCCCGATGGCGCCGAACGGCGGGTCGCTCGGCAACTATGCACCAGCGCTTGGCTCACCGGCGATTGACGCCATCCCTGTTTCGCAGCCGCATCCGGCTACGGACTTCTTCGGAAATCCGCGGCCGAGTCCATCCAATCACTCCGCCTTTGACGTGGGCGCGGTCGAGTTGCAGGGCCCTGCGGTTCCGGTGCCGAACCTAACCTCAATCACTCCCAATACGGGTCAGCGGGGTACAGTTGTCCCAGTGACGCTGAGCGGCACCAATCTCAGCGGCACGTCGGCCGTAACTGTGTCGGGCACGGGCATTGGCGTAAGCAACATTACTGTAGTCAATTCCACGACGGTGACGGCGACCTTCACGATCTCCGGGAGCGCCACTGTCTCGACCAGAACGGTCAGCGTAGCGACGCCGGGTGGAACCAGCAACACGGTGAACTTCACGGTGAACGCAGGAACGCTGACATTTACCTCCGCGACGAATGGGACGCTCGCGACTTTCCTCGGCGTCCGGACCCTTACCTTTAACGTGCCAGCGTCACGGACTGCGGTGACAAGCGTTGTGACCATGACGAACACGGGTACGGCGCCGCTGCAAGTCACGGGCGAGAGCATCACGGCGAATAGCGCGCGCTTTAGCGTGACGGGAACGACGTGTTCGTTCACGACGCCGCTGGCCGCCGGTGGAACGTGCACCGTCAGCGTCAGATATGCAACGCCAGGTACTCGGCCGTTCTTACCGAACCTGGGAGCCTTGACCGTTGCCAACAATGGCACCACGTCCGGTCTGCTGGCGCTGGCTGGGCAATAGTGGGTGGCGAAATAGAACCAGGTTTCGGGATTGGAGAACTTGCCAATTCCCGGAACCTGGGTGGTCCCCCGAACCTCGATGCATGGGTGAACAGATGTACAGGACTAATACAAGGGGCAAGTTGATATTGTTTGCCGCGGTGCTTACGGGCGGCATGAGCTATTTGGATGCTTCTGCACAGTCATCTCCGGGCAAACCGGAAGTTGCGGTTCCGGGAGGGGTGAAGTCTCCATACGCAGCACATGCCCGGAGCAATGGGCAAAATCGGATGACCCCGAAGGCGCGCGAGTATTACACACTCAGGTGGGGGGTCGATTCTCTTAACGTAAGGTCGGCCGAATCCGGCGAAATCATTCGTTTTGCCTACCGCGTGCTCGACCCGGAAAAAGCTCGGCCTCTGAATGACAAGAAAAATGAGCCCTCTTTGGTCGACCCGAAGGCTGGGGTGAAACTCGTAATCCCTTCTCTGGAGAAAGTAGGTAAGTTACGCCAGAGCAGCCCTCCTGAACCGGGTAAGGTGTATTGGATGGCATTCTCGAACAAGGGTCGAGTGGTCAAGCGCGGGGACCGTGTGAATGTGTTGATTGGCAGTTTCCAAGCGAATGGGCTAACCGTGGAATGAAAATCTTACGAGTGTACGGTCGCTGCAATCTGCAGAATTTTCGTAAAGCTAGGCTCCTTGCTGCCGCTGTTCTTGTTAAGTGCAAGCATTTCCGCGCAGGTAGCGGACAGCGCGCGAGCGCCACAAAGGGTGATTCCCAGCCATCAGAGGCTGAGTCCTGATGAACGGGGCAAAGTATTGGCGAGGTACTTGGAACTTGACGAGACGCAGCAAATGGCCCTTCAGAAGATCCTCGAGCAACGACAACAAGAAGTGTTGCAGATGCGCTTCACTCCGGTAGCCCGCGGGAGCGCTCAGATCGACCGCTTCCGTGCCATTCAGGACAAGACCGTGAACCGTATCCGTGCTGTACTTAACCAGGAGCAAAGGAAGAAATACGATCTCATGGTGATTCGCAGAGCAACTCCCCCGGGATCGAAGACGAGTGTGCAGGATTGGCTCAAAGCAGCCACTCCACAATAACGCAGTTCTGCCGCTGCGCGGCATCCATCATCATCCCCCGCTGCTTGCCTCCGTCGTTCAGAGCCGATGGGGAATTTATTCGTCAGTTAACGGAAGGAGCTAAGTGTGATGATCTCGGCAACCCGGCTTGCAGTGATACTGGCAGTCACCCTGATTCCCGTTTTTGGTCGCGCCCAAGACTTTTCTGCCGATGTGGTGTATCTGCCAGCGTCCAGCTCGGATGTACTGTCCCGCGCCACTGATGTAACAGGCCACAGTCCGTCCAAGCTCTACGTGAACAACGGCAAAATGCGATTGGAGACGCACGGCCTTATCGGTACGATTCTCCTGGTAAACAGAGAAGAGGAGAGTGCATACGCGGTGTTCCCGTCGAAGAAGGAGTATGAGCCGCTGGCTCGAGGCCTCTCGGAATATTTTCCAGTTAAAGATGTAGAGAACGCGTGTCCCGAGTGGCAAATGGCAGCAGGCCAGCAGATTTCGTGCGAAAAAGTGGGTTACGAGGTGATGGGCGGCCGTCCGACTGTGAAGTACAAGAACAAGAACGCCTCGGATTTCGCAACTTCTGCCGTTTGGATCGACGCAGCGCTTAAGTTCGTGGTCAAGTGGGAAGGCGCCAGTACCTGCGCCGAGCTGCGCAATATTCAGGAAGGGCAGCAAGCAGCGGATCTGTTTACCTTGCCATCGGGTTACAGTACTGTCCAACCTCGAAAATCGGCGAACAACAAGGGATTCTCGAAGTGATCACTATGGCTGCAGGCTTCGGAGACAGTTTCCGATTTGTGTTTGACTGTTTTGGCTTACCTACACGAATCGTTTGGCATGATGGACGGCGAGATCGCGAAGAGCAAACTAGATAATCTAATGGCTCCCATGAGAGGCCCTTACGCAGGCGACAATCGTCTTGAAGTGCTGAACTCGGCGTTGTGGCACAATTCCGATCACTACGGGCAGTTAGTTGAGTACGTCCGCATGAACGGCATCGTTCCGCCAGCAAGCCGCTAGGCGTAGGAGGATCAGGTTATGGCAAGAGAAGCAAGGTTGTTTAGCTCAAGCGTAGGTTCCGCCGTTAAAGGCTACCTGAAGTTCCGAGCAAATATTCCGCCGCGCTGGATAAAAAATGCACGTGGTTCGCGAAAACGAATCGAGCCGGAGATTGCGGAGGGTTTCCGTTCTCTCAAACGTCTGCGGATCAGGAGACCAAGGGCAAGAGTTGCCATACGCAACGCCCAGCGCGATTTGCGCTCGGTATTAGATCGCTGGGAGACGGCTTATCGCAAAGAGAACTTTTATCGTGGGATACGAATCCTCTTGGAGTTGCAGCGTGAAGGCTCCAGCACTTTGTAACTATAGACATTAAGTGGAGATTTTGGGCGATGCCGCAAGGTCACATCTCAGGTCAACGAATCACCTGTCCCACCGCAATCCCGCCCGACCTACTGCTTCGGCATGGGTTTGGCTTGGGTGCCGTGCTTCTTGCTTTTTAGTGCTTGGTCTGAGGGAATCTCATTGCCGCTCGCGTCAACATAGTGAATGTCGAACACGCCGTCTGCCCCAGCAAACAACTTGCAAGCGGTGACGCACGTGAATTCGTGTGGATGTTTTGAAGGCAGGTAAGCATAGCCCCCCGCCGTTAGGGTCTTTGCAGCCTCGTTCTTCATCTGCACCTTCGCCGTGCCGCTGATGATGCCTACTTCTTCGTTCGGTGTGTGAAAGTGCCACGGAATTTTACATCCGGCTGTGCCCTTGCCAATGAGAGTGACACCACTCGAACTGCTGGGGTCACCGTGCAGGACGGCACCCGTCATGCAGGAAGGAAAATTAGGAAACGGCCCGAACTTCTCGTCAGCGGGCGTAACGATTCGCGCCTTGTCTTGCGCCAGCGCAAACAACGATCCGATGAGAACCGCGCATACTGTCAGCACAATACGGCTCATGACTTCCTCCAAGCAAATGTGAAGTTCAATCCCGAGGTGCCAATTCTATATACCTCCGGCGAATGATTGTCAAAGCTTTGACATCCGCGAAATAGAGAGAATTATCGCTAGCTCAGGAACAAGGGCCAGCCCCGAAATCAGCTACCGCCTAGGACACTTGGCGTTAGCCTTGTGAGGAGTTTTAGGCCCCTATCGGCGTTCGTCATAATCACGAAACCACATTTGCGCAACGGAGACACTGCAGAGTAACACTGGAATCCCGGGTTCGATCCGCCAGGAGCGATTAACTTCGTAATTGCGTAGCGACTTCCTGTCGGGCGCATTTCTTGATGTATAGGAAATACAAAAAATCGATTTCGCCTGCAACAGGAGCTACTGAATTTTCTTTATCCAATATCAAGGCACAGCACACCCAAACACTGCCAAGAAGCTTTCATCAGTCTGGATGGCAGTTAGAGACATCGAAGCAACCATCAAGGAATACGAAAGCATGGGATTCCGTCCTGGCCGCAAGTTAGCGGCGCCACAGCTTGAGGCGAGAAGTCCAGAGATCGAAGCCGGAGATGGAACTATACTGCTGCTCCAACCGCAAGAGCCAACAGGCAAGGTCGCATCCTTCTTGGCGGAACGAGGTGCCGAGGGGATCATGGGTGTGAGCATCGAGGTTGCCAGTATCAAACCGCACGTGGTCTCCTTGAAGCAAACACAAAACGGAGATTCCCTCCCTACGCTGGACCATACGGAGAGAGCATTCTTATCCCACCTGAACTTACACACGGTATCTGGATCGAATCGAATTTTTCCAAAAGTGAATTCGGCAGCGGACCACCTTAGGGACGCGGAGTCGCCAACGAATGTCTGAACGCGAACTGGTTCACCAGCTTAAGCGACGCGCGACGAAAGATCGAAACTTGGCGGCGGGATTACAGCGAACAACGGCCACACAGTTCGTTGAACTACTTGCCGCCCGCAGAGTTTGCACGCCAATGGCGCGCTCCCTCAATTGCGACTCTTCAGATGCTAAAGAGAAGAGTTTTTAGGTAAACAGGGTTCCAGATGTTTTATACTGATTCTTATCCAATAATTATGCGTCTTAGCCATGAACAGTTCCGTGAGCTGGCGTCGAAGCATGGGTTGGCGGTCACGCACCAGCGCCAGGTGGTGTACGAAGCCGTCATTGCTTCCCAGGGGCACCATTCGCCAGAGGCCATTTACGCCGCCGTCCGGCGTCGCATTCCGTCTATTTCTCTCGCCACGGTCTACAACAACCTGCGGCTTTTCATCGATTGTGGATTGCTGCGGGAGGTGACTCCTCATGCTTCGACCTTGCGCGTGGACGGCAATCGCGAACCTCATCATCACCTGGTCTGCTCCCGCTGTAAATCGGTGCAAGACATCGAAGGGGAATTCATCGATTTCAACCGACTCTCCCGGCAGTTGCCGGCCGGCTTTGATCTCAGTCAGCCGTTGATCGAGGTCTTTGGCCTCTGTCGCCGCTGTCGTGCGAAAAAATAGTTTTTTCACGCAGTACGCAATCAAGACTCGAAGGACGGAAACATATGGAAAATACGCTTGCATCTTCATCGGGGAGTGTTTCCCCCGAAGCTAAAGACAAAAGCACGTTACGCGAAGCGCAGTGCCCAATGGGGCATGGCACCCGCAAATCCCACACCAATGTTGATTGGTGGCCGAATCAGGTGAATCTTAAAGGTCCTGCACCAGCATTCTCCGCTGTCCGATCCCATGGGCAAGGAGTTCAACTACGCGGAAGAGTTCAAGAGGCTCGATCTGAATGCTGTCATCAAGGATTTGCAGTCCTTGATGACCAACTCACAGGAATGGTGGCCGGCCGACTTTGGCCACTATGGACCACTGTTCATTCGTATGGCGTGGCACAGCGCGGGAACATACCGCATCGGCGACGGCCGCGGCGGGGCTGGATCCGGTCAGCAGCGATTCGCACCACTCAATAGCTGGCCGGACAACGTGAACCTGGACAAGGCCCGCCGATTGCTCTGGCCGATCAAGCAGAAGTATGGGCGGAAGATCTCCTGGGCCGATCTGATGATTCTGGCCGGCAACGTTGCATTGGAGTCGATGGGCTTCAAAACATTCGGGTTTGGCGGCGGTCGTGCGGATGTCTGGGAGCCTGAAGAGGAAATTTTCTGGGGACCTGAAGGCACTTGGCTAGCGGACGAGCGTTACAGCGGAGACCGTGACCTTTCCAATCCGCTCGCGGCCGTGCAAATGGGTCTGATCTACGTTAATCCGGAAGGGCCGAATGGCAAGCCGGATCCTATTGCCGCAGCGCGGGACATCCGAGAGACTTTCGCTCGCATGGCAATGAATGACGAGGAGACTGTTGCGCTCATTGCCGGCGGTCATACGTTCGGCAAGACTCACGGGGCTGCCGTTCCCGCTCAGTATGTAGGCTCGGAACCAGAGGGCGCTGCCATGGAGGAGCAAGGTCTCGGATGGAAGAACAAATTCGGCAAGGGCTTTGGTGCTGACACAATCGGCAGCGGCCTGGAAGTCACCTGGACCACCACGCCTACCAAGTGGAGCAACAACTTCTTCACCAACCTGTTCAGCTACGAATGGGAACTGACCAAGAGTCCGGCTGGTGCGCACCAGTGGACACCGAAAAACGG
Source organism: uncultured Acidobacteriota bacterium (assembly GCA_963785865.1). Classification (GTDB taxonomy): domain Bacteria; phylum Acidobacteriota; class Terriglobia; order Terriglobales; family Acidobacteriaceae; genus Sulfotelmatobacter. Next base: position 131,672 of record CAWAXF010000007.1, on the reverse strand, counting down.
TGCAGGCAAGGGGACGGTGCCCGATGCACACGATCCATCAAAGAGCCATGCGCCTTCCATGCTCACTACTGACCTTGCGTTGCGCTTCGATCCTGCTTACGAAAAGATTTCACGGCGGTTCTACGAGCATCCGGAGCAGTTCGCAGACGCGTTTGCCCGGGCCTGGTTCAAGCTGACGCACCGAGATATGGGGCCGATCTCGCGCTATCTTGGCCCGCTTGTTCCGAAGGAGCCCCTCGTATGGCAGGACCCTGTTCCCGCAGTGGATCATAAATTGATCGGGGAGCAGGATGTTGCCGCTCTGAAGGCGAAGATCCTCAATTCCGGACTGTCGATCTCCCAATTGGTTATGACTGCGTGGGCATCGGCGTCGTCGTTCCGCGGCTCCGACAAGCGCGGCGGAGCCAATGGGGCGCGCATTCGCCTGGCGCCGCAAAGGGATTGGGAAGTGAACCAGTCCGCGGAGCTGGCAAAAGTGCTGCAGAAGCTCGAGGCGATTCAAAGGGAGTTCAATAGCGCGCAGTCCAATGGCAACAAGGGGAAGATGGTCTCGCTTGCCGACCTGATCGTTCTGGGAGGCTGCGCAGCGGTCAAGGAAGCGGCGAAAAGGGCTGGACACGACGTGAAGATTCCCTTCTTGCCGGGGCGCACCGACGCTTCGCAGGAGCAGACCGACGTGCACTCCTTCGCGGTAATGGAACCGGTGGCGGACGGGTTTCGCAACTATCTCCGCAGCGGGCAGCAGTTGTCGGCTGAGGAGTTGCTGCTGGATCGGGCGCAATTGCTGACGCTGACAGCACCGGAAATGACCGTTCTCATCGGCGGCATGCGCGCTCTGAATGCCAACTTCGGGCAGACCAAACACGGCGTCTTTACCAGCCGGCCCGAGACGCTGACCAATGACTTCTTTGTCAACCTGCTCGACATGAGTACGAAGTGGCAGCCCTCCTCTACATCCGAAGGCGTATTTGAAGGGCGCGATCGCGCGACGAACAAACTCAAGTGGACGGGCACGCGCGTCGATCTGCTGTTCGGTTCGAACTCCCAGCTCCGGGCAATCGCAGAAGTCTATGCTTGTGACGACTCAAAGCAGGCATTTGTGAAGGACTTCGCGGCTGCGTGGAACAAGGTCATGAACCTTGATCGCTACGATCTCGCCTGAGCTCGGCGAAAGAAGCTGTTGAGTTCGTCCGTTTGGATCGGGTGTGCCGAACTCGTCACTTCCAGGGGGCCGGGGCGAAATGGAAAAAGGCTGTGATCGTAACGGTCATCATGGTGTGCAGCGCGACGACATCAGGTGCTGCTGCAGCCATGGCGCTGTTTCTGCGAAGCTGGCGGGACAATCCCAGCACAGATATCGACTCGCTAATGAATAGAAGGATCGGCGCCTGGGTTCGGCGTCGACCATGGCGCTCCCGCGTAAGAGGCAATCATCTCGTAAATTGGAAATGTTAGCGGAGACTGAGCCATCAATATCCCAGCTACTCCTCGTGAGGGTTCTAAGCTGTCGAATTTCGCCGCGCCACGGTCCGCTTTAGATTTGCGAGGGAAGGTTACGATGGCTGAGCGGATGTGGTGGCTTCCGCCATGCTCTCTTCGCGATAGCGAAGTTTGCGAAGCACGTGGGTGATTCCCCAGTAGCCGGGACCCATGAAGCAGGTTCGGCCGATGGGCGAGTGGCATTGCGGGCATTCCACGGCCAGCTCGGGATGTCCTCGGCGCATGCCCTTGCGCGCTTGAGTCGAGTTTGGCCGGCTTTGCAGAAGGTTCATTTCGGCGCCCATCTTTGACTCCTTATCCCTTTTAATTTAAAAAAGTCGCTGCCTAGCCCCACAGCCCAAGACAAAGAATGCGGTCCAGGCAGTAAGCTGACCTGCTCTGTACCTGTAATAAAGATATGAGGACTATATCCGGGGCACGTTTGCTGATAAACAAAGGAGGGCGAGAGTTTGAGCTTAATTCACAAGGTTTACGTAAGTGCGACTAACGCTAGCGGGTATATGGGAGTTATGTGTAATGTTACAGATCTATGTTAAATGTGAAAAACTTCACAAACTGTATTGTGTCTACCACTATATTGTAAATATTGTGAAGACTCGGCAAAATCAACGGTTTAGGCGGATATTATTTGCTCGTCAGCAATATGGTGTGCCGCGGGAACCTCTAATCTCGCCTCACTTCGCGATAGTCAGTAGCTAGCGCGATGGGATAAGTGGGTAATGAAGACTTAGCGTTGTGTCTCTCAAGTCGTTCAAACCATCGAGTAACTGAGTTAGTAGTAATAACAAGTCGGGTCAAGCTTGCCGGCTCTTTCCGGTGAGTCCCAAGCCAGGCTCCGTTATTTAGGACCAAAGTTTCGCTCTCCCCCTAATTGAATACAAACGCGTGTCGGGGTCCGACGGGTGTGATTGCACGTCCGGGCAACGCGGCGGAGGTTTGTCTAAATGCGTCAGATAGCGGCGCCAAAAAAGATCCGCGCCCGTAAGGAAGTAAGGAGGCTAGAGGGTCATGAATAAGCTGTCACTATATTGCGTCTCCCTGGTACTGCTCGCGACGGCGGCAACGGTCGCGAATGCACAGTCGTTCCAAGTGCAGTGTCCGACAACCACGATTACTCACCCTGCGAACCTGCACGACAACAATTCCGAACCGGCTTACAACGGTCCGACTTCATTCGCAACCGGCGCTGAGGGATACATCAAGCCGACCGCGAATGTGAACGGGGCGATCAAGTGCCAGCAAATCTCGGGCGGAGACGGCTTCGCGACCATGGGCGACGGTTCGCAGACGTATCTATTTTCGTTTGGTCCGCTGTCCGGGTTGAAGGACATGGCGGATGGCAAGCCGGGCACGCAATTTCCGAACGTGTTCAACACGTTGGCGCCGAACCCACTGGTCCCTGGCGACCCTGCGGCATCGCTTGGAATTCTTGGCCGGCAGCTGGCCGAGCTTCCCGATCGTGACCGCGGGCTTCGATTTCAACGGGGCCGTGGGACTCGCTCCTGATGCTGACGCCATTGCTGCGGGGCTCTGTACCGCGCCCTGTGTGGATGGTCACGTGGACACACGCGCGATCATGGATGTGGCCGTGATGAACGGCAATATCCCTGCGCCGCTAATGGCGATCGACGAAGATGATGAGTTTTTCCTGACCTTGACGAACGTCGGGCAGGTTATGCGTCCCGACCTGTTCGAGCAACACACAGTTCACTTCCACGGTTATCCCAACGCCTCGGCGTTCTATGACGGCGTTCCTGACGCTTCCGTAGCCATCAACATCGGCGGCAGCTTTACTTACTACTATCTCGCTCCCGACGCGGGCACTTACTTCTGGCACTGCCACATTACTCCTCCAGAGCACTTACAGATGGGAATGGTGGGTCAGTTGTATGTGCGGCCGCGCCAGAACCGTGTGGTGACAGGCCATTCGCTCTATGACGCGCTGGATGCACAGCGAGGAGATCTGCGAACCAGATGCGATCACTCTGACATTCTGTGCAGCAATCCGCTGCCGGCGGTCAATACGAGCTTCCATCAGGGAGACTCGGTCAACGGCCACTCCTACACGCAGTACGCGTATAACGACGGCGACGGCAGCACGCGATATGACGTTGAGTATCCGCTGCAGATCCACGGCTTCGATCCGAACTTTCACTTTGTGGGCATGACCTTCAATCCGGAAGGCTTCACGGATATGAAGGACAAATATTTTCTGTTGAACGGGCGGAGTTACCCGGACACGGTGACCCCGGGCCCACTGGCGACGCAAACGACGGATGGAGTGATGCACTTCTCGCAGCCACTGCCATCGATCATCAACATTCCGGCGGGTGGAAGGGCATTGTTGCGCATTTCCGACCTGGACGTGACGGAATACCAGACGCTGGCGTCGCTAGGAATTCCGATGACCGTGATCGGAATCAACGCGAAGCTGCTGCGCGACCAGGCGGGCAACAACATGTATTACAAGACGAACTCGATCACCCTGGCGGGCGGCGAATCGCTGGACGTGATCCTGGATGCGAGCGACACCTCGAAGTATCAATCCGGCGACGTGTACTACCTCTACACACCCAATCTCGATCACCTGTCAAACGACGCTGAGAATTTTGGCGGACTGATGACGGAAGTGCGGATCAACTAGGAGCGCGGCAATGAGAGTGATGAACATGCAAAAGGCGATTACAAAACGCAAACTGCTTCTGGCCGGCATGCTGATGGCAGCTCTGTGGTTTGTGCCGGCGGCATCGGCCGCGGTTCCTGGAATCACGGGTCCGACTTTCAACCTGAGCGCGCGCGCGGAATACATAACTCAGCCCGATGGATCGTCGGTTTATTCGTGGGGCTACGGGTGCAGTGTGGCGCCGACGGGTTTCACGCCTCGGCGATCACGGGCACGTGCAACAACATGCAGGTGCCTGGGCCAACGTTGATCGTAAATCAGGGCAGACCGTCATAGTGAACCTGACTAACAATCTGCCTAACGCGGCGGGAAACGCGTCGATCTTATTCCCGGGTTTCAATGTGACGTCGTCTGGGGCGGGTAGCCAACGAGGCCTGCTGACGCAGGAAGCAGTACACGGAGGAACGGTCACTTATACCTTCACCGCAACTACTCCGGGGACGCGTGCATATTACAGCGGCACGCAGGGCGATCTGCAAGTGGAGATGGGAATGTACGGGGCGATCATTGTTGTGCCCTCAAGCATTCCGACGGAATGCACGTCGGGCGTACACAGCTCCAATGCATCAGCCCAGAGTTTGCGTGGCGAGCAAAATTACAAGCTGGCGGCAGCGGCGTACAACCATCCTGGGGCGTGTTACGACCGCGAGTACATTTTCCAATTTTCCGAGATGGACCCGCGGATTCACCACGAAGCGGAACAGCAGTCGCTGCGCACCTGCACAGGGTGCATGACCGTTGCTACAGAGCCTTACGTTCCAGCGTACTTCATGATCAACGGGCGTTCGATGCCGGACGACATGGATCCGAATTACGCGCCGCAATATCCGCACCAGCCTTACAACGGGAACCCGCATATGCATCCGGGTGAGTTGGTGCTATTGCGCATCATCGGCCAGGGAAGATGGCAGCATCCATTCCACGAGCACGGCAATCACGTGCGCGTGCTGGCACGCGATGGGAATCTGATTCTGAGTTCGCCAAATCCAACTGATCCCAACCTTGCGGGCCCGCTGTTGTTCACGACGACCACCACGCCTGGGCAGACGATTGATGGAATCTTCTACTGGACGGGCAAGGGGCTGAACTGGGATCCGTACGGACACAATGAGGCCACTGGGTCCACGCTGGCGTGTAACCCGGATGCGAACGGTTACAACACCGGCGGAAATGCGTATCAGGCGATCAATTACTTCGAATGGTGCCAGGACCATAACAAGCCTTTGCAAGCGACGCCAGTTGGCGACGTGGCTGGCGGCGGGCCGGCAACACTGCCGGATCCCACCATCTTCGCGAATGGCGCGTGGTTTGGTGGCAGTCCCTATCTAGGACCGGAAGCAACCGTGCGCGCGGTTGGTACCACGGGCACGACCCCCCCATCGGGCACCGTGGCGAACTCGCCAACCGACGAAGCCGGATTTGCGTTCATGTGGCACTCGCACAACGAGCGCGAGATCACGACCAACAACATATTCCCGGGCGGGATGCTGATGATGATGCTGGTGGATTCGCGGGAATTTGTCATCAACGAGTCCAACTAACTCACTGAGGATACTGAGGAGAAAGCAATGCGATTCGATCATTCCAAAGCGACAGTAAGAACGGTAATAGTGGCGGTCTGTATCCTCCTCCTGGGAGCAAGTTGGGCTGCGGCACAGCAGCAGGTAAACCTGGTCGCGGGGCCGGCCATGGTGAATCTGCCGGATGGCTCCTCGGTGCCGATGTGGGGTTACACCTGCGGCGCTGCGGTGGGTGGTTCAACGGCAACTTGCGCGAGCTTGAATTCGGCGGCGGGCGGCGGTTGGTCTCCTGTGGTCATCAGCGTACCCACGGGGCAAACCCTGCAGATTAATTTGACCAACAACCTGATCTTTGGCACGACGAGAATTCCCACGTCGCTGACCATCGTCGGGCAGTTGGGTGGTGGGCTGGGGAAGAGCGCTACCACGACGGCCAGTCCGACGCACGACGTGCAAACCCTCACATGGCCCGCTTCGAGCAGTGATCCTGGAGACGGGGCGAATACTCCGCCTCCGCAGGGCCCGCGCGTGCAATCGTTCGCTACGGAAGTAGCGGCGGGAAACACGACCAGTTTGACGTGGACCACTCCGCGGGAAGGCACTTACCTGCTCGAGTCGGGCACGCATCCTTCGATTCAGGGGCCAATGGGCTTGTATGGAATGGTGGTTGTGACGGGGACCTCGACGGGAGGTCCAGTTACGGCGTATACGGGGGTGAACTACGACACAGAAGTTCGAGCACTCTTCAGTGAAATCGATCCGGTACAGAACAACGCGGTGAACGCAGCGGTGAACACGGCTGGTTTCAGCGAAACCAAAGTATGGTCCGGCCAGCCGGATCGTTGCGGAAATCCGTCCTCATCGGATTACCAGACCTGCTATCCGCCGGCAGTGAACTATTCGCCGCGCTATTACCTCATTAATGGAGTTGCGTTCAACAAAACGAATCCTGGGGCATCGCTGATCTCGTCCAACCCGCCGGTGGTGAGTTCGCCCGCCGGAAAGACGGCCTTGGTGCGCCTGGTGAATGCGGGATTGCGCATGCACATCCCGTCGATCGTGGGAGCCCAGACCGGATCTGCTCCGGTTGCGCCGGGATTGTCGCTGATTGCGGAAGATGGCAACGTGCTACCCGGTGTACGGCGCGTGCAAACCGAAGTTTTTATGGCTCCGGGCAAGACCTACGACGTGATGGTAAATGTGCCGGTTGCGGCAGGAACGGGGCCGCCAGAGGCGCTGGCGATTTTCGACCGGAGTTTGGGCTTGTCGGCTAACGCGTACCGCGCGTGATTCCGGCATGCTGGCTTACCTCGGGATTAATGGTGGCACGCTTCCGCTGGCACCAGCGTTTGCAGCCGCAATGGCGAATGGCGACACCTACAACGCTGTGGTTTCGGGCAAGACGGTGACCGTGTCTGATCCGGCAAGGGGCGTGATCGCCAATGACGTGAATGTGTTCGGCGTCAAAGTAGTCGGCGCAGCACCTGCCGGACTTACGCTGAATCTGGATGGAACCTTCACGTATACGGCTGGCGTTCCCACCAGTTTCACGTATTGCGGCAATGGGGCGACTACCGGGCCGGCTTGCGCTGTGGTGACTCTAGGAGCGGCGCCGGCGGGCAATGCGGCTGGTATCACTTGCAGTTTTCCCGGCCCGTTCAATTCGAATGTGGCAACTACGTTGAGCATCAAGCCACCTGGAGTACTCGCGTACTGCAAAGATGCGGCAGGATATCCGCTTACGATTGCGGCATCGCCCGCGCCAGTACTGGCGGGTGGAAGCGTGAACATGGCTGAGGATGGCGGATTCACGGCGACGTTGGCCGCAGCCTCGCCGGGTTCGCATTCGCTGACGTTTACACCGCAGAATTCGATGGGAACGAAGGGCGCTCCTGCAATAGCAAATGTGGTTTTCCCATCGGCTAGCAATCTTCAGGTCACACTGATTGATGGGGCGACGAAGGCAGCGCTCAATCCGCAAGACTATCGCTGGATTATTGAGGAAGACCTGACGTTCTACGTCGATCCTAATTGCCAGACGAATCCTCTGCCGGCGGGTTGCCCGACGGCTACCACTCAAGGGGCGCCGGCGATCTTTGGCACGAACTTCCACACGAGCTACATGCCAATTGTGGCGCAGGGATGCGTGGGCGAAGTTTCCTGCGAACAGGGCCAGACGGTTCTCGATCCCGGCACGGGGCAGCATGTGAGCGCGGTATGCGACATCGGCAACGGTGTTTGCCGGCCGGGTGCCACAAAGACAGTCCTCGATCCCAGCCAGGTTTATCTCGATCCGACCAAGCACTATTACATTTCGGTGCTGCCGGGCGACGCGATGGATCCGGGACATCAGATGAGCGGCGCGCAGATCGGTCCCGGGCAGACGCAAGTGTCCATTCTTGTAGAGCCCCAGGAGCAGCCACCTTCCAAGGTGTCGGTGTTTGTGTTCGAGGATGACCATCCGCTGAATGGCGAGCACGATTCCAGTGGCGGGCTTGACGTTTTGGCGCCCAACGAGCCTGGCCTGGGCGGATTCAATATCACCATCATCGACCTGGTCGGCATGTCAGGCGACCCTGCTGGGCAGTTGACCTACGACGAGTTCGGACAACCTCTGTCGAACTCGCTGGCGGGAACGATTGATCCAGTCACAAAGATGGATGCGTGCCCGGTCACGGCAAATCCGACGACAGGGTTTGACGGAACGCAGGGCGCGAACGGCATCACGGGCGTGATCCCGGTCTGCCCGAAGTATGAAGCAGACGGCGTGACCCTGTCTCCATTGGCAGGGCAGGCGGTGGTCGCGAATATGCCTCCGGGAAGGTACGGCATCATTGCGACGCCGGCAGCGGACCGCATTGCTCGCGGAGAAGAGTGGCTGCAGACCAACACACTGGATGGCGGCAAGGACCACGAAGCGTTTTTGAAGGCGGGCGAGCCGGCGTACTTCCAGGAGTTTGGACCGGCGGGCTTCCACGTTTCGATTGGATTTGCCAATCCGAAATACATCGCTAATGAAGGCAGCAACAGTGCTGGAACCGGCCTTTGCGACGCGTCTCCGACCGGCGGTGGCCTGACGTGTAACGAGGTGGTGATCGGCCACGTTACGGATGCGCGCATGAGCCACCCGGCTGATGAGAGGCTTTATAGCAGCGGCTCATTCGATGCTTTCGGTTACACCCAATGTTTTGCCAGCCTGGGCAGCCCGGATGGCGCCGACTTCTCCTTTGCCAAGTGCGATGGCGACGGCAATTTCACACTGACGGGAGTTCCCGCCGGCGACTGGCGCCTCACGGTGTTTGACCAGTGGAACGACATCATCGTGGATGGCATCTCAACCCCGGTCCGCGTGGGCGGCAGTACCAATGCGAGTTTGTGTCATGGACCAGGTTCCAATGGCTCGACCTGCGATATGGGAGATATCGGCGTTAATGGCTGGAAGAACAATCTTTCGACCCGCACGTTCTTCGACGTGAATGGAGACGGCGTCTCGCAAGAATCCGAACCGGGACTGCCCCTGGTGCCCACTAACATCCGGTACCGCGACGGCAGTATCTCCAACCTGAACAGCACCGACTTGGGAGGTTTCGCGGGCTTCAACGAAGTCTTCCCGATCTTTAACTGGTACGTGCTGGAAACGGACTCGAACCGATACAAGAACACGGGAACGCACGTGGTCAACGATGCGGGCGGACCGGCGGACAACTCGAGCGCCTGCGGCACGAGCACGAACGGGTTCCCCACATGCGGAACTTCAACCCTGATGGCGAACATGGCGAGAACGAAAGAGGATTTCTCGATCCCGTCGAACTTGCGGGTTCCGGGTGCGGTCTACTGCGACAAAGCGGATTGCAGTGGCTTCTCGATTTCGGCACGACCATCCAATGGCGGCCCGGGCGGCTCTACGGGACGAATCGATCCGGCATGGGTCGACAGCTATGGCTGGCAGAGCTTCATGGGACAGAACCAATTGCTGGAATTCGGCAAACGCAGCTTTGCTCCTGGAGAGAACGGCGGCATTCGTGGACACGTGGTGTATGCCTCGACGCGTCCGTTCGACGATCCGGCCCTCCTGCTCCAACTCACGTGGGAGCCGCAGGTGCCGCATGTCACGATCAACCTTTACAAGAAAGGATTTGCCGCAGACGGCGTTACTCCGACGCTGACCAAGGTGGATACGACTGAGACCAGCAGCTGGGATGACTGGGCGCAGGGATTCCGTGCCGATGGCGTTCCCAATATGAACTGCCCGGGGCAGGATCCGACGGATCCTTTCTACTACACCCTGTTGAACCAGCCCAACCTCCTGGATTTGTATAAATCGCAACACGGAGGATCTCCAGCCACACCGCTGCCGAATGGCTCGCAATTCAAGTGTTACGACGGCATGCATAACTGGAACCAGTTGCAGCCGGCTCCTTACGACGGGATGTACAAGTTCCCGAGCATTACGGGACGAAATACGAGCACTGGAGCGGCGTTGGGAACGCAGTGCACGATCTGCACTACGGGCCCGGATGGCGAACCAATGCTGCCCAGCGGCACGTATGTAGTGGAAATGATTGTGCCGCCAGGCTATGAGCTGGTGAAAGAAGAGGACAAGAACATCCTGCTGGGAGATACGTACGAAGCGCCGGTGACTACGCAGTTTGCCGGGTTTGGAGCCATCTTTATTATGCCGGACCAGGCTGCGGTGGCTGCCTCGTATAACGCGTCGAACCCATTGATTCCAATCTACGGATGAGGGCGTACACCCACGGCATGAAGGGGACACCGGAAGCGTGGAAACCTTCTGGCCTTGCGTGGGAGCGCTACGCGTGGTGCCGGATTACAACAGCCTGTTCCCACAGGCGGGGCAGAACGCTCCATTCGCGGGAGCATCGCGTCCGCTGTGCGACCGCAAGGAAGTCGTGCTGCAAGAGCAGATGTCAGTGCTGGCGAAGTTCTACGTGTTTACGTCCACACACGTCGCGGCACATTTCACGGGCATCATCACGGACGACTTCACGTCTGAGTTCGATCCATTCTCGCCGGCCTTTGGTGAGAAGTTCTCACCGGCGAACTTGCCGGTAGGAATCCGGGATTTCGCCGGCACCGAAATCGCCCGCGTGTACTCGGACAACCACGGGATTTACAACGGGCTGACTTACTCCACGTTCTCGGTGAATCCGCCCGATCCAAGCGGATACATTCCGCAGATGATGGTCATGTGTATGAATGACCGCGGCAGCGGGACCACGGCCGATCCTCTCTATCAGGCGGCATATAGCCAGTTCTGCTATGAGTGGTCGTTCATGCCGGGACAGACGTCGTATATGGATACGCCGGTGATTCCGACGTCGGCATTTGCGCCGAATTACAACCATCCTGACTGCGCTTACCCGGATGCAACTCCGGCGGTCGCGGAAGTGGATGGCGACGGAGTTGGGCCATACATTGCTGCCACTGGGACTTCCCACCCAATCACGATCCATGCCTTGGGCGATCAGAATGTCAACAACTATGCGTATTCGGGGCCGGGGGCAACCACAGCGCCATGGAACAAAAAGACCATCACTCGCCATTACGGTTTCGGTGCGACGCAAGGTGGCGGGAAGCGTGACGATCGGCGGCGTAACCGCGAACGTCACGAGTTGGAGTGATACGACGATCGTGGCCACGTTGCCCACAACTGGGCCCCAGGTGCCGCACTGCTCTGTGCAGCAGCAGGCGCAGTACGGCGGCAGTTCCGCACGTTGCGGGGAAATCGTCATCACGGCAGGAAACGGCAAGAAGTCGATTGATACAGTGACTCTCACCATCGGCGGCAAGGCACCGACGCGCCTGGCGCAGGGTGACTCCATTCAAGCGGCGATTGACGCAGCGCAGCCAGGCGACCTGATCATCGTGCCGCCCGGCACATACCATGAATTGTTGGTGATGTGGAAGCCAGTCCGGCTGCAAGGTGTCGGAGCTGCCTCGAGCATCATTGACGCCAATGCGCATCCATCGGGGATTCTTAATGCCTGGCGGCTGCGGATTGTGTGCCTGTTCGGATTATCTCCGAAGGGTGTGCCGGATGGTATACGATCCAGGCTGCGCCAACAGCTGGACCGCCCACGTCGGCTTCAACCCAACCCGCGCAATCCACAAGTCGATCGGCTGCCGCTCGAAGCCACGTGCTGGGATGGGACGCTACGCTGAATGGAAACCTGGCGGAACAACTGCAAGAGCCAAGCCTGCTGGGAGCGTATGAAGGAGCAGGAATCACAGTGCTGGCAAAGGGAGTGCGGGTGCCGCCAGGATCGGATCCGTGGACGGACGGCGCTCGAGCCGGCCGGGTATCCAGCCGGGACCACGCTGCTAAACAACGGCACGCAGAACGGTAATCGTGGCGGCTGCGGACCGAACACGGCCACTGCGCATAATCCGTTCCCCAGCAGCTTCCAATGCAATCCGTCGCGCATTGACGGATTGACGGTCATGAACAGCTCGCAGGGCGGCGGTGGAATCTTCGTCCACGGCTGGGCGCACAACCTGGAGATCGCGAACAACCGCGTCACCAACAACCAGGGAACGCTGGCTGGCGGCATCACGATCGGCCAGGGCGAACATCCTCCTGCCTATCTGGCGGGAGCCGGCAATGTCAATGCGGATCCGGGTTCCTGCGTCAATGGCGGTGTGCCCGCGAATACTCAACTGCCGTACTGCTTTGACCGGTTCGTGAATGTGCACCACAACTCGGTGACGTTGAATGCCAACGAAGGGGATGAATTGTTCGCAGCTACTCCTTCGGGTGCGGGTGGTGTGGCGTTCTGTACCGGCGCTGACAATTATCAGTTCAACTACAACTGGGTGTGCGGCAACCTGAGCACAGGTGACGGAGCTGGCGTCGCGCAGATGGGTTTTGTCTGGGATGGCAGCATCCAGCACAACTCGATTCTGTTCAACCAGGCAACCAACCCAACCACGCCCAGCAATGGCGGCGGGTTGCTTATCATGAGCGCTCCGGATACAGATCCGATTTGTCCCGGAGAGGCAGATAAGGACTGCGCCCTGGCTATCGGCTCGGTGGGGGACGGCATCGGTCGCAACCTGGTAATCAACGCCAACCTCATTATGGGGAACGCGGCAGAAGCGGGCAGCGGCGGCGGCATTCGCTTCCAGGGTGTCAACGGTGTGGAAGTGAGTACGTTCCCGCGTAATCCGGAACGCTGGTATTCAGTCAACGTAACCAACAACATCATCACCAACAACGTGGCAGGTTGGGACGGTGGCGGCGTATCGTTGCAGGACTCTCTGGTGGTGAACCTGATCAACAACACCATCGTGTCCAACGATTCGACGGCATCTTCGGGCTCACTGTTCGGAGCGTTCTTTGCTCCGGAGGCGAGCTCGCCCACGCCGTGCCCCAGGGATGCTACGGGTGCGTCAACGCGCTGCGTACCGCTTTCGGACCCGCAGCCGGCCGGACTGTCGAGCGCGCGCCACTCGGCGGAGTTCCTGCGCTCTCTGACCGGGAGTATTGACTGCCCGGTAGGCCATGGATTGGGAGGAACTGGTCTGGGCGGTCGCAGAAATGGCGCCTGCCGAACCGTGTCCTTCCCGATTCTGTACAACGATGTGTTGTGGCAGAACCGAGCGTTCAACATCGTAGTGACGCAACCAGGTGCGGGGTCGCTGCAGTCCACCGTCAGGCTCGCACCTACTCCCGCAGCGGGCGAAATCACCAGCACCGGCCAGTGCTTCGCGAGCTTCCCGGCTGGAAACTACTGGGATCTCGGGTTGCGAGGCGATCATGGGGCGACAGATCATGCCTCCGGCTTTACTTTCACGCCGCAGGCGTCGGTCTTGACCAGTATTGCCGGTTACCCGGGAGGAGGATCGGGCTTCAGAGCGAATACCGACTTTTCCTTCAGGCCCCGGGCTTGTCCATCCGTACTGCAACGGCTCGAAAATTCCGGCGGAAGTGCCGAATGCCGCTTCGGTCTGGTATCAGGTGCCCCCGGGAACTTTCGAAGGCAACGTGCCCACACCGGTGTTCAGCCTTACGGCTGGTGCAACGGTGGACGAGGGTAACAATTGGGTGAACATCAGCTGGGGACCGTTGTCCCTGATCGCTCCGGCCAGCGAAAACAATCCAGCCGCTGAGACATTCCTCAGCGACTACTCTCTGGCGGCAGGTTCACCGGCCGATCAACTACATCACCAACGCGAACTCGACGAACACCTATTCAGTGGCGCCCAATGAGGACTTCTTCGGCACTTTGAGGAAGACTAACGGCTCCGTTGATGTAGGCGCGGTCGAGTTCGGGGCCAACGTACCGCTACCGACGCTGACATCGATCTCTCCTGCCAGCTCCGGTCGCGGCGTAGCCGTTCCGGTGACCTTGACGGGCACGAACCTCACTGGCACGTCTGCAGTGAACGTGTCCGGGACGGGAATCACGGTCAGCAACGTTACTGTGGTCAATGCCACGACGGTGACCGCCCTCTTCACGATCTCCGGGAGCGCCACTGTGTCGGCCAGGACCGTCAGCGTCACCACGCCGGGCGGAACCAGCAACACGGTGACCTTCACGGTCACCGCGGGAACGCTGACCTTTACAAATGCCACGAATGGGTCGCTCGCGAGCTTCCTGGGAGTGCAGACGCTCTCGTTCACGATCCCGTCGCCACGCGCCGCAGTTACGAGCGTAGTGACGATGACGAACACGGGGGCGGGGCCATTGCAAATCACGGCGGAGACCATCACGGCTGGCAGCACGTTCTTTAGCGTGACCGCAAACACTTGCTCGTTCACGACGCCACTGGCCCCCGGTGCAGCGTGTACGGTGAGTGTGAGATATGCAACACCAGCTACTCGGCCACTGCTCCCGCACATAGGAGCAATGACCGCTGCCAATAACGGGACTAGCTCGGGTGTGCTTGCACTGCTCGGGCAGTAGTCAGTGAGGTGATAACGAGTAACCAGGTTTCGGGAATTGGAGAACCCGCCAATTCCCGAAACCTGATACTCCCTGAAGCTCACCGAGTTATGCTAAATTCAACGGAATACAAACCACAAAAAATGCTGCGGCGCATGGCTGGCCGGCAGCATACTTGTTTGTGACAGGCTTGATCTTCAAGCAATTAGTCGATTGATGTTTTCGCGTTCAAGATCCATGGGTGCCCAGATGTTCAGCAACATTCGAGTCAGGGGTAAGTTGATAATCTTTGCCATGCTCCTGGTGGGCAGCATGGTCCCGTCTAGCGGCTTTTCACAGTCATCCCAGGATAAAGAGGGTTCTGCGGCTCCCGCCAGGAAGTCTCCAGAGGCTGCGCTTCCACGGCGGTACGCGCAGAATCGGCTGGCGGCGAAGGCGCTGCGGTATTACAGCATGGTCTGGGGAGTTGATTCGCTCGGCGTGAAGTCGGTGGAATCTGGCGAGATCATCCGCTTCACGTACCGTATAGTCGACGCGGAGAAAGCAAAACCGCTCAATGATAAGAGGAACGAGCCGTCGCTAATCGATCCGGGAGCGGGAGTGAAATTGGCGGTGCCGTCGTTGGAGAAGATCGGCAAATTACGGCAGAGCAGCACGCCGCTGCCGGGTAAGGTGTACTGGATGGCGTTTTCCAACCGGGGTGGACATGTCAAACCCGGACACCGCGTCGATGTAGTGATTGGACAATTTCGGGCCACCGGCCTGGTCGTCCAATAAGCTGGATACCTTCCCCAACATACCTGCGAAACACAGGAGAGATCATGATGTATCGAAGGACAACCATGTTACTCGGCACCTTTCTCGCTGTTGCAGTTTCCTTGGGCATGGGCGCTGATGCAGCATCCCCGGCCGGCATGACCGCGGAGCAGGTCATCGAGAGGAATGTTACGGCTCGGGGAGGATTGCAGGCATGGAGGGGGGTGCAGACACTCTCGATGAGCGGCAAGTTGGAGGCGGGCGGGAATGAGAGCTCGACTTATCCCGTGCAGGGGGTAAAGAGGGGGGGTACAACTTCCCAAGCGTCCGGCAGAGCAAATGCAGTTACCTTTTCGGTTGGAGTCGAAACGTTCGCGCAAATTGCGTTTGGAAATCGATTTTCGCGGGCAGACGGCGATCCAGACGTACGACGGTACACATGGGTGGAAGCTTCGTCCTTTCCTGAATCGGCATGAAGTAGAACCGTTTACTGCTGATGAAATGAAAGCAGCAGCATTCCAATCGGATCTGGACGGGCCGTTGGTGGACTACGCGGCGAAAGGGACTAAGGCGGAACTGGAAGGCACGGAGAAGGTTGAGGGCAAGGACAATTATCGCCTGAAACTGACCTTCAAGGACGGTCAGAGCCAGCATGTGTGGGTGGATGCGAAAACGTTTCTGGAGAGCAAGATCGAGGGCACGCCCCGGCGGCTGGACGGCAAATACCACCCCGTGGAAATTTATTACCGTGAATACAAGACGGTGAGTGGAATCGTCGTTCCCTATGTGACCGAGACAAAGGTTCAGGGAGTGAAGCAGACGGAGAAGATCGAAGTTGAGCAGGTCGTTGTGAACCCCCGGGTGGAGGACTCTCGGTTTGCTAAGCTTCAGTAACACAACCCGCGCTATGTGGAAAGTTCGAGTACGCGGCGCATCTTGGATCGCAAGCCCATTCTTGTGCGCTGCTCTGCTGGCTTCGGCCGGTGTGGCGCAAAAGCCCGATAGCACCGGTCCGGTGCACCAGACGCATGCAATGCACCGCCGCGCCAGACTTGAGGATCGCGTCAAGGTGCTGGCTGAGAGCTTGCATCTGGACGATGCACAGCAGGTGGCTGTGACGAAAATTCTCGAAGAACGGCAACAGGAGACGCTGCGAATCCGGCGCGACGCGTCCCTTTCGGGAAGCGATCGCTTGACACAGTTTCGTGCGATCCAGGACCGCACGGTGCTGCGAATCCGGTCTGTGCTGAACGAAGAGCAAAAGAAGAAATACGATCCGCTTGCGGTGCGGAGAGTTGAGCCGGCGCCGGAACAACGCAGTGTAGAGGATTGGATAAAAGCTACTACCCCTCATTAGAAGATGGGGTATATTGACTCCGCCTGCCCCCAAATTCATGCTGTTAAATTCCAGAACGTGGATGGCACGGTCTCCCCGTTCCGTAGGATTCAAGCGATGACAATGAAGGCAGCAACGTTGACCGCAATACTCATGGCCACGCTGGTTTCAGTGGTGAGCCACGCGCAGGATTTCTCCGCGGACGTCGTCTACCTGGAAAGCAGCAAGGTGCATGGGCGGGTAAGCGATTCCGCGAAGGAAGCGCGCCATTCCTCGAAACTGTACGTCAGCAAAGGCAACATTCGCCTTGAGACAAACGGGCTGACGGGCACCGTGCTGGTTGTGAACAAGGAGGAGCATATCGCGGCTGCTCTGTATCCGGGGAAAAAAGCCTATCAGCCTTTGGGCTCCGGCCCCTCGGAGTATTTTCGGGTGGAGAATGCGGATGATGCTTGTGCCGACTGGCAGAGATCCGCCGAGCAGAAAATTGTATGTGAGCGAGTGGGGCCGGAGATGGTAAACGGCCGCGAAACGGTGAAATATCAGAATAAACGGGCTGTGGATACAGCGCCAGCTGCGGTCTGGGTCGACAAGGCTCTCAAATTCGTGATCAAGTGGGAGAGCGTAGATACCAGCGCCGAGTTGCGCAATATCAAAGAAGAACAGCAAGCTGCGGATTTGTTCCTTGTGCCGTCCGAGTACACGATGGCCGCCCCACAAAAGACCGCATCAAAGAGCTTCTCACACCGGAGATAGAAGCAGCGAGTTGACGAGGCGCAGGGATGTGAATGAAGCGGGCACGGACCCCGAGCCTCTTATCTGGGACGCATAAAAGGCTCGCCCAAGGCGCGTTCCCGAGCTGTCAGAGGCATGCGGCTTCTTGACAGGCGCCATAGGGCGTACGAGAATACGTCCAAGCTCCCCCAGTTTACCGGACACTGCGCAGGCAGTGACGCTAGTTTGCCGGCAAAAACAGCAATGAAGCTAGCGTGGTTTGCAGGCAGGGGAGTTGAGGTGTGCGTCTTTTGACCAAGAGCTCTTCCGACCTGACATTCTCATTTCGACGCCGCTATAAGGATTTCTTTTGGCCCCTGCTTTTGTCGGGAATGGTGGCGTTGCTGGTGACGCTTGCCTTTCTGCAATACCGCTGGACCAACGAGGCAAGTGCCGCGTCGGAAATGCGCATTGGGGCGGAACTCGAATCGCTGATGATGAAGTGGCACGCGGATCTGTATGGCGAATTTTCTGCCATTTGTACCGCGATGCAGGTAGGTGCGGACTCGGGCGCGCGAGATACCTGGAATGACTATCTAGAACGTTACACGGAGTGGAAGAGTGCGCTGCCTCATGAAACGTTAGCGAACGTTTACCGGAATCCAGACTTCGTTGAGGATGTGTATATCTGGGATACCAACCTGGATTCGAAGCCGCAGTTGTTCCGTCTGAATGCAGAAAAGAGGAAGATTGAAGTCGTGGAGGCGCCACGCAATCTGCAGGTGCTGTTGCGCCGCTTGCGAGCCAGCTCCTCAAGTCTGGCCACATCCCTTCGCGTATGGGAGCTGCCGGGTCAAGCACGACCGGCGGGTGAATTGGACATCGCTCCAAGATCAGGCTCGCCGGACGTAAATTCCGGATGGCAGTTTGATGAGCAAGTTCCCGCCATTGTTCATCCCGTATTCCAGCGCGATGGCCGTTCACTCACTAGCCAGAGCCCGGTGGACTGGATGGTGATTGTTCTAGACTTTAATGCGCTGCAGAACCGAATTCTGCCTGAACTTGCGCGACGTTATTTTGGCGGTCTGGACGGCCTGGAGTACCGGATAGCGGTCATCGCAAAGGGAGCAAGGCCACGCGTGATTTATTCTTCCGATCCGGAATTTGGGAGCCGGAATGCCGATGCGGCCGATGCCAGCTTGAGCATCTTTGGCCCGTCGACAGAAGCAGCGGGAGACCAGGCGCAAGGGAAAGGTCAGAAGGTCCATTCCCTGCGATCGATAGACTGGCACAGTTTCTCTGGGACGGCATGGTTCCCAGTATTTCGTTATGAGTCGACGCCGAGCGCATGGGTATTAACGTTGCAGCACCGCGCCGATCCACTGCAGGACGTGATCAGCCGGGTGCGGCAAAAGAATCTGGCAGTGAGTGCTCTAATATTAATGCTGCTGGCGGTCAGTATCACTTTTCTTACTATCGCGGGAATACGAGCGCAGAAGTTCACGAAGATGCAAATGGATTTTGTGGCTTCGGTGTCGCATGAGTTGAGAACACCTTTGAGCGCGATCTTTTCGGCGGCGGAAAACATCAAGGATGGAGTGATTCGCGACAGATCTGGGCTGGCGGACTATGGCTCGATGCTGATGGCCCAAAGCCGGCAACTGATGGATCACGTGGACCGCGTCCTGCTCTTTGCCTCGATTCGAAGTGGCAAAGAACGGTATAACATTCGCGCTTTCCCCGTTTCGGAGATATTGGAAAGAGTACGCAAGAACCTGGCGGCGTTGATCCTCGAGCATTCCGTGCTGATCGAAGAGTCCATCGAGCGACCAGTACCCTGGGTGTTGGCCGATTCGCTTGCGGTAAGCGATTGCCTGCAGAACCTGATCACGAATGCTGTGAAGTATGGCGGAGTCGATCGGCGAATTCGAATTTCGGCCAGCCAGGAGCATGGGGAAAAGGGCAGCAAAGAAGTTGCCATCAGCATCCGTGACCGCGGGATGGGCATTCACAGCTCAGAATTGAAACGTATCTTTGAGCCGTTTTACCGCAGTGGGGACGCCATGCGTGCGCAGATCCCAGGAACCGGGCTGGGTCTTTCTGTGGCGCAGCATCTGGCCGAGGCCATGGGAGGCAGGCTGTCGGTCAAAAGCGAAGTCGGGCTGGGAAGTGTCTTCACCTTGCATTTGCGGGCCGCTGAAGCTGAAAGTGGTGAACTGGCAGAGGAAAACCTGGAAGAGGATAAGGTAATGGAATGAACGAAAGCATCCTTCTGGTCGAAGATGAGAAAGCACTGCGGACCACGTTGCGCGATCGGCTGCGCAGCGAGGGATACGTCGTGGAAACTGCGGCGGATGGAAGCGAAGGGTTGGACAAGGCGTCGAACCACCCGTTTGACCTCATTATTCTCGATGTGATGCTTCCGCGGCGAAGTGGTCTGGACGTCTGCCGGGATCTTCGGGCCGCGGGGATGGCTACGCCGATCATGATCTTGACGGTACGGAATGAAACCATCGATAAGGTGGTGGGACTCAAATTGGGAGCGGACGATTATGTAACCAAGCCGTTCGAGGCGGCGGAGTTGCTGGCCCGGGTCGAAGTGTTGTTACGACGGGTGCCAATTAATCCGGGACAGGGCGTGTACCAATTTGGGGGGATTCGCGTGGACGTGCGCGAAGGACAAGTGACACGGGATGGGAACCCCGTTTACCTGACGGCGCGGGAATTTCAACTGCTTCGCTATCTAGTCGAGCGCGCCGGCAGCACCGTGCCCCGCGATGAACTGCTGCGATCGGTTTGGGGCTATGAGGCTGATACTTTTACGCGGACGGTGGATACCCATGTGGCGACTCTGCGGCAGAAGCTGGAGGAAAATCCCAAGAAGCCGGAGCTGATTCTCGCTGTTTCCGGAGTTGGATATCGATTTATGGGGCGGAAACAGGCGGTGACTTAGGCCAACAGTGGCCTAGATCCCGCTTGTTTCTGCTATGAGAACCCGCTGACGCGTCTTCCGCATTGCAACCGCCTGGTTGTGTTTGCCAAAACTTCTTCCCATCTGCGCTAGACTTCACAGTCAAGGTATGAGGCACTCGCATGTTGATGGCGCGGTTCGCTACTCTGTCGTTGTGTTTCACTTTTCTGGCTGGATCTCTTGTGGCACAACTGGTTCCGCCAGCGCAGCCCTTGGAAGACTGGCTGATGCAGGATGCCAGCAAAGTTAGCGCCGACGGCTCCGTCGTTTCCACTGCGCGTTTTGAGGCCAAGGGTTGGTATCGCGCAACTGTTCCCGGGACGGTGCTGACTACGCTAGTCAACAACGGAGTGTATCCGGAGCCTTTGTACGGCGAGAACATGCGCAGCATTCCGGAGACGCTGAACAGGACCGCCTACTGGTACCGCACGGTGGTTCGCGTGCCTGCCCCCAATAAACGGCGGCATACCTGGCTGCATTTTCAGGGTATCAATTACAGCGCGAAAATCTGGGTTAACGGGCACGACGCGGGAAGTACGCGCGGCGCCTTCATCCGCGGGGATTTCGATGTTTCCGCATTTGTAAAAGCCGGCTCGCAAGCTGTGGTTGCGGTTCTGGTGTCGCCTCAACCCCACCCGGGGATCCCGCACGAGCACACAGTGGCCTTAGGTGTGGGGAGCAACGGAGGAGAGTCCGCGATTGATGGGCCTACGTTTTTGTCGACGATCGGATGGGACTGGCTGCCAGCAGTGCGGGATCGTGATACCGGCATTTTTCTTCCAGTCACGATGGATTCCACGGGCCCGGTGATCGTGAAAGATCCGTTTGTGACTGCAGAGTTGAGTTCGGGATACGACAGTGCCGATCTGCGCGTCTCGGCGGCTCTGGAAAATAAATCTGAGAAGCCGGTCAGCGGCATAGTCAGGGGACGCATTCAGCTGGTCAATGCAGCAGATGCGGCGATCACGTTTCAGCGGCCGATAACTATCGCGGGCGGCGGGACGGAAATGTTGGCGCTGGACAGCAAGTCTGTTCCGGAGTTGCGTCTCTCCAATCCGAAACTCTGGTGGCCGAACGGCTATGGGCCGCAGAATCTATATACGCTGACTCTGGTGTTCGAGGTGGGCAAGGATGCGTCGTCAAGCCAAACACGTCAGTTTGGCATTCGCAAGATCGAATATCAGGTGCCGGACTCGGAAAACCTCACGCTATCGGTGAATGGGGTTCGCATTATGGCGCGCGGGGGGAACTGGGGGCTGGACGAGGCCATGAAGCGGGCATCGCGCGAGAGGCTGGAGGCGCAGTTTCATTTGCATGCGCTGGCCAACCTGAACCTGATCCGCAACTGGGTGGGGCAGAGTACGAGTCCGGACTTTTACGACATGGCGGACAAATACGGGATGCTGCTGTGGGATGAGTTCTTTCAGCCGAACCCTTTTGACGGGCCCGATCCCACCGACATTCCCACTTACGTGGCCAATGTTACTGACAAGGTGGTGCGCTATCGCAACCATCCTTCTATTGCGGTTTGGTGTGCGCGGAATGAAGGATATCCTCCAAAAGAACTCGACGAGAGCCTAAAGGCCCTGATGGGCAAGCTCGATCCGACACGGCTATACCAGTCGAATTCTGCGGATGGGCGGGGAGTGTCGTCGCATGGGCCCTATTACTGGCGTGCGCCGCGATTCTTTTATCCGCTGAATGAGAGCTTCAAGACGGAGACTGGATCGGTGTCGGTGCCAACCATGGAATCGATCCAAGGCATGATGCCGGAGAAGGATTGGGAGACGATCAACGACGATTGGGCGCAGCACGATATGGCAGCGGGGGCGCAGCGCGGGAACGAATATCCAAAAACTCTGGCTGAACGGTATGGACACATTCGAAACCTGGCCGACTTTGTGCGGAAGGCACAATGGCTAACTACGAAGCGTTCCGCGCGATGTACGAAGGGCGAAACGCAAAGATGTTCAAAGAGACGACCGGAATCATCACCTGGATGAGTAATCCGGCCCAGCCGAGCTTCGTCTGGCAGCTTTATCACTACGATCTGGAGCCGAATGCCGCATTGTACGGAGTTAAAAAAGCTGCGGAAAGCGTTCATGTGCAATTGAACGAAATCAATCGCGGAATCGAAGTGGTGAACAACCGTCCAGAAGCGCTTAGGGGGATGAATGTAAAACTTTCGATCTACCGCTTCGATGGGACGCGGGATTCGAATCAGAGTTATCAAGTCGCCGAAGTTCCCGGCAGTTCCACGATGAAAGTTGCGCAGCTGGAAGTGAGTGCTCGCATTACTCCGTTGTACTTCATCGAGCTTGAACTCACTGATCAGGCAGGACAATTACTCTCGACCAATTTTTATTGGCAACACGTAGCGCAGGATCAGTTTGATGGGTTGATGAATCTTCCGACTGTGGTTCTGGATGCGCAGGCCAGCGCGCGCAATGAGGAAGACAAGATCATCGTGACGGTCACCTTGCGGAATAGCAGTGGCAACGTAGCTTTGCTGACGCACTTGCAGCTGCATCAGAAAAAGAGCGGGCGGCGGGTGCTGCCGGTTTTTTACTCGGATAATTACATCTCGCTAGCGCCGGGGAAGGCGTCCACTGTCACGATCGAAGCCGCGAACAAAGACCTTCAAGGCGACGAACCCCTGGTTGAAGTAGATGGATACAACGTGGATGTGAAGCCGGTGGATGGACCTGTTGGGATTGTATTGAATTCGAATGCGCAGCCTGCGCATTGGCCGGAATCGCGGATCGTCCCTTAGGACTTCCCCTGGACGAAGTCGGCTGTGGCCCCAGAAAATCCCAACGTCTCGCGCACATACGGTTCATTGTGCAACCCGGAATTGCTGTGCGTAATCCAAGCGGGCATGGCTGGTGCGAACCTCTTGGTTTTTCGGGAAACGGCTGAGACGGTGTCTGGCCGAGAGCTGGCACGGCGATTATTCTCTGCAATCCCGAAAATAGGCAGCGATAAGCAGGACGCTAACTTGAATGCACTCTTGCTTGCGGGCGAGGTGGAGTGTGCCTTGAGCGACTGCGCGTGGGCGTCTGCTGCAAAGGCTCAGGAGATCACAGATATTCTGGCTGCGCTGTTCCTGCAGGAAGGTGGCGACATCGCGAAGTTGCAGTCGCTGGCCGGGGAGGTAGCAAACGATCTACCAGAAACGGTGCGGATTTCGCATCCGGAGGGTTTTGCCTATTACGCCTTGCACCCGGGGGACTTTGCAGATGCAGTTGCGACAATGGGCTCATGCAGGCTGGTTGGCGTCGTTGGAATCCGCAGTGTTGGCACGACTCTGAGCGCCGTGGTCGCCGGTGCACTGCGGCGAATCGGAGTGAGCGGCCGGCAGGATTACAGTGCGTCCAGTGGGACATCCTTACGATCGTAAAACGGAGTTGGACGTCACGCAAAGAGCCTGGCTGCGAGAACAGCAGCGTCAGGATGCTATGTTTCTGATTGTGGATGAAGGGCCGGGGCTTAGCGGTTCCTCATTTTTGTCGACGGCCGAGTGTCTGATGCGAGAGGGAATCGGGACTGAGCGCATCACGTTGCTGGGAACTCGCGACGTCGATCCGGGGCAACTGTGTGCATCCGACGCCGGTGCAAGATGGGGAAGGTTTCCGTGGCGGCGGGTTGCATCGCGGGTTTCAGAGCGATTCAAGGACGCTACCTCGTTATGCGGTGGAGCGTGGCGGGAGTTCTTCCTGGCGGAGGAAATTGATCCGCCTGCGTTTTGGCCTGAAATGGATGCGGTGAAGTACTGGTCGCGAGATCGCGCCCGCGTATTCAAATTTGAGGGGTTTGGGGAAATTGGGTCGAAGATTCGCGAACGTTCTCGATCTCTGTTCGAGGCTGGGTTTGGCCCGGGTGTGGAAGACGCTGGGGATGGGATGTCGTCTTACGAATTTGTTCCCGGAAGAGCAATGGCTGCTTCTGATCTTTCTCCGGCCGTGCTTGATCGTATGGCGGAGTATTGCGCTTTCCGGGCGAGTACGCTCCGAAGCAATCGCACACCGGATGGGCAGCTCGAGGAGATGGTGCGCTTCAATTATTCGCAGGAAACTGGGCGGGATTGTCCGGTGAGTCCCGAATGTTTTCGGAGTCTCTGTGCTGTGATTGCGGATGCGCGCATGTCACCGCATGAGTGGATCGCGTGTGCCGACGGGAGATTGGTCAAAGTGGATGGGGCTCGCCACGGGGACGATCACTTTTTCCCAGGTCCTGTGGACATCGCGTGGGATTTGGCAGGGGCAATTGTGGAGTGGGAAATGGATCGCGGTGCAGAAGAGTATTTGCTGCGACAATTTCGGGAGAAGAGTGGGATTAAGCCGGAAAATATATCAGCTTACCTTCTGGCTTACAGCATCTTTCGGGCTTCTTATTGCAAGATGGCTTGGATGGGGACCGGGGTGGAATCGGAAAAGCCGGGCTTGCATGTGGCGTATGGGTTCTACCGGCGCAACGTTGATGCCGCTGTGCGACGACTGGAGGAAGTCGCCGCTGTCTAGTTCGGCTGCCTTGCAAAACCTTTTTTGTCGAAAGGGAGTCAAAGTCCCCACCCTGTCGCATAGGACGCGACAAGGGTGGGGCACCCTTTTATGCGGCTTTTTTGTGGGAACCGGCTTTCGACTTCTTGTTTTTGCTTGAGGCCGAGGGCCGGGCTTCCGATCGCGCGCTGGATTTTCTGGTGCCGCTGGAGCGTGCCGAGGTTGATTTCGTCTTGCTTCGCGAACCTCCAGCAGATTCGACACTGTCGCGGCTGACGATTTTGTTGAAGTTACTCTGTTCGCCTCCGGCGGTTTCTTCCTGAACGATCAAGGCCAGATTGTTGTCGTCGAATTTATCGAACCACTCGTCCCATTCAATTTCTTCCAGCGAGTCTCCGCCGGAGTAGCCGGGGAAATCCAGGCGGATGATGCCCACATTGTCGTCTGTGTGGGTTCTTTGCACTGCGGATGGGCGGGCGCCCCGTTCTTCGGCCCAACTGCGGATTTCATCGTGATCGGTCAGTACACGTGAGGAAGATTTCGATGCCATACAACTTCTCCTTGTAAGAACTGTTCAATGTCAAACTTGCTGATTAGTCAGACGCGGTGTCCCTGAAGAGTACCCCAGCGGCTAAAGCCGCGCTTTTTAGGTTGCGAGCGGCACGGCTGAAGCCGTGCCCTTCCATGAATCCATTTGCGATGGCATGGTCTGAAGCCATGCCCTCCGCATTCCTGTTTGCGAGCTTTGTTCTGATTTCTGGACTCGCCTCCTTTGTTTCAGGGTTGCACACCCGTTGATTCCACCGCCCCTGCGTGTACGCGAGTTGCCGCCAGAACCGGCGAAGCGAGAGGCATCTTGTGGGATGCGACCGAGGAAACATAGTTTTCGAATTGCTCCGCACGGCGAGCGGAGCTGTGTTCGTCCAAAACCCTTTCGCGAGCGCGCATCCCCATTCGGGTTAGTTGAGCATCCTCGCAGTCTTCCAGAACGTGCATCACGTCCTGGGCGCGCTCGGCGAGCAGAACTTCTTCACCGATGTTGAAAACTGTGTCCAACCCGGGCCAAGCATCAGAAATGATCGGACAACCACAGCCTGCGGCTTCGAAGAGGCGGACAGAAGGAGAGTAGCCCCATTCGACCATGCCTTTGCGCGTCAAGTTTAACGTGAGCCGGGATGACGAATAAAAATGAGGATGCCACCGCGGCGAGAGATGGCGAATGCGACGGACGTTTTTGGGCCAGCGCAACTTCGTGGGGTACTGCGGGCCGGCGAGGATGAAACGGCGATGC
Organism: uncultured Acidobacteriota bacterium; assembly: GCA_963785865.1. Classification (GTDB taxonomy): domain Bacteria; phylum Acidobacteriota; class Terriglobia; order Terriglobales; family Acidobacteriaceae; genus Sulfotelmatobacter. The sequence continues at coordinate 105,496 of CAWAXF010000007.1, read as the reverse complement.
CCCAGTTCCTGTGCTGGACGGGTGAAGAGTTCGTCCAGTTTCTCCTGACGATCGGCGGCGTATGTCCCCATATAACTCAGGTCGCATTGATACCGCCGGAACAAGCCACGCGGGTGATACTTCTCAGGTTCGAAGGAACAATAGAGCGGCAGAGCACGGCGGGCGCCGAACTCGCGCTGGAGTTGCTCCAGGATCGGACCTGCGGTAAAGCTAAGGTAGAGATCGAAGGCGCGAACCTGCTGCGGCTTCAGATAGTCGGCGCCGCCAGCGCGCAAGTTATCCAATGTGATCGGAGTATCGATGTCGTAGAAAACTTTGACCGGCCTCTTAGCGTTGATGATCTCGTGTGCGGCGCGGATTCCCTCGGGGAAGAATGATCCGAGGATGACAACGTCGCAATCCGCTAATTCGCGACGTACGAAGGGCAGGATAGTACGCCAGTCGGTGAACAGACGGACGTCACAGAATGCAGGGGAGGGGAGGTCGCGATTGGAGGCATACCACTCCTCATCTTTTTCGAAGAAGACGATGCGGTGCTTACGGCGATGCAGAGCGGCCAGCAGGGCCCGAAACGTGGTGGCGTGTCCGTTGCCCCAGGAGGATGTGACCGACAAACCGAAGACGACAATTTTCAAGTGGCTCTCCTTACGCCGCCAGAGGTGACAGACGTTGAGTTGCAGACACCTTTTGGCGGGGTTTGCGATCTTTTCCGCTGACAAACAAGTTCTTCAGCGCGGTGTGTACTTGTTTCGCACGGGACTCGTAGGTGTGCTGGCGCAGAGCGCGGTTCATCATGGCATGACCCATGGCAGCGGCCTGCTTTTGATCGAATCGCCTGAGATGATTGACAACGTCCCGGGCTGATGTGGCAATGAGGATCTCTGAATTTGGGGCGAAGAACTCGTCGACTCCCTCCCAGGCGTCGGTAATGAGGCAGGCTCCTGCGCCAGCGGCTTCGAAGACCCGGGTGGGGGGAGAAAATCCTACTTTGGCCATGGAGTCCCGATTGACATTGAGGACCATGCGGGCGGAGCAGTTCACCACATTGTGACGGTCGCTGCCTACGTGGCCGATCCAGCGAACGTTTGTTGGAAGAGTTTTGTTGCCCCAACCTTCTCCTCCGAGCACAAACGACATTTCGGGAGCAAGTTGAGCGGCCTGCAGAAAGAATTCCTCAACTCGGGTCTCGCGGTCAGGCAGCCGATGCCCTACGAAGGCTAGATCACAGCTCAGGGTCGGATCGGGTGCAACCGGATGATGGGTTTCGGGATCGAGCCCGTTATAGATCGGAAGGCAGAGTTGGGATCCGAAGCGCTCATAATGAGCAATGACGGGAGGCCCGCCGCCATAGGTGAAGATCGCGTCGTATTCGGGGATGAGTTGGCGGAACGGATCGGCTGCGTCTGACTCCACGCGAGAGAGGGTAGCCGGGGCGTCCACATCCCAGAAGAGAATGCGGTTTTTTTGAGAGCGGCAGTCCAGGACGCTTTTTTCCAGCAGGGCATCATCTGCTCCCACGCCGCTGTGCTTGATGATAACGTCCGCGCGGCGGGCTTGCCTGAGCAGGCGGGGAATGTCACGCGGTGATTCATAGACGCGTACATCAGCGTAATTAATGTCCGCACCGTCTTTGTGATTCTGGCGATCGTAGATGGCCGGCTCCGCAAAGGTAATTTTGTGTCCCAGGCGATTCAGATTTTTGTAAATCCCGCGATAGTAGGTGGCGGCGCCGTTCCAATAGGTGGAGGTGAGACTGGAGCCAAATACGAAGATGTTCATCGACCCAACTCCTTACAGATTTCTTCGAACTGGCGTGCGCGGTGGAGGCACGTGTGGCGTTGCTGGATGGTGTCGAGTGCCTGAGACGAGAGTTGCCGGCGCGCAAGATCATCGTTCAAGAGACGGGAAATCTCGGCGGTCATGTCCCGGCCGTCGGGGACACAGATGAAATCCTGATTGGGACGGAAGAGCCCTTCCAGGTCCGTCCATGGGGAGCAGACCAGGGGAACTCCGCAGGCGAAAGCTTCGAACATGCGAATGGTGGGAATCCCACTCAGGCCGTTGGCATAGCAGCGCCGCGGAATGTGGAGGGTGAGAGCCGAACGGGCATAGACGCGGGGCGCTGAAAGATTGGGAAGGTATCCGCGATACTCAATGCCTGCCTGCTGGAGTTGATCCTTCGCCGGCTGTGGATAGCGTACGCCATACACGGCCGCTTTGACCGGCCGCAAGGCGGCGAGGGGCTGGATGAGAAATTCCTGAAGTTCGCGGGTGCGTTCGTCATCTCCCCAGTTTCCGATCCAGTTGACTTCAGACTTCTCGCCTTCTGGATGAGGATGGAAACGGGCGGTATCGGCAGCCTCGTGAAATGTCCAGGCACGCTGCGCGCTAAAAACCTCGAGATAGATTTGCCGGATCGCTTCGCCGAATGCGAGGACGCCATCGAAGTTGCGGATATCAAACTGTGCGATTTCTTTCGGGCTGGTATAGGCCCGGTGATGTGTATCGTGAAAAAGAGCACGAAATCCATAGCGTGCTTTTGCAGCCAGGAGTGCGCTCACGATTTTTGGCGAATTCCACTCGTGTATAACCACCACGTCGGCGTCGCGCAATTCAGAGTCAACCAAGGTTCCGAAATGCTCTGGCGAATAGCTAATCAGGTTCAGGTCCGGGAACGCCGCGCGGAAATCGTCCAGAGATTGCTTTCCCACAGGTTCTTTCAGCAAATTGACGTACGACCAGGCATCTTCGGGCTCGTAGCATCGGACTTCATGGCCAAGCTTTCTGAGTTCGTCGGCCAGGCCGCGAAGGAAGTGCGCGTTACCGTGGTTCCAGTCGGAACGCCAGGAATGAGCGAAGAATCTAAGCCGCAGCGGCGTAGTCATAGACACGACCTCCGCGAACCAGGGTTTTGTAGAGATCTTCGTATTCATCAATCATGCGGGTTGCGCTGAAACGCGAGCGCGCACATTCGTATGCCTGTTCGGCATAAAGCCGGCGCAGCGGGGGATTTTCAAAAAACGTCGCAATTGCATGCGCGAGACTATCGGGATTGTTGCGCTTGAAGTAGAACGCCGCGTCTCGCCACAACTCCCTGAATGAGGGAATGTCGTTGACAATGAGAGCGCATTTTGAGAGTCCTGCTTCGACCGGAGCGAGTCCGAAGGGCTCGTAGCGTGAGGTGGCCGCGAACACGGAACAGGTGGAATACAGGGCAGCAAGCTGCGATTCATCCTGCTCGCCACAGAATTTGAGGCTCTCACCGGAATTGAGTTCGCATGGGCCGTTCAGGGTTTTGTCAGGGTGCACGGCGGAACCAGCGACGGCGACGGGAACAGGATGTTTCCGGGCAAGCAGGAGTTTGATCTGCTTGGCTTCATCCCAGAGCCGGCCCACGGCAAGCACGCAATCTTCTTTCTGATCGGAAGGGCGGAACAGGCGCGTGCTGCGTCCGTTGTAGATGACGCACCCGAGAACTGGATCCGGGTAGTGCTGCCCTATCGTCTCGAGCATCCACTGCGAGGGAGCTACGACGATGTCGGCACAGCGCAGGCCGCGAGCGACAGTGGTCCTGTACCAGTCCAGCCAGGGAGATGCAGGGGGATCAGTTCCGTGAACAGCGTGCCACCAGCTCACGACGTCGCTGTGCGCGACGACCACCTTCGGGATTCCACATTCGAGAGCGCCGTAGCAATATTGGCTGAAGTGCAGCAGATCAGGTCGTGCCTCATGGATGATCTGCTGAAGGTACTTTGCGGATTCGACAATTCCTTGTTGCGAATTCTGCATCCACTCGAGCGGGAAGGCGGTGGGATGATAGGTGAGCCGATTGTGCTGCATCCAGGAAATCTGGGCGGGCGAGGGAATACGTCCGAAGCTGACCAGAGTTACACGATGGCCGCGATGAAGCAGTCCACAGGCGAGTTCGCGGGTGTAGGTCCAGACACCGCCGACTGTATCAGCCGTAATTAAAACGTGCACTCTAGCTCCTCGAGAGAGGCAGGCTGAGACTCCTGAATGTCGCTATATCCTTTGTCGCGAAACGTGCTGAGGTAATACTGATGGGCGCGCTCCCAAGCGCGATCGTCCGGGATGCCCCACATCTTTAGATAATCGGGTGTTCCCGGGAACGGGAACATGGGAACCGGTTCGCTCACCCAGACTCCGTGAGCTTTCAAATGATCCTGCCAGGCGCGGATATCGGTGCGCTGATCGTGCTCCGTAAGAATCAAATTGGCCTGCACCCATGGAACTCGGGTGCGGGCGTGGATGAGGAGCTCTGCCAGCCGATCCGTGGTGAGACGGCAGTTCTTGTTGAGTTCGTCGCGACCTTCATCGGTGATGGATTCGATTCCGCATTCCATCGAGATGCAGTGTGCGCGGCCCAGCAGGTCGAGGCTGTTTTCATCCCAAAGATCGATGCGGGTCTGCAGGCCGATGCTAATGCGACGATCGGCCAATTCCTCGAGTAGGCGGTGGACATTGCGCCCCACTCCGAAAATTTCGTCGATGAAGTAGATGTAAGTGACACCTCGCGCGATCAGGCGATCCACTTCCTGCAGGACCGCGTCTACATCTCGCTCGCGATATTTATTGCGAAACAGGGTCTTATTGCAGAAGGAGCAAGCCCAGGGGCAGCCTCGCGCGAATTCCAGTTCGGCGCCGCGTCCCGAGCCCTGGAACACATGATGACGATGATAGTGATGCTCCACGCGATAGTTGTCGAACTTCAGAGCGTGCACCTTTCGCATATCGGTGACGGCCTGCAGCGGAGAGATGTGCTCGCCGCTATCGTCCTTCCAGCAGCAGCCTTCGATCGCGGACCACGGAGTAGAAGCAAGTTGGGGAAGAGTCTGGTCGGGCTCTCCACGGAGGGCGACATCGCAGTTTAATTTTCTGAGTGTCGCAGAGGGAGTCGCGGAGCTATGCGGGCCAATGGCGACTTTTACTGCCTTAGAGTCGAGCTCGCGGAACCAGGTTTGCGGAACCCGAAGCTCCGGGGGCGGGCAGCGCCAGAACAAATATGACGGAGCGGTGGGGATTACCAGGAAATTGGGATCGAATTCGGCGAGTCTCTTTTTGACCTGTTGCAGCGAGAGTTGATCGGACTGAGCATCGATCAGGAGAGGCTCGTGTCCGGCATCCGCGATCTGGTCGAACGCGAAGAGAAGCTCAAGGGGGTAGTGGGGTTCCTGGCAGCCGAAGTAGATGGAGCCTCGGAAATCCCAAGCCGGATTGACGAGCGCAAATTTCATGAGGCTATCCCTCCGATGGATTCGACCGGAACTTTGCCGGAGGGCACAGGGAAAGCTGTCGGCACGAAGACCAAACGGTTGGCGTGGTACCACCGAGAAATGTCATCGATAGTTTGGCTGAGCCGAATCTCGGGATGCCAGTTGGTGTGCTCGGTAAATTTCGAGAAGTCCGTGATGTAGATCGGTTGATCGCCGGGCCGCGCGGGACGGAAGCGATACTTCACGCGAACCTGTAGAGCGCACTCAATGGCATTGACAAGTTCGAGCAGCGAAGTGGCGTTGTTCGGGCCACCACCAATGTTGTAGACCTGTCCGGCTGTGATCGTGCGGCTTTCATATGCAGCCGCGAACGCGCGCAAAAGATCCTGAACTGCTAAAACGTCCCGCACCTGGTGGCCATCGCCATAGATGGAGAGGCTCTTTCCCTGCAGGGCGGAATAAATGAAGTGTGCGACCCATCCCTGGTCTTCATTGCCGAACTGGCGCGGCCCGGCGATGCAGGACATGCGGAAGACCACAGTGGGCAGGTTGTAGATTCGAGCGTAATCGTGCACGTATTGATCGGCGGTGCCTTTAGAGCAGCCGTAAGGAGAATAGAAATCAAGAGGCTGCGATTCGCGGACGGCATGGCGCTCGTAGCGCACACTGGGGGCAGAGGCGCCGTCCACGCCGGCAATCTTCCCATAAACCTTATTCGTGGAAGTGAACAAGACGAACGGACGGTTGCCGCTGCGGCGCGCGGCTTCGAGAATGTTGAGAGTGCCACCGGCATTGACTTCGAAATCGTTTCGAGGATCGTCGAGAGATGTGGTGACCGCTACCTGGGCAGCGAAATGGTAGATTTCGGTCGCCGTCGCGGCCGCCTTCTCCACTGCGTGCGCATCGCGGACATCGGCAACGGTAACGCGGAGGCGCCTGGTGCCTTGCGCGAGCTTCTGCAGCCATTGCAGATTATGTTTGACCTTTCCGCGAGAAAGATTGTCAAAAATATGAACCTGCGCATCGGTATTAGTCAGAAGATGATGGGCCCAGTTAGAGCCTACGAAGCCGGCTCCTCCGAAGATCAGAACGGAACGGGTTGAAGATGAAAGCTTCATGTTCTTATGCCACAAGACCTCGGGCCGTGAGCTGGTGAAGCGCCTCTTCGGTGTGGTCGTGTGCCTGTTGCGATTCCAGCCATGCCACAAGTTCGGCGACTCCCTCGCGGAACGCTACCTGGGGCGTGTATCCAAGGGCGCTGGCGATTTTTGAAATGTCGGCGTAGCAGTGGCGGATGTCGCCTGCCCTGTATGTACCTGCAATCTTCGGCTGGATGTCTGCCCCTAGCATTCTGGCAATTTCATTCCCGACCTGGGCGATGTTTACCGGCTGACCTGAGCCGACGTTCAGAGCCATGCCGTCGGCGCCGGAAGAATTAAGAGCGAGTAGATTGGCCTGCACGATATCCCTGACATTTACGAAGTCGCGCATCTGCATGCCATCTTCGAAGACGACGGGCGCTTTGCGGTTCAGGAGCCGGGAAGCGAAGATCGCCGCTACGCCGGTGTACGGATTGGAGAGCGCCTGGCGCGGACCGTAGATGTTGAAGTAGCGGAAGGCGACGGACGGAATTCCGTAGGTCTGACCGAATATGAGAACCATCTCTTCCTGCGCTTTTTTGTTCAAAGCGTAGATGGATGTGCACTGCAACGGCTTCTCTTCGTCTGTCGGTGAGGGCGTCAATGCTTTGGTGCACGATGGACAGCGAAGCTCCCAGGCTTTCTGTTTCAGTTGGTTGATTGACCTGGCCGGAGGAGCCACGGGGCCGCAGGTCGGGCACGCATAGCGTCCTTCGCCATAGATGGACATGGAGGAAGCGACGACCAGTTTCTCGGGGGCAGAACGCGTGTCGAGGATGGCCTGCAAAAGGTTAGCCGTGCCTTGGATGTTAGTGCCGGTATAGCCGGAAATCTCGTACATGGACTGGCCGACGCCCACGGCTGCTGCCAGGTGATAGATAGCGTCGACTTTCGGGACAACTTTTTTCAGTGCGTCGAGATTGCGGACATCTCCCTGGATGAACTCGACCTCAGGCGAGAGGTAAGAGGGAAAGCCATCAGCGTGGACCTGTTTGCTAAGACTGTCGAAGACGATTACGGAATGTCCCTGCTGAAGCAGGGCATCGGCCGTGTGAGATCCAACGAAGCCAGCGCCACCGAGAACGAGAATCTTCTTCATACGTTGGGCAAGACACGGCTGAGATGAGAGGAAAGCGTAAGTAGGTTGCCACGCAGATGTAATTGAAACGGTATAACTGAAATGTTAAACCGCTGCTTGAAGGTGAACCGTTAAACTGTTTCGGATACTTTGGTGATGCCGGACTCCTTCAAGGTTGGCTTCAATGTTTCCGCTGAAACGTGGCTTTGCGCTTGGGTTGTGCCTGCCGAAGCGTAACGAGCAACAGCCCATGCGGCGAAATCGGCAAAGTCCTCAGGGCGCCGGGGAGGACTGGTGTGATGTTTCACTTCGCCCATGTGCTCTGGGGTAAAGCAGAGTGTCAGGGTGACATCGAATTCACCCAGAGTTTGCATCTGGTGGTCGAACCAGCGTTGTGCCTGGGGTCGAAAGGAATCGGCCCAGCTTAGACCCGTCCGTAGGTGTTTCACCTTAAGGCGACGGAGCCATTCGACGGCAACATCCAGCCGGGGATCTTCGAAGTGAAACCACTGACAAATTCCAAGGCCTTCGGGAAAGCACTCGGCTGCGATTTTGGGTGTGCCGTCTTCGCGCAACAATCCCATGTAGTAATGGCGGTAGTATGAACTGCCTTCAGCTTCTTTGTGGCGAGTAGTGGCCGGCCACGCTGCGGGAAGATCGAAGAGGCTGTACCAGTGAATGCGTTCCGTGACGGGAAGAAGTAATTCTGCAGTGCGTTTCACGCCGAAGGCTTGGACTTCCTCTGCGCCGAACGAAGAAACCCCGGCCTCAGAGACCCAGATGGGTTTGCTGGTTATTGCCCGGATCTCGTCGAGTTTCTTCGGCCAGTCGTGAATCTGCCAGTGATTCCAGTCGAGCGGGAAGCCGTGCACGGCGACGATGTCGATGGCATCGAGCACTCCGTAGCTTCCCATGAGTTCCATAAATTTGGGGTCGATGGGGGAGATGCCGCCCAGAACGATTTTGAGTTCCGGATTCACTTTGCGGATTGCAGGAACAGTGAGCAGAATCATGTCGGCGAACTTGCGCCAATCCGGATCAAGGTGGAAATCCCAGTGGGAAAGATTGTTGGGTTCATTCCACAACATCACGGCTTCCACCATTCGGTTGGTCTCCTTCTTCGGGTGCGAGTTCTCCAGCAAATTCCAGGTCCACTACATAACGTCCGTCGCGATGAGTTGATTCAGGCTCGCAGATCCACGTCTCGTGCTCGGGATGAGAAATAATTTTGAGCCCTGAGCTGCGCAGCATGGCTTCGGCAGCGCTGCGGTTGGGGATCCACCAGTTGGTGGGGTCGGAACAGTATTTCTTCTCGATGAAATACATGGCGGGGAAGGATGGGTCGAAAAACATCTTGTCCTGCCAGAAGGAATAATCCGAGGCCCAAGTTCGACTCTCATTGGAACCACGCAACATACTCTGAAAGATGAATGTGCCGGCGGCCTTCTTGACCGCGAGATCGAGGCCTAGCAGGGGATAGCGCAGGTGGTAAAAGACTCCCATGAAGATGACGTAATCGAACTGGCCGGGGATGGAGTCGAGCTCGTAGACCGAGCACTTGCGGAAATCGATATCGCATCCCAGGGTCTGCGCCGCGAAGCGGGCCTGATTGAGATAGCGCTCGTCGACGTCGACACCGAGGACATAATCCGCGCCGCGGCGCTTCATCTCGATGGAATAGAAACCGCCGTTACACCCGATATCGAGAACTGACTTTCCTTCTAGTGAGGAGGGAATCTGGTTGCAAATCTTCTGCCATTTGATGTTTGGAAAATCGCCAAGGAAATGATCGGGGGCGGTGTAGACGCCGTGCAGATTGAGATTATGAAACCACTTTCCCATTTGCTGGATGCGCTGGGAAAGTTCGACGGGATCGTAGAGGTCAGAAGTTGAATGGCTGCCTGTGCTCAATTGGGGACTCCCGCAACCCTTGGATGAACTCTCGGGGGAATCAGGATGGCGGGATAGAACAAATATTTCGCGGCCTAACGTACAGGTTACAACAGTTTTGCCGGGAACAAACATCCAAAGTTCATTCCGGAGGGTAGCTTTGTCTATCACATCAGTACTGCCAAACGGGGATGTACTCCATGCAGGGGTGTTGAACGCCATTGATGCGCGGCTGATCGAGCAAGTGAAAAGGAAACAGGTGCGGATCGCCGTCATAGGAATGGGGCACGTTGGGCTTCCAACCGCGCTGGGCTTTGCTTCGATGGGATGGACGGTGCTGGGAGTGGACGCATCCGAGTCATTGGTTTCTATGATCCAGGCCGGCAAAGTGCCGTTCTATGAACCCGGACTGGACGATTTGTTGAAGCGGCAACTGGGAAAGAATTTTCTTCCGGTCTCCGACATGGATCAGGCAATTCGGGAAGCCACGATCTTGTTCCTATGTGTGGGTACACCGCAAAAAGAGAATGGCCAGGCTGACCTCTCGCAGGTGGAGGCCGCGGCGCGAAGCATCGCGCACAACCTGAACGGGTACAAGCTGATCGTGGAGAAGAGCACGGTTCCGGCGATTACGGCTCAGTGGATTTGCCGGACGATTCGGCGCTTTGCGACCAATGGGCGCGCAAAGCTGGATTTCGATGTCGCTTCGAATCCCGAGTTTTTGCAGGAGGGGGTTGCGTTAAAGAATGTCTCGCGGCCGGAAAGGATCGTGTGCGGAGTGGAGTCAGAGCGCGCGCGGCGGATCGTGGAAGAAATGTATCGACCCGTCCCGGCAAGGCTTCTGATTACAGGAACCAGTACGGCGGAGATCATCAAGCATGCTGCGAATTCCTTCCTGTCCATGAAAATTTCATTCATCAACATGGTGGCGGAGTTATGCGACGCGATTGGGGCCGACGTTTCCCAGGTGGCAGAGGGAATTGGTGCCGACCCGCGGATTGGGCCTGGATTCTTGCAGGCGGGCATTGGATTCGGCGGGTATTGCTTTCCCAAGGACCTGAGGGCATTTATCTATCTCGCGGAAGAGTACGGAATCGATTTCTCGCTGCTCAAGCAGGTCGAAGCTATCAATGAGAAGCGGACAGAGATGTTCATCAAAAAACTGCGAAATGCTCTTTGGGTGTTGCATGACAAAACAATCGCGGTGCTGGGGCTCGCTTTTAAGCCGGGGACAGATGACACGCGCGAGTCTCCCAGCTTGCGGATTGTAGATGCATTACGCAAGGAGGGCGCGACGCTGCGGTTGCATGATCCCAAGGCCATTCCGCTGTTGAAGAAAGTCCTGGTCGAGGAAGAAGGGAAGCTTACGTATTGCGATTCCCCTTATGCGGCTGCCGCGAATGCGCAGGCCTTGCTCGTCCTGACGGACTGGGCGGAATACAGACTTCTGGATTGGGCTCGGCTGCACGAGTTGATGGAGTTGCCGTTGATTGTGGATGGCAGGAATTTGCTCGATCCGGACACGATTCGCGAAGCGGGCTTTGAGTATATTTCGATTGGACGGCCGGCGCGCTGAGCAGAAGTGCTAATCTCCTGAACTTCCTATCGGTCGAGGTCTCGCAGAAAACCAGCCTGTCATCAAAGGTGAACGGGCAAGAGCACTCTAGAGAGCAGGCCGATGCTATGGCTGAGCAGGTATTCGGCGAAAGGATGCGAGCTTGGGAGATTGAGCCAAGTGGTCTGGGAATGCCTCTACCCAGCGTGCCATATTGGGATGCCAAAAATGTAAGTAATGGAATGACCGCATCTCCTGGATCGCCTGCTGAGGCGACCAGCCCTCGAAGGCGATGCGGTAAGCAGCGATGAACATGCCGCTGCGGTCACCGCCCAGCCAGCAGTGGATGAAAATTTTTTTCCTGGGCCGCTCACGAATCAAGGAGAAGAACTGAGCGATTTCTTCATCCTTGGCTGTAGCCCAGCCAGATCCGGGCAGATTAATAAAGCGGATGCCTAATGATTCTGCGCGCTGCCGTTCATTCTCGATCAATCCATGGAATTCGCCGCGCAGATCGACAATGGTATCGATGCCGAAATTCTTTAGCTGCTCTACTCCGCCGTCCTTTGGTTGCGCGCCACGGTAGAGGAAATCGTTAATCTTGCCGAAATCTGAAACACCCGGCACATAAATTTTCTCAGCGAATGCTGGCGGTGGGCTCACAGCACGCGTTTGATTGTGGCGCGCGCTACACCCGACCGCGACCGCCGTGGAAAATAGAACTAAAGTGATAGCAGCAACGCGGCACGATGACATTTTTGAGCTTAGATGCAGATAAGAGGCTGGGCAATTGATGAAAATCGTGACTGCACTCCAAAGCCCTTCAGCGGGGTTTTGAGCGCTATGCCCTGATTTCGACAATTGATCGGGTTGGCGAGTATAAAAGTGCCCATGAAAAGTTCCGCGATTCCCATGGCCCCTTCTCATGCAGGCCCGTGATATCCGGAGCGGGGAGATTCCTGCGCAAGTCTTGAAGTGGGTAGACCGTTTAATCGTCAAGATCTTTTGGCCAGCCGCATTACGCGCGATGCGCCCGATTGGCGAGGAACGCTGATGGTTGACTAGCGTACAAGATCGGCACACAATTACAGGTACTTCCATCAAGGTTGCTGCCGCTCCCTCCGAGAAGGTGATTTATGTCAACTTCGCACAAGGAGTCCACACCCAGGAATTCCGCTCCGAAAAAAAATCCTGCGACCGCCCTCCACCGCGCCCAGAAAGATTTGGCCGAGAGCGAACAGCGAAACCGGCTGGCCCTCGAGGCTGCCGGAATGGGCACGTGGTCTTGGACTGTTCCCACCGGCGTAGTCTGCTGGGATGCGCGATGCAAAGCGCTCTTTGGGTTGTCCGAGACGGAACCGAATACGACCTATCAAGCTTTTTTCCAGCATCTGCTTCCGGAGGACCAGAAATCAACCGAGGACGCGATCAAGGATTGTGTCGAGACAACAGGTGAATATGACATCATCCACCGAGTGATCTGGCGAGACAAGAGTGTGCACTGGCTGCGCTGTAAGGGCCGATTCCTCAAAGGAGCCAAGGCGCCCCAATTGGCCGGCGTCGCGGTCGACGTTACGTGGCTCAAGATGAGTGAGCAAAAGCGTTTGCAAGAAGAGGACCAATTGCGCAAGGCAAATGACGACTTGGAGCGTCGTGTTCGCGAACGAACGGCTGAACTTGAACAGAGCACTGCACAAATCATGGAGCAGTCCAAAGCGGCGATGCATCTCAGCAGTCGTATTTTAAAAGTGCAGGATGAGGAGCGGCGGAACATCGGACGGGAATTGCATGACTCACTCGGCCAATCTCTGACGGTTGTCAAGCTGAACCTCGATTTTTTGTCGAATTTGGAACGGCAAACGCAGCCCCACCCCGATAAGACCAAATGTTTGTCGGAATGCTTGGAGGCAGTGGAACAGTGCCTCAAGGAGGCGCGTACGATCTCTCACCTGCTGCATCCACCATTGTTGGACGAAGTTGGGTTTGGGTCCGCGGCGCGTTGGTATGTAGACACGTTCTCCCGGCGCGGCGGTCGCGAAGTCAAGCGCAATATCCCTGACGGTCTTCCACGATTGCAAAACAATACGGAGCTTGCACTGTTTCGTGTAATGCAAGAAAGCCTGACGAACGTTCAGCGGCACTCGGGATGTTCGAGGGTAGAAGTCACGATTGATTTCGATGACGAGAATGTAACGCTCACGGTGAAAGACAACGGTAGCGGGATTCCCGGCGAACGCTTGAAAGCATTTCGCAACAGCGGCTGCGAAGTCGGAATTGGATTGGCTGGGATGCGTGAACGAATGCGTGATCTGGGTGGACGCCTCGTTCTGGATTCCAACGCCGAAGGGACCACCGTAACCGCGGTCGTGCCGGTTGTGAAGGAGCCGAGTTCCTTCGCCTTGGCGGAGGCCAATTCGCAGCATAAAGCGCCTCATCATTCAAGGAAATCGGGCGAGCGCAACGACTTTGCAGCCGGAGGGGGCAAAAGAACGCGGCAAACAAATACGCAACCTGCCGCCTAGACCGCGTGGTTGTTGAAAATCCCCATAACACTCAGAATACTGCTTACAATCCCGCGATGAGCAATCACTCCGCCCGAGAACAGAGACAACCGTTAAGCAGCAAGCGTTCGTATGCTTTAGCTTTCTGATCTGCCGATTCGAATCAGCAGACATCATGCTTTCCAACATCCCATGACGAACAAGAACGCTGCCATCTGGGGATGGTGCTGACTATCGTCGTGTTACCGGGTCGGGTGGTCAAATGTCGTAATATCGCGATTTCACTCAAATCCCGCTTTGCGGCTTAAAGCGTGTAATGGCCTCTTTGCAGCAGTTGGCCTGAATGGAGCAGAATACTTTCAGATTCCCCCCATGCTCAAAAGTTTTAAATGGCCAGACTCGTTGTGCTGGCCTGGTTCCGGTGTTAATAGATGCAACAGTTGAGATTGTGAGCTTAAGGCGAAAATGAAATCAGCGCTCAAGGTTCTAGTGATCATCTGGACGTGCATTTCGCTACTGAGTCTAGCCGGTTCGCTTTATTTGTTCCCGAGCTATTTCATGGTCGGTGCATTCGCACAAGTGTTTAAGACATTACAAAGTCCCGAACTGGCGCTTTGGTTCCATTTCTCCGAACTGAGCCTGACGGTCGGCATTTTTATGACTACATGGCTGTGGCGCACACATCGCAAGCACTACGGCAGACTCTGGAAATCCAACTGAGCGCCGCTCACTCCAGCATCACTGTTGCAAAATCGCGATTACACTCATAACAACGGGCGATAGATTTTGCGCGGACGCTTATCTCTACCAAACAAAGAAATACTTTGGTTCGAATCCCGTAACGATGCAGCCACCCAGTATCACCTCTCCTCGTTTTGCGCGTTCGACCGTTTCGCGTCGAGGCAAGCCCATTACTAAGGGTACTAGCCGTGGCGGACCTCTTCTCGGAATCGGAAGGACATCTATTGGTGAAAAGGTCAGGGCCAGCCAAAACGCCCATATCGCTAAAGACGGACGAATATCCTTGTCGCCAACCTCGACAAAGAGAACCCAACTAGCAATTAAGAAGGGCAAACTGAGGAATCTAAGCGCAAGCAGCCAGAAGAAGGATGAAGACAGCAGCAGAAGAGCAAACCCAAGGAATTTGATCGCCTTCACCACATCTGAGGATCGTAGGGGAAACGCAATCTTGCGACCCGATATCTGGCCGATCTTCTGGATCGTTGTTGAAAAATCGCGATTGCACTCAAAATATCCCCGGCGCGGATTTTGGGCGTTAAGGGCCTGTTCTCGACAGTTAGCGGAAGCGAGTGCCATAATTCCCGCGTGAACAGCGCGACTCTTGCGATACTACCGTTCCTTCTTGTTTTGGCTGTCGTGTCGGTTCAGTCTCAATCAACATACCTTAGCGACAGCCTCAACATTCCCCGGCTGCTCCAGCGGCCTCCAACAGGCGATTCGGCACGGTGAGGGCCTTGTCTGCGACGAGAACAGAGCTTCGTTCAAGCGGTTTCGACAATAACTCGAAGAACAGGTCAATGGCTTCTTCCTCTTCGCCAGTCACGCGCTGGGCCGCAATGAGACGGTAATCTCCCGGTGGCAGTGTGACCTTTCTTTTCGGTTCAGTCTCTTCAGGCCCTTCCACAATCACGTTTCCAGACGTAACAAGGAAAGGCACCGCAATGACCCTTTCGTAACCTTCCCCTCGTTGGTAAGCACTGGCGACTACGACATCCGCATAGCCAAACTCAAGCCGCGTATTGAAGTTAACGGTTGACTCACGCCGTGCAAAGCCTTGGGCTGTATGCTCGTCGGTCCACGCACATCCGGGCAGTCTCACGCTCTCGTCGTAAACCATGAATTGGCCGTAAGAAAAATAGAGACGCGGCGACAATGCGATTTTGGGGTTCATAGCGTTAGGTTTACTCGGATGGCATTTTAACGCATGTTGTATCGTCGCGATTTCGCTCATCGAGTCTCGTCAGAGGGGATCTGTCAGATGAATAGCACACGATGGGTGAAAAGGTAGCCGATGGTTAGCCAGAAAGTCAGGAACCAGGTAAAAGCGAAGGTGGCATCAATCCACAAAGATCGCCATTCATCTGCAAATTCCCACATCCAGAAAAATTCAAACACTACCCATGCGGGTAGCAGAAACGACGAAAGAACCAACCACCGGACGAGAACATCTGCCATCGGTCCATTGGCAACAGCGTGAGCGTATCGAGGTGAGAATACCTCGATCGCTGCGTCGGCAAGGTTGATCGCAGCCAGTAACCGAACAGATAAATGCGATAACCTGCGCGTTGAACTCCTCTCGATCGTCGCTTCCCTCTGTATGTTTTTAGGCGACCCAGCCTGTTATATTGCTCAACTCAGAACTCAATTGGCGAAAAATCTCCCATTCCGCTCAAAATGCCCATCGGGTCAGGGTTGTTGCTCAAAATCGCCTCACTAGGCAAGCAGCATTGTTCCTGATAGTTCGTTCTAGTTGGAGAACCTTAGTAACCTACGCCTGACCTGCCGTAACTGCTAGGCTCCGAAGTTATTACTTCCTCAACCAAATGCGTCCTCGTCATCGCCGCCATGCTCGTAGTGTGCGTGATGCAAGCACAGCAGTCTCGCAAGGTCATCTACAGGACGAATCCAGTATATCCAGCTGTTCTGAAGGAGAAACAGATCGGCGGACTCGTTCGGATTCAGGTGGTCGTGACACCTCGGGGCGACGTCAGGCAGATTGTGGATCTTGGCGGCAATCCGATATTAGTGACAGCGGCGGAAGCTGCGGTCAAACAATGGAAGTTCGAGCCTGCTGCGAACGATACCCGTGAGACTGTGACTCTACGGTTTGGCCCAACGGAAAACCGCTAGGTCACCTCCGTTATGCACCCGTCAGAGGTCATCAGTTGGCGTTAAATCGCGTGGGTATTGAAAAAGTCACAGCCATTCGCAGATAAGATTCTGCAAAAGCATGTGGAACGGAAAGCTCCTTCGCATGCTGTGCTGCATTTTCATCCTCGGAGGCCTGCTGACGATGATGGGCAACACGCCGCTCCGAAGCCCGGCAGCCTTTGAGGCTTTAGCGCAGAACTTCGATCATGAACCCGCCGGGCGATTGGATTCGACGTCTGCGGCGAACAGCACCCCACTGATTGACGTAACATCGATTTCACTCAAAATGCTCGTGCGGTCATCGTGCCTGAACGATCTTCACCGGTTTGTCGAACTGGAACGTCAACACGGTTTCCGCCGGCACTTTGATGGTGCCGCCCTTAGTCAAAACCTGGGTCAAAGCACCACCTCCCGCGCCTGCGCCGGCGCCGATGGCTGCACCTTTCCCGCCTCCGGCAATCGCACCGATGATTGCGCCCACCGCAGCGGCGCCACCTGTGTATTCGGCGGTCCGCTTATTCGCTCCGAGTCCCTGCTTGCCGCTTTGTTGCAGATCCGTCGTGCTCACGATGTATTGCTGCCCCTCAACCGACACCGATTGCAGGTCCAGTACAAGATCCGAAGCGCCACGGAAGCGTCCTCCTTTCGACGCCGAGCGGATCACGATCTGCGCGTTCGAACCATGCGGGATGACGACATCGCCATTCGCGTCAAGTACATCGTCGGTGACCTCGGCCGCGTAGGTTTGCCCTTCGGTAGCGGTTGCAGAGTTGATCGCGTCATCGGTGCGAACAGAAACTTTCGTGCCCACAGGCACGACGTAGGTCTTGGTGCGAATCTCGGCTTGCGTAGGATGGTGACGTTCGTTTGCTGAACGCGAGGCCCTGCCCGAAGAGGACTGGCTTGGCGTCGCAGCAGGCTGCGTCGACGAATTTTGCGCCGCCTGGGCATCATCGTACTCAATCGATTTCACCTGGGTCATTGGGATCTGGCGTGTCGTGTTGTCATCTCCGGCCAAAGTGATTTCCGAAGGAGACGTCGCTGTGACCGTGCCGGTAAGCGTCGACCCGTCGCGCATCAGGATTGTGGCGTGTTGCCCCGCGCCCTGTTTACCGGAGCACGCAGCCAGCAGCAGAAGAATGCAAAGCGCGGCGCTTGCGAAAATGATTCGTCCTATTTGACTCGATGTATACGCCCGTTTGGTAGAAGTGTGAACCACTGCGTGATTCATCGAAAACCTCCCGAGATAAGGTTATGGTTCAGAGGATCCTAAATCCAACGAGAATTCTAGCGCCGAACGAACACTCAAGCAGATCGAGACTTCGGCAAAATCTAAGCTGGTCGAGATTACGTTTGGTGTGAACAGCCGCATTGATTCGGCAGGCTTCCATCGTTGAGGTACATCGCGTTTACACTTATGTGCATGGAAACCATCCTCAGGCGTACCGTTCAGGCGGCCCTACCGTTTGCAGTTGCGCCAGGGATGGCCAGTTCGGTTTGGGAAAGCACTCTCAGCGCTTCATGGTAGCCGTGGAGGGTGCCAACATCGACATAGAGTTCGCCTCGCTTCACGGCATTGACTACGCCTCCCCGGTTTATGTATTCGTTGACCAGCGTGCCCATGTATTCGTCTTTGCGGTGGCGTTCGCACCACAATTGCTGAAGCGCGGATAAGGTTTGGCCGGGCATGCGGAAGGCGCCCCAGACCCAGTTTGTATCGGGAGTCGGGGTCTTGACCTGTACTTGTGTGACTCGTGCCTGGTCGTCACAGCAGACTGCGTCGAAGAGATGAGGGCTTTGGACTTCGAAGAGCAGAAATGAAAAACGCCGCGCGGGCAGTTGCTGGAAACCATCCACCGGGAACCAGATCGTATCGGGAAGTCCAATCAGAACGTCGCTATCCGGGGAAATGAACGGAAGTGCGGTGAAGAGCGCGTCGCACAAGCCTTTCGGGTCTTGCTGAACGGCGTAGCAAATTGACGTATCGCCCAGGCGCCCACCGAAATATTCCATGATGTCACTCTTGCCCGGAGAGACTACGAAGCAGATCCTGGTTGCTCCGGCCGTGATCATGCGCTCGATCAGATACTCGCTGACGGCCCGGGGACGTTGACGTTCGTCTTCCATGCGACAACCTACCGGCAATAATTCCTTGGAGAAGGCGAACGGTTGAATCCGGCTGCCCAAACCGGCGGCGGGAACAATTCCCCATATTTCGCTCATGCGCTTGCCTCAATTAACGAAATTAGTTCAGCGGCCCGGTGCGAAGCGGTGTGCTCGGCAAGGGTCCGTGCTTGAGATGCGCGGGAGACGGTTTCGAGTTCGTCGAGATCGAGGTTCAGAGCCTGAACTGCCTCGGCGGCGGATTTGGCAACGAGAATCTCCTTGCCCGGCTCGAAGAAGTGGTCGAGGCCTTCCCACCAGTCGCTCACAATGGGCGTGCCACAGGCGGCAGCTTCGAAGAGGCGTCCGGAAGGACAGTAACCCATCTCCGCCATTGCTGCGCGGGTGACATTCAGGGTCAACTTTGACGAGGAATAGAATGCCGGATGTTCTGGGGGAGCGACGTGGCGCACGAAATAGGTGTTTCCCGTCCACGGGAAATCAGGAGGATACAGGGCGCCCCCGATGCAGAATTTCTTTTCAGGAAACTGGTTAGCGGGTTTTAGAAAAAGCTCTTCGAGTTGCTGCTGGCGATCGGCGGCGTAGGTCCCAAGGTAAGAAAAATCAGAAGAGAAACGGTCATCCGCATGGACGCGGTGGTGAGTGCGTGGGTCTACGCTTCCGTATAAAGGGGCTACCCGCTTTGCCCCGAGCTGCGACCCAAGTTCACACAGCGCCTTTCCGCCGGTGTAGCTCAGCACGAGATTGAAGGGTTCTAGACCATAGGCAGGGATGTAGTCGACTGTGCCGTTGCGGCCTAGAGCATTCAATGTGACGGGAGTATCGAGGTCGTAGAAGATGCTGAAAACCTTGGGATTCGCCAGAACGAGATCGGAGGCGAAGCGGGCATCAGGGCAGTAAGAGGTCACGACGGCGCAGTCGCATTCATCGAGCGCCTTCTGAGCCTGTGGTTGGATTTCGTCCCAGTTCGAATAGAGTTGCAGCGCATATCCGCCGGGTTCGCCCAGGTCGCGATGCGTCCGGTAATAGGGGACATCCTTTTCGAAGAAGGTGACGCCATGACCGGACTCAGCCAGAGCGTGGCACAGACCGCGCCAGATTGTCGCGTGACCGTTTCCCCAGGAGGAACTCACGGTCAGTCCAAAGATGAGAATGCGCATAGCTGCTGCATCAGAGATGCAGAGTAGGCGGAGGATGCTGCACGGGAAATTCGATCAGGAGACAGCGGCTTCAGAGAGTTCGGCTACAGACTGTGTAACTTCTACAATTTGCCCGTGTTCCAGGACAAGAATCATATTGCAGTGACGCAGCGTATGGAGGTGATGGGAGATCATGAAGGTGGTCCGGCCCTGCATCAGCATGGCGCTCGCGTTCATGATGGAAGCTTCGGTAGTTGTGTCCACCGAACTAGTGGGTTCATCGAGGATCAGGATGGGGGCATCCCGCAGGAAAGCGCGTGCCAATGAAATACGCTGACGCTCCCCTCCGGAGAGGTTTGCCCCGCGCTCGCCGGTGTTTGTGTGGTACCCGCGGCTCAGTTTGGAAATGAAATCGTGCGCAGAAGCAGCCTTGGCCGCGGCGACGATCTCCTGGTCTGTGGCATTGCGTTTTCCGTAAGCGATGTTTTCAGCAATGCTGGCGTCGAACAGTACGGGCTCCTGCAGAACCACAGCAAACTGGCGGCGCAGGTCGGCAATCCGATACTGACGGAGATCGATGCCATCGAGCAGCACCTCGCCTTCGGTCGGATCGTAGAAACGCATGATGAGATTCAGTAGAGTCGTTTTCCCAGCTCCGGTCGTGCCTACGATTCCGACCCGCGATCCAGCGGGAATTTTGAATGAGAGATTGTGCAGACCTCTGCCGCTGGAACCGTATTCGAAGGAAACATTGCGGAACTCGAACTCGCCAACTGCCTTGTCAAGCGGCAAGGCACGTGGACTCTCCTCAATTTCCGGTTCACTGTCGAGAATTGTGAAGCAGCGCTGCAGGCTGATCATCCAGGCCTGCAGGTCGCTGGTTTTGTTAGTGAGAGCCTGCAGTGGTTGGTACAGCTGGGCGATGTAAGCCATTACCACAAGGAGTGATCCGACTGTGAGCACGCCGGCTCGCACGTGAAGAACCCCAAGATAGAGGGAAGCCGCGGTGCCGCCCGCGATGGTAAGGCCGATCAGCATGTTGTACACAGCCTGAGACATGGCGAGTCTCACCTGCCCAGAGCGGCGCTGGGTCGATCTACGGACGAAGCGTTCGTGCTCAGCGTCTTCCTGGCCGAAGGCCTTGATGACCCGAATGCACCCCATCACTTCCTGGATGATCGACATTGCGCGGGTATCAAGCGCCTTCACAGCTTCGGATTGCCTGCGCGCTCGATGACTCGATGCGACAGTCAGGACCAACAGCAGGGGAGTAATGCCGAGCGCGACGAGAGCCAGGGAAAGATCGATCCGCACCGTGACAAAGATCATGCCAACCAGGGTGAGGAGCGCGGTCCCAAGCGGGATCAATCCCTGAATGACGACGTACTGAACGGCGGGAGCGTCATGTTGAATGCGGTAAACCGAGTCAGTCGAGCCATATCGATCGTGAAACGACAGGGGGAGGCGCTGTACGTGATTGAGGAGCTTGGCGCGGAAATCCCACACCAGCTTTTCACCGACGTAGGTCTGGAGCCACCACGACGCTAATCCTTGAAGATTAACCACCACAGCTATGCCGAGCACGAGGGCGATGGCAACGAATTCTGCGGAATGGAGGGGGAACATGTTGGCGAGAAAGCGGGGGAGGGGACTGTGGCCTAGCACATTGTCCACCACCAGGCGGAGCGGCAGAGGATATAGCAAAGTAAGGGGCAGGGAGAGCAAGCTTAACGCCGCAATCAGGAGCAGAGCGCCGGACGAGTTGCGCGACTCAGACAGAACGCGCATCAACACTGGGAACCTTTTGAATAATACAGAAAACACTGTAGACGCCGACTCCGTTTCGAAGCCTACGTCATGTACTTAGCTGGGGCAAGAGGGCAAGTTGGCCCGGTCAGCACGATAGTCACTGCAGACGACCCAAGACCTCATCGCAGCATCTGCAGCACAGGTCCGGATTGAACGATGCCAGCTCTGGAAGGGGAAATATGCCAGTGGCTACCGCGACGACCTGCGCGTTGACCTTGCGGGCGGCCTGGATATCATCGGGAGTGTCGCCGACGAAACAAACCGAGGCCGATTGACCCAGTTCGCTTTTGGCAGTGGACACGGCGTGATCGAAAATTTCCGTACGAAGCTCGAATTCATCGCCAAAGCTTCCGCAAGTAAAGAAATCGCGAATACCGGCGGCGCTGAGTTTGTTCCAGCCAACACTTTCGAGATTGCCAGAGGCGACTCCGATAAGCTTGTAAAAACTGCGAATTTCGGCCAGGAGATTGGGAATCGATGGGCATACGTGAAGCCTGAAGCCGGTTACGTTCGCGGAGACGTCGCTGCGTATAACTGCAAGCGCCTGTGGTAGCTTTTCATAGAACACGGAATCAGGGATCCCTCGCCGATTCAAAGCCATACGAAGAATTGCTACGTCCGTCTTGCCGTGGTATGGAATGCCGTCCAGGTTGGCATCCAGACCGTAAACCTCGAGCATGGCTCGGTGCATGGCGTTCCAATGCACCAGATCGCGGCTCACCAAAAGAGTGCCATCGATATCAAAGAAATAGGCGTCGGCTTTAAGCATGGGAAATTGATTCATTTCGGTCAAAACAGTTACCCCGGCCTCCATGGTGCGAACTTTGATGATACCCGGGCTGAAAAATAGAGGCCGGGACGAGCTCCCGGAATCCTGCGGCGGATTTGCCGAGATCCGATTGTCATACAGAAAACTGCTGATTGAGAAGCTCGAAGGACAGATTGGACAATGCTAAGTTTGACATGGGTTTGCACGACCTGATGGCGAGTTTAGCTTCTTCAGCAGGAAGCCAGGTCCGTGTCTGTATTCAGTCTCTCAACAAGGTACTCTCGGCGCAGCGGTTTTCCCTCAGGCCGGGTAAACATGTATAACACGTTACTGGTGAAAGGCTTGTGTGAGGATGGCCTCCCGCTGACGCGGGATGCCTGGTATCGCAACTGATCACAAACGTCCATCGCGAAGCACGAGAGCTGTCCCGAACGCTGGCGTTGACCGCATGCGTGGCCTTCCTATTTTGTCCCGGTCCTGGTCTCAAGGCGCAGTCGAGCATTTCCGCCAACGACCTCGCGCGTCGCGTTGTGGAAAATGAATTACGAGCCGAGGAGCACGACGACAGTCACTGGATGTTCCAGATCGAAACGAAAAAGCCGGACTCCGGCAGCGAAGTGGATGCAGTGATTCAGTGTCCTAACGGAGAACTGCAGCGGCCGCTGCTGATCAATGGACGCCCACCAACACCCGCCGACCAACAGGATGCGGAACGGCGGATTCAACAACTCATCAAGAATGCAAATGCCGCGCAGAAATCACGCAAAGAAAAGAGCGAAGACTTCAACCGCAGTAAGCGCATGCTGAAAATGCTTCCCGATGCGTTCATCTATACATACGGAGAGCGCCAGGGAGACCGCGTGCAGCTCTATTTCAAACCCAACCCTCGCTTCCGAACCCATGGTTTCGAAGAGGAAGTTTTTCACGCCATGGACGGGAGCTTATGGGTCGACGAGAAGCAGAACCGGTTGGCGGAAATAAGCGGACATTTGACCAATGGCGTGAAGTTTCTGGGAGGATTGCTGGGGCATCTGGACAAAGGCGGCAGCTTCGACGTGAAGCAGGAGCCGGTTGCTCCCGGGTATTGGGAGCTGACGGTACTCAATGTGCACATGACCGGCAAGGCACTTTTCTTCAAGAGCATCAGCGAACAGCAGCAACTTTATCGCAAGGAATTTAAGCGTGTACCAGACCACCTGACTCTGGCACAGGCGGACGAGATGTTGAAGAAAGAGGTCGCCTCTCACCGGACATCGCCCGAGCAGAAGCAAGGCTTCTGAAGAGTACGGACACGTGTTCAGGCTACTTTGCGGAGCACTCTCTGAAGCGGAGTTCCCTTCAATTTCCGGCCAGCGGATTTTGATCCAGCCAGCAGCGCCGAAGCGGCTCCGATGCTGAACCCTATGCCCAGCCAGAGCCGGTTCAGACTGGCCCGGAGTTCCCAGCTTTTTTCGTTGGCGCGCGAGTCGAAAACGCCGTGTGCACCGTGATCGCCGGGCACGGGGTTCCATAAATTATTTGGACGGTTCGGATCCTCTGGCTCGGACGTCTGCTGAGAGTCGTACCCGGTTCTTCCCAGATAATAATCCAACAGTTCCGGTGCGATTTTATTGCCTACGATTGCCTCGACCGTGGACATACCCACGTACAGCTCTCGCCGGCTGTGATGAGCAGCCCAGTAGACCGCTCTGGCACCGACTTCGGGCTGGAAGATTGGCGGGACAGGTTGCGCCTTGTGATGCAAGCGGCTCTTGACCCAGCCGAACTGCGGGGTATTCAGGGCGGGCATGTGCACCATGGTGACATGGACATTGCTCTTGTCATGAATCAGTTCGCAACGCAGGGAGTCTGTGAATCCAGCAATCGCATGCTTCGCCGCGCAATAAGCACTTTGCAGAGGGATGCTGCGATAGGCCAAGGCTGATCCAACCTGGACTATGGTTCCGCGGTCGCGCGGGAGCATGCGTTTGAGAGCGGCGAGCGTGCCATAGACAACGCCCAGGTACGTGACGTCGGTGACACGTTTGTATTCCTCGGGCAGCATTTCTTTTACCGGCGAGAACACGGACAGCATCGCGTTGTTGATCCAGATGTCGATAGGACCGAATTGATCTTCAACGGTCGAGGCGGCCTGCTCGACCGCGTTGGAATCGGCGACATCGACGGGCAGAACCAGAGCTCGTCCCCCGGCCTCTTCGATCTCGCGCCGTGCGCCGTTGAGACCATCAAGGCCGCGTGCGAGAAGGCCCACACTTGCGCCGCGGTTTCCGAATTCGCGAGCAATAGCTCTGCCCAGACCGGCAGACGCGCCGGTGACTACCACAGTTTCTTTTTTCACCGCTCGATTCCTTCCTTCGTGCAAAAGCGAATTTCACGCCATCGCTTCGCTTCAAATCGTCATCTCTAATTTGTAGGTTCGAACACTGATGGCGGTGAGATCAATACAGGTTTCGCTGCATCGCGGGCAATCATGCCGAAAAGATCGTTTCATGCAGCCTCCGGCGGGGCGGCGATCGAAAAGATTGCGGTCGAAATATATCGTATTCCGACAGATCTTCCGGAATCGGATGGAACTCTGCAATGGGATAGCACGACGTTGGTGCTGGTCCGGGTTACCGCGGCAGGCCTGACCGGGCTGGGCTACACCTACGCGGATGCCGCGACGGGAAAGTTGATCCAGGACTTGCTGGCGAAGGTAGTAGAGGGCCGCGACGCAATGGGAATCCCCGCGTGCTGGGAAGCCATGGTGGTGCGGACGCGCAACCTGGGACGGCCGGGGATTGTTTCAATGGCAATTTCCGCGGTGGATACGGCGCTTTGGGACCTCAAAGCCAAGTTACTCGACGTCCCCCTGGTCACGCTGCTTGGCGCTGCGAGGGACGCTGTCCCCATCTACGGCAGCGGCGGATTTACGTCGTACTCCGATGCGCAACTCCAGAACCAATTATCAGGATGGGTGGAACAAGGCATTTCGCGGGTCAAGATGAAAATCGGCCGAGATGCTGAGGCGGATATCCAGAGAGTGCGATTGGCTCGGCAGGCCATTGGAGCCGAGGCAGAACTCTTCGTTGATGCGAATGGCGCCTATAGCCGAAAGCAGGCGTTAGAGCAGGCAGAGAGCTTTGCGGACTCCAAAGTCAGCTGGTTTGAAGAACCTGTTTCGTCTGACGACCTGTCCGGATTGCGACTGATGCGCGATCGCGGGCCAGCCGGGATGGATATTGCAGCGGGGGAGTACGGATACGACTCCGGTTACTTCCGGCGAATGCTGGAAGCCGAAGCTGTCGATGTGCTGCAGGCGGACGCCACTCGGTGCGGCGGCATTACCGGCTTTCTTCAAGCGTCAGCGCTTTGCGAGGCCTTTCATCTGCATCTTTCAGCGCACACGGCTCCGGCCATTCACGCGCACGTCGGATGTGCCGCTCAACCGCTGCGCAATCTCGAATACTTCCACGATCACGTTCGTATCGAAAACATGTTTTTCGACGGCGTACTGCAGCCGGTCAATGGCGAATTGCGGCCTGATCTTTCGCGGCCGGGTATGGGAATTGAAGCAAAGCAAGCGGATCTGCAACGTTTTGCTGCGTAGGGGAGGAATGATGTCTGCGAGTCGAATTCCGCTGGTTTCCACTGAAGAGTTGCACCGTTCATGGCGGACACAATCGCACGAGATTGATGCAAAGGGGCTGGAATCGGAACTGCGCAAGAATATTGAGGGGGAGGTGCGTTTCGATCCGGGCAGCAAGGCGCTTTACGCGGCGGATGCCTCTAATTACCGGCAGGTTCCGATTGGAGTCGTGATACCGAAGTCGAGGGAGGATGTGATCCAGACAATAGCGGCCTCGCGCAAGTTCGGCGCTCCAGTCCTTTCCCGGGGAGGAGGAACCAGCCTGGCGGGGCAATGCTGCAATGTGGCCGTGGTCATCGACTGGACGAAGTATCTGCACAACATTCTGGAACTCAATCCGGAACAGAAGTACGCTCGCGTGCAGCCCGGTACAATCTGCGACACGCTGCGCAATGCGGCGAAGCCTTACACGCTGACGTGGGGCCCCGATCCGGCTACGCACAATCACTGCACGTTTGGCGGCATGCTGGGTAACAATTCCTGCGGTGCGCACGCACAGATGGCGGGTAAAGCGGCGAACAACGTGGAGGAGATGGACATCCTGCTTTATGACGGGACGGAAATGACCGTCGGATGGATGGATGACCAAAAATTGTATGAGGAGATCCGCAGGGGCGGCCGGCGAGCCGGGATTTACGCGCGTTTGAGGAATCTTCGCGACAAGTACGCCAAGTTGGTAGACGAAAGATATCCGCATATTCCACGGCGTGTTTCTGGATACAACCTCGACCAGTTGATTCCGGGCGAAGACGGCCGCTTCAACGTGGCCCGTGCCCTGGTAGGCAGCGAAAGTACGCTGGTGACGATCCTTGAAGCCAAAGTGCGACTGATGTTCAGCTATCCGGAACGCGTGCTGCTGGTGCTGGGATATCCCAGCGTTTATGAATCGGGGGATCACGTTCCTGAAATCGTGAAGTTTGGCCCGATTGCGCTCGAGGGGCTGGATGACCGGCTCATCGATAACGTCAAGAAGAAAAAGATGAGGCAGATCGAGGATCTCTCGGAACTGCCAGAGGGAAAGGGATGGCTGGTGGCGGAGTTCGGAGCCGGCACCAAGGAAGAAGCCGAGGAGAGAGCGCGGGAGGCGATGAAGGCACTGCACGACCACCCGAGCATGAAGCTTTACACGGACAAGGCCGATCAACAACGCATTTGGGATGTGCGGGAGTCGGGACTGGGCGCGACGGCGTTCGTTCCCGGCGAACCGCTGTCCTGGCCGGGATGGGAAGACTCGGCAGTCGCGCCCGATAAAGTGGGCTCGTACCTGCGCGATCTGCGGAAGCTTTATGACAAGTATCAATACAATCCTGCGCTGTATGGGCACTTCGGGCAGGGTTGTATTCATTGCCGGGTCGATTTTGATTTGTTCAGCGAGGCAGGCATTCGAAAGTGGCGATCGTTTATGGAGGAAGCGACTGATCTGGTTACGAGTTATGACGGATCGCTCTCGGGTGAGCACGGCGACGGTCAGGGCAGGGCTGAGTTTCTGTACAAGATGTTCGGCAAAGAGTTGATAGAGGCATTCCGCGAGTTCAAATCAATCTGGGATCCGGATTGGAAAATGAATCCAGGGAAGATAGTGGATCCGTACCGGATGGATGAGAATTTAAGGCTGGGTACCGAGTACCACCCGTGGAATCCGCAGACGTATTTCAAGTATCCCGACGATGAAGGCCAGTTTTCGCGAGCAGCCTTGCGCTGCGTGGGAATCGGAAAATGCCGGCGAGAGAATGGGCAAGGTGAGCAGGACACGATGTGCCCGAGCTACATGGTGACGCGCGAGGAGATGCATTCTACGCGCGGCCGCACCCACCTGCTGTTCGAAATGATGCACGGTGGCGTCATCACAGATCAATGGCGGGATGAACACATCAAGGAAGCGCTGGATTTGTGCTTGTCCTGCAAGGGATGCAAGGGCGATTGCCCGGTGAATGTCGATGTCGCGACCTACAAGGCGGAGTTCCTGGCGCACTACTGGGAAGGACGGATACGTCCTAAATACGCGTACGCGTTTGGATGGGTCGATAAATGGGCTCGGCTGGCTTCGGTCGCTCCTGGCTTTGTGAACTTGTTTACGCAGTTGCCCGGGTTGTCCACGGTGGCCAAGCTGATCGGCGGGGTTCCGCTCAAGCGAAAGATTCCTGCATTCGCGGCCGAGACTTTTCAGTCGTGGTTCCACAAACGCAAGGCACGGCGCGGCAACGGGCAGAAGGTGCTGCTGTGGGCAGACACCTTCAACAACTACTTCATGCCGGAGACTGCGCGCGCGGCGATCGAGGTGCTCGAGCATGCCGGATGCGAGGTGGAAGTGCTCCAGGGGCACCACTGCTGCGGCCGGCCCCTGTATGACTATGGATTTCTCGATATGGCGAAATCGTACTTGCTGCGTGAGTTGAGGACGCTAGAGCCCTATGTTGCAACCGGAACGCCGATGATCGTCTTGGAACCGAGTTGCTGTTCTGTATTTCGTGACGAAATGCATAGCTGGTTTCCTGAGTCGGAGCAAGCGCGTCGTCTGGCCGAAAATACCTTCACTTTGTCAGAGTTTCTCGAGAAGAAAGTGTCCGGCTATCAGCCTCCGAAGCTCCACCGCAAGGCGATCGTACAAGGGCACTGTCATCACAAAGCGATTTTGCGTTTTAAGGAAGAAGAAACGCTGATGAGCAAGATAGGGCTCGATAGTGACGTGCTGGACTCGGGTTGCTGCGGGATGGCGGGCTCCTTCGGATACGAAAAAGACAAATACGACGTCTCGGTCGCATGCGGAGAGCGCGTCTTGCTTCCGGCGGTACGAAAGGCAGGGCTGTCAACCATCGTGATGGCGGACGGATTCAGCTGCAAGGAGCAGATTGCGCAAGAGACCAACCGTCACGCGCTGCACCTCGCGGAAGTTCTCAAGATTGGATTGCAGGATGGAAACGGTTCTCAGGATGTGATGTACCCGGAACAGCAGTTTGTGGCGCCGCGCAAACGGGCGCAGAGAGAGTCGATGGTCCGTGCCGGGGTGGTCACGCTGGGTGCTCTGGCGTTAGCGACTGCAGGTGCGATGTGGGCGAATAGGAGAAGAGGTTAAAAGCTTCCAGTTCAAGGACGAGCGAGTTCGATTTGCGCAGTGAGCCGGAAGGTATGAAAGAGCAACATTACAGGTCGCTGGCGAAAATCGAGCCGCGCCCGAAGACGATTTACTGCAGCCAGGGGCGAGTCGTGCTCGCGACCGATCTTGACGGTCTGATTGGTACGCATCCGCGGCACGGTTTGTTCGCGTACGAAACGCGGGTGCTGTCACGATACCGGTATTTCGTGGATGGGCGGGAGCCACACCGGGTCGTGGTGTCCAACGTAGAGCAACATTCGTGGCTGGGATATTACATCACCACTCCGCCCGGACTTAGGTGGAGGAAAGATACTGGCTCAGGTGAGATGGAGCCCCAGTCGGAGGAGACTCTTGAGTTAAAGGTTTCGCGCACGGTCGGGCTCGGGGTGCATGAAGACATCGATTTCACGAATTTCACGCAAGCAGCCACAAAATTCATTTTTGAAATTGAGTTGGACAGCGACTTCGCCGATCAAGCAGAGACTTTTGAAAGAACCCAGCGCGGCAAGTTGACATCCTCCTGGCGATCACTGTCTGCAGGACGCGCCGAACTCGTCTACGACTACCACGCGACGCATCGGTATTCTCACCAAGGGAACACCGGGACAGCCCGAATTCAACGCGGGTTGATCGTGAAGATTGAGAACTCGGACTCACCCATTCGATACCGTGACTCGCGGCTGCGATTTGAAGTCAAGCTGAAGCCTGGCAAATCGTGGCACACCTGCATCAAGTTCATTCCCGTGTTCGAGGGCAAGATGCTGCGGCCGTTGTACGAGTGCCGTCAATTCTTCGGAACGCGCAATGATCTTGACCGCAAGCGGCACATTTTCCTGAACGAGAGCACTCAATTCGAGGTCAAGACCGAGCCCACCCTGGCTGGCGTAGTGGAAGCGGCGCTCTTTCAGGCCAAACATGATCTGGCCGACTTGCGGCTGCCGGATATGGATGATGGAGACCGATCATGGGTGATGGCTGCTGGTTTGCCAATTTACATCGCGCTGTTCGGGAGAGACACGCTCACGGCCAGTTGGCAGATGGCCCTGGCATCTCCCCACTTGATGAATGGCGCGTTGCATGAAATGCCGAAATGGCAGGGGCGAGTAGAAAACGATTGGCGCGATGAGCAGCCGGGACGCATGCTGCATGAAGCGCACACCGGGCCTTTGGCGTCTCTCTGCTACAACCCGCGAACTCGCTATTACGGTGCGGCCACTACTTCGTCTTTCTATCCCGTCGTGCTATCCGAACTGTGGCATTGGACCGGAGACAAAAATCTGATCAAGCCTTTGTTCAAGCCTGCTCTGCTCGCGCTGCAATGGAAAGATAAGTACACCGATTTATTTAATGACGGGTTCTATAACTACAAGTCGCGCAGCGAGCAAGGGAATCAGAATCAGGGTTGGAAAGATTCCGGAGATGCAATTGTCTATGAGGATGGGCGGCTCGTGGATCCGCCGATCTCGACGTGCGAAGAGCAGGCATTTGTTTACATCGCGAAGCTACGCATGTCGGAACTGCTTTGGTTCATGGGCGATCGCG
Source organism: uncultured Acidobacteriota bacterium (assembly GCA_963785865.1). Classification (GTDB taxonomy): domain Bacteria; phylum Acidobacteriota; class Terriglobia; order Terriglobales; family Acidobacteriaceae; genus Sulfotelmatobacter. Next base: position 75,102 of record CAWAXF010000007.1, on the reverse strand, counting down.
ATCTCGCGCGGCGGATGTTCAATGAAGCTGGCGAACTCAAGAAGCGGTTCAATGATCGCTTTTGGATGCCAGAGAAGAACTTTTTTGCCCTTGGCCTTGATTCCAAGCGGCGGCAGATCAAGTCGATCGCGTCCAATCCTGGACATTTGCTGGCGTGCGGCATCGTGCATAAGGATGCGGCGCGGCTGGTGGCGCGAAGACTCTTGCAGGACGACATGTTCTCCGGCTGGGGTATCCGTACACTTTCCGCGGACCATCCGGCCTACGACCCGTACAGTTACCATCGCGGCGCAGTCTGGCCGGTGGAGCATGGCAGCTTCGCGATGGGTATGATGCGGTTTGGCCTGATCGAAGAGCTACACACCATAGCTCGCGCTATGTTTGAGGCAAGCATGCTCTTCGATTACAACCGGCTTCCGGAGTGTTTCAGCGGGCATGCGCGCGATGCGGTGCATCCGTTCCCCGCGCTCTACCCCAAAACGAATTGGCCGCAGGCATGGTCGGCTTCAAGTCTGTTCTCGATCGTGCAAGGGATGTTGGGCGTATATCCGTTCGCTCCCATGAAGACTCTGCTGCTTGACCCGGAATTGCCGGAATGGCTTCCCCAAATCACGCTTCGGAATCTGCACGTAGGCAAGGCGGTGGTCAGCATCCGTTTTTACCGCAAGGGCAAGCGAACGCATTTTGATGTGCTGGACAAACGTGGAACTCTGCATATTCTCCGGCAGCCCAGTCCTTGGTCCCTGACGGCGAGCTTTGGCGAGCGCATCGAGGATTTGATGGAGAGTTTGGTAGCGTGAGAGCTCCGTGGTGTTCGTCTCAATTAACATTGACAATTAATTCGAGGGATAGAAATGAAGCGCCAAATTGGACAGAAATATTGGGCGATAGCAGAAGGTTACATTCCTAAGGCGAGTCATGGGCCGGAGCCCGAAATGACGAGCCATGAGACGGCGTGCCTGCTGAATGCGGGCGATCAGGATGCGCATGTCGACATCATGATTTATTTTTCGGATCGCGATCCGGCTGGTCCGTACTCTGTGCTGGTTCCGGCAAGACGCACCAAACATCTTCGCTTTAACGACTTGAACGATCCCGAGCCGATTCCGCGGGGAACGGATTATGCTAGCGTGATTGAGTCGGATGTTCCGATCGTGGTGCAGCACACCCGGCTGGACTCGCGCCAGGACGCGAATGCACTGCTAAGCACGATTGCTTACAGTCAGGCGGCATGAAAAACGTGTTTGAGCAAGTCTTGAGTTGATCGGGTCCGCTCTGCGGCGAGGCCTTCTCGTCAAAGATGTTCCGGCGCAGTTGTCCCATCACAGGGGTGAGGGCTCGTCTTCTCTTTCCATCTTTTTGTCGCGAGAAAAGCGGTTCTCAAGAAACCGCTGAGCTAAATCTTTTCCTCCAATTCCAAAAGCAATGGCGAGGCCCAGCATCACGGCGCCGAACGCAATGCCAAACGCCAGGAGCATGGTTTGATCGGCGACTCCCAACTCTTCGAACACCATGGACAAGACGAAGATGATGATGATGCTGCGCACGGAAATGCTCAACAACCGTGGCGAGGGCAGATTGGCGTTCACCGAGGCCAGCAATATTGCGCGGGCGAAGAAACTCGCGATTAACAATCCGAAGAACAGGATCAGCAGCGAAACGAAAAGCCGGGGCAGGAAAAGGAAAAACCGTTCGACGTGTTCCTGCAATCCACCGATTCCAAGAACACTGACTCCTAACATGATGAAGCCGATCCAGGCTACCCAAAAAACGAAGCGGCTGACCAGTTCCGTGGGGGTAGGGAGCGCGGCATGGGTCAGCAGCTGGGATGCGCCGGCCCGTTCGGAAAGCCGATCGAATTTCGCGAAGCGCAGAATACTGCGGAGAATCTCGCGAATGATGTAAGCGACCAACCATCCGACGAAGACAATGACGAGCATGACGATCAGCCGAGGCAATAGATGGGCGAAGTCCCGGAAAATTTCGTGCGCGGCCTGCGTCAGTTCTCCTATGATGATGTCCCGCATCGTTGTCTCACTTTCTCCCATTCCAGAGTTCGAGCAGGTAGGGTTTCAAGCGTTCAAACTCCAGGCACAGGTTTTCGATGTTGTTGCCCACTTCCGCCGCTGACGACGTGCGATTCTCAACGAGGAAGGTGAACATTCGGCCGCGGTACAGCGGTACCAGAGCCTGAAGGATGTGGTCACGGCTCATGACGGATTTGTAATACGAGGCGGCGAATTCATAGACAGCTTTTACCCAGAGTTCCGGGTGGAAGCGAAACTCGTCTTCGGGCAAGACGGCGATCTGCTGCAGTTCCGCCAGGGTTGACGAAGAGAGAATGGATCTCAGCACCGACTCCAAGTCGAGCACTCCGGCGGAAAACATTTCCTTCAATTGCTTGCGATTGATCCGCATCGGGTCCGTGGAGACGTCAAATTCAGGTCCGAGTGTAGGGACGGGTTGCGACGCCGTCTTGCTGCTCCATACCTGGAACGTTGACTCAAGGGAAGAGAAGAGGACTCCGACCGTCTGACGCATGGCGTGCACGAGATCGCGGGACTGGCGCTTGATCGGAGGGCGCGTGCCCAGGAATGCCTGACAGACACGGCAGCCATCGCTCAGCGCTGAGATGGTGAGACCAAGTTCAGGGTCGTAGTCCTGGGACTCTTCACTCCATTTATTTTGGGTCAAGAACTGGCTCGCCAAGCGTCCGGAGAAGGCGAACTCGGAAGCGTAAGGTTCGCGGATTCTCTGGCCAAAGAGCGCGCGGGTCATGGGGTAGAGCAAATTGCTGAGAAGAACGCCTTCGAACTTGTGGCGGCGGTAAATGGGAGCGACGAAATCGAAGTGGTCGCGGTAAACGGGACGAAGCAGATTGGCGACTCCCTCCGCTTCGATGTTGTCAGATTCCGGGCAGATTACGGTGCAAGCCCTGGCGCGGAGCAGCTCAGCGGCGGCTAAAATTGTGCGGAGTGCCGTTGCACTCGACGGGCTGTTTGCGTAACGCGTGCTGATGGCGTGCAGGGTGCGAAGCGTATAGCCATTGAAGCTGCGGTGAAGATCGTCGATGGATGCACCCATGATGACGTCCGGAGTGCCGTCACTGGAGCCTCCGTCCGCGTTGATGATAACCGCCCGCTCTCGTGGAAAAGTTTTCACAATGCCAGCTTGAATGGCGCGAATAGCCGGTTCGACCGTCTTGGCGTCGTTATGGGTGGGTACACCGACGAGAATGTCTACTTCGCCAACATCGATCAGTTGGCGAATAAAATCGTCGGTGAGTATGCTCTCGTCTGCCATGGTCTTCGCCGAAATGGATCCCCAATCAGATTCGACGGAGCTTGAACCAGTAGAACTGGTATGGCCCCAAAGTTAACAGGTAAGGTATGTCCCCGATGCGCGGGAAAAGATTGCCGCCAAACATTTCGATCAATATTTTGCCTTTGTATCGCCGCAGGTCGAGTTCGACCGCCTGCGCAGAGTTAGAAAGATTATTCACGATCAGGATCGCCTGGTCCCCTTGCTCCCGAACGTAGGCGAGAACACGATGGTTTTTGGGATACAGAAACTCGATTGAACCGGAGCCGAACAGGGGAGTGGAGCGGCGCAGACGAATGACATGCTGCATCCAGGAGAGCAGGGAATGCTCGCTACGCTTCTGCGATAAAACATTAACGGCCTGATAGCCATAAACCGGATTTTGCAGCAGAGGTGAATACAGGCTCTCCGGGTCGGCGTTCGAAAAGCCCCCATTCCACCCGCCATTCCACTGCATGGGCGTCCGCACTCCGTTGCGGTCTCCGAGATTCACATTGTCTCCCATGCCAATCTCGTCGCCGTAATAAAGGATGGGTGTTCCGGGAAGGGACATAAGCATCCCGTTCATCAGTTCGATGCGGCGGCGATCGTGCTCGAGCAGAGGAGCCAGGCGGCGCCGGATCCCGAGATTCAAGCGCATCGTCTTATCGTGCGCGTAAGAATCGTACATGTAATCGCGTTCCATGTCCGTGACCATTTCGAGGGTCAGTTCGTCATGGTTGCGAAGAAACAGCCCCCACTGGCAGGAGGCTGGAATTTCCGGAGTCTGCTTCAGGATTTCAGTGATCGGCTTGCGGTCTTCCAGCTTCAGGCCCATGAACATGCGCGGCATGAGAGGAAAATGGAATGCCATGTGGAATTCATCGCCATTGCCAAAATACGGACGCAGATCGGCGGGCCACTGGTTGGCTTCGGCAAGCAGCATGCGTCCGGGGTATTCGCTATCGAGCCGGGCGCGGAGTTCCTTAATGACGATGTGGGTTTCGGGAAGATTCTCGCAGGATGTGCCCTCGCGCTCAATCAAGTAGGGCACGGCGTCCAAGCGGAATCCGTCCACCCCGATATCCAACCAGAACTTCATGATGTCCCACATCTCTTCCCGGACAGCAGGATTGTCGTAGTTGAGATCGGGCTGATGGCTGAAAAAGCGATGCCAGTAGTAGGACTTGGAAATGGGATCCCATGCCCAGTTGGACATCTCGGTATCAATAAAAATAATGCGGGCGGTGCGGTAAGGAGCGTCGCTGTCACTCCAGACGTACCAGTCGCGACGTGGATTGTCGCGGGAACTGCGCGACTCCTGGAACCAGGCGTGCTGGTCCGAAGTGTGGTTAAGAACCATCTCCACGATTACGCGCAGCTGGCGTTCGTGAGCGGCGTTAAGAAAATTCTTGAAATCCTGAAGAGTGCCATAGAGGGGATGAACCGATCTGTAATCGGCAATGTCATATCCATCATCGCGCAGGGGCGAGGGGAAAAAGGGCATCAGCCAGATCGCATTGACTCCCAGATCGCGAAGGTAATCGAGCTTCTGAGCGAGGCCCTGGAAGTCGCCGACGCCGTCCCCAGTGCTGTCGTAGAACGCGCGGACGTGCACCTGATAAAAAACGGCGTTTTTGTACCAAAGCGCGTCCGACGATTGCGGCAAAAAGCTCCCTCCCGAGCAGGGGGTTCTTCGTTAGGGTAATCGAAGTTGTGGGGCGGTGCCAGCGGGGAGGAAGCATCATGTTCACCACATAGGAACACAGGCAGAACACAACTGCCGTCAGGGATTGCTGCGGAAATGCAAGTGCGTGCTCGATGCAAGCCACTCAATCCTGAGCTGACCCGACAAGAGCAGATCCCCACAAAGCGAACCCAAAAGAGCTGTGTAACAAATCACAGACTCCTGCATTTATTTGTGTTCCATTTGATCGAGTGCAGGAGGCAATCGTGATTTCGGCACAAGTTGAGCTCACACAAGTTTTTAAGCAAAAACGGCAATTCGTAGCGCAAAGCGGAAGCGGACACCATTTTCTGCTGGATGACGCATCGGGCGGCACCGGGGCCAAACCGATTGAACTGGTCGCGGTCGGGTTGGCCGGATGCACGGCGTTTGATGTGATCACCGTGCTGCGGCAGAAGTATCATCAAAGAGTTACTGGATACCAGGTGAAGGTAGAAGCAGATCAGGCGGAGCGTCCTCCTCAGGTGTTCATCGCGGTGCGAATTCATCATGTGGTGACCGGCATTGACATTGATGAAGCGGCGTTGAAGGAAGCGATTCGCCTGTCGGAGGAAAAGTATTGCTCCGTAGGAGCGATGGTGCAGAAGACCGCGAGCTTTCATACAACCTATGAGATCGTGAATGAAACGGCGGGATGGATGCAGTCGGGCGTCGAAGCCGCCGGAGCGGTGCGGTGAAAGGCGGATTAGCCGGAGAACCTTGCCGCCCGACAGGGGAACGACAGTGGGTCAGTGATTATTCGTATCTGTTTACAACATCTGCAAGGTCTAAACTGGTTTCAGTCGGCTTTTTACGAACTGGTGCCCGATGATGACTTTGTTCCTAATCGGATCTTCAGAGCGGGGAGAACCTTAAGAATGCCTGAATGGGGATGGGCCATTGCGTTTTTGGCTGCGTACTTGTTGTTGACCCAATGGCTCCTGCCAAAATTGGGTATTCCTACCTGAAGGAGTAATCGATGCGCCGCGTCGCGGCGCCACAGCCTGGACGAGGAGAAGGGATCAACAAACACTTCGGGCGAGACCAAACAAACGTAGGTGCAATGGCAAAACGTCTCCGACGACAACAAGAAGCGCCAAAGTTCGAGGAACTGAAAGGCTGGCGCCAGATAGCAACGTTCCTGGGAGAGCCCACATCCGTGGCACAAAGATGGGCGGCACAGGGAATGCCTGTGCGGCGTCAGGGTAGATACATAACCACGACTCCAGACCAGCTAAATGCCTGGTTGGAGCGTGAATCGGGAAAACCCGTGCACGTTGCCACCAACGATACGGATCTCACCGCGGAACTGAAGCGCGGAATCTCCTTCCTGCGCCGTGAGCAGCAGGTCAAGCCGCCTCGGTCTAAACGTTCATAACGCACCGCATGCAGCGCGCCTGGTAGACGCATCGACCCTCCTTACTTCCTTCCAAGGCACGCTCGCAAGGCTGGCGAGGCAGACGACGGGGTCCGCCCTACACGTGCCCGGCGTGGTTGATCCGGTGTGAGAGTGCAAGCAAAAACAATCTGAAGGAAAGAAGCGTGGTTCGGAGTCGTTGTAAACCTGCGCTCGCGAAGAAGCATCTATTCGTAAGCATGGAGTTAGAACATGAGGATTAAGCTGTTTGCCCTTCTTTTCGGTCTCGGCACTTGCGCTCTTGGAACTGCCCTGGCTCAGGAAACTGACAATTTCTCTCACATTGACGCTAGCGTTGGAGCAGGATTCACAGAGCCGGCAGGCCACGGCGGAAAGAATATGAACACCGGATGGAACTTTGATGTCCGTGGTGGGTACAGAGCGACGGAAAACGTGGCGCTGGATTTAGACTTCAACTACAACCGCTGGAATCTAAATAGCGCCGCTCTGGCGCGGTTTGGTGAACCCGGCGGCTACACGACAATCTGGTCGCTTAGCTTCACTCCTGTCATTTACGGCTCACCACATTGGCACATTGCGCCCTACGTTCTAGCCGGACCCGGACTGTATTACAGAAATCTCAGCCTGACTCAGCCGGGATTGATCAATTCGTTGGCTTGCGATCCGTTCTGGGGATACTGCTTTCCCGCCACTTTCGGCGTGGACCAGGTCGTGGGCTCTGCCACAACCTACAAAATGGGATTCAATGCCGGAGCAGGACTGGAATTTCCTTTCGGGCACAGTCCTCTGAAAGTATTCGGAGAAGCGCGATATTCGCGCATGTTCACTACCCATGGAGAAGATCTAACCTTTGTTCCGGTTACTTTCGGATTGCGTTGGTAGCGCGCTTCGAAATCTAGCGGCGTCAGAAGGAGTTCCTATTCGAGAAGGAGAGTTTTCGCATGGCAAAGCAGAAGAGCCCACATACGCAGACGGAACAAAACGCCGTTCCCGAGAAGACTGACCTTGAAAGTGTAGCGGACCGCACGGAAGGTGACGCCGATATCTACAAGAACATGGATGGGGCCGAGACCGGAACGGACCGGAGCCCGCGCAAAGTGCCCCGGCGAGCTCCGCAGCACAACACTGAGCAGGAGAGCGTAGCTCACGAAGGCTCGCTCACTGCACGAACTCCCAAGCGTCCAGCTCAAGGGATCACAGACCGGCCTGAGGAAGAAAGCAGGCGGCAACAGAAAGTAGTGAACGATCGTCCGGACGCACAGGCGGGGTTGAACCGCTCAAAGTAGCGATTCACACCACGCCCCGTGGCGAACACCCGACGTCGCCTGTCCTGTGCGGACACCGACGGTCCGGCGGCGGCACGTGCTCCGGTTGTCCTGGACTGAGGTGATTAGATTTCGAGTATTACTGGCATGATCAGCGGGCGCTTTTGGCTCTGCTTGTTGATGTAGCGCTTCAGATCTGACCGGATTTTTTCTTTGATTACGCCGTAATCCGCTTTTTCTTCTTCGCTCGAGTGGGCCAGCGTGTCTTCCACCATGCGGCGGGCGCCATCCATGAAACCATCTTCCCCGACGTTGAATCCGCGGGTCACAATTTCTGGCGGAGTCTCGACTTTTCCGGAGAGCTTGTTAATCGCGATAATGGGAAGCACGATGCCGTCTTCGCTGATGTGGCGGCGGTCTTTGATGATCAGGTCCTCAACCACGTCGGTGCGACTGCCGGAGTCAATGCAGACTCGGCCTACGTTCACGCGCATGGTTTTGCGGGCGCCGAGTTCGTCGAATTCCAGGACGTCGCCGCTCTCGATCAACATGACTTTTCCCACGGAACTGCGCATGGCGGCGGCCATCTCGGCATGCAGCTTTAGCTGGCGATATTCACCGTGCACCGGAATGAAGTAGCGCGGTTTCACCAGATTAATGATGAGTTTCAGTTCTTCCTGGCTGCCGTGTCCGCTGACGTGGATCGGCGGGCTGGTGCCATCTTCGTAGATGACGTGCGCCTCGCGGCGGAAAAGGTGATCGATCATGCGATAGATCGTTTTCTCGTTGCCGGGAATGATGCGGCTGGAGAGGACTACCGTATCGCCCTTCTCAATTTTTGCATGCTTGTGATTGTCGACGGCGGCGCGCGACAGGGCCGACATGGGCTCGCCTTGCGTTCCGCTAATCAGCACGCAGACTTTTTCCGGGGGGAAATTCTTCATCTCGCCAGGATTAATGACCAGGCCTTCCGGGACTTCGATGTAGCCGAGGTCTTCTGCGATCTCGGCGGAGTTGTTCATCGATCGGCCGATGAAAGCGACTTTGCGCCCGTGCTGGTGCGCGAGTTCGACGGCGAGATTGATGCGGTGAATCGAACTGGAAAAGCAGGAGATGAAAAGGCGGCGCTTGGTGTGGGCGAAAACTTCGTCGAACTTACGACGGACCGCGCGTTCGCTGGGCGTATATCCCTTGCGCTCCACATTTGTGGAATCCTGAAAAAGGGCGAGCACGCCTTCCTTGCCGTATTCCGCGAAGGTATGAAGATCGAATAGTTTGTTGTCGGTGGGTGTGGGATCGACTTTGAAGTCGCCCGTGTGAATGATGACGCCTAGCGGCGTGTGGATGGCGAGCGCGACGCAATCGACCAGACTATGCGTGACGCGGATCGGGTGAATGGTGAAAATTCCAGCTTTGAACCGCTCATTGGCGCGGATCTCGCGTAGATCGGCATCATCGAGCAGGCCATGCTCGTCGAGTTTGTCTTCGACGTAGGCCAACGTGAACTCGGTTCCCCAGACGGGCACCTTCAGTTCCGAAAGAAACCAGGGGAGCGCACCGATGTGGTCCTCGTGCCCGTGGGTGAGGATGATGGCGCGAATGCGTTGCCGGTTCTCGGTGAGATAGGAGATGTCGGGGACAACGATATCCACGCCGAGGAGTTCGGCTTCAGGGAACATCAGGCCGGCGTCGATTACGATTATGTCGTCGCCCCAGCGCACGGCCATGCAGTTCATGCCGAACTCGCCGAGACCACCCAACGGGACTACCTGGAGTTTTCCGGATGGCATTGAGTAAGGATGATGCTAGCACAGTGAGCTATGAGCAGTGAGCCGTGAGCTATGAGCGATGAGTAACGAGCCGGTTCTGATCTGGGACTTCGCCCTTTTTTGCAGTTCAGTTCACTCAGGCTGGAGTTCGGTGCTGTCTGCCGCTCACTGCCGCTGGCAACTCGCTGCTGATAGCTCGTGGCTCATTGCTCTCCCTGATGGTTTTCCTTCCCAATGTCGGGTACGTTTAAGAGATGGCTGACGAACGCAAATCGTGGCTGCGGCGAAGGGTTGAGACGGCTCTGACCAAGGGCTTGAATCGCGCTTATACGACGGTGCGGGTGGATCCAGATCGGTTTTTGCTGCAATTGCGGGCGGCGTATCGGGTGCCGATCAGCGGGTATCACGGGGTGTTTTCGTTGGAGATCCACGAGTTGGACACCGTGGCGGAATCAATTATTCGCGGCGGGATGAAGATGGCAGCGGTCGAGGGCGCGGGATTCGGATTGGGCGGATTGATCACGATTGTGCCGGATCTTGGTGTGCTTTCGGCAATTACGATGCGGACCGTTCAGAAGCTCTCATTGTTGTACGGATTCCAATTCAATACCGACGATGAGATTGCGGAGTTGTGGATCGCGGCGGCAAGCGCGGCGGGGCTGGACGTGAGCCGTGAGTTTGTGGAGAAGGAAGTCGTGCAACGGTTTGTGCCCAGGGTGATCCAGCGGATCGCCGCCAAGACGAGCGCGGAAATGGTGGAAAAGTGGGCTGGTCGCCTCATTCCGCTCGCGAGCTCCGCAATCGGCGCGGGCTTGAATTACTGGTTTGTGCGCGCCTGGGGAGAGCGGGCGCGGGCGCATTTTCGCCAGCGGCATTTGCAAGTGCGAGAGCGCGAGAGGGCGCTGATCATCGATGGTCAGAAAACGTTACCTTCGATTGGAAGCTAGTTGGGCAGCCAACCTTCGCGCGGAACTCTCGTTATGATAGAAAAATAGAGATGCCTCTCTTTCACTGTTCAGCCATTCTGTTTGATTTGGATGGAGTTCTTTGTGACTCCACCAAGGCGGTGGACCGCGAGTGGCGCGAGTGGGCGCAACGCAAAGGTGTAGATGGCGAGGCCATTATGGCGATTGCGCATGGCGTGCGCACGATTGAGGTCATCCGGCGAGTGGCGCCCCATCTCGATGCCGAGGCCGAAGCGGCCGCGATCGAGAATCATGAGGCGTTCGATCAGCGGGGAGTGACGGTTATGCCCGGCGCCATGGGACTGGTGAAATCCATTCCTGCGGAGCGGTGGGGAGTCGTGACTTCAGGGTCGAGGCTGTTGGCAGAGCATCGGTTGCCGCATTGCGGACTGCCCATTCCCAAAATTCTGGTTACGTCCGACGATGTGGTCAACGGAAAACCGCATCCGGAGCCGTATTTGAAGGGTGCAGCGGGATTGGGATTTGAGCCTGGGGAATGCCTGGTGATTGAAGATGCGCCCGCGGGGATTGCGTCGGCGCAGGCCGGGGGCATGAAGGTTGTCGGGATTGCGAGCACGTATTCCGCGTCAAAATTGAAAGCGGCGGATGCGGTGATCCAGAACTTTGAGGAGTTGTGGGTTGAAGTTCGAGAGGGGCGGCTGATGGTGGCCGTTGGGCCCGGCAGCAGAGATTCTGAGCTTAGCGTGCGAGTCGCGTCGGTTTCGGATTGTGAAGCGCTTGCATCGCTCATCAACTCCGCGTTCGCCATCGAAAAATTCCTGGAGGGCGAGCGCACGGATCCAGAGCAGCTCAAAGAGATGATGCGGAAGGGGCAGTTTCTGCTGGGCTGTGATGCTGCGGGCCAACTGGTGGCATCGGTTTACGTTGAGGTGCGGGGATCGCGCGGGTATTTTGGCATGCTGGCGGTACATCCGGAGCAGCAGAAAAACGGGTTGGGAAGCAAAATGGTGGGCGCGGCCGAGGAGTATTGCCGGGCCAAAGGGTGCGGCGCGATGGATCTGGTGGTTCTGAGCTTGCGTCCGGAGTTGCCGCCACTGTACCGCAAGCTGGGTTACGCCGAGAGTGGTGTGGAGGAATTTCATCCGCCGAGGGCGTTCATCGGCACGGCGGATTGCCATTGCATCGTGATGTCGAAGGATCTGTAATTGTGAGATTCCATTCACCGCAGGCGCTACCCCGGTAGGCCGGGGAACTCAGACGCAATCGTCGAGAAGCAGGACGTCGAGTTCGGCGACGCGCTTGAAAATTGGGTCGTTTGTCACCAATCCCGTGGCATTCGCGTGCAATGCTGTCGCGGCCTGCAAAGCATCTGGGGTCAGCAGGCGGTGGTTCGCTCGAATCTCCGCTGCGCGAACCGCAATTTGAAGCGTGCCGGGAATCCACTCCAGATTCGGGTAGCTCAACAGCAGACCAGCCAATTCATTTACTCGCTCCAAATCGTGATCCCGATACGGGTGGACGAGGAGTTCGGTCATCGTGATGGTTGAGGTCACGGCTACGAAGTCACCCTGCTCAAGTGAAGAAAACATCCAGTCGGTGAAAGGTGAATACCGGGGATTGGCTTCCCACTGATAGATGAAAGTGCAAGTATCGATCGCAATGCGCCGATGCTTGCTAACAAACGCACGGAGAGGCGTTATCGCCAACTTTGCCGTTCCTTCTTTAAATAACCCTTGGGATAGCGGCCGCGGCCCAGAATCGCCTTGCTATAGGACTTCGGTTTTTCGAGGATGAGGATCTTCCCGCCGTGCGCGGTGATGAGGAGTTTGTCGCCGGGTTTGAGTTGCAAGGCTTCGCGGGCCTCACGCGGAATGACGATCTGGTTCTTCGAGGACAGGGTAGCTTCAGCCATGCTTTACATTATAGCAAAAAGTAAAGCAGGCAATTATCTTAACCATTCTTCCAGCTCGATCCCCTGGTCCGTCTTTTCGTCGCGGTACTTGACGATAACCGGTGTGTAAAGCGAAAGATTCCATTCTGCGGCTTTGCCTTTTCTGACGGCGCGCGAGCCGGGAACGACTACCGCATTTTCGGGAACTTCGAGCGGTGCATCCCCGCTGGCCCGGTAGACTTCGCTTTTCACCAGATCATAGAGCGGGGTGGAACGCGTCAGGATCGTGCCAGCTCCAAGAACTGCGCGGGCGCGGACCAGGGTTCCTTCGAAAACGCCGCAATTTCCTCCAACGAGCACGTCGTCCTCAATGATGACCGGCGCGGCGTTGATGGGCTCCAGCACGCCTCCTATTTGAGCCGCGGCACTGAGATGGACTCGCTTGCCGATCTGAGCACAGGATCCTACCAGCGCGTGGGAGTCGACCATGGTACCTTGGTCCACATAAGCGCCAACATTGATGAACATTGGTGGCATGCAGATTACCGATGCCGCCACGTATGCGCCACTTCGAACGGACGAGCCGCCTGGCACAACGCGCACGCGATCGCCCACCGTGAACTGGCGGGCGGGGAAGGTGTCTTTGTCAACGAACGAGAGGCCGGCCGCCATTTCGGCGAGTGCGCCTAAACGGAATCCCAGCAGGATACCTTGCTTGACCCAGGCATTCACCATCCAGCGGCCATTCTTTTTTTCTGCGGCGCGAATCTGTCCTTGAGTAAGCTGGTCGCGAAATTCGAGGAATGTCTTGCGCGCTTCCGGATCGTGCTCGACTTCGCTCTGCGCCGAGAGGCGCTCGATGGAATCCTTCAGGGACATGGGATGGATGATTGTTGATTGCTGAATGCTGCTTTGTCAAAGAACGTTCACTACAGCGGACCGAGGTTCACAGGGGGAAACGAAAACCTAAACAGCAAGGTGGACGAAGGACAAGGCGCAGTTCGGCTTGCAGTCAGGAAACATGAAGAGATCACGATCTCTTTTACACGCACTTGCATTCGCTGCGAATAAGGACTCCAGTCATTGCGTGGGCGGCTTCGCGGGCCTGGGCTACGGTAGCGTAAGGCCCGTGCCAGCGGGCGTGATTGGCGTCATGACCGGCAGGGCGTCCTTTGCCGTGGCTGCATTGGCCGCAAGTCCCGCGATGCAGAACGATTTTATGTGGGCCCGCCGCCCAGTTCTCGTAGATGAAAAACTCCGCTCCTGCTGTGGCCGCGGCAGCGGCAGGCTTCGGAATCACGCCGGCATCGGCGGCCGCTCTTTGCAGGCGCGAACGCGTATCGCGGCGCATGGGCACCAGGGGAAGCCGGTAGACTTCTTCGATTTTGCCCATCATCGCGAGCACTGCCTTGACCGGGAGCGGGCTGGATTCGATGAAGTTGGCTTGCATCAGGGGGAGATACTTGCGGTTCAGGGTGCGGGCCGTCGCCCAATCGTTGTCCAGAGCTGCGCGGGTGAGCGCGGCCATTTCGTGCGGGATTTCGTTGGATGCGACCGAGATAATCCCAACGCCGCCCAACGCAATCACCGGAAGCGTCAGCGCATCGTCTCCGGAGAAGACCAGAAAGGTTGCAGGTAGGGAGTGAATGACCTCGGCGATTTGCGTCATGCTACCGCTGGCTTCTTTCACTCCGACGATGTTTGGGATTTCTGCGAGGCGAGCGAGCGTTGCGGGTTCGAGGTTCGAAGCGGTGCGGCCGGGGACATTGTAGAGGATAACCGCCTTGTCAGTTATGGCTTCTGCGATAGCTCGGAAATGGCGGTATTGGCCCTCTTGCGTCGGTTTGTTGTAGTACGGCGAAGCGGTGAGAATCGCGTTTACACCTGGCCGGCTGGCGAGCTCTTTAGCCCTCTCCACAGCTTCATGAGTTGCATTTGACGTGGCACCGGCAACGATGGGAACGCGCCCCGCAGCGACTTCGATGGTGGTATCGATTACATGGAGCCACTCGTCGCGAGTGAGAGTCGGAGTTTCACCCGTTGTGCCGCACGGCACCAGGAAATCGATGCCCGATTCGATCTGCCAGGTGACGAGGTTGCGCAGGGCAGCATCGTCGAGAGATCCATCTTGACGGAAGGGAGTGACCAGAGCGGTGCCACATCCGTGCAATTGCATAGGGATAAGATAGCGCGAATTGGGGGAGAGTGAAATCGCGGGCCTGGCAAATGTCAGGCAGGCAGTCAAGACGGCTGAGAGTTACTCGACGGGACAGCCGATGCGCCTGGTCTCCACATGGCCCGGAAAGACGAACGCCGCCGATCCGTCGCGGCGGCGCTCTAATGCGAACCTCGATTTCAGCGCGGGGCTTCTTCCAGCAGTCCCTGTTCCAGCTTTTCCTGACACTCGATGCAATGTCGGGTCCAGGGCACGGCTTCCAGGCGCTTGCTGTTGATCTCTTTGCCGCAGGAGATGCATTCCCCGAAGCTGCCTTCGCGAATGCGTGCCAAGGCTCCATCTACCATCATCAGAAGCTGCCGGTCGTTATTACTTTGGCTGAAGAGGAATTCCTTTGTGTACGAACTGGCGGCACGGTCGGCGATGTCCTGGGCAGTGTCCTCGTCGGCGGAGCGGCCGTCAGCCTGATTGCGAGTAACTGTGCGGCGCAATTCCTGCTGTCTGGTCTCCAAGCGTTTTTTGAATGCTTCAATCTTCTTCTTATCCATAGGTCACTTCGAAACCCAAAATTGCTTATCAAAGTCTTAGGACGCCCCACTATAAGGGCGTCCGTGGTCATACGGCCAAACGAAGATGATAAGCGCGAGAATTAAGATGCGTCAACCACCGTAACGGCTGTACTGGGTTTCCCTGTGTGAGTGGAGTCACAGTGTGTAGAGGCTGGGAGCACGTCATCTGCCTGACGCACTGATTTACTGCGGGACCATCTGGCGCAAAGCAGAACTATTACCTCGGCAGCGGGTCCTTCATATTGGCCAGAGCGTAGCCCATGACTGCCATAGCAGCGGCGTTCTCCCGTAATTCGCTGGGAACAATTTTGTCCAGCGTGTCAGCCGCTGTGTGGTGATAATGGAAATACGTGCGGCCATCCTGCAGGATTCCGATTGCGGGCACTCCGGCTTGCGACATCGAAGAAATGTCAGCGCCTGGTGGATAGGTGCTGGGCCGTATTGCTGTGGTTCCAAAACTTTCCAAGATAGATGTAACCGGACGCAACAGTTCGATGGCCTGTGGCGCCATCTTGACATCGAAGCCAAGCGGGTGGGCAGCACCCCCGTCGCTTTCGATGCAGGCCACATGTTCGGGGAATTCTGCCAGATGATCTTTGCTGTAAGCCTGACTTCCTGCGCCGCCATTCTCTTCATCCATCCATGCAATTACGCGGAGCGTGCGCTTAGGCCGCAGATGTAATTTGTGGAGAATCTCGGCGGCCTCCATGGCTACGGCAACGCCAGCGGCATCATCGATCGCTCCAGTTCCGAGATCCCAGGAATCAAGGTGACCGGAAACCACGACCACCTGCTCCGGATGCTCGCTGCCTTTGAGGTCCGCGATCACGTTGTGGCTCGTGGCGTCGGGAAGTGTCTGCGGAGTGATGGTGAGATGCATTCGCACCTTACCCTGTGCGGCGAGATGCGCAATGAGATCGCCATCTTCGGCAGTCACGGCTCCAGCGGGGATACCGCCTGGATAGCTGAACCCGGTATGAGGCAGCCGGAAGTCTGCACTTCCTACCGAACGGATGAGGGAAGCCACAGCCCCCAGTTCCGCCGCCGCTTTTGCCCCGGCGGCACGATATCGAACGGCCTCTCCATAGGCGACGAACGACAATCCCGCCGCCGCTTTCTGCTTGTCAAATCTGGCGTTAAAGAGAACGATTTTGCCGGCCACATTTTGCCGGCCCATAGCCTTCAACTCGTCGAAATCGTTGACTACGACAACATCAGCGTTGATACCGTTCGCAGGAGTAGAAATACTTCCGCCGAGTGCCGTCAGAACAACCTTCTGAGTTGTGCCGGCGACCTGACCCGGATATTCGGTCAGCTCAGCGGTCTCCGCGCCACGGATCCAATGCGGGACTCTCACTTCTTCCAGTCGCACCTGCAGCCCAAGCTGGCGAAGTTGGTCTGCGACGTAATCCACAGCGGCGTCCGCCTGTGGCGATCCGCTTAGCCGCGGGCCGATGTTTTCCGTCAAGTGCGCGACCTGCCGAAAGGCGTAATCGTCGGCCAGCGCGGCAGCTTTGATGGCGACTAGTTCTTCGAGCAGTTGGGGAGGAAAGTTTTCCTGTTGCACGGGCGACATTTTCGGAATGGCGCCGAAAGGTTGGGGCTGCTTGGGTTGTTGGCTTTGAGCCTGGGCGCCACCCGATAAACAAAAAACGCTGAAAAAGGTTATCTGAAGAACTGCACGTGCTCGGCTCATGTGGACGTTCAGTGTATCCGACGGTGCCGCGAATGAGAAACTGTACGCCGATAACTAGGGATGTGTCGGAGGTATGTTTAAAAGTAGCCGGCTGGGGAGTTATTCGGCGCAACGTACCGGTAGCTACTCACAGCTCGGAGGGTGTTGACCGCTTCCTTTTGACATCGATGTGCTAGCCGCGATCTGAGTAGTCGCGAGCACGACTTCGGGTGGGTTCCGCGGCTACGATCCAATTCCATTCCGTTGCTCGACGGCTGTCGGGCTTTCCTGTTGGACTTTCGCTGGATAAAAAATGGCCCCTCACGGGGCCAAGTTTCAAGAGGCGGAAATGGTGGGCAGTCAGGAAAGGCGATTAGAGGCACCGCTCATCAACAAGCGAAAGCAGTGGAAGTGACGCAGAAATTTGAAGAGAGTGAAGTTCATCTTGAGTTTGCGGCCTCTTTGTTACAGGGTGAGAATGCACTTGCCGAACCAAACAGGCACAGAATGTGATTGCGGTCACGATCCGCTGTAACAGGCAAAGGCTCAGCTACTTACATGCGCTGCAGCGCGCGGTTAAGAGGAAATGCAGAGGCGGACGAGATTTCCCAAGTGCAGAACAATGCATATTGAATGCACGGCAATGCCAGGAATTAAAAAGCCCATGGCAGAAGCCATGGGCTGCCGAAGAAAAGCGCTTTAGCTGTTGCCGGCGACGGTCCGGAGCTTGCCGGGCAGGAAGTGATACGGAGGCCAAGGGCCGCTGATCGCGACTTCGCAGTTTTTGAGTTGCTTAGCCGCGGTGTTATACCGGTTCTGGTATTTCTCCACGCTCTTGGTGTCGATCAGGTGGGCGATGTCGATTAGCATGCCCTCCGGCGCCACCTTCTTGCAACTCACCTCTTCTTCCAATGGATTGAACAGCTTATGCACCTGAACTGAGAGCGCGCGTGCTTTGGTCTGGCGCTCGCGTTCGCGGGATGCCTTTACGCGGAGTTTCGAGAGGTAATCGCCGCCAACGGTGTCAGGCAGCTCAATATCAATCATGGCCTCGCGCAGAGATCCATCGCGCACGACCAGCTTGATGTGCATTTCTGACTTGCCACGCAGTCTGGCCACGCTCAGGCCAAAAGCGCGCCGGTTCACCCGGACCGCCTGACGAAGGGCATCGTCACTCTCGAAGATGGTGCCGAACTTAAAGGGAAGAACCGTGGACGAGCGGAAGCAGTTGCTAACTACGCGAGCATGTTCAATAGCGGCCTTCTGATCAAGTTGGCCGGCTGTGTGGTCAAATTCGCTCACGATCACGGCGAATTCACCACTGGGATAGCTGAGAACCGCAGCTGCATTGACTCCTTGCACGCCTTCGAGCAGAAAAGGGCGGCGAGTGCGGGTTCCATTTGGGAGGGTTTGATGCTCGGTAAGACAGTACGCGTACCACGCCATGTTGAACTCTCCGAACCGGGTTGGAGGCGGACCGGGCCGTCTCTCGTCGAGTTGTGTTCGCCAAAGCTTGAACTACTGGAAGAAGAACCGGGCGGTACAGGGCTACTTCTACGGGAAACGCTTACAATCACGATCCCTGATTGCATCTTACGTTGGGCACCAAGGAAAATGCAACTTTTTTGTGGCGTGCCGCATCGAACGCGACTATTTTGCGGTCGCACGGGTAGCGCGTTCCTGTTGCGCCAGCAGGACGACGCGAAGCATTTCGTCCCAGGGCGCGGGCTTGCCTGTCCAGATTTCAAACTGCCGCGCGGCCTGATGGACGAACATCTCGATGCCCGGAATGACCTGTGCTCCCCTTTCCGTGGCCAGCTTCATTAGACGGGTTTCAGGCGGATCGTAAACCATATCAAAGACATAGCGCGCATTGATCTCCTTGTCTTGCAGGGGAGATTCGCGCGAATTTCCCATCCCCACCGGAGTGGCATTGATAATCACGTCAAATGCCGCCTTTTTTAAATCCGGGCGTTTTATGATCCGCGCTCTTGCCTGGTGAGCCAGTTTCTTGCCGTGCGCGAGGCTGCGGTTCAGGATGTAAACTTCGGCGCCACGCTCCTTCAAGCCGAATACTGCGGCGCGGGCGGCACCTCCCGCTCCGAGAACCAGAATCCGTGCTCCTTCGAGCGTGTTGAGCCTGCGCTCCAAAGGCCGCACGATGCCTGCGGTATCGGTGTTGAAGCCGTACAGCTTGCCGTCCTGTGCTCGTACGACGGTATTGCAGGCGCCCACCTTGTTGGTGTGGGAGTCGGCGTTGTCCAGATGACTGAGAATAGCTTCCTTATAGGGCATCGTCACGCTGACACCATAAATAGGAATCTCGCGGATACAGGTCAGCAAATCCTTCAATGTCTTCGCATGCAGCGCTACATACACGGCATTTACATTCTCGCGCCGAAATGCGGCATTCATAATGGCTGGGGAGAGCGAATGCGCGACCGGGTCGCCTACCACACCATACACGCGGGTTGCCACGTCCACCTGTTCGATCCGGTACACGTTTCGCAGTTCCCGTGCAGTGATCTGCCCTGCAGCCGTTTCCTGGCCAGCACCAGCCGAAGCGAACGTGAAGACACTGCCAGCGCGCACCCCGAGGACGCGGCTGATAATGCCTTGCTCACCCATACACATGCCAATCAGGGAGTGGCGATCTCCCTCACGGGACAGGAACTTGATCATGGCTACGTTGTCGGCGAGGGTAGTGGCGGTGCTCACCACTTTATAGAAGTCTGCCGGGTAAGCCAGCATCTTCTCCAGAGTTTCTTCGAGCTTCTTGGTGGCGCGAAAATCATGGAATGAAAGGATGAGGCCGGCTCGAGTGCGCAGTTTCCGCAACTGCTCGGGTTTGCACTTGCTGGCCGTTTGCAGTTCGACGTCCACCAGTTGACATCCCGCTGCTGCAGCTTTATTCAGCACGTCCAGTTGGGACGCGATGGAGCCGCGGAATTTGCCGCCGCTGACGGCACGCCGGCAAGTGGCAATACCCACAGTGCCCGGATGGCTTTCCAGGAACCGCTTCAGTGGGGGCAGCGCAAGCCCCGGTTTCGACAAGTAGTCTAACCTGAACTCAAGCAAGGAGTTATCTCGAACCAGCGACTCGGCCCTTTCCGCCATCTCATTGCCGTCGGAGCCAATCACGGCCACGCAAACACGCGGCAAGCGCATGGGGAAGAGCCGCGGCGTGAAAGTAGAGCTTGAGATCATCGCGTGTTCAGACACTTGTCTCTGGGAGAACGGGAATGAACGGCGAATTATTACAGGCACTTAATTAGTTATGCAACAAGGGATTGCGAAACAAGAGCAAAATTATGCTCCGCGGTTCGCAACACCCTCGTAACCTTGACCCACCCCACCCTGCTTGTTACCTTCCGGCTGAAGCCTTTGTTTTTCTGGTATTTAACTATGGTGAGGGAGGCCTGGCGCATCCTTCTCCGGAGGTAACATGAAGAAAACAGGATTGTTAGTACTAGTGCTGGCGACGGCGGCATGGGGCCAGTACGCGGCCGAGGTCCCCGCGGGAGTGGAGGCGCCTCAGGGCACTTCGCCGACCACCAACAGCTTTCCCGGTCTGCGCGTGCAGACACCTACGTATTCGGACCTGTATTGCGCGGGCTTCATCAGCAAACAGACGCTGCCGGATGCGAATTTTGTGGCCGGGGGGCTGCAGACTCCGTCTACGACCAAGTTTGTTCGCGGCGATATGATCTACCTCCAGGGAAGCGGATATAACGCCGGAGCCGAGTACCAGGTGATCCGTGCGCTACGCGACCTCAATGAGTACGATACGTATCCCGGCCAGAAGAAAGCGCTCAAGGAAGCCGGGCAGCCTTATGAGGAAGTCGCGCGCATAAGAGTAATCGACACACGGCATAGAACGGCGATAGCGCAAATTGAATACGCCTGTGATGGTGTGAACCCGGGCGACACCACCGTTCCTTTTGTGGAGAAACAGCCGATAACGTTCCACGCTCCCGTCCATTTCGATCGGTTCCTGCCAGCGACGCCCGGCAAAGTTTCCGGCCGGATCGTAATGGGAAAAGATTTCGATTCGCAACTCGGTACGGGGCACAAAGTGTATATCAACGTTGGTGCGAACCAGGGGGTGAAGATCGGCGACTACTTCCGCGCGGTTCGCTCCTATGAGGCCGACTTGAAAGATCCGGTGGATTCGCTGTCGTTCAAGGCGGCGATTGCCGAAGACACACAGAAGAAATCGCCTTCGGTCGATCCGAACCTGTTTGAACCTCGAGGGAATGGCCCGGTGATTCACGTCCGCGATCTCCCCCGCAGAGCGGTGGGTGAAATCGTAATTCTCAGCGTGACCAATACCACCGCAACCGGGATGATCGTGTTCGCCCTGGAAGATGTGCACGCGGGCGACGGGATCGAGTTGGATACGTTGAATTAATTATCTCCGCTCAGCAAGTCCCAGACCGGGAACGGGAAACCGTTCCCGGTTTTGCTTTTAATGGCAGCCTTGCTTTACACATTGGGATGTGTAACAATTCACACATGCCCACGAATTTAGCCATTGACGACCGGCTTATTGAAGAAGCGCGGAAAACTGGCGGTCATCGGACCAAGAAAGAAGCCGTCACGACAGCCTTGCAGGAATACATTCGCCGTCACAGGCAGCGGCGCATTTTAGATGCGTTCGGCACTTTTGACTTCGATCCCACCTACGATTACAAAGCCGAGCGGCGCGGAAAGCGCGTGGGATGATTCTGGTCGACACGCCGATTTGGTCCTTGTCGTTAAGACGGAAGGCTGCAGAACTGAATCCTGCCGAGCGTCACGTGACGCAATTGCTGTATGAACTAGTGGATGAAGGGCGGGTAGAGCTACTGGGGCCAGTACGACAGGAGTTGCTGTCTGGATTGAGAGAAGAATCTCAGTTTCGAAGGCTTCGAGACTACTTGCGAGATTTCCCTGATACCCAAGTTTCGATCGAAGATCACGAGGAGGCAGCTCGTTTGAGCAATCATTGTCGTCGATCAGGAATCACGGCTTCGCCAATCGATATGCTGGTTTGTGCAGTGGCAATTCATCATGGGTGGGAGATCTTCAGTACTGATCGAGATTTCGTTCATTACAAATCTGTGCTTAACATCAGGCTCTTGTCCTGACCTCCCGCGACTATTTATCCCCGAACACCTCGGCGGTAAACGCTTCAATGTTGGCTTCCTTCTTCCAAGCGTCCCCCGGCAGACCAGCTTTTCGGCATGTCTGTTCCAGAAAAGTCTCGCGATCCCAGTGATGTTCGACCGGTACCTGCGGTAGAAGCAGGCCTCGGTATCCTCCCATGCTGATGAGCAGGCCATGCTGTCCTATCTCGATTTCCTCTGCCTTGATCGGTTGTGGAGGAGAAAGAATGCTGAGTTCAATCCGCAGATCGCGCGCTTCGCTGATGGTGACGGGGTGGAAACGGATGTCCTGGAAGGCTGCAGCACGAGCTGTGTCGGCGACGGCACGATATACCGAACTGACGGGCAGGACGTACCCGACGCACCCCCGCAACCGGCCATGAACGTAAAGCGAGGTGAATGCACCGCGCCGTTCGGCGAAATGCGGTGTAGGGGGATCTGGTGGAATTTCGCGGTTCTCAAGCGCCGACAGGATCGATTCGTGTGCCAGTCGAAGCAGCTGGGTCCGCTCTTCTTGCGAGAACTCGCCGCGGTTGATCTCGTGCGACTCCACGGTGGAACTATGTCGAGGCAGTTGCGTTCCCATCAGCTTGCGGACGCGCATCGATAGCTTTTCTACGCCGGCTAAGGATGAACGCGCGGCGGCGGCGCTTCACCACCCGCCGGTCAATCTTCGACCAGAAAGCAACAAAGTAATCGACCGCTGATACCAGCGAGACTGCCACCATGAACCAGATGGCAAGATACGCAATCCAGTGGATGGGAAACACGTAATAGCCGTGAATCGGCCATTCCTTCCAGCGCAGGTCCAGAATCACCGCAACCACGGCGACAATCTGCACCACCATCTTCAGTTTGCCAAGTTCGCTAGCCTCGATGGTGAAGCCTTCTGACGCTGCGATGGAGCGCAGCCCGCTTACCAGAAATTCGCGGCCTATGACGACGACCGCAATCCACGCGGGAACCAGCCTGGGATTCAGTTGCGCCAAGGTCACGAAAGCCGCGGCGATCAGGAGTTTGTCCGCCAGCGGATCGAGCAGAATGCCCATAGTGGTGATCTGCTCGCGTTTCCGGGCCAAATAGCCGTCGATACCATCCGTCATCGCCGCTGCAATGAACACCAGCGAGGCCAGCAATTCCTTCTCTCCATGTACGCTGCTGAAACGCGCGCTGGAGAGAATCCACATCAGCAAAGGGATGCTGAGTATACGGGTGAGCGTGATGGAGTTGGGTAGATTCACAACACGGCAGGCTGCGGGCGCTGGCAACCATTTCGATTATGCTCCACTGGTAAGTGGAACGCAATGGACAGAAGGGCTCATCCCGGGCGGGGAAACGAGCTCGCGCACTGTTACGGGATTTGGCTCAAATATTGGGGATTTGGCCCCGGACGGAGGAGTCCGGGGCCACTGGTTATTTGGCCGTCGGGGCCATCTTGTCAGCTTTCGACTGTTTCGCAATGATCATGTCCTTGATCTTGTCGTAGGTTGCCTGCGGAACGATCTTCTTGCGAACAAGGTCAACTTTAGTGCGATACGGCCGGCCATCGACGATTTTCTGCGAATAGGCATCGCCGATACCGGGCAGTTCCTTCAATTGATCGGCGCTAGCGCTATTGATGTCGAGTTTATCTGCCATCTGGGCGGCGGTGGCTGCCGCGCTCGATGCCTTCGAATCAGCCTGACCTGCTGCCATCCCGCCGACCAGCGATAGAGCGAAGATCAGGACTGCAATTTGGGCTGTCAGTTTTCTTTCAACCAATCTCATCGTTTCCTCCCGCTCATGCGTAGATGCCACGCTGACGGATAGTGTACGCCACTCGATCGATCGCGAGCATATACGCGGCGATTCGATTGTTTACATGGTGAGTCTCAGCGTAGCGAACAACATCTTCGAAAGACGACTTCATGATCGTGTCCAGTTGCTCGTTGACCACGGATTCTTTCCAGAAATAGCCTTGCCGGTCCTGCACCCATTCGAAATACGACGTTGTAACCCCGCCCGCGTTGGCCAGGATGTCGGGAATGACGAACACGCCCTTGTCGGTCAGCACATCGTCGGCGGCGGAAGTGGTGGGTCCATTCGCCCCCTCGGCGAGGATGCGGCATTTGACGCGCTCGACGTTGCGGCTGGTGATGACGTTTTCGGTAGCTGCCGGAATCAGGATTTCGCATTCCGTCGTGAGCAGTTCGGCGGCATCGGTTTTTTCGGCGCCAGGAAAGCCGTGTACCGTTCCGTTCTTCTGGCGGTATTCGATCAGCGCCTTCAGATCCATGCCGCTTTTGTTGTACAGACCTCCGCCCACTTCCGCGATGCCAATGATCTTGTAGCCGGCCTCGTGCATGAGTTGAGCCGCATTGGAACCAACGTTGCCGAAGCCCTGCACGATGACGCGCGCAGTCTCTCGCGGGATGTTCAGCTTTCTGCAAGCCTCATCGCAAACGATCATCACGCCGCGCCCGGTCGCTTCCCGGCGCCCCCGGGAGCCGCCTATGTTGATGGGCTTCCCGGTTACGACAGCGGTTACTGTCTGGCGCATATGCATGGAGTAGGTGTCCATCATCCAGGCCATGATTTGTTCGTTGGTATTGACGTCGGGCGCGGGCACATCTTTCTCCGGACCGATAAATTCAATAAGTTCGGCGGTGTAGCGCCGCGTCATGCGTTCGACTTCGCCCATCGACATTTTGTGGGGATCGCAAATGACTCCGCCCTTTGCGCCGCCAAACGGAATATTGACGACGGCGCACTTCCACGTCATCCAGGTGGCAAGAGCGCGCACTTCGTCGAGCGTTACATCGGGAGAGTACCGTATTCCGCCTTTGGCGGGGCCACGCGCAATAGAATGCTGCACGCGAAAGCCGGTGAAGACCTCCAGGTGGCCGTCGTCCATCTGCACGGGGATGTGAACCGTGATCTCGCGCACGGGATAGCGCAGAACCCGCCACAGGCCTTCGTCGAGATTGAGCTTTTGCGCGGCCAGATCGAAGCGGGCGCGCTGCGACTCCCACGGATTGGATTCCTTATCCATATGCGCAGGAGTGGTCACCGTCGTTGTCATAAAAGTGTTCTCCGAAATGATTGCGGATCAGTGCTGGCTGTTGCCGGGCCATTTCGACTCATAGGTGGGCAAACGTTCCGATTGTATGGGGGTGTAAGGCGGGGAAGCAAGCTGTGGCGCGTTAAGCAAAAGGTATGCAAGCTTCAATGATGACCGGTATGTAGTGGCTTCAGTGTTCGTTGGCGAGCCTTTGTGTCACTTAATTGTTAAGTACTTTCGAGCCGCTACTCATCAGGTTCAGGTGCCGCAACATTGGACTGCGTCGTTTTTGGATGGAGGGCCAGAATAGCCTGCCAGTTCAGGATGGCGTTCCAGAGCAGTCGTTGATCCCCGCGATTCATATCCCGGTGCATAGGATTGAAGTTGTAACTCACGACGTGACCTTTGCCGACGGGCATGTCGAGGATGGCGGGACGTCCAATCAGATTTTCTTCTCCCCACGCCTGACCGCTGACCACGAACGATTTCGCCTCCGAGTCGCCCCACTCCATAACAATCCCGCTGCGGTCTTCCGGACCATCAAGACAGGTAGTGCAATATGCCATCCGCAGCCAACGGCGGGGTGTGTTGTACAGAGGGAAGTTCTGGCGGAAGACCCAGGTGCGCTGGGGATAGCCATACGCGATGGGGTGATCCGGACGATCGAAGGTGACCCGAACGTGTGCGCCGGGGGTCCTCGTGGTTCCCAGAGCGGCTGCGGCGGAGGCGCTGCCGCCACCTGCGGCGCTACGCGGCACGCCGCCGGAAGACCGCCGCACGAAACGCACCAGCCCGCCATCGAGAGCGAGCATACTTCCGCTGCCCAGCGTGATCATCAACCCGCCATCGTCAATGAAATGCTGAATTTGCGCCAGTCCTTCGTACCCCACTCCCCCGGTGATGTCGTCGGACTCCGCGGGAGTGCCGAAGCTTGGGCTCTGTGGCGTCTTCTTAAAGGGCATGGGAGACCACGCCTTCGGCAAGCCCTCAATTTGTTCGGCTAGTTCGAGATCGACGTGCCCATAGAGCAGGACGTCGATCTTCGATCGCAAATCTCCGGCGCGAATGTCTTCATCGCGCAAATAGGAGTAAGGCACTTTCCGCTGATCGAGCGAATAGCGGATCCATCCGATCGAGTCGGTGTCGGCCCATGGCACCCACACACCGATGCGCGGTGCTTTAGCCACGTGCACCGAAACACTCGGGGCAGTGCCAACCTGGACAAAGTCGAGGCCGAGTTCAGAAGCCGCAGACTGAATCGCATCATGCAGCCCGGTTTGCTCCGATAGAATCCATGATCCCGCCGGGAACTTCGCTCCATCCCGCTCGAACTCGCCCTCCGCAATTCGGATTTCGAAGTTAGCCAGGCGGTATCGTGCTGCCAGCAATGACTCCTGCCCAGTATCTTTCAGCAAGTAAACACTGCCGGAGCCGCTGACATGTCCCGCCGCATGCGGCGGCTCTTTCAGCGGAGTCAGCGGAGCATCGCGGATCGACGCATCCTCGGTAGCAATCGCTTGCAGATGGTAGTTGGCGGGCAATTCCCAGGAGACGTCATCGTACGGAGGCTCGCCGTCCTTGGGATAGTTCTGCGCCGTGAGCAGATCCACGGCGTAATTCCGATATGGCTGATCAAGGCGAACCACGAAGGTTCCAGCGGGAAACTCGCCCTCTTTGAGATGAATGGTATTCTGCGCCCGCGCCACTTCCACATGTTGTCCCATCAGCCGTCCGACCATCTGCGCAACACGCTCAGGATCACCCTGATCCTGCGGTATGAGAAATGCGTAGGGCGGTTGTGTAAGGCCTTTCTGCCATGAATCCCAGGACTTTTTATAAAAATTGCGCAGCATGTCCTTGGCATGGGTGGCCGCATCATCGAGCGCAATCAGGGCTCCGGTTTCCTGATAATTGAGATTGTCGCGCGCGGACCATTTCACTTGTGCGGGCGCCGGCATGGGGCGGTACCACTCTCTCGAAGTCGCAGTGGGAGAGACGGCTCGCAGTTCGGTTTCGGCGCTGCCGTTGCCGAACGTTTCATAACCCCGCCCAATACTGTTGTGATTCATGGCCACGGAATCCAGGTAGAGATGGGCAAAGGCTTCGCCGAAGTTCCATGTGGAAACACCCGGCATTCCCATCGCGGTCATGGCTTCCATTTCACGAAAGCTGAGTTGGAGGAATTCCGTGTACGTAATGGGATCAACATTCGGGTTATAAGGGCCAGTACCGTTCCAGGTCATCATGAGCGGCACGCCCTCGTGCAAGTCGTGAACGACCGTGGGATGCCATTCGTGAAACATGCGATGCACGGCCTTTGTGGTCTCGTGTGTCTGCTGGTGCGTGTCGCGGTTGATATCCACAAAGGTGTACTTCGACCAGTACGGCGGGGATTGGCGGGGAAGGGAAGAGCGGTCCGTCTTGCCCTTGAGATAGCGATAGAACCAGTCCACCATCTTGTCGCGGCCATCCGGATTCGACATCGGATTAATCAGCACGACCAGTTGCTCTCGAATTCTGCGGATGCTCGGCTGCTCGGAAACCGCGAGCCGGTAAGCAAGCTCGAGAACAGCCTCCGCCGACCCCGTCTCGTCCGAGTGCAGGGCGGCATTGAAGTAGTACATAGGCCGCGAGGTTGCGATCAACTTCTCGGCGGCGGCCTGATCGGTACGCCGCGGATCGGCCAAAGCAGCAGTTGCAGACTTCAGGCGATCCAGATCACGGATGCCGGCTTCGTCGGCGATCGCCAGCATAAGAATCTCGCGTCCCTCTTCGCTATGGCCAATCGTGAAGACGCGCACCCGCGGACTGGCCGCTGCCAGCGCACGAGCATATGCGTACGCTTTCTCGGTGCCCACTAATTCTCCGGGAGCACCCATGATGCGGCCGAAGAACTTCTCGGGGGAAGGCACGCCGGCCGCTTGGGGAATGTAAGAAACAAGGGGCGAAACGAAATGGGAATCGGTCGTGGCTGCTGAAATAGCTTCGACGGAGCCTGGCTCAGGTATGTCGGGTGCTTGTGCCCGCGCGATGTTCACAGACACAACCGCGACTGCCCACAGAAATCCGAGTCGAGACATTGGCCCCCCAATGGAACGGGCGAAAGTCTAGCAGAAACGTCGAACGGGGTGCCGTATGCGTCATTCTGGGCTTAGGTTCAGGCAATGCTGTGTCGTGCGAGCGGAGAACGACGACGCGTGCATTCCTGGAAAACCTACAGCCGGATTTGCAGGCCTTCGGCAGCGGCGCGCACTCGGCGGTAGTAATTCTGCGCATCCGCCACGACCTTGTCCACGATGATATCCGTGTGATCCGGATCGTGGTGGTAGAGGATGAGTTCCTGGGCGCCGCTTTCCATAACGACATTGACCGCCTCGCGCCAATGGCTGTGGCCCCAGCCACGGCGCCGGGCCGCATATTCTTCGGGCAGGTATTGCGCGTCGTAAATGAGGATGTCAGCGCCTTCGGCTAACTTGCGGACCGCCTTATCGAAGTTTTCGTCGCCGGGTTCATTATCGGTCGCGTACACCAGCACGCCATCGTTGGTCTCGAGGCGAAATCCGAGGCAGCCTTGCGGATGATTGAGCCATGCCGTCTTGATCCGAATACCATCTTCCATGTCGAGGCAGCCGTTCTCGATGTTGCAAAATTCGCGGCGGGCACGCATCTGGTCAAGATTGACGGGAAAATAGGGTGATTCCATCTGCTCGGACATGACCTGCTCGAGGCTGGGCTGGCGGCTCGAAGAATGGAAGTAGAAATGCCCGTTGGGGCTGTCGTACAACGGGCGGAAAAAGGGAATTCCCTGAATGTGGTCCCAGTGAAAGTGCGAGACGAAAACGTGGGCCGCAAAAGGACGCTCTCCGAATTCCCGTTCTAATTCTCGTCCGAGCACACGAAAGCCCGTGCCGCAGTCAAAGATGAAGATTTGATCTTTGACCCGCACTTCCACGCAAGAGGTGTTGCCTCCGTAGCGTAGATTCTCGGCTTGTGGCGTGGGCGTGGACCCACGCACGCCCCAAAACTTTACCTGCATTCAGCCCCAGTGTTGCGCAATGAGCATTGTCGACGGTTGACACGCCATCCGCCCGGCCACCTCAAGGCACAAGAAAGCCCCTGATAGTCGAGAGAAGAAAATTGTAGCGTTTCCGGCGTACCCACCCCTAGTAACCAAAGTTTCGAGAATCCTCGCCCTCTAGCCGGATGGGGCAGAAAGGGAGAGTGCTGATGACTTCCCACTGACATCTGGAGCGCCGGGTGTCCCCTATAATGAAAAACCCACATGCTGCAACCTGACTTGAAGCAATTCTCCCGGCTCGCCCGGGAAGCGACGCTGGTCCCGGTGGTTAAGTCGATCAGTGCTGATCTGCTTACTCCGGTTTCTGCCTTTCTGGCCATCGCCGAAAAAGAGTCGCACGCGTTTCTGCTGGAATCGATCGAGCGGGGCGAACAGATCGGGCGCTTCACCTTTCTTGGGGCAGCACCATACATGCGAGTGAAGGCGGCGAATGGAAAGGTTGAAATTCTCCGCGGAACCCGCCGCGAAGTCGTTCAGGAAAACGTATTCGAAGTGGTCAAGAGGCTGTTGCGGGAACATCGTCCGGCCACCTACGCAGGCCTGCCTCCATTCACCGCAGGAGCGGTGGGATACTTCGCCTATGACGTGATCCGCCAGCTGGAAAAGATTGGTGAACACGCGAAAGATGACTTATCACTCCCCGACGCGGAACTGATGTTTTTCAACCGCCTGCTGGCCTTCGATCACCTGCGTCACCAGATTCACATTGTGGCCGCTGCCGACGTGTCCAAAGAAGCGCCACCGAAGGCGTATGCCCGCGCACTTCGCGATATTGCCGCGCTGGAACACAAACTGGCCCAAGGATTGACCCCTGCTCTGTGGCGTAAACCGGAACAGAAAAAAGCTGGCAAGCTCAAAATCCACGCCGGAACCAGCCGCCATGGGTACATGCGAATGGTGGAGCGCTGCAAAGAGTACATTGCGGCGGGAGACATTTTTCAAGTCGTACCCTCGCAGCGCCTGGATTTCGTTCCAGAGGTGGATCCCTTCGATCTTTATCGCGCGCTGCGCCAGGTGAATCCGTCGCCCTATCTGTACTTTCTCCGGAACGGAGATACGCACATTCTCGGCTCCTCCCCGGAAATGCTGGTGCGGGTGACGGGGCGAAAGCTGGAGTACCGTCCGATTGCGGGTACGCATCCTCGCGGCCGTGATGAAGCCGACGACGCCCGCTTGGAACAGTTGATGCGCACCGACGAAAAAGAACGCGCCGAGCACGTCATGCTCGTGGACCTTGGCCGCAACGATCTGGGTCGCGTGAGTGAATACGGCTCGGTGAAAGTGAAAGACCTTATGTACGTGGAGCGTTATTCGCATGTGATGCATCTGGTATCCGCGCTCGAAGCAAAGCTGCGCAAGGACCTCGATGCCCTGGATGCCTTCGCGGCTTGCTTCCCCGCAGGAACCCTGAGCGGGGCGCCGAAAGTTCGGGCCATGCAGATCATCGAAGAGTTGGAGCCGACACGCCGAGGAATTTACGGTGGCTCGGTTTTGTATGCCGATTTCGCGGGCAATCTGGATTCTTGCATCGGTATACGCACGATGTTGATGCAAGGCAAGAAAGCCTATTTACAGGCAGGAGCTGGCATTGTGGCTGATTCCGACCCTGCTACTGAATATCAGGAGTCGATAAACAAGGCACAGGCATTACTGCGTGCAGTCGATATTGCCAGAAAGAGGGCCTAGGGCTCACAGGCAAGGGATCGCAGCTTCTCCCCAGTGCCTGAGAGCTGGTTTACATCATAAGGAAATTTGCCACAAGCTTCTTGCCCGCGTCTGTCAGCACGCTTTCGGGATGGAACTGCACCCCCTCGACTGGGAGTTGCTTATGCCGCAATCCCATGATGGTTCGAGTACCATCTTTTTCAGTCGTCCATGCACTCACTTGCAGTTCTGAAGGTAGGTCTTTCTCTTCCACGATGAGTGAGTGGTAACGGGTGGCGGTCATCGGCATGGGAAGGCCCTGAAACACCGTCTTGTTATCGTGCATCACGGGGCTGGTCTTGCCATGCATCAGGTGCGGAGCCCGCACCACCCGCCCACCGAATGCTTCGCCGATAGCCTGATGTCCCAGACACACGCCAAGCACCGGAACCTTGCCGGCAAAGTGGCGGATGAGTTCGATGCTGATGCCGGCTTCGTGCGGAGTACAAGGCCCCGGAGAAACCACGATCCGCTCCGGACGCATGGCTTCTAATTCTTCTACCGTGATCTGGTCGTTGCGGCGCACCTCGACCTTCGCTCCCAGTTCTCCGATGTACTGCACCAGGTTGTAAGTGAAAGAATCGTAGTTGTCGAGAACGAAAACCACTGCACATCCTCGATATCAGCTTACACCGGAACGGCAGTACTCAGCAGTCAGGAGGCACTTCGCAGGGAATCGTACGATGGACTTCTCACTCCCCCTAAAGAGCCATTCGCTCCCCAAGGGTGGTATTGACCGTCAAGTCAGTGCAGAGCATCCTGTTAGCGCCACTTCAGCAGTACTCGGAGGAGCATGGCCGAGCCTCAGCAAGAGAAAAGGGCAGCAAGGCGTTTCGCGCTTCGCGTACCGGTGACCGTCAGTCGGGACAACGACGGCAGCAGCGAATCCGCGCAAATCCGCGACGTCAGCGCGCGCGGTATCTGTTTTTACCTGGATTCGGCGGTGACTCAGGGTTCGCCAATCGGGTTCACACTTACTCTTCCACCAGAAATCACTCTCACCGAAAGCATCCGCGTACAGTGCAAGGGCCGGGTCGTCCGAGTGGAAGACTCCTCTGATGCCGGCAAAGTCACCGTGGCTGCCGTGATCGAGGAATACGAATTCCTCCCGCAGTCCTAGCGTCGCCTGCGCTGCCATTACTGAAGCTACTTTGAGCCTTAGCTGGTGCTTCTCTCAGGCCGCCGCAAGTGGTATGTTTCCATCAAGCTCCCAGCGAGAATGATGTGAATCGGACTTCGGTCAGTTGTGTCTGCGCGATACTGCTAACCTTTGCCGCATTACAAGCAGTGGGCCAAAACTTTGGGCCTGCGCGGCAGATTCGCAGCGTGCGAGTTGTGTACGACAAGGGCACTCCGGCCGTAGAAGTTGTGGCCACTGCAACCATCATTCCTGAGATTCAGACCCTGGATTCCCCTCCTCGGCTGGTCATCGATCTGCCCAACTCACGTCTGGTAATGGCGCAGGATCGAATCGACGTACGCAAGGACAACATCGTCGCCATCCGCGTGCGGCAATATCAGAGCAACCCTCCGGTGACACGAATTGTTCTCGATCTTAAAGCGCCGTACGCTCATTCATGGGAGAGCGCGGATAAGCGCCTGCTGGTGCGTCTTAAGCCTCCGGTGGACGAAAACTCGGGCAAGAAGCCCGAGCCGTCTGAGCCCTCGACCAATGCGGGATTTTCCCTGAATGCCGAAGCCGCTGTCGTTCCGGTCGGAGAAGCTGGCTCCGCCGTGATCGACGCCAGTCACTTCGCGGCGGGTTCTTCTATCACTGCGGGATCCGACACCACGCTCCTGCGCCTTCCCAGGGGCGGCGAAGTGCGGGTCTGTCCGGGCACAACCCTTTCGGTGACACCTTCAAACAACAAGCGCGACCTCATGTTCGGCATGGGAAGCGGCGCGATGGAAACCCACTATTCGTTATCCCAATCCGCCGATGCCATCGTCACCCCGGATTTCCGGATCATGTTTGCCGGACCTGGAGACTTCCACTTTGCGATCAGCGCTGATTCGCATGGAAACACTTGCGTCCGCTCGCTGGCGGGAAATACTTCGTCGGCGATCGTTTCCGAGTTGATGGGCGATCGAATCTATCAGGTGCGCCCCAGGGAACAGGTTGTTTTTCGCTCCGGACAGATCGACAAAGTCGATACGGACGTGCCTCTGGAATGTGGGTGTCCTCCACCTCCGCCGCTGATGAGGACGGCTGCGCCGGTCCAGACAATGCCGGAATCGCAGCTGGGTTCGAAGCTGACGCTGGGATCGGGTAGTGCCGCCGCCTCAACCGCGAATTCGCCCGACGAAAACAAGTCAGCGGCATCCAACGAAGCCGGATTAGCGGCCTTGCCCGCCGCCAAGCCCGGAGATGTTCACGTGCAGGTGGATGCTCCCCTGGTTTTCACCGGAAGGAATCGCGCCAGTGCTCTACCGGCCCCGGTCGAGGCCGTCAGGAGTCTGTCTCACACTGATTCCGCGGAGCGGCAGGTTCATCTGGACGCAGTCGTGCAGCCTCCGGATCCAATCGCGCAGGAGGCGGGCTCGCGAAAACTGAAGAAAACACCCCGCCCCGGGTTCTTCGCTCGCCTGGGGCAGGCCTTTTCGGGATTGTTCAAATGAAGGCTGGTCGGGGTAACGCGCGCTACGCGAAGCAGGCAGGAATTTAGTAGCCAAGGCAGATACATTCCTTTGTTCCCTGACTACTAACTCCCGACACCTTGACCTCTGATTTAGCTGCGCTTCATGGCCCGGCGAATAGGCTCTGCTCGTTCGCGAAGTTCCTCCGCGAAATCCACTCCGCGGCCGGCGGCATCCCGAACCCGCTCGCTAACGTCGCGGACGCGATCCTTGGCCTCATCAGCCCAGTCCCCAAAATTGTCTTTGGCATCTTCGTAGCCGCGTTGCAGATCGCGGCGGAACTGTTTCCCGGGTTTGGGGGCGAATAGAAGGCCTACAAAAGCTCCCGCACCCAGCCCAATCAAAAGGAAGGTGATGGCGGTACCAATATTGCTGCTGTTCTCAGAAGATTCGTAACGTCCGCTAGTACGCATGATAGAAACCTCATCTTTTCCGCCCGGCAACGCACGGGCTGATTGGCGAAAACCCGGCCACGATCCTGCGAGCATTTTAGTCCGGTGTGCAACCAAAAGCAGGTACGATTCGCAAGCGAGCATCCCGCCCTCTTACGATGAATTCCAGTTTGGTAAGGTTTCTTTTGCGACGCAGCTCAGTGTAAAATAACAGTTTAGCCCTCGTGGCGGCGGAACTTGTGGCTCGCCCCGCCTTCCGCCGGCGTCAAACCGCAATCGTACAAGGAGAGTTTCCAAGCGATGTCGATCCCTGCCACCCAGCTACGTCCCGGCATGATCATCAAACACAACAATGATCTGCACTCCGTGTTCAGCGTCGAGCACCGTACTCCCGGAAACCTGCGTGCCTTCATCCAGGCCAAGCTGCGCAATCTGCGCACCGGTGCAATGTTTGAGCACCGCTTCCGTTCGCCTGATCCCATCGAGAAGATTAACGTCGACGAAGTCGAGATGGAGTACCTCTACAATGACGGCGACAGCTATTACTTCATGGACACCTCGAATTACGAGCAGACCCACCTGACGAAAGAAATTCTGGGTGATGCGGTTGACTACCTGATTTCCAACCTGCAGATCAAAGTCGAGTTCTTCGATGGCAAGGCCGTCGGGATCGAGCTGCCGCAGACAGTTGAGTTGACAGTGATCGAAACTGAACCGGGACTCAAGAGCGCGACCGCCTCGAGCGTCACCAAGCCCGCGAAGACTGAAACTGGATTGATCGTGCAAGTACCGCCCTTCATCAACGAAGGGGAGAAGATCAAGGTAGATACCTCTGAAGGCGCTTATCTGTCGCGAGCGTAACTTTCATGGTCGTCCAGAGCGGAATGGCATTCGCTGAGCATGAGTGTCTGGCTCGGTCGGAATTGTTGGCGCTGCGCAGAGTTTGAAGTACAAGGGATCCTTCGACTCTGAATCAGCTCCGCTATCGCGGGGCTGATTCTGCGCTCAGGATGACACTAGCACTAGAGCAGGCTCGCGGTCGGTAGTGACAGCGTGGTTGCAGGATGGCAACAAGCCAAAAACCGATTGAAGCGAAGCGTTACGTTGTCCGGGGACGGGTGCAAGGCGTGGGGTTCCGCTGGTTTGTGGAACGCGAAGCTCACCTGCTGGGCATCGCCGGGTGGGTTCGCAACAACCACGACGGCAGCGTGGAGGTGATGGCGCAGGGCACTCGCGACCAGCTTGCCGGATTGCACTCGCGATTGCGCGAAGGTCCCCGCGCCGCCCGCGTGGATGCGGTCGAAGTCTCCGACGCGAGTGCCGCTCAAGGTCTTAGCTCATTCCGCATTGAAGGAGCATGGTAGATGTCCAAAGCCTCGGCCCTCGATGCCGATCACCTGAAGAAACTTATTCGCGAGATCCCCGATTTCCCCAAAAAAGGGATTCTCTTCTATGACATCACGACTCTCCTGAAAGACAAGACCGGATTCGCCACGCTGATCGACAAGCTTTCCGAGCATTACATCTCGCAAGACATTGACCTGGTGCTCGGAATGGAGGCGCGCGGCTTCATCTTCGCGCCCGCGCTTGGCTTACCGCCTCAACGCGGGATTTGTTCCGGTGCGTAAACCCGGAAAGCTTCCGGCAGAATGCGTGCGCTACGACTACGCTCTCGAGTACGGCACGAACACGCTTGAGATCCACAAGGACGCTGTTCAGAAAGGCCAGCGTGTTCTCATCGTCGACGATCTGCTCGCCACCGGAGGCACAGCAGAGGCCACAGCGAAGCTGGCGGAGAAATTGGGAGCCAATATCGCCGGCTTGGGATTCGTCGTAGAACTGGAATTTCTGAAAGGCCGGGAGCGCTTAAAAGAGTACGACGTGATGTCGCTTCTTCGTTACACATCCTGAGCCGGAAGATCTGTCGTTACAAAGACCCGCCCAAGTGGCAAAAGAGTTCAGCCTTTCTCAACGTTCGTAAGCAGTAATTGAGAGTCCTTCGGAAGGTATCCTTTGCGGCGAAACCAGTCTTCCATGGCGCCCTTGAGTTCCTCAACTGGAACCGCCGATCCGATTTCCATAAGCCCATCGGACACGGGGAGTGTGTCGTCGAAAATGCTGGAATTCGTGAAGTTGCGCATCGAGAACGAGTCCAGCCATTTCAGACGGCAGGGAAGCCGGGTTCCACTTTCTTCATACTCAACGCGAATCTTACGAGCAAACATGCTCTCGATTTAATCACAGCTCTTAATTCGACATCAGGGTGCCCCACCCTTGTCCCTGCTTTTAGGGACAGGGTGGGGATTTTGATCTCCTCTTTAGATTCTCCTGATTTCGAACCAGCCTGAGAAGTCAAATTCCCCACCCTGTCGCAAACACCGCGACAAGAGTGGGGCACCCCTCGGGGTTTGTCGAGATTTATCGCTGCGACTTGGGGCCTGCAGCTTTCACTTCGGCAGGGACATCGAAATTTTCGAAGTTCTTGGCGAAGCGGTTGCGCAGGTCCTCGGCAGCTTTGTCGTAGGCACTCTTGTCGGGCCAGGCATTACGCGGATTCAGCACTTGCGGTGGAACTCCGGGACAGACCCTTGGAATGCTGAACCCGAACGTGGGCTCAACCTCGAATGGTTCGTAGATGAGTTCGCCCTCCACAGCCGCATCCACCATGGCGCGCGTGTATGGGATGCTCATCCGCCGGCCTACCCCGTACGGTCCGCCTTGCCATCCTGTGTTTACCAGCCAGCATTGCGCGTTGTGCTCGCGCAGGCGCCGTCCGAGCATTTCCGCATAGACCTTCGGAGCCAGCGGAAGAAACGGCGAGCCGAAGCAAGTAGAGAATGTTGCTGAAGGCTCTTTCACACCAGCTTCTGTCCCGGCCACCTTTGCCGTGTATCCCGACAAGAAGTGATACATGGCCTGCTCGGGACTCAATTTGGAGATTGGAGGCAGGACCCCGAATGCGTCGGCAGTCAGAAAGACAACATTCCTGGGGTGCCGGCCAATTCCCGGAATCACTGCGTTCTCGATAAAGTCCACCGGATATGCGGCACGCGTGTTCTCTGTCCTGCTGTCGTCGTTGTAATCGGGAACTCGTGTGTCCGGATCGAGACTGACGTTCTCCAGCACACAACCAAAGCGCAGCGCATTCCAGATCTGCGGTTCGTTCTGCTTCGACAGTTTGATGCACTTGGCATAGCATCCGCCTTCAAAGTTGAAGACGCCATCCGCGCTCCAGCCGTGTTCGTCGTCGCCGATCAGGTCGCGCGAGGGATCGGCCGAGAGCGTGGTCTTGCCCGTGCCCGATAATCCAAAAAATAATGCGCTCACGCCGTTGTGGCCTACGTTTGCAGAACAGTGCATGGGAAAAACGTTGCGCGGCGGCAACAGGTAATTCATCACACTGAAAATCGACTTCTTCATTTCGCCCGCATACGAGGTGCCGCCGATCAACACGGTGCGCCGCATGAAATTCAGCAGAATAAAAACTTCGGAGTTGACACCGTCGCGCTTGGGATCAGCTTTGAACTCTGGCGCCGCGATGACGGTGAATTCCGGACGATGATGTCTCAACTCCTCGGATGAGGGCCGGATGAATAACTGCCGTACAAACAGATTGTGCCACGCGTACTCATTGACGATTCGGACCGGCAGCCGGTACGCCGGATCAGCTCCGCAAAACAGATCCTGCACGTAGAGCTCCCGCCCGCGCAAATGTTCCATGACCCGGGCGTAAAGGGCATCGAATTTCTCTGCTTCGAGCGGCGCGTTGACCGCACCCCATTTCACTGTGTGCTCGGTCATTTCATCGCGCACGATGAACTTGTCTTTCGGGGACCGGCCGGTGCGGTTGGTGTATCCGACAATGGCTCCATTCGCCGCCAATTTCGCTTCATTCCGGCGGATCGAGTGCTCGACCAGCAGTCCGGGAGAGAGATTAAAATGCGTCCGGCCTTCGCTCAGCAACTCGGCAACGTCGCTGATGTGCACAGTAGTAGCCATTCAAATTCTCCTGGGAAGCGCGCAAGGCTCAACGCAAAACGTTCTATTCTGCCCTAAAGACGCAGCCCTTGCCAAGGAAGCGGATCACACATCCTCCATCTGGTTTAGAGGAACGATTTTGTGAATCCGTTGCGTTGAAAGCGTGCACGCCAAACGCAAGTCTCCGCCTCCCAAAGCTGAGATTCGAAAACAGCTGGCTGAGTTGCAGTTCCGCGACGACGCGGCTCTGACGAGAAACCAATCTAGTTTGCAAGCTTGTAATCGCAGGCGCTGCGGCACGGCTCGCAGTACAGCAAACCATCTTCACAAAGCCGCACATCAATGACGGACTGGCAAAGAACGCAGTACTTTTCGCAGTGACAGGAACTTTCGGCCTGTTCACATTGTGCGCATTTGATTTTGGACGTTCCGGTTCCGGTGCTCATAGCCATAATTTAAGGCCGGATTTGCCGCTCAGGTTAATGACGTTCGTAACGCACGGAAACTGCCAATCCCCAGCCCTTTCCGGCCGGTCCGCTGATCGTGGCCTATAATTTCCAGCAATGACTTTCCAAGATCTTCTGGATGGCGCGGAATTTCTCAGCCAGAGCGGGAACCCGGACGTCACCAGTGTGGAATACGATTCGCGACGGGTGAAGCCGGGCTCCGTTTTCGTCGCCATGCACGGGGAGTCGTCCGATGGCAATCGCTTCATTGACCAAGCCATTCAGGCAGGCGCCGTCGCGATCGTCACTGATTCCGCGGAAGAGAATCCACGGAAGGGCGTGGCTTGGACGGTTGT
Organism: uncultured Acidobacteriota bacterium; assembly: GCA_963785865.1. Classification (GTDB taxonomy): domain Bacteria; phylum Acidobacteriota; class Terriglobia; order Terriglobales; family Acidobacteriaceae; genus Sulfotelmatobacter. The sequence goes on along the minus strand of CAWAXF010000007.1, from coordinate 36,649 downwards.
GCCTCATGGCCGCCGCGCACTGGCCCGCGTCAGCGAGAATTTTTATAAGCACCCGGCGGAACGGTTGGCCATCACCGGAATTACGGGAACCAATGGCAAGAGTACAACTGCGTTTCTGATCGAAGCGATTCTGGCCTCCGCCGGGCGAAAGAGCGCTCTCATCGGCACCATCGAATATCACGTGGCTGGGCGCACATATCCTGCTCCACATACCACTCCGGAGCCTCTGGAACTCGCTCGCCTCTTCCATGAAGCCGTCGCCCAGGGAGCATCCGATGCGGTGATGGAGGTCTCGTCCCACGCTCTCACGCAGCAGCGTGTCTTCGGCATTCCTTTTGACGTTGCCGTTTTTACCAATCTGACCCGCGACCACCTCGATTATCACAAGAGTATGAAGGAGTACTTCGAGGCCAAGCGGGCGTTATTCGAAGGAATCGGCACTGATCCGCCGCGGATCGCGGTAACGAACTCGGATGACGAGTACGGCGCAAAATTGCGCGACTTCAGCCGTAAGCGGAGTTCTGCCGTGCTGACCTATGGCTGGAGCCGAGGAGACTTCCACGCTGACAAAGTGGATATCACTCCGCGCGGCACGCGCTTCGATCTGATCACGCCCGAAGAGAAGATCGCCATTTTTTCTCCGCTGATTGGCCGAGTCAACGTGTACAACATCCTTGCTGCTGCCGCGGCGTGTTCCGCGCGTAATTGCAATGCACACGCCATCGCCAGCGGAGTGGCTTCTTTGACCCATGTGCCGGGGCGCTTCCAACGCGTCGATTGCGGACAGCCCTTTACCGTCGTGGTGGATTACGCGCACACCGATGACGCCTTGCGCAATCTGACTTCTCTGGCTCGCGAGTTCGTGTCGCGCGACAAGTCGAGCGGGCGCGTGATTACGGTGTTCGGTTGTGGGGGAGATCGCGATCGTGCCAAGCGTCCCCTCATGGGAGAGGCAGCCGGGCGCGGCAGCGACTTCGTCGTTCTTACCTCTGACAACCCTCGCAGCGAGGACCCGCGCGCCATCATTAACGATGCTCTGGTCGGGGTTCAGAAGAGCGGCATCAAGTGCACGGTCGAGGTGGACCGGCGCAAGGCCATCGCACTTGCCATCAACGAAGCGCGTCCGGGAGATATCGTGCTTTTGGCAGGCAAGGGACACGAGAAGGTGCAGGTTACCCGCGAGGGTTCATCTCCCCTTGATGATGTGGAGGTGGCGCGCGAAGTTCTGCAGGCCAGCGGTTTCGAGTGCGAATCCGGGTCCGCCGCAGGACGCACCGCATGAAGCTTAAAATTTCGAAAATTGCTGAATTCATCTCCGCTACAAGCACTCCGTCAGATGACGTAGCTTCCGCGTATTCCATCGATTCCCGGACGATCCAAGCTGGTGAGCTTTTCTTCGCGGTCAAGGGCGAGCGTCTCGATGGACACGACTACGTGGACTCCGCCCTGCAGAAAGGAGCGGTGGCCGCGGTCGTGAATCGAGATCAGATGCACCGGTATTCCGATGCGAGCCGTTTGCTGCCTGTACAGGACACGCTGCTTGCGCTGCAGTCGCTGGCCACAGCAGTCCGAAGAGTCTGGGGAAAGCCGTTGATCGGAATCACCGGATCTGCGGGCAAGACGACGACCAAAGAAGCGATTGCTCACGTGCTGGCGACTCGTTTCCAGGTGCTGAAATCCGAAGGCAATTTCAACAATCATTTCGGATTGCCGCTGATGCTGCTGAAACTGGAAGCAGAGCACGACCTGGCAGTCATCGAGATGGGAATGTCGCATGCCGGCGAAATCCGCGCCCTCGCCAAGATTGCGCAGCCCGAGATTGGAGTGGTGACCAACGTGGCTCCGGTCCATCTCGAATTCTTTGATTCTCTGGCGGGCATCGCGCGTGCCAAGTACGAGTTGATCGAATCCCTGCCGCCCAGTGGAACCGCCGTTCTCAACGCCGACGACGAATACGTGTCGCAATTCGGCCGCGGCTTCAAGGGAAAGGTCATCACCTACGGAACGAGTCCCACCGCCGACGTCCGGGCCGAGCACGTTCAATCTCAGGGCGCGACAGGTTCGGAGTTCGATGTGGTGAGCCCCTGCGGCCAGCGAGCATGCCCGTCTTCCGCTCGTGGGAGAGCACAACATCCTGAACGCCCTGGCCGCGGCCTCGGTCGCGTGCTCGCGTGGCATGTCATTCGCCGACGCGGTTGCAGCGCTGGCCACCCTCAAGCCTGCCGACAAACGAGGACAGGTTCTCCAGTTGGGTAACATCACGGTCGTCAACGATTGCTACAATTCCAATCCGAAAGCGCTCTACGCCATGGTAGATGCTTTGGCTGCGATGAAGGCAAAGCGCCGCATCGTCGTCGCCGGAGAAATGCTGGAACTCGGTCCGCTCGGCGAACAGATGCATAGCGATGCCGGAAAACATGCGGCCGAGAAAAAGATCGACGTGCTGATCGGTGTGCGCGGTCTGGCGCAGGCGGCGGTACAGGGCGCGCGCCAGGCGGGAATGACGGCCGAATTCTTAGCTACACCGGAAGAAGCGGGCGAATGGTTGGCTCGCGAAACGCGCGATGGCGACGTGGTGCTGTTGAAGGGATCCCGGGGCGTAAAGCTGGAAAAGGCGCTGGAGACCTGGAAGGCGAAGCGTGAGGCGGGTTCGTAGGCAGTCAATCGCGACAGGCTGGTCGCTCACTGCTCATAGCTCATAGCACATTGCTGTGGTCGGAGGCTGATTGCTCTATTGGCTCTTGTTCCTCAAGCTGCAACACTATGTCGCGCCCTTCCGCATTTTTCGTTACGTCACTTTTCGCACTGCGTTTGCCAGCCTGACCGCCCTCTTCACGGCTCTGATCGTGGGTCCGCTGGTGATCGGGCGCCTGCGTGATTTCCAGATCGGACAGTTCATCCGCGAAGAAGGTCCCAAGGCCCATCAGAAAAAAGCGGGCACGCCCACTATGGGTGGATTGCTGATCGTCATCGCGATCATCGTGCCCACGCTTCTCTGGGCCGACCTGAGCAACCGTTTCGTGTGGATCGCTGTTTTTTCCACTTGTGCGTTTGCCGCCATCGGTTTCACCGACGACTACACCAAGGTGACCCATCGCAGAAATCTAGGGCTGACAGCGCGAGCCAAGCTGGGATTGCAGGTCGCCACCAGCATTGTGGTGGCGTCGTTGCTGATCGCGATGCAGACTTACAGCATGTATTCCACCCGCGTCATCGTGCCGTTCTTCAAGCAGTTTCATCCTGACCTGGTAATCGGCACACTGGAGCATCATCCCCAGCTTTGGCCTCTCGCATTTCTGCCCTTCATGGCATTTGTGGCCCTCGTCATCGTAGGTTCGAGTAATGCCGTGAATCTCACGGATGGTCTCGATGGCCTCGCAATCGGATGTACAGTGATCGCCGCCGGCGCGTTGACCGTCTTGACGTACGTCAGTGGACACGCGACATTCGCAACTTATCTCGAATTGCAGAGGATGCCGCAGGTCGCCGAGTTGACCGTGTTTTGCGGAGCCATGGTGGGATCCTCCATCGGATTTCTGTGGTACAACGCGCATCCCGCGGAAGTATTCATGGGCGACGTCGGATCACTCGCCCTGGGAGGTGCGATTGGCACAATTGCCGTCATGATCAAGCAGGAGCTTCTGCTTCCATTTATTGGGGGAGTGTTCGTGATCGAAGCGATTTCCGTGATTTTGCAGGTTGGCTCCTACAAGTTGCGCAAGAAACGCATCTTCAAGATGGCTCCCCTCCATCATCACTTCGAATTGATGGGCTGGTCGGAATCCAAGATTATTGTCCGCTTCTGGATTGCATCACTGGTATTCGCACTGTTCGCGCTGACGACTCTGAAATTGAGGTGATATTCAGCACGGATTTTCACGGACCAGCACGGATAAGGCGTAAGACCCGATGGCAGTATCCGTGTTAACCGGTGGCCGAGAGGTCGAATTTCTGCGTGGCTCTGTGACTCTGTGGTGAAATAGTTTTCACATGGAACTGAACGGCAAACGCGTGCTGGTCGTTGGGCTCGGCAAGTCAGGGGTGGCGTCCGCTTTGTTTATGAAGGCGCACGGCGCACGCGTAACCGTATCTGATACGAAAAGCGGAGACGAGCTGCGCAATGAAATTCCTGTGCTGTTAGACAACGGCATTACGGTCGAAACCGGCGGACATGGCGATCGCACCTTTCGCGGACAAGACCTGATTGTGGTCAGCCCCGGAGTTCCCGTGGATGCTCCGCCCCTGGTCCAGGCTCGCTCTCTTGGCGAAACGGTGATCGGCGAAGTCGAACTCGCCGCCCAATTCCTGCCTGGCCCCATTGTTGCGATCACTGGCTCCAACGGCAAGACAACGACAACCACGCTCACGGGTGAGATTTTGACGGCTGCGGGATTTCCGGCTTTGGTCGGCGGCAACATCGGTACACCCGCAATCTCGCTCGCCGAGCGCGCCAAACCGGGCACGCTGATTGTCCTCGAAATTTCCAGCTTTCAACTGGAGACCATCCAAAGCTTCCGGCCCAAAGTTGCCGTTGTCTTGAACGTGACTCCTGACCATCTCGATCGCCATCGTACGTTCGAGATTTATGCCGAAGCCAAAGCTCGCATCTTCGAGAATCAGCAGCAGGAGGATCGCGCCGTGCTCAATGCCGATGATCCGACCTGTGTGGCCATGGCAAAGAAGACGCGGTCGCAGGTGTTCTGGTTCAGCCGCCAAAGAGAAGTCGAGCGGGGCGCGTGGGTGCGCGCTGGCGACATCGTCTTCCGCGACGCTTCGGGACAGCGCGAGATTCTGCAGGTCTCGGAGATTCCGCTGAAAGGAGCTCACAATCTGGAGAATGTTCTGGCCGCCGTTTCTGCTGGCGTCCTGATGGGCTGCGCGCCCGAAAAGATTCGCAGTGCCGTTCACGACTTCAAGGCGGTTGAACACAGGCTGGAGTTTGTCGCAAGTATCCGGGGAATCGATTACTACAACGATTCCAAAGCCACCAACGTGGACGCCACCATCAAGGCTCTGGAATCATTTCCCGCCAACATCCACTTGATCCTCGGAGGCAAGGATAAGGGCAGCGACTACACGGTGCTGAACGATCTGCTCCGCAAGCGCGTGAAACGCGTTTATACCATTGGCGCCGCCGCCGCCAAAATCGAGTCGCAGATCCAGGGCCCGGAGGTCGTCCAGGCCGAGACGCTCGAGAATGCAGTCAGGAAAGCAAGCACGTTAGCAGAATCTGGAGATGTAGTTCTGCTCGCACCGGCCTGCGCCAGCTTCGATCAGTTCAAAAGCTACGAACACCGCGGAAGGGTCTTCAAAGACTTGGTGCGAGGACTAGCCTCGCAAACTGTGTAGTCCCGTCTCGCGCGGAAGTCACTTCAACAATATTCTGCGAAGTTGGTTAGCCAGATCGTCAGCCGAGATGAGTCCCGAGGCTCCCGGAACCAAAACAATCAACAATCAAAACTCAAAAGCACAGTTTTCCAAATGCCTCCGTGGTGAAATAAGTGTCCCATGGCGAAGCGCGTGAGCGTCGACCGGTGGCTGTTTGCGGTGACCATGCTGCTGGTTTTTCTGGGGCTGGTGATGGTTTTTTCCGCGTCCGCGGTCATGGCGCGCGAGCGCTTTGGTTCACCCTATGCTTTCCTGTTTAAGCAATTGATTTGGGCGCTGGCCGGACTCGTTGCGATGGTCGTCACCATGCGCGTGGACTACCGCCGCTACAAGCATCCCGCGTTGGTCTTTTCGTTCATGGGAGTGACCACGCTGCTGTTAATCTCTGTCTTTTTCCTCGATCGCTCACACAATACGCACCGATGGATTCATGCCGGAGGATTCTCCTTCCAACCTTCGGAATTCGCCAAGCCCGTTCTGATTCTGTTTCTTGCGTATTTCCTGGAGAACCGCAGCAATTCGATGGACGACGTCCGCAACACGCTCATGCCGGCGGCTACACCTATTTTGGTATTTCTCGGCCTCATCGTTTTAGAACCCGATCTGGGCACGGCAATCGCCTGCGCCGGAATTGCGGGATGTATCCTCTACGTCGCCGGCATGCGCATGCGCTACTTCGGTTATGCGTTCGCCGCGTCCCTCCCGGCACTTTACCTGCTGATCTTTCACGTGGCCTGGCGGCGCGATCGCATCCTGGCGTTTCTGAATCCCTATGCCGATCGCCAGAGGACTGGGTTCCACATCATCCAATCGTTGATTGCGGTGGGCACAGGAGGGGTGACTGGACTCGGCTTGATGGAAGGCAAGCAGAAACTTTTCTACCTGCCCGAGCCGCACACCGATTTCATTTTTGCGGTAACGGCTGAGGAACTGGGACTGCTCGGCGCAATCTTTGTCGCGACCCTGTTCGCCGTCTTTCTCTGGCGCGGCATGCGGGCGTGCTGGCGCACAGAAGACATTTTCGGACGCTATCTCGCGGTAGGCATCACCAGCATGGTTGTCCTGCAAGCTTTCATCAACATCAGCGTCGTGCTCGGCATGATGCCGACCAAAGGGATCCCACTCCCGCTGGTCTCCTATGGAGGATCGTCGCTGTTTGTCACGCTGGCATGCGTTGGCGTCCTGTTGAACATCACCAAGCAAGCGGAATAACTATTGATTAGCACCGATCCACACGGGTGGCGCATGACTCCGTTGGGTCATCCGTACCGATCCGTGGCGTAGTTTATAGTCACCACATGCGAGCCATTCTGGCGGGCGGAGGCACCGGCGGGCATGTCATTCCTGCTCTGGCCATCGCCAATCAACTAAAGAATGACTACCACGCCGAAGTGCTCTTCATCGGGACCGCACGGGGAATTGAGAATCGTTTGGTACCCGCCGCCGGTTATCCATTGCACCTGGTCCGCGTGGGAGCGCTGAAGAATGTCAGCCTGAAGACTCGTGTCAACACGGCTTTTGACTTGCCGCGCGCGCTTTGGGATGCCTCCCGCATGCTCAATGAGTTCGCTCCCGATGTCGTGATCGGGGTCGGCGGATACGCCTCGGGACCGGCCATGCTGGCTGCTGTTGTGAAACACATCCCCACGCTGGCCTTTGAACCCAACGTTGTGCCCGGATTTGCGAATCGGTTGGTGGCGCGCTTTGTATCAGGCGCCGCGGTACATTTCGAGGAGACTGCGAAATACTTTCGCCATGGCGAGGTCACGGGAGTTCCGGTGCGACACGCCTTTTTTGAGATACCTGCCAAGTGCGGAGGCACGCCTACGCTGCTGGTCTTCGGCGGGAGTCAGGGCGCGCACGCGATCAATCAGGCGATGTTCCGCTGCCTTCCCGTATTGCAACGGGAGGCCCCGGGGATTCACATCATTCATCAAACCGGTGAGCGTGACTATAATGACGCGCTGGCAGCGTATAGCGGAAATGGATGAGTCGGCCGAGGTGTTCAAGTTTATTGAGGACATGCCGGCTGCCTTTGCGCGCGCGGATCTCGTCGTGTGCCGCTCCGGCGCGAGCACGGTCGCGGAAATCGCGGCAGCAGGGAAGCCGGCGGTATTCGTTCCCTTTCCGCGCGCGGCAGATGATCACCAGCGGGTGAATGCTGAAGCACTGTCGAAACACGGTGCCGCGGTTGTGGTCGAAGAATCGAAGCTGGAAGGCGTTTGGCTGGCCGAAACAATTGCCGCGTTGCTGCAGGATCCACGGCGCCTGCAAGCAATGAGCCACGCTGCGCGAGAACTCTCGCATCCGAACGCCGCCCGCGAAATCGCAGCCATGGCAGCCCGAGTGGCGGGAATTGAAAAAAATTGAGTACTTGGGGAATTAACGAATTGAGTAATTGAAGGCGGCGATCGATACGCGACAACTCAGTTGCTTAAAGCAGGGATGCAGTAGTTTTTAATTACTCAATTACCAAATTTACCAATTACTCAATTTCGTACCTTTATGTTCGCAAAAATCCAGCGTATTCATTTCGTAGGCATTGGCGGGATCGGCATGAGCGGTATCGCCGAGGTCTTGCTGAACCTCGGCTATAAGGTCTCGGGCTCCGATCTGAAGAGTTCCGCGGTCACGCAACGCCTTGCCGGACTCGGTGCCACAATCTTCGAAGGCCATCGCACCGAGAATGTCAGCGATGCCGAGGTTGTGGTTACCAGTTCCGCGATTTCCGCCGAAAACTCCGAGGTCGACCGCGCTCATGAGCTCCATATTCCCGTAATCCAACGGGCGGAGATGCTCGCCGAGTTGATGCGCCTCAAATACGGCATTGCGATTGCCGGCATGCATGGCAAGACGACCACAACTTCAATGGTGGCCGCGGTGCTCGCCGCAGGAGGTCTCGATCCCACAGTCGTTGTGGGAGGCCGCGTGGATGCCATGGGATCCAACGCCCGCCTTGGTAAATCACAATACCTTGTAGCCGAGGCCGACGAGAGCGACCGCTCCTTCCTCAAACTCTCTCCCATCCTCTCCGTGGTGACCAACATCGATCGCGAACACATGGACTGCTACCGCAACATGCGGGACGTGAAGAAGACTTTCATCGAGTTCATGGATCGCGCGCCCTTTTACGGCATGATCGTAGCCTGCAATGACGACCCCCTGTTGCGGCGACTTCTTCCCGAAGTGCAACGGCGTACCGTTACCTATGGCACCCGGCGCGGTTCCGACTTCCTGATCAAGACCCAGGCAACAACGCAATCCTGCAATGGAGATGCGCGTCCGCTCAGCCGCTTTCACGTGCGATTTCAGGAAAAGGACCTGGGAGAATTCAGCCTGCACGTGCCCGGCTTGCACAATGTCCTCAATGCCACGGCCGCGATCGCGGTCGGGGTTGGATTAGACGTTAATGTTGAATCCATCCAGAGCGCGCTCGATCAGTTTCGCGGGGTGGACCGCCGGTTCCAGTTGCGCGGAACGGTTGCCGGCGTGAGTGTGATCGACGACTACGGACACCATCCCACAGAGATCAAAGCGACGCTAGCTGCCGCCAGGCAATGCGGCTTCGGCAAGATTCACGTCATCTTCCAGCCTCACCGCTATAGCCGGACTCGCGATCTGATGGAGGAGTTCACCGGCGCATTCAACGACGCTGATTCCCTGTTCGTGCTGGATATCTACGCCGCCAGCGAGAGCCCGATCGAAGGAATTACTGCGGAGGTATTGGCGCAAAAGATCCGGGACAAGACCTTGAGAGTCGGCCGCTATGCAGGTTCTACAACGGAAGCAATCGATTTGGCCGTCGATATTGCTAGGGAAGGCGATATGATCCTAACCCTGGGGGCAGGTAGCGTGTCACAACTTGGTCCCATGATTCTGCAAAAGCTGAAGGAGCGCGAAACCGTCGCCGTCCACAGCTGAACGCCTGCTCCAGCGGAGGACTGCAATGACTCGTGGCGCTTTCGTCGTTCTTCTCTCCCTGTGCTTTTCTCTTGTTCCTCTCAGGGCACAGCAGTCTCCGTCGGGGCTGACTTCATCCGAAGCTGACTACGAGGCCCGCGACTTCCATTTCAAATCCGGCGAGACTCTACCGCAACTCCGGCTGCACTACACGACCCTAGGCAAGCTCGAACGGGACAGCACGGGCAAGGCGACAAATGCGGTTCTGATCCTCCACGGCACAGGCGGGTCCGGTCATCAGTTTCTGGCTCCGCAATTCGCCGACGTGCTATTCGGCCCCGGTCAACTCCTGGACACAAACCGCTATTTCATCATCCTGCCCGACAACATCGGCCATGGAAAATCGAGCAAGCCGAGCGACGGCATGCATGCCCACTTTCCGCAATATGACTACGACGACATGGTCGTCGCGCAGCACGAATTATTAGAGAAAGGCCTGAGAGTGAGCCACCTTCGACTGCTCATGGGCACCTCGATGGGCTGCATGCACTCCTGGGTTTGGAGCGAGACCTATCCCGATTTCATGGATGCAGTAATGCCCCTGGCCTGTCTTCCGGTGCAGATCGCCGGGCGCAACCGCCTGTGGCGCGAGATGGTGATGCAGGGAATCCGGCAGGATCCGGATTGGAAGCACGGAGATTACACCACTGAACCGCGCGCGGCGCTTCAGATCTCCGCAGACTTCCTGCTGATTGCCGGCAGTACGCCGCTGCTGTTGCAGAAGAATCTCGCGACGCGCGATGCCGCTGACAAGTATCTGGACGATTCCATCACGCGCATCACAGCGACCCTGGATGCGAATGACTTGCTCTATGCAGTGAATGCCTCGCGTAACTACGACCCGTCCCCAAAGCTCGAAACCATCAGGGCGCCGGTGATGTTCGTGAACTCCGCCGACGACTTCATCAATCCCCCAGAGCTAGGCATCGCCGAGCGGGAAATCAAGCGCGTCCCACACGGCAAGTTCGTGCTCATCCCAACCTCCGATCAAACGCACGGACACGGCACTCACACCTGGGCCGCAGTCTGGCAGCAGTACCTGAAAGAATTACTGTCGCCCACTCCGAACTAGTCAGCCCACGCATAGTGATAAGGCTGCCCCACCCTTCTTTCGCGCCGTTTGCGAAAGAGGGTGGGGAAGTTGACTTCCATTTCGCCAAGAAAACGGTTCGAGTTTCCACGTGTATCCGCAATCGTTATCGCGCCTCAGCCCGCGCCGCGTGCGTCTTCTCGAACTCGCGTGCAAAACTCTCAGACTTGCCTTTGGGAATGCTTAAAGACTTCCACTCAGCCCCGCGGAAATGCTTGGCCAGCATCACGATCTGATTCACGTGGCCGGCGTAATGCAGCAACTGCCTGTTAATCGCCTGCAGCACCGAGTGCTCGCGGCCGGCAATCAACACCTTCCGCGTGAGATCTTCTGACTTCAGCGGAGTCACTGCGCCGAATACGCACTCCCATCCTTCTTCCCACAATTGCATTACATCCGCGCGAGTCGTCCCCGGCGCTATTTCGAATTCCCGATCGCGATGGCGATTTGGCTTTTCGCCATCTGTGGTCAGGAAGTCCGTCCAGCGAGAACGCATGTTACCCCCCATATGCTTGATGATGATTGCGATGCTGTTAGCTTCCGGATCAATCAGGCGGAAGATTTCTTCATCGGTGGTCTGGGCCAGCGCTTCCTCAGCGAGTTTCTTGTAGCTTCGAAAATTCCGCAGCGCGTCAGCTAGATATTCCGCGCCAATGTCTTGCTGAGACATACCTCTCCTCCAAAGCTGCTCAGTTGCTTATGAGATGAAGCCCCTTCAGATTGCGTTCCGCCAAATTCTCTTCTTTCATCGCCTCCTTCGGGTTTGGGAACCGCCGAATTGAGCCTTCGAACCTCTGCCTCCATCTACCCGCCATTACGGGATGCCTGCTCATCGCTCAAAGCTCATTACTCATAGCTCCTTGAGCAAAAAAGGGAACTTATCCTGCGCCGTCATCGTATCTTTTGCTAACCGATTGTTATGCCCTTCGTCTATTCAGGCATAAGGGGTTAAGGCGATGAAAACACAAGCATGGGGATGGCTGGCAGCGGCGGTAGTGGCAGCCGGACTGAACGCAAGCTATCACGATGGCGGTCTGCGGTGGGCCCACGAGATCACAGACCAGGTGAAACATAACACTACGGCTGTGATGGCCTTGGCAACCGGCCGCGCCGATCAGTTCCTGGCCGAGGCAAACTTCGCTTCAGCCCGCAAACAAACGCCGTCCTGCCCATTTACCGCAGCTTTGGCGGAAGCAGGAACGATCGTCGTACCGAATGAATTCGAACAGCGTGTCGAAATTATGTCGGCTCGCGAGCAGGCCCATTTGGCCCGGCTCGAGGCCAACCGCGCTCGAATCGAAAGTCGAGTCGCCCGGATTCATATCCCGGCGGTGGCCTTCAACCCCGTCGTGGTCCGCGCACCTAAGGTTTCTGTGTGTCCCCGCGTGCGGGTAAACGTTCCGCGCCTTCCGAACATAGAAATGCGGGCCATGCCGGTGGTCCACGTCATGTCGTCGGAGGGCGGTTCGGTCTAACTGAACTTCAATTTCCTCTTGGAAACTGAGCGCGGAAAAACAGCCGCGCTCTTATTCTTGTGGGAGTGCAAGGCAAGCGCGCTCGCGGAAGCTCCGCAAAGCACACATCCCGAATCAACATGATCGCTGCTACATTTTGCCTGAAGCATGGCACGTTCGTGGTCGTACCCAATCCGGTTCCCGCCTGTGCAAATCCTTAGATTTTTTCTCTATGTCAGGTCGCGAAATGCAGCTATAGTAAAAAAGCTCAGCGATTCCTGACGACAACTGCCTGATTTGATGGCGCGAAAGAGTGGTTCCACCATCACGCAGGAGGAGTTGTACCCGCCCAGCGCACCACCCGCGCGCCAGGAACTCGATGACGCGCGCCTGGTCGATCTGGATGTGGACGAGGAATCGCCGTTTCTACGCGCGCAAAAACGTGTTCCCGCCCGGCGCGGACCGCTTCCTAAGAAAACTGCGCATCGCCTGCTGTGGGCCTTTGTCGCCGTTACGGTTCTCTGCGTTCTGGCGATAGGAGCCGGGATGCTCTACCACTACGGCGAGCGCTCCTGGCGTTTCCGCATCGAGTCCAGTGACAACATCGATGTAGCCGGAATGGAAAACGTCACCAAGGCGCAAATCATGGAAGTTATGGGCGCCGACATTGGGCGAAACATTTTCTTTATTCCCCTTGCCCAGCAAAAGGCGCAACTGGAACAGATCCCATGGGTCGAATCGGCCAGCGTAATGCGCTTTGTCCCCAACCGCCTGCGGGTCGAAATTCACGAGCGTACTCCGGTCGCCTTCGCCCGGGTTGGGCCGCGTATTTTCCTGATCGACGCGGGTGGCTCGTTAATGGAGTTGCCGCAAAAGCGCAAATACTCCTTTCCGGTCATCTTGGGAATGAATCCCGGCGAGCCGCTCTCCACCCGCATTCCGCGTATGAAGGCTTACAACGAGCTTGTCCACGACCTCGACTCCGGCGGAGCCCGTTACGCCCAGGACCTGAGCGAGGTTGATCTCTCCGATCTGGAAAACATAAAAGTGCGAGTGAACGATCCTCATGGCGATGTTGAAGTCGAACTCGGTTCGACAGACTTCCTGAGGCGCTACAAGACCTACGTCAGTCATGTGCAGGAATGGCGCCAGCAATTTCAGAAGCTCGAGTCGGTGAATCTGCGCTACGACAACCAGGTGATCGTCAACCCTGATGTGGAGGCAAAGCCCCGCCCGGCCTCACTGAGCGCATCAGCGGCAAGAGCGGCGTCAGCGGCAGGGGTCAAGCCGGCAGCGTTGCTCTCGCGGATCAATCTGCATGACAAAAGCCTGCCGAAGCCCGCTTTCGAGTTAAGCGAGAAGAAGCTCGAGCCTACTAAAACTGTAGCGGTGAAGAAGACGCCTGCGAGAGTTCGGGTTAACAAGGCGGTCGCGAAGGCCACCAGGCCGGCGCCTTTAAAAAAGCAAACAGCGTGGCATGCGGCGGCAAAACGCAGGCCCGCCACAATTCGCGCGCGTTCGTCCAGGTCGGACCCGAAGACGCCGGCGCACGCCGCAGTGGTTGCGCATGGCATTCCGAAGCCCAGTCCGGCGATTTCGAAGCAGAATACGGGGTCCAATTAATTGACTTCAGGGAATCTTTAACGAATGGGGAACCAGCAGGGAAATTTCTTAACCGCGATTGATGTCGGAAGCGCCAAGACCTGTGCGCTGGTGGCCGAAATGACCGACTGCGGATTACGGTATCGGGGGCACGGCATCGCCGATTCCCGCGGCTCGCGCAAGGGAGTCATCGTCGAACTGGACAAAGCCGTGGCCTCCATTCAAAAAGCCGTGGAATGCGCGGAGGATATTGCTGGAGCGCCGGTCGAGCATGCGATCGTGGGCCTGGGGGGCGCGAACGTAAAGGGAATCAATAGTCACGGTGGCATTAGCCTGGGAACGCGCCCGCGCGAGATCGGGCGGGACGAGATTAAGCAGGCCGTTGAGCGTGCCCGCGCGATTCCTCTTCCCCCGGACCGCGAAATCCTTCATCTGCTGCCCCAGGAATTCATATTGGACGATCAGTCCGGTGTGCACGACCCGCTCGGCATGATGGCAGCCCGCCTCGAAGTTCGCGTGCATATGGTGACCGCCACGACCAGTGCCACGCAAAACGTGATCACCGCGGTGAACAGGGCGGGTGTGCATGTGGACGATACGGTCTTCGAGCCATTAGCCGCCGCTGATTCCGTTCTGCGCTCCGACGAACGTGAACTCGGCGTTTGTCTGGCGGATATAGGCGCCGGATCGACCGAACTCATAGTTTTCCAGCAGGGCGCCGTCACCTACACCGGAGTGATTCCCATCGGCGGAGATCACTTCACCAGCGATCTTTCTGTAGGCATGTGTACGCCGTTGCTGGACGCGGAGAAGATCAAGAAGAACTACGGCAGCGCAGTCGTGACCTTAATTCCGGAAGGGAACGAGGTCGAGGTGCCGTCCGTCGGGGATCGGCCGTCACGCTTGCTTCCGCAGCGCATGGTCGCAGAAATTCTCGAACCGCGCGCCCGCGAACTGTTTGAAATGATCCGTGAAGCCTTGCGGCAGAGCGGCATGTTTGATCTCTGCCTCGCAGGCATCGTCCTGACCGGAGGTGGGTCGCGGCTGCCGGGAATATTTGATGTGGCCGAATCGGTGCTGCGGCGCTCCGTAAGGCTCTCCTGGCCGACGCCGCTGGCTAAGATGCCGTCCACCTTATCGGAGCCTGAATTCGCGACTGTCCTGGGCATGATCAACTACGGCCACCGCGCACGCATTGCACGCGGCTACCAGGAGGGCGGCCTGGGATCGAGATTGAAAGCAATGTTGGTAGGCAAGGGAGCATGAAGGGCAGTTGCTAGTTGCAGTGCTGTTGGCAGTGAAGGAAGAACGGGAAGGGCACGGCTTCAACAGGCCACGGAAAAATCCAAGTGGCGGAGGTGGTTGTGAAAGCACGAATTCACGGGCGGCTGAAAAATGCTATTGGCAAGGTTTTGGAAGGGCACGACTGCACAACCGGCGAAAAAGTTCTGGCTGGCACGGGTTTGGAAGGGCACGACTTCAGTCGTGCCGCAGGTACCGGAAAATCATTGCGGCTTTAGCCGCTGGGGTTGGGACCGAGTCTCTGATTCCTCAGCGGTACAAGAGGCCAAGCATTCGAAGTAGCATGCAAATTCAATTCAGGTGATTAGACATGAGCAACGACTCGCGCATTCGCATCAGCTTCAACGAAGAGGCCCGCAACGACGCCAAGATCAAAGTCATCGGCATCGGTGGAGGCGGCGGCAACGCAGTCAACCGCATGATCGATGCCGGCATGGAGGGCATCGAATTCATTGTCGCCAACACGGACCTGCAGGCGCTGCGTCTATCGCACGCGCCGGTGAAGCTGCAGCTCGGCGTCAAGCTGACCAACGGTTTGGGCGCGGGCGCGAATCCGGAAGTCGGCCGCAAAGCTGCCCTGGAAGATTCCGACAAGATCATTGAAGCCCTCGAAGGCGCTGACATGGTCTTCGTTACGACCGGCCTTGGCGGAGGCACCGGCACGGGTGCCGCCCCCATCATTGCGTCGCTGGCCAGCGAAATGGGCGCTCTCACCGTCGCTGTCGTGACCAAGCCCTTTGCCTTCGAAGGCAAACGCCGCATGCAGCAAGCCGACCGCGGCATCTCGGAATTGATGGAATCGGTAGACACCACCATCGTGATTCCCAACGAGAAGCTGCTCGCCGTCGCCGAGGATGCCGGCTTCTTCGAATCCTTCCGTATCGCCGACGACATCCTGCGTCAAGGCGTGCAGGGGATTTCGGACATCATCACGATTCCCGGCATCATCAACCGCGACTTCGCCGATGTGAAGACCATTATGGCGCGCATGGGATATGCGGTCATGGGCACGGCCTCGGCCAGTGGCGCAAAACGCACCATTGACGCCGCTCAGCGTGCTATCGCCTCGCCACTGCTCGAAGCTGGAGCGATCGACGGCGCACGCGGCATCCTCATCAACATCACTGGATCCTCCTCGCTCAAACTCGCCGAAGTGCAGCAAGCCTGCTCCATCATCCAGGGCGCTGCACACGATGAAGCCAACATCATCTTTGGCGCCGTGCTCGACGAGAAGATGAAGGACGCCGTCAAGATCACGGTGATCGCCACCGGCTTCCGTGAGATTCCGGTCGCGCGCCATCGCCCCGTGGAGACTCGCACCTCCTTCGCCGCAGCTCATGACGAGGCGATGGAATTCCCGGAGACGTTTGACACCGCTCCCATCCCGGATCCACCGAAACACATCATGTCGGAGTCGAGCATGGAAGATGATCATGCGCTGGCGAGTGCTTACGCTGACGACGTGGCTCCCCTGCCTGCCGCCCAAGACCGCGCCGCCGACGTGATCTCGCTGGAAGCTGTGCGCAGTGCCCTGGTGAGTAATTTCGAATCAAACGATCTCGATGTGCCGGCCTTTCTGCGCAAGCGCAACGACGTGATGTAACGAATGATGTAGATGTAAATGCGAAGAGACAATGTCTGGCAGTTCTAACAGCTGAGGCCAGGCAGAAACGATGAAATACTTTTCACATGGGGTGGTGCCTTTTCAGTAACTGAGTAACGCGTTACGAAAAGCTAGGAACTGAGGTAATCTCCCCGTATGTGATTGCGGCAGCGCAGGTTAGAAGAAAAAGCCCGTTGCTGCCGATCTAAACTTTAACGTTGCCGCAACGTGGTAAGTCCCATAAGATCAACATTGGTGGACGAAAGCTTCGGATTACCAGTAGCTGGCAGCAAGCGTGCATCGAAGTACTTAGATTCCTGGGAGTGAAAACTTAAGATGTTCAGGGGAAACCGCCTTCTTCGTCTGCTTTTTGCGCTTTGCGCTTCTCTGCTCCTCACAGGAATGAGCTGGGCGGCGCACATCAACACCAACACTTCCTCGAAATCGAAATCGCAGAAAAAAGTTAGTGAAAACGCGCGTACCCGCCGCCGCATACACCGTCTGGCGCGCAGCCGCGGTGCGAAAGTTCGTAGGGCTTCCGTGAAAACGCGCCGTCATCGGTACTACGAGCGCTTCCACATGAGCTCGTTTGCCGAAGACATCACTGATGGGGATATCACGGCCGGCGAAGATCCAATTGTCCGTCAGGCTGCCATCGACGCTCTCGGCAACATGAACGGCACCGTAGTGGCGGTCGAGCCCACAAGCGGCCGCATCCTGGCCATGGTCAACCAGAAGCTTGCGCTTTCCAGTGGCGCACAGCCGTGCTCCACCATCAAGCTTTCGGTAGCACTCGCCGCACTCAGCGAAGGTCTTATCTCCAAAGAAACTCCAGTAGCTTTGGGCCGCCGTTATCGCATGAATCTCACCATGGCGCTGGCTCACTCCAACAACGCTTATTTCGAAGCTCTCGGCCGCCAGCTCGGCTTCGAGAAGGTCGCCTACTACGCCCACGAATACGGCCTTGGCGAACTCGCGGGTTACAACATCGCGGGCGAGCAACTTGGCGCTTATCCTGAGCAGGCTATTCCTGAAAAACTTGGCGGCGTGGGCAAGATGTGTTCCTTCGGCGAGGGTGTTTCAATGACTCCGCTGCAACTTGGCGCAATGGTTTCCGCCATCGCCAACGGAGGCACTCTCTATTACCTGCAGCATCCCAGCAAGCCTGAAGACGTTGCCAATTTCCAGCCCCGGGTCAAGCGCCAACTCGATATCGCTCCGGTCATCCCTGAACTTTCTGACGGTATGTCGGGAGCGGTTCGCTTCGGCACCGCGCGCAGCCTGCGTCTCAACTTCAACGAAGAAGAAATCCTGGGCAAGACTGGAACCTGCTCGCACGAGGGAACACGCTACGGCTGGTTCGCCTCTTACGCCAACACCAGCATTGGACGCGTTGTACTAGTAGTCTTCCTCCAGGGAGGTCGTCCGACCTTCGGCCCCAAAGCTGCCGAGATCGCCGGCCGCATCTACCGCAACATGTACGACCACAAGTTCTTTATCGCCGGTCCCGGCCTACCCTCGGACACAGCAACCGTCAAGACGGTGAGCACGACACCATAAAATTTATGTCAGGATCGTAGAGACGCAGCTTGCTGCGTCTTTTTTTTGCCTTCATTAATTCACCGTAATCAAGTCGGACAATCTCCTGCCGATATTTAGTCAGTAGGTTCGCGCGCAAGCAGCGCGCTTTCACATCGGTCTAAGGAGAACGCTTGTTGCCCGGCAGCTTCCACTGGAATTACTCACTAACCCTGTCGCTGTTCTTGGCCATTCTCTTCACGGCTGCAATGGCGTTGTTCGCAGGCTTAAGACGAACAACGATGTTGCGATCAGCGCAATCCTCGCCTCCGCAGGATGGAGAATCCCAGTTTCGAACTCTGGCCGAAGCGATCCCGCAGATTGTCTGGACGGCTGACGCTGATGGCCAGACTAACTACATCAACCAACGCTGGTATGAGATGACAGGACTGGAGAAGGGCGGAGGCCTGGGCACTTCCTGGGCACAATTCGTTCATCCGGATGATCGCGCGATTTGTGTGCAGAAATGGACTGACTGCCTGCGTTCCGGACAGACGTTTGAAATCGAATACCGGCTGCGGGATCGGGAGGACCGTTACCGATGGTTCATCAACCGCGCCGTTCCTCTGCGCGACGCTTCGGGTGTGATCAAACAGTGGTTCGGAAGCTGCACCGATATAGACGATCAAATGTGCCACCAGCAACTCCTGGAAGCCGAGATCAAAGCACGGGCCAGCGAATTGTTCGATGCCAACACCAGGCTGCAAGAAGAGATGTGGGAGAAGGATCTCGCGCGCAACGCACTGGATGAGCAGAACGAACACATGATGCGGGATCTGACCGATCGTTCGGCCCGGGCTACCATGCTCGCCAAAATGGGCGAACTCCTGCAAAGCTGCATCTCCCAGGAGGAGGTCCTCAAGGCGGCGGTTGGATTTGCGCCGAAAATTTTCATGTATCCGGGCGCGATGGCATTGTTCAATCAGCAGCAGTTGGAGGTGGTCAGCTCATGGGGCAACTGCCAGATTCCGCTCCCCGCTTTCGAACGCAGTGCCTGCTGGGCCCTGCGCACTGGACATATCCATATTGTTCCTGCTGGCGACGACAGCGCCCGCTGTGCCCACGCCGAAAATGTGAAGAACGGCTACGTTTGCATTCCCATTGTTGCGCAGGGTGAGACGCTCGGAATCCTGCACTTTCAGGCCACCAATGAATTCCCCCAATTCGACGAATCCAATCTTTCCTTGAAGAACACTTTTGCCGGGCAGGTCGGCCTCTCCATCGCCAATATCCGGCTGCGAGAGGCGCTTCGCAACCAGTCCATTGTGGATGCGCTGACCGGCCTTTTCAATCGCCGTTACCTGGAAGAAATTCTGGAGCGCGAGGTCCGCCGCGCCTTGCGTTCCGATCAGCCCCTCGGTGTCATGATGCTGGACCTCGACCATTTCAAACAGTTCAACGATACCTTCGGACATGAAGCGGGAGACTCGGTGCTGCGCGAAACAGCAGCCTTTCTAAAGGGCAGTGTGCGCGCCGAAGATATTGTGTGCCGCTTTGGCGGGGAAGAGTTTGTGGTGATTCTTCCTCTGGGCGACGCCAGAATTACGCATGCGCGCGCCGAACGCATTCGCTCCAAAGTGCACGAATTAACCGTCTTGCATCAGGGAAAATCCGTGGGCGTAGTGACGGTGTCAGTCGGTGTTGCTGCTCTTCCGGAACACGGTGCATCATCAAAGACCTTGCTCGAAGCTGCTGACGCCGCGCTCTACCGTGCCAAGCGGGAAGGCAGGGATCGTGTACTCATGGCCGAACTTCCCTCCGAGGCCAGCCAGAAACTGGCAGCCATCCAGCAGAAGCTTTAGCGCGCCATGAATTCAAATTCCCCACGCTACTTTCCCTTTCCATAAAGCAAAACGCCCGGCCAATGCCGGGCGCAACTTTGCTCCAATTGGAAGATCAATTCGTATGGTTCTGACTCCTCTTATCGCTTGCGATAACTCCGTCCTTGATGTGAATAACGCGGTGAGCGTATTCGGCGATGTCATGCTCGTGCGTGACAAGAATAATGGTGTTGCCTTCGCGTTGCAGTCGGTCAAACAGCGCCATAATTTCCAAGCCGGTTTGCGAATCCAGGTTTCCGGTGGGTTCGTCCGCCAGAATGATAGAGGGTTTATTGACCAGCGCACGGGCAATCGCGACGCGCTGTCTCTGACCACCGGAGAGTTCATTAGGTTTGTGATGCATGCGGCCGTCCATGCCTACCGCGGAGAGCGCCCCCTTGGCCCGTTCCATGCGCTCTTCGGTGGGAACGCCGGCGTAGATCAGAGGCAATTCGACGTTGTGCAGCGCGGTAGCGCGAGCCAGCAAGTTGAAGGTCTGGAAGACGAAGCCGATCTCTTTGTTCCGGATCCTGGCCAGTTCATCATCGTCGAGCTCGCTGACCAGTTGGCCGTTCAGCCAATACTTGCCCTGTGAAGGGGTGTCCAGACAGCCGATCAGGTTCATCAGAGTCGATTTCCCTGAACCCGACGGGCCCATAATGGCCACGTATTCGTTGCGCTGAATCCGCAGATTGACGCCGCGCAACGCATGCACCTGCTGCTCCGAACCCATGTCGTAGGTTTTCCATAAGTCCTCCGCCGCGATCATGCAGGATTCGGGCGGAGCGACGGCCATCGTGTTGGGCATGTTAATGACTTCTGCGGTTGCCATGTTTTTCTCCTGGTCCGGTGCCACTGACCTCTCCGATCTCTGGGTTCAGCTCTTTTGTTTCAGACTCCGATTCTGAGGCCTCGGTTCCCATTTCTTGCGCTCTCTCTTAACGCGAGACGTAAGGCTTTGTCCTTTGGACGCATCATTCCCGCTAAGGTTATGACGATTCCTCCTCTTTCTTCGGCGCCTTATTGTCTACTTTGACGCTGCTCCCCGGACGCAGTGTACGCAGAACCTTGTAGCTTCCCGTAATCACTTCGTCCGCCTCTTTCAAACCTTCCAGCACTTCGATGTCCGTCGTTCCTGTGATTCCGGTATTCACTGGCACGAAGATCGCCTTCTTGTTCCGGATGACAAATACGCCTTGTACCTCGTCGTCTTTTTTGTTCTTGGATGCCACTTCTTTCGAAGCCGGTTCCGCCGCATGTACCGATCCTGGCGGATTATTTTGAGCGTCGATCTGATCCTTCGTTCTCAGCGTCAGCGCCTGAATCGGAATCGAGAGCACGTTGTTCCGGGTTGCCGTCGTAATCTTCGCGGTTGTGGAGAGTCCCGGACGCAAATCCTCGGGCGCGTCACTCAATGTGACCACGACTTTGAAGTCTTTCGCCTCTTCACTCGCTGTAGTTTGCTGCGACGTGGACAAGCCACTGGAGCGGACGATCGCGTTGTTCCCGATCTCGCTCACTTTGCCATGGAATATCTTCTTCGGAATTGCATCGATCGTCACGTCGGCAGGTTGTGCCAGCCGCACATTCACAATATCGGTCTCGTCCACTTTCACTTCAGCCGTGATGACCGACATGTCGGCAAGCGTCATCAGCGTGCTGCCTTGTGCGTTCTGAATTCCGATCACGACGGTTTCGCCTTCCCGCACGGGAAGATTGGTGATGACTCCGTCAAACGGTGCCGCATACGTGGTCTTCTGCAGCAAGTCCGTATAGTGGGTGAGCGTTGCTTTGGCTTGCGCCACATGTCTTGCCGCTGAATCGTTTTGTGCCTTGGCCTGCGCCACGCGTGCCGTGGCCTGCGTGAGTCCGGCATCCGCGGTAGCCCACGCATTCTTTCGGCTGTCGAAATCCGACTTCGAAATCAGCCCGTCCTTAAACAAACTCTGTGCCCGTTCCCAGTCAAGCTTGTTCCGGTCGTAATCGGCCTGGGCGCGCAACAGGTCTGCTTCCGCCGTCTTAAGTCCCGCCTCGGCTGCCAGGGAATCCGTTTGCGCCGCCTGTAGCGACGCCTCATTGGCATTTACATCCGCGGATGACTGCACGTTTTCCAGTTGCGCCAGCAATTGGCCCCTCTTTACGTGATCCCCTTCCTTGACGTACAGGTGGGTGATCTTCCCGAACGCGTTGGCCCCAATGTTTACGTACGTCTTCGGCTTGATTTCACCCGAAGCACTCACCACTGTAGCCAGATCCTGATGCTGCGCTTTACCAGTCTGAACCGTAACTACGTTCTTGCCGCTCTGATGAACCGTGAATCCGACAATGATTGCCAGTAGAAGTACGATTCCCGCGCCAATTGCAATTTTTTTCCAAGCCTTCATAGAGCTCCGTCACTTCCGGGTAGCCTAATCTTCGCAGAGGACCAGACCCCGCCAAAACGTTTATCTACTGACGAAAACCTCTCTCGCAAGCGTTCGGTGTGACGGACACACATCTTCTGTTACGGTCCTGCTGGCGAGAAAGTTCCCGATCAAAGTTAAAAGAGTGGCCGAGACCCGTTACTTGGGTAAATGATTGTTACCGCTCTGGAACCCAGTCATTATATCCCTCCTTTCCGGACGTTTGCAGCCACAGATTCCTGCCTCCAGCCGGGCAACTCCGAAGCTGGTTGGGACCTTCGAAGTAATGACTGGGCCCGGATTTACAGGCTTTCCAGGCTTGACTTAGCCTTGCTTTCACGCAACTGACGGCCTAAAATGTATAGACGACGGTTGTCTTTGGCAGGAGTCCCTCTCATGTTCCGGGTAGTCTCGCACCTTACTGTGTATCGAATTGTGCTTTGCGCGGCGCTGGTTTTCATGGCCGGCGGAGCCCTCGCCCAGAACCAACCCAAAGACGAGCCTCAGGATCCCAAAGCGACTGATCAATCGAGTGCAGAGAAACCTGCTGCCAAGCAAGCGCAGCCGCCCGATGCCGTCGATCCGCTCAAGCGTCCCGCAGACGAAAAACAGCGCAAAAAGAATGCCCGCGCCCTTAAACAGGAATTAAGCAAGCCCTACAAGAAGTGGCTGGACGAGGACGTCTCCTACATCATTACTGACGAAGAACGCGCTGCCTTTAAGCAACTCTCCAACGATGAGGAGCGCGACAACTTCATTGAAGCCTTCTGGCAGCGCCGCGATCCTACTCCGGATACCGAAGAGAACGAATTCAAAGAAGAACACTACCAGCGTATCGCCTATGCCAACGAGCATTTTGCCGCTGGCGTGCCGGGCTGGAGAACTGACCGCGGCCGTATCTACATCGTGTTCGGCAAGCCCGACGAAATCGACTCTCACCCCTCCGGCGGCAGCTATCAACGGCCCATGGAAGAGGGCGGGGGCGAGACTTCAACATTTCCCTTCGAAGACTGGCGTTATCGGTACATCGAAGGCATCGGTCAGGAAGTGATCATAGAATTCGTCGACAACTGCATGTGCGGCGAATACCACATGACCATGGACCGCTCCGAAAAAGACGCTCTCCTCATGACTCCCAACGCAGGTCTCACTATGTGGGAGCAGATGGGAATGTCCAACAAATCGCAGCGCTTCAACGGCAATGGCCTCGAGCGTCTCGGCCTTGGACCCGATAGCGCTGGCCTGCAGGCCAAGCAATTCGATCGTTTGGAGCAGTTCGCAAAACTGCAGCAGGCTCCCAAGGTGAAGTTTACCGACTTGGAAGAGGCGGTGAACTCCAAGGTCATTCTCAACCCGATGCCCTTCGACGTGCATGTCGACTTCGTGAAGGTCACAACCGATACCGCGCTCGTGCCCATCACTATACAGATGAAGAACCGCGACATCACCTTCGTGAACAAGGAAGGCGTGCAGCGCGGTACGGCCAACATTTTTGCCCGCCTGACGACGCTGACCGGCAAGATCGTTCAGACCTTCGAAGACACCGTACAAGTGGATGTTCCCGCGGAACTGTTGCCGCGCACTGCGGAAAACGCCCAGGTGTACTACAAGGCGGTGCCGCTCCGCCCCGGCCGTTACAAGCTCAATATCGCGGTGAAAGATGTAAACGGCGATCGCAAAGGAGTATGGAGCCGCAGCATCATCGTCCCGGAATACTCGGACGACAAGCTGTCCAACTCTTCTCTCATCCTGGCCGATGTCATGGAACCGGTTCCCACTAAAGCCATTGGGACCGGCAATTTCGTGATTGGCACCACGAAGGTGCGCCCGCGGGTGGCTCCAGCTGACGGCAAGCCCGCCATTTTTAAACGCGACAAAGACCCCAAACTCAATTTCTGGATGCAGGTCTATAATCTGGGATTGGACGAGAAGACGCATAAGCCTTCCGCCACAATCGAGTACGACATCACCAACGTCGCAACCAACAAATCAGTCGTGCAGAAAGTGGAAACGACCGACACTATGGGCAACGTCGGAGATCAGGTGACGCTGCAGAAGTCGGTGGTCACATCGAATCTGCAGCCCGGCGTTTACAAAATTCACATCAAGGTCAATGACAGGGTCTCCAATCAGACCGTTGATCCTTCAGCCATGTTTGCAGTAGAGTAACTCCCTGCATTCCCCCAGGGGGTGGGGCGAAGTTGAACTTGCGTAAGCTCGGAACTTGGGCAATCGTGCTGGCCATCGCGCTCCCCGTATGGGCTGCTGAGCGGCCGGGCGCTATTTCTGGGTACGTTCGCAATGCATCTGGCACTCCCCAGATGGGCGCCGTCGTGCAGATTCTCGGGACTGCCAATCGCACCCTCACCGTCTTCACCGACAGCGCCGGTTACTACATTGCTACCGACCTCCTGCCCGGTGTGTACAGTCTAAAATTTACTGCTCCGTCATTCCTGCCGGCATTGCGTGAAAAAATCGGCGTGCGTCCTGGCGCCAGCCTCAACGTCAATGTCACGCTTAGCACCTTGTTGGGTGCGATGCAGCTCGGTCCAGTGCGCGCGGTTACGGATGATGACGACTGGAAGTGGACCCTTCGCTCCGTCGCCAATCGTCCCATTCTCCGCATTTTCGACGATCCCGCGGTTCGCGCCGAGAAGCAGGATCATGAAATGCGCGGGGCCGTTTCGTTCGTGGCTGGCTCCGCCGCCGGCGGATACGGTACTGGCTCCGACATGAGTACCGCCTTCAAGCTGGAGCGTTCCATCTTCTCGGATGGTCATCTCGCGTTCAGCGGCGATGTGGGATATGGCTATGGTTTGCCCGCTGCGGTGGTACGCACCAGCTATTCGCACAAGCTGGCAGATGGCTCTAGCCCTACGGTGGGACTGACGGTACGCCGCTTCGCTCCCTCCGATCCCAATTTGCACAACGCCGCTCTTCAAGCCATCGCCCTGTCGGCGGCTGATGATTTCACCGTCGGTGATGTCCTCGAACTGAAGTTTGGCAGTGAACTTCAGACCATTGAATTTCTCGGTCATCTGAATGCGTTTCGGCCGTTTGGTGCCGCGGATTTTCATCTCTCGCCCAACACCGTCATCGAGTACTCCTACACCACCTCTCGCCCCGATCCGCGGAGTGAAAAAGGTTTCGATTCCGCCCCCGCCGACTTGAGCGAGTCCAATCCGAGGGTGAGTCTCGTGGGTTTTGGCCCGAGGATGGAAGACGCGCAGCATCAGGAATTCAGCGTGTCGCATCGCTCCGGAAAAAATAATGTGCAGGTCGCATGGTTCTCCGATCGCATCGTCAACCCCGCCCTCACTGGGGTGGGCGCGGTGAACGCGGCTGGCGGATTCCTGCTTCCAGATGCTTCATCCGGAACGTTCAATTTCGCCGGGCCAGACCTCGACACTCGCGGCATGCGCTTCGTGCTGCAGCATAAGTTCGCCTCCGATCTCACGGCCACGGTTGATTATGCATTGGGAGGCGCGCTCGACCTCTCGCGTCCCGACGTTCCTTTGCAACAAGCGCAGCAGTGGGTCTCAACGGTTCGCCGCCACGCCTTGGCTGCCAAGTTGAGCGGTACCGTACCGCGTAGCCATACCCGGTGGATCGCCTCTTATCGTTGGACGAATGGTTCTGCTGTGACGCCCGTGGACATGTTCAACACCTCCGCCGGCCAGAGCGATGCATTTCTCAACATCTTTGTCCGCCAGCCAATTCCTGCCTTCGGCGGCCGCATGGAGGCGCTGATCGACATTCGCAACCTGCTGGCCCAGGGCTACGTTCCGGTGCTAGGCCAAGATGGTCAAACTGTTTACCTCGTAGATTCGGCTCGCTCGATTCGCGGCGGCGTCTCCTTCACGTTCTAAGCAGTGAGCAATGAGCACGGAGCCGGGAGCAATGAGCCCCCGCGTTCGATTTTTGCTCATCGCTCATCGCTCATTGCTAAGCCCGTCGCTCATTCGCAAATCGCCTCCATCCATAACTCCATGGTTGACTGTCGCAATAATCTTTCGTTAATGTTTGTCAGCCTAGGTTTTGCGGGCGGACGATATCTTTCCAACACATAAGCAATTGCAACTTTCCCAGAGGTTCGCGATTGTCGGAATGTTCCCGAGCGATCACTACTTCCCTAGAGTTTTAATCGGTTTCAAGGAGACCTTATGAGAGCACGTTCTTGGCTGGCGTTTATTCTTCTGGCCGCAGTGAGCCTGTCGGCTCAGACCTTCCGCGGAACCATTCTCGGAACCGTCACCGACCCCTCCGGCGCAGTAGTAGCGGGAGCCAAAGTCACGGTAAAGAACACTGGCACGGGTCTCGAACGCTCCACCGAAACCAGCGGCGACGGCAGCTACTCTCTCCCCGAACTGCCCATCGGAACTTACAACGTCACCGTCACCCAGCAAGGATTTCAGACCTTCGTGGCCACAGGCGTGGCGGTGAATGTGGCCAGCGAGCGCCGCGTTGACGCCGCGCTGAAGACCGGCGAAATCACCACCATGGTTGAGGTCTCTGCCGACCGGTTACCGCTAGTCGAAACTACCACCAATACTCTTGGCGGCGTGCTCACCGCCCAGACGGTCCAGGACATGCCGGTCAACGGACGCGACTACACCAAGCTGATTTATATGAATCCAGGTGTCGCGGGCTCTCCCGATCAGATCTCAGATTCACCCGGTTCCTACGGTGAATTCAGCATGAACGGCGCCCGAGGGCGATCGAACAATTATCTGCTCGACGGCACCGACATGAATGATGGATACCGCAACGATCCCGCAATTAACGAGGCTGGAGTCTTCGGCACGCCGTCCACCATTCTTCCTGTCGACGCCGTTGCCGAACTCAACGTGCTCTCCAACTTCGAGCCCGAATACGGACGCAATGCCGGCGCGGTCGTCAACATTGTCACCAAGAGCGGCACCAACGCCTTTCACGGCAGCGCGGCAGAATACTTCCGCAATAGCGCATTGGACGCGCGC
This sequence comes from uncultured Acidobacteriota bacterium, assembly GCA_963785865.1. Classification (GTDB taxonomy): domain Bacteria; phylum Acidobacteriota; class Terriglobia; order Terriglobales; family Acidobacteriaceae; genus Sulfotelmatobacter. Next base: position 9,471 of record CAWAXF010000007.1, on the reverse strand, counting down.
AACTACTTCAACGTAGCCAGCCAGCCCAAGGCTCCGTTCCACAACAACCAGTTCGGCGCTTCCTTGGGCGGCCCCATCGTGAAAGACAAGACCTTTTTCTTCGCCGATTATGAAGGCCAGCGGGAACCGGTCGGGGTGGTCACAGTTGCCAACGTGCCCAATACCGGGTCGGGTCCGAATGGGCAATTGGCCCCCAGCGATGCCAGCAATCCTGTGATCGCGCAACTTCTTGCCCGGCATCCATGGCCTGCTCCCAATCTTCCCAGCGGCCAGGCATCAGTGGTCTCGCCCTCTTTCAACGAACTCACCAGCTTCATCGCTAAGATGGACGAGCAATTCAATCCCAGTAACACTCTGACCGGACGCTATTTCTTTGGCGACAGCATTCAGTCCTTTCCTCTTGCCCTGACCGCCAGCGGCGGTCAGTTGCCCGGCTTTAACACCTTCACTCCAACGCGAGTGCAACTCGTTTCCATCTCATACACACATACGATCGGCGCGAACAAGGTCAACGAACTCCGATACGGATGGAATCGCTTCGCTGAAGGTTTCTTCCCTGGTGACCAGAGTTTTCACCCCAGTTCCATCGGGCTTTGCGCCGCCAGCGATGTGAGCCAATGTAGCGGTGCGGGGCCCTTTGACTCGGGCATGCCGATCGTGCAGGTGAGCGGTTTAGCTCAATTGGGATCCACCAGCAGCGTTCCCCGTCATCGCTTCGATACCAATAACCAGGTTATCGACAACTTCTCATGGAAACTCAACAAGCACGATGTGAAGTTCGGCGTCGACTTTCACCGCACTTCCATTCAGCAGTATTTCCAGAAATATTTTCGTGGTCGGCTGCGATTCAAAGACACTTTCGACGACCTTGGCAACCCCATTGCCACGGCTCAACAAAATTTTCTTGCCGGTGATGTTACGGACGGTTTCCAGTACTTTGGAAATTCCCTGCGTCACACGCATGAAAACAACTTCGGCTTCTACGTGCAGGATAGTTTCCGTCCTACCCAGCGGCTCACCATCAATTACGGAATGCGCTGGGATTACTTCGGAGTCATCAAGGAGCAGAACAACTTGATGAGCAATGTCACCGGCGTCTCCCCTTCTCCGGGAACCGGTACCTTTACTCTTACTCAGGTCGGTCAGCCCGGGCTGCCGAATCTTTACAATCCTGACAAGAAGGATTTCGCTCCCCGCATCAGTGCCGCCTGGGATGTGACCGGAAAAGGAAGAACGGTCGTCCGCGCCGGGTTCGGCATGTTCTACGATTCCGTCTCGCAAGACATGGTGCTGGGCCACCTGCCCTACGCGCCTTTCTTCGATCCCGGCCCTGCTTACAACAACTTTGGGCCTCAGCCGATTCTCTCCACTGGCGCCATTGGCGGCCCCATCGTTGCCGGCAGTCCGGTATACGCCGCGACCACGACATGCGGTTACGAATGCGATGTTTTTGCGTTCGATCGCAACATCAAGTCTCCGTACATGGAGAACTACAACCTGAACATCCAGCAGCAGATCTCGAGCAAAGCGGTAGTCCAGATTGGATACGTCGGATCGCAAGGCCATCGCCTCTGGCGCTTCTTCGACCTTGCCCAGCCTAGCGAGGCGCAGATCAATGCGGCTGACGTGGCCTGTGCATGCATTCAGGATTTCGGAGTGGACGCCCGTCCCCTGAACGGCAATCCCTACGGCGCCTACTACGTGCTGCAGGAGAATTCAACCGGCAAGTCCAACTACAACGCGATTCAAACCAGTTTCAGAGTTACCGGATGGCACGGCGTGACTTCGATCGTCAACTACGTTTGGTCGAAGTCGCTTGACAACTCCAGCGACGGCGAAGATTTCCAGCCTAACGCTGCCCAGCCCAACGACAGCACTCGCCCTAACCTGGAATATGGCCCGTCAAACTTCAACATCCCGCATCGTTTCACATGGAATCTGTCGTACGAATTCCCCAATCGCGGCGGAAGTATGCAAAAGCTGAAGAACGGTTGGGGTCTGAACAGCATTGCGACCCTGCAAAGTGGTCAGCCATTCCACCTGAACTACAATTTCTGGGATGACTACAGCGGTAGCGGCAACGCCTTTGATCGTCCCGATGTGGTTGGGCCTATCATCTATCACAAACGCGATCCCTACAACTATCTCGACCTGAGTTCGTTTGCGATTCCGTGTAGCGTGAATGTGCCTGTCGCCACTGGCCTTGCCAGCGATTGCCAGATCGGCACGCGGCACTTCGGAAATATGGGACGCAACTCGCTGAGCGGTCCAACGTTCAAGGAATGGAACTTCTCGTTGTACAAGAAGACTGCCATTACCGAGCGGGTCACCATGAAGATCGGCGCTGACTTCTTCAACATCCTGAACCATCCTAATTTTGCCAACCCATTGCTCCCCGCCTTCATCGCCGATGCAGCGTACACCGGTGTATTCGGCCTCAGTGGCAATCGGGAGGTAACCCAAGGCTCGTTGCCCATCACCGCCACCGGCGACGTGGGTATCGGGAATCCCTTTATCGGCGGCGGCGGCCCGCGCGGGATTCAATTCTCAGCCGTGTTCAAGTTCTAGAACTCTGAATCCCTGAATCTGGCCCCTGCTTCGGCAGGGGCTTTTTTGTTCCTAATAGAGTTTGAGCAGATCGGTCCCAGAATCAACTTCTATTGCTCCGTCAGCACGATCACCGGATCGACTCGCATCGCGCTTCGGGATGGAAGAATGCATGCGCACAGCGCAACCACCCCGAACACGCCGATGACGGCTCCGATCACCACGGGATCAAGCGGCCCGACTCCATAAATCTGGCTGCTCACGACGTTTCGAAGCGACACCGCACCTCCAATCCCCAGAAGCAGACCAATTCCAACCAGGAGAAATCCTTCGCGCACGATCAATTTCACGATGCCTGAGTGTGTGCTGCCTAGCGCCACTCGAATCCCGATCTCTTTGCGGCGCTGCGCCACCAGGTAGGCGAGCACTCCGTAGATGCCTACCGCTGACAGAAACAAGGCCAGCACACCGAAACCGAGTGCCAGTAACAGCGAAGTTCTTCGTGAAGCCAGCGAGAGTTCCTCTCTCTGCGCCATGGTGCTCACATCGAACAAAGCCACCTCTGGGTCGATTGCCGCCAGCCGTCTCCGGACCGTTTGGACGGTCCCGGCGCTCTCTCCCTGCGTGCGCAGCGCAACGGTATAGCGATTCGATGTGCGTTGCGCAAAGGGAAAATAATAGGTGCCCACTGCATTGCCACTACCCGAGAGGTCTTCCAGTCGTGCCGACCGTACCACTCCCACCACTCGATACCAGACGGTGTGTTCATTGCTGGTGATCCCGGTTGCACCCGGCTCGTACATGCGCTGGCCGATTGGGTCGCGATTCGGCCAGAATCGTTTCGCCAGGCGCTCATCTACAACAACCACCAGCGGCGAATTCGGATTGTCGCTCTCCTGAAAATAGCGGCCTCTCACTAACGAGATTTCCATGGTCTCCAGGTATCCCGGAGTAACTTCCAGCTGGTTCGGGGAGATAACGGATTCGCCTGGCGTCATCGGGTGTCCCTCACCCAGGATCACGCCATTGTTGTAGTTGCCTCCAAGGGGAATCACCGTCGTAGCGCCCGCCGAGACGACGCCCGGCGTTTGTCGGATGCTTTCCAGCATCCGGTTCATAAGCGCCTGCCGTTGGACAGGGTCGCTGTACTTCGCTTCGGGCGCCCTTACCGAAGCAGTCACAATCCCCTGAGTTCTATAGCCAGGGTTCACGTCCAGCAACTGTCGGAAACTCGCGAGCAGCAGTCCTGCAGCAAACAGCAGTGAAAAGGCAAAACCGATCTGCGCAACCACTAGACCTTGGCGTACACGCCGCGTGCTCTTCCCGCCGCTGCCGGTTCTTTCGTCATCGCGCAGAACATATTGCAAACCTTGCTTCGATAACCCAAGTGAGGACAAGAGCGTAATGAGTACAGCGGCCGCTGCCGCCATCAGCACGGCTACAAAAATCACGTTGCTGTCGACCCTCACTTCGTTAGCGCGTGGATAGTGGTTGAGCCCGATAATCGCCAGGGTTCGCAACAAAGTCGCACCCAGTAGGAGACCAACAATGCAGCTGGCGCCAGCCAGCAGCAGATTCTCCACCATAAACTGCACCATCACCCGTGCTCGTCCCGCACCCAGCGCAAGCCGCGTGGCAATTTCTTTCCTTCGCAGGCTGGCGCGGGCCAGCGCAAGGTTCGCGACATTCAGCGCGCCGATCATGAGCACGAACACCGCTCCTGCCCACAAAAAATAGAGAACGCCCCTTACATCTTTGATCAACATTTCTTGCAGCGGCTCCACCACGGTATGGAATCCCGCGTTCACCAGCAGATCTCGCATCTGCGGAAGTTTTTCAAGATTGGCGGCATTGAGGGCGTCAACCTGCTCCTGCACTTCATGAATCGTCGCTCCTGGTTGCAGACGCCCGATGCTGTACCAGTTATTATTGTGATGAGTGGTTTTCTCTTCGGATGTGAATGCCGCAGGAATCCAGAGTCGTACTGCCGGATCGATAAAGCCAAAATTACCAGGCATCACTCCGACGATCTCGAAAGGCACGCTGCTTAGCCGTATTTCGCGTCCTAGAATATTCTGGTCTCCGGCATACAGCTGCTGCCACAGTCCATAGCTGAGAATGACTTTGTGCTCGCTGCCGATCTCACCTTCCGCGTTGGTGAAAGCGCGACCCCATGCGGGTTGAGCCCGCAGTAATGGGAAGAGCGAAGGCGTAGCAATCATTGCTTTCGCCTGCTCCGGTACGCCGTTGATGTTGATGGTCTGATCCGAAAACCGGAACTCCGCCTGCTCTTGCAGTGCCTTTACGTTTTCCAACCGGTCGTAATAGTCCCCTGAGCTGCTAATGTTCTGCTCGCCCACGCCCGCCTTGGGATAACGATTCGACATCAGCACAATCTCTTGGGCATTGGGAACAGGAAGCGGCTGTAACAAAACCGAATTGACGATGGCAAAAATCGCGACATTCACGGCAATGCACGTCGATAGTGTGAGTAGCACCGCCAGGCCATAGCTCCTGCTCCGCGCAAGGGAACGGATGGCCATCTTCATCTCTCGCGTCAAACTCTCCATCACATCTCCGTTTTTTGCCTGAAATCGTGTTCAATCCCAACCCGCATTCTGCATGCCATTGAACGAACGCCTATGTCCCTCAACCTGCTGCCCTTAGAGCTTCGGCTCTTCAGCCGGGCAGATGGTAAATGTCCGCATTGAGTTTTCGTTGTTCAAATCCGGACGGTTTGCACCCTAGCAGCTTGCGGAAAAACTACATCGGAGTGCGGCTTTGGGGTGGCGCAGCGCTTGAGCGCTGCGGTAAGTACTTTGCTGTGTTTCGCGGGTTAGTTCCCAAACGTATTGCACGCTTCGATGTTTCCACCCTTGAAGCCGCTTTGAAACCACTCTGTCCTTTGTGCCGAACTTCCGTGGGTAAAGCTTTCGGGATTCACGTGCCCGGAACCCATCCGTTGCAGCCGATCATCACCCACCGCAGCGGCCGCTCCCAGCGCGGACTCCACGTCTCCTGACTCCAGCAGGTGGCGTTGATCCGTCGAGTGACCCCACACGCCCGCAAAACAGTCCGCTTGCAGTTCCAGCCTGACAGAAATCGCCTTCGCTGATTGGGGACTGCGCTGCTGCGCTGCCCGTGCCTTCGACTCGATACCCAGCAATTTCTGCACGTGATGCCCAATTTCGTGGGCCACTACATAGGCTTGCGCAAACTGACCTGGTGCGCCGAAGCGCCGATTTAATTCATCCAGGAATCCAAGATCAAGATAAACCTTCTCGTCCTGAGGGCAATAAAACGGCCCCGTTGCCGATTGGGCCATCCCGCACGCTGAATCGATCGTATTGCGAAACAGCACCAGTTTCGCGTGGCGATATTGCCCTCCTTCGGAAGAAAGAACTTTCGTCCACGTAGCCTGGGTGTCGTTAAGGACGAATGTGACGAACTCCACCAGAGGCCGCTCCGCTTCATCTTGCGCTCGGTTAGCCTCAGGATCTTGTTGCGTCACTGCCGTTGGAGTGCCCGTACCGCCACCCAGCAGCGCAAAGAAATTTCTGTGGAACACAAGGCTTAGAAGTAAAAGCAGGATGAACCCGCCGATGCCAATGTGAATCCCGCCAAACTGCATTCCGCCACCGCCGCTACTATTCCGGCGATCTTCCACGTCGTCACTGCTGCCACCTGGAGTCCAGCGCATGAGAAAACCTCTTCCGTTGAAAGTGCAATCAGACCTATGAATCCCGCTGCTATTGCTCCGCTTCGACCGTCCTTGCATATTCAAGAACCCGCAAAGTTTGTGCGCCATACAGCCAAACCTCGAATCCAAACTCGAGGTAGTGGTAGAGGCTTTACATCGCGATCAAAATACATAATCCACAGGCTGATGTGACATCTGACCTTGCGTAGAAAGTTGTCGTTCGTAGATGATTGCACCGCGCGCGAGCGTGGCACTCCGGGGCGGAGTGGAGCTAAGTAGCGTGTTTGTAAGATTTTGCCCGTAAGTCGCTGAGGCGCAAGGATTAACTCTGCATTTGCCGCTAAGTTGATGAAGGCAATAAGTAGGGGGGAGGGGGGTGGGGTTAATCAAGTACTAACATTCCCGAAATGGAACGCGTGATCAATACAGATTTTTTTTCCAATTACCCGATTACTCAATTTCCCAATTTCCCAATTACACAATCGTTCTCCGCCGTCGTACGCCCTTCGTCACCTCGTCCCCTGATTACGCCGATGTTACCCTCGTCTCGTAATCCTCCCCAATTAGCTCTTTCGGAGATCTTCCATGCCGCGCGTTGCCATGAAGTCCTCTGCCGTTCTAGTGCTTGCTCTGAATTTCGCCGCGCTTTCGTTCGCGCACCACGTCAAGAAATCTGACTCCAGGGAATTGCCGGTCACAACTTCCTCGGCAAAGGCTCGCCAGCTCTACAAAAAAGGCATGGACGATTACGAAAACCTGTACCTTGAGCGTTGTAACGAAGATTGGCGCGCAGCCGTGAAAGAAGATCCCGATCTTGCAGTTGCCTGGGCTTGGATTGCTTTCAACAGCGGCAATCCTGAAGAAGTCAGCGCCGCGCGCGAAAAAGCTAAAGCGCTCGCTCCCAAGACTACGCCTGGCGAACAGTTGATGGTGGCTTGGGTTTCCAAGGTGCAGGAAGGAGACTTCATCGGTGGCATTACCGCCATGAACGATATGCTCGAGATGTATCCGCGAGACAAGCATCTGCTGTATCTCGCGGGCAACTGGCTCATGGCCGAGAATGGTGACGATCAGGCTGAACGCTTCATGCAGAAGGCGCTCGCGATTGACAAGAACTTCCCCGCAGCGCTCAACGATCTCGCGTACGTCGAAGCCCGTCACCGCGAGTTCGACAAAGCCTTCGCAGCCATGGATCGCTATCTCGTGCTGCTGCCCAACGAGCCTAATCCGCAGGATTCTTACGGCGAACTGAAGCGCATGGCAGGCCAGTTCGAAAGCGCCCTGCAACACTATCAAGCCGCGCTCAAGATTGATCCGGACTTTGTTACTTCGCAGCTCGGACTAGGCGACACCTACGCTTTAATGGGCAACCATGAACAAGCCCGCAGCGAATACGACAAGGCCATCCGCTTCGCTCACAACGAAGCCGACCGTCTCACATACAGCATGCAGAAGGCGATGACGTACGTGCGGGAAGGCGATTTCGCCGAAGCCGACAAGCAGTTTACTGAAATCGCTCTCAACGCCCACGCTAAGACGCAGGGACTTCAAGAGGCGCAGGCCTACCGTCACAAAGCGGAATATCAGTCCGACGACAACAGCGCGCTGCGCGAGTTGAAGCTCGCCGAAGATGCGCTTCATCATCAGGCAGCCATCTCAAGTTCCGATCGCAATGAGGAGTTGTCACGCATTTGGCGCAATCGCGCAGTCCGTGCCGCTCACGCCGGAAATCAGGCGCTAGCTGAACAAACCGTGAAGGAACTTGAGGCCTCGGCCAACAAGAGTCGCAACCGCGTGATCCAGGCTTCCTACGAAGGCGCCGCTGGAACTCTGCTGATGGACTCTAAGAAATACCAGGAAGCCATCGCCCATCTCGAAGAGGATGAGGACATCCCTCGAGCATGGAGTTGCTGGTCCAGGCCTATTACCGGACCTCGCAACCCGAGAAGGTGCACGAGATGGAGGTTAAGCTCCGCGGCACCAACATCCCGACTATGGAGCAGGCCTTGGTGGTGCCGGCGGCGCGTTCCCGGAAGCCAACAAGCTAGTAGTCAAGTTGGGTCGGTAGGTTGCGAAGACACGGTTGGCCCAATTTCCTCGTCCGGAATTCTGGATTGGTGTAGAGTAGGTGGTCACTTTTGAGGCAGGGATGAATAACGAGCGTCGCAGCGGAACGAGAATTGCCGGCCGTATCCCCACTCGCTTGCGTGTGCCGGAGCGCGGTGAAGTTCCTGCTCAAACCCGTGAAGTCAGCGCGAACGGTGTCTTCCTTTACACCAACTCCAAGATGGAGAAGGGAACAGAGGTCGAACTCGTCCTCATCCTTCCTCCGAACTCACGTCAGGGGAGAAGTGCTGGGTCTGCTGCCAGGCAACGGTAGTCCGGGTCGAAGACGAGGGCACCGAATTTGGGGTGGCGGCCCAGATTCGCCGCATGGACATCCTCCCCGAAGTCGCAATTTAGCTCGCCTCAACCCAGGTATCCGGGGAAAATTCCCTCTACCCCGCGTAAAAATCCAGGAATGATTTGTGGGGCGCCCAAAATCCTGGGATGGTTCAGTAGGATTGTCTTAGATTCAGTGAAATAGGGCTTTGCATGCGTGTACTTAAGTGCCATAATTGCGGCCCTAGAATTGCTCTGGTTAATCTCAGGTTCCAGGTGGTCCCAGGTATGTTGATCGAGAAATTGGCGGAGGGTGTGGTGCGAGTACAAACGCCCATCTCCGCGCTATGTAATGCCATCATTCTTGCAGCGGTTATATTTGGTGTGGGTGTTCCGGCATTTTGACATCCTTCCTCACGCCGTGCTCAGCCTTCGCCAGCAGCGCATGATCGATGAGATGTGCGGCCAGCAACGCTTTGCCTCGATCGCCTTCGCGGGTGGGATGGAGAAGCTCCCGTGATCGGCACAGTCGAGCACCGGCCGCCGATCTCACCGGATGGTCTGCCGCCACGCCGTCCAGCGGCACGCGAATCGGCTCTGGCCGCGGAAGCTCGTCAACGTCCGTAGTCACCGATTTGGCCGATGATGCGGCTGTGTGGCATCTCTAAGAACAGTGTGCCTACGTTCACGCTTGCTGCGCTCCGCGTTGCGTCTTCATCGATGCAAGGTGAATGTTATAATTTTTGTTTGTCCCACCCGAGAAATTTCCCTTGTGGGCGCGTAGCTCAATTGGCAGAGCAACTGACTCTTAATCAGTAGGTTGAAGGTTGGATTCCTTCCGC
>CAWAXF010000006.1:0-26039 GCA_963785865.1 uncultured Acidobacteriota bacterium | reverse complement strand
ACCGGCCGCGAATCGTGGGTTGCCGCCGACTGTTGGGCTGCTTATCAATTAAAGACAGCATCTGCTGACGTTTTGGTCCCGACGGCAAATCCGTTGCCTAGACAGTCAAGGAACCCACGATCCGGAACGACGATATGACGATATCTGGATATTTTCCTAGCCGGCGGTTAGCCCATGCGTGTCACTTTTGGTCCGAATGATTTCTGGCCGGTATCGAGTTTTGAGTGTAACCGGGAATACTCCTGCAGACTGGCACACGTCAACACGCGCGTATCTCTGTTGTGTCGCGCTACCGCTCCGCTCCCGGCCCTCCGAGCTCTCCTGTTCGACCTGGGTTTCGGTCTCGTCGGCTGCTTCCTCTTGATCGGTCAGGTCCTTGGCCGCGGACGTATCGGGCGATGGAGGCGGTACACCGGCAGCCGTGGTAGCCGTATCCGGGGCCTTCGGCAAGCTCTTGCCCTGCTTTTCCGCCAACTCCTTCATGCCGCTGTCCAGTTGTTCCTGGAAACGGTTGTGCATATCCTGCAAATCTTCCACGGAAACTGCCACCTGTTTGCCCGCTCCGCAGTCACCCTTCTTGCTGGCCGAGACACTGGCGGTAACTCTCTGGCCAGCATCGGGTGTATCCGTAAGCCGGGTGATGACGTCGCCGGCAGTGAGGTCACATTCCTGGCCATTGGACATAACCGTGATATCGCTGGACACGACAAAGGTGCGCCGAGCGGGATCGAGTGCCGGTGGCACTTCATCGTTAGCGGGTTCCGGAGCCGGCGCCTGTCCATCCCGTGTCCTTCCATCGTATGAACCGCTCGGCCCGTCGGAGGACTGTTGTTGCTCCGCCGCCAGTTGTGCCTTCACCTCTTCCGCGATCGCCTGCTTCACTTCTGGAGTTAGCGTCACCGGGCCGGAGTTGGCTGCCTGTCCTGCTCCGTCCCTGTAGCCCTCATCGTAGCCCGCCGCTTCGGCATTGGCTTCGGCCCGGGCCTCGTAAGCGGCTTGCAGATTCGCTGCGATCACATAGTCCGTAAGCCAGAACGCCGCCGACGGATACACTGAATAGGGCGCGAAATATCCCCCGTAAAAGCCGAACCAGGGCCCCCAACCCCAGCCACCTATTCCCACACTCCAGTACACCGGCGCGCCCCACGGACGATACGCCCACCCGTAAAAGGCTGGGTGATACCAGTAGTTGGGATAGTAGCCATAGTAGTGACGGCCGCCGTAGTAGTAGCCGCGATAGATTCCAACCCGGTAAACCCCGTGGTTATAGTAGGTGCGCGAATAATAGGAACGCCCTCCACGCGTGACGTAGGCCCGCTGCACGTAGCCGCGACCTCCGCCCCTGGTCACGATCCGCACTCCGCCGCGTTCGGTCACGATGGTGCGCCCCCCACGGAGATTGTGCTGAATCCGCATTCCGTTGCGGTTGATGATGCGGATCTGCCCGTTCGGTCGAAAGTTCGCCGACCCACCGCCCCTCAGAGATACGGTGCGCCCGGGAGCTCGGCGGTTGCTCTCACCTCCGCGATTACCCGCTGTGTATGCGCCACGGTTGTCACCGGGATTTATACCTCGACTGCCGGAAGTGTTTCGGCCGCGGTTGTCAGGCGTGTTTCCGCCACGGTTACCACGCGAGTTCGCAGCGCGACTGCCGGCGTCCCCACCGCGATCGCCGTCGTTCCCGGGACGACTCACAGAAGCGCCCGTGGCCCGGCCCGGCTGAGCGCCCGGAGTACCCCTTTGGCCATGCGAGTTTTCGTGGCTCGGACCCGATCCATGGGTGGGAGCGCCAGCGTGGCCCTGGTTACTGGAGCGGTCTCGATTACTCCCGTGCTCAACCTGCTCCCCCGATTCCGTCCGGTGCTGTCCCCATGCAAACACCGAGATCGTCAGGGACGCTAAAATAAGAATCGAGTTGCGCAGAACGTTGCGGCTACGGGTACGTAAACCCATCACGGCCTCCAGATTCCTCAAACTTCACTTCCGGGAAGCGAGCTTACAAGGACTCGATTACGCCGCAGTTTGCTGCTACTGTGCGTTTCCAACCCAGCCCATCCCTATCCTGGATGCTAGCTTCCATGGGAGGAGCGTCAAAGTTACGTCAGTTCCGACGCCGTCAGGGATGGTTTAGGTCAACAAACGATTGCAGTGTGCCGTGAAAAGGCGCTGGTCCACAGCGGGGTGAAAGACCCGCCCGGGAACTGGATCGCTCCACCCGGTAACAATCGGAGCGGCGGTGGACGCAACAAAGCCGCCGGAGTCTCCGGTGAGGGTCGCATAAGGCGACTCGTCGGGAATTGGCAAGCGTATTGAATGGCTGCTGACAGGCTAAAAGCGCGTCAGATATGCCTCGGCGAAGCTCAATCCACAGCTGGGGAGCCTGTGAGGACGTGGTAAATTGTCAGTATCCGTGCTACCTGTCCATAGCCGCGCGACTTCGTCACCGGGCGGAACTTACATGAGCCGCGAGGAACAGCATCCCTATGTTTGCGCATCCAAAGAGATTGCTTTCCTCGCTCCTGTGTTGCGGGGAGAAAGGCAGAAATTAACATGGTTGAACGAAAGCTTACGATCGCAGAGATCATGCTTATCGCTGGAACCCGTGTTGCACTAGGCGCTGGGATCGGTCTCTTGCTTTCCAGCAAACTAAACAATGACCAACGCAAAGCGGCGGGAATGGCTCTGACACTGGTCGGTATCCTTACCACCATTCCACTGGCCTTGAATGTGATCGGTAAGAGGGGCACGACCACGAGCGAGATCAGGCCAGCGGCATAGGTCGGAGGAGCAGAACGACAGCAAGGCCACCGTCAGCGAAAAATGTGGCACTGCACCGGCGAGTCGCTGCGGACCGTGAACAGAAACTGAATTCGGGATGCTGGTTGTCATGCGAACAGCATTTCAATTAAGCGCAATACGGCGTCGCTGCTTGTGTGCGATTTTCTGCTGCACTTCTGCTCCAGAGTTTACTCACGAAGTGCCGAGAAACCGGGAGATTTCAGGTTAACTTTCATTTTCCTGTCCTCCGCTCAGAATCCAAAAACTGTTGAAAATTTTTTTTTTAAAAAAAAAAAAAAAAAAAAAAAAAAAAAAAAAAAATCGGCATTTTCCAAACAGGAGGGTGCGTCACGTCGAATCAAGCAACAACGCCTGGTTTTCTGACATGCATTCCCCATGTCATCGAACCCCACTGGGACAATGTCTGGGCTCCACGCTTGGCTGGGTTCCCGGTCAATATTGTCTATGCCGCAAGGATTCGATGTCGAGGTGGTTCGTTGGTTCGTCCATCAGCAATACATCCGGCATTCCGAGCAGGACCCGTGCCATCGCAACCCGCATTTTCCATCCGCCGGAGAGAGCACCCACGTCGCCGTCAATCTGATCGTCTTTGTAATCCCAGACCGTGGAGCACTTCACGGGCTTGTGATTCGAGCGCGTAACCGCCTAAATGCTCGTACTCCTCCTGAACGTGACCGAAGTGCTCGAGGATGCGGTCCATGTCATCCACCTTGTCGGGGTCGGACATTTCCCGCTGCAAGGCTTCGAGTTCGTGGTGTAGATCGCCGACGCGTCCGCTGCCTGCGATCGCTTCATCCAGCACCGAACGGGCCCTGCATTTCCTCGACATCCTGGCGAAAGTAGCCGATCGTCAACTTCTTGGGGACAGAGACCGTGCCCTCCGTCAGGTGTTTCCTCGCCGACCACCATACGAAATAGCGTCGTCTTGCCGGCTCCGTTACGAAGCTAGCGCAGGCGAAATAAGAAGTTGGAGTTTTGGATGATTGGCATGCGCGAGATCTGAACGTAATGCAACGAACAAATTCGGGGACAGACGGAACTGAGCTCGATTCAGCCAGGACATACCCGCATGCCGTTGGTCGGCCAGCAATACAACGTTCGTTGCATGACCACGATTGGGGTTACATCCGTCTGTCCCCGAATTTCCCTAGAGCATTTAACCTCCCGACGTGGGAGCGATTTTCCTGTTAGCCGATCCCTAAATCGAGAACGCCGGATTGCCTTCTATCACCTTCTGCTCGAGATTCGGACGTTCGTGCTTGCGCCAGAGCCTTGCAGCGTGTCGAACCCGATAGAGAATAGGTCCGCCATCCGGCTGGTCCTGGCGAACGATGGGACGCGGCAGGCAGATGAAATCCGTCTCCAGCCGGTCCGCTGCTGCGTGCACTACCGAATAGCCATGGCCGCCCATGTCAACAAACGACAAGTGCGGTGACAAATCCCGGTTGGAAAGCTGGCGTGCCTTTTGCACGTCACCACTCTTCGCATATTCCAGGCATGACCGAACACCGTGACGCACCAGCATATTAATAGTGGGTTGCGGACGGTTGTCACCAGGACCTTGCCCGAGGAACAGAGCCCGCAGCGGAGCGTCTTTGGGCAGGTGATGTTCCATTGACTCCACCATTCCGGGCGCGGAGATTGATCCAACCACGAATGCCACACCTACGGGGTCAAAGGGCTTCGGCGGGAGAGACTTCGCCGATAAACCAGCCCAGAAGCTATGCCGGTCGCCCGCCACCGTGGCAAACCCCGTAATCGCATGCTTTTGAATGAAATCGTAAATTTCACCGCGCTCCTGATAGGCAGTGCTGACGTCCCCGCCGCCAAAGCTGGCATACCCAGCACCGGGCCAGGCGCTTGCAACCATCCCTGGAGGAAGGTTCTGCGGGTCGGCGCGCATATCCAGCGTCGAAGTTGTGCTTCCCCAGATCTTCCAGGTAGTTTTCGAATTCCGCAGTCGTTCCAGAAACCACGCTTTTTGCTCGGCTCCGAGCAGGGTCTGCGCGGGATCCGCCTTACGGATGTTCGGAACTTGCTGGTCCCCGAAACGGATGGTGTCGGGCGGTTTGCCCCCGTTGTAATCCCGACCGCCATCGATTATCTCAAGCACCTCCTCAGGCACGAACTGCGAATAGTCCTTATTAAAGAAATCTGCGTCATCGAACTTGCTTCCGGGGTCCTCCGATCGGTAGCTTCGCTCGTCGGTGATAATGAGCTCCACGTTCCGGCCCCAGCGGAGCGACCGGTATCCCTTCAGACTATTGATCGCCGCAAGATTGTTGGCCTCCTGCCCGAGTCCATGCTCATCGAAAACAGTGACCGGGGCATCCTTAACCTTAGGTGGGTTGAACTCTTCGACGAGGGACCACCGCTCTTCACCATACGCGCGGGCTGATACTCAAAAAATGCCTGGTTGGCAGCAACCTTGCGCGTCTGCGCGGGGCGCGTTTTGCCGTCGAACACTTGCAAGGCTTGCCATCCTTGCCAGCTGTACTCATGGTTATCCCACATGGGAACAAAGGGCCAGCGGGCACGAGCGTCCTGGAGGTCGGGATCATGCAGGTAGCTGCGATACACAGCACGGTAGTCATCCACCGTCACTGGGATGTGGAAGTCCTGAATTTTCTCTCCTTGAGGATAACGAACGATTTCCCTCACCTTGCGGTCGTAATAAGTGGCGCGGTCCTCCGGATACCAGACCAGCTCGTATATGAAGTCGCCCAGGTGCAGAACAAAGCTGAGCCGGTCCTGCTCAGAAGCGTGCTCATCCTCGAAGATCATTCTTCGGTACGCGTTCTGCGCTCCGAGGTTTGCGTTCTGACAACTGACGAACGCGAAGTGTACCGGCCGAGAATCATCATCGGCAGGCGCGGTGATGGTGCGGCCGAGGCGGCTGCCGGAACCCTCAGGATCGGTAAAGCGATACCAATAGACCTGGGCCGGCTTCAGTCCTCCGACCAGCACACGACAGGTCCAATCCGCCTCCGCCGAAATCGACACTCTCTGAGTTGCGATCACACGCTGGAACGTCTGGTCGAGCGCCACTTCGACGATCAATTCCTCGGCCGGTTTAGGCTGCGGGGCGCGCCGGGTCCACAGCAATACGCTGTTGCTGTCGGGATCGCCGGAGGCTACACCTTCCGGGAAAAGGTCGCGACGCTCGCGCCAGGAAATCTTCGAGGGAGTCGAGAATGAGCGACCCCAAGCCGCTTCCGCACCAAGCACCGCGGCCACAGCCAGAAAATCGCGACGGCTAATATTTCCCATGCTGTAACTCCTTCTTTCCGCTGCAAGGCCCACGCACACTCGAGATGAGACGTCTCGTCCCAAATAGTGAGAGCGAACATGTCGGCCCACTATCTTGGACGGTCTAGCGCTGCGAGCGTGATCACAAGATCTTGCCTATTGGGAGAAAAACCGGGGACAGACGGGACATTCACCAATTTCCATTCGCCTAAAAACTGGGAAACGTTCCGTCTGTCCCCGGTTTTTCTGTCCGCCGTGAACCTACTGATGCAATGAGAATCCAGACGGCAAAGCTGCCTCAAGATTGATTTGTTCTCCGGTGATGGGGTGGTGGAATTTTAGAAATTGGGCGTGCAGGAAATATCCTCCATCGCCCGGGAGGCCGGGGAGATTTTCAAGAGGCTGGCCGGTTAAGCCGTACAGAGGATCGCCTACCAGGGGATGGCCGATGGATGCCAGATGGATTCTGATTTGATGAGGGCGGCCCGAATTTAGGCTTACCTCAAATGTTGTGGTGCTTGTAGTGCGTGAGATCACCTTCGCCAATGACTTTGACGGCTTGCCACTTGGGTTGGCGGCCCACACCGAACCGATGAGCGGGTGCGGTACAAGGCCGATGGGTGTGAGAATTTCGTAGGCGTCGTGCTGTGCAACGTTTTGAGCCAGCGCCCGGTAGATTTTTTGAATTCTGGGTGTGTTCCAGTCTGCGCCATAGTTTAGAGGCCGCCTGCGGTGTTTTGGCGAAGAGGACGATGCCGGTAGTGGCTCGGCCTAACCGGTGGACAGGGTTTGCGTTGGGGGTTTGCTTTTGCACCAGGCGCAGCAGGGTGTTTTCCATGAAGCCGGCGCCGGGGAGAGTGGGCAGCCCGCCAGGTTTGTTGACGGCCAACAGATGGGCGTCATTAAACAGGACTTCGAAGTGCTGAGGAGTGTCTGGTTCGATCCAGGGTGGACGGTTCCAGACAAGGGTTTGGCCTGAAATGAGCGATTCGCTTCCGGTCGGCGGTGACGCCGTTGACGGTGACTTCGCAATTGTTCAGTTTTTGTTGCCAGGCTTGTGGGGTTGAGTGTGGGTAAAGGCTTGCCAGGTGTGAAAGCAGGGTTCGTCCGTGATATTTGCTGCTGATGATTGTGGTATAGGCATGGCCCCGGTTGAGCATGTGGTTTGAGTGTAAGCTATGGCACCTGCGGCAGGAGTTGCTGCGTTTCGAGCGTCACTGGATTTAGGCAGGGGCTGGTCCACCTTTTGGTTTCGATTAGCATCGATCCTGATTTTGAATATGGAATTTAAAGATGACGTTGCATTGAAGGGGGATTGATCCCGATAATGCGGCTCGTGAAAATTCAGTCTGAAAAACGACTCGCTCTGTTCCTGCTGATAAGTGTCAGTCTGGTTTGGGGACAGACCGGCACCAGCGGGCGCGCCGCCGATTCGTCCGCGCCTCCTGCTTCTTTTCCCGCGCCAACGCCAGCCGCCCTCGCCACCGCCGAACACGCGATCTCGGGACACGACCCCGGCCCCTCGGGCCCGAGTCCTGTCACTGACCTGCTGAAGCTGCTGCTGGCCAACGTCAACTCGACGGAAGCCTTTACGAACATGGAGGCAATGTGGGCCACCGACCGCTATTTTGACTTTGCCAGATTTCAGCAGACCGCAAAGAATGTCGCGGAGATGATGCGGCAGGCAGGACTGGACGACGTCCAGATAGGCCAGGGGCCCGCCGACGGTGTGACGCAGAACGGCTTTTGGACGCAGCCGATGGCGTGGGACGCGCATTCTGCCACGTTGGAAATCGTCTCGCCTCAGGTCCCAGAGGATATGCGCGTTCTTGCCGACTATCAGAAAATTCCTACCTCGCTGTGCCAGTGGAGCGGTCCCACTCCACCGGGAGGCGTAGAGGGTGAGCTCGTGCTGCGGCCCAAGGACATTCGCAATGCGGACCTGAAAGGCAAGTGGGTGCTTGGCCGCCGCATGTCCAAGACCGATTTGAAGCAGGCCGGTGCGCTGGGCATGGTTCGCGAGAGCAGCGTGAACCGGACGCTGTTGGACGAGCGCGACTGGGAGAACGATTTCGGAGATAACGGCTGGGCCTTCAATAAAAATGACACGCCTACGGTGTGTTTCTCCATTACGCCGCGACAGGAGCAATATCTAAATGAGTTGCTGCAAAAAGGGCCAGTGAAGCTCCGCGCCAACGTTGACACCCGTTACTACGAAGGGAAGTATCCGTATGTGAGCGGCGTCATTCTCGGCACCGACGGTCCTGGCGCGGAGGAAGTGCTCTCACTCGGACATTTATATGAAGAGGGCGCCAACGATAACTCCAGCGGCGTCGCATCCATTCTTGAAGCCACTACCACCCTCAACCGGCTGAATTAAGGAAGGCAAATTACCCAGGCCAAAGCGGACCATCCGCCTGCTGGCCATGGGCGAGCGCTATGGCACGCTCGCGTATCTCGATGCCCACAAGGATCGAACCAAGCGAACCATTGCCGCCATGTGCATCGACACACCTGCCGGATGGCAGTACTTGGCAGGAACGCAGTTCATCTGGTCCATGAATCCGCAATCGGCTAGTTCTTTTGTGGATGCATTTACTGTGCGCCTTGCCGCGGAATATTTCCCCATGGTGCGCCGCCCCCATTTATGGAGCGAGTACAACCGGGGCGCGTACTACGGCGGAACCGACGATGACCTCGGAGAGTCGATGATCGGTATTCCCACGACCTCGGTGAATAGCGGCCACGGAATCCCTGCCCACCACACCAGCTTCGATACCCCCGCCCAGGTCGACCCCAAATCCCTGCGCGACCTCGCCGTCATGAATGCGGCTTACGCATACTTTCTGGCATCGGCGGGACCGGAGCAGATGCACTGGATGGCTGAGTTAGCTGTGGAGCGCGGATACGATCAGATCAATTCGGGGACGGCAAACAGCCTGGACCTGGTGGCTGCGGCAAAGGACGCCGACAGCCTGGGCCATCTGCTTTATTGGGAGAAGGCTCGCGTCGATTACAACCTGGCGCGCGAAACCAAGGCGGTCAAACAGGCCGCCGATCTCCAGCAGGAGCTGGCCGCGCTTGCCTCCTTTGCCGCTGCGCAGAAAGTGCGGATCGAAGGCGCCGTCAAGGATCGTGCAACGCAACTGCATTTGGGAACGATACAGCCGATGGCCCCCAACTTCGGTCCCGAAGCCGAAAAGATCATCGTTCGCCGCAAGCGAATGGGCGCTCTCCCACTGGATGAGATCCCGGAGAGTCAGCGGGAAGGATTTCCTGACAGCGGCTTCTGGTCGCCAACTATGGCAGCACTTTACTGGTGCGATGGCAAACGCAATCTAGCCGAGGTCATCCAAAACACGGAAATGGAACTGGGCCCGCAAAATAATTTTGACTGGGTGGGTTATTTTAAATTCCTGCAGCGGCACGGTTACGTGGACTTCGTGCAGCAGTGACCTGCTACAGCGTTTCGATTTAGCTCTTTACAGAAAGCAGGTCTTACGATCGGAACATGCGTCGTCCAATGAGCCAACTTGTTTTAACCTGACGACCGCGCCTCAATGAGTGATATGGAGATATCTCAACAGTCAGCTTAAGCAGCCTGTCCGGTATTTGTTCGCTGGGATTCGCGTAGAACCGACTCGACATATTTCTCCAGCGCGATTTCCATTTCAGACTTCGCGTGTTCAAAGCTACCCGCCTGAACAGTGATGGAAGGATGTTCGCAGCTTCCATTCCAGCCGTCATCCGTGAGCCAGAACTTGCATTCGATGCGCACAAATGGCATGACTTTGAGTGCTACGGCATGATTCCCCATACGTCTTCTCCCCACAGCCTGTCTCAGCCACCAACATGATAATCTTCGCCCAGACCTGCCCCAATGAGTGATATGGCGGAGATATTACGACAATGATGTTCCCGCCGTGCTATCAGCCGCGGGTTTTCGGCATTCCAGATCAGTCACGCCTAGCGCCTTCTATTTCTCGACATAATCCGTCTGAAATTTGCCGTGGCCGCTGAGCTGAATGATCACGGCACCTTCCTTCGTCGCAACAAAATGAGGTACGCCGGCGGGGATGAGGATGAAACTGCCCGCGGGGTAACTTTTCAGCTTTGTTGAATCGAACTCCGTTCCTTCACCCAGATACCAGGTTCCTTCGATGACGGTGACCGCTTCATCCTGCGGATGCGTATGCGCATTGACACGTTTGCCGGCGGGGATCTTCGCACGATCGATACATGGTCCCCCTGACTTGAGTCACCGAGCAGTTGTGCTCGTTCGCGGCCGTCGGTGTAGTACGAAGGCGTGAACCATCTCACTTGTGTGGGGGTGAACGCAATTATCTCTTTGGCTGGAGGAACGCAACCATATAGCTTTACTTGGGCCGCCGCGGCGGGCTCCTCCCTACCACCTGGCCTCCATGTGTCTTCGCTCTTGATCGGGGGTGCTCATCCGGATGCGTGCGTGTTCCCGTTATCAACGGAACTCCCGCTGCCGGCACGTCCGACGTAGTGGTGACGGTCACGGATTCGGCAACGCCCTCGGCCCAGGGAAGCACGAATTACACGATCGTCATCAACCCGTGACTTGAACAAACGAAATGAACGACCCCTCGCACGATGCGACATGAACCCCCAGCTCTGGATAAGATTTGGGCGTCCTTAGCTATTGTCTGTACTCGCTGCTCTGCTCGGATTGAGCCGGACGAACTCAAGCGGGTTGACGGGCAGCGTCTAGAGTGGCCGTGGTGCGGTGAGACGTTTGTGCCGGCGAAACAGAGGTAAACTGCACGGGTAAATCACTTACCGATTAGCTAGACGCGACTCATGTTCGGACGGCGCATTTTTCGTAGCCGGCGATGCTGGATAATAACCTCTGCGATCATCAGTGGAGCCGCCCAAAGCAGCCATCCACTCAGATCGTTCACAGCATCGATGCCGATTTTCCGAACCAAGATGGGTATGTTGGCGAGTATCCGATCACCGACGATCCCGTTACAGGCGAGAATGTAAGTACGAATCATCCACTCTTTATGCTGCGGGATGTTTTTCAGACGGATCGCATAATAGGCCATTGCCGCTGCGGCCAGCCAGAATAGCCCGTTCAAGGAAAGACCAATGCCCATGACGATTCCGCCAGTTCGCGGATGCAGCCCCAGATAAATCGCCGACGATGCGACAAACGTTCCTGATACCAGGAAAATGCGGCCAAGCCATCTATGGAACGTTAAATAACGCATTCGAAAGCCTGTCCAGAACTGAGATGGCCCTGTAAAAATCATGGTGATTGCGCAGGTGACATGTGTGAGGATCAGAATCCGGTCGGGCCAGAAAGCCTTAAAACTTTGCGGCGTGTAGTGAAAAAAGTAGTGCAGCGCATCGCGGCGGACATAATAAACAATGGAACCGAGGAGCATTGCCCAAGCGGTGCTCTTCCAAGCAAGACCGAACCAATCCCGAGTGGATGGGTCTGGCCTCGTGACTGCGACGGCATCTCTCATGTAGAGCTTCCGAACGGATCACACAGAGGAGCCCAGCGGGACGGAGCTTACACGAAAGCTAAATCTGGGGCAACTGGCTGCCGTGCAACTAATGTTGGTGGATCATCGAGAATTGTAGTGCGCGTTCGATAGCGCCGGGCCAAGCGCGGTACGGGAGCCCTTTTGCGGGGCTGTCGCAATAAACCGTCCGGAAACTGAGGAGAAGCAATTATGAGCGACGATACACGAGAGCAGAGTGTGAAGGCTTACTTCGACGGAATCGCAGCCAAAAACATGTCGCGAGTCCCGTGGGCGAAGGACGCGACCCTGCGTACGCCACTAAATCCCGCAGGAGGGGAGAACGCTCTGATCCGCGGACGCAAATCGATCCGTGAATTTTTCGATGGCATTCTTCCCACAGTCATCGGTCTTAGGTTCATACGCTACTACGGCGGTGACGGTGGCTGGTCTGCCGGGCAGGCAGAGATTAGCCTTGCGAACGGCAAGACGCTTTATGTACTCGACGCATTTCTCATCGAGAGGGGGGAGATTATCGAGCAGCAGAACCATTATGATTCGCGTGTCGCTACCGGGTAAGGTGCGGCATTTAGTTCGCATCTTGTTAACTGTCGAGAACAGGGATATCACAACTTTGCGCCTTCCATTCGCCTTTTCCATGTCAACGAGTGATATGGAGATTAATGAGATGGTCCGCCGCCGAGTAGCATAACTCGGCAGTTCAGGAGGATCATCGCAATGCACATCGCATCCATCGGTATCGATCTGGGCAAGACTACCTTTCATCGAGTGGCATTGGGAGAGCGCAGTACGATTTTGCTTCGTAAGAAGCTCTCACGTGCGCAGTTGTTAGCCTATACAGCGAATCTTCCGCTATCGCTGGTTGGCCTGGAAGCATGTTCGGGAGGGCACTTCCTGGGAGCCAGATTGCGAGAGCAGGGGCACGATGTACGCTTGATTCCTGCCCAATTTATAAAGTCCTACCGTAAATCAATTAAGAACGCCTTTATCGATGCGGAGGCGATCGCCGAAGCGATGGACAAACAGAACATGCGCTTCGTGCCGATCAAGAGCGAAGAACAGCTCGACGTGCAAACCACGCATCGCGTCCGAGATCGACTGGTGCAGCGTCGCACCGCTCTGATCAATGAGATCCGTGGATTTCTGCTGGAACGCGGCATGACGTTTGCGGTGCGGCCGACACAACTTCGCAAGAAGCTGCCGGAGGTGATTGAAGACGCCGAGCAGACCTTAAGTTCGCGTCTGCGCTGGCTGCTGGAACGCTTGTGGCTGGAGTGGAAACAAGTGGATCATGACAACCAGGCAGTCACGCAGGAAATCGAGCGCATCAGCGAAGAGAACCCGCTCTGCCGGCGGCTGCGCCAAATTCCCGGCTTCGGTCCGCTGGTCTCCAGCGCCACCGTGGCCGCCATCGGCAACGGAGCTGCTTTTCGGCGAGGGCGTGACTTCCCCGCCTGGCTGGGCGTCGTTCCCAGGCAATACTCCACCGCAGGCAAACAGAAGCTGTTGGGCATCAGCAAGCGCGGCAACATTTATCTGCGACGCATGCTAATCCACGGCGCTCGGGCCGTGCTGTTTCGCATCAAGTACGACACCGCAGGCTTCGGACAGTGGGTACATCGACTTGCCCAGCGTGCCCCGCGCAACAAAGTTGTGTTCGCGATCGCAAATAAGTTGGCGCGCATGGCCTGGGCGGTTTTATCCAGCAGTCGAGATTACCGGCATCCGCCGCTGCAAATGGCAGCATGATGGCAGTGGAAAAGACGCTACGCTTGGAAAGCATAAGACGCTTTCCACTTTCCCACCGCCACCGCGGCGAACTTTGAAGTAAGTTCCCCCAAGCTCTGCTGATGAGAAAAGGAGACGAAACAACAGTCCAACGGCGTGTCGGAAAACCTGGCGACGATAATGCGTCCTAGTGACCGCGAGCTTTATCAGGACCGACGCGCGCGGATCATCATCGAGTACCCGGACAGTCACTCGACATTAGAGGCCGGATACATTTACGCAGACTGTTGCTTCGCTCAACTTCAATCCTCTTGCAGTCCGGCCGCGGACCATACATTATCAACAGTCATCTCTAATCGAACTCTATCCCCCTAAGGCATCAAAATAAGGCCGAAGTGCCTAAGATCCTGAGAATGACAAAACGAACGGCGGCGAAACAATTCAAACACTCCTCGCTCCCGACAGGAGCAAACGATTCCGGCGTGCGCGCAGAATTCGGAGCAAGGCAGTCCTAAACTTCCTCACTCGTATCTCAGCGCCACCATCGGATCTATGTTGGCTGCGCGGCGGGCGGGAACATAGCAGGCAAGCAGTGCCGCACACACAACCACAAGCGAAACTCCGGTTAAGGTGAGCGGGTCGGTTGCTGTTACCCCATATAACAGACGCGACACCACCTGCGTGAAGGCAAGGCCAGTGACCAAACCAATTGCAACTCCGAGGACTGCAAGTCGTCCGCCTGCACGCAAGATCAGCCCCTGAATTTCACGGCGATCGGCGCCGAGAGTCATACGAACACCAATCTCCTGGGTCCGCTGTCCGACGACATAGGAAATGACGCCATAAATCCCGACACTTGCGAGCACCAGCGCGAGCGAGGCAAAGACGGCAAGGAGAATCATCAAGAAACGCCGACTGGCCAGCGATTCTGCGATCAGATCGTCCATGCTTTGCATGCCGTAGATTACCTGCTGATTGCTCATTTGCGCGCTGACGCGACGAATGGCGTCGAATATTCCGCCATCTGCCCCACGCGCGCGAAGTACAATTCCAGCGCCGGATGGAACGCCGGCAATGTACTGGTCGGGCATCTGCATCCATGGAACGTAGAACTGGGCTCGAAGAGAATTTGTGTCGTCGGTGTCAAGCCCCCATTGTTTGACGTGCCCGACTACACCGATGATCTCAGTCAACTCATCGGCTCCATTCAAATGAAAACGCCTTCCGACGGGGTCCTGATTCGGAAGGTATTGCGCGGCAAAAACGTCATCGATGACAGCTACACGCGGAGAACGATCGTTGTCTTCGGACGTAATGAATCTGCCTCGGTGAAGCGGAATGCGCATCACTTTCAGGTAATCGGGGCCGACCACGTAATGAATGGCCCACTTCATGTCATTGTCGGTGGCGGGCTTTGGCTGCCCCTCGATCCAGATAAGGTTTTCATCATCGCCAGCCAGCGGAAGCGACTCCCAGGTTTGGGAGACGGCTTCAACCCCCGCAATCGCCGCGAATTGCCGATCAAGCTCCTGAAAGGAAACTCGCACCGCATCCGGGGAGGCCGACATCATCGAAGGAGGAAGCGAGATCCCAAAGTTGAAAACCTGATGAGGATCAAAACCGGGATCGACACGCCAGAGTTGTACCAGGCTTCGAATCATCAGTCCTGCGCCTGAGAGGAGCACCAGCGCGATCGCCATTTCCGTCACTACGAACACGCTCTGTGCGCGATGGCGTGTTCCGCTCCCCCCGCGACCTCCGGTTTGCAACGCTTCTTGCACGTTGCCGCTCCAAGTCCTGAGAGCTGGAGTCAAGCCGAAGAGAACACCGGAGCCGAGAGAGATGAGGGCGGTGAAGACCAGAACATTTGCGTCGATGCCAATCGCTTCCGCGCGTGGCAGAGCACTTGGCAGAATTCCCAGCGCCGCCCGCGTTCCCAACGCAGCCAACATTAGCCCGAGAGTTCCACCGATTACCGCCAGCAGAACGCTTTCAGTGAGAAGCTGCCCAATAACTTGCTGACGGTTCGCTCCCAAGGCAGTCCGGATCGCAAATTCGCGGGCACGGCCAGTCGAGCGCGCGAGCAAAAGGTTGGCCACATTTGCGCACGCGATCAGGAGCACGCATCCGACGGCAGCCAGCAAGATCAGTAGTAAAGGACGGACTGCACCAACCACCTGCTCCTTGAGCGGAACCACGCTCGCGCCGATTCCTTTGTTCACCACTGGGAATGCCGCTGCCAAATTGCCGGTAACGCGGCCCATGTCAGTACGTGCCTGCTCAATGCTGACGCCGGGTTTGAGCCTTCCGATTCCGTGAATGCCGAGCCCGGCGCCGCGCTTCTGCAGTAACGGGTTGCTCCACTGCCCTATGGGAAGGAACACATCTCGCCGCTCAGGAAACGACGGCGCCGCAAAATGAAAGTCGGTAGGAATTACGCCAACGACGGTGAAGTCTCGACCGTCGAGCATCAGAGTCCTGCCAAGAATGTCTGAAGCTGAACTAAACGTCCGCTGCCAAAGTCCGGCGCTTATCAGAGCAACTGGGGCGCGGCCAACTTCGTCTTCTCCCGAGACGAACACTCGCCCCACGAGTGGCGTCACGCCCAGAATGGAAAACAAATCCCCGGAAACAAACTCTCCGCTCACCTGTATCGGTTCTCCACTACCGGTCAGGCTGAAGGCGGTGCTGCGATAAATTGCCAGCGCGGAGAATGCTCGGTTCTCCTTTTGCCAATCTCGAAAGTTCGGATAGGAGATAGATCCGTATTCAAAATTTGGTTTGCTCTCGCTCAACGTCACGAGCCGTTCAGGTTCGGGGTATGGCAGCCGACTAAATAAGACTCCATTCACAATCGAGAACAACGCGGTGTTTGCACCGATCCCCAGCGCCAATGTGATTACGGCAACGGTGGCAAATTCTGGCCTGTTGCGCAGTTGCCTTAGCGCATACCGAGTGTTTTGAAGTAGTTCTGCCATAGGATGCCTCACTCGTATCAGCGCCACTATGGGATCGAAGTGGCAGACAATCTGGCAATCGTCTTTTGCTGTTTAATTCTGCCTCGAACAACCCTGCACTTATATGTGCAAACGTCCGGCCAGACCACAAATTCCTCCATTCTGTTGAAATGCACGGACTTGATCTATTGCAGGCGCATACAATTCGAGCGGGTCAATGTTCGCGGGCGGAAATGTCTGTCCATTACCGGACAGCGGATCTAAGGAACTGTCGTTGGCCGGTTTTGAGGTCAATGAGTGATATGGAGATATTTCGACAGTCAGCTTTAAGCAGCCTGTCCGGTATTTGTTCGCTGGGATTCGCGTAGAACCGACTCAACATATTTCCCCAGCGCGATTTCCATTTCAGACTTAGCGTGTTCAAAGCTACCCGCCTGAACAGTGATGGAAGGCTGTCCGCAGCTTCCATTCCAGCCATCATCCGTGAGCCAGAACTTACATTCGATCCGCACAAACGGCGTGACTTTGAGTGCTACGGCATGATTCTGCATACGTCTTCTCCAAACAGTCAACCTCTTACTATATGCCGCCTTATGTTGCTCCGCCGCACGTGCCATAACAGAAGCATGAACAGCGTCTTGGCTGAGCCTCAACGCGAGTGCAGAGCGCCGAGTGCAAGTATCCAGAGTTGAAGTAATATTCCGCGCATGGATACGTGGCGCTCTGCCTTAGGTGAGGATTTCGCATCTTCAAGTTCAGAGTGGGATAGACGGGTTTCCCAAAACTTTCGGGAACCCCAAATGGAGGGACCTTTTTTTTCACTCAGAGAAACGTCCTCCGCAATCGAACCAGTCAGCGACAAAACCAGGAATGCGGCACCAAGAACTCCTATTCTCATTGCAGCACCTCCAATAAGTACCTTGTCCCTTGTGCTCCGGAAAGCTGAAGCGTTCCTGGCCCGTGGTCACTGATATGGCGGTCGAACCACGCGGCGTTTAGATATAGGTGGCGGCTAGCATCTTAGCGACGTCGTCATCGAGTTGCTCGCGGCGCCGGACATCTTCGAAGCGGCGGTACAGATCTTCGGGACGGACTCGGGCTCGTGCGCTACCCGTTAGGTCGTGCAAAATCCGCCCCTTGTGCATCATCACAATGCGCTCGCCCAGGTTGACCGCCTGTTGCATGGAATGCGTCACCATTAGGGTCGTAAGTTTGTCGAGCGCGATGATGTCGTGAGTGAGCCGAATTACCTGGTCGGCAGTTTTAGGATCCAGGGCTGCGGTATGTTCATCGAGGAGCAACAACTCAGGCTTGAGCCAGGAAGCCATGAGTAGGGTAAGCGCCTGTCGCTGGCCTCCCGAGAGACTGCCGATTGGATTGTGCAGTCGGTCTTCGAGGCCCATGTTAAGTGGGCGAATGCGATCGCGTAGCTCACCGATGGAGCGACGATTCACAGCTACACCCAGCCCACGCCGACGACCCCTACGCGAAGCTAGCACCAGGTTTTCGGCGATTGACATTGTGGGCGCGGTGCCACGGAAAGGGTCCTGAAAGACGCGCCCGATCAGGCGGGCACGCCGATGCTCTGGCCACTGAGTAATCTCGTGTCCAGCGACAGTGATCTTCCCGCAGTCAAGCGTGAAGACGCCCGCGATGGCATTGAGCAAAGTGGATTTGCCGGAACCGTTTGTGCCCAGCACGATTAGGAATGAGCCGTTGGGAACCGTCAAAGAGACATCGCACAGTGCACGCATTTCATTTTGCGTACCCGAGTTAAACGTCTTCGATATGTGGTCAATCTGCAGCATATGCGTCGGCCGGTTTGATAAGCGCGGGCCGGCTGAATTTGATCCGCCGGGCAAAGTTTGGCATGACGAGAGCCGCGAAAACGAATACCGCGGTAATGAGCTTTAGGTCGTTGGGATTTAGTCCCCAGCGCAGGGCAATAGCCACAAGCAGTCGGAACAGCACCGAGCCCATCACGGTTCCGGTAATGAGCAATCCAACCGCTCGTGTGCCCACAAGCGACTCTCCGATGATGACGCTGGCGATGCCGAGCACAACCATGCCAACACCCATTTGCACGTCGGCGAACCCCTGGTACTGTGCCATGAGCGCGCCACACAGGCCGATGAGGCCATTGGACATTGCAAGGCCAAAGATGATAGCGGCATCCACACTCACACCGAGGGCGCAGATCATGTAAGGGTTATCGCCGCTGGCGCGCATAGCAGTACCCACGTCGGTGCGAAAAAACCAATACAGGAGCAAAGATACGATGATGATCAACAGCAGAATCGCTACTAGCATCGATGCGTCGCGCTCGCTTACCGGCCAACCGCCAACGTGGAGATTGCCCGTACTGCCGAAGAGGCGGGTCCCGAAACGCTCTGCATAGGTAGAAAACGTTTCGGTTTCGAGCAACGGAACATTGCTCTTACCCATGATATGCAGGTTTACGCTGTAGAGTCCGGTCATAACCAAAATCCCGCTGAGCAGCGGGTTCATTTTGCATTTCGTAGCGAGCAGGCCGGTGATGGCGCCCGCGGCGGTGCCGGCGAGAGTCGCGACGGCGGTAGCAAATGCAGGATTGTGGCCGTTGACCATCATTACGGCGGCCACTGATGCTCCCAGCGTGACGGTGCCTTCTGCCGTCATGTCGGGGATATTGAAGATGCGGTAGCTCACGTACACGCCCAGCGCCAGCAGGGCTAGGATCAATCCCAGAGTCATTGCGCCAATCAGTAAAGTCATGCAGGCCTCATCTACGCGCGAAAGTTGTGAGTGGCCCCATCCAGCATGCACCGCGGGACAAATCCGTTTCTCCTACTCCGTCATAAGGCCGCGAGTCGGCAATCAGGTGTAGCAAAGCTTTCGGATTCGACGCGGCGATAGTGTTGGAGATGGTGCCTGCGAACGGCAGTTCACCTCGTTGCACAGGACGGTAGTTAAACACCGCAGCATGCACGTGAGCATAAATCGTTGAACCCGGCCGGAGAGGGCGAAGGAACTCGGCGGTTTCTCCAGAAACATCGCGACCCGCCACACCGATGATCAGCGCGAGGCTCTTGTCACTTACCCGCTCAGTCGAAAATGAAAGCCAGTCCCGTACACCCGGTACGGCGTGATCCAGAGGCCCAAGTGCCGGTGACTTCAGCAGGCTGGCACCGACGATGCACGCGGTTTCTGCGAGAACCACAAATCCAATAGCAGAAGCAGAGGAAAAATCCAGCAGCGTCGTTATCAAGTCTGACATTCCCACCTTTTGCGATCCTTCGCTTAGAGCATCGAAGCGCACCATGGTGGAGAAGTCCCCGGCGCCGGACAATGCGTAGAGGGTCTCAACCCGCGGAATAAGACTACCCTCCTGAGTGAGGTAATCTGGTGCAGCGTCATGCTCGCCCGTGGGCAGCGCGACGGCGCATCCACCCACGGCCAGAAACTCCCCAAAGCGGTTCTCGCAATCGGCGAAGCCTGTCCCAAACGCACCAAGTCCGAATCCGAAGCTTCCGCGGGGGAACGTAAGCGAACGGCAATCGGAGGCGCTGAAGCCCGTAGTGGTAAGCTTTCCAGGATCCCCGATCAAAGTACAGGAGAGCGGCTGTCCGGCTAATTGCGGATGAATTTGGTATGCCGCGCCGCCGCGCACCTCTCGGCGAGCACTGGCGGGAGCAGCAGTTGGTGCACCCGCACTGTCAATCAGAATGTTGGTGAGGCCGACGGTATCCAGAATCTGCCGCACGAACTTGCTGGGGTAAGTGACAACCAAGCTACCGTTCACGGACTTGAGCTCGTTGTAATGTCTCACAATCACCCCGATACCCAGTGAACTGATGTAGTCCACGCCGGAGCAATTGAGCGCGATATGGTGAGAACCCGCTCGCACAGCCTTTTCGATCGTGGTGCTTAGGTGGTCGCCCCAGGTAGCATCAATACGGCCGTTCAGCCGGAGTTCCAACAATTCGCCACGTGGGTGCTGAGTGATTTCCATTAGCAGGTTCCCTTATCACGAAATGCCATAGAGAAATTCACGTATTTCACTCATTTTGTGCCGGCGCTTGGCGCCGCAGGCGAACTCGCCGTGAGCGTGGCAGGCTCACTGTTCACGTGGACACCCTTTTCATCCACCACCATATTCGCACTTTCCGCGACATCGTCAGCAATCTGCCATTTCTCGTGAAGGTTCGCCAATGCTACCTTGTTGACCTTCAGCCGAATGGGTATCACGTTTTCTACCGGCACCATTGCGGGGTCCCGGCCGTCAAGTATGTCGGCGGCGAGATTGCCGGCTACTTTGCCGATGGCCTCGTAGTTGGCTCCAAGCTCAAACAGAGCGCCAGAAGCACCACTGGTCGGGATGGAAGTAAAGACAGGGATCTGGGCGGTTCTGGCTTTACTGATGATCAAGTCGAGGCCATGGGATGCGACCAAGTCAGGGCTCACCCAAATCGCCTGGACGCTACGGCTCAGTAGTGAAGCGGTCGCCTCAGCGATTGCGGTGGAGTTTTCCGCATTGGCTTCAATTAACGTTATGCCCATTGACGTGCAAACCTTGCGCGCCAGCGTGGTGGTCACCACCGAATTGACTTCGGATGGATCCCACACGAGCCCGACGCGCCGAAGTGCCGGCTGCATCCGCCGGGCAAGCTCAAAAGCTTGTTGGACTGGAGCCAGGCTGCCGAGGCCTGTCATATACGGTGGATGGTTCAGGTGGTTCTCTCGGCTCACCCCTACGCCAGCAGCGTAGGGATCGCTGACCAGCGAGAAAACATGGCGACGCGGTGGCGTGGCAAAGCGGTTTG
This sequence comes from uncultured Acidobacteriota bacterium, assembly GCA_963785865.1. Classification (GTDB taxonomy): domain Bacteria; phylum Acidobacteriota; class Terriglobia; order Terriglobales; family Acidobacteriaceae; genus Sulfotelmatobacter. Next base: position 4,985 of record CAWAXF010000006.1, on the reverse strand, counting down.
CATTGGCGATGGTTTGTAGGCTGACGGTCGAAAACGAGAGGATCAGGTCGAAATTGCTGCTGGTTACATTTTTTGCGACGGCGTTTGCGGTGCTGACGTCTCCTTGTGCGTTGTATTTTGTAACAGCTATGCGGCCGCCATCCGAATAGCCTCGGTCTTTCAAGGCCTCGAAGGCGCCAGCTATACCCTCATCCAGCGCGGGTATTGAAATCTGCTGCACTGCTGCTACTCGTAGAACGCGGCTCTTGCTATGGACCGCCACGCGACGCGAATCGAGATCGGAGTACAGCAAAACCGCGGCTGCGCCGATGATCAGCGCCAAGCCGAGAATCAACTTTTTTAGATCGGCGATCATGAAAAGCAAGTGCGAAGGTGAGAGTTGCTTGCCTACAATACCTCGCTGCTCGAAGCGTAGGCAAGAGCTTCCTCACCAAATCATCACTCCACCAACAAGTACGAAGATCAACCCGACGGCGGGGAACATCACTGAAAGCCTTTATTGGAGAGATCGAAAACGACTCGATACTGAGCTTGTGTGATGAAAACTCTAGTTAATGCTACTACGCACGATGTTTGATAACAGGCAATATCGCAACTTTGCGCCTTTGCTTCGCCTTTTTCGGGTGAATGAGTGATGTGGAGATTTATCTCCAACGATCAGGAGACCAGTCTTTAGGCAGCGGACGAATTGCTCGAAAACCCTGCGTTGTAGGCTCGACTTGATTGAAGTCGAACTGAGCGAGGGCGTCTTTCGAAGCCAAACCCGTGTGCCTAATATTTGAATCTGCTTCGAAGGGCGGGCCGACAAAGACGTAAGGCGCAACTGGAGCGATTTGAGCCACAATGATTCGGTGCTGCTGCTCAAGGCGGAGTAGATTTAGTTTCACGCATACCAGTCAGACGTGGCCGTCGGGATGTTGGCAGCCGGGCATCTTTTCATAGAAGACTCTGCCAGTCCATCCTAGTTCGCGCATGCCAAACTCCGAGGAATAGTATGCGCCCCTGACCCACGTTTTAATATTTTCGAAATGGTCGCGCAGGGTGGGGCTGTGTCCCAATCTCGGCCTTACAACCGACTCGTCGTCGTCAGAAGATGCGGGGTGGCCGGCGCCTTTCGGCGAAGTGGAAACAAACGTGAGCAGTTGGTTTTGATCCAGCTCTGAGAGATCTTTGAATTCGTGCGCGTAGCGATTGGTGGCTTCGTGATCAAAGCTCGCAAACGAATCGTTGAACTCTCGTTGCGTGTCGATTGTCTCCACACTCAGCAGGAGGTCGATGAAGCGAGTCGCCTGCGCCTTCGCTGAATTCGGGATGATGCGCTCGGCCAGCAATTCCAAAGTTTCGCTCTGATGTGTATTGAGATAAAGCGGCTTCCATGTTCCCGTGGGAACGTGAGTATCAGCGCTGGCTAGAATTGTGCCGTCTGCGAGGTGCTTGTAGATGGGATGGGCGGCTGCTGCGCCGAGAAGGAACGTTCCTGTACGGCCCACCAGTTTTCGTATCATCTCGCGCCGCGATAACGGATTGTTTGTCGTGCTGTTGATGTTGACCATTTACAATTCGCTTCGGGTGAACTGTAAGCTTTCTTCAACGAGTCTCTCTCGCGTAACTTCGTTGACAAGCAAAATTATGGCACCTATGCTAAGAAAATCAAACAGAACACATTCTGCTGAATAGAATTAGGCCAGCAAAAACCGCGCGTTAGTATATTGAACCCTTCATTATTCCACGGTGGCACGTAATGCCTGACGAACCACTTTACTTTGACGCCATTGTAGTAGGCTCGGGCGCTTCTGGAGGGTGGGCGTGCAAACGGCTGGCCGAGGCTGGACTAAAGGTGGCGTTGCTCGAAGCTGGCGCAGCTCAATCGGACAAGAGCTTCACCGAACATGTCCCCGCATTTCAGCTTCAGTACCGTGCCTTGGCTCCTGAGATCGTGCGCAAGACACGTCCCATGCAGTCAAAGATGGCTTGCAACGAATACAACTATCAATGGTTCGCGAATGATCTCGACGAGCCCTATACCACTCCCCCCGATCGTCCATTTCAATGGCTGGGTCGTCTGCGAGTAACTGGCGGCCGAACCAACGCCTGGGGCCGATTGAGTCTTCGATTCAGTGATCTAGACTTCAAGGCCGCGTCTTACGATGGCTACGGCGAGAACTGGCCTTTGACCTATGAGGACATTGAGCCTTATTACGATCTGGTGGAGGAATACGTAGGGATATCAGGAATGGCAGAAGGTTTGGCGCACCTGCCGGACGGGAAGTTTCAACCGCCGATGCCATTGACCTGTCACGAGCTCCTGTTCCGCAATCGTGTCAAAGAAAAACTGGGCCGCACCGTCACGATTTGCCGCGTTGCGAACCTGACCAAGCCCATAAACGACCGGGCAGCATGCCACTATTGCGGTCCCTGCTGGCGCGGTTGCATTACTCATTCCTACTTCAATTCCTTCTTCACGACCGTGGCGGATGCCGTGCATTCGGGCAATTGCACGCTGATTTCGAATGCGATGGTGCATCAGGTATTGATGGACAATAACCGGAATCGCGCAACCGGCGTTGTTTACATTGACCGCGACACGCTTGAGCGGCGGGAGATCCGTGCGCGGGTGGTTATCTTGTGCGCTCAGACATTGGAATCGGTGAGGATTCTTCTCAACTCCGCGAATACCCGATCTCTAAACGGACTTGCAAATTCGAGCGGCGCACTCGGGCACTATTTGATGGCCCACATTCGAAGCGCTGGCGCGCGAGGAGAGTTTCCCGCGCTTGGCGAAAAACCGTCCCTGGATGGCCCGACCCGACCGACCGGTTTCTACATCGCACGCTTTCGGAATCTGCCCAATTGTCCCCGTTCCCGCGGCTTTTTGCGCGGCTACGGATACGAGGGGGGCAGCGGCGTGGATTTCAACTGGGGCGCTCCCGGTTTTGGTGAAGCGTACAAACGCGCACTGCTCGACCCCCAAGTGAGAATTGACATGACCGGCTTCGGAGAAGTCCTTGCCCGTTGGGACAATTATGTCGAAATCGATCCGAAAGTGAAGGACCGCTTTGGGATCCCAGTGTTGCGGATCTCGATGGCGGATGGCCCCAACGAGGAGGCAATGAGCAAGGACATGGCCGAATCGGCTGGAGAAATGCTCGACGCCGCCGGCGCAAAAAACATTCAGAGTTATGCCAATCCTTCGAACGGAAGATGGGCGGTCCATGAGGCCGGCATCGCCCGCATGGGTAATGATCCTAAAACATCGGTACTGAATCAATTCCAGCAGACCCACGATGTTGATAATCTGTTTGTGATGGACGCATCGGGGTTCGTTTCCAATCCCTGCCAGAATCCAACACTTACCATCATGGCGCTGTGCGTCCGCTCCTGTGATCACCTGGTTGACGAAATGAAGCGGGGCAATATTTAACTTTCGGAAAGTACAAAGCACGGCAGAAGTATAGGCCACCATGGTCGGCTGGCGAAATCAGATGGGACGAGAAGGCCGGTCTCCGACGGGATGCTTTACACTCCCAAGTTATCGACGTGCTTTAAGCACAAGAGATAAAGGAGACCGGCAATAGACACCTTTTCAGTGCTAACCACAAATAATGGTTAATTATTGTAATCAGGTCTTATCACAAGTGTGCGCTTTTGCTCTGCCATTTTCAGCGTCAATGAGTGATATTGATTCCATGACGATGTCGGCTCCCTGCTCCGGGTAAAGTTGGTGGTGCTAATCCAACCAACAGGCTCGGGAGAAAGGAGCCGAACGATGATCATTATAGGAGTCGATTACCACCCGAGTTTCAGCAAATCGCATCGGTAGATACCGACACAGGAGAATTGAGGGAAGCTCGTCTCCGAACCCGGAACAGGCAGAGCAGTTCTACCGCGAGCTGGGAGGACGAGGCGCAGCGGTGCGAATCGGAATGGAAGCCAGTGGACATGCGCGCTGGCTGGAACGATTGTTCGGAGAACTGCAGTTCGAGCTGTGGATGGGCGATGCAGCGAATATCTGCAGCCAACGAGTGCGCAAACAAAAGACCGACCGGCAGGATGCGCAGCTGATTCTGCAGCTGCTGGTGGAAGACCGGTTTCCTCGCATCTGGATGCCGAGTGCGGAGAACCGGGACCTGAGACAACTGCTGTGGCATCGTCACCGCATGGTGCAAACCAGAACGCGAGTGATGAATCAGTTGCAGGCGGTGGCCTTGAACGAAGGGCTGCGCTCGAAGAAGAGGTTGTGGCGAGAACGGGGGCAGCAACAGCTGGAATCATTTCCCCTGGGGCCGTGGGCAAGCCGTCGTCGACACGATCTGTTGCAGTTGTTGGATCAACTGAATCCAACAACTGCAACAGGATACGACGGCTTGCCCACAGACACAGGGGAATGATTCCAGCTGTTGCCGCCCCCGTTCTCGCCAGAACCTCTTCTTCGAGCACAAGTTTCCTTCCAGTTCAAGGCCACCGCCTGCAACTGATTCATCACTCGCGTTCTGGTTTGCACCATGCCGTGACGATGCCACGGCCGCAGTCTGCTGGTCCCGCTTCTCCGCACTCGGCATCCAGATGCGAGGAAACCGGTCTTCCACCAGCAGCTGCAGAATCAGCTGCGCATCCGTGCCGGTCGGTCTTTTGTTTGCGCACTCGTTGGGCTGCAGATCTTCGCTGCATCGCCCATCCACACTCGAACTGCAGTTCTCGAACAATCGTTCCAGCCAGCGCGCATGTCCACTGGCTTCCATTCCGATTCGCACCGCTGCGCCTCGTCCTCCCAGCTCGGCATCAGATATGCCTGTTTAGGGTTCTGCAGACGAGCTTCCCTCAATTCTCCTGTCACGGTATCTACCGATGCGATTTGCTGAAACTCGGGGTGGTAATCGACTCCTATAATGATCATCGTTCGGCTCCTTTCTCCCGAGCCTGTTGGTTGGATTAGCACCACCAACTTTACCCCCAGACAGGGAGCCGACATCGTCATGGAATCAATA
>CAWAXF010000005.1:0-116579 GCA_963785865.1 uncultured Acidobacteriota bacterium | reverse complement strand
GCAAACCGCCGCATTCGGCCACTCTGCCACCTCTCCGCGACGATTTGAAACAGTTTACCACGATGAGAATAATAGGCCCTACCGCTTCAAGTTTGCATATTTACAATGCACTCGCGTTTACGAACCAGTTTCCCACACTTCGTCCCGCTCAACATTGATCCCACAGCAGCGTAATCCTGCTGCGGTTTGCGTGAGCCTCGATCAAGCGCCCTCTCGCGTCCTGCCGTCGAGACTGCCCAGTCGCATCGAGGCGGAATGGTTCGATCACAAATTTCATATCGCTGTCGTGATACTTCCTGGTTATACCTTCGATCCTTTATAGCTTAGTGCTTCTCGAAGATGAAATCATGAGCCATTTGCCCGGATATTGTGCGCACGAATCCCTGATTCGCCAAGGTCATAGTGACTCAAGCAGGTCAGCAACGCCATTCAGGCGCGCAACGAACTTGGGACACAAGCCGCCTTCAGAGAGATTGCAGGCCCTCGGTTCGCTGCGCGCCACGACGAGTACAAATGCGAAAGGCCATAAGAATCGTTTCATTGCAGTAGGAAAAGAGCAGTTACTGTACTCCGATATTTCTGGCAGAGAGATTGGTGGCCGTGGATAATTGGAGCCTACAATGGCTTCAAAACTCTTCGCAGTTTTCTTTCTTTTTTCTTTGCCGACGGCCAGCGTTCAAGTTCACGTATGGCAAGGGACTTTGACGCTGCCCACTTATGAGGAAGGCGCGCCCGACCCCAACCCGCCATTCGATCAATACGCGAATGGCCGCTTCAATTATCCCTACACCCTGCGTGACGATTTGACGGACCGGCGCACGGACCATGCCTGGCGAGCTGTCTTCCTGGAAAATGAATACTTGAAATGTTCCGTGCTGCCGGACCTCGGAGGTCATCTCTACACTTGCGACGACAAGATCAGCGGGCAGCCAATGTTTTACGCGAATCCCTCCATCAAAAAGGCGGATATATCTTACCGAGGCGCCTGGGCTGCGTTCGGCATCGAGTTCAATTTCCCCGTGTCACACAATTGGGTGAGCCTTTCTCCAGTGGATTTTGCGTTTGCTCAAAAAGACGACGGCAGCGCTTCGGTGGAGGTAAGCAATGTCGATCGCGTTTACGGCATGCAGTGGTCGGTGGAACTCATCCTGCGGCCTAATTCGACGGTTCTGGAACAGCGCGTCACGCTCAATAACCGCAGCGACGTTCGGCACCGATTTTATTGGTGGAACAACGCGGGAATTCAGGCATGGGACGATTCACTGGTCCAATATCCGATGCGCTTCGCAGCGAGCCACGGGTTTAGAGAAATCCAGCCCTGGCCTGTGGAAGCGGACGGGACCGATCTCAGCGTTGTGAAAAATCAGACGAAGGGCCCGGTTTCTCTGTTCGTACACGGAAGCCGCGAGCCGTTTATGGGTGTTTGGCATCCGCACACGAACACGGGAACCGCGCACTATGCGGATTATGCGCAGTTGCCGGCCAAGAAGATCTGGTCATGGGGTACAGATCCCGATGGCTTGGACTGGCGGAAAACGCTATCCGACAACAACAGTGCGTACGTCGAGGTTCAGGCGGGATTGTTCCGCAATCAGGAGACCTATGCCTTTCTCGAGCCGCGCCAAAGCATCAGTTTTTCTGAGTATTGGATGCCGGTGCGCGACATTGGCGGAATCTCCAGGGCTAACCTGACTGGGGTGGTCCATCTGAGCCGGAAAGCGGGAGCTCTCGTAGCCGCACTGAATGTGAATCGCAGCGTTTCGGGAGCGACGCTGCGCATAGCGGCTGCAGATCAAACCGTTTTTCAAGAGAAGGCCGATCTTAAACCGCAAGGCACATGGAAGCACGAACTCGCGAACGCGGATCCGCAGCAGAAATACACGTTCGAGCTGCGCGATGCCAACAATGTTGTTCTTCTTCGGCAGACAGAAGGTCAATACGACTGGACTCCGATTGAACAGATCAAGGTGGGGCCGCAGCCTTCCTATCGCATCCCGAATCCAGAGCGGCGGAGCGAGGATGACTGGTTACAACTCGGCAAGGAACAAGAACTGGATGGCAATATCTTAACTGCACTGCAAACGTACAACGATGCCTTAGGGAGATTCGAGGAAAGTTTTGAGCTGCATAAAGCGGAAGGGCGACTCTACGCCAGCTTCTTGCGTTTTGAAGAAGCGAAGCGCGATCTGGAGGCGGTGCATGCCCGGAACACATCGGATGCCGAGATTTCGTATTACCTGGGAATTGCTTACGATGGGCTGGGGCAGGACCGCGAGGCGCGTGAGTCCTATGAAGCGGCCGCGCGTCAATCCGGCTTTCGTGCTGCCGCGGGGTTGCGACTGGCGGAGCTTTCGGCGCGCGAGGGCAATCCAAAGCAGGCAGAGTTTTATCTCCAGCTCGGAATGCACGCCGCTCCTGATGATCTTCGCACTGCGGAAGAGTTGGCCGCGATTCTGAAAGCTGAGGGCGAGAACGAAAAGTCGCAGCAACTCGCGCAGGAATGGCTGGCACGATTTCCTCAAAGTTATTTCCTGATGGAGCAGGTGGGCAGACCGCAACTGCAGCATCTGGGCGATGATGCTGACAGAGTGCTCAATGTCGCGTCAGAATACATGCGCCTTGGAATGTATGCGCAAGCCCTAGATGTGCTCTCGCGCGACTATCCTGCGTCGGTTGCCGACCAAAGCGAACCGGGACAACTTCCTCCGAATCGACATCCGCTGGTCGCCTATTATCGGGGATATTGCAGGCAGAAGATGGGTCAGCCGAGCGCCGACGATTTCAGTACGGCGGCGAAGCTTTCCAGCAGTTACGTTTTCCCCAGCCGTGCCGAGGACCTGGAGGTTTTGAGGGCGGCGTTGAAGGGCAACCTGCAGGATGCAGGCGCACACTATCTTCTCGGAACACTTTACTTTTCTAAGGGCATCACGGACCAGGCGCTGAATGAGTGGGAGCAGGCGCGCAAAGGAAATCCGCAGATTCCGGTCCTGCATGCCAGTCTTGGCCGCGCTCTGCTTTCCATGAAAGGAGATCCGGAAGAAGCGTTGAAGGTGTTTGAAGAAGGGCTGCGCGCGGACGCCAACAACCAGGAACTTTACACGGGAATGGACCAGAGCTTGAGCATCTTGCAGCGTCCGGCAAAGGACCGGGTGGCTGAATTGGAACGCTATCCTGACCTCGCGCATATGCCCACTGCCCTGGTCTATGAGCTAATTCTGAACCTGACGGAAGCCGGGGAGTTCGATAAGGCGACTGCGTTGTTTCACAACCGTTTTTTTCAGCGCGCGGAAGGAGGCACGAACGTGCGTGAGGTCTGGCTCGAAGTGCAGATGCAACACGCACTTTCCCTCGCAAAACGTGGGCAGTGTTCGGAGGCAACCAGGATCGCCGATCAGATTGCACAGCCCGTATCCGGACATGCAATTTACGCAGGATGGACTGGAACCATTTCTGCGCTCCGCGAGATTAAATTACCTTCTCGGCACTGTGTATAAGGCTTGTGGTGGACAGGAGAAAGCAGCGAAGCACTTTCAACGCGCGACGGAGCAAAGTGAAAGCCCCGTGTGGTCGTGGAGGGCATCGCAACAACTACCCAACTTCGATCCGAAGTCTGCAAAGGCCAAACTGCAAGCTTCGCTCGACCACATGCGGAGTGCAGGCGAGAGCGGTTCCCCGAGCGGGTGGTGGCTGTATAACGCCGCCCTGCTTGATCGGGCGCTGGGAAACGCTGCGCAGGCCGAGCGGGAATTTCGCGAAGCTCTTTTGCGGCCCGATCAATCCATGCTTTACCACCTGACGCGACTTGCGCGTTCCGGCAGCAATCCGTAAGCGCGCTAAGAAAGTTATCCAGGAGTACCGCATGAATCATTTTGTTGGAATGCTGATGCTGTTCACATTTGTCGGAAGTTCCGCGCTCGCCAGCGATCAGACGATCCAGAGCGTTTGGGCTGAGGCTGATCCTCCGCTGAACACTGATGCGAAGTCTGCGTTCTGGCAAGGATCTCTGCCGATTTTTATGGATGGGAATACCCGGGGCAAGCCTGACCCTAAATATCGCACAGAGATTCGTACACGATGGACGCGGCAGAACCTGTACTTGCTCTTCATCTGCCCCTACGAGGAACTCAATCTTAAGCCCAAGCCCAACACAAGCACTGAGACCAACGAGCTTTGGAACTGGGACGTTGCAGAAGCGTTTATCGGCGCGGATTTCGAACACATCCGGCGCTACAAGGAATTTGAGATCTCTCCTCAGGGAGAGTGGGTCGATCTCGATATCGACCTCGACAAGCCCCACCATGAGGACGGGTGGACGTGGAACTCGGGATTCGGCGTTTCTGCTCGAATCGATCCCGCTGCGCACGTCTGGTATGGAGCTATGAAGATTCCCTATGCTGCGATCGACACCCGTGCAGCTGCGGAAGGCAATGTTCTGCGAATCAATTTATTTCGCAGCCAGGGCCCGAAGCCGGCTCAGCACCACATCGCATGGCAAGCCCCGATGAAGGACAGCTTCCATGTACCCGAGAGGTTTGGACTGCTGAAACTCGTAAAGCAGAAATGATTTTGCGGCCCTCGCAATTGTTCCGCTTCCGAGAGCCAGAGCCGATCACTTCCACTTGCCCGTACCCTCGACAATGGTGACGTAGCGATCAATCGGCAAATCGGTAAGTCGCTCGACCTTCCCGCTGGGCTGGGGCCATTGGATTTCCAGCCAATCCATTTTTGTATTTTTCCCGATACCCAGCACCATGCGCGGATCGTGGGAAGATAGGAAGCTGCCTCCCCCGACTTTCATGCGATGCCGCTTCAAATCTCCCGACTGATAAGTGATCCGCGCGCCAATAGCATCGGGATTCGACTTCTTCCCAATGACATTAATTCCCAGCCAGTGATTTTGAGCGGCCGCTGTGTTGCGTAATAGAACCGGAGTGCCGTCATTGATGGCGACCAGTACATCGACTGCGCCATTGTTATCGAAATCCCCGATAGCCATGCCGCGAGCCGAGAGTGGCTTAGCGAATACGGGACCGCTCTGCGCGCTGACATTATCAAATGACTTGCCACTGTTGTGGAAAAGCAGCAGCGGCTCTTCATACGTGACCTCGCCGTGAAGCAGCGAGATCATGTCATCCGGGTTCCCGTTGGCCAGCAGCAGGTCGAGATTGCCATCGTTATCGTAGTCAAAAAACTTCAGGCCCCACCCACTCAGGAATCTGGTCGCCTTGGCGATGCCGGTAGGGAGCGCCAAGTCGTCGAATGTCTCATCGTGGTTGTTTTTATAGATTGCGAAGTTCTCGCGATCGAGATTGGCCACGAACAGCCCCATCCATCCATCATTCTGAAAATCGGCAGAGTCCACGCCCATCCCGGATCGGGCCCGGCCGGAGTCGCTGTAAGCAACTCCGGCGGGCGTGCCAATCTCTTCAAATTTTCCCTTGCCACGGTTTACGAAAAGAAAATCGGGAACGGTGTCGTTGCTCGCCCATAGATCCATCAGTCCGTCATTGTTGATGTCGGTCGCGGCTACTCCCCACACTTTGCCCGGGTGACCGGCGATACCCGACTCCTTGCTGACGTCAGTGAACGTGCCATCCCCGTTGTTATGGAACAGCCAACTTGGCATCGAAGAATAAACTTTAGGAATGCAATAGTGACGCCGGCCATCTTCGTGGATGCCGCACGGCTTATTCAGCTCTTTGCTGAATTCGGCGAACTGTCCGACAAAAAGATCGAGGCGGCCATCGTTGTCATAATCGAACCAGACAGCGCTGGAGGCCCATCCCGGCGCAGCTACCCCCGCCTTTTCGGTGACGTCGGTAAACGTGCCATCGCCGTTGTTGTGATACAGAATGCTGCGGCCGTACTGGGTGACGTACAAGTCCGGGAAGCCGTCGCCATCGTAATCTCCCGCGGCGACCCCTTGCCCGTAGCCGCCGCCCGGCACCCCGGCTTTTTCCGTCACATCGGTGAATGTTCCGTCCCGATTGTTTTTATAGAGGGCGTTGCGCAGCGGTAAGCTGGGCGTAAAGAAATCGCATTTGCCGCTGTTTACGAGATAGATGTCCATCCAGCCATCATTGTCGTAGTCGAAAAATGCGCAGCCCGGGCCGGAGCTTTCCGGAAGGTACTTCTCCGGGGACTTGCCGCTGGTATGAACCCACCGGATCCCAGTCTTTTCGGGAGGCAGTTCCTCAAAAGGAAATTGGCGAGCCTCGGGCAACGCAAGCGAGCGCCATCTTGGCAAGAGCAATGATCCTGCAATCAGGGTGGACACGAAGTCGCGCCTTGTCAGTTGCGCGATAGGGTTCCGACGCAGGATTTTCATTGCAGTAGGCGAAAGAAGAATTCAGATTCTCTGGATGTTTGTACAAGATCCACTGAGCACAAACTATTCTGGCCTCTCCGGCCCGGTGGAAGAACTAAGGCTGCGGTGAATGGCGAATTCCTTTTCCGCTTCTTCCTTGTGCCCAGATCTTTGCAGTGCCGTGGCCAGCGTGTGGTGGACCTCCGGATTCCCCGGCATGAGGCGTTCCGCGTTGCGCAGGGGAGGAATCGCCTCTTCATATTTCTTCAAACTAACCAGGCAAAGCCCCGAACCCAGGTAAGCTTCCGCGAAGTTGGGATTGAGCTTGGTCGCTTCCGAGAAGCGTGGAATCGCCTCGTCGCATTTCTCGTTTCGCCGCGCGAGTTCTCCGAGAATGTAATGAGCGCCGGCATTGCTGGGATCAATCTCGATTTCTTTCAGGAACTCCTGCTTTGCACGTTCCGCAGCATCAGCGCCCGCATCGGGCCGTGACAAAAGCAACCTGCCCAGCAGGAAGTGGATGCCCCGAGCATTGGGGTCCTTCTGGATCATGCCCTCGTATTCGAGCTGGGCCGGTTCCCACTTGCCCTGCATCTCGAGCGCTTCCGCGTTCAGCTTGTGAGCAGCGAATGAATCCGGAGCCGTGCGGCCAAGATCCTGCGCGGTGCGAGTGGAGAGGTCGGAATAGGCATGGACCACAACGAAAAGCACATCCGGATCCTTGGAGAATTGTTTATTCAGCAGCCGGATGAATTCATCGGCGGAGTCACGGTCGTCGATAGCCAGGGAACAGCGGACGCCAAGCACGCCAGCTTGTTTCCGCGTGTCGGCAGCGACGGTACCGGCCATTGCATGCTTAAGCCCAGAGATGCTCTCGCGGCAGCGGCCCTGCTCTGCCAGGCTGATGGCTTTCTCGGGGGACAATCCCGACGGGGCTTTCGCAGCCGTTTTCGATTGCTGTGCGGCGATGATCGGGCTGTTGCAACAGACAGACAAGTACGAGAAACGCCGCAGCCTTCCCGGGGTGTTTATACATCTTGAGTGAGCTAAGAAAATCCCTCTCTGAAAAATCACGTGCAAAAAACAATGCAGGCAGCCGGAGCCGCCTGCATCATTATACGAGTTTGCTTTCAGTAATAGAGCTTCAACGCAAGTTGTATGTTCCTGGGGGGCTGGGCGTTGTGATCTGTCCCATAGTCGAGCCCAAGCCCATCTCCGGTGCGTTGTAGCTGGACGTGGTTGAAAGCGTTGATGAAGTCGCTTCGGAACTGCAGTCGGAACCGCTCAGTAATCGGGAAGTCCTTATGCAAACTCAGATCTACGTCGGTGTAATGGGGCGAGCGCAGAGCAGAGAGTTGGGGTGCGCAATTTCCGAACGTGCCAATTGCCGGTTGGTGAAGTTCCCGTTATTGGTGAACCACTGACGCCTACGCCCGGTATCGACGTGTCCATAATCGATGGAATGCTGTTGCAATCCGCTCGCGCGCCGCGACTGAAGGTGCCAGACTGATCCGGCCCATAAAGCCGGCATTGGCCAACCTGTGCGGAAGGTCACGATCGGACTTACCTCCCATCCTCCGATCACTCGCATCGACGACCCGTTACCGCATTCTTGGCAAACATTCTGCCACGCCCGAAGGGCAGGTCATAAATCGCATACGCGGATACTACATGGGTGGCATCGTAGTAGCACGGCGCCCACTCTGCCCTCTGGTCGTACACATTCTGCCAATATGCCGACGCGCTGTTGGCATTGTTCCATGCTCCGTAATAACCGGTGCTATCGGACATGCACTTAGAGAACGTGTACGACACCTGGTACTGCAAACCATGACTCATCTGTTTCTGCAGGACGGCTTGCAGGGCATCGTATTTCATATTGCCGTTCGACCTGGTGCCCGAAACCTTCGCTCCGATACCGCCTGCATTGTCGCCAGCCAGTACGGTATAAAGCGTTGGGTTCGCGGCGAAGTATGGGCTAGGAGCCGTACACGGCGCGGGGCAAGAAGCTGAACTCGGGAGCAGGACCCGCTGAGCATAGTCGAACGGCACCATCAAATGCGTGCCCTTCTGGCCCACGTAGCCAATTTGAAAAGTAGTGTTACCCGCAAACTGGTGCTGCACGGTAACATTCCACTGATCCGCGATGGCCGGCTGTACATTCTGGTCCCACACCCGGAGGAACGCCCCAGAATAGCAGGCATAAGCTGGGGGATCGCATGAAGCTGCTGATGCGCTGCCCGCGATTCCTTGGCTCGTGTTCGTCAGCGGGAGCGAAGCGCCGCTCGCGGTGGTCGAATCAATTTCTGCCGGAGTAAACGGTGGATTGAGCGTCAATCGAAGGTTTGTACCGGTACCTTCGAGGTACGACGAGATTGTGAACGCGCCGCGAATGACGGTCTTGCCGCCCAGCGCTGCGGGAGTCCACGCGAAACCAACGCGCGGCTGGAAGTCCCTGCCTCCGTAGAAGCCCTTGTAAAGCGCACGGCTGGCTCCATTCTTGGCCAGCGAGGTCGATATTGCCAGTAGCAATGTTGTAATTGGCCTGCTGGTTGTGCGTCTCAACCCAAGGCGTATGCGCATCGTAGCGCAGCCCGAGATTAAGGGTTAAGTTGTCGGTGACCCGCCAGGTATCCTGGGCATAGATTCCAATGATGTTGCTGGTTTGCTCCCAAGTCTTGCCGGTACTTACTCCGCGGCCGTATTGATTGTCAAGACCCAAGAAAAAATCCGCTCCGCCGTCACCGGTGCCGCGCAACAGAGTTGTCGGGTTTTGCATTCGTGAACCTGCCGTCGAAATTCATCAAGCCTAATTGACCATTGTTTCCGGCGTAGAAGGTCTTGATGATCTGGCGCCACCACTGGCCGCCAAACTTGAAGTTATGCCGGCCATGATTCCAGCTCAGCCCGTCTTCCGCCTGCCAAACGTGGTCGTCGAAGCTCTGAGTGTTTACTGCGCTGCCGATGTTATCGACGGCGGAATTGCTGAAGTTGAGAGCTAGCAATCCATCGATATTTGCCGGGTTACCGTTTCCAATTCCCAGAGTATTCCCGAACTGCCCCACGCTCGATGCCAAACTGTTACCGCTGTTCAGCGTGACATGGCTCCAACCGAAACGGGCATCATTGACCATGTTGTTACCGATCATCCGGCTCCAGTCGCCCACGGTGTTGTAAATCGGCGTGGTTGAATAACCATTCGACAGTAGCACCTGTGAATTGTTCGACGGGTTGTTCTGATAAGCCCGCGTGAAACGATAGCTGATGTTGTCCTTTTGTGTGGGCTTGAAGTCGATCTTCAGATCTCCTTGATCTACGTTAAAGGCCGAAGTGGTCATATTTACTGCATTGATTGTAGTGCGCCATTCACGGGAGTGGGATACAGACTCGACCCAAACAGTGCGCTGGCGACCGGGCTGATCATCGCCGCTGGAATCTGGTTGAAGGGGAAGGGAGTAGCACGCTTACCTGCGTCAGGTCCCGTAGTGATTATAGGTGCGGCAACTGAAGAAGGAGTACACGGCGCGGTAAAAGACGCACAGGGTTATATAACTGACCATCCCCGAGGCATTTGCCGCTCGCTGTCGAATCCGCCGGAGCAAAGAGCGCCAAAATCTCCCCCGCGCTCGGCGGCGGTAAAGACAGTGTTCGCGCCGGAGGAACTGGGGATGTCAAAACGCTGACCCTGATAGTCTGCGAAGAAGAAAAGTTTGTTCTTGATGATTGGCCCACCGACGGTAGCCGCCAAACATGTTCCAGCGCATTTTGGCTCTTGGGCAGCGGATCCCACTGCCCCGCATCGTTCTGATGAAGGTTATTCGACCAACTGTTCGCGTTCAGAATATCGTTGCGGAAATACTCCCAGATATCCCCATGGAAGGCGTTGGTGCCCGACTTGATTGTCGCATTCACGATGCCGCCTTCGAAATTGCCGAACTCTGCGGGGGCATTGCTGGTGATCAGGTTGAATTCCTGGATCGCATCCGGAGCCGGCGTGTAACCCAGAAGATTGTCCGATACCTGGTTGTTGTCCATGCCGTCGAGCAAAAAGTTATTCGCCTGCTCGCGATTGCCGTTGATC
Source organism: uncultured Acidobacteriota bacterium (assembly GCA_963785865.1). Lineage (GTDB taxonomy): Bacteria > Acidobacteriota > Terriglobia > Terriglobales > Acidobacteriaceae > Sulfotelmatobacter. The sequence goes on along the minus strand of CAWAXF010000005.1, from coordinate 106,191 downwards.
AGCGGACGTCCGCCATACCCGCCAGTATTGTTGCCGTTATTGAAACTGCTGGGATCCGTCGAAACCGCGCCCGGGGCAAGCAGCGTCAGTTGCACGTAATTGCGCGACGCGAGGGGAAGATTGTCGTTGGTCGCCGCGTTCATGATGGTGTCGACCTGCGTGGTCTCCGTTTCCATCACCGGAGCTGCCCCGGTTACTTCCACGGTTTCGCTGGCCTGCCCCACCTTCATCGTGATGTCGATGCGGGCAACCTGGTTCAATGTGAGGACAAATGGCCGGGCGCGAGGCCAAAGCAAAGCCCGACTTCTCCACTTTCAGGGTATAAGTGCCAACCGGAAGTTGCGCCACACGATAAAGACCGGAATCGTTGGTCACGGCGGTGAAAGTAACGCCGCGTTCCTGGGAGGTGGCGGTCACATTAGCTCCGGGGACGGCCGCACCACTGGGATCCGTCACAGTGCCGGTGATAGAAGCGGTGACCTCCTGGGCCCAGGCGCACTGCAAAGTGCCGGTTACGGCTACTAAAGTAAGGAGTAAACAGAAAAGGGTAGTTGACGGTCGTCTCATCGCAAAAGCCTCCTCGAACCTGTCCACAAACACAAATAATGATGGGGTCATGCTATATAGCGGATTGCGGTTCATCGTCAAGAAGAAAATGCAGTCAGTGACAACTTTTTTAATAGAAACAGATTAGACGTACTCCGATTGAGACGTTTCGCTGCGCACGCAAAAACGTCACTCCTAGCCTCCTGTCGCTCGGCACCGCGCACCGAAAAGTGGTGCTAAGCTACTGACAATAATGAACAAACCTGCCATCAAGCTCACAGCTCGATTCGACTGAGGACACTAGGCGCGTCCCGCGTTTGGGGATTAGCAATTTCCTCGCAAACACGAAATCACACTTGAAACCTGACACAGTTTTGTGTTGGAGAGCTAGAGCACTTTGTAGTATGGTGCCTTTCGTGGAAGCACCGGCGGCACAAATCCGGAACGGCGGACTGCCAGCGTACAAGCGGATTCAGGACGCGATCGTGAAGCGCCTGGAGTCGGGGCAGTTCAAGCCGGGCGATGTGGTCGACTCGGAGCGGGAACTCGCCCGTATTCACGGAGTTAGCCTCATGACGGCTCGCCATGCCCTGGCCGGATTGGAGCGCGAGGGCATGGTGGTGCGCAGGCGAGGTGCCGGCACTTTTGTGGCTCCCCCCAAAATCCATTTCAATAAGCTGATGAGCTACACGGAGCAGATGGCAGGGCGGGGGCTGGCCGGGTCTTCAAAGTTGATTTCGCTCAGTGTAGTCGACAGTGAGCCGGAGGTTGCGGCGCGGCTGGCTTTGCCCTCCACCAGCCGGCTGGTCAAAGTCGAAAGGCTCAGGCTTGGTGGCGAGGAACCATTTGCCATCGAGACCTGCTATCTATCCGCAGTCGAATTCGCCGAGATTACCCGCTCGCGCCTGGATCGGGTGTCGCTGTTCTCTATCCTGGAGAATGATTACGGATTGCAAATCGCACACGCGGACGAAGAGATCGACGCTACAACGGCGGACCCTCACACAGCTCGACTCTTAGGCATTTCTCTGGGTGCGCCCGTACTTCGGATCCGCCAGGCGATTTACTCTACCAAAGGCAAGCCCGCATTGTACGTACTGGGTCTTTACCGGTCGGATCGCCACACGCTCCTGATTCGAAGATTCCGGTAATCGATAGTTCTCGCGGCTCTTACATTCGTTTTCGCGCCAGCCAAAGCAGAACGGAAACGGCGATCCAGGCTATGGTTGCCGCAGAGATCACCAGCCAGGGTGCGTGTTCACCAACAAACTGACTGATCAACAGCGCAAAGACGAAAAGACCCACGCTTCCCATCGCCGCGCCGGCGGCATCCACCGACACCAGCTGCCGGGCCCTGCTTCTTCCCTCAAGACCGGCCCTTTGTTTCTTCTCTTTTTCGTGTTTGTCAATCAGCGTCGCGCTCGCCGGGAATATCACCGGGAAGGCCAGAAAGAGCCCACCTATCGAGGGTCCATATTTTTTGCCAATAATGCCGGTTGCGGCGGTGATCAGGCCACCTAACAGGAACCGGACTGCGAACTCATGCCAGCGCGTTTGCTTCAGTGACGAAGTGTCGACTTGAATACGCATCCGGAAGTTATCTCAGTAAAAGCCACCACAGACCCGAACGACACGACGCCCCAAAGCGGCAGACTGAAGATGAGTCACCAGGATGGCGCGGCGTGGCCGGTGCATCATGATCCAACTCACACAGGAGGTGTAGCAGAAGAGAGCGATCGAGGATGCCATCATCGAAGTGGATTGCGTGGCGGCATTGTCTCTGCCGTCCAGTCCCACTGCCAACGCCAATGTGGCAAGCGCAACCGATGGGGCAGCTCCAAACAGGCCGGCAAAGCTTTTTGGTTTGAATAGGTCGCCCAGAAGGGCGAATGTAGAAACCGACACTCCTCCAATCAGGAAGCGAATCAATATCAGTTTCATAGGGCCCGCGATAGGGCCGCGGGAGTTACGACATCGGCGTGCTGCCTTTGAAATTGGAGGAGTAGTCGTCCAAAAGAGTTGGTTGTTATCAAGATGTCCTGCGTCTCAGGCGGCACGTGAATACAGGGAAGACCGGATCATTCACTACCGCCCGCGGAGTTATAAATGGCGAATGAATGCCAATCGAGAACCCGAAAAGAGGGACAACCGCTTCGACTCCACGGACGAGCGCTCGCCAGAACTCAAAGGCGATTTGGAAGCGCAATTGGACGATCTGGGTGATGATCCTGCACAAGTTGGAGAAAACAGTGCGGGGCAGAGTGTGAGTTCGCTCGGACTCTCGGACGTCCGCGACTCGACTGAAGAGTCGGTGGAGGAGTTGTCTGACGCCGATCAGGCACTCGAAGCGGCATCGGTCGAAGGCGTCGAAGACGCGGCAGATCATCCGGAACGTCCGACCCATACCCACGAAGAATACGGCAACCCCGAAGATGTACCTCCCCGTAAGCGTAATGACGCCGCGTGAGTGAGAAGCGCGCCATTGCGTCTCCGGTAAGCACTGTATTGGCTGACCCAGCGAGGCAGCGGACAATTTGTTGCAGTGCGTCATTATGGAATGACGCCCGCCACTAAACGTCGAGTTCAATTGGAGGTTGCGTATGCGGCAAATTTTCCTGCTCGTTTCCGTTCTGATACTCGGCTTGAGTTGGGCTGTGGCTCAGGATGCCACTCAAGGCAGTACATCGCCGAGTAGAGGAACCGATCCCAACAATTCTGGACAGAATGCTGCGGGTTCCGCGGGTCAGAAAACTGTTACCGGCTGCCTAAGTGGTTCCAACGGCAGCTACACACTCACCGACAAACATGGGATGACCTATCAACTGACCGGCGACACGGCGAAACTCAGTGACCACGTAGGCCACGAAGTGAAAATCACGGGCAACTCCGATTCAGCAGGATCTGCAGCAAGCGGTGGCGCAGCCGCGGGCGCCTCAGGCGGCGCGGGGGCGGAGAAAACGCTGGAAGTGAGTTCGGTAAAACATGTTTCCAAGACCTGTCAGGCTGGTGCCGGCTCAATGAGCCATTGAGAATCGATTTCTTCGGCATGAGCCCAAGCCACCATGGCTTGGGCTTTTTCCTGCCAGTCAGGATAAGCACATGGCAGTCAAGCCGCTTTCGACGGCGGATGTGCGCGTATGATTTCAGGCTCGCCGTGAGGTGGCCGATGTATCTCCTGGCGCGTATTCGGCTTCCTTTTCGCGCCTTGATGAGCGAGTCGAACCGGCTTTCTTGAGCGGATAGACTCGTATATCGCCCGGATAATGCGAACATCCAGCAATCCCTCATGCCCGGAAGGTTCCGGATCTTTGTCTTTCAAAATGCAATCAGAGAAGTAGACCAACTCCGCCGCAAACTGATCCCGCTTGGGAAATTTTTTTCTCTTGACCTTGTCACCAATCGTGACCTGGTGCTCGATAGGGGTGGCATATCCGTAAGCAGGATCGGCCTGCAGCATGCCTTTAGTTCCGAAAAGTGAATACCGGCTCACATGCGCCGCGCCAAAGCTGCAGGTGAATGTGGCGAGCCGGTTTTCCGGAAAACGCATCGTGACGGTAGCCATTTCCTCCACTCGCAAGAAGCGATCGTCGCTGTTGTTCCTTGCAGCCGTTGCAAACACTTCGACCGGCTCAGACCGAAATAGATACCGCGCAGCGTTGATGCAATACACACCCATATCGTAGATCGATCCGCCGCCATTCTCGGCGTTCTCGCTCACTCGAACGTTTTCTTCAGCGATTTGTTGCGCAAATTCAGACGTAAAAAACCGGAGGTCCCCCAGGCGTCCGCTGTTCGCCAGTTCAATCGCCTCAAGGTTCCCGGCCTCGAAGTGCAGACGGTAGGCAATCATCAGCTTTACATTATTCTGCTCCGCCCCATTGATCATTGCCCGGCACTCTTCCTCAGACACCGCCATCGGCTTCTCGCAAAGCACATGTACGCCAGCCGCGGCCGCGCGCACTGCGTACTCACGATGCAGATGATTGGGCAGCGCCAAGTAGACGGCATCTACATTCGAAAGAACTCTCCCGTAGTCTTTGTAACAGTACAGATGCTCGATCGAATATTGCTTTCCAACGACCCGGAGTTTTTCGAGATCTCCTGAGACCAGAGCAAACAGTTCCGAATTGCTCGCGCTCTTGAATGCGGGGAGAACGGCTGCCTGCGCTATGTGCCCCAGACCCACGACCGCATAACGGATCTTGTTTCGTGAGGAGCCGTGTCGCATAAGTCAAACCTCCGGCGTTCCGAAATTGCTCGTACAGACGAGACTTGGATGCGCTTGGCAAGGCCGCAGTAGTCAGCACTATGCAGAACTCCGTGTTCTTTGGTTCATAAAACATCAGGTGACTAGTTAGAGGAAACGGTGTAGGCGATTGCAGGAACAATCCGTGAACTCTACAGGTTAGAGACGATTTATGAATGGCGCTTTTTGCCCTAAACATAAAACTGGCCATGCAAGACCCGGCTCCAGCCGGCCTTCGGCCAGGCGGTGAGACATGCTGGCGCTGAGGAATAATTTGAAAGTCCTTCTAAGTTTCGCTCTCCTCTTGTTTCTTTTGACCCACCTCTCAGCTTTCTCGCAAACCAGCCTCGATGACGTGCACGTTGCAACCAAGCAAGCAACCGCGAGCCTCATGGGGTCGACAGCTACGAGTTTGCAGAGTTCCGGCATTCATGTCGTCCACGCGGATAGCAGGCTTGTCCTCGTACCAGTCAGTGTTACCGATCCTATGCAACGATTTGTGACCGGTTTGAACCGCGACAATTTTGAGGTATACGAAGGCACCAAGCCGCAGAGGATCCAGAATTTCTCCAGCGAAGATGTACCGGTCTCGCTCGGCATCATTCTGGATGTGAGTGGCAGTATGAACGACAAGATGCCTCGCGTCCGCGAAGCGGTGAATCAATTCTGCGAAGCCTCAAACCCGCAGGACGAGTTCTTCCTGGTGACCTTCTCTGACGAGCCCCGACTGGTTGTCGACTTCACCTCAAATCCCGAGGATCTTAAGAAAGAACTTGTCTTCACCCAGCCCAAGGGACGCACTTCTTTGCTGGACGCGATCTATCTAGGCTTGCGCAAGATGAAGAATGCAAAATACGGCAAACGAGCGCTGCTCGTCATCTCCGACGGCGGAGACAACCACAGCCGCTACGGTGAAAGAGAGATCAAAGGACTAGCCAAAGAGTCCGATGTGATGATTTACTCCATCGGGGTCTTTGACCGTTACGTACCGACTCCGGAGGAATTGCGCGGTCCATCGCTTCTTACGGACGTTGCCGAACCCACAGGCGGACGCGCCTTTACGGTGGACAATCCGAATCTGATGCCGCCGATCGCGCGGCACATTGGAATGGAACTGCGAACGCAATACGTTTTGGCTTACCGCCCGCAGGAGGCGCCGCGCAAGAGCACGTGGAGAAAGATACGCGTAAGGCTTCGGTTGCCGCGAAAATTTCCCTTCTTACAAGCCCATGCCAAGACCGGGTACTACGCTTCCGCCGATCCGGAGCCCGTCACCTCTGGTGATCGTGAGCAGACCAGTAGGCGCTGATGAAGAGAGCCGCCCTCCAGATGGTCGTACAGGACGCAGGCCCCTCTATCACCCGCGGCCTAAGCGCATCGACAACTTAGCTGCGACGATTGGCATCCCAACTCGGCAAGATTAGTGTCGTTTTTGGGGAGTCGTGCGTCCCCTCGAACTTTACCTGTTCAGACCGACTTCGGTGCCCAGCTATGCGGCTATTTTTGGTCCTGTGGTGTGTCGGAGCAACAATTCTCCTTGCGCAGCTCGCACCGCAAGCGCCACAGAAAGCCTACGAAGGCCAGAATGTGAGCTATGTCTCTCTGGTAGCGAATCCGCACCGCGACCTGGACCCACTTTTTGCCGTCGTAACTCAAAAAGCCAAGAGCCCCTATTCGCAGGAGAAGATTGATAGCAGCGCCGCTGCGCTGAAGAAGGCCGGCAACTTTCCGGAAGTTCACGTGAAGGTCGTACCCGATATCAACGGGCTGCGAGTCAGCTTCTTGCTAGAACCCGCGTATTACCTCGGCGTGGTCGAATTTCCCGGTGCTGAAAAGCAGTTTTCTTATACTCGGCTTCTGCAGGTCGTCGATTTATCGGACGAAGATCCATACGACCCCACCCGAATACCCATTGCTGAAGATACGATGCGGAAGTTCCTGCAGCACAACGGATTCTTCCAAGCCAAGGTTCACGCCGAACCCCATTTTGACGACACGCATGAACTGGTGGATGTCAGTTTCGTGGTGGACGTAGGCAAGCGAGCGAAGATTTCTGCAGTGACGATCCAGGGACCTGATCAGCCCCAGACCAGCCGCCTGATGCACGCCATCCATTCTTTGCGGGCACGCCTCGTGGGCGGCCTGTTGAAGCCCGGAAAGCCGTACACCCCGCAACGTGTTGCGTCGGCAACGAGCCTGATGAGGAAAACGTTGACCAAGCAGCGCCGCCTCGCAAGCAGCATTGCGGAGAATCCTCCCCAGTTCGATCCTGCCACCAACCGGGTCGAAGTCTCTTTTAAGGTTGAAGTGGGGCCTGTTGTCACGATTCGCACGGTGGGCGCGCGGCTAACTGTCATCCCATTCCTTGCTGGCCGGCAAAAAAAGAAATTGATTCCCATCTATTCCGAAGCCTCTGTCGACAAGGACTTGATCGAGGAAGGCCAGCGTAACCTCGTCGAATATTTCCAGAAGAAGGGATTTTACGACGCCAAGGTCGCGACAGAGTTGACGCAACATCCAGACGAGATCCTCATCACCTACAAAATCGATCGTGGAAAGAAACATAAGGTGGACCGCATCTACTTCCAGGGGAACTATGCCCTTTCGTCGAAAGAGTTGATGGATCAGGTGACGATAAAGAAGTCGCACATCTGGACTCACGGAAGTCTGAGCGAGAAGTTGCTGAAGCAAAGCGCGAAGAACATTGAGGCGTTGTATCGCGATCACGGATACGAGGAAGTAAAAGTGACGCCGCGTACTGTCGACCACGAACCCAAAATTGATGTGGGCTTTGAGATCATCGAGGGCGCTCAAACCCTCGTGGAAGACGTTCAGGTCGAAGGCAACCAGCACATTCCCTACGAGCAACTCACGGCGCCAAAAGGGTTCCAGCTGCATTCTGGCGTGCCCTTCTCTACACGTAAATTGGCTGATGATAGAAATCGAATTTCAGCCAATTACTTGAATCGCGGATATCTGAATATTGAAGTGAAGACCACTGTTCAAAAAACAGCCGATCCGCACCGCGTCAATGTCACTTACGGCATTTCGGAAAACCAACTGGTGAGGGTGGGCGAGGTCTATTACGAGGGGGAAAAGAGAACGCGCCTCCCCCTGATCGCGAAAACTGCGCAAATTCCGCCGGAGTCGCCCATGCGGCGCGCGCAAATGCTGGAGGCCGAAAGCCGGCTCTATGACCTGAATATCTTCGATTGGTCAAGCGTAGGGCCGCGCAAGCCTATCACCGATCAAACAGAAGAAATGGCCCTAGTGAAGGTGCACGAGGCGAAGCGAAACGAGCTGACGTATGGCTTAGGATTCGAAGTCTCACACCGAGGCGGAAACATTCCGACCGGCAGCGTAGCGCTACCTGGAGGTGGGGGCAGCATTGGATTAAACGGAAAAAAGATTGCCCCTAGTCAATCGACTTTCGCCAGCCCGCGCGGTCTTTTGCAGTTTACTCGCCGCAATATGAGAGGGTTGGCGGAGACTGCGAGCACGTCTGTGTTGTTGTCGCGCCTCGATCAAAAATTTCTCGCCACCTACGCCCAGCCACACTTCATCAAGTCGCAATGGCAGTCGCTGACCAGTCTCTCGCTCGAGCGAAGTAGTGAGAACCCGCTGTTCACCTCTGGTGTAGGAGACGCATCGTTTCAGTTAGAGCGCGTGATCAGTCGAAAAACCAACACGCGCGTCCAACTCCGGTACGATTTCAACCGGACCTATCTGTCGCACATTCTAGTTCCAGATCTGGTGTTGGCCCGGGACCGGAATGTGAATCTATCCACCGTATCGGGCACGCTCATCCTTGACACCCGAGATAAGCCGCTGGATGCTCATCACGGCTCCTACGGCACGATTGACTTCCGGTTGACTCCTAAGGCGCTCGGCTCAAGCGCTGATTTCACCAAGCTGTTCCTGCAGTATGCCTACTACAAGCCGGTACACTCGACTGTATTTGCCAACAGCATCCGGATCGGCCTGGCCGCGCCATTTGCCAACAGCTTTGTTCCGACGAGCCAATTATTTTTCTCCGGAGGCGGCACCTCGCTGCGAAGCTTCCCCATTGATGAAGCTGGCCCGCAGCGCCTCGTGCCTTTCTGCAATGTCTTACAAGGAGAGTCTGGATGCGTGAACGTGACCGTCCCAGTCGGTGGACGCCAACTCTTCATTCTGAATTCCGAAGTTCGCTTTCCGCTGCATATCAATAAATCACTGGGCGGCGTTGTCTTCTACGACGGCGGCAATGTGTATCGCGCCATTAACTTACCGAGCTTAGTCAATGATTACACGAACACAATCGGAGTTGGCTTGCGTTATGCCACTCCCATCGGGCCAGTCCGGTTTGATATCGGACGCAATCTGAATCCCGTTCCGGGAATTAATCCGCTGCAGTATTACATCACCATTGGGCAGGCTTTTTAGGGTGCAGTTATGAGTATTAAAAAGACCGTAGGCTGGACTTTTGCTGGACTGGCAATACTGATAGTGATCGTAGTAATCGCCGGGTTCCTCTATCTGCAGACCAACAGCTTTCAACGTTTCGCCATTCGCGAAATTGTCAAGCAGGCGGATGAAGCGACAGGCGGAAGAATGGAAATCGGCGGACTGGACTTCAAGCTATCAGAACTCACAGCGCACCTGTATAACATCACGATCCGCGGTACCGAGAGTGCCGACCAGCCACCGCTGCTGCATGCCGACAAACTCACAGTTCGCGCCAAAATCGTTTCCGTATTGCATCATCAGATTTCGTTGCGGGAGTTGCTGATCGATCACCCGGTGGTGCATGTACAAGTCAGCCGGGATGGCAAAAACAATTTGCCTGTGGCGCCTCCGAGCAAGAGTTCGAGCCATACCAGTGTTTTCGATCTTGCCGTCGGGCATGTGCAACTTTCCAACGGTGAGGTTGACTACAACGATCGCAAAACGCCGCTCGCCGCCGATCTATACGATCTGGGCACGGACATTCACTTCCAGTCATTGGCCAAGCGTTACGAGGGCACTCTTTCGTACCGAAACGGGCATCTGCGTTATGCGGATTATGCTCCGCTCGCTCACAACCTGGAACTGAAGTTCAGCGCCACGCCGGACCAATTGGAGCTGAGTTCTTTCACCTTGCGAGTGGGATCGTCAGACGTCCGTTTGAAGGCGCAGCTCACGAATTATTCCAGTCCTGTCGCCGATGGCGAATATCGAATTCGCCTCCACACCGAGGACTTCGCCGGCATGTCCCCTTCCGTCTCACCAGCCGGAGACGTGGCCGTCAATGGCAAACTTCGCTACCGTGCCATCGCGAATGAGCCGTTGATAAAAGCAATTTCTGTTGACGGGCAAATCGCCAGCGGGATGCTGAAGGCTGTGGCCTCGGGAAAACGCGTTGAGCTGCGAAATCTGGAGGGCTCTTACCGTCTTGCTGCGGGCAACTTGGTTATACCGAACGTCAGCGTTGAGTCTTTCGGAGGAAAGATTACCGCCAACGCCGAGATGAAACACCTGGACGCCACTCCAGAGTCCACAGTACGTGCAGCACTGAGCAATATTTCTCTGAGAGCGATTCAGCAGATGGCTGGCGAGCAGGCAACAAAGCAAGCCGCCCTTTCCGGAACGCTTAATGGCAAAGCCGATGCCGCGTGGAAAGGCAGCATGAGCAACCTGCGGGCGCATTCGGATCTGATCGTTCGGGCCGAGGCCAGCAGCCGTTCCAACCCTTCAGCGCGAAACATTCCCGTGAATGGCGCGCTGCACTTGGCTTACGACGGTCCCAGGCAGAGCATCTCTGTCCACGACACTACGTTGAAGCTTCCTTCAGCGACGCTGACGGCACAAGGAGTGATCAGCGAACACTCCAATCTTCAATTGCAAGCCGTAGCCACCGATCTCCACCAACTCGCTTCCGTGGCTGCTTCCTTCAGTTCGCAGCCGAGTTCTCCACCCGCTGTATCCGGCTCTGCAACTTTGAATGCGACGGTCCAGGGCTCGATGAAGCGCCCTCAAATTGCGGCCCAATTGAATGCTCAAAACCTTCAGGTCGAAGGCAGCGAGTGGAAAACCGCGAGCGTGGCTCTACATGCGGATCCTTCGCAGCTTACGGTCGACAAAGCATCTCTGGTCAATGCTCATCAGGGCCAAATGAACTTGAGTGCCCGGGTCGCATTGAAGAATTGGGGCTATCAACCTTCAAACGCAATTATGGCGCGGCTCAACGCGCAGCAGCTGCGGCTCAGCGATTTACAGCAACTCGCAAAGAAAAATTATCCCGTCACGGGCGATCTCTCCGCGAATGTGAATCTTGACGGTTCGCAGCTTCAACCCGCGGGATCTGGCTCGGTCCAAATTGCAAACGCACGCGCTTATGGCGAATCGATTCGAGTACTCGCGGCAAAGTTTCATGCTGAGAATGGCTCGGTCATTTCGACCCTAAACGTTTCAGCACCGGCGGGCGCAATTGATGCAGACCTGACTTACACGCCAAAGACTAAGGCATACAAAGTGCGGCTGAATGCGCCGGCCGTGGTTCTGCAAAAACTGCAGACACTCCAGGAGAAGAACCTGGGCGTGCAGGGAACAATTTCAGCCTCGGTAAACGGCGAAGGAACGGTGGACGACCCTCAACTGGTCGCATCAGTTCAGTTGCCGCAGTTGCAGATGCGAAAAGGATCCATCACGGACTTCAAGGCCGACCTGCGGGTCGCGCAGCATAAGGCCGACCTCAATGTCGGAACGAACGTCTCGGCAGCCTCGATCCGTGCGCACGGCACGGTCAATCTCACCGGCGATTACGAGACGGACGCGGTGATCGACACCAACACCATCCAGTTAGATCCAATCCTGGCGACCTACGCGTCGAGCGTGCCGGAAGGCTTTCAGGGTCAGACGGAACTACATGCGAGCCTGAAGGGCCCGCTGAAAGACAAATCGAAACTCGTTGCTCATTTGTCCATACCTCTATTACAGGCGAAGTACCAGGCTCTGGAAATCGGGATTCCACAGCCGATCCGCGCCGACTACGCCAATTCCGTAGTCACGCTGCAACCGGCGGAGATTCGAGGCACCGATACCTCGCTTCGCGCGGAAGGCCGCATCCCCATTGGCGGGAACGCCCCTCCCACACTAACAGCGCAAGGCTCAATTGGTCTCCGCATTCTACAGATTTTTGCTCCTACGGTTCAGAGTTCGGGGGTCGTGTCACTTGATGTCCACGCGTCAGGTGTGAAGGCGGTTCAGGGCCAAATCGGATTCAAGGATGTGGCACTCAGTACGGCCGATGCTCCCATCGGAGTAGATAAACTCAACGGCACGATGGACGTTACGAATGACCGCGTCCAGGTCGCCAAGATGACGGCACAAGTGGGGGGCGGCCAAGTGGACATCGCAGGGGCAATCGTCTACAAGCCTTCGGTCCAGTTCAACCTCGCCGTGAAGGGCAAATCCGTTCGCATCCGCTATCCAGAGGGGCTGCGCACGGTGCTTGACACCAATTTGACCTTCAGCGGTACAACGCAGGCGTCGCTCCTGAGCGGCCGAGTACTCGTTGACAATTTGTCTTTCACTCCGGATTTCGATCTCGCCAAAATGGGCGATCAGTTCAGCACAGGCACCACTCCGTCTCAACCCGGATTCGCCGACACCGTGAGACTGGCGGTTGCAGTTCAGACACAAAGCAGCCTCAACGCGGTCAGTTCGCAGGTCAGCATTGCCGGGCAGGCCAATCTGCAGGTAGGCGGAACCGCGGACAACCCCGTCATCACGGGACGCACGACAATCAACTCAGGCGAACTCTTTTTCCGGAACGTCCGTTACAAGCTGGAGAGAGGCGTCATCACGTTCGAAGATCCCAATCAAACGCGCCCGGTGCTCAATGTCACGGTGACGACGGTTATTGAGCAATACAATCTCACGCTGACCATGCGCGGCCCACTCGATAAACTCACGACGCAATACATGTCGGATCCTCCTCTGGCCACCGCGGACGTCATCAACCTGGTTGCGCGCGGGAAGACGACCGAAGAGCAGGCGGCGAGTAGCCAGAGCACGGATTCCATGATTGCTTCGCAGGTGGCCGGACAACTCAGCAGCGGTATCCAGAAACTCGCAGGCATTTCCAGCCTGCAAATCGATCCCTCTCTCGGCGGCAACAGCTCCAATCCATCCGCCCGAGTAGCCATCCAGCAGCGGGTCACAAAGAAACTGCTGTTCTCATTCTCGACAGACGTTTCCCAACCCGGAAGCGAAATCGTGCAGGGTGAGTACGAGATCAACAGGCGATGGTCCGTAAGCGTCGAGCGCGATCAACTCGGTGGAATAGCGATAGACGGAAAGTACCACAAAAGATTTTAAGGCCTTAGGAGACGGTAGTCACGATTTCCACGTTGTCCTGCCTGCTCTCGCAGTGCACGAGGACGGAATCGCTTCTGCGCTCCAGCAGCAGGTCTACCGCCGCTCGCCCGCAGCGTAGATTGCGAATAGAAAGTTGCGGAATACCTTCCGGGAGAAACGGACGATCAAACAAAATGCGCCCTCGCTCGGCCTCCAGCGTGATTCCCAGGCAGGCTTCCAGAATGAAAAACGGAGTTGCTGCCGCCCATGCCTGCGGCGAGCACGCTACCGGATACAGTGTGGGCCCTTCCGTCGGCCGGCGTTTCAATCCGCAAAACAACTCGGGCAGCCGATGCAGTTCGACCTCTCCGCTTAAATCAAGCAGAGCCAGCAGCAACTCCCCCGCCATTTTCTTGTATCCATATCTCGCCATTCCATGAGCGATCATCGAATTGTCGTGCGGCCACACCGACCCGTTGTGATACGAAAGCGGATTGTAACGAGACTCGGTCGACGCCACGGTGCGAATCCCCCATCCAGTAAAGGACGTTTCCTCCATCAAGGTCGCCGCCACTTGCCTGCCGCGCTCGGTCGAGGCGATCCCCGTAAATAGGCAATGCCCCGCATTAGAGGTCCGCACTCGGCATGGCTTCTTTCGCCCGTCCAAAGCCAAGGCGTAGGTGCCCAGATCGCTGCACCAGAACTGTTCCTCGAACTTCGTGCGCAGGGCTTCGGCCTGCAGTTCGAGCTCGCAGCATTGATCCTTATTCCCCAAGACTCGCGCTAACCGCGCCGCCGCAAGCTTGGCGGCGTAGACGTAGCCCTGCACCTCGCACAACGCAATCGGCGGTTCGGCGATTCTGCCGTCATCGTGAAAAACCGAATCATTTGAGTCCTTCCAGCCTTGCTGCACCAGCCCTTCGTGGGAACGTCGGCTGTATTCTACAAAGCCGTCACCGTCCACATCTCCGTACTTATCGATCCACTCCAGAGCGCGTTCCACGTGGGGCCATAGCCGCTTCAGGAAATGACGATCGCCCGTGCGGTCGAAGTACGCGCCGGCGAGCATGATGAATAAAGGAGTTGCATCCACACTGCCGTAATAGCGGCCAAACGGCACCTCGCCCAAAGCCGCCATCTCACTGCGTCGCATCTCGTGAAGGATCTTCCCTGGCTCTGAATCTGCAAACGAGTCCACTTCGTCCGCCTGCTGCGATGCCAGATATTCGAGTACTCCTTTTGCGATTTCCGGAGTGAGCCAAAGAGTCTGCAGCGCCGTGATGATTCCATCCCGTCCAAAGACAGTGCTGAACCACGGGACCCCGGCGTAAGGATAGTTTTGCTCAGGATTTCCCGCGATCATCATTTCGAGGTCTGACACGGAACGGGCGATCCAATCGCTGAATCGTGAATTCGAACTGGAAATCTGCGGGAAACTCCTGGCCATGCCTGAGAGTTCGAAACGGGAAGCCGCCAGCGCGTCGCCGTAGCCTTTGAACTGGTGAGGACGCTCCAGGTTGCAGCCGATCTCCAGTTCCAGGCTGACGCTGTCTTTCGGATGCAAGCCAAAGTAAAAGTCAAGTCCGGTCTCAGAAGCGCGTTCAGGCGTAAGGTTCGTCTGCACCGAGGTCTCGCGAACAACCCGGTCCAGTCCTTCGTATGCCAGGACAACGGTATTGTCGTAAATCTCGCTCGGCAGCCGGCGGCCCTTTTTCTCTCTGCCAGTGCCGCGAATCTCAAAAATGTCGGCGTAATCTGCCTCGAATCGAATGCCGACCGGAATTTCCAAATCAGCCAGTCCGTGGTTCACGAAGTACAAGCGTTCGAAGCACGAGTCTCTCCACAGAAATCGCGAGCGCACAATGTGTAATACACCGCGATGAATCGCAATCGATCCTTCGCGAAATACATCGAGGTTCGCGGCGTCCGCCGTGAACAGAAAGTTATTGGTTGCGACGGTGGAACTCAGCAGCATGGGCCGCTCGTTCCAAAGATTGAGGGAAAACTCCGACAGGTGCCGCATCCCGTTGTAGTACAGGCCTTGCTCGCCCATGCCGGACGTCTGCACGTCACCCAAGCGGTCGAAGACGAAGAACATTCTGCCGTACTTGAGAACCCGGGCCCGGTCGTCCGCCCGGGAGGCGGTGGTCGCTATGTAGTACTGGGCGTTTGCGATCCCACTTCCATCCAATTCAACACTCCCTCTTCGACCGTCATCGAGGCCGACTTTCGGTGAACGAGTTGCTGGTAAATGTTGAGATAATCTTTTGCCATGCGCTCGGACGAGAAGTTTAGCTCAAAATGCTCGCGACATACACGGCGGTCGATTTCACCGATTCGCTCTAACGCAGCCACTGCTGAAGCTACATCAGGCACCACAAAGCCGGTAACTCCGTTCAGGATGATTTCCGGTACGGAGCCACATGGATAGGCAATCACCGGAGTACCGCATGCCATGGACTCAATCATCACCAGCCCGAACGGTTCAGGCCATGCGATGGGGAACAGCAGCGCCACAGCATTACCGAGAAAAGAAGCCTTCTCGCAATTCCCAATCTCCCCGATGAAGTCGATCAAAGGATGATCCAGCAGAGGCCTGATCTCTTCTTCGAAATATTCGCGATCCGCGCGATCCACCTTTGCTGCGATCTTTAATGGCATCCCCGCACGGATTGCGATTTCGATGGCGTGATCGAGTCCTTTCTCCGGCGATACACGTCCAAGAAACGCGAGGTACTTCCCTTTGTTCTCGTGCAGCGCAAGTTCATCGACGGGCATTCCATGATGGACTGTTCCCACCCAATTCACCCACGGGAGTGGCTTTCGCTGCGAATCGGATATGGATACCAGCGGGACTTCCCGAAATTCCCTGTACAGCGGCACCAAGTCCGGAATGTCCAACCTGCCGTGCAACGTCGTTACAGCCGATACCTTCTCTCGCCGGCTATAAGAAAAATGAAGATAGTCCGTATGAAAATGGATGACGTCAAAGTCTTCTGCCCGGCTGAAGACTTCCTCAATCATCAACACGTGATGCGCGAGCGGATCGACGCAGTCCGGATCGAGCCTTAACGCCTTTTTACAGGAAGTTACTAGCTGGGCATTCGTTACAGAATCGCCGCTGGCAAATAACGTTACTTCATGGCCTAGCGCTAGCAGGCCTTCGGTGAGCCATGAAACAACTCGCTCCGTCCCTCCGTAATACCGGGGGGGAACACTCTCATGAAGTGGCGCAACTTGCGCAATCCGCATCCGCTGGGCTCCTTTGCAACGGACGAATCCGTGCAGAGTTTCAAAATGCACACGGTTCCTGACTTCGTGGTCCCGTTCAGAGCTCACGCGGCCCCTTGCCACGATCGATCACAATCACAGCCTTGAGATGACTTTTTTTGCAACGTGGTTGGCAGTGCGAGCAACGGCGTTGGCCGAACTGCAATGTTTGCGCAACCTTCGGCGGAACCGTCGCACCAAAGTGTCGCTCACGCGCAAAAAGCGCTCATTGAATTATGGGGCAACAACCAAACGAGGGCGCGCAGTTCCCTGCCATTCTATTCGATTTAGACGGCACGCTGATTGATAGCAATTATCATCATGTCGAGGCGTGGTCTGAAGCGTTGCGTTCCGCAGGTATTGTCATCCCGCTGTGGAAAATCCATCGGCGGATCGGCATGAGTGGCAAGTCCTTTCTAAAGGAATTGCTACGTGAGCTTGCCCAGAAGAAACGCAGCCTGAACCTGGATAAGCTCGAACAGAAGCATGACATTTTGTTTCGGCGCTTGATTCCTCGACTGGCCCCGCTGCCGGGAGCGAACGAGTTACTGAAGCACCTGGCTCGCCAGCAGGTCCGGATCGCCATTGCCACCACCGGCGGGCAGGCACAGACCTCCAACTTGTTAAAGCAACTCGAACTCCCCCGACGAATTGAGATTGTCACGGGAGATGACGTTGAAAAGGCCAAGCCATCACCCGACATTTTCGTAGCTGCTGCACAGCGATTACAGATCGCGATCGGGGATTGTATCGTCGTGGGCGACAGCGCATGGGACATGCTCGCCGCCGGCCGGAAGAGCGCGTTGGGAGTTGGATTGTTATGTGGCGGCTATGGACAGGAAGACCTGGAGCGCGCGGGCGCCTTTCGAGTGTACGCCGATCCCGCCGACATGCTGATGCACTTGGAACAACTCGGTTTGCCTGGAAAGTAGCGCCATGAAAAAAAGGAACTGAATGGCGGTTCGGCGAGTCGGGAATTACCCGGTTGGGGATAAGGTACTCGCAGTATTCTCGTAATAAGCGTGCTCTCGCTAAAGTAAATTCACACCGCTCGCCTAAAACGATTTTCTCATATAGAACGGTTTCCTCCGCTCGAGCCGCCGAATTACAGCGACTGCGTATCGAGGTTTGGAGGAAGATGATTGTATCTGTTGGCACGGCCCCGCAGGCAGGACGTGCATCCCAAGTGTTGATTCTGGCTTTTGTGGTATGCGTAACGCTTTCCAGCGGCTGCGGTAATGGCGCACCCAAGACTCCCGTAAGCACAACCCCGACCACGCCACCGCCCGCACAGCCGAGTTATCCATCCACTCCCCCGGTGCCGATCACCTGGACCCCACAGAGTAGTCCGCTCCCTGCTCCCCCCGCGCAGGTTCCACCGCCAGCAGGTTCCAATGATTTCCCGCTCACGATTTCTAACCCGACCGAGGGCGGAACCGTGACGTCACCCATGAATGTCGTGGCCAATGCCAATCCGAAAAATCCGATCTTCTTCATGCGGATATATGTGGACCAGCTTGCGGTGTACTACACATTCGCGAACTCGATTAACACGCAAATCTTTGCTTCGCCCGGCACCCACAAGCTTGAAGTGATGGCGGAGGACAATCAGGGCTACATCTCAGCGACCATTCTCAATGTCACCGTGAGTTCGCAGCAGGCTCAAACTACCATCAGCGACATACAAGCGATGCCGGGGTGGCAATCTTGCTCGGCTCTATTCCCCACAGGCTCGGGTCGAGACGGGCAGATCTGCGCGGCAGGACAGGGCACGGCGGATTCCACGATGACGGAGAATCAATCTGCTCCCGCCATGGACGGGAAATCGGCAAAGTTCACCATGGGAGGCCCGACCGCATATTCCAACATGTTGTACTTCAATCCCGTCGCGGGCGGCGATAATGTGAGCCATTTCATATACGACCTCTACTTCTACATTGACAATCCAAATGCATCGCAAGCGTTGGAATTTGATATCAATCAGACTTTTGGAGGCAAGCGCTGGGTCTGGGGATCGGAATGCAGCTTCAATGCTTCCCGCAAATGGGATATTTGGGATGATGTGAACGGATGGAAGCCCACTATCTATGATTGCAAGCCATTTCCCGCGAATACATGGATTCACCTGGTGTGGAATGTGGAACGCGTCGGCGATCAGGTTCACTACATCAGTCTGACCGTCGGCGACCAGACTTACAACATCGATACCTCTTACCCCAATCAACCGGACTGGACGCTGGAGGAGATAGATGCTGCGTTCCAGATGGATGGCAACTACAAGCAGGAACCATACAACGTCTGGCTGGATCAAGTGAAATTGACCGCTTACTAGGGCAGGCTTTGCTGGGAAAAAGCGAGTTTGCCAATTCGAGAACGACCGCATTTCACCGATCGGAGATGCAGGTCCTCAGAATGGGAGTTGGGTGTTGTTAGTTGAGACGCGGAGTATGGTACGCCGGGATGTAGTTCAACAGCGCATCCTGCTCATGGGAACGGTAATACTGGCAGTTATTCTCGCCGTGATGGGTGGATGTTCCGGGCTGCCCAAGAACGTTGCTAATTGTCCGATTACACCAGCGCCTCCATCCGATCTGACCATTGTGCCCGCTGCCGCAGAACCTCCGCCTGCCGCGCTGTGTGGATTCCCCTTGGAAATCAGCGCTCCCGGCAAGGGCGCCAGCGTGCAGGCCCCGGTGCCTGTGGTTGCAGTCGCCACTCCTCCCGATCCGATTTACACAGTTCGGGTGTACGTCGACAACTTTGCCGTTCTGTACACTCCCAGCACCATCGTCAGCCAGTTGCTCTGGATGCCCAACGGGCCACACACCATACAGGTGGTAGCAGAGGATACGGCGGGCTACGTTGCAACCACCTCCATGCAGGTAAATGTAGTTGGACAGCAAGCTGGCGCTTTAAATCTCCAGGACTCTCCGCAGTGGGTCTCCTGCTCTGCAGTCATCGTACACACGACCTGTGCGGCGGGTCAGGGCGTTGCCGTGTCGACATTGAGCCTGCATCAGCAAACGCCCTCACTGGATGGATCGGCGGCGAAATTTACCTTGGGCGGCAAGCATGCCTACTCCAACGAACTCTATTGGACTCCGATCGGTGGAGGTACTTACCCGACCCATTTCACTTACGATTTGTGGTTCTACATCGATCAAGGAGACCGGCCGCAATCGCTGGAATTCGATGTGAATCAGGCGTTCGGAGGAAGCCGTTGGACTTGGGGCACGCAGTGCGATTTCAACGACAGTCATCGTTGGAACATTTGGGATCCGCTCGGCGAAGTGTGGAAAGAAATACCCATCCCCTGCAAGCACTTCCCTTCAAACACCTGGATCCATCTTGTCTGGACATTCGAGCGTGTAGGCAATCAAGTGCACTACATAACCCTCAACGTGGCGGATCAGACCTACGATATCGACACCTACTACACCGCTCAACCAAACTGGACGCAAGAAGAAATTGACGTCGCCTTCCAGATGGACGGGAACTACGCGCAGCAGCCTTACACCGTATGGCTCGACCGAGTGAACCTGTTCACGTATTGAGTCCCCGCGAGTAAGTCCCGATTTCCTGCGCCGGTGCCAGCGAGAGTTTCGTAAACCTCTACAGCAACCAGCTAAAAACCATACAGAAAAAGGTCGATCCTACAGGAGCGATGAGCAGTACTAGGCTGCGAAAAGGAGGTAGTGATATGCCGGAGAAACAAACGCTCGAACGAGCTCGCGAAGACGCAAGAGAAGGGAAATCGCCCAGTACGCAAGCCGGCGAATTCGTGCGCGAGGAGATGCATCACATCCGCGAAGGTAAACATGGCGCAGCGTCGCCCAAGCAGGCGATCGCGATTGGCCTTTCCAAAGCCCGCCGCTCCGGTGTGAAACTCGCGCCGCCACGCGGCGGAAAGACCTCTGCCCGCACCCGTCAAAAGGCAACTCGCGATTACGAAAAAGGCCAGAGTCATTCGCGTCGCAAACCATCTGCCCGACGTTCGCGCGCCACAACTGAAGCTCTCAAGAAGGAAGGCCGCAGTGCAGCTTCACACCGCTCCCTTTCCAAACAGGCGCTGTCGGCCGCGCGTAAGCGGAGCTCGACGTCTCGCCGCAATGCAGCTAAGAAAGCGAGCCGTACGAGACGAGGCCACAGCAGAAGCCGAAGCTGAAGCGCGGTGGAGGAGGATCGTGATCCGAAAACTGAAGAGCGGCGGATACCGTTTGTACTCACGAAAGAAGAATGCGAAGACCGGCAAGCGCCGCAACCTGGGGACCTTCTCCACGCGGCGCGCCGCCGCCGAGCATGAAAAGGCCGTGCAATATTTCAAGCATCATTGAGCACGCCCGTGCTGACGTAGAGCGGGCTAGCACTCGGCAGCAATCTTCCAATTCGCGACAATCCCATATGGACTTAGGCCTTCTGAGTCCCCCAACGTCTTTGCAGTAAGGCTTTTTCCCTTTGACTCTGCAGTAAACCCTGTATAGAGTGGTCGCACTCCGCTCAGACAAGTGCAAGCTTCCGTTATCGCTTAAACACGCTTGAAGGCGTAAGAGCGCGGAAGCGGCATTCCAGTGTCCCAAGCTTCATTACTGGAACCTTGTCGTCCGAAGCCTTACGGGGCCTCCAGACTTCCCTCGGGAGAAGTTACGCTGATGAAGAAGCATGTCCTCACTCCACTGCCCCTCCTCGCCTTTCTTTCGGCGGTGTCCGCCTTTGCAGGCGTCACTGTAAGCAGCCCGATCAACGGAAGCACGATCAATTCAAGCGTTTACTTCAAAGCGTCGGCCTCCACTTCCTGTTCGAAAGGCGTAGCTTCGATGGGCATCTACCCTGCCCCATATGAGTTGGCGTACGTCACTGCCGGATCCGAACCTGAGCACTAGTTTAAATCTCAATCCTGGCAGTTACGGAGTAGTGGTCCAGGAGTGGGACAACTGTGGGGGAGCTTCGACGACTAAGGTGAATATCACGGTCAAGTCGGGAACTGGCGTGTTCGTTACCTCCCCGGCGAGCAACAGCACCGTGAGTTCCCCCGCTCACTTTGTCGCCACTGCGACCACGAACTGCTCGGCGGGCGTCGCTTCCATGGGGATCTACACCGCCCCTTCCCAACTCGCGTACACCGTGCAGGGCGCCAGCCTTAACACCAGCCTCAACCTGGCCCCCGGAACTTACAATGCGGTCGTCGAAGAGTGGGACAAATGTGGAGGAGCTGCCACCAAGCCTGTCCAGATCACTGTCAGTGGTAATGGGAAAACTTTCTACAACATTCAGAGCATCGGGGGATGGAACGGTTACGCGCAGCAGCCACCCTCGTACGCGGACTGCGACTCCTGTACCCCGAGTGGTCCCGGAACCACCTGGGCGATGTATCAGGGAGTGAAGTCACCAACGCTGTCAGGCAGTTCCACTCAGTACAACATCGGTGGCACCATGGCCTACTCTGATGTCCTCTGGAACAATCACCTGATCGGGGACTTTTCGTCGGAGGGAATGCCTGACAGCAGTCACACATTTGTGCCCACGCTGCACAGCTTCGCTTACGACGTGTATTTCTGGGGAAGCAACCTGCAAGCGGCACAGGCGCTGGAGTTTGACGTCAACCAGTTCTTCAATAACCTGGGTTTCACCTGGGGTCATGAATGCCGCACCGGTGGGGGCAATGAGTGGGACATCTGGGACAACGCTAACGCGAAATGGGTTTCAACCGGCATTGCCTGCAATCCCATTAACAACCAATGGAATCACCTTACCATTCAGGTTCAACGCACCAATGACAACAAGCTGCTGTATCAATCAATCACCTTCAACGGCGTGACCCATGTGCTCAACAAGATTTATGCTCCGTTCTCTGCAGTCGGCTGGCATGGAATCACGGTCAATTACCAGCAAGACGGAAACTACAAGCAGACTCCCTACACGGTTTACGTGGACAAGCTCAATTTTACGTACGAGTAAGCAAGTCACTCCGCTCGAGCGTCGGGATCGCTGTCAGACGCGGGCTCCTCGCGAGTTGCTTTAAACGGCAGCTCATCGAGGAGCTTTTTTAATTGTTAAAGCTTCTTGACTCGAGTGCGGACTTTTTCGAACTCAACAGTGCCTAAGCCTCGCTTAGCCGCCATTCCGAGATACGGGAGTGAATCCGCATTGAGGTTCCACAAAGATTTCGCGACATAGGCATCAATCGCGACCGGATCGGTGGAGGCGACCAGCGTTTTCTTCAGCAGGACATCTTGCAGATTTCCTCCCGTCGGGCCGTTGCGCAGGAGAATGCGGTAACAGTCGACGATGGTCAGAGTGGGACGCATGAAGTCGGCGAGATCGACCAGGCTTTCGTGAATTCTTTGATGCAGTTGATTGCGGGACCCGCCCAGGATACCGTACCAGTTCTTCATACCCAAAGTTGTGCCCGTGAGCGTGTGGTGCTTCGCAATTGGGACATTGATCACCTTGTCCACTTCGAGAAAGGCGTCAAAGACCTGCCATTTCGTCAGGACTTCTCCCTGTAGGTCCACTTCTTTGAAGCGAGAGGGATCGGGGAGAATCACTTCGGCGCCCGCGGCCTGAGCCGCCGCCGCAATTCCGGAGCGCTGAAAACATCTTCTCGCCTCATTGCAGCTCACGTCGGTGACGATGACTCGTTTCGCACCGGACTGCAGGCACTGGCGCACGATCTCCGCAACAACATCCGGATTCGTGTTCGCCGCTTGTTCCGGAGTGCGATCCCATCCGATATTGGGCTTTACCAGAACAACTTCTCCGCGGGAGACGAACCGCTTCATCCCGCCAAGCTCTTCCAGGGCTTGCCTCGCCAGCTGAGCGGGATCTTCGCCCTCGATAATGGCCAGCTCGGGAAGTGCGGCATTGGCTGCAACCGTGTGACCACGTTTTACGTTGGCAGCGACGGCGATCTCGGGGCGCGAGCTCTGATGGCTGAGCCAGACGCCAAACCCTGCTGCGCCTGCTCCGACTCCCGCAACGCGAAGTAAGCGGATCAATGCTTCGCGACGGCTTAAGGTCACTTCGCCAGCTTTCGTGTTTTCTGGCCCCGACATAATCGCTACCCCTTCTTACTGCGGTTGAGAAGGATTTGATTGCTGGGGGAACGGCTCTCCCCCACGCTGGTGACGTAAACCGCCGGACGATCCTGCACTGGGCAAGCCTTCTCGCAGGCGCCGCATCCCACACACTTCGACGCATCCAGGTAAGGCTGCTTCACTTGCCTGGGATTTCCTGCAGCATCAAAAACTTCTGCCGGACGAAAGTAGATCGCTTTGGGAGACGTAGGGCACCACTCTTCACACACGATGCAATCGGTGGACATCGCCCAGGGAAGGCAGCGGCCGCGATCATAGAAAGCCGTTCCCAGTCGAATTGGTTTGCTTTCGCTGCCCACATCGACCGACCAGCCTTTCTCTTTGGGCGTGATCTCCCAGATGGCACCGGTGGGGCAGACTTGCGAGCACAACACACAACTGGTCTCGCAATATCCGATGCGCGGAACCAGAACCGGCGTCCAAAGGCCTTCCATACCCGCCTGGGTTAATGCAGGTTGCAAAGCGGAGTTAGGGCAGACCTTCATGCACTCTCCACAACGAATGCAGCGCGCCAGAAAGAACTCTTCATCGACGGACCCCGGAGGCCGCAGCAATCGTTCATTCCGCTCGGCAGCGAATCCCGGCGTGCTGCGCATAAGAGGGACGATCGCGGCACCTGCGGCCAGGCTGGTCAGAAGCTTGCGACGTTGCAAATTCGTGCCCAACGTCTGCTGCCCGGGAAAAAGCCTGAAGTGCAAAGCATTCTCTGGGCATTCCCCTACGCAGTTCAGGCATAGGTGGCACTCGGGCTGATGCCAGGCAACTCCGCCGATAGGGTCATCGCCTCCCTGACAGCGCAGCAGGCAACGATTACAGTCGTTGCAACGCTCGGATTGTTTCACCAGACCCAGCACAGACCAGCGGGACACAAGGCCCAGCAGCGCTCCCAGGGGACACATGGCGCGGCACCAGAATCGGGTTACGCGATAATTGAGCGCGATCATGACGATGAAGATCGATTCCCAACCAGACGCCTTGCCGAAAGTAGGGCTGCTTGAAATTGAGCAGAAGTGATCCGAGAAGGAAGTGCAGTACTCCACCGACGGTGCGCAGCAGCCCAGAGGGACTTTGTTCCAGCACGCGCAGAAACGCCTGCAGCCCGTAATTCGTGCTCGGCAGGATTGACAGGCCTAGCGAGCGTACGAGGAACGAAAACGGATCGAACCAGCCGACAATGCCCGATCCCAGTGCAGCCGCGACCAGGACGGCAGCGAGCAAGTAGTACTTGGTGTTCTGCCAGCGCTTGTAACGATTGGACTCGATCAACTGTTTGCCGCGCTTGCGCTCGGATTTCAAACTGCCAAAGAAATGATGAATGGAGCCGAGCGGGCAAATCCAGCCACAGAAAAAGCGCCCGAAAAACAGCGTCGGAATCAGAATGAACAAACTGAGAAGCAGCCCTTTGTAGAGCGCGTGACTGGAGAGTGCGTTGCCGATCGCAACCAGCGGGTCGAGTCGGAAGAACATGCCGACCGGATAAGGCAGGCGAATTTCGCTGGCGGAACTGTTTAGCGAGCCGCGGAACTCCGTGCGCAACAGCAGCAGGAGAAAAAGCGCGAAGAAGAAGATCTGGGAATACAGGCGCAGCCTGGTTGGTTTCAGAAAGCGCATTGAGACTCCTGGGCCAAAGCTCCGGGACGCGGCAGACTTCCATCTTGGTCTGCAGACGCTTTCCTATTCTGTGACGGCGATCACCCCCGGCTGTGCTTGGTCGCAAAAACGTTCCTGCAGGAACATTCGTGTAGTTTGCTTTCTGGCACTCATTTACGTGCAATCAACAACTTACGGGCAAAAAAAGTCCGTCCGGAGGGACGGGCAACGCGCCGCCGGCTAGCCGCAACTAAGAAATTAGTTGACCTTTTTTAGATCCGCCAGTCTATATAAATGGAGCCAAGAGCAGGAGGAGAAGCGTTGGCCCGCACCAAGTCCGCAACCCTGACCGAAGCCGAGTTGCGAGTCATGAACGTCTTGTGGGACAAGGGTTCGGCGACCGTGCACGAAGTTCTGCACGGGCTGACGGCCGAACCTCCACTGGCCTACAACACCATCCTCACCATCATTCGGATCCTGGAAAAAAAAGGGTACGTGAGACACGTGAAGGACAAACGAGCACACGTCTACACGCCCAAGGTAGACCGAAAGGATGCCACGCGGTTCGAGGTGAGGCACCTGGTGAGCCGCTTCTTCGGTGATTCAGACGAATTGCTCGTCCTCAATATTCTGGAAGAAAAAAGCATTGATGCGGAAGAGTTAGCGCGAGTCCGCCAGTTGCTGGAAAGGAGCAAATAACACGGTGATTCCGGCCTCGCAACTGCAAGTGATCGCCAGTTATTCTTCGCTGCGCCTCATCGACTCCATGATCGAGGGTCTGTTGCTGTGCTTGTTTGCAGCTCTTCTGTTGCGACTGATGCGCAGGCAGAACGCCGCAACAAGATTTGCCATTGCCTTTTCGGCGCTACTGGCAATTGCGTTGTTGCCGTTGACCCGCTCCTTTTTCCCGTCTAATGCGGCTTCCTCGCCGACGCCTTCATTCGTGGTGCCGCAATCTTGGGCACTTTACCTGTTCTCGGGATGGGCCATCATTGCGATCTTGTTGCTGGCGCGAGTAGGCAGATCAATCTGGCACTTACACAGAGCTGCGAAGTGCTTGCGTTCCGATCGACCCGGCAGGCATGGATCCTTTCATCATTGATACGTTGCGCCGCAAGCGGACGCGGCGAGAGGTGATCCTGTGCACATCGGAGCGGGTGCGCGTTCCCACCGCACTCGGCTTGGTCAAGCCGGCCATTGTGATTCCGCGCTGGGTGATGCAGGATCTCTCGGCAGCCGAGTTGAACCAGGTTGTGCTGCACGAACTGGCGCACCTGCGCCGCTGGGACGATTGGACGAACCTGGCGCAGCAAATCGTGAAAGCGCTGTTCTTCTTCCATCCTGCTGTGTGGTGGATCGAGAAGAAAATTTCGCTGGAACGCGAGATGGCCTGTGATGATGCAGTGCTTACTGAGACGGAAAGTCCGCGAGCCTACGCGCAGTGTTTGGCGCATCTGGCCGAACGGAGCTTTGTGCAGCGGGGTATTGCGCTGGCTCAAGCCCTGGTGGGCCGCGTCGCTCAAACTTCGCAGCGTGTGGCGCAAATCCTGGATGTGAATCGCCCGAAGGGCAGTTCACCAATTTGGAAGCCTGCGGTCTCTGCCATGGCGGGCGCTGCAATGCTCTGCTCCGTGTGGTTAGTGAAGACGCCGGAGTTAGTGGGATTCGAAGGAAGCAAGGCAAGCGCAACGGAGTTCGCCGGCTCGCTCCCTCAGCCGGTAAGTGTACCGCTGATTGATGCCGGACTGGTCCAGCACTCGAAGTCTCAGTCAGCGAATGTACAGGCGGTGCGGGCAAAGATAAGCAGCAGGCCCTCCCAGCGAAAGAACCCGATTCGTGGACCGCAGCTTGCAGTGCGGACGCAGAACTCTGGCACGCCGATTCACTTGACGAGTCTCAAGTCGAGTTCGGTGCCGGTATCTGAGACTTTGTTAGTGTTCATTGAGAATGGACAAATGAGTGCGGCGAACGCCCAGGTTTACCGGATTCAGATGTGGCACGTCGTGATCTTGCGCGCGGCTGACGCCGCGGACAGCAAAACTCCCAGCAAGAAAACTTAGAAAGAAACTACGGGCGGAATGAAACACAATTTTGCAACGAGGAACTAAGGAATTAGTTGTATGAAAATTCTCAAATCGAAAGGATGTAAATCAATGAATGCAGGAAATTCGTGGAACATCGACATAAGAAAGTGGACCCGGCGGTTGGCTGCGCCGTTCTTGGCGTTAGCCCTGGTCGGATCGGTTGTAACTTACGAATGCATCAAGCCGGACGCGGCGAGCGCCGCGTCCGTACCGCCGGCACCTGCTGGTCCGCTCGACGCCAATAGCGTGAGCGCGCTGACAGCGATCGACCGCGCGATGGAAACGTTGGCGGCGCGGGTCACTCCCGCGGTGGTCAACGTCACTGTGACGTCGAAGACAAAAGCTGACAGCGCGTCCAACCAGGTTCCGGACGACATGCAGCAGTTCTTCGGACAAGGAAGCCCATTTGGGGGCAGAATGGCCCGTTTGGACAGTTTTTCGGACCGCACATGCAAAATCAACCACGCGGCCCGCAGATTGAGCACGGCATGGGAAGCGGTGTGGTGATCTCGCCTGACGGCTACATCGTCACCAACAATCACGTAATTGACGGATCGGTGGACATCCGTGTGACCACGAGCGACAGGCGAGTGTTGAAAGCGAAACTCGTGGGAGCAGATCCGCTGACCGACCTTGCCGTCCTGAAGGTGGACGAGAACAACATGACAAGCGTTCCATGGGGCGACTCGACGCAAGTTCGGCCCGGCCAGACCGTGTTGGCATTCGGCAATCCTTATGGATTCCGCTTCACGGTCACGAGAGGAATTGTGAGCGCGGTGAATCGCGCGAATCCAGACTCCAACCGCAGCAAGCCGGGCGAGTTCATACAGACGGACGCGGCCATCAATCCGGGCAACTCGGGCGGCCCGCTGGTGGATTCGCGTGGCCAGGTCGTCGGCATCAACACGTTCCTGGTCTCGCCCTTCGGGTTCGTTTTCAGGCATGGGGTTCGCCATTCCCGCTCAGATCGTGAAACCAACTGTGGAAACGTTGATTCGAGACGGCAAGGTGGAGCACGCTCGTATTGGAATTGGCATCACTGACGTCACCCCAGAAAATGCCAAGTTCTTCGGAGACTCGACGGCAATGGGTGCAGTGGTTACGCAAGTCGATCCGGACTCCCCGGGCGCTAAGGCGGGGCTTCAGATCGGCGACGTAATCGCGCAGATCAATGGGCAGAAGGTGAATGACTCCGGGGAACTGCAGGTATTCGTGAGCCAGCAAAGGCCCGGGACGAAAGTTGAATTGACTGTTCTGCGCGAGGGCAAGACGATGAACATGCCCATCACGCTTGAGGAACTGAAGGCCTCAGGCGAGCGCAGCGCAAAATCCGCAGAAGGTCAGGGCAAGATGCGTTGGGGGCTGGGGCTCGGCGATCTGAGTCCCGACGTCCGCGAACAACTGCAGGTTCCGGGTAATGTTCACGGCGTAGTGGTCCAACAAGTGCGGCCGGGCAGTTCGGCCGATAACGCAGGACTGCAGCAGGGGGACGTTATTCTGGAAGTGAACCGGCACAAAGTTCAGTCGGCGGCTGACGTCCAGCAGGAACTATCGAACGTCGCTCAGGGGCAGGATGCACTCTTGCTCGTGTGGTCCAACGGTGGAAATACGTTCCGGGTATTGCATTATCCTGAAGGTGCATAATACAGAACACGCCGCAGTCGAGCGACTGCGGCGTGTAAACTTTCCAGCGCATCCAAGGTGTTTCAAGATTCTATTCTGCGAGGTACATCTTGCGGCCATCGCTTCTTTTGCTAGCACTCGTTATAGTCGTTCCCTCCGTTGCTTCCGCGCAGGCCACCAGTTCTGAACTGACTGCGAACCCGATATATCAAAAGCAGTGTGCCAAATGTCACGGCAACACTGGTGAAGGCCGTCATTTCGGCGGACCATCGCTGGTGTCGGGTAAGTCCACGACGCACTCGGACGACGAATTGCGCAACATGATCATTAAAGGAAAAGGCCGCATGCCGAAATATGGCGGCAAGTTGACGCCGGAGGACATCGACACACTCGTGCGTCAAATGAAAGAGGCTCGGCTAAAGTAACGTAGACACTAAGAGATCCATCTAAGCTAAAAAGTCCCGGCCTTGTGGGCCGGGACTGAAACAGATCAGAATCTTCCTGGATTACGAGGCGCGTCGCTGGCGGTCCAGTTCCTCGTTATCCTGATCGTTTTGGCCGCCCTTTTTCTCTTCCCCGAACTGACCCTGCTGCTGGCCGCTTTGTCCGGATTGATTTTTCTGCCCTGGTTGTCCAGACTGATTGCCCTGCTGGCCGGATTGTCCGGACTGTCCGGACTTCCGCTCTGCTGGCCTTTCCGTTCCATATCATCTGCCATGATTAAAGTTCCTCCCATTCCCGTGCGCGACTCAGCGCACGCGGAGTTTTAACACGTGCTACAACTTAGTTGCTGATTTGATACTTACCTGTTGGGATAAATCGCAGGTTCTAAAGTAGAGACGTGTTTTGCGCTATTGCGCACTCTCCGTAATCACCTGAATCGAGGGCTGGGCTTGAGGTTCCGTCGTTCTCAGCCGCTCCAATTGCTGCTGGACTTTATCCCACGCGGAATGATTCGACTTGGTGGTCACGGGATCATTCGGATCTTTGTAAAAGGCCAGAAGATTCTGCCGCAGGTCGGGAGTGACTTGCTGAAAGTTGTTTTTGGCCAGCAGATCCAGGAGATGCGCGTAGGTCTTGTCAGTGAGCTTGTATTCCCCGGCGTGGGTGAGGCGACCGGTGTCGAAATCGGTGTTCGTCAATTTTAGATCTTTGGCCCTGACTTCCCGCAGGAGACTTTTGTAGTTATCCAACGTGCGATTCACACTGGCAATGTATAGGTCTTCAGTCTGGCGAGTTGGGAATTTTGAAGTCGAGTGCTTTGAAGGGGCCAATCTTGGGAACGAATCTTCAAAAAGAATGCCAGCACTTTGGTGCCAAATCCTGGTTTCCGATATCCTTTTCCCCACTCGCGCTGATAGTTGGCGTGAGACAAGTAATAGCGAAATTTTCTGGCGTTGAAGTTTGGGGTTTCGGCAACCATTTGTTTCTCTCTGGCCAACAGCGCCACCCTGGTCATCTCGGGCACGATTTTGCTGATGGCGCGGCGGAAGGTTCCAATCGCAAGATCTTCGTTCGCAATTACGTCTTTAAGCGGGATGCCATAGGTGTCTTGAAACGCACGCTCCAGCACCGGTTTGGACACTTCGAAGCCGATGAAGTCGTGGTAGCGATCAGAGGTATAGCGATTCTTCGCGACCTGAGTCATATCAAAACCAAACTCGGTGCGAATGTGGGCTTTGGGATTGTCCTCGTACGTGACTTCCTTACCGAACTTCTTGCGAAGATTGGGAAACAGGAGGGCTACGGACTCGTTCACCGTGGGATGCCCCATATTATCGGAAGAGTAGTGAGCGAGAGCGCCCAACGCGAAGGCGAACTCGTTCAGATCGCTGGCTTCCTTGAGAAGGTTAAGGATGAAATCTCCACTGCGCACGTAATGGGTAAGGTCGCTGAAGTATTTATTGCCGAACGGGTAGTAGCCCATGTCCTGCACCAGGCAGCCACCGTAGGCGAAGGCGTGGGCCTTCTTCAAATCGTCGGGAGTGGCCTGGGGAAATCGTTTCAGGAGAAGTGGTTCTATGTTGTCTTTCCAGAGGAGATCGACGACTTGCTCGTGGGTCAGGACCGAGTATGCTGCGCAGACGCTGCTTATGGCCAAGATCGCGAATACGGCTAACAGAGCGCGTCTGAGATGCAGGAAAAGTCGCTTCATAATTGTGAACGACAACTGCAAATATCCTGCCACTGTATTTGGCGGGGTGAAACCCTCCTGCGCGACCCTCGGTTTACAGATGACACTGCAAAGGGTCGATCTACTTAGTTGCCTGGCGCGGATCAAGGTTGTCGCGTAGGTCTTGAGTTTTTGCCCTAGTGAAAGTCTCAGGGAAAAATTCAGAGCAGCTAAGCCCTTATTCTGTACAGACATATTTCCAGAGGGCTACCAGATTCGCGTTACTGACAGGAGAACCGCGGGCCGCTAAGGTGAACACTTATTCGTGGGCCGGGGTGAAGCATCCCAGCCTGTGACGCGGATAACCGGTTGCCGCGAAACTTTGAAGGTTAATTGAAACAGGAGAAGAATATGAGCATCTGGACAATTTTGTTCGTAATTTTGCTGATCGCATGGATCACCGGATTTTCGGTTTTCCACGTGGCCGGGGGACTGATTCACCTGCTGCTCGTCTTCGCGGTGATCTCGCTGATCCTGCACTTTGTAATGGGCAGAAGCGCGGTCTGACAAAACCAGGCCTTCCGCGCACGTGAATAGATCCGCTGGGGCCAGGGCGACCACTTGGCCCCAGAATTTCTTGAGAACTAACTGGCGAGAACCCGAGGCCGGGGCTTTCCTTGTTCCCGGTTCTGTGGCTGCTCTTCTGACGAAGCTGTTGGTTCGGCCAGCTTTTGAATCTGGAAGAAGGCCTCGGAAAAGTTTGTACAAACGCAGTCGGTGCAAGCCGCGCCAACGCGGTCTTGAGCTTTCGGAACTCCGCCGGCAAAGCCCCACAATCCCACCACCACCGCGATGTTCTTGAATCGCCCGCGCAGCCGCTTGCACAGAGAGCGAGCCTGTCCCACGGCAAAGGGGGGAAGTGCGGAAACACACACAATTGCAAACCGGCCTTCTTCGATCTGACTGAGCATATTCTCAACCGTGTCAATCGGAAGCGCTCGGACGTTGTTCACGCGAGCTTTCTGCAGCAGTTGAGCGAGCATCATTCCTACCAGTTCGTCAGCCTGATCCCTGGCCGGCACGCAAACAATGCTGGTTTGGGAAAGATTGGGATTATCGAGATACTTTTCAACTCCCGATGCCTTGGTCTCGCGATCTTGTCTTTCTCCCAGATCCTCAATCAATTCGCGCGTGCTTTGGGCGATGAAATCGGCGACGTGATCTCCGATCACCTCTGAGTGACGATCCTCTTCGGCTAATCTCAGCGCTGGAATCAGAAGAGATTCGTAGACTTGTTGTAGCGTTTTGCCATGCAGGTAAGACTCAGCAAGGTTTGTAGCCTCATCCTGATCCATCGCAAGGAGCCTTTGATAATAGTGTTCTTCAGGCTTGAGTGGGGGCGCGTCGCCCAACAGGACTTCAAGGAAGCTCATCCGCGGTATGTAGCGGCCGACAAGAATCAGGCATAACGTCAGAGGAACGGACAGGATCAGCCCGACTGGTCCCCACAACGTTGCCCAGAATACTGCGGCTACGAGAATGGCGAATGGTGTGATACCGGCGTGCGAACCATATAACCAGGGCTCGAGGGCATTGGCCGTGATGAGTTCCAGCAGTACGAAGATCCCAACAACCAGCCAAGCATGTTTCCAGCCGGGAAATATGGCCACGGACATCGCAAAAGGGAACGCACACGCGATCCACACACCAATGTAGGGAACAAAGCGCAGTGTTGTGGCTAAAGCTCCCCAAAGAAAAGCGTGCGGCACTCCTATAAGGTAGAGGCACGTTCCGAAAATACCGCCGTAACAGCTGTTCACCAGAAACTGCAGGAGTAGATAACGACTCAGGCCCTGACTGGCCTCTTCCATGGCTTGGGTGACGACACTCAGGCGCCCTTCTCCTCCGAGCCGGATGACGCGATTGCGGAGGTCTTCCCAGTTGATCAACATAAATGTCATGAAAATGATCACTAGGCCGGCTGTTTCAATGGAACCGGCTAGCGGACCGAACAGGTTCCGCAACTGTTGGAAGAAATTTGCCGAAGGCGTGGTTACCTGGACCGCAATTGGACGTCGCGAGCCAGCAGGTTTGTTCTTAGAGTCATCTGGGGGACCCGATAATTGTTTATTGAGTTCCTGAACTGTGTTCGTGGCTTGAATAATAGGAGCGTCATTGTGCGAGCGCAGGGCTTCGATTTTTCGTTCTACGTTCTGTCTGTAATCACTGAGATGGCTCGTAATCTCAACCAACTGACTCGCGATCTTCCAGCCGCCCACGATGGTCATGGCGAAACAAAGGCCCATCACGATCAAGACGGCAAGAACCCGCCGGACATGGAGTCTCTGCAACCAACTGACTAGCGGAGTGAGTATGAAGCTGAGGACGAACGACAGGGCAACAGGCACGAAGATTTCGCGCCCGAAGTACAGCAAAGCAATCATGACCCCGACGGAAATAATCTGGAAGGACTTGGGGGAATTGGTGACGACTGCCGGATTCGAAGAGCGTACCAATTCGGACCCTCCATGGTGCAGTTGCAGTGCATGGCTGCTCACGGACGATGCGAGTCAAGCCTTGTCAGCCCGGTGCCTCCGCATTGATCTACGATGCCATCGGCCATCAAAGCGCCGCTTATCCGGCACGTTTTAGACGGAACTCTGAAGGCGGTTCATCGACGCTGGCCTCGCCCGTTGAGGCAATGTCCTGTGCGCCGGTTCGCTTGAGAATTTCTTTAGCGCGCTTGGTTGCATCGGAGGTGTCGGAGTGAACTGACAGTAGAATGCCTCCGTCTTTCACCTGGCCTTCGTACCTCTTCGCTTCGTACTCCGGAATGCCCATCCCAATGAGAGCACCGGCGATCCCGCCAACAGTTCCAGCAAGCCCAGCGCCCGCGAGTGCAGTCATGACCGGTCCGGCTGCAATAAACGGCCCGACACCCGGGATGGCGAGCGCACCAATGCCCACTAACCATCCCAAAGCGCTACCGAGAATGACTCCTGTGCCAGCGCCGGTAGTAGCGCCCTCCGGGGCCTTGGTGCCTTTCTCATGCGCGAAATCGCGTGTGCCCGCGCTCTCTGGAAACAACACTGAAATGTCTGTATTCCTGAAACCAGCGGATTTCAGCTCATCCACTCCAATTTCAACGCTGGTGATAGAAGGGTATAGCCCGAAAACTGCGGTGTTCTTCCCTGCCATAGGATCTCTCTCCATCCGAAGTCTTGAGCAGCCCTAGCAGCGAATTCATTCCTGGTGCGCCTCGTGGACCGCCGCTTGCACCGAGTCAATCTGCGAAACGCAACTCCCTGCATTTGAAGATATTGAGGAGCCAAGTTGGGTGGCCATAAGGTGCGATCTTTAGTTGCCCTGAAGAAGCACTGTACTGTTCCCGAACCAACGATCCGGGATGCACACGTGCCGAAAGGGGGCTATGCAGCGCTATTCAAGTCGGTGGACACTGGCTGCTGCTGAGCGTCCTGATCGACTGGGCGAACACTCTCGCGATACTTTCCGGAGATTGAATTCCACCGGATGAGCAGCATGTCCGACACCATCCGGGCACCATCCAGAAGTGGATTGATGCGGGTGCGAGTATCGTGTCCCCATCGCACCGGCACCTCCACAATGCGGAACCCGGCCCTGTGTGCGAGGAAGAGAATCTCCGGGTCGAAGCCCC
This sequence comes from uncultured Acidobacteriota bacterium, assembly GCA_963785865.1. Taxonomy (GTDB): domain Bacteria; phylum Acidobacteriota; class Terriglobia; order Terriglobales; family Acidobacteriaceae; genus Sulfotelmatobacter. Next base: position 71,630 of record CAWAXF010000005.1, on the reverse strand, counting down.
AGCCCTCGATGCTTTGCCTGGGAAACACAGCTCTGGCCGCTTCGCGCCGGAAAGCCTTGAATCCGCACTGAGTGTCCTTAAAGTCCAATCTCAGTATCATCCGGAGCAACAGATTGAAGACTCTTCCCAAAAACTGCCGGGTAAGAGACTGGCGGCGGGTCTGCAACTCGCTACGAGCCCAGCGCGATCCAATCGCGATATCTGCGCCTTCGGCTAGAACTCCCAATAATTTCGGTGCCTCTTCGATGGGGGAAGACATGTCGGCATCAGTGAAAAGAATGAAGTCGCCGCCGGCATTCAGCACTCCATTGCGGACACTGTAGCCCTTGCCGTGATTTCCCGGGTTCTGAACCAGTCGGATGGTTCCGCACTTACGTGCATAGCTGCGGACAAGTTCGGCTGTGCCGTCGCGTGGACCCGTCATCCACTACTATGATCTCCGCATTCCATCCACTAGTTTGCGCAAAAGCCAGAACCCGGTCGAGGGTCGGGCCAAGCCGTTCCGCCTCGTTATAGGCGGGGATCACGATGCTGATACTTCGAAATGGCGTCAAAGGGCACCTGCTTAAAGCAACTTCCTTCACATGACCGACGCGCCGAACGGACGCCGGTTTGCGTGTTCTCGTTAGAGACGTAAGTAGCTGTGTGGGTTGCGATTAAACAGCGCCGTGCGGCGATGGTCGCCGCCTTGCCGATCTCCACACTACAGGAAATACCTTAGGGTTCCTGCAAATCGTTCATGGTCCAATAACCGTAAACCTCGGGCCATTGCGCGCTATGATCTGAGAGTTCAGCTCCCCCTTTTCGAGCTAGACGTAAGCAGAATTGTATTTGTAGAGGCAATCGCGTGCCCTCAGGATTTTGATTCGGCGACGAGCGCCGAGGTAAGTCCCGTGGAGCGCTCATTGTCTTCCGGAGAGACCAATGAAACGGTCCGCTGTGCAAGAAGCCGCCCCCGATCAACAAAAAGAAACGATTGCGACCCTTCCCAAAAACGGCAGCAAGAACGGGAGATCGAAGAGTGCGGACGATCAGGTTGACCTCACCGCTATCCTGACGAGCCTGCAGAGCATGCGGGATGGGGATTTCAGCGTGCGCCTGCCTGGCACCTGGGTCGGTCTCGCTGGCAAAGTTGCCGATACCTTTAACGACATCGTTTCCGCGAACCAGCACATGGCGGAAGAGCTGAAACGCCTCGGTCAGGTCGTCGGCAAGCAAGGTATGACGCGGGAGCGGGCGCGTTTCCACGAGGCCAGAGGGGCATGGGGCGAGATGGAAGTTTCCGTTAACACCCTGGTAGAAGATCTGCTCCGGCCTACGACTGAAGTCACTCGCGCGATCGCCGCAGTTGCCCAGGGCGACCTTACGCAAGGCGTGCGGCTTGATGTCGATGGGCGTCCTCTGGAGGGTGAGTTCTTGCGCTCAGCGAATCTCGTCAACACGATGATTCAGCAGTTGGGCGTGTTCACGGCCGAAGTGACGCGAGTAGCACGTGAAGTCGGCACCGAAGGCAAACTGGGCGGGCAGGCGCAGGTGCCGGACGTTGCTGGCACCTGGAAAGATCTCACCGACAACGTGAACCTTATGGCCAGCAACCTGACTGGCCAGGTGCGAAACATCGCAGAAGTGGCGACGGCTGTGGCCAGCGGCGATCTCTCACGAAAAATTACGGTAGACGTGCGCGGCGAAATCCTGCAGCTGAAGGAAGCCATCAACACGATGGTGGACCAGCTGCGTTCGTTCGCCTCGGAAGTGACGCGCGTGGCGCGCGAAGTCGGAACTGACGGCAAACTCGGCGGACAGGCCGTTGTCCCCGGCGTGGCGGGTACGTGGAAGGATCTTACCGATTCAGTGAATGCCATGGCCGGCAACCTGACGGCCCAAGTGCGAAACATCGCCGAAGTGACGACTGCCGTGGCTCGCGGCGACTTGTCGCGCAAGATCACGGTGGATGTAAAGGGTGAAATTCTCGAACTGAAAGACACCATCAACACGATGGTCGATCAATTGAACGCGTTCGCGGGAGAAGTGACGCGCGTGGCACGTGAAGTGGGTACGGAAGGCAAGCTCGGCGGTCAGGCGCAAGTGTTCGGCGTCGGCGGCACGTGGAAAGATCTCACGGATAACGTAAATTTCATGGCCAGCAACCTGACTGGCCAGGTGCGAAACATCGCCGAAGTCGCAACCGCGATCGCGAGTGGTGACTTGTCACGCAAAATCACGGTGGACGTGCGCGGCGAGATTTTGCAGCTCAAAGAAACCCTGAACACGATGGTGGATCAGCTCAACCGGTTCGCCGGCGAAGTCACTCGCGTGGCACGCGAAGTGGGTACCGAAGGCAGACTGGGCGGACAGGCCAACGTTCCCGGCGTGGCAGGCACGTGGAAGGATTTGACCGATTCTGTGAACTCGATGGCTGGAAACCTTACTGGCCAGGTGCGAAACATCGCTGAAGTGACTACGGCTGTGGCCCGCGGCGACTTGTCGCGCAAGATCACGGTCGACGTCAAAGGTGAAATTCTCGAACTGAAAGACACCATCAATACGATGGTGGACCAGTTGAACGCGTTCGCAGGCGAAGTGACCCGTGTGGCTCGCGAAGTTGGTACAGAAGGCAAGCTCGGGGGTCAGGCGCAGGTGCCCGGCGTGGCCGGTACGTGGAAGGATCTCACCGACAACGTGAACTTCATGGCCAGCAACCTGACTGGCCAGGTGCGGAACATTGCCGAAGTAGCAACTGCCGTGGCTCGCGGCGACTTGTCACGCAAGATCACGGTAGACGTGAAGGGAGAAATTCTCGAACTGAAGGACACCATCAACACGATGGTGGACCAGTTGCGTTCGTTTGCATCGGAAGTGACGCGTGTAGCTCGCGAAGTCGGAACCGACGGAAAGCTGGGCGGGCAAGCACTTGTGCCCGGCGTCGCTGGTACGTGGAAGGACCTTACCGACTCCGTCAACTCCATGGCGAGCAACCTGACTGGCCAGGTCCGAAACATCGCCGAAGTCTCGACGGCTATCGCCAGCGGCGATTTGTCGAAGAAGATCACGGTGAACGTCAGCGGCGAGATCCTGCTGCTGAAAGAAACCATCAACACCATGGTGGACCAGCTCAACGCGTTTGCCGCTGAAGTAACGCGCGTGGCCCGCGAAGTGGGTACCGAAGGCAAACTCGGTGGACAGGCCCAAGTGCCCGGAGTCGCCGGAACCTGGAAAGATCTCACGGATTCGGTGAACTCGATGGCCGGAAACCTGACTGGCCAGGTGCGTAACATCGCCGAAGTGACGACGGCTGTGGCCCGCGGCGATTTGTCGCGCAAGATCACGGTGGACGTAAAAGGCGAAATTCTTGAACTGAAGAACACCATCAACACGATGGTGGACCAGCTCAACGCATTTGCCGGCGAAGTAACGCGCGTGGCCCGCGAAGTCGGTACGGACGGCAAACTCGGTGGTCAGGCGCAGGTGCCCGGGGTTGCGGGTACGTGGAAAGATCTCACCGACAACGTGAACTTCATGGCCAGCAACCTGACTGGCCAGGTGCGAAATATTGCTGAAGTCGCAACGGCGATCGCAAACGGCGATCTTTCGAAGAAGATCACTGTGGACGTGCGCGGCGAAATCCTGCAGCTCAAGGAAACGCTGAACACGATGGTTGAGCAACTGCGCTCGTTCGCCGCTGAAGTGACCCGTGTGGCCCGCGAAGTGGGTTCCGAAGGGCGGCTGGGCGGACAGGCGAACGTGCCTGGCGTCGCCGGTACCTGGAAAGATCTCACGGACTCAGTGAACGCTATGGCCGGCAACCTCACAGGCCAGGTGCGAAACATCGCCGAAGTCACGACGGCTGTGGCTCGCGGCGACTTGTCGCGCAAGATCACCGTCGACGTGAAAGGCGAAATTCTTGAACTGAAGAACACCATCAACACGATGGTGGACCAACTCAATGCATTCGCTGCAGAAGTAACGCGCGTCGCACGCGAAGTCGGTACCGACGGCAAACTCGGCGGACAGGCGCAGGTGCCCGGAGTAGCCGGAACTTGGAAGGATCTCACCGATAACGTCAACGTCATGGCTGCGAACCTCACCGAGCAGGTTCGCGGCATTGTGAAAGTGGTGACCGCCGTAGCTAATGGCGATCTCACTCAGAAGCTGACGGTGAACGCGAAGGGCGAAGTCGCTGCGCTGGCGGAAACGATTAACAACATGACGGGAACCCTGGCGACGTTTGCCGATCAGGTCACAACCGTGGCGCGCGAAGTCGGTGTGGAAGGGCGCCTCGGTGGCCAAGCGAATGTGCCCGGCGCGGCCGGTACGTGGAAGGATCTCACCGGAAACGTCAACCTGCTGGCCGACAATCTCACGAACCAGGTACGCGCGATTGCAGAAGTGGCGACGGCTGTGACCAAGGGTGACCTCACGCGATCCATTCAGGTGGAAGCCAGCGGCGAGCTGGCCGATCTGAAAGCCAACATCAATACGATGATCGACAACCTGCGCCTTACGACAGACCGAAACACGGAGCAGGATTGGCTCAAGACCAACCTAGCCCGATTCACCGGCATGTTGCAGGGGCAGCGCGATCTGGCGACCGTCGGCCGCATGTTGCTGTCGGAATTGGCTCCCCTGGTGAGCGCACAACAGGGAGTGATTTATCAGATGGAAACGGATGAGGGCGCCGGCATGGTTCTTTTGTCGGCGTTTGCCGATGATGCAGAGACAGGGCATCTGCGGCGCTTGAGAGTAGGTGAGGGGCTCATTGGCCAAGTCGCGGCAGAGAAGCGGCGGATGCTGATTTCCGACTTGCCAGATAAGACAGTGCCGATCAGTTCTGGATTGTTTAAAGCCGTGCCGCGCAACGTGATTGTGTTGCCGGTGCTGTTTGAGGATCGAGTGAAAGCCGTCATTGAACTGGCCTCGCTGGGGGCGTTCACTGCGTCCCATTTGGCGTTCCTGGAGCAACTCACGGCCAGCATCGGCATCGTGCTGAACAGTATTGAGGCCACGATGCAGACGGAAGGCCTGCTGAAGCAATCGCAGCAGTTGGCTGCTGAACTCCAAACTCAGCAGAAAGAACTGCAGCAGACCAACGAACAGCTGGCGCAGAAGGCGCAACAGCTTGCCGAACAGAACGTGGAAGTGGAGCGGAAGAACCAGGAGATCGAGCAAGCTCGCCGCGCTCTGGAAGAGAAAGCAAAGGAGCTAGCGCTTACATCCAAGTACAAGTCGGAGTTCCTGGCGAACATGTCGCACGAATTGCGGACGCCGCTGAACTCGATTCTGGTGCTTGGCCAGCAACTAAGCGAGAACCCCGATCACAACTTGACACCGAAGCAGGTCGAATTCGCGCGTACGATTCACGGCGCCGGTACCGACTTGCTGAACCTGATCAGCGACATTCTCGACCTGTCGAAGATCGAGTCTGGAACGGTTTCTGTTGAGGCGGAGGAGGTATTCTTCAACAACCTGCTGGAGATGGTCGCTCGTCCTTTCCGGCACGAGGCGGAGAACCGCAAGCTGGCGTTCGAGGTTCACGCCGATCCGAAGCTTACGAGAAGCCTGGTCACAGACTCCAAGCGTCTGCAGCAGGTGCTTAAGAACCTGCTGTCGAACGCATTTAAGTTCACCGATCAGGGCTCGGTGAAGCTTTCGGTCTCGGTGGCTGAGAAGGGGTGGAGCGAAGGCCATCCGATCCTGAGCACATCCGGTTCGGTGGTTTCTTTTGAAGTTGCGGATTCCGGCATCGGTATTGCGCCGGACAAACAACGCATCATCTTCGAGGCCTTCCAACAAGCAGATGCCAGCACCAGCCGCAAGTACGGCGGAACGGGACTGGGACTGGCGATCAGCCGCGAGTTGGCCAGCTTGCTGGGCGGTGAAATTCAATTGCGCAGTACGCCCGGACAGGGCAGCACGTTTACGCTGTTCCTGCCGCTCACGTACGTTGGAGCGACTGCCGGCAAAGGAGCGCCCGCCGATGGACCCTCGGTAGCATCTTTGCAGCTTTCGAAAATCTCCGTTATTGAGCACCCGGTGGAAGTTATTCCCGACGATCGGGAGAACTTGCAACCGGACGATGCGGTGTTGCTGATTGTCGAAGACGATCCGCATTACGCCCGTGTCCTGTGCGATCTCTCTCGCGACCGGGGCTTCAAGGTGCTGGTGGCGCTCCGCGGCGCCGATGCGCTGGCTTTGGCTCGGGAGTTCCATCCGAGTGCGATTTCGCTGGATGTATTCCTGCCCGACATGTTGGGATGGACGGTCCTAAACCACCTGAAACAGGATCCGGCAACCCGGCACATTCCCGTCCAGATGCTGACTCTCGACGAAGATCGACAGCACGGCTTAGCTCGCGGCGCCTTTGGGTTCGTCACTAAACCGTCGAATCCAAACGAACTTGAACAGGCGTTGTCTCGGATCAAGGAGTATGCGGCTCCTCGCCGTAAGCGGCTGCTCATCGTAGAAGACAATCCGGCCGAGCAATTCAGTATCCGCGAATTGTTAGGTTACGACGATATCGATGTCATCGTAGCTGCAACCGGGGCTGAAGCTCTGGATCTTGTCGGTACCGATTCCTTCGATTGCGTGGTGCTGGACCTTCGCCTGCCTGACATGAGCGGCTTCGATATCCTCGAACGCTTCCGCGACGATCCTAAGGTGAAGGATTTGCCGGTTGTGGTGTTCACGGGGAAGGAACTTTCGCCGGAGGAGGATACACGGCTGCATACGCTGGCCAGGAGCGTAGTAGTGAAGGGCGTGGAATCACCGGAACGCTTGCTGGACGAAACCGCGCTCTTTCTGCATCGCGTGGTGGCCGACTTACCGCCCGCGAAGCAGAAAATGCTGGAGAAGCTGCATCGATCCGATGACGCTTTGGTTGGAAAAAAGGTGCTTGTGGTCGATGACGATATGCGCAATATTTTTGCGCTGAGCAGCGTATTGGAACGCCGCGGCATGGTGGTTCTAACGGCAGGCACCGGAAGAGAGGCGATCGCCATGCTGGAATCGACTCCTGACGTCGCCATCGTACTGATGGACATCATGATGCCCGAGATGGACGGCTACGCGACGATGCAGGTGATTCGGCAGAATACGTCGCTCAGAAGACTTCCGATCGTTGCTTTAACGGCCAAGGCCATGAAAGGGGATCGCGAAAAATGTCTGGAAGCGGGCGCATCGGAGTACCTGGCAAAGCCAGTCAATACGGACCAATTGCTTTCCGCCCTACGGATGTGGCTGCATCGATGAGCATTGGTTCTAATTCTCGAAGCCGTGGAGCACAATTGGTGGAGTCCGCCCCTGAAAGGATCGAGCCGCAGGAAAAAGTGAACATCCTCATGGTGGACGATCAGCCGGGCAAATTGCTCAGCTATGAGGCGATTCTTTCCCAGTTGGGGGAGAATCTGATTCAGGCGACCTCGGCGAAGGACGCACTTGAGAAACTGCTCAAACTTGATGTAGCCGCGGTGCTGATGGATGTCAGCATGCCGGAAATCGATGGCTTCGAGCTTGCGGAACTAATCCGGGAGCATCCACGGTTCCACGAGACGGCGATCATCTTCATTTCAGCCGTCCATCTTACGGATGTGGACCGCCTGAAGGGCTACCAGCACGGTGCGGTCGATTACCTCTCTGTGCCGATTGTTCCGGAAGTTCTGCGGGCCAAGGTGAAGGTTTTCGCAGAACTGCATCGCAAGAAGCTACAACTCGAGCGGCTGAACAGCGAACTTGAGCAGCGCGTGGCGGAAAGGACCAGTGAACTGGAGCAGAAGGCTCTTGCGTTGCAGAAGGCCAACCAGGATCTCGGGCAAAGACACCAGGAGTTGGATGCGATTGTGCAGACCGCTCCCGACATCATTTTCAGCCGGCAGCCGGATGGCGGGCGGGAATACATCAGCAGTCGCTTCTACGAATACACGGGTGCAGAATCGGGGTCAGCCGTCGGTTTTGGCTGGTTGGAGTACGTACATCCTGAGGACAGGGAGTCAAGCCTGGCGCAATGGCTGAAATGCGTGCAATCGGGTGAGGAGTACGAGTCAGAATATCGGCTCCGAGGCGCGGGCGGCGAATATCGCTGGTTCCGCGCGCGTGCCGTCCCCCTGCGAAACGCGGACGGGAACATCGTTCGATGGTATGGCACATGTTCGGACATTCACGACAGCAAGGTGCTGGAACAGTCAATTCGTGACAATGCCATGCAGCTGGAGAAATTGGTTGACAGCCGCACTGCCGAACTGCGGCGATTGTCGGGTCGTTTGATGACGATGCAGGATGAAGAGCGGCGCCGCATTGCGCGCGAAATTCATGATGGGCTCGGCCAGGAACTCGCGGCCGCGAAGATGATTCTGGATGGCATCCTCGCGAAAGATAAATCGCCGTCACTGCAGCAGGCCTCCGTTGAGGCCAGCCAGTTAGTCGATCGCGCCATTCAGCAGGTGCGCACGATCTCCCACTTGCTGCACCCCCCGTTACTTGACGAAGTTGGCTTGATCTCGGCCTTGCGGTGGTTCCTGGAGGGACTATCGCAAAGGAGCGGCATTGAGGTTGATCTCGAAGTCCAGCCCCACAGTTTGGGTCGATTGAAATCCGACTTAGAGACCGCAGTTTTCCGCATTGTGCAGGAAGCGCTGACCAACATGTTCCGCCATTCGGGAGCGAGCCATGGGCATGTCCGGGTGGTCGCACAAGACGGGAACATTACTGTTACCGTGACTGACGACGGGAAAGGTCTTGATGACGATGTCATCCAGCAGCGTCCTGACAGTGTCGGCGTGGGGATTGGAGGTATGCGGCAGCGAGTGACGGAACTTGGCGGAACTTTGCGACTCTTAAATGCGAATCCCGGCACGATTGTTGAGGTCGTCATTCCAACGCCGAGAGCCCAGGAAACGGTGCCCGTTCCTGCTTCTCTGTGAACATACATGCGGCGCAAACACATTCACTACGCCGCTTTTCGCTGATCGCTGACCCGAGCGACATTGTGCTCTTCGGCTTTAATCTCCACCTGCTCGTGTTTGATATCAAGGCGCAAGCGGTTGTAAATGCTCATGTATTGGTTCGCAATCCACACTAGCGAAAAAAACGAGATCAGGTATCCCCGCCAGTCGGAAAAGAGTAAATGATAGCGAGTGATTGCAAGCATTGCGGCCGCGATGTAATGACTGAAGCAGTATTCGCAGGTGAAGAGATAGAAGAATTTCCGGCGCAACAATGATCGCGCGGAATCACGCTCCCGAAGGCAGTATTCACGCGGTTCGCGGAGGACTTCTTCGTGCGTGATCGTCCACGCAATGCAGGCGACCGGAACGGCAAGAACCAGCAACCAGACAATCTGAATGCCCAAACTCATATTCGCTACCCCGCGCGCACCTGCCCGTAATTTAACAAGCTGACGATAATCGCTCCGCCGCAGATGTTGCCAAGAGTAGTGGGGAGGAGCCAATGGAAATACGTAAAGATGGAAATCGCTCCATGCATCACTGCGGCCAGGATTTCGCAACTTCCCGCGATACAGTGGGCGAACCGTCCTGCCCCGACAATGAAAGTAAGCAGATAGATCATCGCGAGTTGGCCTATGGTCCAGTGACTGGCTGTTACTGACCACGCCACCAGAGCAATCAACCAGCCGCCGATTACACCACTCCAAAAGAAATGCGCTGCGTTGCCCGACGCGGCGTTTGAGCCCATCTTCACCATGGCCGATAGCATGTCAGGATGCAAGGCGCTGGATTTGGCGACCAGAGCCGCGAAGATCCACGCTCCCGCCACGTTTGCAACAAAAACCGTACCCCAAAGCCTCAGCATTCTGATCAGATGCTTTCTCTCGTCGAGCACCAGGACAACGGGATAGAGCGTGTTCTCGGTGAACAGCTGAGCGCGGCCGATAATCACCGCAATGAAGCCCAAAGGATAAGCGAGATAAGCAACCAGATCACGCCATCCCCCTTCACCGAGAAAAGCGTGAATTGCAGAGACGCCCAGGGCCGTCAGTCCCATGGTAATTCCGCCCGCAACCCCGGAGAATCCCAGCTTGGTGATGGAGCGTCTTAGCTCGTTTCGCGCATTCTCGATCGTGCCCTGAAGAATTTCGTCTGCAGTGAAGCGCCGCGTTTCTAGAGTGGGTGCTTCGCTATGAGTTGCCATTAACTCTCCGCTTACTCAGTACCGAGATGCTCAGAAGCATCTGGGGCCGCGTGCCATGCCAAGCAGTAGATGCCGCCGTGCAATGCGCGGATGGTACAGGGTTGTGCCGATTTTCGACCTCGCGGGCGCTTGGTACTCTCTTCGGCTGTTCAGGTGCGGGACGAGCATATCCGCAAGGAGTGACTGCACACGACGGCCCTTGCCGGGCCTTTGCAGTTTGACCGGCTTGGAAGCCGTTCTTGCTCGGACCGCACCGGTCGCTGACCTGCGTATTACCTATATTTTTGCGCAGCTTTACCGACTCCAGTTGATGTTCCTCATCGCTGGACGCGGGCGATTCTTCTCCATGGCACCGGGCACCGCCCGCGCCACGCCTTACGTTGCCCGAAAAAGGAGAACTATGAGAACAATTAAAACTGTTTCGATAGTATTGATAGCTTTCGTAATCGCTCTGACGCTGGCATGTTCGAATCGCCAAAAAGTGCCCGACGTCACCGACAATGTGCGACATGCTTTGGAGCAGGCAGGCCTGAATGACGTCAGGGTCGCTCAAGACAGGGACAAAGGAGTGGTGAATCTCACCGGTAAGGTGGCGAGCGACGTGGATAAGCAGCGCGCGGAGTCGATCGCTCGGTCGATTGCGGGAGATCAAGTCGTTTCGAACGAGATTGGTGTTCGGCCGAACGGAGATGAAGGGACGGCCCGCAAAGTCGATTCCGACTTGGACTCCGGCATCGACAAGAATCTCGACGCCATGCTGGTTCAGCACAGGCTAAAGAATGACGTTCGTTACGACGTGAACAATGGAGTCGTGACGCTAAAGGGTAATGTAGCCTCTGAATCGCAGCGCACGACAGTGGAAAAACTGGCCAAGCAGGTGCCCAATGTGAAGCAGGTTGTGAACAAGTTAGACGTGAAGGACCAGAGGGCGAGTTCGACACGATAAACGAGATGGGTGGCCTGCCTCCCAAGGCAGGCCACTGAAGCACAATCCTTACACCACCCTGCGGCCTCGGGCAAGGTGCATGATCAGTGAGATCACGAACAAAATCAGGAAGATGACGAAGAGCAGCTTGGCTATACCGGCGGCGGCCACAGCGATGCCCGCAAATCCGAGAACACCCGCGATAATCGCGATAACGAGAAAAACCAAGGACCAGTAAAGCATAATTCACCTCCGCCAAGATCATAAGGGAACTGCTAACACTCAAACATCGATAAAAGCCAGTAGACGGGGTGCGTTTACGGGCGGTACCGATTCAGGAAGGAGCAGGTGCCGGTCCGTCCCAGAGGACCGGCACCCGCTTGGGGGGCGTTGTGTCGAGTAGAGATTGCAGACTAGTCTGCCGGCCACTTCTCCCTCAATAAGGTGAAGACTGTATCTTTTCCTCACATGTTCTAAGGGTAGGGTCTCCCCTGAGCCCTTGAAGCGGTCCTAAAAGCTCACTCTCGGGAAACTTCTCCCCTTGTTTACTGCCTCTGCTGGATAGGACGAAAGGCTACGCGACGATAGCTTTGTTTCGCAAGGAACAATTGTGTTCCCGTGAAGGAACACGGAAGAGGAAAGCCATGCGACACATTCTTTCCGTAGGGCTGAGATGTCTCTTGGTAGGGAGCCTTTGCTCCGTGCTGGTCGGCGCGAGTTGGGCCGCCGACGAAAACAATAAGTCCGACATCGCCAAGCGGATTGATGCCTCGGCGAAGGTTCTGGATGAAATTATGGCAACACCGGACAAAGCAATTCCGGACAAGGTCATGGGCAAGGCGCAATGCATCGCGGTAATTCCCTCCATGGTGAAAATTGCGGTGGGATTCGGCGGTAGCCACGGCAAAGGAGTCGCTAGCTGCCGTACTGGAAACGGCTGGAGCGCTCCCGCTCCCATCACGATCACTGGTGGAAGTTGGGGTCTGCAATTGGGCGGCCAGGCTGTGGATCTGGTGCTCGTCGTAATGAACGAGTCCGGCATGCACCATCTTCTGAGCAGCAAGTTCAAACTGGGGGCCGATGCCTCGGCGGCGGCGGGACCGGTGGGCCGCGACGCAGGAGCTGACACTGACATCAAAATGCGTTCTGAGGTATTGACATATTCTCGGGCCCGCGGATTGTTCGCAGGTGTTGATCTAAACGGCTCTGCCATCACGCAGGACAAAGATGAAACCCGACTTCTGTACGGCAAGTTCGTTCCGTTCTCTGACATTCTCGATGGAAAGGTTGAGCCTACTGCGTCAAGTGAGGCCTTTCTGGCGGCAGTAAGGAAGTATTCGGCGCAGAGTAAATCCAGCAAGAACGAGCAAGCTCCGGGAACCTTATCGGCAGCAAAGTAAGTGGAGTTGATTCCAACTGAGAGGTTTCTATGTACACAATTCTTCTAGTGCTTTTGATTTTGCTTCTGTTGGGTGCTCTGCCCACATGGCCATACAGCCGATCGTGGGGTTATTACCCGAGCGGAGGACTGGGACTGGTCGTCGTAATTGTGATCATCCTGCTTCTGGCGGGGCGTCTCTGAGAAAACGCGGCAACTTGCTTTCGTGACTTCTGGGCGGGAGTCACCGTGGATCCCGCCTAATTTTTTTAGCGCATGAGGAACGGGAAAGAAGAACCTGAGCCGCGCAGCTTGGGCGATGCTCACAAACCCGTAAATCCCGCTGCGCATCTATTGAAGATGAGTACTCTGGTCAGGAGCAGTCATGTCGAGTCATCAAAACTCCGCTTACAACGGTGAGTCCTTCTTTCAGATACCGGGACGCGCCATAAGCCCGGCACGCCAAGGGCGCCCGCTACGGCCTGCAGTGAACCGAGCGGCACGAATTGCGCGTCCGCCCGAGCAAATCTGGGGACAGTACAACAACTACCGTGCAAATGGTGTCGCTGTCTCGGCGATGATTCACATTGCCGTTATTGGGTTACTGCTGAGCGGCATATTTGTCAGCCATCAGGTCACGCTGCGTCAGGAGCGCCAGGTTGTGACGCTGATAGCTCCTTCTCCGGATTCCTACGCCCTACCGGTTTCCAAAAAGGTGGTGAGCGGAGGTGGCGGCGGCGGCGATCGCGATCCGATTCCTGCTCCTAAAGGTCGGCCTCCGAAAGCTACGCTGGAGCAGCAAATTACTCCTCCGGCCATTGTCATGCGCAACCCGCAGCCAAAGCTTGCGGTGCAGCCCACAGTGGTTGCTCCGCCTGCAGTGCATGTAGCTGAGAATCACATGCCGACTTTGGGTACTGCGACGAGCACGGTGATGCCTGCCGCGCCTCCGTCAAACGGCACGGGCGCGGGCGGCGGCATCGGTTCGGGATCCGGTGGTGGCGTTGGAGTAGGCCACGGTCCTGGCATTGGGGCGGGAAGCGGAGGTGGCATTGGCGGCGGAGTGTATAAGGTTGGAGGAGGCATTTCCGCTCCCACGGCGATCTCGTCGCCCGATCCGCAATACACGGAAGAAGCACGCAGAGCCAAGAAGCAAGGGATGTGCACGCTGTGGTTAATCGTCGATTCAACAGGACGCCCGCGCGACATCAGGGTAGTGCGTGGACTGGGATTCGGACTCGATGAAAAAGCGCTTGAGGCGGTCCGAAACTGGCGTTTCCAGCCAGCTCTGAAAGATGGCAAGCCAGTGGATGTTCAGATCAGCGTTGAAGTGGAATTCCATCTCTACTGATCGCGAAATGTCAATCGGTCGCTTGCCCTACCTGGCAAGGCAATTTTTCGTCGCTCGCCGTCTCGGCCAAAATCCGCGTTCAACGCGGATTTTGGCTTTTGTGCGCAAGTGTGCAAAACGGTGCGTGCACGAAGGGAATAATGAGTCTTACATAGTCTCCTTCAATGCTTTACAGATGTGACCCGATAGAAGAGCCGGGCTCCTTTTTCTACTCTCCATACATGTTCGCTACTTGTGTTTCGGTTGGGCGAACAACTTTCAGGGATCTGAAGGAGAAAACCGTGGCGACTTGTGCAATTTCTGCGACAGAAGCAAATGTCATCCCCGACGTCCGGAGCGAAAGTCCGTGACGATTCTCAGACCAATCTCGTAAAGCGAGCGCAAGCAGGCGATGAGCAAGCGTTTGCAACTTTGTTCCAGCAGCACAAGAATCGCGTTTACTCCGTGTGCCTTCTCATGACAAAGGATGTGGCGGAGGCCGAAGATTTGACTCAGGAAGCGTTTTTGCAAGTCTTCCGAACAGTTAGTTCGTTCCGTGGAGATGCCGCGTTTTCCACCTGGCTGTATCGCGTCGCAGTGAATACCGTGTTGATGAAGCTGCGCCGGCGGAAGTCGCCTCCGACAGTTTCGCTGGATGAACCAGTGAATTCCGAATCGCCATCGCTCCATCGCGATTTCGGCAAGACGGATCCGGAACTCTCTGGCGTCGTCGACCGAATTGCCTTACGTCGCGCGCTGCAGGAGTTGCCTGAGGGATGCCGCACGATCTTTGCACTGCATGAGGTGGAAGGCTACCAGCATCACGAGATTGCCCAGTTGCTCGATTGCTCCATTGGCAACTCAAAATCTCAGCTGCACAAGGCGAAATTGAAAATGCGCGCGCTGCTTTTTCCGAAGACAAAAATACGGCGGCGCTCCGCGAAGAATGGCAGCGCGGCAAAGTTGGCCTATTAAGTGCGGACGAGAGATGGCGTACCAGGTTCAAGGAACGCGTACGGCAAGACGCGTACCCCAGCGGTTCGCGAATCAGGTCCGGAGAGTGATGCAAACGTGGTAGCAGGGGCAGTAGTCATTGTCGGGCCGAGCGAGTGGGCTGATACAAGCATGGAGCTGAGCACTGCGAAACTTCAGCTTAAGTATGGCTCTCTTGCTTGCATGGAGGTGCTTGGCCGCACCGTGCTGGGTCGAACAATCGAAGAACTCATGCGCGGAAAGGTCCACTCCATTTCGGTGGTGGCCGATTTTTCGTTTTCGTCCGCAGTGATGGGCGAGGACAATGTCGGGTTTTCGGCATCCAAAGATGTGTGGCGAACAGCCTCTGAGAAAGCTGCCAGCTTCAACGCAGATGCAGTGCTGCTGATCCGCCTGGGAGCATACATGGAGTTCGATGCAGCCGACATGCTTCAATTCCATGGTGTTCACGGCAGGCCGGTTACGCGCGCGTGTAATGACGATGGCTGGCTTGACCTCTGGGTGATTGATCCCAAGACCGTCACCGGCGACGATGATTTGCGGAGTTCGCTGCAGAGTACCGCAGCGGCTTCATATGTGGTTTCCGGCTACGTGAACCGACTGGAGAGTCCGCGCGATATGCGGCGTCTGGTCGCGGACGGCTTCGCTGCGCGCTGCGACTTTCGGCCACAAGGCTCTGAGGTGAAGCCAGGAATCTGGATGGCCCCAGGAGCTCAGGTAGAGCGCGGCGCCAGAATTGTCGCGCCCGCGTTCATTGGACGCAACAGCAAGATCGCGGATCAGTGCCTCATCACGCGAGGCAGCAACGTGGAAAGCAATTCACAAGTTGATTATGGGACCGTGATTGAAGACAGCACAGTTTTATCGAATACATACGTAGGGATTGGGCTTGACCTGTCGCATTCAATTGCGGATGGCGACAATTTGCTGAACCTCCAGCATGGCGTAATGCTGCACATCAGCGATCCAGTTGTGCTCCGGCAGATGAGGGATAGCCGGGTACGCTCGGGCATAGACGGCAGTTTTTTGGCGAACCTCGACGTCCGCAACATGGCCATGTCGTCTGCTCCCGAGAAAGGGCAGTAACACTGTCTCCGGTAAGGAGAGTTGGTTGTAATGGAGATAAATTCAAAAGGGGTAAAAAATATGTTGACCAGCGGGCCTGTGGTAGTGATGCAAGTACCGGAGCAGTTCAATGCAGGGGCGGTGCAGATTTTTATGGAGGAGCTAGGACCGCTGCTCGATTCCAATCGTCCGCGAATTGTTCTCGATTGTTCCCAGGTCCGCAGCATGGATAGCGTCGGCGTCGAGGCTTTGCTGCAATGCCTGGAAGAGGCGCTCAAACGGGATGGCGACCTGAAGTTAGCCTCTTTGTCGCCGGAAGCCGAGGTGATTCTCGAGTTGATGCGCATCGCGCGCGTCTTTGAGGCGTTTCAAACTTCTGAGGAGGCCGTGCGTAGTTTCAATGCCATCCCAGTGGATGCTGCACCCCAGGACGCACCCTGGTACAGCGCAGTCTTTGGTGATTTAGGTGCTCTGAAACAAGCCAGTTAAGCAGTCGGGAAGCTTGGAGGAGTCGATGCGATCGTTGAGTCGGGGTCTTCTCTGTGCGGTCTGCTGTATGTCACTGAACGTATTGTCCAGCCCTCTCATGCAAGCGCAAGCGGCAGTGCGCGCGGAGAGCACAAGCGCTGAGAATCAACAGCAGGCAGCGCCTACCGAGCCCGTTGCAAGCTCGGAAGGTGCCTTTTCTGCTTCGGCAGAGCTTCCAGATAGCCCCAGTTCGTCCAACGCCCAGGGCCAGAATACGTCCAGCGCGCAGACGAGTCCCGCAGTACCCGCAGACCAGACGAAGTCGCAATCCAGCACGCAGTCCAACACGCAAAACGATCAAAAGCTCCAACGTCCAGTCGGCACCGCAGCTGCTGAGGCGCCAAAGGTCAGTGGCATTACAGCCGCAGAACCTGCGGGAATTGCAATTGCGCCGGCCAAGCAGCACCGGGTTCGGACCATCGTAATCAAAGTGGGAGCGATCATCGGCGCCGGGGCAGCGTTAGGCACAGTGATCGCGTTAACAGCAGCAACGCCCAGTAAGCCTCCGGGCGCACACTGACTTGGTGGTGCCTTTACTAATTACACGGGAGTTGCCGCGTCATGGGAATCAGCAGCGTGAAATTGGTAAGCTTTTCGGGGATTGACGGAGCAGGAAAAAGTACCCAAATTGAGGCTTTCTGCAGTCATCTTCGAGACTCGGGACTTCAGTTTTCATTGTTCACCTTCTGGGACGATGTTGTGGTGCTTGCGAAGTGGCGCGAGCGTGCCAGCCTGAAAGCTTTCAAAGGTGACAAAGGCGTGGGGAGCCCCGATTCCCCAATCACACGCCGCGACAAAAACGTGACGTCCTGGTATCTCACTGGCATACGACTCCTGTTCTATTTGCTGGATACGTTCAGGCTTTGCACTGTAGTCGCGCGGACGGCGGATTCCGGGGCAGATTTCATAATTTTCGATCGCTACATTTATGACGAGCTGGCGAATTTGCCGGTGCAACATGCGACAGTACGCCTCTATATCCGATTACTGCTCATGTTCATTCCCAAACCAGATCTAGCTCTCTTGCTGGATGCTGATCCCGAATCCGCGGCGGCGCGAAAACCGGAGTATCCCTTGGAGTTCGTTCGCCGGAATCGCGATGCTTACCTTCGCTTGGCCCGACTGGTTGGGATGACTGTTATACCTGCGCTTCCCATTCAGCAGGCGGCACAGGTGATAACAGAGGCAGTGTCTGAGAAGTGCTTCCCCGCGGAACTTGGGACGGTGGATATGAGGGTTCAATACCCACTTGCATCTTCGTCTGGGGCAAGTCCGAACCCTCAAAATCTGCCCACCACCTCTTGACTCCACCTGCAACATCTTGCTTTGAAAGCACATCGAATCTCTTGCTGCCAAGGACGGGAGCCGAATGAAAATCTGTTTAGTAACGACTTTCCCTCCGAGTACGGGTGGATTAAGCGAATATGGGTTTCACATTGCTCAGGAACTACAGCGGAACCCATTCCTGAATCTCACTGTTCTGGCAGACGAACTCGGAACGGATCACGGCGAGATCGATGGATTTTCTGTAATGCGCTGCTGGTCGTTTGACGATCCCGCCAGCTCTTACCGGCTTCTGAAAACGCTTCATCGTTTGAAGCCAGATGTAGTTTGGTTCAACCTGCTTTTCAGCACATTCGGCCGAAATCCACTCGTTGCTTTCAGCGGGTTAATGACGCCGTTACTAGCTCGTCTCACCGGTCGATACACACACGTTACGCTGCATCATCTGATGGACACGGTAGAACTGAAGGATGTTGGAGTTCGCCACGAGCGGCTTTACCGGTTGGCCGGTGCTCTCGCGACGCGAATGCTGCTGCTTTCCAATTCGGTGTCGGTGCTGATGCCTGGTTACCGCAAGATACTTAATGACAAGTATGGCCGCGACAACGTGCACTTGCGAGCCCATGGAATTTTGACCAGGCGGCCGGAGTTCCCGGACTTCTCACGGCGTGGCAATCCGGTTCACCGCATCCTTGCCTTCGGCAAATGGGGAACCTACAAGCGCCTGGAACCGATGATCGAGGCATTCAATCTTCTGGTGGAAAAGATGCCGGAAGCGAGACTCGTCATTGGCGGCGGAGATCACCCCCAAGCGCCCGGCTACATCGATTCTGTTCGAAAGCAATGTGCAGGGGATGAACGCATCGAATTCCGTGGCTACGTACCCGAAGATGAGTTGGCAGATATATTCCAGAGTTCGACTGTGGCCGTGATGCCATATTCCTCTTCCACCGGGTGCAGTGGGGTCGCACATCTAGCTTGCGCATACGGAGTACCCATTGTTTGCGCGGACATCGCAGACTTCAGGCAAATGGCGCAAGCCGAGGAATTGGCGATCGAGTTTTATCCGGCCGCGGGGAATGCGCAAGGATTGGCCGAATGCCTGTTTAATTTTCTGCAGGATACGCCCAAGCAGCAACAGATGGCGGTGCAGAATTTCTCCGCTGGCCTGCGCATGACTATGCCGAACGTTGTGCAGAAGTACTTGCGGCATTTCGAACTGCAGCAGCGAGTTCAGACCTTGCGGTATGTATCCCGCTTTCGCAGGCTTCCCCGTTGGATCCCTTCCAAATCCTTGCTACTGCGTCTGATGACGCGGAACTCCCTTGGCTGGGCACGCCGTTCCGCAATTATGCATTCCCCGTGGAATGGTCCTGCCGAGCCGGGGTCAGTTAACGGTGACGGAAACCGTCGTGGCGGCGTGGACGGATCCGGCTTCGCCATCGATGGTAAGAACATAGGTGTTGACGGCCGAGCTGGCATTAACGGCTTTGAAGCTGTTACCTCCGCACGAAGTCCCCGCTATCAAGGCGGTGAGGATGGCAACGGATCCCAGCGCCACCAGCAGGTTTCTGCGTCGGATGGTGCCCACGATGGTTACTCCAAACAGACCGAAGCTGAACAGTCCAGTAGCGAGAAAGAAGTTCCGACGTTGTCCCCCGTCCGCAGCCGTCGCAGTGCTGGCTTTGAGGCTGAGAGTGGAATTGACGGCGCTGGCTCCGGGAATAACGGACGCCGGGGAAAACGAACAGCCTAGATTGCTCGGCAGTCCGGAACATGTGAGTGCCACGGCGTTGTTGAATGAGCCCGATTGAGGGGTAATCGTCACCTCCATCGTCCTGGTTTCACCCATGTTCATACTGAGAGCGGAAGGATTCGCAGCCACGGTGATGGTTGTGCCGCCGCCACTGCTGCCTTCCCCGTTTGTGCCACCTCCACTGCTGGTGCCGCAATTCAGAGTGAATTTCACTCCCCCCGACATGTGGTTCAGCATGCTGGGTTTGCCCACGGCCTGTACATAGCCGGTGTAGGTGCCATTCGGAATGGAGTAACTGCACAAGTTCAGTGATCCGTTGCCCGGCATCGCGTCACCCAACACGCGCAGGTTCTTGCCGTCCGTGCTTACGTAAGCAACATAATGATCAACCGTGCTTTCGCTCCCCTGCATGTTCCAGCGCAGCGCGTTACTGGAAACCGAGGCTGTGAGCGTCACGCAATTGTCAATGCCAGTCTCGATCTCTGTCCCTTCTTCGTAGTCGTTCCAGGTGACGAGTTGCAGCGAGGGCAATTGACGGCCGGAGTTGTAAAGAGTGTTGATTTCCGTGAACGTGCGCAGCCATGTCTGTCCGCACTGCTGCCCCATGATGCGGTTTGAGCCCCAGGAAGCGAGAGAGTCGTTGAAGCCCTTGTACGTCGCTCCTATCGTCTCTGCGTTGGGTTGCGCCAAACCCGCATGGTAAAAACTCGTCAGGTATGCGATGCCATAGTCCTTAGTTGTGGGCATCACCCACGAATAACTACCGGCGCTCAATGGGTGAGTGAATCCGCTGTTGTTCTGAAACCAGAAGACCGGCTGGGTGGAAGACGCCGCTGATAGCTGATTCCAGTCGATAGCATACGAAAGATCCACATTGAAGTTGGTCACCACGGGTCTGCCTTGCGACTTGAGGTAGGCCGGAGAGGGGAAAAAAGTTTGCTCGATGTACTGCAGCTGGTTGATCAATGCGGCCTGAGGTGAGCAACCGGGGCAGGAATTCCACTTGATTGCGCCCTGGTCCACCATGATCGCGAAGGTAAATCCGGGATGTTTTTCGGCCTCAGTCATGACGAGCTTCGTCGCCTGGTCGACGCTGTTGTTGGGCCCGTACCAATCGACAATGACGCCATCAATTCCCCTACTGATCATGTCTGTGATTTGCCGATGCACCTGCGCGGGGTCAGCCGAACTGTACCCCACATTCATATGGTTCGAGCCTCCAAACCAAAGCATCAAGTGCGCATAAACCTTGGTCGTGGCCCCGGGATAAAGCAATGAGTGCACATCTACTTTGCTGATGTTTCCAGGTGCTTCATTGCCATTGCCCTGTCTAGGAAAGCTCGTTGCCGCACTGGTGTTGTTCGCTGTCTGTGCGGCTAAGGTGGTTGTGGGTACGACGGAGCCTGCCGCCGCGCAAACCCCTGCCAGTGACAGGAGCAGAAAAAGAAGACACAGCTCTTTTCGACACATCTGCCCTCAGGAGCGTAGTGAGCGAGGTCTTGCGCTTGCGTCTTGCGAGACTGGTTCAGCAGGGAGGCCGCTAAGCCTGTAGATTCCTTCGAACCAGCTGGGACTTTCTGGGACGACGCGAGCTTAGTGCGAAAACATCTGCAGGTGAAAGGTATCGTTAGTGCAACGACCTTAGTTAGTACACAGACGACAGAAAAATCGGCGCATTGTGGGGAATGCACCTGTGCGGACCCGACTTGCCGCAGAGGCTTTTCTCCTCTGGTCAGAAATCCTGTAGAGACATCAATGCCAACAGTTGTCCTTTCAGACTCATCCAAGAAAGGTTTGAGGCAGCCTCAGATTCGATACAGGGGAGACCCGGATGCCCTTTCCAACACAGAAGGTATGTGCAGCTGCGGTGATTATCGGTTTATCGATGCTAATTTCCGCATGTCAGGGCTTGCAGCAAGGGCCGGGTGCGCCTCCAGTTCCTCTTGACCCGCGCGTGACTGATATCAACCACGTCATCATCATGGCGCAGGAGAACCGGTCATTTGACCATTATTTTGGGCATTTGCCCGACTACTGGGCGGCGAACGGCTACCCTTCGCAAAAATT
Source organism: uncultured Acidobacteriota bacterium (assembly GCA_963785865.1). GTDB lineage: Bacteria > Acidobacteriota > Terriglobia > Terriglobales > Acidobacteriaceae > Sulfotelmatobacter. The sequence continues at coordinate 50,164 of CAWAXF010000005.1, read as the reverse complement.
TGACGGCATTCCGAAAGGGGCATCCAATCCCGACGCGACCATGACAGGCAGCGTCGGGGCTTACCATCTGGCGACGGAATGCGTAGAAAATCTTAGTCCTTCGTGGAACGAAAGCCATTTGAATTGGAATCTCAAGGAACCTCTCTCCAGCACACCCGAGCTGAATGGCTTTGTTTGGAATGCAGCAAATTTCGCGGCAAATGAAAATAAGAAGGGCGCCACGCCGCCGTACAGCGACACGACTGGCATTCGCGCTATGGGTTATTACGATGAGACGGATCTGAACTACTACTACTTCATGGCCTCGAAGTTCGCGACTTCGGACCGGTGGTTTGCGCCTGTGATGGACCGCACGCAGGTGAACCGGCTTTACATGTTCGCAGCGACTTCCCAGGGCTATGCGTATCCGCCAGGGACGACCGCCACGGATAATGCACCGCTACAAGCGCTGACAATATTCGATTCATTGACAACCGCGGGCATCAGTTGGAAGGTCTACTACACGGATGATAGCTGTACCAAGGCCTCGGACGGAAGCGATACGCCCCCTTCGACCGGTCCGTGTACATTCCTGACGCAGTTCACGACTTATGCGCCGCCGAACAATCTGCCAAGTAATGTTGTGCCCATCTCGCAATACCTCTCGGATGTACAAGCCGGCACATTACCAGCCGTTTCTTTTATTGAGACCGGGTATATTTCAAACAAAGACGAGCACCCGAATCCGCTAAGCAACATACAGACCGGCGCTGCTTTTGCCGCGAGCCTTATCAACCGCCTCATGGCCAGCCCTTCCTGGAAGGATTCGGTTTTTATACTTACGTACGACGAGTCCGGCGGCTTCTATGATCACGTCCCGCCGCAACCGACGGTGAATCCCGACGGCATGTCCCCCATCGATCTGCAGAGTGGGGATGTCTGTACCTCCGGCTCCGGAGTAAATTGCAATTTCAACTACACGGGATACAGGGTGCCGCTTATCGTAATCTCCCCATTCACAAAGAAGAACTACGTCTCTCACACGGTGGCTGACTATACGGCGATGTTGAAGCTCATCGAGGCGCGCTTCCAGGTTCCCTCACTCACGAAGCGGGATGCCGCGCAGATGGATATGACAGAGTTTTTCGACTTCCAGAATGTACCTTGGGCTACGCCTCCCAGCCCCCCGCCGCAATCGACAAGTGGGGCGTGCAACGCGCAAGTCCTGAAATAGTGCAAGCACGTAAGGAGGCAGGTGAACTCGCGCTGCAAAGCGCAAGCCGTTATCCCTCAACGCCTCCACCGAGGTGAATCCTTTATTTGGCCTCAGGGTTCACGGAGAGGCTGCGCGCGACATAGCGCGAATTCTCAAAATTTGCCATGATCGTGACGTTTGCGCCCGTCTGCAGATTGTCGTCCGGCGTGGTTTGCGGATTCAAGTAAATCTCATACGTCTTGTGATCAATGGACGAGTTCAAGACAAGCAAACCAGTACGCAAATCGATGTGAACCACCTGTCCGATGAACGTGTATCGCGTTCCAGGAAGCGCCAGGATGGAAATCTCACGTGCAACACTGCGGCCATTTCCTTGCGCGGCGAAGTTGACGGAGATAAGCGCACCCGTGACGAGCGCACTGGCGGACACAGATCGGCCGTCTCGCAGGAACTTTGTTGTGGGCGTCACGCGGATTCGGACGGGCAACGGAGCTAGACCATCTCTGATCGTCAGTTCATCGCCTTCATGCTTTTGCAGGATTCCCTGACTCTGGCCTGAGGCAGCCTCGGCGTTCAAACGAATGTTGCGGGCGAACACTGTCTCGCCATCCAGCATGGTATCGAGATAGATTCTCTCGCCCTGCTTGAGATCTGCAATGGTGACTTCCTTCTGCCCACGAAAAACGCGGGTGCGAGGATCGAACAGCACCTTTACGCGTCCTCCGCCAAACACTTTTACGGTTACCTGGTCGCGCACGCGATCCAACCGCTCCAGCGTTCCCCCGACCAGCGTCGCCTTGTTGGGCGGTACAGGGGGAAGATCAGGGATAAGGCTGGCGGGGTCGGCGACTATAGCGCTCTCGTCTGCTTTCGACTCCGGGCTTCCCGGCTGAATGTTTGCGGGCTGGATGCTTCCACTCGGGGGAGACACCATTGCGGCGCCGCCGTCCGTAGACGTTTGCGCGCCGGCAAGGGAGGTGAAAAACGCACAGCCAACCACCAGGTTAAGCAGAGATCGACGCATACAGGTTTTCACGACGCATTTTGATGCTGATTCGCGGCCGGGGGTAGTCTCAATTCTGCCAATCACACGCCCAAACCATGCAAATGACGGCAAACAAATAATTTCCCGCAGCATCTAATTACAGCTTCATCGCCCAAATCAAGCGAGGGTATAGCCTCATGCTCTGGAAACGCCATTTTCTTCGTGGTCTGTTGCTGGTTGTGGTTGCAGCGTCGGGATTGCACTTCGCTCAAGCCGGGGAAATCAAAGATTGGAAAATCAACATCCCCCGTGGCAGCAAGCTGACGCCTGTCCAGCGACTGAACCGCGAAGGTGTTGAAGCGATCAAGAAGCACAACTTCTCCAAGGCAGAGAAACTATTTTACAAAGCGTACCTGTTCGATCCAGGTGATGCGTTCACGCTGAATAATCTGGGATACATCTCAGAACTGCAGGGCCAAATTGAACGCGCGCAGCAGTACTATTCACTGGCCGCGCAACAATCCAGCGAGGCAGTGGTCGATTTGGCCAGCGCGTCGCAAGTAAGAGGCCGGCCCATGAAAGAAGCTCTGGCCCTTACTAGCGAGCCGCTTCAAGTCAACCATGCCAATGTCGAAGCGGTGCGCCTTCTATCGCAAGGCCGAGCCTCCGAAGCCGACCTGATGCTTCAGCAGGCTCTTAAGACCGATCCCGATAACATTTACACGCTCAATAATCTGGGCGCGGCGAAGGAGATGCAAGGCGAGAACGAAGAAGCGCTGAGGCTTTACGATCGAGCCGCTGCGGCACAACAAAGCGCGAGCGCGGTCGTGACCACCAACCCATCCTGGAGAGGACGCCCTGTAACTCAGATGGCGCAGCAGAATGCGAAGGCCCTGCGCGACCACCTGGCGCGCGCACAAGATGTGCGCGAGCAGGTGGCCGAACTGAATCTGCGCGGCGTGTCAGCCGTGAATCGCAATGACCTGCGGGCCGCCGATGCAGCTTTCCGCAAAGCGTACGCGCTTGATCCCAACGATGCGTTTACGCTCAACAACATCGGGTACGTATCTGAACTCGAAGGAGACCAGGAAACAGCCCAATTTTTCTATGATCACGCTCGCCAGACTCTGGGGGCATCAGCAGTTGTGGGGGTAGCGAGCCGCCGTACTGCTGAAGGAAAGAAGCTGTTTGCAGTTGCCGACGATAACACCTCGCGGGTGGACAGCAAGGTGGCGCAGGAACGGCAGGCACTGCAGAGACAAAACGAACCCGTTGCTCTGCGGCGGCGTGACAATAGCATCGTCGAAGAGCCCACCCAGGCGCCAGCACCCACTACGCCGGGCGTACAACCAGAAGAGCCCCGCTGATCTAGGATTTACTTTCCATAAAGCGGCCAATATCCGATTCGGGATCGTAGAAGATGTGCCGCAGAATATTCGTCAGATAGCGGGAAAGGGTATTGACATTAGTCTTGTACCAGCAGCAGCGGGTCATCGAGGGTGACAAGCCGCAGATAAATTGCAGGGTATCTAATGCGGCGGGCGGCTGCGCCAGCATCGCTGCCGCCATGCGGTGATTGCCATCGAGAATTGTCAATGGGCTGCGGTCATTAATCCCGATCAACAACACCGTGGGGTTGACCGAACCTTGTCGGACGGGGTCGCTCATCCGGCGCAGCTTCTGGAAGAACTCATCGTGAGGTGATTCCTGCCACTTCACACGCAGGCACTCGATCATATCCGTCAAATAGAAGCTGCCCTCCGCCACTCGTCGCCACTGGGCGCGAGGGAAAAAACGAATCCGTTCCAGATCCTGGCGGTTTAGCTTCACTTCGAACCAGAGCGTATCCTCCGGCAGCTCACGCCACATCGCACCCCGGCGAAGGAACAAGAGGGCCCGGCGTAAAGCGTTTTCCCGATGGCTGTCAAGATCAGGCTGATTCACGAGACGTTCAAAATCAGAGCGGTACTCCTCGAATTCAGGGTGGTGAAACTCGCTACGCAAGAATTCTGCGATCACCTCATGTTCGCTCAGCGAGCGAACAACAGATAGAGTTGGGTAGTTGCGGACATCCTCGAGCGGCGTAATTTCTTTTCGTAAAAGGGGCAGAGCCACCATGACAAAGAGAACGATCATCACGAGCAATTGCACGAAGATGACCTGACGAAGATTGTGATGGAAAGCGCAGATTCCGAGTACGAGAGCGCCGCTGAAGGCGAGCTGAACCCAGCTGGTATTTGCGATCTTGCGCGACATCTCGTACGTGATCATCACGGAGCTGAGCGAATAAATGCCAGTGGTGATTGCGTACAGAATCAACAATGCCGCCAGGCCACCGTAATTCCCTAACTCGAAATGAGAGCCGAATAGAGTTCTCCATAAGAAACTCGGGATTGCCCACAAACCGAAGACCAGGACTGAAAGAATCAGCAATACCAGAAACAGCGACATGAACAGAACAGGGCGTGCCTCGCGATCGCTCGAACGAGTTGCTGCAGAAACAGGAAACATGGTGTTGACGACCGACCACGCGCACATGTTCACCAGCCGTCCGACCAGCGAGACAGCCGCATAAATGCCCGGCTTCATTGGAAGCAAAGAAGTGCTTAACCAGCACGATATCGAAATTATTGATGACGACCTGGCCGCAAAAGAAAACGATGGCCTGCACGCCTTCTCCAAATGGCATCGGCATCCGTCGCGCGTGCAACTGGAAGCGCGGGGTTGGCTTTGCCAGGAAGTAGGAGGCGATCACCGCAATCACGCTGGCGAGCACTGCTCCCTGGACTCCCAGTCCGAGCAGAATCAACAGATAGGCGCCCCCAAGCCGGACTAGACCCTCCAGCATGAAGTTGAGAGCCAGCGCGCGGAAGGCGTGGACTCCCTGTACGTATCCGCGGCGCACTCCCAAAGGGATGTAGAATGCGGTCCCTAGTGCCAGCCACGAGATCAGTCCCGGGTCTGGCAGATTGAGATAGTGCTGCAGGGTGCCATTAAACAAGAACAACAGCAGCCCGATTCCAGTGCCCGCGATCCACGCCTGGATATGAAGCCGCGCGAAGATCGCGTTTTTTTCACTTTCATCTTCATGACTGGCAACGTACTTGGCGCATACCACCTGGAACGAGAGCGTGATTGCCGACGCTAACATCAGCAGCGTGTAAACTGCCGTCGCATGCGCAAAGCCGGTGGGGCCGAGCATGCGGGCGGTCAGCACGTTGTAAACGAGATTTGTGACTCCCACCAGGCTCGAGCCTGCGAGGAGTGTCAGACTGCCTCCCAGAAGCTTTTGGCGAAGTGCCCTGGTTCGGCTGTGAGGCGAAGCGTTGGTCGGCGCATCGCTGACTCGAGTTTTTGTGAGCTCGGCCATTGGTCAATGAAAACTAGAACAGGGTGAAATGCACCACCGGCAGTATGGTGCTCTTCGTGACGCTGCTCGATCCTGGGAAGTTATAGAACGTTTGCTGTTGCACTCCAACGGAGAAGCGCATCGGGAATGAAACCGGGACGTCAAATTCACCGTCCTTCACGCTGCCTTTCCAGCCCCTGGTGTACGAGACCAGCAACTCGCTCTGGGCATTGTCATAAAAGTGATATCCCATGCCCCGCGATAGGACAAACGAGCCCTGAACGTTCCAGTGGCGGGTCGCACGGAAATCAAAGCGTCCACCCGGCAGCAGCGCCTGTGCAATGGCGTACTGCGTATTCTGCACGCGCCAGGAGCGAAGATATTCCGCCAGCGCAGCAACAGTCAGGCGATTCCCGAACTTGTGCTGCAGACCGGCATAAGCTGAACTGTTGAAATACTCCTGCACGAACGGGCGAAACAGCAGGTCGCGCGCAGTGTATCCGGTGATCAGCGAAGTGCTGCCCCAGGGTCGTCCCACGGTAAATTCGAGGTTGCCAAACAAGTCGCGGGAGTGAAGGTTTCGCTCGGTAAACGGTCCGGCTTCGCGCTGCGCCGTACCGGTGAAAGATACCCAATTGAAGAAGGAACTCGTGTAAACGTATAAGAACTGTCGAAACAGATCCTGATTCATGAACACTGGCGAGATCTTGTCGCGTCGCAGGGTAAACTGCAGCCCACCATTGAAGGTGATCGAGTTCGAGCCCAAGTGCACGATCGGGTTGATCCCGCCATTCACCATGGTGTCGTAAGTATTCCGGTTCTGAACCGCGCCGACGCTGGGAAATAGCAATCGGCCTGCAGTCATGCTCTCCCCAACGAATCCAGAGATGACGGGAAGGTCCCAAAGCTTCACGCGGTAGTGGGATTCCGCGAGGCTCTGGTAAGAGTGGCGCGGAGGGGGCAGCAGCGTGGGGTCTGTGACGCGAAGGATCTTCGCGTCCAACGTGTATACATTGATGTCTTCCAGAGCCGGCGCGAAATTTGCCTCCGGGACCAAGCTGACGCTGTCGTTCACCGGACGTCCGGCTTGCTCTCCCGCCGTGTACTGGGAAGTCTCTGCAATGCCTCGATCGTCGATGCCGGCCACCGTGCTCGCCTGTGCGTAGGCGACCAGCGAGTGCAGGGGATCCTGTCGCTGGCGATACAGATTGGCGGAAGCCATCATGTAGTCATAATCGTCGCGATAGTCCTTCGCCGGGCCAAGACTGGCAAGCGCCGACTCCGCTTTCCTGGTATCGCCTTCGGCCAAGTAGGTATTCGTCAGGCCTATGGCCACCGTGCGACTATTGGCGCCGGCCAGTTGGGCTTTCGTGTAGTAATTCTCCGCGAGATCAAAGTCGTGCATTGACAAGAACAGGTTTGCCGCTTCGCTGAAATCTTCAGCTGTCACCGGAGAGTCAGGGAACAGACGGGATTCAGCGAAACCGAGAGCGATCTCGCGACGCGCATCGTCGTAGTCATGCTGGCGGATAAAAATTTCGGCGATGGCCAGGCGGATGCCGATGCGGTCTCCGGCGGGCACTTCCAGAGCCCTCGAGAATCGTTGCATGGCCGCATTGCGGTCGCCCAAGGTCAGAAGGGCATCGCCGGTTGCGGTCAGGATTTCCACGCGATTGCTACCCAGCCGCTCGGCGGAGTCGATATCGTGCAGAGCCTGCTCGCGATCGCCCTGTTTGGCGTGGACTTGAGCCATGAGAGCGTAGATGGAGGGATCGGACGGCGATAGCTGCAGGGCCGTGTTGAGGGCGGCAATGGACTCCTCATATTTGCGCATCCGGTACAAGACATCCGCATACGCCAACTGAGTTGGCGCGTCCTTCGGATCTTCAGCCAGTGCAATGCGATATTCACCAGCGGCATGTGGGAAGTCCTGCCCCTGCCGAAATGCCTCTGCCCGAGCCAGGTGCCAGGCATGCGATTTGCCGAGGATTTTCTGTGCGGCATCAAGCTCGCGAAGCGCGGGACGCGGACGGTGCAGTTGCAGGTCGGCAAACGCCAAACCGAGGTGGGCTTCGCCGTAACCAGGTTGAAGCTTCAAGGCGGTCTTGAAATCTTCGGATGATTTAGCGGGATCCTTGAGGTCGTTCAACACGAATCCGCGATTTACATAACCCGTGGCCATCTTCGGATCACGTTCCAGGGCCAGCGTGAAGTCTTTCAATGCAGTTTGCAGATCTCCGTTGTGAGCATGAACGTTGCCGGCAATCAGCGGCAGGTCCTTATCGTTCTTGAGAATGGGTTCGTACTTCGTCACCAGCGCCAAAGCTTCATCCAGACGCCCGAGATAATACAGATCGTAAGCGAGATAGACCACGCCCTGGCGGTCATTGGGGAGTTTCGCAAGCACATCCTGCCCGAGCTTGGCAGACTCCGCGTAGTCTTGCCGGAAGAACAGGTAGCGCTCGCGTTCCCGCTGCACTTGCGGGTTTGTGTTCATCTTGGCATTCGCCCGATCAAGCCAGTGTTGCGCTAAATTCAGGTTGTGAGATTCCAATGCCGCGTTCGCCGCACCCGAAACGATCAAGGGATTCGTCGGCATAAGCTGGTGCGCGGTTTCGTAGTTCTTTTCGGCTGAGGAAAAGTTCCGTTCCGCCGTATACAAATCCCCCAGAGCCAGATAGGACGCGTAGTCTTTGGGATGCGCGGTTATTGCGCGTTGAAAATAGGATTCGGCCAGCCGGTTGTTGCCCGCGTCGCGAGCCAGGTAGCCAAGCCCTGACAATGCCTGGCGATTGCTTTTGTCCAGTTGCAAAACCTTGTTGAAAGTATCTCGCGCCTGATCCTTTTGACCGAGTTTCCACAGCAGGGTCCCGAAATTCATCAGCGAGTTCACGTTATTCGGAGCGAGCGAGAGAGCTTCGGTCAGATCGCGGTTAGCGGCCTGCAAATCACCTGACGCCGCTTCGACGGCCGCGCGCAACCGGAGCATCTCGGGCCGCTGTTCATCCGCGACTTTCACCTGCTGGATCGCAGCCGACGCGGCTTGTAGTTGCTCTTTGGCGTGCGCGTCGTCATCTTCTCGCACATACGTTTCGTAGAGATTCAGCCGGAGCTCAACTGGATACAGCGGGCCTTCCGGTACAGTCGCCGGCAGATTACTTAGCGCAAGCTTGTATTCCTGTTCGGCGTCGGGCAGTCGATCCTCGGATTTGGCCTGGTCCGCGAGAATGGCATGCAACCGGTAATTGTTCGGATCAATCTGGCGGGCCGCATCGAGAAAATCCTTTGCGTCGTCCGGACGACCCAAGTTGATCCAAGCCTGGGCCGCACTCAGATTCAAGCCAATGTTCCCTTTTGCTGTTTTCGCCAGACGCGAGTAAAGCGTCGCGGATTCCTGATGTTTTCCTGCCACCTGATAGGTGTAGGCGAGTTCTGCCTGCGCATCGACATTTTTGCCTGGGATTGCCTGGAGTGCCGCAATTGCCTGATCGTACTTGCCCTCATCTCGATACTGACCGGCGACTGCACGCAAGACGTCGGGATCGCGCGGAGCTCTGCTCCTTGCGCGATCCAGATATTTCATGAACTGGTCCTGCTGCCCCAGCCGCGAATACGCGTGCGCAATCAAGAGATCCGTATGTGCCGCCGGCTGTATGGCATCTGCGCGCTGAAGCAGACCCAAAGATGCCTGCGGATCAGTATTGAGCATCAATTCGCCGGCCAGCTGCAAGCTGTTGGCGTCTCTCGGATTCGCAGCAACTACTTTTTGTAGCAGCTGTTCAGCTTCCTGCGTGCGTCCCATGTGGGCGTAAGTCTGCGCCAGACCCGCGAGGCCTCGGACGGAATTGGGCTGTAGTTTCAGACCGCGATTGAAGGCATCGACTGAGAGCGGATATTTTTGATCGAGGCGTGCGGCGTATCCCAGCAGGAACCACAACTCCGGATTCTGCGGCGCCGATTTGGTCGCTTGCTGCGCGTAAGTGACCGCGCCTGCGAAGTCGTTGCGCTTCAACGCATCTTGCGCAGCGCGAGCCTGACGCGCTACGGCGATGCCCGAGCCCCAACTGAAGTCGTTGCCGCTTTGACCCGAGGTGGTCTCCTCCGCTATTGCCTGTTTGTTTCGAGGAAGGAGACTGGCCGCCGACGTCGAACGTCTGGCAGACGCCCGGGCCAGAAAGGCCCAGGATCATGACAAAGCAAAAGCTCGTGAGCGGAAGCCGGCTTTTCACGTAGTCACCACGTTCTGCGAAAGAATCTAGAAGGTCCCCACATGAGGGGGCCTCCCGCATAGAAGTCCTGCGGTTCTCTTCAGATGCCACGATGCTTCTTAGGTTTGCTTTTGCCTGGCCAGGGGGGGTCGCGAAATGCAACAAACCCTTTAGGGGTATTTTGGAATCCAATGTGGCTGCTTAAGGCACAGGAGTGTGTACTGCATGACCGCGAACGAAACTTACTCTCGTCCAATTCCGCTGTTGGCGATTGTTTTGGTGGCCCTGGCCGTGCATGGGCCTCTGTTGCTGATGCAACTTCCGGCCGGGTCGTTCGATGCCAATTTCCATATATTCCTCGCCTCGCATTACGCACACCACTGGTTTAATCCATGGAATGAAAAGTGGTTTGCGGGATTCTCGCAAACCACGTATCCACCCCTCACACATCAATGGATTGCGATCGTCTCCAGCGTTGCCGGTCTCAAGATGGCCTACATGCTGGTCCAGTTAATTGCAGTGCTGCTCCTGCCTGTGGGTGTATTCCGATTCGCAAAGATCTGGGTGGATGAGCGTTCCGCGTCGTACGCTGCCCTGGGCACGATTTTCCTGGGTGCGCTTGTCGTTCCTCGTATACCAGGCGGGACAGTTGGCCACGGTGACTTCCGCCGCTCTGTATTTGAATGCGTTGCCTTACTTCTTCGAATGGTCTGAGGAAGGTTCCGGGCGCTCTTTGCTCAAGGGACTGTTCGTGAGTCTCGCGGCGGCCGCCGCTCACCACGTGACTTTGATATTCGGCACAGTCTTGTTTGCGGTCCCGGTGCTCTGGGTCGCCTTGCTGGACGCTCGTGACGGTCGCGCCAGGGGATCCATGGGGGCGGTCGCAGGACGAGCCATGCTCTTCGCGGTACTGGTCGCGATCGGCGTAGGTCTTGTGCTGTTGCCCTACTGGATGACTCTGATCCAGCATCCAATTCATCAAATCCCGATTCCGCACGACAGCCGCAATAATTTCCTTCTGAATTCAACCACGGGTATCAATTACTTTTTGATTCCTTATGGCGCGTTGATCCTGGCGCTGCCATTCATCTTCTGGCGGGGAGCATCGGTCCGTCGTTTGCGCCCGCTTCTGTTTGGCTTTTGGCTAACCCTTGTTTTTGGATTGGGGGGCACGACTCCGCTCCCGAGGTGGCTCCTGGGTCGCGCCTACGAGATTTTAACTTTCGAGCGGTTCACCTTCTGGGCAACGCTGATGGCAATGCCGATCGTGGGCCTGCTTGCCATTCAGTTGCTGGAGCGTTTTCGTGCAAAGGCCGCTGTAGGATTGGCATTGGCAGCCGTTGTAACGATTGGTACTGCACTCTGGTGGCTCAACGCCAATCCATACCGCCCAACCGCTACCATGAATGTTCAGCCGGTGATTGCCTTTCTGAATCGTGACGGCCACGACTCCTATCGCTATATGACGCTCGGCTTCGGCAGTGAACTCGCGCGGGTGTCGACGTACACCGACGCGAGCAGCGTGGACGGCGATTACAACTCTGCGCGCTTGCTGCCCGAGATGACGCACTACGGATCGGCGCAGCTGACCAATGCAAAATTCTATGGCTCAGCCGGCATGGCGTCGCTCCGCGCCATGCTCGAACACGCGAACCGCTACGGGCTGAAATACATTTTTGTGCATGACTCCTACTATGAGCCGCTGTTGACCTTCATCGGGTACAGAAAGAGCGAAACTTTCAACAACGGGGAAATTACCGCGTGGTTGAAGGATGATGTTCCGCCCGCACACCGCATACAGTCCGACGCCGTTCCTCCATCCTGGATGGGTGTCATGTGGGGCACGCTTCCCATCGGGGTGAGCGTACTGGCGATTTTCCTGGTCGTGTTACTGCCTCAAAGGCGGGTACGAAGAGTGATGGAGCCGATTCCCATGCAAGAACCAGAACGGCACTACGTAGCCTGAACAGACTGAGGAAGACAAATGAAACGTGCTCTGCCCATCGTCATTGTCTTGATCGCTGCCACTGTAGTCCTGATATTTCTAGGCATGACTTTCGGCCGGTCCAGTGGGACGGTCGGCATCGCCTCCGGTTCAGCTCTGCCGGGATTCAGCGCTAATTCGGCCACCCCGGAGCAGGCTCTGTCCAATTTCCTCCAGGACGTTCAGCGGCGGAATTGGGATCGCGCATTCGCCAGCGTGGAGCGAACCAACGACACAGAAAACGAACAGGCCTTCATCCAGGAATGGACGGGAGCAAACGGCGGCCTGCGTGCGTTTTCTAACCTCGAGCGATATGAGGCGCGGCCCCTGCACGCGACAAATTCAGAAGCTCAAATGCGCGTCCGAATGCAGTGGACTACTCCGGTCGGGCCGGTGGAAGACGTTCGCGATTTTAAATTGACGCATAAGGGCGATCAGTGGAAGGTGGTATGGGATCTGACGCCCCCGCCCAACGTTCCCGCCCAGGTGGTCCCGGTGAATTACCTGCGCTGGGATCTGGTTAGCGGCACATCGAGCGACGAGTGGGGATCGCACAACGTCGATTCCCCTAAGGTTCGAATTGTGTCTATGAACGCCATCGACTCTGCGGAAGGGGCGGTGGTCATGGGCGAGGTAGTGAATGAAGACACAGTCCCGGCTTTCGTAAACGTCAATTCCACGTTAGTGGACGCGTCGGGAAATCCAATTGATGACGAGAGCAGCTTTGATAAGATCCTTCACGTCCTGCTGCCCAAACAAGTCTCTCCCTATCGGATCGATTTCCCCAAAGTCAGCCTCAGCAAGGTGAAAAACGTTCGCATGGACGTCAAAGCCACGCTGGTCCCGGCCTCCTCCGATCCCGTGATTGGAGTCATGAACCAGAAGTTGGACCAGGATGCGCAAGGGCGCTCCGTGCTGCATGGCGAGCTACTGAATCAAACTGGGCAAACTGTGAACATTCCCCATGTCATTGCTAGTTTCTACGACAACAATGGCAAGGTGATTTGGGTTTCCGATGGTTACGTGCAGCAGGCGTTGCTTCCGCAATCGACTCAGCCATTCGCAGTAGAGGTTCCGAAATCTGTTGCAGGGAAGGTTCAGAACTTTCATGTTGTCGTCAACCAATACAGCCTGCAGAAATCGTAGTCGAGCTTGGTTCTCACCAACGGGTTTGCTTCCTGCTGTGGTGTGGCTCGTGGCAGTTAGCTTCGCACAGGACGTCAATTTGCGCGTTCCGTCTGGAGCAGTGGCAGGACAGCAAACTTCGATTTCGACAAGTGGCGGCGGTTCCGCAACGTTTTACCTCGTCGGTCCGGCTCTGGCATTGAAGCGGGATGTGCAACTCGGACAAGAAATTCCCTTGACTGCGAAGCAAGTCGAGGCCGCTGGCCGCTACGTCGCCACTATCTGCACAGACACATGTAGCAGCGCCGTGTTTTTTGTGACCGCAGGCAAGCCGTCAAATCTGACATTCCTCGTTCATCCGTCGCGCGCGCCTGTTGGACAGCCCGACATGATCAGCGGCGTCGTGTTCCCTCTCGATGAGTTCGGAAACGTGATTTTCGCACCGGAGACCGTTCAATTCCAACTGAGTTCCAAGGAAACGAGTCTCGGCTCTCACAGTGTTCAAACTCAGAACGGGGTGGCATGGTTTCGCACCGGTTCAGGGAAGTCGGCCGGAGCTGTGCAAATCGCGGCATCGCTGAACGGCGTAAGCGCACGGAGAGTGGTCCAGCAGGTCGCCTCCGATCCGTGCCGGCTCAAGATCAAAGCCCAGCGCAACGCCAAGGGAGTGGAAGTGGAAACGGAACCTGTCCGTGATTGTGCGGGAAACCCGGTTCCTGACGGCACAATAGTCACTTTCACCGCCAAGAACGGAGACGAAATCAGTACCGTGGATGCGCCCGTGAAACAGGACATCGCGCGGGCGCGCATCGTCGCTAAGGGGCCGGTCGTGATTTCCGCGGCCTCGGGTGTGGTAATGGGGAATGAAGTTCGAGTAGGCGCGCAATAGATGATGAGAGGCTGAACTCACATGATGAGAACGCGAGTCACGATGCTGTGTTTTGCCCTGGTGCTTGGCGCCGGCACTGCGCAGAGCGTTTTAGGTGCTGATGACTCTCCACAAATGACATTGAACGTGAGCAAAGCTGCGCCGCGGAGCGTCGAGACCCTCACACAACGTGCGCTGCTGCGCGATTACAAATTTGCCTGGACGAACCTGGCGCAGGCTCTACAGACAAATTCTGCTGCTCCAGTAAGCGGTCTTTTTGTCGGCAGTGCGAATAGGTGGCTCAGAGATGCCGTGAGCAGCCAACGACGCAGCGGCCTTTCGTCGCGCTATTCGAATCAAAATCACAAAGTCGAAGCCGTGTTTTATGCGCCCGAGGGTGATGTCGTCGAGTTGCACGACGTCGCTGAGTACGACTATCAAATCCTCGACGGGAGCAAAGCTGTCCATAACGAGCACGCTGTTGTGCATTACGTCGTGCTGATGACGCCGGGAGCCGATCGTTGGGTTGTACGGCAAATCCAGGCAGTTCAACAGTTTTGAAGCACAGCGGCACACCAACCAGCAGTTGCCCGATTGGCATCTAAACCTCTTCAAAAGTGTGAGTGGAGTCTAGCTTTGTCTAAAAGGCTGCTGGTCATAGCGATTGTGTGTTTCCTGGTGGGTACCGGATGTACTACGCCCGGGGCACATCTCTCTCCGGGCCAGAAACTGCAGGCTCCGAACGCGTGGCCCAAGCTACTCGCCGTCTACATGCCATGGTTCGGAGATCGCACACACATGGACGTAGGCTACGTCAGCTACGACCAGAACGTGCTCCGCCGTCAAATCCAGCAGGCGCGCAACATGGGAATTTCCGGCTTCGTCGTGGACTGGTATGGGGAAAGCCAACGGTTCTCCGATCACAACTTCGCTCTGATGCAGGAGGCTGCCGAGGACAGCCGTTTCCAAGTCGCGCTGCTTTACAACGAGTCGGCCGACGAGAACGCTCAGGCCACCGACGAGGCGATGAGTGCGATGGATAAAGCCTACAAAGCTTATATTGGGCCCGAGGCGCCACATCGCAACGCCTATCTCACTTATAACGGCCATCCTGTGATCTTTATCTTCCCCAAGCACGGCCATGTCGATTGGAACCGTATTGTCGAACACTGCCAGGCTTGGGAATCATCTCCTTACTTTTTTTATAAGGACGAACCTCCCGCACAATATCTTGCCGCTTTCGCGGGGCTCTACGCCTGGGTTCAACCGGGAGGTAAAGGCTGGACACCGGACGGGAGTAATTGGGGCCAGCAATATCTAGATGATTTCTACAAGAATATGCGGAACAAGCATCCGGACAAGATTGCTGTGGGAGCGGCGTGGCCTGGCTTTGACGATTCTGCCGCGAAGTGGGGCCTCAACCGGCATATGCAGGCGCGATGTGGGCAAACTTTCGAAGACACTCTCCATTTCTACAACCGGTATTTCGACGCCGCCCACCCCCTGCCGTTCGTGATGATCGAAACCTGGAACGATTATGAAGAAGGCACCGCGATTGAAAGGCTCAACTTTGCCAAGTGCAGCCAGAATGTGCAGTCCAGTTCCGGCGCACAGTGAAGTCTAGCCTGCCAACCGCCAAGCGCTGCTTGGACATCCAACGGGCGGCACTGCCTCAGTCAAAAAATAGTAGGAGCCCTCTACCCATGGAGCCTGTGCAGGACTCGACGAAGAGCATTGAGCTGTTGTCGGAACTCGTTTGCAACCAGGTCTCAGCCTCCAGTGCATCCACGGTCAAAATCCGGCCGACTGTGAGCCCATCGCCGCGCTTGGCAGAACTGATTGCCGTTCTCACCAAGCAGGATCTCCACGAATTGAAAGTGTTGGCAGTTTCAAATCACGTCATCGTGCGCGCATTCGAATCGCTTGGGCCCATTCTTGATGTTGAGGGAAACCGTGAGGCCGCTGAATGGGTGCAGGCTGCAGTCGAGGACGAGCGAGCGCGAATCCAACATGCACTGCGATTTCTCGGCGATATTTGTACCGCTTTACAACAGGGCGGATGCAACGTCAGCGTCATCAAGTCACTGGATCACTGGCCAGACCTGGGCAGCGACCTCGATCTCTATACCGATGCCGACGCGGCTCAAGTTGTCCACACAATGACTTCGAAGTTCAACGCCAAAATTGAGAATCGAAGCTGGGGAGATCGTCTCGCAAACAAGTGGAATTTTGTTGTGCCGGAGTTGCCCGAACTGATCGAGGTTCATGTGGGACGTCTCGGTCAGACGGGCGAGCAGACTGCCGTCACCCGATCTGTATCCGGCCGCTCGCAAATCAAGAAAATCGCTCAATATTCGTTTCGTGTGCCTGCTCCCGAGGATCGCATCGTCATCAGCACCCTACAGCGAATGTACCGCCACTTCTACATCCGGCTCTGCGATATCGTGGATAACGCGTCGTTGCTGGATCAGCAGCTCGTCAATTTCCAGTACTTGCATTCGCTAGGCGCTTCGGCGGGCTTGTGGGATGGCATTGCAACTTACTTGAACATAGTTTCGGAGTATATGGAAGCCTATCGCGGCTATGGCGTTCCGTTGCCATCTCTGGTGACCGGATCCGCCAAGTTCGGTGCCGCTAAGATCCGTTTCAGGCGCCAATTCCTGCGAGTTCCAATCTTGCCCCAATCGATCAATCTCTATGCTGGCGAACTGAAGACCCTGCTCATGAATGGGGACCTGCGAAACAGTCTCCGCCTGAGTCTGCTTCCGGGTTTGGCGACGGCTGCTGCGCTCGAACAAAAGCTCACCGGAAGCGACAAGGGCATTTGGTGATTCCCCATAGAAGTGCTTTGAAGGTAGTGATTGACATGTATCGCTCTACCGAGTTCCCCGGATGGTGCCGGTCCAGAGGGGATTCTACCGTCTAGGAGCGTTAGTAGATGATCCCCGGTGCTGGAGGGATCTAGAAGCAATTGCCCGAGGCGCCTGGAAAAGGAGCATTTCGCCTGACCCGCATTCTTATCGTCGACGATAATCCCGCTGTCCGGCGCTATTTGCGGGCCATTCTGGAGCAGCAGCAATCCTGGAAGGTGTGTGGAGAGGCCCGCACAGGCGCAGAAGCTTTGCACCAGGTACTTGAATCACCTCCGGACTTGGTCCTGCTTGATTACCAGATGCCTGATCTGAACGGGGTCGACGTCGCGCGGCAAATCGCCGAAATGTTCCCGAAAATACCTATCTTGATGGTGACGCTGCACTTATCGAGTCAACTGGCCGATGCGGCTCGGGAAGCGGGTGTGCGCGGTGCTTGCGCCAAGCAGGATATCGGTTCTGTAATCGAGGCAGTAGATGTCCTTTTGCATGACCAGACGTATTTTCCCGGCACTTCAACTGAGCATCCGGTTTGATCAGGGCGTTCCTGGGTGGCTCCCGCAAGCTCTCGCGGGAAATACAGGATTCCCTGTATTGGACCTGTGAATTCAACAGTTTAGCCTCTCTTTGGCCGTAGGGGTTAACCCTGGGTCAAATGATGCGAGTACGAATCCCGGTTATTGGTCAGGCTGTCACATCTGTTCGGCGTTAACATGTGGCGAATCGTCTGGTCGGTCTCCCCCCGAAGGAACTGAAACAGAATGACAATTCGCATACTTTTGGTCGATGACCACCCCATCGTTAGGCAGGGTCTGAAAACCTTGCTGGAGGGTCATTCGGATTGGGAAGTTGTAGGCGAGGCCTCAGACGGTGCTGAAGCCGTGGAGAAAGCGAAAGACCTGCATCCCGACGTGATGGTTCTGGATGTGACCATGCCCCGCATGAACGGTCTGGAAGCCTGTCGCCTGTTGAGACGCCAGTCTCCTGGTTTGGAAATCTTGTTCGTAACTCAGCACGACTCTCCGCAGATGATGCGCGAGGCGCTGGACGCAGGTGCGCGCGGCTACGTAGTGAAATCCAATGCGGCGCGGGATCTGCTTGCGGCTGTCGAAGCAGTTAGCCAACACCGGGTCTTTACCGCTCTACATGGCCGGACAGTCCCGGAGTTGACGTAGTTGCTGAACCCATTTCGCTCTAGAGAGGGCCACTATGAAATTAAGGATCTTGTTGGCAGACGACCATGAAATCGTGCGCCGAGGGTTGCGCGCACTGCTCGAAAAGCATGAGGGCTGGGAGGTCTGCGGCGAGGCCAGCGATGGCCGCGAGGCGGTGGAGAAAGCCTTGCAGCTCAATCCAGACGTCATCATCGTCGACGTCGGCATGCCCAATCTTAATGGCCTGGACACGACCCGGCAATTGCTTCAGCACGATCCCCATTTCAAAGTGATCGTCCTGACAATTACCGACTCAGATCAGGTGATCCGAGAAGCATTGGATGCCGGCGCTCGTGGCTTCGTGTTGAAGTCAGATGCGGCTCGCGACCTGGTGTCGGCAGTGGAGGCCCTGCAGAATAAGCGCATGTTCTTTACGCCGCGGGTCAATGATCTCGTTCTCGCGGGATTCCTGGAAAAGGGTCAGACAGTTTCGCGGAACGAAACGCCCAAGCTCCCCACCCTTACAGCCCGCGAGCGTGAGATTACTCAGTTGCTTGCGGAAGGCAATAGCTCGAAGGAAGTCGCGTCTCTGCTCAACTTGAGTACCAAGACGGTGGAAACTCACCGCAGCAACATCATGCGCAAATTGAGCTTCCACTCGATCCGGGACCTGGTGGTGTACGCGATCAAGAACAACCTGATCCAGATTGAATTGCCGCCGCCGAAGTCACCTGCGGGGCCTACGGCGGCGTAGGTTCTGAGCTCCCGCAACTACCTCACGGCCTCTCCGGGGTAGTACCCGGTTCGTGTGCGCACCGTTAGATGAGCATGATCTGGGGTGCGTGCTTCCACACGAATTGTCTGATATCCCGTTCCGATATTGGGTCCAGGATTGTACGCAATGGTGTACTGGGTCCGGATATCGCGAGCCACCGTCCGGCTGATCTCATTGACATCGTCCAGGGTTTGAGGAAAGAACGCTACCCCGCCTGTGCTCGTCGCGAGTTCCTGCAACGCCTGCCGTCCAGACCGGGTCATACCCTCATCCGTTAGTCCAATCGCGTAGACGGTCGTGCCTTTGTTGGATTGCAGCTTTCGCATTGCATCCTGCAGGGTTTCCCGGCTCATATTGTCCTGCCCATCGGTGATTACGATCAGCACTTTCTTGCTCAGCCGAGGATTGTTCCGCAAGTGGACACCGGAAGCTACCACCGCATCGTAAAGCGCGGTACTGCCACGGGTAGAGGTTTGGTGCAGGGCTGCCTCCAGAAGGTGCGCGTCGGAGGTGAAGTCCTGATCAAGATACGGGGTCTGGCCAAAGTTCACCACGAAGACCTCGTCCTGCTGATTACTAGCCTTGATCAGGTTCATGACAGCTTCATTCACTCTTGTGCGCTTGTCGCGCATGGAACCCGAGTTGTCGATGACTATACCGATTGCGACAGGGACGTCCTCGCGTTGAAATGAGGTAATCGCTTCAGGCTGTCCGTTCTGATAGACCTGGAAATCATTACGGGTGAGATTGGCGATTGGCCTCCCCGTTTCGTCCACTACCGTCGCGTGCAAAAAGACTTCCTGAACTTGCTTCTTGAAGACGAACCTGCTGTTGTCCTCTGCATTGGGCGATTGGGTGATGGACGGAGATACGGGTTGCTCGCCGTTCTGTGGCGGCTGCTCGGGAGCATTCTGTTGCACCGAGGGCGGTGGCGGCGCAGTGCGTGGCGGCAGATCCATAGGGTTATCCTGCGCGCATACGGAACTATGCAATGCCGCAGCTAAGGCTGCCAACGCCAGCACTCTCAGACAGCAGCGGAGACGGTCGCCGCCAAGGAACATGAGGACATTCCTCCGTGAACGCGGTTAGATGCCTCTACCCCTAATAGAGAGGGTCCTAAAAAGATAGTTCAAATCTCGCTACAGCGAAACATGTAGGAAACTCGCTTGCACCATTCTGTCGGGAATCTGACCGACGGAAAAACTTACACCGGCCCACAGGGGAACGGGTGTCGCAAACATCTTGGATGCAGTCCTTTCGGATTTGGCACGCTACTTGCTTTGGCTTGGGATTGTCAACCATGTTAGTTCCAGACTCTGCGAGCGGTGCTGGCGGTGTACGCAGTGACTCAGACCGTTCGGCTGTACATCAGTGGAGGCAGAGAATGCTGCGTATCTTGATTGCAGACGATCACGAGGTCGCCCGACGTGGCATTCGGGCGGTGCTGGAAAACCACCCGGGATGGGCGGTTTGCGGAGAGGCCAAAGATGGCCGCGAGTCGGTCGAACTCGCAGCGGCCACAAAACCTGACCTGGTCCTTCTCGACATTGGCATGCCCAATCTCAATGGACTGGAGGCTGCCCGCCAGATCCTGACCATTTTGCCTGATGTTGCAATTCTTATTCTCACCATGCACGATTCAGATAACGTGGTGCGCGAGGTGCTGCGCGCTGGCGCTCGAGGATATCTGCTCAAATCCGACGCGGGACGTGACCTGGTAGCGGCTGTAGAGGCTCTCCAGAATCAGAGAACGTTTTTCACTACGCGAGTAAGCCAAATGGTTCTTGACGGCTTTCTGGATCGCGAGAAGAGTGGCGGGATCGTAAAAGCGGATGACTCCACGACAGAAGTACTTACCTCCCGTGAGCGTGAGGTGATTCAGTTACTTGCTGAAGGCAAGACAAGCAAGGAAGTGGCCGTGGCGCTCAACCTCAGTGTTAAGACAGCAGAAACCCATCGTACTAACCTAATGCGTAAACTCGACTTACACTCGGTCGCGGATTTGACGCGCTATGCGGTGCGGAATGGAATTGTGCAGGTGTTCTGAGCCCTCAGTTTCGCTGCTGGACTCCACCCGGTTTCCTATTCGCTCGAGAGAATAATGCGAGCATGTACGTATTTTGCCCGATAGTTGTTCCTTTCAGTTCTGCATACTCTGCAGCAGTTTCATCACGGTGCAGATTTAGAATTCACGCCACCGGAGAAGACAGAGATGCTCTGGACGATTGCGGTCGTGCTCCTGATTCTGTGGCTACTGGGAATGGTCAGTTCCTACACCTTGGGCGGATTTATTCACATCCTGCTGGTACTCGCCGTGGTCGCGATCCTGATCCGGATCATTCAGGGACGCAGTCCCGTATAAACCTCGGAAATTCACTGTATCCGAGCATCTGAAGTTCTCCCCAGAAAGTCACCAAACATTCGCGTAGCGGGATCATCTGATCAGTGCGGCGATCGTGCGCAGTCCTGCGCGCTTGACTGCAGCGACCCGTAGGAAGTCGCTTGACACCAAGAGGAGGAGAAACGATGAACAAGGATCGGGTGGAAGGAAAAGTCAAGGATATCGCCGGCCGCGTCCAACGGCAGGCGGGTGAGTGGTCTGGAGACTCGGAACAGCAAGTAAAGGGCACCGCAAAGCAGGTAGAAGGTAAGGTGCAGAATACCTGGGGGAAGGGCGTGGATGCCGTGAAAGACGCGGCGGATCGCTCCGACTCGAGCGCCAAGCCTTCGCGAAGCGTGCGGGACGATGACACAGACACGGAAGAGTCGATCAATAGAGAGCGTACGGGAAGCTAGTTGCCTTCAGAGGGCGCTGGGGCCCCGCCGAGGCCCCGGCGGCCTCCCGGTGGGCTTTGAAGGCCCTACATAAACAACCCCAGTAATTACTTACAAAGACTACGCGTTCTGAACAGGTAGTACTTCTCTTCATCATCCGTTTCCTACTGTATGTTCTCGCGACTGGCGGAAAGCTTAAATAGGCTCATCACGAGGAGACAAGAGAATGGCCACCAAGCCTTTGCAAGCCGCCAGCACTAACCCGCAACAAACGTTCGAGAGCGCTCTCTCGGTCGTCCGGCAGACCGGGAGCAGCCAACGCCGGAGTCCCATTGCCGCTCGAACACAACCCATCGCTCGCGCACAAACAGAGCAGCAAGCCGAAAAACGCGCCCTCACGGACGCTGCACGCGCGCTGGCTACGCTCTGGAAGGTTTCTCCCCATCTCGTTCGCTAAGGAGTTGTGCATGGTTCGCCCCGTTGGTGCTTTTCTAATGATGTTTGCTTTACTCAGTTTGATTGTTCACCAGGTCGGAATATTTGAGTTTCTTTTAGCATTTGGAACAGCGTTAGTAGCCCTGGATATGGTGCTGGCGCGGTTCTCCAGAAATGCGCACGCGCACGACCTTCGCGAACCGTTGCTGTGATCAGGGTTGATTCGGTCTAGGATACGCTTCGTGGGACGGCCTTACCGCTCTTATCTTCCTGCACACTAAGCTCGCTCACAGCAACAATTAAGCTCGCGGCCCAGCGATAGACATTGTGCTCTTCGATGGTGCGCCGCATGTTGCGCATGCGTGCTTGCCTCTGGTCAGGATCCATTTCCAGCCCCACCCGTATAGCTTCCGCCATCTGGTCGACGTCATAAGGATTGACTTGCAACGCGTCCCGAAGCTCATGCGCCGCCCCGGTGAAAATGCTCAGGACAAGCACGCCCGTCTCGTCGCGCCGGCAAGCAACGAATTCCTTTGCCACCAGGTTCATGCCGTCGTGCAGCGACGTCACCATGCATAAATCCGCAGCCCTGTAATAGGGTTGAATTTCTTTATGGCTGTGATGGCGATTCAGCAGTACGATTGGTTTCCATTTGTCTTTTTGGAATCGCCAGTTGATTCTTCCTGCTTCAACTTCGATCTCCGCATCCAGATCGTGATATCTCTTCAGATGGCTCCGGCTTGGAGCACCGATCTGAATAAACGTGAACTGCCCCTGATATCGAGGGTACTTTTCGAGGAAGCGTTCAATAGCGAGGAAACGTTCCAGGATGCCCTTGGTGTAATCGATACGGTCCACGCCAACTCCCAGGAACAGTGCTTCCAAATCCAAACTCTTGAGCAGGGCAGAGCGCGCATCCGAGGCGGATTCTTCCGAGGAATTACACTCGAGATTCGGGTCGACGCTGATAGGGAAAGGCTTGGCCACGGTGCAGTGCCCGAGACGCTGCACCGAGAAATGTTCCCAGTCAATTCTGGACTCCACCACACGATCGGCAGTTTCGAGGAAATTATTGCAGTGTGCCTGAAGGTGAAATCCGACCAGGTCTGCGCCTAGTAAGCCATCCAGCAACTCGCGCTGCCAGGGACATATAGCGAACGTCTCCGGGTTGGGCCAGGGGATATGCCAAAAGATGGCTACGTGCGCATCCGGTCTTTTTTGCTTTATCAACCTAGGCACCAGCGCAAAATGATAGTCCTGCACGAGAACAACTGGTTTTTCAGTCCCCCGCATTTCTTCGAGCACCGCGTCGGCAAACTTCTCATTTACCGCTTGGTACTGTCGCCAATCTTTGTCACGGAAGACGGGGCGCGTGTGGGCAATATGGCATAGAGGCCACAGACCTTCATTCGAAAAACCGTAGTAGTAACCTTCTTCCTCTTCTTTCGTGAGCCACACACGACGAAGCATGTAGCGTGGATCATCCGGAGGCACCGGCAGTCTCCCGTGGCGGTCGGCCGATTCACGATCAGCCGTCCCGCTTCCATGGGCGACCCAGGTGCCATCACATGCACACAGGACAGGTTCGAGAGCTGTGACCAGACCACTCGGCGGCACGATCGCTTCTAATGAACGGCCCTTGCGCACATGCATGTACGGCTCGCGGTTAGAAACGACGAACAGGCGCCCCGCTCCCAAGCCTGCTCGGACCTCCGCTGCAAGCCTCTCCCGTGTCCACTGTGACTGTCCTGCCACACGCAGGCGCGCTTCTCTTTCGGCGGCCGTGCGGGCTGTGTTCAAGCTCTCTGCAAAAGTCGCAACTTCTTTGGCCAGCGGTCTAAACATTTCAACATCCGGAACTCCGATCCGGGAAGATGGCATGCGTCCGGTTCGCAGGGCACGCATCCAGTGAGCCGTCCGGGCAATTGGGCCCTCGATGCTCCAGCGCACGATCAGCAATGTGATCAGGGCAATCAACACCACGTAGGCCAAGCCGCTGAGGAAAGTCTCACGCCAGATGCGGATACTTTGGGCGCGTATGTATTCGGCATCGTGCACCACCGCGAGTGTTCCCAAAAATTTATCCGGTGATCGCAGCGGAACCGCGCAAACATGAACGTGCTGTTCGCCCAATTTCTGAAAAGCATCGACTTCCTGAGTATTGCGCAGGCTCTGCTGGACGACGGCCGGAGTTTCCGCAAGTCGCGGACCAAGGTCGCTGGTCACAGCTACGATCTGCCCTTGGGGATCGTAAACAGCGAGCCCGATCAAGTTCTCACGATTGGCGAAACGCTGCACCGTTCTGCGTAAGGTCTGAGTCGCTCCCCGCTCTAGATCGCGTTCGACATTACCCGCGAGGCTTTCCCCTAGAACCTCGGCCCGCCTTTGCATGTCGCGCCGCAGACTACGCTTTGTCGATAGGACTTCGTACTCCGAGGAGCACAGTGAGACCAAGATGACCCCAAAAATCAAAGCGATGATCAGTCTGGCGCTTAGCAGCCTCATGCGTTTACCCCACGTTTCAGTCGCCCACCGGCACAGAGATCACTCATCGAATGCCGTGCCTCTAGAGAGTTAATTTGATGCCCCATCAACCAGTTATGCTGCCCTCTAACCACTTCCAAACGCTACAGTTTAGGCTTTTAGCCGAAAAGAACGGTACAGAAAACACTTGATGGACCCCTGCTCCGGGCGGCGTTACAAGTGCTGGAGTGCTTTTGTGCAATACGGAAAGCTGGCCGTACTGGAACGGAAATTGATGGCATTGCGCGCGCGCCAATGCTGATTGCTTCGTCTTTCGGGGGCTGTTCTTATGGATCGAATGACGAACTTTCTTGCCAGCCTTGTAGCTACAGCGGCAGTTTCCTGCGCCTTCGGCCAAGAGCCGGCGCTGAATCAACAAACTCCCGAGGACGCCTTCCAGACTCGTGACCTGATCGCCTGGTCGAGTTTGCAGAAGCCACAGCCTGCGCCTCAACCCCTGCCTCCCCGTGATACGCCAATTCCGCAGCCGGATCAGCCGCCTGACCAGCAAACGAAGTCACCTGGAGATCGGCAGACAGAACAGTCTCCGGCCCAGTCCTTCACGGGACGAATCGTAAAGGAAGGGGCTCAGTATGTACTGAGGGCCGCCAGTAATACCACATACGAACTGGACGGACAGAATGATTTGCAGCGATATGAAAACAAGAACGTCCGCGTAACGGGAACGCTTGCGTCAGGGACTAACAATATTCACGTGGTGAAGATAGAGTTGCTCTCTTAACCAGGAGTGAGTGACTCGAATAAGATCGAACAAAACCGCAGTGCGTAGGCAGCGCCATTCTTTTGTTAACTTGAGCTACTTTCGCGGGTGAGACGACTCGGTGATGTCGATCACGTGGAGCACGCTCGTATCGGCAGTCCATTGTCGCCGTGACTTTCACGTGCCTTCCCTCGTACTCCCTGGCTTTTTTCTGATCATCGAGCTTGTATGAGGTATGCGCGGCGCTGTTCTTCAGCACTAACTGTCTGCCAGTCCTGACGACTCTGCCATCAAAGCTGCGTGCCGACTGCAAGTTGCTGCTGGAATCCGCATCATGATGTTGCGGAACAGAATCGATATCGCCGCCGCCCGGGGCCGTCGTTGATGGAGTTTGCGCGAATGAGACGGTCGCAATGGCAGCGAGTACCACACGTAGAAACGCCGAAAGGTTACTCTCCATGTTGATGCCTCCGAGATATGTCTAGGACACGGTCGCGCTTGCCTAACTATTGGCGAAAGGTGTCAGGTCGTTCTCAAACGGCTAATCAGGACAAGCAAGTCAGTATCCAAGCTGGTTCTTGCGACTCTGTTTGTTGCTTGGGACGAGCTAACAGCCTCCTGAAATTTGCGCGCGATAGCCGCTTGTGTTTGGAAAAACGATTTTGCACCGAAGGAGTAATTGCAAAATCGCGCGAATTCCACAGTCGTGTAAAGCGGATGTAAGCTAAGTACAAGATTCACCCTAGTGCCCTCTCCGATCGAACGCCGTAATTTGTACTGAGTACACCACTTCGTTTTGTCGAAGGCCTCTTGTTCCTTCCTGCGACGTTGGTTTGGAGACTTCAGTATGACTGGAAAAGGAACCGCCGCTTACGCCATGTATTCACGAAGCGTTGCGCTTCCCGAGGTAGTTTGCGCTTTGAATCAGGCGGGCTTCGGGAATGAAGATATCTGCATGGTACTCTCGCCGGCGCATCCCGACGCGGCCAGTGTCTTCGATTCGGAAGGTGAGACGGTTTCTGCCAGTGCTCGCATGATCGCCTGGTTTTCAGAGTTTGGAGCAGTCTTCATTCCTACAGTAGGTTTCTTCATCCGTTCGGAAGCGTTCTTTAATGCTTTATCCACTGAGCAGAACTTCCCAACCCTGTCGCGCGGCTCCAGGACTCTGCTAGGGCTTGGCTTTCCACAAGAGGAAGCAAAGCGCCTTGGACGCCAACTCTCGGATTTTGGCGCTCTCGTGTATGTATCGTGCACCGAGAGTGCGAAGGTAGACGGCGCCATCAACCTGCTCCGCACACTGGGAGCGCGAGAGGCCTCCAGTCTGGGAGTTGCTAAAGCAGTTGCTGCAGCAGCGTAAGAGCCAACAGCCAAACAACGTATAAATTTTTCATGCTTATCCCCTTCCCGTTAGCGCCCCGTCCTGGGCGCGATTCAGAATTGGGACTTCCAAATCAGCAGCTTACGCGCGTTTTTTCGACGCTGGCACACCAACTGCAAGTAGTTACGGGAACCGACGTGAGCCCTAACACGTTGACTGCCGCGGGAGAGGTATGAACAAGCAACGGGTTTGGATTGAGATCCTGCTAGTCGGAAGTGCCGTGGCCTTTGCGCTTGCGCTGTTTCTCGCCACGATTGGCTTAGCCGCGGGAGTCGGAGAAAGTTCGAAGGAACCGCAGGAGTCCCACTCAGCCATTCGGGAGACCGCAAATCCCGTCGCCGAACATTCATTCGAAGGCATGGTGACTTGCTCTCGTTGTGGCGCAAAACATTCTCCTGCGCTGGAGCGCCCAGCGACCGTCTGCGTGCGGGTCTGCGTGCACGGCGGAGCTAAATTCGCACTGGTGGGCGCTGATTCCAACTACGTTCTGGATGGTGACCCTCAAGCGTTGAAGCGGGTGGCAGGACAACGCGCACGGGTTGTCGGTTATCTTCGCGGAAACACCATACAAGTACGATCCGTCGCAGCCGGAAGCTAGCGCGAGCGACCTCTTTACAAGGACCCATCCAACGCTGGATGTTCCGCGCCAAATACGGAACCGGCCGGATACTCCCCTCCCTGAATTACTTACGCCGGCCCCACGTGGGCCCTCTATTTTGTTCTGCGGGACGCAAGTATTGCCGCTCCTTTCGATTTCTTTTGGCATCTCAAGGCAAAGGGGTCTTCCATGGCTCAGTATCTATTTCGAACTCCCGCAGAACCGTCTCCTCCTCCCATCCAGGATCCGACGGACCCCCCGGAGAATCCGGACGTTCCCGTGCGTGAACCCGAGCCGGACGATCCCAATCAGATCTGATCTGCACTTAGCTGCTACGGCACTGTCCGACTACAGCGAACCGCTGATTGTTCGGCCGGCCACGAAATTCAATACTCAAATAAAGCAGCTGTTCATCATTGGAATGCGCATTTATCTGCCGGTCGCATCCATTTAGTGTTTCGGGCAATTTCAAAGGAGGAACAATGGCACATTACGGCACTCTCAAAAACGCGCCCATAACGGAAGCTAACGAGGATATCCGCGGTGCTCATATCTATGGACTGGACGACGACAAATTGGGAAAAATTGACGATGTCATTTTTGATCACTCAACTGGCGACATCCGTTACGCTGTGGTCGACACCGGCGGCTGGCTGCACAGCAGGAAATTCCTGGTTCCAGCCGACGCACTGCGGGCTTCTACCAGGCATGAAGACGATTTCGAGACACATTTGAAGAAAGAACAGATCGAGAGCTTCCCACCCTACAACGAATCGGACCTCGAATCGGACAACAATTGGGCGGACTACGAGAACCGTTACCGCGCGAAGTGGGTAAACAGCCCCGTTCAGCACCGTGCGGAAACAGACCGCAACATCACCCCCACGACCTACCAGGCTACGGGGAATCTGAACTCCGAGCGTGCCGAGGCTTCGGCACACGGGACACCACCTCCGAGAACTCCTCAATTCACCGGCGGTTCCAGCAGGGCAGATTTCGATGCCGCTACATCGCCGACGGAGCGCGCCGTCCCTGCGGGCACGGATTCGGTCGTAATCAATGCCAGCGCCAACGGAATTGGCGGACGCTGGGACACGTTCCAGAGCCGGTTGCGGGAACGCCGCAAGGAGGTCGTCACGCAGTGCCAGACGTGCTCAGACCTGGCCGCGACAAAGCGCGGTTCCGAAAGCGCTACGACGCTGCGGAAAGCCGTCTGATTCGCGCATACCGCATACCGCGAAAGCCCGCCTGCTGCTCCGGCGGGCTTTTTCGTTCATCCTTGCCAGTCACAATCCAAATCCCTCTTTGGGACGGTACCGCTTCAATTACTGACGGTTGTGTGTTCATCGTTCTGCCCTTGCTATGATGCACTGTCGTTCCAATCTTTGAGGTCGCAAATCGCGACCTCATACCGGGTGACTATGAAATCTGCCGCAATTGTCATGACAAAAAGGATCGCAGCGAAGATCCTGATCTTGCGCAACCAGAAGGTTATACTCGACGCAGATTTGGCTGAACTTTACGGTGTTCCGGTCAAG
This sequence comes from uncultured Acidobacteriota bacterium, assembly GCA_963785865.1. Taxonomy (GTDB): domain Bacteria; phylum Acidobacteriota; class Terriglobia; order Terriglobales; family Acidobacteriaceae; genus Sulfotelmatobacter. The sequence goes on along the minus strand of CAWAXF010000005.1, from coordinate 21,683 downwards.
CGTTTAAACGAACAGATCAAGCGCAATGCTCGCCGTTTTCCTTCCGATTTTCTTTTCACTGTCACGCGCGCGGAGTACAAGAATTTGAGGTCGCAGAATGCGACCTCAAGTTTTGGCCACGGCGGACGGCGCTATCTGCCGCATGCTTTTACGGAACACGGCGCAATTATGGCCGCGACGGTATTGAACTCAAAGCGGGCGATCGAGATGAGCATTTTCGTCGTGCGTGCCTTCGTGCAGATGCGCCAGGCGTTGATTGTCAATCAGCACGTCGTATCAAAACTGTCCGAGCTCGAGGCTCGTTTGGACAACCACGATGACACAATCCAGGATCTGGTCGAAGCCATTCGAGAATTGATTGCCCCCCTACCCGCGAATGACCGGCGAATCGGATTCGAGCTTCCTTTGGGATCCGGAAGAAGCGAGTCCAAGCCGCGGAAATTTAAGAAGGCGTGATCGCCACTCCTCCTTACAAGCTCTGCGGGATCCGAGCGTTTGCTCGCCAATTGAGCTATGCAGGGAGTTTTCGCAGGCTTGAAACATCGCTCGCCCGAAGATTTTCAACTAATTTGTGAGTAATTCCAAGACCGGATACTTGGGTGCGACCGGCGCGAAGGCTTCCGGCGGCGATCCCGCCGGGATTGCGAAATAGCGCTGCACTTCGCGTTTGTAGTTGTCAAGATAGGCTTTCAAGATAGGCGGTTTCTCTTCATCCGCCATCACGCGGACGCGAAATTTCTGACGATTGCTTCCTCTGCGCAACACGATCTCTGCGGCAGCTTCGGCATTGCGCACCCATTGCGTTCGTCCCCGAGGAGCAACCACATAGCGCTTGCCCTTGATCTCGACAGGATCGACGGGAGTGCCGTAAAGCTTGCCCGTCTTCCTCCCGCATACTTCCAGCAGATAGATGTGAGCCGGACCTATGCCTAAACCGATCAGGGCGCCTAAGGCACGATTGAAAAACTTTTCGAGTGCCGTTGGTTGCTGGAATGCGGTCGTGTTGGAATTCATCCTGTGTTGTGGGATTCCATCGTGATCTCAAGGACGCAATAAATTTGCAGGACCTCGGGTTGGCCATCAACACTGCAGGTACGTTGCCTTTTGCTCCGAGGGGCGCGCGGAGGAGTTTACGCCCATTGTTAGCCGTGTTTTACAAAGCGAAGTGAGGCGGAGTTCAGGCAGTAGCGCAGTCCGGTGGGCTCGGGTCCATCGTTGAAGACGTGGCCGAGGTGAGCAGCGCATTTCGTGCATGAGACGGCAGTACGAACGAATCCGAAGCTCGTATCACGCGTTTCGATAACGTTTTCTGGAGCAATGGGAGACCAGAAGCTAGGCCATCCAGTGCCGGAATCGAATTTTGTGGCCGAGTCGAACAGCGCATTATCGCAGCAGATACAACGATAAATTCCCGAGTCGTGCAAATTCCAGTATTGTCCCGTGAAGGCCATTTCAGTATCGGCATTGCGGGTGATGTCGTAGGCATTAGCAGACAGTTGCTGCCGCCATTCGTCGGGCGTTTTCACCACTTTATTGATGCGCACTCGCCTCAGCCGTTCGCCGGAATCGGAGAATAGGACCACGCTCACTTCTGTCGCCACTGAGGATGATGTTGCCGCCTGCAATACTCGTGGTTTTTTCCATTGCCAGAAGGCTAGGCCAGAGAGAGTCGCGAGCGATGTGGCGAGGAAAGCACGGCGCTGCATTGAGCTTGTCGCGGGTGTCGAGTTTCGCGCGGCCGGACGGCCGGGGTCAGCTGTCCCCGCGTGTTCATCGGTAGTATCCAGATCAGAGTCGAACATCCATAACTCCTCAGCGCATTATTTTCCGGTGTAGAGATCCGGAAACTGCTGCTTCAAATGCTCCACCTTTGGGGCATCGTTGAAGACGATATACGGCTGATTGGGATGCAATGCCGCATAGTTCTGGTGATACGCCTCCGCGGGATAGAACGCCTGTAGAGGCGCCACCTGGGTCACAATCTTTCGCTGGAAGATGTTCGCGGAATCGAGCTGTTGGATGTAAGACTCAGCAATATGTCTCTGCTCGTCACCTTTGTAGAAAATTGCGGAGCGGTATTGAGTTCCTTCATCAGGACCTTGCCGATTCAGTTGAGTCGGGTCATGCGCGACTGAGAAGAAGACGCGCAGCAGTTCGCCGTAGGTTATCTGCGATGCATCGTAAACGACTTCGACCGACTCGGCGTGGCCAGTTTGTCCAGTGCTCACGGCTTCGTAGTCAGCATTTTTAGCGGAGCCTCCGGAATATCCGGAGGTCGCGCTGATTACACCCTTCAGATGCTGAAAAACTGCCTGAATTCCCCAGAAGCACCCTCCGGAAAAGACGGCGGTTTGCTTGCCGGACGTGGAGGCCTTCTGGGTATCAACTGTTGGCTCGGGAAGGGCGACAGCTGGCTCAGTTTTCGCGTTGCAAGCGGTGACGGTGAATAAAGATAGCAATGCAGTTAAGCCCAAACGCACGGATGATGCCATCTACTCCCTCCAAAAGAATGTCAGCTGGCATATTGGACTTGCCAGCATAGGAAAAGTTTCAAGTGTCCGTGACCGATCAGGACCCCTATTGTTGCGTGATCCGCGCGGACATCCCCAAAAGAACTTCTGGCAAATTCTATTTCACTTGCTTTTTCGCTTTATCTTCGCCAATATGAGCACATGGCGATCACACGCAGACAGCGCGAAGTGTACGATTTCATCTCGCGGTTCGTTACCGAGAACGGCTACTCGCCCTCGTTTGAGGAAATTGGACAGGGGCTGAAGTTGAACTCGCTGGCGACCGTACACAAGCACATTTCGAATCTGGAGAAGAAAGGGCTGCTCACGCGGGACTACAACAGGAGCCGCTCCATCGATCTGCTGCCGCCTAAGGGAAGGCTGAAACAGTCGATGTCGGTGAACACAGGAATCGTGCTGCCGCTGATGGGGCGGATCGCCGCAGGACAACCGATCGAGGCAGTGGAGAACCCGGAGACGATTTCGCTTGCCGATTTCGTGCGGTCAAAAGAAGTGTTCGTACTCGAAGTGCGGGGTGATTCGATGCAGGACGAGGCCATTCTCGACGGCGATTACGTATTGGTCGAGAAGGCTCGGACGGCGCACAATGGCGATATCGTGGTCGCGCTCGTCGATGCTGCAGAGGCTACGTTAAAGCGCTTCTATCGCGAGGGTGAGAAGATTCGGCTGCAGCCGTCCAACGTCAACATGAAGCCCATTGTTGTGCCGGCGGCTTCTGTCGACGTACAGGGGCGAGTGATAGGGGTGCTGAGAAAGTATTAGCAGGCTCGAACAGTACGAAATGAAAACAATGCCCGGACGTCAGCGTCCGGGCATTTCTAATGAGTTTCAATCGCGGGCGAGTTAGCCAACGTGCTTATTCAATGCCTGGGCGATGGCGTCCTTTGGGCGGTAGCCAACTAATTGCTCTACAACCTGTCCGCCTTTGAAGACAAGAAGAGTCGGAATACCGGTCACTTTGTAACGCATCGGCGTGGCCTGGTTGGAGTCAACGTCCATCTTCCCGACTTTCACCTTTCCTTGGAATTCGCTGGCGAGTTCCTCAACGATAGGAGCGATAGCGCGGCACGGGCCGCACCAGGTTGCCCAGAAGTCCACCAGAACGGGCGTGTCCGATTTCAAAACGTCTTGATCAAAATTCGCATCTGTAACCTCAACGATACCGTTACCTGCCATTTGCTCTCTCCTCTGTAAACGTCGCGCTGTCGGCGGACGCTGCAATGGAGCTTGCGTTGCCGGGGGCGATCTATATGAGTGCATCCCCGTAGGGAGCCTAACCTACTATCGTAACACTGGAATTAGATGCCAAGTGAGGGTGAAAGTCGCAAGCGCAAAGCTTCGCCGAATTTTCGCCAAGTGCGCTCAGCGTAACGATTTTAAGTAGCTAACCAGTTGCCAGCGCTCCGGTTCCGGAAAGTGGCTCCAGGACGGCATGCCGTTTCTGAGGCTCCCATTCGTGAGAATCCAGAAGAGTTCTCCTGGGGTGACCTCCTTCACACGATTGGAGTGGAGGTTGGGACGATAATGTCCGCGCTGCAATTTGCCCTCGGCGTTCTCTCCGTGGCAAGTAGCACAATTTTTGGCGTAAACCTTGGCACCTGCCGCGGCTGCTTCGAGATCGCCAGCAAGCGGATTTGGACGGATCCGAACTTTGTCGGGAACTTTGGTTAGCCATGCCCCATCGCCAGCAGCGGCAAAAGCGAATCCGGCCAGAAACAAAGGTAGGAGCCGAATATAGCGCCATCTTCATTGCTCACCTCGCAGCTTTGACACGACCTGGTCGATCTCATACGAGAGCATGAATCGGAAAAGAAATCCGCTGCTGTTACGGTTCAAACCGAAATTAGGCGACATGCGAATCGACGGGCCTGCAGGGATGTCCCAGGTGACGATCGGGCCGAGATAGTGAGACGTTTCCGATAATCCGAAGCTGTGACGCTCTCCCAGACCTCCATACATTTCTGCGCCAAGAGCAAAATTTTCACGACAGAAATTACACGCGCGGGGACTCACCTTAAGCGCGAGGGGCCGACTCGTACCCACGGCGTACCCAAACTCCCAAGAGGAAGGGCCGAGATTTTTCTCTGCAATGAAGTTCTCCGAAACATTCCACCCTTTGAAATTGCTGGAGAGGATGAGCTTGAGTTCCGCCTCCCGCTCCCTTTCGGCGCGGCTGTTGCGCCCTACCAGATCCTCTTTGGTATCGTGACCGACCACTTCCAGCAGCGCTTTGTCCGCTGAATTGAGATCTTCGAACTCAAAATACAGAACGGGATTGATCCAGTGTTCGCGCATAAATGGACGGATCCGGTTCTCGATCCGGAAGCCCGTGAATACAGTGCTTTCGTGGAAGGTGGTCTGGCCATCGAGATACAACTCGGCCGTCCACCACCCATTGATGCCGTATTCGAACTCCAACGCGGTGGCAATAAAGGGATTGCCGCCTTTGGGAGCGCCTGTGATGCTTTTGGCCGAGATTTCAAGGTTGCCGGGCTCTTCGAGTTGGTGGGAGTAGGTGACGAAATAGTTTTCCTGCGCAGGCAACGAAGCATGCATCGCCAGGACAAATGTAAACACAGCTGCGAGTCGCAAACAGAACTTAAGGCCAGGAATGGGACGAGAACGCATCATTTGAACAGTTGCAACTCAGTCGCAACTGGAATAGCATCTCCATCATGCCGGACTGGAAGTTGAAATGTCCAGTTCCGCCGGCAGAATCCGTCGCAGTTTGAATGCGACCAGTTGCCACGCGAGACGCGCTGCCATGCCACTGCCCCAAACCGAAGCTCCGGGCCGCCTACAAGCACATTTCGCCGAGCGTGGTATTCGCATGACGCAACAGAGGCGAGCAATTTTGAGTGTTATAGAAACGGCAAATAAGCATCTGGATGCGAGTCAGATCCTGCGCAAGGCGAGGAAACTCGACGACAGTGTCGATCGCAGCACCGTCTATCGAACACTCAGGCTTTTGAAACGACAAGGCTTGATTGACGAACTCGATTTGATGCACCTGAAGGGCGAGGGCCACTTTTACGAACGGAAATTAGGGCGGGATCACATCCACATGGCTTGTTTACGGTGCGGTAAGATTGCCGAGTTCATCAGCGATGAATTTGAACAGCTCAAGCAGCAGGTGGAAAGAGACTGCCGCTTTCGGGTGCTCATTTCGCGGCTGGAAATTGGGGGCTATTGCGCCGCATGCCGGGGATCTCACTAGACCGAAACGGCTCAAACAAGAAAAGCGCCCTTGACCTTTCAGTCCAGGACGCCTCGGCAGCCCTCCCCCAGAACTGCCAACGCCTCGGATACTAGAGTTCGCTAAAACAGGTGTAAACATAACCGTGGTAACGGAGTTAGCGGCTTGCTCAAGATATGGATTGAAGTGGATCGCCAGTTCCGGCCTATTGTTTCTGCCAGGTCTGTCCGTTGTCCCCGGTAGACCAGACTTCACCAGTGGAGGTAGCGATCGTGCCGTTCTGTGGGTCGCGGAAATCTAATTTCAGAATGTCGCCGGTCAGGCTTCCATTGGATGATGACGGCACCACGCGTGACCAGTGCGCGCCCGCATCGAAAGAATGATAAAGCGCCGCTCCCGTCCCTCCGGCCCACACATCCGGGCCATTGGCGGTGACGGCTCGGAAGACCAAAGGAGCGCTCTGCTCTTTCTTGTTCTGTTTGAGGGAGTCTTTCAAAACCTTTCGGTCAGCTATGGCAAGTTCGAGACCATCCCCGGAATTAGGGCTGGAAGTTATGTTCACATCTTGCCACGTAGCTCCCTGATCAAACGAACGCTGGAGCTTGCCCTCATTGATCGTCCAACTCGGAGTTGCCGCTAGTATCTGGAGTGAGCGAGCGTCGGATCGCAACTCCACCGGCGGGGCAGTCGGAGCGGGCGCGGATTTGGCCCTGCTCACTTCAGTATCCGAGGCACTCGCCTCTAACGGAGACTTGGTTTTTGGCGACAAGCGAACCAAGAGCCTGCGAGTTGATGTCTGGCTTAGCCGCTTGCGTCTGCACTCGCACACTCTCATCAGAAATCGGGCGGGCGAAGTTCTGCCGCTTTACCGCCCGAGACCTGCTGCTTCCTCTCGGGCGCATTGAATGCCAATACCGTTGCAGGCGCCTGCTGCACATTTCCGCCTTGCTGCTGCTGATAAATCTGCCTGGGGCCGTGCGCGAGAGGTCCAGCCACGGTCGGATTCCTGAAGTCCTTGGCCAGTTCAGCATTCGGCGCAAACACGGCAACACGTTTGTCCATCTCCAAAGCTGGCGCCTTGCGCTTTAGGCTTTCCGGAGATTGCAATGTCTGCTCTTCCGTTGTCTTGCTTGTAATCCTGCACGATCTGAGGACGTTGTTCGTTGCGCGCCACCACCGCCGCACCGGCTTCTTTCTTCGCGATCATTGTGGACGCATTGTGCCGCCCGTATTGCAAGAACCCAAACAAGGCGATAGCGAGAACTCCAGCCGAAGCAAACGCCCAGCGCATTGTGGGCCATGCGATCCAGGATCGAGAGCCCGTCTCGGTCAGAACCTGGACCGGCTCGGAAGCTGGCAGAGCCAAGACCAGAATCTCACGGCATTCGCCGCAACGGGACAGGTGTTCGAGGACATCTGCCCGTTCCCGCTGCAAAAGGGAGCTTTCCGCAAATGCCGTGAGCACATCCGGATCGGGGTGCTCTGCCGTTACGGGCTTTGCCACCCGGAGTCGCTCGCGCACGATTTTTGGAACGTCAGCCATTACGCTTTAGCTGCTGGCTCCAGTTCTCCAGGATTCCACATCATCCTTCACCTTCCCGGACTGGGGCCTCCACTCTCTTCTCTGAGAACGCGGCAGAAGACGATTCTTGCGTCAAACTGCGGCGAATATCGACCTGCAGGTCACGGACGTCAACCTCAAGAGCCTCTTCGGCTTGGCGGCGCGACATACCGCGGCGCGACAGGGAAACCATGATCTGTTTGCGCAATGATTTTGCCAGTTTATCCATCTTACGGCTGATGGTGGATTCATGGACGCCCAGAATACGAGCAATCTCGGCCAGGGTCCGTCCGTCGAGATAATATGCGCTTAGTACAGCCCGATCTTCCGCCGGGAGGAGAGCCAAAACCTCGTCCGTAGCTTGCGCCAGCCGGCTGTCGACAGGAGCTGGAGGCGACGGCTCCGGGGCGCGATACTGGACGCCCTCTTCTGATTCTTCATCCAAACTCACCAGGCGTCTGGTGCGGCGGTAGCGGTTGACATACTCCTGGGCAAGTACAGTTCGGAGCCATCCTTCCAGCGACCCACGTCCAGTGTAGGACGCCAGTTTGGACACGCGCTTCCCTTCGCGCGCACTCGTGCCGTAGAGGTCGGCGTACAGGTTATCGGCGAGATCGCGGGCCGCCGAGTCCTCGCGAGCAATGCGCAGGGCAGATAGATAAAGCTTCTCGCGAAAGCGGGTTAGAAAGATTTCCCAGGCGGTATCAATGCCCGCCGCGCAGGCTCGAGCCAGTGCCAGTTCATCAACTCGAAGACTCAGAAAGAAGGTTCGGACTTCGCCGGGTGACCCAGAACCAACATATTTCGTCCCTACATCCAGCAAAATATCCGTGAAAGATTGGAGTGTGAGGCCGATCTTGTCGCAGGCGGCCTTGGCATGCAGCTCCGCGACCAGCTCGTTGAGGACCGTCTGCACTGCGATGTTTGGATTCCCCGAACTCATCGGCTAGTTAGGAATTATCCCGCTTTTCGAGCGAGGATCAAGCATCCAGCTTGAGCCCCTTCTTCTTTGACGCATGAGGCGGGCGCCCGGTTCCCTCGCCGCCCTACCGCGGCGCATTTGACTTTTTACATTCCTCGCAGGGACAGACCTCGCGCAGGAACTTCCAGGAGTAGATTCCCAGGTCGTGGTCATCGTTCCAGGAGAACTTGATGGCGTACTTCCCGACCCCTTCGGCGGAGAGTGGCTTGGCTGCCGGCTTGAAAATCAGCAGGGCGCCGGGAGGCGTAATCACCGGGTCCCCGGGGCGGCGGTTGGATTTGCCGCGCTCCTCCTCGCACATCGCACACGGACATGCGTCGCGGAGGTAGACGAAGCTGTAGTGCGAGGTGTGACCGTCGTTCCATTCGATGTCCACACCGCTGCCGGAGGTGATGTTTACCTTCACGGACTTGGGATCCGTCGCAGCTGTGGGCGATTGAAGCGGGGACTGCATACATTCAGTATCGCATAGCGGGAGTGGGCCAAAGCTGAGTAGTGCGGGGTTTGACCGTCTCTTCGGGGCTGACTAGAATTCGCTCACACCGAGGATGCGGATTATCAAATGAAGACGATCACAAGCCTTCTCCTGGCTGTCACTCTGCTCAGCTCGGCCGCTCTGGCCGATGGCCCACAAGATAAAGATCACCCTCACGAAGACCTCACGAAAACTCAGCTGGGGACGGTGCACTTCCCGGTCTCATGCGCTGAATCCGTGCAAGAGCCATTCCAACGTGGAGTCGCCCTGCTGCACTCGTTCTGGTATGAAGAGGCCGAAAAGGAATTCCTGGACATCGCAAAGAACGACCCAGCGTGCGCGATGGCTCATTGGGGTGTGGCCATGAGTTTGTGGCACGAGCTATGGAATCAGCCGGATGCAAAGGTGTTGGCCCGCGGGTTGAGCGAGGCAAAGGCCGCAGAGAAAATAAGGAAGAAAGCTAGCCCACGGGAAGGGGCTTACATCGCTGCAGTTAAGGAGTTTTACGGTGGTTCGAAAAAACGCGCTTTCAACGAGAGGGCAAAAAACTACTCGGCAGCCATGAAGAATGCCTATCAGTCGTATCCTGACGACCACGAGGCAGCGGTGTTCTATGCGCTTTCGCTGCTCGCGTTCGAAGAGAACATGGATCATCGCAAGGAGGCTGCAGCGATTCTTGAAAAGCTGTTTGCCGTGGAGCCCGACCATCCGGGGGTGGCGCACTATCTGATTCATAGCTATGACACGCCCTCGATGGCGGAACTGGGCATCCCGGCGGCGCGTCGCTATGCACAGGTCGCGCCCGCCGCTCCTCACGCACTCCATATGCCTTCGCATATCTTCGCGCGCGTGGGCTTGTGGCAGGACGACATCAACTCGAATCTGGCATCCGTGGCGGCAACCCGCAAGACTGCGGCAATGGGAATGGGAGGCGAGGGCCATCAGTTTCATGCTCTTGATTTTCTTGTCTATGCATACCTGCAGAGCGGGCGCGAAGAAGAGGCGGCCAGGATCATCGAGGAAGTAAAAGCCATGCCGCCCACACACAACATGTATGGCATGGATTTCGATATGCGGCTCGCCTCGGTAGAGCGCTTCGAGGCGAGTTACGCCCTGGAGATGCATGATTGGCAGAAGGCGGCGTCCTTGAAAACGGTTTCAGACGACCCGGATTACCAAGCGGTGACCTACCTGACACGTGCCATCGGCGCCGCCCGTTCCGGACAACTCGACCAAGCACGCAAAGACATCGAACAGGTCAAAGCCATCACGAAAACGCTTCGTGAAAAGAAAAAGACCGAAGAAGCCGATTTTCTGGACCACCAAATTGCGGAACCGCAAGCCTGGATTCTGCACGCCGAACTCAAGAATGATGAAGCGATCAGCATGTTGAAAGCGCTAGCGGATAAAGAGGACGATGGAATGAGCAATACGGGCTACCTGCCGGCCCACGAACTGCTGGCCGATCTGTTGCTCGAAAGCAAACGCCCTCAGGAGGCTTTAGCCGAGTATCAGGCCGACCTTAAACTCAATCCCAGCAGGTTCAATGGTCTGTATGGCGCCGCGCGGGCCGCAGAAGCTGCGGGTAAGCAGAGCGATGCGAATGCGTATTACGCTGCGCTGCTCAAGACGTGTGAAGGCGGAAGCTCGGTTCGGCCGGAGTTGAGCCGTGCGCGGGACCTGTTGGCCCAGAAGTGAAGTGGATAGCCTCGGGATCCTTGGTTCTTTGTTGAAGCGATCCCAGAATGACGGTTGTTCAGCCAAGCAGCTTCATCTTCGTGATGAGTGCCGCAACCAGTGCCAGACTCCCCAGCAGCGCATTGTACTCGCGATGTTTCAGGTAGAGATCCATGGAGAATCCCGCACTGGCCTCGTTCCGAAAGGCTGGAGTCATCCTGGGAATCATCCTCGGGACCTCGTCCGCATACTCCTGGAACTCCGGGAATCTCTCGCGGAGGAATGCTTCTTCGCTTCGGATAACGGGCATATAAATCGCGAAGAGCATTGCGGCCAAAATACCGGCAACCCACCAACTTCGCGCGGCCACCGCGAAGCCAATTGCTAGCAGCAGCGAACCGAGATAGAGCGGATTGCGCGTGTAGGCATACGGACCCGAAGTCGCCAACGCTTCGTTCTTACGAACATGGCCGGAAGCCAGTGCGCGAATCACCAGTCCAGGAATGATCGAAACTGCGCCCAATGCGAGCGAACGCCACGTCGGCCGTGCCAGCCAGAAGTAAAGGACTGCGAAAGCGAATCCCAGCGGCACCCGGATGCGGCGGGCTACGCGGGACCACTCAGCCATGCGTGGCCTCCGTAGATCCGAGGAGGCGACGCGCGGCCTCGACCACGGACTCCACACTGATCTCGAGCATTGCCTCATCCGGCTCCGCTCGCCGTGTGTGTGAGGTTGGACTGGTCGGATTCCGCAAGACAATGCTTCGGGTGCCGTAAGGTCCGTTGCGCGCGGGATCGGTGGGACCAAAGATTGCGACTACGGGAACCTTCAGCGCCGCCGCCAGGTGCAAAGGTCCCGTATCGCCCCCCACGAACAATCTGGTGCGACGCGTGAGCGCGATCAATTCTGTGATCGAAACGCCGAGAGCCTTGCTGCTCCTTCACTCGCTGCTTCCGCTTCGGCCGCCAGCTGCTCTTCGCCTGGACCATAATTGATGATCGACTGCAAACCACAGCCGGCAAGGTTTCGAGCAACCGCTCCGTAACGTTTCGCCGGCCAGCGCTTCGCGCCCCAGCCTGCGCCCGGGTTAACGATGGCAAAATCCCGCACTCCTGCCTCAGCTAGCCGCTGCTCGATGCGCTGCTCGGCTGCGAGATCACGAGGCAAATCAACGAGCGCGGGCTCCAGTTTCCGCCCTGCCACAGCCTGCGCGATTGATAAATTCTGGTCAACCACATGCGAGCCCCGAGTTATTTCCTGCCGGGTGTACAGAAGGGTCGCCGGGGATTCACGCGTCTGGCGCCCTCCATAAATCACAGGAGCGCGTGACCATCGCGCTAAAACGGCGGATCGGATGGCTCCCTGAAGATCGAGCGCAACCTGGTAGCGCACGCTTCGGACGTCGTTCCAGACGCGAGCAATTTGCTCGATCGTAGGCATCTCAAATAGGGACTTGCGCCATCCGGCCAGCCTGACTACGTGTACCCAATCAACCAAGGGACGGCCGGCGGAGCGCGGCCCGCGCCGAGGGGTGCCGGGAGCACATAGCAATTCGGTCCAGCGTTCCTCGATTAGCCAGTCGATGATGGCGTTCGGAAATGCGTTCCTCAGAGCCTGCACTGCCGGCAGCGTATGGATAACGTCTCCCATCGCGCTGAGGCGCACAATCAGCAGGCGCTCAAGCCCGGTACCGCCGGGTTCGGAGCTCAAGATTTCCTCGGAGAGAGCCGCGAGCGAATGATTTCGCTGGTCGAGTGATCTTTGGAGTCCCCCACGATTGCGACGCGTCCGCCGTACTCGGCGAGCGTATCTCGTTCTGGGACCGAATCAGCGGTGTAGTCGGTTCCCTTGGCATGAATGTCAGGGCGGATCTCGCGAATGATGGCCCGTACATCGAGTTCCGGAAAGATCACTACAGCATCGACGGCGGCCAGTGCTGCGACGATTTCCGCGCGCTCATACTCTGGTATCAAGGGGCGGCCCTCCCCTTTAAGAGCGCGGACGGAGTCGTCGGAGTTTACAGCTACGACGAGTCTGCCACCGAGAGCTTTGGACGCGCCAAGGTAACGCACATGACCAACATGCAGCAGATCGAAATTGCCGTTCGCAAGAGTTATGCTTTCACCTGAACGTCGCCATCGCTCCACCTGCTGGCGGAGTTCGTTGCGGCTCAGGATTTTACTCTCTGCGCTCAATGAGATCGGGTGGCCGGCGGAGTTTGCTCAATCGCGTGCAGTAACTCTTCCCGCGAAACAGTAGCAGTCCCGCGCTTCATCACGACGATTCCACCGGCATAGTTTGCCACTTGTGCGGCCTCCTCGGTAGTTGCGCCGGCGGCAAGCGCGGCGCTGAAAGCAGCGATAACCGTATCACCCGCGCCGGTCACGTCCGCTACCTGGTCGGAACCGAATATAGGGATGTCCACGGGCTTGTGCTTGTGATTGAAGGCGACCATGCCATCACGCCCGCGCGTGATCACGAGTGACTGCAACTTCATGCGAGAAATGATCTCGTCACCTGCGGTCAACAGCTTGTCCCAGTTTTCACCAATGCGAATACCGAGAGCCTCTTCCACCTCCGGCTCGTTAGGAGTGGCCGCCGTAACTCCCGTGTATTGCAGCATGCGGTAGCGGGAATCGACAATGATGGGTACATCTCCCAACTTTCCCTTGCTCCGCAACGTGTCCACGATGGCCGGAGTCGCGGCCCCATATCCGTAATCCGAAACCAGTACGGCATCGGATGCGTGCGCGTAATTCCGTGCGGCCAGATAGAGTTCCCGCGTCAGGTGGGCATTGGGCGATTCCTGCGGTTCGCGGTCCACCCGAACCACTTGCTGGCGCGAGGTATGTGCCATTCCTGCGAGAATGCGAGTCTTGGTAACCGTGGTAAAGCTTTTGTCCTTCAGGACACCGCTGACGGGAATTTTTTTATGGCGGAAGTACCGCAGCAGTGACTTCCCAGCCTCGTCGTCTCCTACGATCCCTACCGGTAGGACATTTACCCCGAGATCGGCCAGATTGTTGGCGGCATTCGCGCCTCCTCCCGGCAGCACAGTGCGTTCCCGGTGCTTGAGGATGAGCACCGGAGCCTCTCGCGAGACGCGCGAAATCTCTCCGAAGATGAATTCGTCGGCGACCAGGTCCCCCAGCACAGTGATGGTGATGTTGGGGAAATCCTCAATGATCTTCCTGAGCCGCTCGCCTTCTTTGGGGTGCTTGGTCATAAAAATAGCGCTGGCGCTACGATTTTCTCATGCGCCGCGCCTTCGTTCTTCGATCTTGCGCAGCATGGTATCAAGCGCGTTAGCGGCATCTTCCAGCTGCATGCGTACCGGCACAACGGATAACGGTTCTAACGCGGAAAGATATGGCCCCAGATTGATGGCGTCTTTCTCAGTGGTGATGAACCCTCCGGCTTCGCTTCGGCCCTTGAGACCGAGCAACTCGCGGATGTCTTTTTGTGTATACGCATGATGATCGCGGTAGAAGGCTTCGGCTACAGGTTCGATATTCGCGGCGCGCAGTTGCAACACGAAGTTTTGCGGCCGAGCGATCCCGCAAAATACGACCGGGCGCGGGGGCACGCGTTCAGGAACAATTCCCCGCCGCACGCGCCACACCAGTTTTCCTTCCACAGGAATCGATTCTGGCGATGCACCGCTGGTGAGAACCACAGCATCCGCGCGCTGCAAGGACGCAAGCGGCTCGCGCAGACGTCCCGCTGGAAGCAAACGATCGGTTGCGTCGTGCGCTGTTACCAGCACGATGTCGAAGTCACGGGCCAGAGCGCGATGCTGGAAACCGTCGTCGAGCAAATGCAATTGCGCTCCGAAGTGGGCTTCCGCAAACTGGCCAGCCAGATACCGGTCTTCTCCCACGATCACTGGGACCTTCAGCTTGCGCGCGATCAGAAGTGGCTCATCGCCAAACTGCTGCGGAAGTCCGGCCGGATCGACCAAAAGAACACCGCGGCTCTTTCGCCCGTAACCACGCGAGAGCACATCAAATTTCACTCCTCGGGCTTTCAAAAATTCTCCGAGGAGAAGAACGAACGGAGTCTTTCCGGAACCTCCGGCCGACAGATTTCCGATGCTGATCACCGGTCCCCGCAGCCCGCGTGCTGAGAGCAACCGCCGCTGGTACAGCGCATTGCGGGTCGCAACAATTCCACGGTAAATGGTCGAAAGAGGCTTCAATGTTTATGCGCGGCATGCGCCGAGGCAGGAGCCGGATCAGAGGTTTGAGGCAACAATGTCTCGATCGCTTCCAATGTGCGTGCGGTAGCACCCGTCTGACTCTGAACAGTCTCTTTGGCGCGACGCCCGAGATCCTTCCGTTCCTGATCGTTTTCCAAAAGATGCAGCAGTGTGAGGGGCAATTCAGCCAGACCGACAATGCGCACGGCGTCACGGCTTTGGAAGAGCCATACAATGTCGCGGAAATTTTCGGTGTGATTCCCCGTGACCACCGCAACTCCATGCTGTGCGGGCTCGATGATGTTGTGCCCGCCGCGCGGGACCAGGCTTCCACCCACAAATGCAATATCTGCCAAAGCATACAATGCTGCCAGTTCTCCAATCGTATCCAGCAGAAGCACGGTTCCGGCCAGCGGCTCGCCCTGCCAACGGGACCGCGGGCGCCAGGAAATTCCCATTTCCTCGATTAGAGAAGCGACCGCATCGAAGCGTTCGGGATGTCGAGGCGCGAGGATCATCACCGCGCGCGGATGTTTTACCAAAATATTCTCGAACGCCTTCAGCAACAGCGCCTCTTCATCTTCAACCGTACTGCCGCACACGAGAATTGGACCCGCACTCTCAAAGGTCAGCGAACCCCCCAGGGTGTCAACGATCACGGGTGGCGGGGGTAAACTCACGTCAAACTTCAGATTCCCGGTCACGCTTACTCGCTGTGGATCCGCCCCAATCGCTTGCAGGCGCTCGCTATCAAGTTGCGTTTGCGCCAGGAACAGATCGACGCTGCCCAGAATTTTGCGCAGAAGCCGCGCGAAGCGCCGATAGTTCGGCCATGAGCGGTCCGAGATACGCGCGTTCACAACCACAATTCGTGCTCCGCTGGCGTGGACGATACGCAAGAAATTCGGCCAGAATTCCGTTTCGGCGAGCATTACCAGCTCCGGACGAAGCGCACGGAGATATGGCCGGATCGCAAATGCAAAGTCCATCGGGAGATAAAACGCGTTCTCCGCTCCGAAGCGTTTCTGAGCAAGAGCATGGCCCGTATCGGTTGTGGACGAGACGACGACGCGGTGCCGTGGGAAGATTCTCCGCATTTCCGGGACCAGGGCTGCAACGGCTAGCACCTCCCCTACCGACACAGCGTGGATCCAGATCACGGGCGCTGCCGGTGCTAACGTCAGGCGTGCGGGCACCCTGCCCATGCGCTCTGCAAATCCACGCCAGTACTTGCCGTACCGAGCCATGTGGTAGAGCCAGTAAGGCAAACTCAAGACGAGGGCGAGCGCCAACACCACGCTGTAGAGGAAGTAGCTCAAGCTGAGCCATTCTAAACCGCACGTTCCGCAGCCTGCCCCTCTATAATTGCGGAATGCGAAGGCTTCTATGGGGACTGAGCAGTCGCGGGTTTGTGGTTATCGTTGGCCTTGCTGTGTTGGTGCCGGTTGTGCTCGCGGGCAAGACCTTCGTCAAGCCGACCGCAAAGGCTGCCATCAACTATCCAGCGCACGATTTGCATCGAGATGAGCAAGTCGCTATCGCTGCGGATCCTTACGATACGCAGGAGAAGGCCAAGATTTTCTCCATCGACTTTGCCGGGCACGGATACTTGCCTGTTTTTCTCGTTGTGACCAATGATGGGGATCAGCCGATCTCGATCGCAAAGATGGCAATCACGCTGCTCACGGCAAACCACTCGAAACTCACTCCCATTGACACGGACGATCTTTACCGGCGCCTTTCCAATCCCCGAATGGCTACACGTCCCAGCCCGCTGCCCTTGCCCAGCAAGGTGAAAGGCGGGGTGGGCAAGAAAGAAATGGATGAGATCGAAGCTGCCCAGTTCGCGGCCAGAGCCGTCGAACCGCATACCACGCAGTCAGGATTCGTGTTTTTTGACACGGGCGGTATAAATTCTCCGTTGCCGGGCGCAAACATCGACGTTACGGGCATCCGTGATGCCAAGGGAAACGAATTGATGTTTTTCGAAATTTTGGTCGACAAGTATTTAAATGCGCCTGTAAATCCCTAGACTGAAGTGGCAGGAGAGTCGTTTCACAATCGTGTCACCTCGACCTGGCAGCGCCAGACGTGCGTGTTAAAATTTCCACAGCGCTCTCTTGCAAGAACTTAGCTTCTGAGGCACCCGGGTGATCGAACTCGCTCCTTCAATTCTTTCGGCTGACTTTGCACGCTTGGGCGAGCAGGTGATCGCTGCCGGCGAGGGCGGGGCCAGCCTCATCCATGTCGACATCATGGATGGTCATTTCGTCCCTAATCTGACGATTGGCCCGCCAGTGGTGAAGTCTCTGCGGAAGATCACCAAGCTACCGCTCGACTGTCATCTCATGATCGAGAACCCCGACGAGTTCATTCCGGTATTTGCCGAGGCCGGGATCGACTGGATGTCGGTGCACCAGGAAGCCTGCCGACATCTGAACCGAACTCTGCATCTGATTAAAAGCCACGACTGCCTTGCCGGCGTGGTTATTAATCCGGCAACTCCGGTGGAGACCCTTTCCGAAGTCCTTGATATCGTCGATTATGTCCTGGTCATGTCGGTGAATCCGGGCTTTGGAGCGCAGAAGTTCATTCCGTCAACCCTACACAAAATGCGACAGTTAGCTGAGATCAGGCTGCGCCGGGGTTTACACTTTCGCATCGAAGTGGATGGCGGCGTTGCGCTCGATACCGTTAGCGATGTAGTCCGGGCCGGGGCAGAAATCCTGGTGGCGGGCAACGCCGTCTTTGGCAATGGCGATCCAAAGAAGAATGCAGAAGCTTTGTTGAAGGCGGCCACAGAAGCGGCCTTACAGAAAGTCTAAAACCGCCGAGCTTTGCTCGGCAGGACAGCCGGGGCGGCTGTCCACACTTGAATTTTCCGAGGGTTTATGTCGCGTCGAACTTGCTGGATTGTCCTGCTAGGCACGTTATTGGGGCTCACTGCCGCTTGCACGAACAAAAAATCCGTCAATCCTTTGGCCGGCGTGGGCTCAAAGCAGCCGGACAAGGTCCTGTTTGACAAGGCCATGGATGCCATGCGGCATAACCGCTTTGATGTGGCGCGCCTGACCTTGCAGACCCTGATCAATACCTATCCCGATTCGGAGTACATTGCGCGCGCGAAACTGGCAGTGGGCGATTCGTGGTATGCAGAAGGTGGAACCGCCGCATTGGCTCAGGCCGAGCAGGAATACAGCGACTTCGAAATCTTCTTCCCCAACATGGCGGAAGCAGCCGAGGCACAGCTGAAGATTGCCAACATCCACTATCAGCAGATGGAAAAATCGGATCGCGACTTTACTCATGCCAAACGCGCCGAGGACGAATACCGCAAGCTGGTGCTGACCTATCCAGACAGCAAACTGGTGCCTGAATGCAAGCAGAAGCTGCTGCAAGTTCAGGAAGTGCTGGCCGATCGAGAATTCGGGATTGGACGTTTTTATTACCTGCGCGAATCGTATCCGGCGTCGATCGCCAGGTTGCAATCGCTTGTCGACAAATATCCCTTGTACAGCCGCGCCGACGAAGCCCTGTATTTTCTGGGCCAGAACTACGAAGCGCAGATCCAACGCATTCGCAGCGCGCCTACTTGCGATGAGCATGGCATGCCGCGCGGCTGCACCAACGAAGCTGGGAAAGCCAAATACATCGGGGAACTCACCAAGGAAGCTAGCGCACAGTACTCAAAAATTATTACCCGCTACCCTCTCATGGATCGTTACGATGATGCCAGGAAACGCCTGACCGCATTGCATCAGCCGATTCCGCGTCCCACCAAGGCTGCGGTTGCTCAGAACAAAGCCGAGATCGCCAGCCGGAGTGAGGCGACCGCCATGCAAAAGATGATGGAACTCCTCAAGAAAGGCCCGGACGTGGCCAGGGCGGCCCAAATAGGGGAACCCAGCCTGGTGGATCCTGAAGTGGTCTCTGCTACCAGCGTGGTCAGCCGGGAGGCTCGGGGAGCCGCCGGATTACCCGAGAGCGGCTCTGGTGAGAAGAGTGTTGGCGTTGAGGTCATCAATAAGCCAGGCTCAGATCTTCCTCCTGCAGGTGACACCACCAGCGGAACCCCGTTTGCAACCACCACCTCGGGCACACCGACTCCTCCTACTCCCCCTACCGGACCGGACCCCAATGAGCTAAAACCGAATGCGCCGGCAGATCCGAATGAACTCAAGCCGGCCGACACAGGCAGTGATCAGCCCTTACCACCGCCGACCCAGGTCAATGAGATTCCACAAGGGGCATCCTCGTCTGCGGCCAATGGAAAGGCTGACGATTCCACTCCGGCCAGTGACGAGGAGATCTCCAGCAGCAAAAAGCATAAAAAGAAGGGGCTGGAGAAGATCAACCCCTTCTAAGGGCACGTCGAGGCAGCGCAGAGTTGCTCTGAGCTTGTCTGCAGGCATCCAAATGCATTGCGGGCCGGTATTTTCGCGATGGGATGGCATTCACGCACAAGGTGCTGACCAGTAGTAACCGGTTACTTCCCTTCCGGATCATTGACTTAGGTTGGATGTCAGGTTACCTTCGCGATATCTCCCCTCATCAGAGGACATCTTTTGGCCCGGAAGATACTGCTCGCCGATGACAGCGTAACCGCCCAGAACATGGGGCGAAAAATCCTTGCGGACGCGGGATACGAGGTCATTACCGTCAATAATGGCTCCGCGGCCCTGAAAAAAATCGCAGAGCAGCGGCCAGACCTCATCGTGCTGGACGTTTACATGCCGGGATATAGCGGGCTGGAAGTCTGCCAACGTCTCAAGGAAGTAGGGGATACGGCGCGCATTCCCATCCTCCTGACCGTGGGCAAACTGGAACCTTTCAAGCCCGAAGAGGCCAAGCGCGTTCGCGCCGACGGTTTCATTGTTAAACCATTCGAGGCGAGCGAGTTGCTCAGCGCTCTATCCAAGCTGGAAGACAAGATTGTGCCGCGCAACGAACCCTCGAAGCCCGGCCGCTTTGCCCGATTGGCCGGCGTGGAAGACCCTCGCTTCGACAAAACCATGGGGCTCGACGAGGACTCGGGCTGGAAGAATCGCATCTCCTTCCCTTCGAAGAAGATAAAAGAATCGGAAGACGAGCGTGTCGCTGAACCTTCGCCGATCGGAAGTCTGCGAACGCGTTCTAAAAGTCCTCTCGAAGTTGCGCCACCGACGAAAGACGAGACGGTTGATCTTGGTGCGCTCGCCTCAGCGGGTTTACCCAAAGATGTAACTCCGGAAGAGATCGCCGCGCTCGCGGCGGCGGCTGCCCGGGTCAAAGGAAAAGTTGCCGAGGAAAAACCTGAAGAGCCGGCGGAAATGTCGGTTGTGGCGCCTGCCGAAGGTACGAAGGCCGAAGATCCGAGGGAAGCTGAGCCAACCGCTACACCCGTGACGCAGTTAAGCGTTGAGGCTACGGATCCCCTCAGTCCTGAGACCACGCAGGCTGAAGTGCCGCCACCTGCCGAGTCCAGCGAAGTTCCGGTTGCAAATGTCGGTCTGGAAGCAAAAACTGACTCCAGGCAGAGCAGTGCGGAAAGCGACTCGCCTCTAGAGGCAGCAACAGAAGCTGCCCTCGAACCCGTTACAATGGCGGTTGCAGCGATGAGCGAAACTAATGCTCACGCCTCGCGGTGGACCGCCGTTTCGGTTGCCGTGACCACTGAGGATGCTTCGCTCTCTCTTGAACAGGAGATGCAGCAGGCGTATGCAGCCTTCGCTGCTGCGGAACATGGCTACTCCTCAGCAGCTTCGATGACGGGCTCATCCGTGAGTTCGGCTGACGCTTCCATGGCTTCGTTTCCAGTGCCCGCAGCACCAGCGCCCGAGGAAGCGCAATCGCTAACCGCAGTCGCAACCGCCGCGACGGAAGCTGTCACTGCAGCGGTAGAAGAACTCGAGAACGTTGCCAGCGCCTATGCGGCACAGGCCTCAGCAGGTCTATCGGAATCGCAAGCTCCGCCTTCCGTCACCGAGCAGTCCAGCACAGAAGAGTCCCAAGTAAATCCCGCGGCCGCCGCGCCGCAAGATGGAAGGCCAGAAGCAGCACCAGAGCGAGCGCAAACTGCCGGACATTTTGATGGATCAGGCACAGGAGGCGCCGGACGCTTCTGTTTCGCTGGAAGGAGTTTCTCAAAAGCCCGCAGCGGCCGACCTGTCGACAGCCGCTGTTGCCGCAGCTGCACTAGCGAGCACAGCGCAAATCTCGTCTGATCTGAGCACCACCGAAAGTTCGCGGGGCGAAGCGGAGCCCGCCTCTCCGCGCGACACAGCTGCGATGGCGGCTACAGTAGGTGGGAAGCCAGTCGACGAAGCTGCGTCAGAATTCGATGCGGATCCCGCGATCGCCAGCATCGTCGATAGCGTTCTCGCGAATCTGCGCCCGAAAATTGTCGAGGAGATCTCACGCAAGTTGGGCAGGAAATAGAAGTCGCCCTCCGGTTCTCACTGCGCCCCTCTGATTACCAGCCAGCTCGCCGCCAATGCAGTGTCAATCGGATTCCCCGCCCTCCAAAAAGTTTTAAGCTCGCAATCTACCTCCGATATCCCCGCTCTTATTTTGACCGGCAAAGCATGAGGCGTATACTTCCGTTCGTTTTGAGCTCTGACCAGAAACATCCTTGACGATCAGAGATTCCCCTCGAAGCGATTTCATCGGGAGAATACATGCCCACCAGACGCGATGTGCTCAAAGCCGGCCTGCTGGCGCCAGCAGCCATTGCCGCAGCAAAGACAATCGGCCCGCTCAATAACGCGACAGCCAAGCTGAGCAAACCGCCAACCCCGGCGGCGACTCTACCGTTGCATCTCCCACGCCGGGTGGCGGCCGCGAACGGCTGCTCCTTGATTTTGGCTGGCGTTTTCACTTTGGACACGCTGACGATCCCAGCAAAGACTTTGGCTATGGTGGTTCGACCTGGGGCAATTTCCAGAAGACCGGAAACTTCATGCCTGCCGGTGCAATTGCATTTGACGATAGCGAGTGGCGAAGCATCGATCTTCCGCATGACTGGGCGGTCGAGTTGCCCTTCGAAAACGATCCCGACCTGGTGAACAAAGGCTTCTATCCACT
>CAWAXF010000004.1:0-44391 GCA_963785865.1 uncultured Acidobacteriota bacterium | reverse complement strand
AGGAGAGTGTGTCGTCTACTGGATGCAGCGCGCCCAGCGAGCATTGGATAACCCAGCTCTGGACGTGGCGGTCGAGCTGGGCAACGAACTCGGCAAACCGGTGGTTGTTTTCCTTGCTCCCGTGCCTTTTTATCCGCGCGCTAATCTGCGTCACTACCGCTTTCTCGGGTCTGGGATTCCGGACATCGCGGAGGAGCTCTCCAAGCGCAATGTTGGTTTTGTCCTGCGGACCTATCCTGATGGCAGCCTGATCAAGTTTTGTGAACAGGTTCGCCCGGCCATTGTAATTAGCAACGAAAATCCTTTGAGTAAACCGGAGCAGTGGCGTGTCCGCGCCGCCCAACACTTGGAGGTACCCTTCTGGACCGTCGATGCCGATGTCGTCGTGCCCTCGAGGCTGTTGGGCAAGGAGCACTATGGCGCCCGCACCATCCGGCCGCGATTGCAGGAACTGTTACCACAATTCTTTACTCCAAAGAAGGTCGTCAAAGCGCGGATACCTTTCGAACAGGCCCCGATTTCTGCAGTCACTCTCGCCGCGCGAGGATTTCACGGCAGGCTGGTCCCTCGACCGCTCCGTTTCGCCGGTAGAGAACTGGCAGGGCGGAACCAAGCGGGCCTTGAGCATACTCGCTGACTTTACCAGGCGCGGCTTGCGCAATTATCCCAAGGACCGGAACCATCCGGAACTTTCTGGAACCAGCCGCCTCTCGCCGTACCTGCACTTTGGCCATATCGGCCCACTCACTATCGCGCACGCGGTGCAGGCAGCTTGGCGCCGGCAGCCGCAAAACAGGCTTTTCTAGAGCAATTGATAGTCCGACGGGAACTATCGGTGAATTTCGTCCGCTACAACTCTTACTATGATTCCTTCGAATGCCTCGAGCCCTGGGCGAATCGTTCGTTCGCGCGGCACTCGGGCGACCGCCGTCCCATCATCTATCGCGAGGAGCAACTCGAGCAGGCTGAGACTCATGATCCTCTGTGGAACGCTGCTCAGAAACAGATGGTCCTGACGGGCTGGATGCACAACTACGTGCGGATGTACTGGGCCAAGAAAATCCTGGAATGGAGTCCGTCGGTTGCCACAGCTTACCAACGAGCGGTTTGGCTCAATGACCGTTATGAACTCGACGGCCGCGACCCCAACGGCTACGCGGGCATTGCGTGGGCCATTGTAGGCAAGCACGATCGCCCTTGGTTCGAGCGTCCAGTGTTTGGACAGGTGCGATATATGTCGCTCGCCGGCACCGGACGGAAGTTCGACTCAAAGAGTTACATTGCTCAGATTGGCAAGCTGGAGCGGGCACATGTCTAGGGAATGGATCGCGCTCCTGATCTTCTTTGGAATTTGTTTCGCGGTGGCTGCGAGCGGATCGGTATTCACGGCGAGCTCGGTGAAAACCTGGTATCCCGGTCTGCTCAAGCCTGCGGGCACTCCGCCGCCGTGGGTCTTCGGTCCAGTCTGGTCAATCCTCTACCTGCTGATGGCGGCGGCTGCCTGGCTAGTGTGGCGGCAGCGAATTCACGAAGATGTGGGGCTGGCATTGGCCCTGTTCGTGGCGCAATTGATCCTCAATGGACTTTGGTCTGTTGTCTTTTTCGGTCTGCGAAGGCCCGGAGCGGCCCTGGTCGAAATCATCGTTTTGTTGGCCGCCATCGCCGTGACTGCCATGCGATTCGCGGAATTTTCACGCCTGGCGTTTTGGCTGATGACACCTTACGGCGCCTGGGTCCTATATGCTTCCTACCTGAACTTCGGAATCTGGCGCCTGAATAAAGGCACAGCATGAAGGTCCTGGTTACTGGCGCGTCCGGCTACATCGGCCGGCAACTGGCGGAAAAACTCTCGGCAGCGGGTCACGACGTCACCTGTATGGTCCGTGATGCCGCGCGGGCCCCCCAACTTCACGGCCCGCAAATCAAGTTCGTCGAGGCGGATGCGTTGCAAGCCGAGACACTTCCACCGGCGCTAAAGGGAATCGATGTAGCCTACTACCTCATTCACTCGATGTCCGGGCGAGTTGAAGGGTTTGAATTGCGGGACCGTCAGGCCGCCCAAAACTTCGCCATAGCAGCGAAGCAGTGCGGGGTGCGGCGTGTCATCTACCTCGGTGGACTGGCAGCGACTGGAGCCACGGTTTCAGCGCATCTCAAGAGCCGGCACGAAACGGGCGCGGTGTTGCGAAAATTTGGGCCGCCTCTGGTCGAACTGCGGGCCGGCATCATCGTTGGCAATGGCAGTACGTCTTTCGAAATCATTCGCTGCCTGACAGAACGGCTGCCGGTCATGATCTGCCCTCGCTGGGTAGTGACAAGAACTCAGCCGATAGCGGTTAGCGACGTACTCGAATACCTCGAAGCTGCGCTTGACCTGCGCGAGGCGGTGGACGAACCCATCGAGGTGGGCGGTTCGACAGTCGAGACCTATCGCAGCATGATGCTTGCGTATGCGCGGCATCGTGGGCTCCGCCGATTGTTGATGCGCGTTCCGGTGCTGACCCCGCGGTTGTCGTCCTATTGGCTGGACTTTGTCACGCCGGTGCCGCCAGCCGTATCTCGCCCGCTCATCGAGGGTCTCCGAAGCGAATCCGTTTGCACCAATGCGCTGGCCGCCAGACTATTTCCTTCGATCCGTCCGATCTCGTACGCCGCCGCCGTCCAAAGAGCACTGGAGAGGCCCGCACCTTTGATGCCGCTGCCGAGCATGGGCGGAGCATCGCACCGGACATTTCGCGCCGAGGGGATCATCTGCGACGTAAGGGAAACGATCGTCGACGCTCCGCCCGAACGCGTGTTTGAGTTGATCGGGAACGTCGGAGGGAAAAATGGGTGGTTCTACGCGAACTTTCTGTGGTCTGTACGCGGTTGGATCGATCGACTCATCGGCGGCGTAGGCATGAAACGTGGCCGGTCACGAGCGTCCGGTATCGAAGCTGGCGATGTCATCGACTTCTGGCAGGTCGAACGCGCCGACGCGGCGAGCGCTGTGCTGCTCCGGGCAGAAATGAAGCTGCCCGGCGAAGCATGGCTGCAATTCAACCTTACACCCCAACACCATGACCGCACGCTTCTGCGGTGCTGCGCATGGTTCCAGCCGCGCGGTTTGGCCGGAGAGATCTATTGGTGTGGGTTGTACCCAGTTCACGCGATAATTTTTTCCGGCATGCTCAGGGCGATCAGGAACCACGCGGAACAGAGCTCATAGGCAGGGGCACAGCCGGTTCGGTCGCTCGGAGACAAGATCGGCACGGGGAAGTCAAGGCACTTTCGCCGCATCATCGGTCTGTGCTCGCATTGTATTCGCCCGACGGAGTCGCTGAAACAGGACTGGGCGTTTGCCCTTTAGAGAAAAACGCCAGAAAAAACTAGGCTGTGGGATTTGAAGGGGCACTCTCTCCAGTGCCGTTTGAAGCCGAGACCTGCAGAATTGCGGCGATTTTCAGCAGTTCTTGCAGTAGTACGGTGGATTCTTTCTGCGGCTCAGACTGTGTGGCGGAGAGCGAGGGATTCGAACCCTCGGTACCGGTATTAGCCAGAAGTTTTGTTTTTCCTATAGTTCGAGCGGTTGACTGTCACGCCAAGAGGAGTCCGTGGCTTCGAGCGAAACTCACCGTTTTCGATCCTGCTCAGGGCAGGCTCTGTCGAAATCAGAAAGGTGGGGCAGCTGTCATCTCCTTTCCTTTATTATCGTTTCTCGCCCAACTAACATCGCCGTTACGAGGTTTCCCTTGAAACTCTGCTGCTTGTTGTTTGTAACGTGTTTTGCAGTCTTTTGTTATGCCCAGCGTGACACCGTCATCATCCGTCCCCAGCCGATTGATGACATCTTGCAGAACCCGAACATGGGGATCACCACGTTCAACCGCTTCAATGGGCAGGCGCTCAACCCGGCGCTGGAGTGGTCTGAGGTGGGCCCGACGGAAAAGGTCGCGCAGGCCGCCACCAAGCCGGATTTTCCTGAAACAACGATTGCCTACCTGCGCTGGTATTGGAATGTGCTCGAACCCGAGCGGGGAAAATACCGGTGGGACATCATTGACCTTGCGATTGAGGAAGCGCGCGCACACGGTCAGACACTCGCAATCCGTCTCATGCCCTATTCCAACAAAGATCCTCTGCCGGCATGGTACGCGTCCACCGGGGCACGGCGTGCCAACAAGCCGACCGACAAGGATGGCTCAATCTGGCAGCCCGATTTTTCGGATCCTCTTTATTTGAAATTATGGGGAGAATTGGTGGCTGAAGCAGGTCGGCGCTATGACGGCAATCCTTATCTCGATAGCGTGGATATTTCTTCGGTTGGGTACTGGGGCGAAGGCTGGAGCCCCTACATGCCGGCGTTTCAGTATCAGAAAGACCTCATCGACATCTGGTTTGACGCATTCCCCCATACGACCCTTCTGATGAATTTCGATGAGCAACAGGCGCTGACCTACGGAACCAGCCGAGGAGCTGGTTGGAGGCTGGACTGTCTAGGCGACCTGCGGATCAAATCTGATAATCCAAACTTCCAGCCGGAGATGCTGGATATCTACCCGCAACAGGTGGTTCGCGCCGGGATTCAGGAGGTCTGGCGCAAGCGGCCGGTATCGCTGGAAGTCTGCGGCACGGTTTCGGAGTGGAAGCGCGATCACTTCGATGTGAACTACATTCTCGATCAGGCCCTTCGCTGGCACGTGACCTCGGTGAATTTGAAATCGTCGCCAATTCCTGAAGAGTGGAAATCCCAGTTCGGTAGTTTCCAGAAAAAGATGGGCTATCGCTTTTTGCTCCGCAGGCTGGAGTACCCCAAGAACGTCATTGGCGGTTCCATGATGGCCGTCCACATGTGGTGGCTGAATGCCGGAGTGTCGCCGCCTTACACCAACTACCCGTTGGCAGTGCAACTGCGTTCGGCGAATGCCAGCGCTACGATCAATGTCCCTGTAGACGTACGAGAGTGGCTACCCGGGGATGCCGTGTTTGATGGGAGCCTCTACGTTCCCGATACTTTGCCGGAAGGCGTCTATGACGTCCGCGTCGCCATGCTCGATCCGCGCAGCGGCAAGCCGGCTGTACGTTTCGCCATCGCGGGGCGCGATGCGGACGGATGGTACAGCGAAGGCCAGATCCAGGTAAGCAAGCGGCCTCAGTAGCCTCTCTCAGGAAAAAGAAAAAGGGCGCCCAATATCATTTGCGATAGTGAGCGCCCGAGCGATGGGGAATAAACCTAGAAGTTGTACTTCAATCCAAACTGAATCTGCCGCTGTGGGATTGCCAGAGAAGTGATTACGCCAGCACTCCCCGGACCATCGTCAATAAAGTTGTCCGGCTGCGCGAAGTTCGGATGATTGAACGCGTTGAAGAACTCGGTGCGAAACTCGACGTTCTGCGTTTCCGTCACCTTGAATTCCTTGCGCAGCTCCCAATCGAATGCATTCTGTCCGGGACCGATCAGGCTGTTGCGCGGGGCGTTGCCAAACCGAAAAGCGTCGTCCGGGAGCACGGAGAAAGCGGTAATGTCGAACCAGTGATCGGGAGTGCGCTGGCCGCGGGGCAGGTTGCCATTCCTTAGCTGATCGGGCCGGGGAATCCCCTGGCTGCCGGTGTTGGATGGATCATCCGCCTGGAACGCGGAAAATGGGAATCCGCTGGCCAGTGTGTAGATGCCACCGATCCGCCATCCCCCGAGCACCGCATTCACCACTCGATTGTCCAGATGGGAATGGCTGCCGCCAAACGGGATCTCGTAATCGAAACTCAACACCCAGCGCAGCTTCTGATTGAAGTCGGCCACTCCTCGTTCGGCGGCAAGGTCGTAGCTGTTCTGCGCGAAGGGCGCTGCGCAGCAGATCTCCGGCAGATCGTTGATGGCCTTGCTGTAGGTAAACGCGCTTAGCAAGTAGAGCCCATGACTGGCATGCTTTTCAGTCTTGACCTGAAGCGAGTGGTAGTTGGAGTTCGCGATGTTGCGGATCGCAGTAAATCCGCCGAATTGGGGAAAGGGACGGCGAGGCTGGACATCTCCATCTCCCGGCGTCAGGACCTGATTGGGATCCGTCACGCCTTGCAGATGTGTGCCCTTTGAACCTGCGTATGCAACTTCCAGGCTGATGGAGCCCGGCAATGACCGCTGCACTGCCAGGTTCCAGCTCTGGTAGTAAGGAGTGTGCAGGCGCGCATCGACGCTGGTCACCCCGGGATTCACAGCCTGACTCGGATCAAGAGTCGGAAATCCTTGCGAGACAGTGAATGCAGGCGTGTCCCCGTTAATAAACAGGGGTTCGTAGAAGAAGGGCAAGTTGTAAGCCAACTGCAACGGAGCCGCGGTACGGATTTCCTGGCCGCTATAGAAGAAACCGTAAGCACCTCGAATTACGGTGTTTCCATTTGCGGTCGGAGTCCACGCAAATCCGATGCGTGGCGCGAAATTGGCTTTGTCACCCTTGACCAGCGCGTCGGAAGCTCCGTTCGAACCCGCAGTAATCAGGGTCCCAGTGGCATAATCGAAATTGCTCTGCCGGTTGTTGGCTTCGACCAGCGGGGTAAAGTAGTCGTAACGAAGGCCAAGGTTGAGAGTGAGACGTGGGGTGACCTTCCAGTCGTCCTGAATAAATAAGGACGGTACATGCTGCCGGTTGTACATCCCAATCACAGTTGAGATGTTGGCCCGGCTGGGCATGCCGAGCAACATATCGGCCAACGAGCTTCCACTGTACTGACCGTTGAACTGGAACTGCCCGCGTGGCGCAGCTTCCTGAGAAATATTGAACTGGCTCCAGCGGATTTCACCACCGACTTTGATCGTGTGATGGTTGCGGACCAGCGTCAGCACATCGGTGATCTGTAGCTCCTGGCTGGAGAGAATGGTTGGCGCGAACCTTGGGTCGCCAACCCGTCGATAACCGCCGGTCGGCACGAACAAGGTCAGGCCGTTGACGCGAGCATCGTCAGGGACACCAGGCACGCGCAGATCCGCGGAAGGAAGAACGTTTCCGTCCACCGGTACGCCGCGGCGGATGTGCACATGATTGAAGCCAAAGCGGGCCTCATTTACCGTCGTCGGATTGAATACGTGAGTGAAGCCGAGCGAAGCCCCGTAGGTATCCTCGTGGCCGTCGCCTGTGCTGGAGTCGCCGCCGTTGGCGAGTCCCGTTAGTGGAGCGGGGCGAATGTCTCTCCTCCCGCTCTCGGAATACCTGAGGAAGAACTGGTCGTGCTGCGATGGGGTGTAGTCCACGCGACCGTCGCCCTGATTGATGCCGTCCTGCTCAATCGGGAAAATGACAAAGCGGCCGCCCTGGTTGGCATCGGGGTAAAGGTTCATGTAGGCCTGGCTGATGGGATCGATCCGGTCACCCGGAATCACGTTACCCAGGAATGGCAAGCCAGTTTGCCGGATCGTTGATGATCGGTTCCCCAGGAGCAGAGAAGTCACCGCCGCGTTCCGCCGCCGTTGGGACTAGCGAGTTCCAGTTGAGCGGATTGCGGATGCGCGTGCCCTGATAGTCGCCAAACCAGAACAGCTTGTCTTTGATGAGCGGACCACCGAGGGTGCCACCGAATTGGTTTTGCTTGTAGGACGCTTTTCGATCCGTCGAAGGTTCGAAGTAGTCTCGAGCGTCCAGCGCCGAGTTCCTGAAGAACTCAAACAGATTTCCGTGGATGTGATTCGTTCCTGACTTGATGATGGCGTTGACCACCGCGCCGCCGCTGCGTCCGAACTCGGCAGAGTAACTGTTGGTTTGCAGTTTGAATTCCTGGATCGCATCTACATTCGTGCGCAGCACAACTCCGCCGTTGTCATTGGAGTTGTTGTCAATTCCGTCGAGCAGGAAATTGTTCAAGGTTCCGCGAGTGCCGTTGGCGACAAAGCTGTTTTGTCCGCCGGTGCTGCTGCCGCCGCTATTGCCGTTGGTGCCTGAACTGGTGCGCACGACACCAGTACTTAAAGTTGCGAGCTGGATGTAGTCGCGTCCGTTGAGCGGAAGTTCTGTGATCTGGTTTGATGTGATTACCTGCCCCAAAGAGGACGTTTCGGTTTGCATGATGGGGATGTCGCTCGTCACTTCGACATTTTCCGAGACCGATCCGACCGCCATATCGAAATCAATGCGCAGCCGGTCCTGAATTTTCAAGGTGATTGTGTTACGGGTCTGGGTCTTGAATCCTTGCGCCTCAGCAACCGTTTTATAAGTGCCGGGCCGCAACGGAGGAGAAACGTATTCTCCGGATCCGTCCGTCAGTGTCTTGAAAGTCGCATTGGTGCTGACCTCTACGAATGAGACCGCAGCAGAAGCGATGCCGGCACCCTGACTGTCGCGAACACTCCCTGTAATGGTTCCGGTATCGACTTGTGCGAGAAGTGTCGTGCACATCATGAACGACAAAAAGAACAGCCCGAATGCACGCTTCATCTGTGTCCCCTTGAACTCCACGCTCAGCCTGGCGAATAGGAAAGAATTAGAGCATAAAACGAAAGCAAAGTAAAGGAACACGGCCCAATATTCAAAGCAATAACAAGTAATAGCAATCATTAGTCGTTTTCTGACGGGTCAGGGTAGGGACTTCGTGGCAAAAAAGAAACGCGGTCCGCTGTTGGCTAGAGACCTGCTCCTGAAGAGCGGCTGGAGAGATGTGAACCAGGTGAAATTTGGCGCACGCTTTCCCGGCGGATCAATTCCGTGGGCATGACCAATTGCTGCGGTGGGAGCTCCGGTTCGGTGATTCGTCGAATGGTGAATTCCGCCAGGTGAGCGCCTAATTCCTTGGGGAACTCCCGAACCGTTGTCAGGCCTGGGTGAAGCACCTCTCCGATGGTGTCATTAAAGCCGGCGACACTGATGTCATCGGGAATTCGGATGCCGGATTCCTGCAATGCCTGGTAAACGCCGGAAGCGGCCTGATCGGTCGCAACAAAAAGTGCGGTGGGTCGTTCGCCATTGCTAAGCAGGGACTTTGCGGCGAGATATCCCAACTCACGGTCTTCCGATCCGATTTCGCTGAAGTGTGGTTCCAGGTCGGATTCTTCCATAGCCTGGAAGTAGCCGCGCGCACAACGCGCGAACCATGGCAGTCGCTGATTGCCGATATACCAGATATTGCGGTGGCCCTGAGAAATCAGATAACGCGTGATGTCGGCGGATCCGCGTATGTCGTCGGTAAAGACACAGTCGTACTGTTCAGGCTGCCACTCCCCGACAATATTATTTCCCACCAGCGAAAACGGAATCCTGCGTTCCGTAAATGCCGCGAGAATATTGGCCGAGTGCGTGCCGCTCAGAATCACCCCTGCCGTGCGGCTCGCCTGGGTCAGAATCTCGGGAAGGACGACGCTGCTTGACGGCGCACTCAAATCCGAACGGAAGGATACAAACTGAAGAGCCCAGTCCTGGTCCGTGCAGAATCCCTCTGCTCCCAGCAGGACTTTCGACTGAAATTCATTGATGGTGTCGCGATTGCCAAGGACGAAAGTGATGGTCCGGCTGCTGGCTCCGGTCGTGAAGTTGACGCCGAGGTCATTCGCTGCCGCGAGGACCGATGCCTGTACCGACGGGGCCGTTTTTTGGCTGCCCTGCGCAACCCGAGAAACGGTGCTGCTGAGACTCAATTTCGCGCGACGCGCAATGTCAGTGTATTTCTTAGGGTCTCCGGCGATTGCTGCGTCGTGGCTGCCCTCCAGTTTGCTAACTGCGCCACCGTGGGATCGAAGGGCTAGGCCTTCGGAGCACAAGGCATCAAGGTCGGCCCGTGCGGTGACCGCCGACACCGAAAAGCGGGAGGTCAACTCGCGCACCGTGATCTGACCTTTTTGCTCAATCAGGTCGAGCACCTTGCGCCTGCGTTGTTCCGTCAAAAGACGCGAATCCTTGAAGACCATGTCCTTTTCCTTGTCCCGACTGTCACACGGGAAGTGCGATTTTATACCCCCAACCAGGAGAAAACAAACGAAAGCGCCGCGTGCTCTCTTGCGTGAAAGCACTCGCCTTAAGCTATTGAGGCCAATAGTTTTATCTTTTCAATGATGCCGCCGTATCGCCGACGTCGTTTACTTTCGGATGCTTTCTTCGTCCCACTCGAGTGCAGGCCGCTCAATGCCGTCAATGCTGGTAGATCCTCGCACCGCCCGGTAAGAGATATTGGATCGGCCAAATCTCCTCCTTCTCGTCCACGATCTCCGACCATGGAAACTTGGGAGAATCAGAGGGCTGAGAGGCAACTCCGGGAACGATTCCACTTGCTGCCGCCGCCAGCGCAGAAGCTTCCCCTTCTGCTGCAACAAAGATTCTGCCTGGTTTCAAATGAGATTCGGTGAAGCGGGATGCGATTTCGATGTCCTCGATCATTTGCAGAACAAAGGGCCGCCCGATCAGCAGTGAATTGTAAACATAGTCAGCTAACACGCTCGATATAGGGTTCACATAGGCGGCATCGTAGCTAAGCTGGCCGAGAAGCGGATCATCCGGTGAAAGTGCCTTGTATTTCATCCGCGTTTCGCCGAGGCCACGAAAATCGAAGGAAACAAGTTCGTAGCCTGCGTCCAGGTACTTAGTGATGATCGGCCAATCCGCAGGTCCTGCCTTCCCATTGTTGGAAAACCACAACAACAAGTTATGGCTTCGAGATGCGGGGCGATAGATGTGCAGAAGCGGCATAAGCAATTCGCCGCTGTGATGGAGCAAATACTTGTCCACGGTTACCGCTCCGATTTGGGCGGTACCGGCGCCTTCCCACTGAATCGTGCCATCGGCAGCAACGTCATTTCTGTACTCGCCGACAGTCCAGGTGCGAATCTCAGGATAGCCCCTGCCGTAGTAAAGATCCTTGAGTGAGGGCGACTGATCAGTTCTGTGGAGCGCCTCGTAGTCGCGGATTTCGTCCATGAGTGATTTGGCATCGTTGAAGTCCGTGACCACCTGACCACTCCGCGTGCATTGCACCGCAGAAACATCAAGTTCCCTAACTGCGGGCAACTCTTTGCCCGGTGCCAGATTGTTGTAGTGGTTGAGGAATTGGATTGCCTTCCGCTGATTCTCGACGGAGTACTGATGCTCGTGATATCCCTCAGTCAGCGCAATACGATCCGCATGACCGAAGCGGCGATAGATGTCGGCGATTTCACGAAAGGTCTTGTGGGTGCCTTCGATGGGGAAAAAATCCAGGACCGCAGCTGCCACCAAAACTGGGCGGGGATACATCAGCAAGAGCAATCCCGCATGATCGAGGCCTTCAGAAACCATGCCGTAGAGGTCTTGCTCGGGATCGCTGTCAGGATCTTTGAAGATGCGGTTGTACATCCGCATGGGCAGAGATGTGATATAGCAGGAAGGAACGACCACCTTAATTCGCGGATCAAGCGCCGCGATCAGGGCGGCTTGAGTCCCGCCCCCGCTGGTTCCGGTGATATTGATTCGGTCAGGATCAATCTCTGGGCGAGTGAGCAGATAGTCCAACAGCGCGGATGCCATCCCAGACTTCCCAGCGCGCCAGATTCGTGCCAGCGAGATAGGCCAGGTTGCCCATTACCGCGTGCTCGGCGCAGATCAGGTTGTAGCGACTCTTCTTCTGCTTCGCATCCCAAAACTGGCTGCGCTCGCCTTGACCCACAGAATCCCAGGAGATAACGATATAACCACTCTTTACCAGTCGCTGGGCGAGCGCTTGATAGTAAGCTTTGCCGGCCGGGGAATGACCGCAAGGAACTAGAATCCCCGGATGCTTCTTGCCATCGTCGGGGACATAGAGGAGAGCAGTCACATAAATTTTGGGCAGGCTTTCGTAGATGACTTTTTCGATATGGAAGCCGTCCATCTGAATGCGGCCCGTGATCTGTGGTCGCAAGGGAGTTTTCACTGACGGCAGGCCCCCGAGCATGGCCAAGAGCTTCTCGCGCAATTCCCGCTGCACACGAAGAAGTTCGTTTTCGTCGCGGATTTGCTCAAAGCGCTTTCTGCGAACGTCGTCCTGTTCCCAAGCGATGTTCACCTGGTAGTTCAGATACGGTGTGATCGCAGGGGCGAGAGTAGAGGTCTGCGGCAGTACTTGAAAATTCTCGGGGCGAGGAGCTTCGTCGGCAGCAGCGGCCGCAGCCGCGCAGAACAGGGACAAGATGGCAAGCAGTACGATCCGCTTCATGTTCTTTCTCCCAGCCACAGTTTCAAACCCGCCGCGATCCGGAGACGGAGATTCTCAAAGTGCTGATTTTCAATCCGCAGGACGCCCTTCGCATTGGCACGAACATGAAGAACATCCTTCAGCACGCCTGGCAAAGTCGCGTCCGGCGAATCGGAGACGTTCAGACCGCTGAAGCTCAACTCATACATGGATTCCGCCGACAGGCCGGTTAGCAGGAGCGAGTCACAGTGTAGGGCAGGAAATGAAACTTCTGCCTGACGGATGTCCTGCCCCGAAGAACTAAACAGGACGGCAGGGCCCCCATCGAATGCCGCGCCGGTCATGCCGAAACCATCGACCAGCTTTACTGGCTTCTTGCCGGTTACTCCCGTATTCCCAATTTCCAGCACATGCAGAAAGAGATCCTCTTCCGCGGGCTGGCTTGGCGATACTTCAACGCGCCAGCTTCCCGGCACCACATTCTTGCGATTCGAAGATTCGAGTCTGGCGAGATCCTGTCCCCAGAAAGCTTTCCACATGTGAAGTAACCGAGGATCGGACGGCAAGGGACCTCCTTCGGCCGGTTCCAGCGGCCAGTTCTCTCCGCTGCCCCAACCCCCGCCGTTTTCATCGCCCGGACAATAGAACTCATGTCCCTGACCGCCGCGCCGAGTGACAAGTCGCTGCCGGGGCAAAAGTGAATGCACCAATACCTCACCCGCACCGTCGCTGAAACGAAATGTGTTGGCGTTGGTAAAGTCCGTTGCGCCTGCCTGGTGTTGGCGATCTTGATCAACGGATGGTGGGTTCACTCCGTGTAGCAGCCATACCTTCTTGAATCCAGCATTCGTACTGACGACCCGATCAAACACGAACAGCACGTTCCCGCCGGGAATGTATACGAGTTCGCGGGTGAAACAACGCAACTTGCTTCGCGAATATGCATTCGTGGCGTCGCCGAGCGCATAGTGGTACTCGCCGGGAACGTAGTCGATGACACGCATTGTTCCCAAATCCCAAAGATCGCGAGTACGTTCCCAATCGCTGGGATTGCGAATCGTATTCCAATAGCGGGAAGAATCCATCCGCTGGCCGCCGTCGTTGGCCGCAGGCATGACATTGTCTGACCAAAAGAACTTCTCAGCAGGGTCATATACCAGCACGGAATTGTGAGCCACCGTTCGCCGGTAGTAGTTCAAATAATGCGGACTCTCGGTTTCGGTGTAGTCGGCGCCGCTGTCAATCGCCAGATACCCGTTGTGAAAAATGGTGAACTGATTCTGGTCGAGATGCTGATGCTTGGCCAGATACGGGCCACAGTCGAATTCAATCCAGGTTGAATCCGGCTTCCACCCTGTTCGCATCACCAGATGCCCGACACCGGCAAAATAGCGCTGATGCGGCAATTCACTCTCGGGCGCCAGCGCGGGATCGCGAGGCGTTACTCCTGGGTCGTCCCATAGAAACTGGAGCGCGGGGATCACCCATTTGTCAGCAAAGAAGCCGCTCTTTCGAAGCAGCCATGCACAGTAGGGATCTTTGAAACGGTTGACCGCATAGCCGATAACCGCCGTGTCCTGCAAGTCGAGAATTGGATATTCATTGTCTCCCTCGCGCGAGGGCGTACCGTCGGGCAGCAACTTATATAAGTAAGTGTTGCCGATGTTTCGGAAGACAGAGAATGTCTGTGCAGGGTCGACTCCGGTTGTGGTACGTTGCATTTCCGCAAGCAAGGTCAGTGCTGCCCACGTGATTCGCATGTAGTCCAGCGATTCGTGGTAACTGCCTTCGGGATCGACGAAGTTCGTGGTTTCAAGAATGTTCTCCAGTCCGCGGGAGACTTGCGTGCGCCAAGTGTCGCAGCGCGCGCCGCAACCGGGATAGCCATCAACCGCGGCGGAGGTGAACGCAGCCAGCGCCAGATAACGTGTGGCGTAGTTGTGATAGGAAAGCTGACCGGCATCGGCAAAGTCGGCAGTAGCCAGCATCGCTGCCGCTCCGTCCATCAGTTCGTTCGCGATGCGGTCCTTGTGTTTTTGTTCAAATCCGGGATACTCGTTCAGCCAGTCGAAGGCCAGCGCCCATTTTGTGTAGTCAATCCATGCGCGCGAGGGTTTGCCGGTCGCAGTGATGTGCTTGGCCTTCATCTCTGCCAAGGCGCGTTCGGCGAAATCCTTTTGGCCGGTGAGCTGCCACGAGAGGGCAAGTCCCGTGAAATCGTCCGAGGGCCGGTGACCTTCGGCATAGCGCAATTTCAGGAGATCAAGCCCTGTGAACGGATCGGATTCTGCGATGAGCAATCTGGGACGCTTCGATGTGCTCTGAGCGCGGACCCAGGAACGGGCGAATACCGCTGAGGCAGCGAGGGCGGCGATGAAGTCGCGTCTCTTCATTTCCTGCTCGTATCCAACTGCGCGAGGCGCGTCAGGTGATATGCCAACATCCGATCCGGAAGTAACAGCGCCCTTCGAAACCTCGCATTCGCCTCTTGCTTTTTACCCAAGTCTCTTTCGAGCATGCCGGCCGTATACATCCACCAGCTGGGATAGGCGCTGGTCTCAGTACGCCCGACCGCATCTGCCAGAGCTTTCTGCAATCGGCTTTGCCATTGTTGCTGATCGAAGCCCGGAAGCTTTTGTGCTGCCAACCATGCCCAGCGAATCTGATCTGTGCTCGAAGCTGAGGCCGCGGATTCAAACTTGTTCTTAGCGTCCTCGGCTTTGCCGCAGGATGCATAGACGGTGCCGAGCAGATAGTTGGTCCGCGCGGAATTGAAGAATGGGGTCCAAGCCATCCTTGGTGAACGAGAGGTCGGGAATCTCAGATCCCAGGTTTTTTGCGGCGTTCAACGCCTCGGTGCAGCGTTGCTGTGTCAGAGAGGGCCAGCAACCGCTGAAGTTGCACTTCTACCCAGACCTGCCGAACGTTGGTTCCGCCTTCTTCCCTTGGAAAGAAATGATTGTGAAAAAGACTTGTGGCGCGATCAAAATCCCCGGATTCCGCCAGATTCAGTATCAGTTCAAACATCAGGGGATTGGGAGCGTCGGCAAGGCTTCGGATATTTCCCGAGCGCCTCCACGCGCTCGCCCGCGGGATGTCCAAGCAGGCTGAGGGATTGATCGATACCGAGATAGACCGCGACATTCGTTGGATCGTTCGTCAGCCCGTCGCGAAAGGCTGCGAGCGCGTTTTCAGGGTCATCCTTGATATGGAGAAGGGCCAGGCCGATGTTCGCATCGAGCACAGGAAGCCTGGTACCTGACTTCCGCGCCTCAGCCCACTCGCCGAGCGCGGAGTCGGTCTCAGCGTGGGAGAAATAGAGATTGCCTAACAGAAAATGCGCCGTGGCGTCGGCAGGATTGGTCCGTGACGCCGCTTTCAACACCGTCAACTCTTCCGCTGTGCTGGGGAAAATGTATGCGGTGGATAGTCTCGATGCGGCGTTGTAGTCCTCGGTCCCCGATTGTCCCAATTTCTCACGGCAATAGCCGCGAAAATAGGCGACGAGCGGGTTGTCCTGCGGGCTGACGGAGCCTGGCTCGCTTTGATCGGCAACCACCGGCGGGTATCTTCTGGAAAGAACATTCAGCGCCTGCCCATACATTCCCAGGCGAATGTATTGCGACGCGATGTTGAGTACGCGGTTGGTAGTCATTGGAGAGCTGGTTGAGATCGGAGGCGCTAATTTCTTCCTTTAAGAAAATCGCTGAGAGGGAAATCGGCGAGGCTTGCTTTGGCTAGAGCGAAGGATTCGTCGTGTTTCCCAAGTGCCCGCTTGACCGCGACCAACTCTTCGCGTACACGCAGATCTCCGGAAGTGAGACTCGACGCCTCCGTGAGATATTTCTCCGCACCATCCAAGTCGCTGGTTCTTGCGAGCAGTTC
This sequence comes from uncultured Acidobacteriota bacterium, assembly GCA_963785865.1. Lineage (GTDB taxonomy): Bacteria > Acidobacteriota > Terriglobia > Terriglobales > Acidobacteriaceae > Sulfotelmatobacter. The sequence goes on along the minus strand of CAWAXF010000004.1, from coordinate 28,410 downwards.
ACCTAGTCGAAGCGCCGCGGCGGAACGAAATCCCGGCAAGCGCAGGGCCTGCTCATAAGCCGCCTGCGCTTGCTGGATTTCGCCCAAGCCGTCATAGGCAATCCCCAGGTAGTAAGAAACCTCGGTGTCGGAAGTATCGCGAGCGTGGCACGCTTCCAGATAACCTTTGGCCTCGTTAAACCGCAACAGCGAAGTGGATAACCGTCCAGCTGCCTTTTGTGCGAGGAAGCTGTCGGGAAAGCGGCGCAGCGTCTCCTTATATATATCGAGTGCTCGAAGGACCCTGCCATTCAATTCATCTTCCTTGCCGGCTTGCATCCAGTCATCGAAGCTGCGCTGATCTGGCCCAGGGATGTGATATGCCGGTTGCGGCCCAACCTTAACCTCAGATTCGGCGAGTCCAGTTGTAGACGCCTTCCGTCTGCCGTAACAGAACGATGCCCTTGGCATCCTTTATCTCGAGGGTGTACTTGGTCTGGCGTATCCGCGCTGGGGATCTCATGAGTCCACGTACGTTCCGGCGCGAGATCTGTCTTTTCCTGAGAGACTTGCTTACTGCCATTGGAAATGGAAATTGTTGCCCCAGGGATTGCCTGATTCGCATTGAATGCTGCGATCAAACTTCCATTGCGTCGGACGAGACTCGCCACGCCCGCCAGGTTTGCCCGAGAGATTCCCCCAATTTCGCGGACCGGCATCCAGTATTCGCTAAACTGGAGAGTTTGCCGCGGCTCAAGGAAAGCGTACGTTTCCTGATTGCGAAATAGTCCGCCCTGGACTTCCACATAAGCGCTGTTGTCATCGGAAAGTGCCTTGCGCCAATCCATCCCATCAGCGTCGGCCCCCCAGGACCAAATTTTTTTGGCGGGAAGGGACGCGTAGTCTGCGAAGTGGACGGTCCCCGTATTCGTCCTTGGATTCCACACTCCCATGAAGTCTTCGCGGCTGCCATAGACAAATTCAGAAACCGGCCCGCGGGTGTGGTTGCGAATGACACTGAGATCCAGACCATCATCGATCGGCCAGGGTCGGATTTCGGTGAAGCCGTGCGACGCTGCATAGCGCATGGGATAAACGATTTGTGAGTCGTCCCACACGCGGATGCCGGCTTGTTCCACCAGTAGAACCGATGCCGCACATCGCTGCGGTTGTTCAGGGTGATCCGTTCTTCGAGCACGGTAGATTTTGGTCGAAGAATCAACTCGACGGACCACTCCATGCCGTAAACCCGATCGATGTTGCCGACGGTGACCGATGCGCTGCCATCGTCATGCTTGGCATAGGCGTAGTTGACCGGCGACATGCTGACCCAATTGTGGGAAACGGGAAAATTGAATTCGATTCCGAATGCCGCCCAGGCTCCGCGGTAAGAAATCGCCGCCTTTTTGATCGATGGATTGGCATAGAACATCGGCTGGCCGGAAAGTTTGTCGATGCAGGTGTAAAGATGTCCGCCGATATCAGGCAGCACCGAGCACTTCAGATACTCGTTCTCGAGGATACACCGCCCGCCAGTCGTGATCCACCCTGTGGCTGGTGAGATTGTCACGCAGCGTATACGGGTAGTTGAAGCGGTTGCCGGCGAATTGATCGAAGGGAGGATTGGGATCGGGCAGACCCTCCTCGTAGGTGGGAAGGGTGAGCGTCCCTTCCCACACGCGCACTTGAGCATGCACAGAGGAAAACGCAATCGCCAGCGCCAGAATAACAACTCGCCATTTGCTTCGCATCTAGACCGTAATTTGCAGTAGTCTTGCCGCGTTCTCGTTATAGACCTTGCGCAGAACCTGATCGGGCATGTTGATGCCGTAAATACGCCAGCGTCCCTGCGGTGGAATTTTTGCCGGTGCGTAGTCGAAGTACTCGTCTTCTGTTTCCAGGAAGCGATAGTAGATCTCGTACAGCTTGTCATTAAAGACTTGCTGTGGAAATGCGTCGCCGTGCAGCGTGGCGTCGGTCCCGAACAAAATGCGGTCCTGATATTTGTCGAAAAACTTCTTTGACGTATAGGGCTGGCGGCCCAGTTCTCCGACACGCGCAGCCATGTCGACTGTCATATTGGGGAATCGATTCAGGTTTTCGCCGACGTTCTGCAAATTCTCCGAAAAATTCCCGAAGTGTAGCGTGATGAACTGGGTCTTCGGATGGCGCGCGAAGACGCGGTTCCGGGCCTCAATCAGCTCCGCGTTAGAGGGAAAATCTCCGCCGTAAAACGACCAATCGGGATGGTTATTCAACTCTTCAAACCGCTCGTTAAAACGATCGATCGGCGTGAAGAAGGCCACTGGATCGGAGATGTGAATCGCCACTGGCATGTTCAGGGCGGCACAGGCTTCCCACATCGGATCGAAGCGCGGATCGTCAATTTTCACCAGTTTGCCCGAGGTGATGTTTTCCCGCAGATAGAGTCCGAGGGTCTTTAGAATCTTCAGTCCCCGCGCCCCATCTTTGTGGGCCTGCTCGATGGCGTCGGCCTGAATCCTGGGATAGTTCGGATCTTTGAAGAACTCGTAGCTGGGCTCGGTGAAAGTGAAGAAACGATCTGGATGTGCGCGGTCGTATTTTGAGACTGCCTCGGCCAATCCCTTTCCATAACCGCCGGTGAGGTTAACCATGGCGCGGATATTCTTGCGATCCATCACGCTGAGGCATTCTTCTGGAGTGCCTAGATACTCACGCTGCGCCGCCAGTTCCACACCGTTCGAAGACTTCACCGACCCCGAAATGTGAGTATGGATATCGATGACCGGGTACTTGGCCTGCGCGACATACGACTCGTGCACTTGCAGCATGCTCTTGGGTTCGTATTGAGAAATATCGAGCGGCTTGGCCTTCGGCACGCCTGTCGCTTCAGCGGCGAATGAGTGAGCGGCGCTGGCCTGTACTGCCATTCCTGCAACTGCTCCGACTCCAGCCCCAAACAACCATTGCCGACGATTCATGCTTTCTCCTTGGATTATTAGTTCCTGCCTTGTGCCAGCTCGGGAGTCGCGATGTCGAGAGGCTCGTCCTTGCCGTTGACCGAACCGTGCCAAACGCTTCCGCCGAACGTAGTGATGTAAATCTTATTGTGATCCATGGGGTCGGGAATTACACGCTGTCCCCACTTGAAATTGAAGCCCGGGATACGGGTCCAGGTTACGCCACGATCTCCAGAGCGCCATGCCGATGATTCGAAGCCCGCAGCATAAAGAACGGTCGGATCCGCAGGGTCGATGGTGATGTCATAAATGTGGCGATCCTTGTCGAGCACTTGTTTCCAGGTTTTGCCCGCATCTTGCGAGAGGAAAATGCCGCCGCCATCGCCATGCTGCCCAGTCGCCCGTGCCCAGGTAGTGAGATAGAGACGATTTGAATCGTCGGGATCGATCGCCAAGCCGTTGGGAGCGTTGGTTCCAGCCGGCAAAGCGACAGGTTGCCAATGCTCGGCGCCATCGATTGAGCTGTACACCGCGCCATCGCCGGCATTGCCAATGCTGCCATCTTCGGAGCGCCGCGCGATCAGCACATAAAGAGTTCCATTTGCAGCGCGCGCCAGCCGCCATGCAAAAGGTTCCTTCTGCGTGATGCCGTTATTCTTTAGGGCCCAGGTTTTGCCGCCATCCGAACTCTTGTAGACCCCATCGCCGAATCCGGCAACATAAAGGACGCGTGCATCCACCGGACTGGTCGGATCAAGCAGGATGTGCGTGGCGCCGGTCTCATCCATTCCGGTATTCGACTTGGTCCAGGTCTTGCCGCCATCTGTGCTGATGCAGACTCCGCCTCTATAGCTCGAGACCGGAGTGTGTCTCCACATCTTGGGCCGCGGGAGATCATGTGTTCCGCTGTTCACGCTCCACATCTTTCCGCGCACTTTGGGATCGAACACGACCCAGTAAGTTGTGTTGCGCCATTCGCGGGGAACGCCGTCCGTGGAACTCACCCACGAAGCCCCGCCATCCTCACTGCGGAACAGTCCGATGTCGGTGTAGGTGATGAATTGGCCATTCGTGTCGAAAGGATCGAAGTGAATGCCGTAGCTGGTGGTGACATCCAACCCGGTAGTGGTCCAGCCGGCATTGGCGACCTTGTGGGAATACTGTCCGGCCCAGGTCTTGCCGCCATCTCGAGTGACCATGGTGCGGCCTAGATCGGTGCCGTAAGCGAGTTTGGGATCTTGATCGGCGACGGTCAGGGCTAGAGGATTCTCGCCCCATGACGAGCCAAAACGCTCGGTAATCCAATCATCATGAATATTCTTGGGTGCGACGCCGGCACTTCCGCCGATTCCTGACCCCTCTTCTTCGTCGGCCCAGCTTTCCTTCCACAACAAGTCCCAGGTTTTTCCTGAATCGATGGTCTTCGCAACTCCCATCCAATGTTTTCCATCAAGGCGTAGACGGTTGTAGGACACGTATGCCACTTCGGGATGATGCAGGCTGGTAGCGACTGCACGAACACGGCCGCCATCACCCGGCAGAGCCGACTTGCTCCACGTTGCCCCGCCATCGGTGGAAACAAAAACTCCTTGCTTCGAGGTTGCGTAAATCGTGGGCTGTGCGGCCGCGCCGAAGCCCAACGAGATGTCACTGGTGTCTTCGGGAACCGAAAGCTTATGTACGGCAGCCCCGTTAATGACGGCAAGGGCACGGACGCTGCCAACAAAAATAGTCCGGGGCTCAGCCGGCGATTTCGGATCGACCCACACGCGCCGGGGCGAATCGGGCAGATCGGTCAGCTTGCTCCAGGTAGCTCCACCGTCTTTTGAGATGAACAAGGCAGGACTGGTCTTCGATCCAGCAGCCGCGTAAAGCACTTTCGAATTGTCCGGATCGATCGCGAAAGCGGAGATGTTTCCGAGCGAATCGGGATCCGCCAGGATGTCTTCATCCGAATGGTCCGAGGCCATCTTTACGCCTCTGACCGTGGAAGGATCCGGATAGACCAGATTCCAGTGCTCTCCACCGTCGGTACTCCGCCACAAGCCCGTGGCATGGGCATACATGGTATTGGGATCTTTGGGATCGAACGCGAAGAAATCTACCACGCCGCGCAGATTGAACATGCGCCAGGTCGTACCACCGTCGTGCGTGATGTAGGAACCGGTCATGTCACATGAGATGAGCACTGTGTTGGTGTCATGCGGGCTGATGGTGGGATTGAACATCGCTCCACCCCCGCCGGGTCCAATCACGCGAAAGTTGCCGGGCCGCTCCCCCCAAGCTGTGGTGAACAAGATAGCTAAGGCGAAGCCGGCGACGACCACTTTCAATTTCATGGACAATTTCATGGATGCTTCGAAAGAAAGCGACCGCCCGTGCGTTTCTTGCTCGCATCGGGCAGTCGCTTTGCCAACTCGTTGGTTCCCAGGCTAGAAAGTGACTCTAAGCCTCAACCGGACGGTCCGGCGGCTGTCGACACCCTCTTGGGGGAATGTTGAGAATGCGCGGGCAAAGTCCGGGTTAGGATTTATGTCCTGAACCACGGGCCTTAAGGTGCCAGGGTCGACCGCGACGTCGAATCCACCAAGGTAGGAGAAACTGCCATCCCCAAAATCCTGGTTCGGCATTCGTATGGGGTGATTGAAGATGTTGTTAAAGTCAGCCCCCAGTGAAGCGGTAATTCGCTCTTTGAATTTGAAGTCTTTGTGCAACCCGAAATTGACTCCCCAGGCGCCGGGTCCCCACAGCAGGTTCTTTCGCGCCACTCCACTGTTTGTAAACACGTCGGCACCCATCGTCGGAGGTGCGAAAGCATTAGGGTTGAAGAGCTGGTCGCCGACATGTTGTTTGAAGTCTCCTACAACCAGTGGACGGTAGCCAATGAAATCGTTGAAATCACCGAGTGCGTCAATCGATTCGGAAGCGATATTTCCCGGCCCGACCATACGTTCACCATTGCCGCAATTGTCACAGGTCCAGTATGGGGTAAATGCCGTGCCACTTTTGGCAAACATCTGGAAAGTGGTCTGCCATCCACCGACTATGACGTCTGCCCACTTCGATAATCCATGGCCGTACCTCATACTTCGGCCAAAGGGCAGATCATATACGCCATATAAAACGAAGCGATGATGGGATACCCAGGCATCCTGGGTGTAATCGAGGTTCGGCTGGAATGGGTTGTACGGAACGCCGCCGAGGCTGGAATTTCCCTGGTCTATGCCCGTCGATTTTTGATCGGTATAGGTGTAGGACGCGTTAAACATCAATCCCTTGTCGAACCGGCGTTCAAACTGTGTCTGAAAAGTATTTGCCTGACTATGACCATAGTTGCCATAGGTCAACAGAAAATCGCCCAGTGTTGGGTAAGGTAGACGCGCAAAATCTGCGTTGGTTGGGAGGCAATCCCCATCATCCGGAGTGCAAGGCGTCACACCGTCGCCAGTTGTGGTACCCCAGGGATTGTCGCTGGGAGCAATTTCATTGAGGTCGATGCCACCGATGAGGCCAGTCGAGCGAGTGCCGAGGTAAGAAAATCGCACCGCGCTCTTGGCCCCGACTTGGCGTTCAAAGGTTGCATTGTATTGTTGGACTGTCGGCTCGCGCAGCCCCACGGGAACAGCATTGACTGAAATTAGACTGGAATTATCCACAACATCGCCACCGGTCAGCGGAAAGGGCCACGCCTGCAACGGTGGATTCACGGTTCCGGTCTGCTTGGTCAAGGCCTGGTTGAATCCATTAGTGGAAATTGGATCGCGAATTCCCTGAGCAGCCGATGTTGGGAAGTACAGCCCATAACCGCCGCGAATAACAGTTTTGTCACCAATTCCCCACGCAATTCCGACGCGCGGAGCGAAGTTGTTCTTATCTGTCCGAACCAGCCCCCTGCCAATCCCAAGTCCTGACTGCCCTGCAGTAACAACAGGAAGAGTCGCGGGAATCCTTGGATCCAGGAACGCAAGAGTTTTTTCAGAAGAGACGATGAAGCGTCCGGTGTTGTTGTTGAATGTGGGGTCGAAGTTCAGCAGGATGTCGTGCTTGTCAACCCAAGGCGAAACCATCTCGTATCGAATCCCAAGATTCAGCGTCAGGTTGCGCTTGACTTTCCAATCGTCCTGGAAGAAATAGCCCTGCTCCCAGTTGGTTACATCCATATTAGGTCGGGTTTGAGCGATATATGTGACTCGATTCGCAGGTTGGCCGAGCAGAAAATTGGCGAATGGGGTCGTGCCGCTTCCCGTGTAAGTCATGGTTCCACGTGGATTTCCGCGAGCGGTGGAAAACCCGTCCAACCCTTCGTTGTGCACGAAGTCAGCGCCCATCTTGAGGTTGTGATTTTTGATTACCCAGGTGAGAGTGTCGCCGAAGGTTGCCAGGTACTGGCTCTCCTGACGATCCGTGTTCCGGTTTCCGCTGCGGTCGAAAGATGTGAAGGCGGAGCCGTAGGAGATCACGGTGTGGCCGTGAGTTTGGAGTTGATCGGACCCTACGACTGCGCCGTACGCATCAACAGCATTCTGATCGAAGCCAATGCTGGACAAGAAGCTCCCCAGCGTGGTGTTGCTGTGGCGGAAAACGAACTCGCGATTAAAGCCGCCGCGGGCTTCATTGATGATGTTGTTGCGAATCGTTCGCAAATAAGAAAGAGAAAGGGTATGGGTCCGCTGGTCTTGTTGAGTCAGCCCTAGTCCCGTAAAAGGTGATCGGACGGCCGATCTACCGCCGCTCAGTGCCTGCGTGTTGTACACACCGTATACGTGGTCCCGGTCGGAGAAATCATGGTCAATGCGAACCGTTCCCAAATCGCGGGTCGTCAAGCTTGGCATTATCGTCTGGAACAACTGCCCGATGCGGCCGTTGTTAACATTTACTGCAATCGCTTGGATCGATTTTCGGGAAGTACTTGCCAATAAGTTGCTGTACATTCGAATTCAAAAGCCGCGACGGAATAATTACGAATTGGCTACCGTCTCCAGTGCAATTCGGCCAGCCAACACAGTAAGTGTCGGCAGCGACCTCGGCCGGAGTCAAAGTCACGCTTGACGGAACAGCAGGAAGAATGCTCGGCTTCATGTTGTCCGGATCGGAGATCAAAGGCGAGAAATCTCCAGTCCAGAATGATGGATGGGGTAGTCTGTTATCTGTGATCTGAATCGAGTCCCGGCTGTAATTGCGCTCATACGTCGTGAAAAACCAGGTCCTCTTCAATCCCGGTATCGGACCTCCGATCGAACCTGCAATATCGTTGAAATTGAAGTAAGGAGACGGATATGGATACAAGGAGCCTTGGGAGTCCCGTATACCCTGCTGGTCTTGAATCGTGAGACCCGCCAGAGCGGAGTTTTTGTTGTCATAAAAAGCCGAGCCATGAAATTGGTTTGTGCCGCGCTTGGTTGTCACTCGGATGCTGGAAATGCCGGCAAACTCAGCACTGAAATCGTTGGAAAGGATATTCAGCTCCCCAACAGCCTCAAGGGATGGAGCACTCGCGGAGGGACTGCCATCGAGCGTGCTGGTAGAGCGCTGCCCATCGATGGTGAAGTTCGCGCCATAGCTTTGAAATCCCAGAAACTTAAATGATCCATCACCGACGCCCTGCGTAATGTTCGGGTTCAGATAGAGAAATGAAAAAATATCGCGGCTATCGCGGGGCAGGTCCAGCACCTCGCGACTGGTGATCGTGTCGGAGATCGTTTGGTCGGCAGTGTTGATCGTCTGAGCTTCGGTAGTAACGGAAACTACTTCTGACGAAGATGCGACTTTCATATCCGCGTTGGCGATAACCACCGCGCTCCCGTTCACAACAATTCCGTTCACTTGAACCGTGGTCATTCCAGCATTCGTGACTGAGATCTTGTAAGTGCCGGAGCTCAGACCGAAAACCTGATAGCCACCTTCGCGCGTTGGTTACCGTTTCGCGAATCGAACCAGTTCCCAGATCGGTAACGGCCACTTTAGCGCCCGAAACTACGGCACCACTTGAATCCGTAACAGTGCCTCGAATGGTGCCGAGGTCGGTGCCTTGGGCGAACAAAAGAGGACAACTGGAACTCAAAAGCACTAACAAGAAGAGGGTGCGCATTGCAGACCACATAGATTCCCCCGTGAGGCCAACAGAATGATGCGCAGACTTTTATCACGATTCGAAACCAAAGGCAAGCAAAGAATCGATGAATACGTAACTGTGAGAAATTAAACGAAAGCATATGATTTATCGAAAGGAGCCGCCATGCACCGGAAATATATGCGTAAATTATTGAAAAGGAATGACCTGGGACTCAATTTGAAGCGGGAAGATGCAATGCGAAACTCTGCACCACGCGGCTGATGATCCCGCTTTCGGAAGGCGAATCCGGCCGCAAGCCCTCATTCAGGCACCGGAAAAACGCCAGAAGTTGGCTTACGAGCACATCTATCACTGGAGAGCTATCATCGCTCAAATCCTTTAGTCCCGGGCATTCAATCGCTACGTCGTCTGCGCGAATCAGTTCGCCAGGGATATTCTCGCCCACGATGACTTTCAAAAGCCCGAGCTCTTTACGATCCAATTCTCGAAGCAGGTCGGATTCGTAAGCCCGCAACAAAGAATCCGATGACAGAAAAGCGACGACAAGGCAGTCCTTGTGAACATAGCTCATTGGGCCGTGGCGGAGTCCGAGAAACGTCTCGCAAAGAGTGGCCACCCGGCCTGAGGTCATTTCGAGCATCTTCAACGAGGCTTCGCGCGCTGCCGCGAAGCGAGCGCCGCTTCCGAGAAAGACGGCCCGCGTGAACGGCGCCTTCGCTATTGAGGCGACCCTGCCAAAATGCTCGGCAAGAATGTAGCTCGCGATCGCGCTGGCCCGCTCGCATATCGCCTGGTATTGATCAGGGATTTCGAGCAACCCCAGGAAGCGCGCACTAAGGACGAGATTGGTGAAGCTGCTGGTCATCACCAGACTTTGATCGTTGGTGGCTTCCGGCAGTGTAATCACGGTGACGCGCGAGTCGCTCGCAAACTTCGTAGCCAGGCCACCCGCAGCGTTGCAGGTCAGGACAAGATGACGTATCTCCGGATCCGTGTTCAAAATATGCGAGAGCGCGCCACCGCTCTCCGGACTGTCGCCGGAACGCGCAATAGAAACCATAAGGGCGGGCTTGCCCGGAGGCAGACACTTGCTGCCGTGCGCCAGAATCGCGCCACCACCGAACCCCTGCACTGTGATCCCGAGTTCCGCTTGCAATGGAATACGCACGCAGTCGCCGGCATATTCCGAACTTCCTGATCCAGTCAAAACCAGAGAACGGATATCTCTTACGCACGCCCTAAGAATATTCGTGCAGCCCTGCATCAGTTGAGAAGTTTGTAGCCAGGTGTGGGGCTGCTGACAGATTTCGCGCAGAGTGTGGAAGTAGCCCAGGCGGCGTTGTTCGTCTGGACTCTTGGAGAGTAATTCTGCCAATTCTGGCTGGCGCTCGGCGAGGGCGCGCAGCCAATCCGAATCAGATGAAAATACAGGGAACATTGGTAGTCCTTCTGGCCAAAGGAAAAATAGCAGGAAATCATAGCAAAGTAAAAGAAAACATAAGATATGGCGCGAGACGTGCAGCTATCCACCTACTGTGCAATGGATTTGCGTGATTCCTCTGCGAGCTGGCCGACCCGGAGAACAAACCGCATGCCTTCTTTTGCCTTTGTATATTGTCTTTTTGCGCACTAAAATGCCGCGCATGCGTCGTCGAGATTTCTTGAAAGCCGCTGCCTTCATGCCTGCCGTCGCAACTGCAGATGTTCCGGCCCACCTCTGGCAGGGATACGATTTTTCACCTGGCCCGCCTGTGCATCAACGGCTGAATCAGGGACCGTTTGAGATCGATCAAGACGAAGGCTGGCAAACGATTCTGTTTACATCTCCATCCGAGAAGCCACAGCGCAATCCCGGGTTAGGGCTGGTTGGCTATGCCTGGGAAGAAAATGGCCCTTCGCTGGCCGCGAGGGCTGGCCGGGAGACGCTGGAGCAACACGTCGAGAAAATATCCAGCCTGCCGTTTGTGGACGTTTTGTACATCCGCTGCGATTGGCGGAATGTGCAAACGCGGCCCGGTCGGCTGGATCTAAACCCAGTTTTTCACCTGGCGCTGGATGCGGCCAGGCGTAAAGGGCTGCGCGTGGCTTTCCGGATTCAGCTCTCCAACTACTCATTCCAGCCTGACGAAGTTGCGTTGCCGGAGTTTCTGCGCGATCGCGTGCCGATGGTCAAGATCGGTCGCATCCCCAAAGAAGGCGGGGAATTCAGAGAGCCGCGCTACGATCATCCCGAATTTCAAAGGGCCTTTGCCGAGCTGAACGATCTTCTCGCAGCGCAGTTCGAAGGAGATCCTCTGATCGAGTGGATGGACCTGATGCAGTACGGATTCTGGGGAGAAGGCCACACCAGTAACTATCCGAGTCCGTTTCCCGATTTTCTTACCGCGGAGAAGACCTTCGTCAGCATGACGGCCCGCCAACTCGAGACTTGGAAGAAGACCCCACTAGCGGTCAACACGCAACCGGATATTAGTAACGTCGGAAACCGGACAGTCATTGATATGTCTGTGCGGGCTGGTGCCTGGCTGCGTTCCGATAGCATCATTGTGGAAGAGCCGATTCAAATTGAAGAATTGACCAATCGTCCGCCGTGGCTCGCGACAATTATCGAAGACGGATATCTGCGTCATTACGATTCGTCTCAGATTAAGGTGGATGCTGCGGGCATCAATGAACTCGAGAATTACATGCTGCACTCGCTCGATGTGAAGGCGAATTATTGGGGACTTTGGACGGAAGCTGACAATCTCGCACGCTACAACGAAAAATATCCGCGCGGATTTGAACGTTTGCGAACCCAGCTTGGCTATCGCTTACGGCCAGCGTGGGTGTGGCAGCGAAAGAGATATGGCACGAGTGAACTTGTGATTTGCATTGCGAATCGCGGCGTCGCGGGAGTTCCGGGTGTGCTGTGGTTGAGGATTGAGAGCCCGGATAAGACGGTTAGCATGGAAGGTGCGTTTGACGCGGGTCATCCCTACGGAGGGGCTCTGCGGCAAGGCTCTTTCCTCCTGCCGAAGGGCTATCTGGGCAAAATCAATCTCTCGGCACAGCTGGAAATTCGCCCAGGGGTGAAGAAAGCCATTGCGTGGGCGTGTGAACAGCCAGTGAACGAAGACGGCTCGATCACGATTGAGCTGAAGCCTGAGAACGATCGCGGCTGGCGAAAAGGGGTTTAGCTTGGGAAGCCTTGGGCGCGCACCAAACGTTGCTACGCGCCTCCGTTGCCAGGGCGGCGGGCCTTAGGAACGAAATCTTCATTCAGTCCGGCGAAAGATGTCCAGCCCAACGTCTTTGGCGCAGAAGCTAAACCGGAGTCAATGTCGCCGCGCTTAACAGTGCTGACGACTGTTGGTCGAGATACAAGGTCGTGTTGGGGTGAGTCCGCAGAATTGATGCCGGCGCCAAGGGACTGATCTCACCTTCAAGGCACGCTTTCACGGCATTGGCCTTACGGGCGTCGGGCACGATGCAAATGATTACCTTTGCTTTCAGAATCTGACGCACGCTCATGGAAATGGCGCGTTCTGGCACTTCGCTTATCGAACGGAACCATCCCTCTCCCATTTGCTGACGGCGGCAGACTTCGTCGAGCTTGACCAGCAGATACGGTTCTTCTGTCTCAAAGTCTGCCGGCGGATCGTTGAACGCCAGGTGTCCGTTTTCTCCGATGCCGACGAATGCAACATCAACTGGCGCGGCCCTAAGAGCGTTGCCCACGACGCGGATGACTTCAGCAGGATCGTCGTCGCCATCGAGCAAGTAAAACTTGGTGATTCCAGCTTTCTCAATCAGCCGCTCGCGCAGAAACCGGCGGAAACTGGCGGGATGAGACTCGGGGATCCCAACATATTCGTCGAGATGGAACATCTCTACCTTGGACCAGTCAATGCCCGGGAGCCCAGTGAGTACTTGCAGGAATTCAAATTGCGCGGCTCCCGTCGCGGCAATGATGCGGGCTCTTCCTCGTTCTTGGATTGCCCGTCGGAGCAAGGCAGCCGCCTGCTCCGCCGCCCTTGCACCCAGAGTATTTTTGTCACTAAACGTTTTGATTTGCATGGATGATTACGTGGTCCCTTCCCTTATGCTTGGCCGTCATTAAACACAACGCTACCGATGGGGCGACGCCGTCGAGTTTCACGCTATGGAGCTTTCCGCAGTTGACCCAATGGCAGCGGCGCGGTCATCTCTATAAACATCAGGCCCCTTTTATACTTTGTTTTGGCCAAAAAGAGAAGGAGATAGATAATAAAAGAAAGTAAATGGCATAAAAGCGATGGTAAACTTGCCGACATATCTGGACGCAGCATAGGTGGTGTACGCAGGCTCTCCCCTTTTGCTTCGCGGATGATGCTACGGACGGCGGAACCCGCACAGGATTTCCAGTACGAGGAGAGACAGTGGTTTCGCCGGAACACGACCGAATGAAGGGAGCCGCAAAAGCCCAAGTGAGGCGAATGGCCGTGGAGGATATTCCGGCGGCACTGGAGTTGTCGACAGAGGCAGGCTGGAACCAAACGGCAGAAGACTGGCGAATGCTAACTCAGTTGGCGCCGGAAACTTGTCTGGCGATTGACATGGATGGCGAACTGGCCAGCACTACCACTCTTTTGTGTTATGGATCGAGGCTGGCATGGCTGGGCATGGTGCTCACGAGGAAAAAGTTTCGCGGACAAGGACTGGCGCGCCGCTTACTGTCGGAAACGCTGGCGTTGGCGAATCAAATGAAGATTGAAACTCTGAAACTGGACGCTACGGACCAGGGACAACCACTGTATGAGAAATTGGGATTTCGTTGTGAACAGCCCGTGGAACGATGGGAGCGGGCAGCGACGGGCAGCACGGGCATTTTGAATGGGCGCTCGGGCTCGTTGTCACCCGAGCATCTGATTGCGGACCGGGAATCTTTCGGCGCAGACCGCTCCGAACTACTCGGCAGGTTAGCGGGAAGAAATGGCGCGTTTGTCGCAGGAGAAGTCTTACGCTCTCGTGCGTCCTGGCCGGGTGACTTCGTATACGGGACCCTGTGTCTCTCCTGACGCCGGCGTTGCACACTCGTTGATCGAGCGTTGCATTCGGAACACAGGGACTTCGCTTTCGTGGGATTTATTGAAGCAGAATCATAATGCCGAACGGATTGCGATCGACCTCGGCTTCGTCCCCCGGCGTACGCTTACACGTATGGTTCGAGGCAAGGAATTGCGTGGCAGAGAAGACCGCATTTACGCGCTGGGTGGATTTGAGTTTGGCTAGATGACGACGATTCAAAACGAAGCTGAATTGGAAGAGCGCCTCTCGCGTCCTACGTGACGCGGATGCGGCGGCCCTCTCTTCGCTAGAAGGCGACCTGCTCATTCTGGGTGCCGGCGGCAAGATGGGACCGAGCCTGGCCAAATTGGCGCGCCGCGCGGCCGATAAAGCGGGGGTGAAGAAGCGTGTGATCGCGGTCGCTCGCTACAGCAATGCCCGTTTGCCTTCGGAGTTTGCTTCGTGCGGCATTGAGGCCATCCCGGCAGACCTGTTGGAACCTGGCGAACTTGAGAAGTTGCCCAACATCCCTAATGTCATCTACATGGCCGCGAAGAAATTTGGAACTTCTGGCGCCGAACACGAGACCTGGATGATGAATACGTTCTTGCCGGGACTAGTGGCCAACCGTTTTCGTGACTCACGCATTGTGGCTTTCTCTACGGGAAATGTGTATCCACTTCGGGCGGCGAGCGAAGGCGGAGCCGATGAATTCACGCCAGTCGCTCCTGTCGGCGAGTATGCCCAGTCTGCGCTCGGTCGTGAGCGCATGTTCGAATATGCGTCCGCGAAATGGGGAACGCCGGTCGCCATGCTTCGCCTGAATTACGCTATCGATTTGCGATACGGTGTTCTTCTGGACATTGGGCAGGCAGTTTACGAGCGCCGCCCGGTGGATCTGCGCATGCCTCTGGTAAATGTAGTCTGGCAAGGAGATGCGAACTCATGGTGCTTGCGGTCGTTTGCGCATTGCCAGTCACCTCCTTTTGTGCTGAACATCACGGGGCCGGAGACGTTGTCTGTTCGGGAGATCGCATTCGCATTCGGAAGGCATTTCGCAGTCGAACCGCAGTTTAGTTCTGAACCGGCGGCCTCCGCACTGTTGAACAACGCGGCGAAAGCCCGGCAACTCTTCGGCGAGACGACTGTGAAGCCCGCGGAAATGATCGAGTGGACAGCGAATTGGATTAAGCAGGGCGGCGCAACGCTGGGTAAGCCGACCCATTTTCAGACGCGCGACGGAAAATTCTGATGCAACTTCGCGACAAGCTTTTCTCCGGCCTCGTGATGCCGGCGCATCCCCTTGCGCTGAATCAGGAGCGCAAGCTCGATGAGCGACGCCAGCGCGCCCTGACCCGCTACTACATCGCGGCTGGCGCCGGCGGGATTGCGGTGGGCGTACATACAACTCAGTTTGCGATCCGCGATCCACAAGTCGGCTTGCTTAAACCAGTGCTGCGGATTGCTGCCGAGGAAACGGCCGGGAAAGACGTGGTAAGAATTGCCGGAGTCTGCGGCAAGCGAGATCAGGCAATTGGTGAAGCGATGCTTGCCGCCGAGTTAGGATATGGCGCTGCCCTGCTGAGCCTGGCCGACCTCAAACATGAAACCATTCCCAAGCTTCTGGAGCACGCACGGGAAATAGCTTCCGTGCTACCTATCATTGGTTTTTATCTGCAGCCATCGGTAGGCGGACGTGTTCTGCCCTTCGAATTCTGGCGGCAATTCGCGGAGATCGATAACGTCGTGGCCATCAAGATCGCGCCTTTCAACCGATACCAGACACTTGATGTGGTTCGTGCGGTTGTGCAATCCGGTCGCGCACAAGAGATCGCCCTCTATACAGGCAATGACGACAACATCCTCATCGATCTCCTCACCGAATTTGATTTGGGTGGCGAACGGCTTCGTATCGTTGGCGGATTGCTCGGCCATTGGGCGGTGTGGACTAAGACAGCGGTTGCGCATCTGGCAGTGGCGAAAAGCCAATCACAAACTGTTCCCGCCAAGCTGCTTACTCTTGCACAGCAAATTACCGATGCGAATTCCGCATTCTTTGATCCGGCCCACCAATTTCACGGATGTATCGCGGGAATTCACGAAGTATTGCGGCGCCAAGGTTTGCTGGAGGGCCGATGGTGTTTGGATCCGCGCGAGGACCTTTCGGCCGGCCAATCGGAAGAGATCGACCGTGTTTACAGGCTTTACCCGCACTTGCCCGATGATGACTTCGTCAAGGAACACCTCAATGAATGGCTTAGCTAAAACTCTACTGGCTTTCCTCGTGTGCGCGGGAACGGCATTGGCTGGTGGCAAGCCGACAGTGAAGGCGGTTTTCGCTTCCGGGGATGTTCCTCTCAATACCGACGCATCTACCGCGTTCTGGCGCTCGGCGGGCATTGCGTCCCTGGAGAAAGACACGCAAGGAAAAGACGTGCCCAATTTCCACGGCGAAGTCCGTATGCGCTGGACCAGGGACAATCTTTACTTTCTATTCATCTGTCCTTACGACGAGCTTTATCTGAAGCCTGCACCAACCACCCGCCAGGAGACGAACGAACTGTGGAACTGGGATGTGGCCGAGGTCTTCATCAGCGCGAACTTCCGCGACATCAAACTCTACAAGGAATTCGAAGTCTCACCTCAAGGCGAGTGGGTCGACCTGGATATCGATCTACACAAGCCGCATCATGAGGTGGGATGGACCTGGAACTCCGGGTTTGAAAAGACCGCGCGCATCGATAGTGTCGCGCATCGCTGGTATACCGCGCTGAGAATTCCATTTTCAGCTATCGATCATCGTTCCGCCAAGGCGGGAAATACGTTTCGGATGAACTTGTTCCTCAGCGAGGGGCCTCCTTCGAACCACCGCGAGGTCACCTGGCAACCGCCCATGAGCAGCACGTTTCACACCCCGGAGCGATTTGGGTTGCTGGAGCTGGTCAAGGAAAAACAATGAGGCTTGGAGTCGTACCTAAATGTTGCTGCGCTTCATCTCGTCCATCAGGTGATCGCATGAGCGCACGCACAGAGCCATGATGGTCAGAGTAGGATTCTGGCAGGGATTGGACGTAAACCCTGAGGCATCCATTACGAAAAGATTCTTGATGTCGTGGGTTTGCTGAAATTGATCGAGCACAGACTTCTTGGGATCGCTGCCCATGCGGGCGACGCCGGCTTCGTGAACAGCCCAGCGCGGCGCTGAGGGATTCGCGCGAGTGCGTATGTTTTTGGCCCCCGCAGCCTCCAGCATCTCTCCCGCAGATTCAGCGATGTCCTTGATCATGGCTTTCTCGTTCTCGCCGTCGGACATGTGAATCTTTAGGACTGGGATACCGTAGACATCCTTCACTTCCTTGTCGATTTCCACAAAGTTGTCCCAGCGAGGTAAGACTTCGCCGAAGCCGGTGATGCTGAACTCAGAGCGTGGTTCACGAAGCGCCTTCTTATAAGCTTCGCCAAAACCCGGCGCCCCCCAGTTGAAATCGAAGTTGCTGTCGGATTCAAAGCCATAACCGCGAAGGAATCTCTTGAAGGGCGGGTTGCCTTTCATGTTGCGAAAGCGGACGATATAAATCCCCAAGGGCTTGACGGGAGCGCTCAAGGAAGGCGCTGGGGCAAGCTCGGGAAATTCGCCCCTGCCACCGGCGCTGCGTACGTGGGCCATGAGGTAGTGACCGAGAACGCCGCTGGAGTTCGCGAGGCCATTGGGATACTGGGAATTTGCCGAGTTTAAAAGGATGCGGGTGGATTCTTGCGATTGCGCGCACAAGATGACGGCGCGCGCTTGAATTTCGCGCGGCGCCCGCGTGATTCGGTCGATGTAAAGAACGCCGCGCGCGCGATTGCGGTCCGCATCCATCAGAACTTTGAAGGCCATGGCGTTCGAAATCAAAGTACAATTCCCGGACTTGAGTGCGTCGGCGACGGTGGTGAAAGCGGAATTGAAGTAAGACTTGGTGACGCAGCCCCGTTCGCACGGGCCGCAATAGTGACATGGGCCGCGGCCATTCAATGATTGGGTGAGGTTCGCTGAACGCGTGAGCGTGGCGGTACGGCCCATCTTCTGTTTCACGCGATCGCGAAAAACTGATTCTTGGCAGTTCAGCGCCATGGGCGGCTGGAACTGGCCATCCGGCAACTCCTCGAGTCCCTCCGCCATTCCAGTGATTCCTACATACTTTTCCACCAGATCGTAATAGGGCGCGATGTCTTTGTAGCTGATCGGCCAGTCTTCGCCGTAGCCATCGTGGGAAGCGGCTTTGAAGTCCCAGTCGCTGAAACGCAGCGACACGCGACCCCAGACGTTGGTGCGGCCACCGGTCATGCGTAAGCGGCCCAGCCAGTTGAATGGTTTGTCCGCGGGCGCGGTGTAGGGTTCTTCTATGTCGTTTACGAACCAGTCTTGGGTATATTCGTTGCAAACGTCCCCCATCTGCGATTGAATGGGGCGAGTTTTGCGGACAATTTCCGGGGCGAGGTTGCGATACTTCAGTTCGAAAGCTGGAGTGTGCTCGCTGAAATTCGCGCTGGATTGCGGGCGCCCGGCCTCAAGGAGAGCAACCTTCAGCCCAGACTCGGCCAGACGCTTGCACGCCCAGCCTCCGGAAGCCCCTGAACCTACCACGATTACGTCGTATTTCTGCGTTGTCGATTCAGCCAAGGGTTCGATACCGCCGAAGACGATGATTGCTCACGCTAAACAATGTCATGATTTGCGGATGCTAACAAGCCAAGCAGAGCGAGGTCAATCGAAGAGGATGGAGCGCACTCCGCAACGGTGGGTCAATCTTATCCATTTACTTTGTAGCTGGCATGCCAGAAATTGTCTCTCGTTGGCATGGCACTTGTGACCGTGCAGCGGCCGAATGTTACCATTACCGCGAGAATTTGCTGCATAACTGAGACGCCAACCATACAGACTCTGCGAGGCCATTATCGTGACAAAGGATGAGAGGTTGCACCTGATCGGGGATGGACAGGCAGTAGGGCGCGCGCTTACGCGTCGCGAGATGGTGCAACGAATCCTCGCCGGAATGGGCGCCGGAATGGCGTTGCCGCTGGTGGCGGCTTCCCACCCCATTCACAGGCTCCTTTCGGATGACGCAATTTTTTCAGGCGCGGATGCGCAGATGGCATCCGCGGATTGGAAACCGTTATTTCTCAACGCGCCCCAGAATAAGGCGCTCGTCGCGCTGTCGGAGATCATCGTGCCCGGGTCAGCCAAGGCTCAAGTGAACCGGTTCATCGATTTGCTGCTAAGTGTAGATACGCCTGCTAACCAGAAGAACTTCTCGGCGAGTATTTCGGCGATGGAGGACGAATCGCAGAAGCGCTTCGGGCAACCGTTCGCGGCTCTCAGGGGAGACCAACAGAATGAGCTTCTAACCGCCGCTTCGAAAGAGGATGTGGGCAACAACGAGGGCAAGGACAAGGGTTTAGAGGCGCGAGATTCTGAGGGCAAACACGCGGGAGAAACGCGACATTCGCTCAACGACCACTTCAATAATCTGAAGGGTTGGATCAGTGGAGCGTATTATTCGTCGGAAACCGGAATGACGGAACTCGGATGGACCGGCGAATACGCCTTCGAGAATTATCCATCGTGCCAGCACGCGGAAGAACATCATTGAGACTGCCGGCGGGGAGAGGACTCGCATTCCCGCATTAATGATACGCGACCATCCACCGCCTTGTCGCAGGAACGGCTAGCCCTTCCGTACTCCTGCGGAGACCTTGTATATCGCAGCCGCTCCTAACAAACTGGCTCCAGCCAGGATCTTCCACGCCAAGTCATAGCTGTGGTAGCTATCGAAAATTCTTCCCGCCATCCACGGCGCTGCCCACTGGCCCAACGAGTATCCCATGATGATCAGCGCGAGGATCTTTCCAAGCGCCGCGGTGCCGAAGCATTCCGCTGTGACCAGTGGAATCAACATGTAATCGGCGCCCATTGCAAACCCAAAGGCCAGGGCAAAAAGCCAAGTGGCAGCTGGCTGGTGCGATAAGTAGAGTATTGGAATCGTTAGCCCAATCAATAAATAGAAGAAAGCCATGATGTCTTTCTTGGAGAACCGATCCGCCAAATACCCTACCAGTACGCGGCCACCGAGGCTTGATGCCAGCAGCACTGTTGAGAATCGCGAAGCCGCAGTCGGCGAGTAGCCCTGATCCCTAAGGAATAAAATGAAGTGTTGAATCACTGCGCCGATCGCTCCAACCACCAGCGTGGAGCCTGCCAGGATCAGCCAAAAGTTGGTTGTTCGGGCCGCAGCAGCGGCACCGCTTGAAGTAGCAGCGCCAGCGGTGACCGTGTCGTCAGCGAGATCATTTTTCGAATCTCCATCCGGCAGGAGCCCCATTTCGGCGGGAGTGGAGCGCGTAAGCAAGATTCCGACCGGGAAGAGCACAATCAGAATCAATAGGCCGACAGCTCCAAGCGCGTGGCGCCACCCGAAGGTGCGGATCAAACGACTAACCAGTAAGGGCGACACCACTCCGCCAAAACCCAGGCCAAGATAGGCGAAGCCCATCGCACGGCCGCGCTGCCTGCGGAACCATTGCGCAATAAGTACTTGATTGGCTATGGGGCCTGCCAGCACGTAACCCAAGACTTCCGCGATGCAAAGAAGTTCGTATTCCCAGAATCGGGTCATGAAACCCATGAGGAATAGAGAAACCCCGATGAGGCCAACACCCGTAAGGATGATCCATCGACTGCCGATCCGGTCAATTAGCGCGCCCGCGGCGAAACCAAAAGGCAAGCCGACAATCAGGAATCCTAGAAGAAAGCCCTGGGTGACTTGGGCGCGCGCGAACCCGAGTGATTCCACAAGCGCGGGATAAAAAACCGGGAAACCATAAAAGATAATTCCGACAGCAAAGAAGAGATTTAGGAACGCAGCTACAACAATCCACCAGCCATAAAAGATTCGTGTTGATCGATTTTCCTTCATGCAAGCAACGATCTGTCCTGGACAAGCCAACGGTGCGCTGCCAAGAAATACGAACACAATTTCTGGTTCAATGTCTTACCCGAATTCGGGGACCCAGAATGGCACAGAATCCATACTGCTTGGAGGACATCCCATTTACCACTCTGGGGTAAAGCGGGATTCCTAAACCGTTATCGTGCCCGGGGCGACACTTTTCCTGTTTCCAAGCACGGCCAGCGAACTCCCATCACCACACCGCGTTGCTGAGGCCAAAGAACTATCGCCCGATGCACTCGGCGTCGGCATCTCGTCGGACGGGATAATCGTTCTCCACTTTGTTCTCCAAATGAAGACTTTGAGTGTGCGTCAAAAAATGGCAGGAAACGGATAAATACGTTATTTCTTAATAATCTGGCGGAGAGGGAGGGATTCGAACCCTCGGTACCGGTATTAGCCAGTACAACGGTTTAGCAATACACAGGCGCCTTTTGAACGGTTTGCAAAATTTTCTACTCTACTCCCCTTTTCAACGGGTTACAAATCAGTCGTTTTGATCCGTTCTGCTTGGAAATGATTCGTTTGGATCGTCCAACCATTACAATTTCATTACAGTCTGGACGGCCCGCCCGGATAGTCGAGTCTCTATCGCGCCATTGTTTCCGGATTGTAACCGACTCGCGAAGTAAAGGCCGATTCTGGGGTTGTGAGTGCTCTGGCGATTTTTTGCCGGCAATTCAGAGGCCGACCCTAATCCGGTGGGCCGTGCTTCCAACGACATTGCGGACGGGGGCTGTATTCCAGCGCTTGAACTAGCTACATCCTGTGAACGATAACGTGCCCACGGGAAAGCTGTTCCCGGGTGTTACTGCCACGGGATTGCTGGTCACGTCAGTCTGACCGCAGACCGGAGTGCCGTCCGCGAGTGGCACGGGCTGCCCATCGACAGTGTAGCTCCCGCCAGTACTCTGTGCGTACAGCGTGCTCGCCCCAGCGAAAGCACCCACAAAGGCGTTTACGCCAGGTACAGCCAGCGTAAAGTCAACGCAATCGAATCCACCCTGACAAGATGCGCCACCCGCGGTGGTGACGTTCGAGGTGGCCGCTGACTGCTGCACGAGTGGAATAGTGATCTGAAGGTTCGAGCCGGCACTGCCCACCGTCTGCAGGGCCGAAAGAGTGACGATCTCGGAGACTGCACCAGAGTTACCGCTCGTCTGTACAACACCCGTCAATGAAGCGGCCGCGGTGCTGGCCCCGTTTGTGCCGGGCTCCGGATTTACTGGAATGCTGCCGACGGCTGTGCCGGCTTGTACACCTGTGGTCACGGTCGCGGCATAGAACACCCCTGCCCCATTTAAGGCAGCAACCACCAGGTCGTACGTCCCTGCCGGCACCGGACAAAGTACGAAGTTGCCATTAGCATCAGCTAGCGTGGACATTACAACCCGATCCACGCCACCGCTGTCCACTTGTTCAAGGGCGACCACCGTGGTGCCACCAAGAATTGGTTGGCTAGTCGAGTTGTCGATTACGGTTCCGTTGATCGCAGACGACAGCCCGACTTCTCCGGCACGCAAGACGGGTTTCAGTATGAACTGGCCGCCACCGCTAGGCACGATTGAAAGACAGGCGTTGAAATCTATGTCGAGGTCTTTTGTTTCCCCGGCGCGAGATGGTGAACTTCCCTCCAGCGATCTGACCAGAAGGTATTTTTAGACCGCTCTGTGCCTCGCTCGCCAGCTTCAGCGCATGGACACTGTTGTCAGCGGCCAGTACCAGGCAGTTGGCGGGATTGCCGGGCGCGGAAGAGCACTGATTGCCAGATATGGAGATGTTGTCGGCTGCCAAGAAAACGCGGATCTGCTGATAGCTGCCAGATTGAATTTCGGTCTTCGAACCCAGCATGGCGAGAAAACACTCAGTGCTGGCCTGTGATAGCAAATCCACCTGCTGCGGACTATTTTTCAGATTAGGGGTCAGATCAACCCAGCCGGAGTCATTCGATCCCGCATTGGCGTTGGTGTGAATTTTTACATCAGTCACGGTTACGAAGACGTGGCTGTATGGACCCGAAGGAGCCGAACAAGTCGGCGGATCGCTGGTTGATACATTTACGAATGCAGTCTGTGAAGTGGTGTTGCCACCTCCACCGCATGCTACCAGCGTCAGGATGACCGCAAATATCGCCACGCATAAACCGACAAGGAAAGAACGGGACATTCATACCCCCACAAGATTCCGTAACAATGAGGACGAAGGAGCAGCAGCGCCAAGGGTAAAGTGTCTCCCGGTCCAGGTTTGATGCTCAAGGTTACGAAAGTGTTGACTGGCAAGCTGTCGGCGAATGACTGGTCATTCAAAGGTCGTTGTTGTAATCAGGGGTGGGTGTTGAAAAACTATCGCAAGGAAAGCGAGGTTCTCGGGGAAGTTACCCAGCTTTTCTTCCTCTCGGTTCTTTTAAGCAGTAGCTTCCAGAACGGTCCTCGTCGGATGGCTGAGGAACCGCACCGAGCGCTTGAGGTTCTGGGCAGCGGCGGCCAGGAAGAACTGCTCCCGCACAAACTTCAATCTCCGCAGACGCAGGCGACGCAGCCCAATCTGATTTTTCAGTTCGGCGAACAACGCTTCTACCTTCTTTCTCTGTCGCTGTGCCCGGGCAAACTCCGGCGTGTTGGCTAACTCCCGTGCGCGTTGCCGGGCGGGTTCTTGCTGGTGGATGTTCAGCGACCGAAAAGACGCGCTGGTGCATTGGGCTTTCAGCGCACATGCACCACAACGTTTGCGGGTTCCAATGTAGTTGAAGGCGCGATTCCGGTACACTCGTCCCCCATAGTTGAGCGGCTGGCCAGCAGGACAGATATAGCGATTGTGTTCGGGCTCATACGTGAAACGCTCAGGACCGAAGAATGGACTCCTCTTTCTGTGGATACTGTCTCGGGTCCGCATATACGGCGTGATGTTCCGATCCGATAGCCACGGCAGGAATTCCCCGTTCCCGTAGGTCGTGTCGGCGGCCACCGATTCCGGCGCTCGTGCTTGCCACGCGGTGAAGCGCGTGAGCATGTCTTGCGCGGCCACCGTCTCCTGACTCATGCGTGCAGCGGTGGCTTGGACGCCAACTCCGAATCGGCGCAAAGCAGCATCTCTGTCACGACAGATGATGACAACGAGCCAGGAGAAATCCACGATATAACCAGCACGATGTATGCTCTCGCAGATCTGAAGCGCCCCAAAGAGAGCTCGATTCGACCACGTCCTGAAATGGTGCTTCAAATACAGCACTAAAACTTATCGTTACCGATCCGGTCTTAATGCCGACGGGTCAGTTTCTGGATTGCCGACGATTCGTCCAGAGTCGTGCATGTGATTGTCGCTACCTCCTGTGGTGACGTGCATCACAGAAAAACCATCGCGTTAAACATAAATAACAGAGTGTAGGCGGGGTTAACGTTCCACAATCTGGAATTTGTGCGCAGAGTGTGATTTCAAGGAAATGGAGCAGGCCGCATGATCGCAAAAGATATGTCCGAATCCAAAGTCATCATCCGTACAACGGCGCACGACCGCCTTCACTATTGAGGGCAACGTCAGCCCGGGCTTCGAAGCTGTGCGCGAGGCCTTCGCCGAGAACTTTGTTCGGCGACGCGAGCTAGGCGGGGCCTGCTGCGCCTATCACCGCGGCGAGAAGGTCGTCGACCTCTGGGGCGGTATCCGAAACAAGCAGACCGGCGAGCCTTGGGAGCAGGACACCATGGTCATCGTCCACTCCGCCACCAAAGGCTTGGCGGCGATGACGCTCGCCATCGCCCACTCTCGAGGCTGGCTCGACTACGAAGAGCGGGTGTGCGCGTACTGGCCGGAGTTCGCGCAGCAGGGCAAGGAACGAATCACCGTCCGCCAGCTCCTGGCCCACCAGGCGGGCTTGTTCGCGTTCGACGAGCCCGTCGATCGTAGCCTCGTCGCCGACCTCGATCGCCTGGCGGTCGTGCTGGCGCGTCAGAAACCCGCGTGGGAGCCCGGGAACCCGGCAGGCGTATCACGCCATCACT
Organism: uncultured Acidobacteriota bacterium; assembly: GCA_963785865.1. Classification (GTDB taxonomy): domain Bacteria; phylum Acidobacteriota; class Terriglobia; order Terriglobales; family Acidobacteriaceae; genus Sulfotelmatobacter. The sequence goes on along the minus strand of CAWAXF010000004.1, from coordinate 3,404 downwards.
CTCGGCTTCTACGAAGGCGAGTTGCTGCGCCGCGTCGATCCGCAGCATCGCAGTTTGGGACAGTTCTTCCAGGATGAGATCGCGTCGCCGCTCGGGCTGGACGTCTACATCCGGCTGCCCGAGGCGATCCCGAACTCGCGCCTGGCCACACTTGCGCCGCCCAGCCTGATCGAGATGCTGCGGGGCTTCGGGCTTCGCTTCACGCTGGAAGCGATGAATCCTCGCTCCAACATCTACCGGGCGCTGACGTGAACCCGGGCTCGCGATGTCCCGAGGACGAGCAGCGCATCTACGCACGCAACCTCGAAGTGCCGTCCGGCGGCGGCGTCGGCACGGCGCGAGCCATCGCCCACGCCTACAGCGTCTTCGCCACCGGCGGACGCGAGCTAGGGTTGCGGCAAGAGACGCTGGACTTGTTGGCCGCCCCGGCGATTCCCCCGACGCGCGGCTTTTACGACGAATGCATGAAAGGCGACGGCGTGCAGTTCTCCCTGGGCTTCATGAAGCCGAGCGCCGTCTGGCCATTCGGCAGCGCCAGTTCGTTCGGCTCACCCGGAGCCGGCGGTTCTCTTGGCTTTGCCGATCCGACGGCCGGCGTCGGCTATGCCTACGTTACGAGCCAGATGGGGACACGATTAACAGGAGACCCGCGGGATGTGGCGCTCAGAGACGCTCTCTACTCCGCTATTCCGGGTTTGCCAGGCGCGGTGGAGAGACGAGTTGCATAGCGACTGAATGCGGAGAGGCTGATGAAGCACCAGAAAGACACGACCCTTTTGTTAGTCCGACGGAGAGATCCTTCCGGCCAGCATCGCTGAAAATGTCGCCCGTCATCAACTGTGCGGAGGCGAGGAGAAGAGAACGCGATGAACAACTCAAGGCATTCCGACCCGGCCGAGCGTAGCGGATTAATGCGGCTGTTTTACCGTAACTGGCGCCCGACGCGCCTTGGCCGGTGGGTCAACCGGTTTGCGTGTTGGTGGTCTGGCCTCGGGCTGCCGCCGAAATTCCAGGCCGCCCTCGAAGTTCATGGTCGCACATCCGGCCGCATACGCTCGAACCCCGTGGTGATCGCCACCGTGGAGGGCAAACGTTACCTCGTATCGATGCTCGGCCCGGAATCTGATTGGGTGAAGAATGTCGAGGCCGCGCAGGGCGACGCCGTTATCCGTCAGGGACGCCGACGCCGCGTTCACCTCGTGGCAGTGCCGCCGGAGCAGAGGGCACCCATCCTCCGAGAATACGTGCGAATCGCGTCGAGCGGCCGACAGCACTTCCCGCTCCCCGTCGGCGCGCCGCTGCCAGACTTCGAGGCGATCGCCGGGCGTTACCCGGTGTACCGGATCGATCTTTCATGAAAGCGACTCGAGCGCCCGCCAAGGGAGGAAGCGGTCCGTGAGACACACGCGCATCATCGTCACTCACTACGGCGGGCCCGATGCACTTCGGGTGGTTGAAGAAGAGTGCCCCGAGCCGAAGGATGGTGAAGTGCGGGTGAGAGTGCTGGCCGCAGGTGTCTCCTTGCCCGACCTCATGATGCGCGAGGGCATTCATCCCGAGACGCCCCGGCTGCCCTTCACGCCGGGGTGGGATCTGGTTGGCGTGGTGGATCGGCTCGGCGACGGTATCTCTGGAATCGAACCAGGCCAGATAGTTGCCGCGCTGCCGATCCACGGTGCGTACGCGGAGTTCGTCTGCCTGCCGCAACGTGAACTGGTTCCGGTGCCATCCGGGTTGGACGCCGCCGAGGCTGTCAGCCTCGTGCTGAACTACGTCACGGCGTACCAGATGCTGCATCGTTCCGCTAAGGTCAGACCGGGCCAGCGCGTGTTGATTCACGGCGCGGCAGGCGGGGTCGGCTCGGCGCTACTTGCAGCTTGGGCGCCTCGCCGGGCTGGAGATGTACGGTACCTGTTCATCGCGAGGGGCGTCGGCCGTTTCCGACCTGGGCGGTATCCCAATTGATTACCAGCATCAGGACTTCGTGAAAGAAATTCACCGCCTCACGGGCGAGGGTGTAGACGTTGTCTTTGACGGCATCGGTGGCACCCACATCTGGCGTTCCCGCAAGGCTCTCCGTCCTGGCGGGAGGGTGGTGGCCTATGGCCTTACTTCCTCGCTGCGCGGGGGACGATTGGCTTCAGGTCGTTCCGGTGGTCGTCATCGCTTTCGTGCAATCGCCATTTTCGGGCTTGTACATTGCCGGCGGCTGGCTTCTCCCGGGCCGGAAACGGGTGGTCCCCTACAGCATCCAGATGGCTCAAACGGCTGAAGACCGGCATTGTTTCGACAGGATTTGATCGCCCTGTTTGACCTCCTTCAACAGCAAAAGATCAAGCCGCTCATCGCGCAGCGATTTCCTCTTGCCGAGGCAAGACACGCGCACGAGTTGCTCGGGAAGGGAGGCGTGACAGGCAAGATCGTGCTCGTGCGCAACGGGTCATCGCTTGAATCAGGAGCGGCGTAACAACAGCATACAGCTGACGGCTAGGTTCGAAGATTCCGTATGTGGCGGCTGTGAAGAGATTCCAGATTGACAGACGCGCAAAGCAAAAACAATGACTGCGTCCTTAAAGATGGCCAGCCGAATTGCAACCGTGCATTCTCAACTTCCACGAGACTTCCACGAAACTATTCACTCTAGCTGATCTTAAGCGGCGCGTCGGCCGGTGGAGGGATTCCAACAGGGCATTAGTTCGTTTTGCGATAGACTGAGCCTAGTCGCAGCAGGAGATTCTGATGGCGAGCGTAGGGGATTCGCGCTCGGTCGGAAGCCCGGCACTGGAGACTGGGCGATACCTACACGCGGCATGTGCCAATATCGAAAACTTTATTAAAGGCACCATCCTGCCGCTTTGCGCCAATCCCCGTTGCTCAAACAAAGGCGCCAATTGGGTTCTACAAGAAAAATCCCTTAGCGAGGTTCCAACCGTTCCATAAACATGGCAAAATGCGGTTGCCAGTCATCGTACCTCTGTCGATGCTCTTCTTCGTGTTGTTACAGCTTGGTTCCGCTCCGTTAAGAACCAATTCCTTACGTTTTGCTAAAATCGATCTCGGCAGTATGGCACGCGGCCACACACTTGGTCAGCTTTAAAGATCGAGATAAACGAGCGATCATGAATCCAAACAAGCATTGTGGGAGAAAGGCGACTTTACCGAGATAGCCGCTTTCATGCGTCAATCTGGAGAAGCAGTCGTTAAGTCTCTCGGGATAACGACGCCGCTGCGGGTTTTGGACCTCGGCTGCGGAGATGGCACTACCGCGGTTCCTCTGGCCCGTTTGGGGGCTGAGGTTGTTGGAATCGACATTGCCAAGAACCTGGTGGACGCCGGGAACAAACGGGCTGCGGAGGCGGGTCTCAACCGGCTGAAATTTCAAGAGGGGGATGCGTGCAACCTGC
>CAWAXF010000003.1:0-60172 GCA_963785865.1 uncultured Acidobacteriota bacterium | reverse complement strand
TCCGTACAACTGCCGATTCGATGAAGGTAGAATGCCACTGAAGAGCGGGAGTTCAATAGCTTTCATGTCAGCCGCGTCATGCGAGTGCTTGTGATTGCGGGATTGTGCATTCTCACGGGTTCTGCTCGCAATGCAATTGCATCGGAAACTGCAACTTGGCGCGACCCGTCCCCTCACGACATAACGTTTGTGACAGTCGATAATGGCGTTAAGTTGGAGGTACTCGATTGGGGAGGAAGCGGGCGTGCGCTCGTGCTGCTGGCTGGATACCAAACTGCGGACGAATACGATGACATTGCTCCGAAACTCTCGGCTTTCTGTCACGTATATGGAATCACAAGACGGGGATTCGGCGCTTCCAGTCGGCCGGATTCAGGCTACAGCGCGCACCGGTCAGCAGAAGACGTCTTGCGTGTTCTCGACGCGCTGAAATTGGAGCACCCTGTCTTAGCCGGCCATTCATTCGGCGGAGAAGACCTCTTCACAATCGGGGCAGAACATCCTGCGCTTGTCGCTGGCTTAGTTTTTCTCGATTCGGCAGATGACCCCACGCTGCCATCTTCCGCTTACGGGGTAGCGGAGGTCGATACCAAGAGACTTCCTGCTTCCATGACAACAGAACCAGAGCCCGACCATTCTTCATTTCAAGCTTTCAGGGAATCGCAATTTAAAGCGCACGGGGTTATGGAGCCAGAGGCGGAACTACGCCAACGTTATCCGGTCAACTCGGACGGAAGTATCGGAGAGGATTCCACTCCGAAGTGGGTACGGGACGCCATATTCGCAGGGATTCAAAAACCGACATACTCAAGTATCCGAATCCCGGTGCTTGCCATCCTTGCCGCTCCGCTCCCACTGGATCAGCAGTTCAAGAAGTACCAACCAAGAACAGCAGATGAGCGAGCGGCAATGGCCCAGAAATATGCTGTTGCCGAAGCCTTCACAAAGAGGACGGTTCAGGACCTTAAAGCTGGGGAGCCAAACGCTCAAATAGTTACGCTTGCCGGAGCGAGTACCTATGTTTTTCTCTCGAATGAGAACGACACTGTGCTTGAAATGCGTTCCTTTGTAGCTGCCTTGCACTAAGCGCGGGCTTGTTGCGCACATGCAAGTGACTGCTTCGACACACCGCGGCACTAACTGGCCTTTATGCTCAAGTTCATGAAGGAAAAACAAGTGAGTACATCCCAATATCCAAACGACCTGCTCTGTAGAAAGTTGATCGTCGCTGACATTCCGGCGTCGGAGCACAGCGTGGAATCACTTACTGGCAAGATGCCCGCCGATTTGAGCGCACATTCATTTCAAGGTATGTCCGTCGACGCCGTGGCGGAAGTGCTCCTGTATTTCATCGCCAAAGGCCTTGTTACTCTTCCCGCAGCCGTCGACAAGGCCCTCCTCGATATGCCTTGGGGTTCGCACATCTGCCAGTTCTACACTTGCAAAGAAGATCTAGTTCAATTGCTGGTAGGTTCCTGAGACCCAGCTGCTGCGACTCATCGAAAAACATATCAGCTTTGCCTTTGTGCGGAACAAGCTAAGAGCGGAAGCTGACCATCGAGGAGGATTTCGACACCTCCTCATTTAAGCGTCGACTCCCCAGTTGGAGCGTCGACGTGAGCCGGATTCTTTGTCCCGAGCAGATCCACTGCACTTTTATATAGTTTCGCACGCAATTGATAGCGTTCATTTGCCCTGCGTGATGTAGCGCACTGCCAGTTCCACTCCGCCCATCACCGGTTTACATTGATCGCGGGAGCCATCGACAGCTTGCCGCCCCCTGGTGAGTGCGCTGCGCTCTTCCATTCTTCCTCCGCCTGCCGCGCGGCCTCTGAAGTGGCTTCCAAGACTTTCTTCTGAATGGCATCGACAATAGGATACGGATCTTGACCAGTCGGTAGAATCACTTGCAACTCGTCCCACAACCACTGCCCCGATGTCGAAAAGTTAAAATAATGGCCTTCAATCGCAAAATTGTTTGTGAATGTCACGCGCCGTCCAGTCGGATGTCCCGAATCGGTCCAGTTTCCGATTTCCAGCAGAACCGTGTGAAACATCCCGAGTTCCACAACTTCTCCGGTCACGCCGTTGATCTCCACCCAATCCCCGAGGCGGATTCCGTTTTTTCGCATCAGTACGAACCAGCCGAGGAATCCGACGATAAAATCTTTTAGCGCCACCGTGAGGCCCGCGCCCGCCAATCCCAGAATAGTTCCGAGCTGCGTGGGTGGCCCGAAAATTACCAGGAGGATCAAAAGCACGGCGATGATCTGCACAGTCACCCGCGCCACTGTACGCAGTGTTTCCACTTGGCGTCGATCCATCGACATTTTTCCCAAAAGGCTTTCGATCCAACGGTCAAAAAATAGACCGATCAATGCAATCACCAGAATTACCGCAATCCCGCGTAGTGCATAATTCACAATCGCACGCTGCTTTCCGGCGACAATCCCGATCCATTTCCCGTACACGACCGCAAGCTGCTGTTGGTCGTCCACCCGTTTATCAAGAGTCGAAAGCGCTTTCTGGTCCTGCGAGCGGGTCTTGGTCAATTGCAACACCGCCGCTGATCTCTCGGGGCTGAAATTGGTGTCAGGTCTCCCTGGCCCAGGTTGACTCCCAACTTCGGCTGCACCTGGTTCCGAAGCTTCCGGCGAATATTTCTTGCGTGCCCGGATCTCGGTGGACAGGACATTGTGTTTCGCCGAGAACATTGCCGCCGTCGCTTCCGCCTCGCCTTTCGCCCGCCATAATTGCATTTGTTTCCAGTGCAGCAGAGACCATTGCTGAAAATGATGAATCAAGCCACGCCCCCAGTTCGGCGCCGTGACGATGACGTGCGTGTTGTCCGAGATTTGCGAAGCCGCTTCGTGCTCCTGGGTCAACGCTTGAATACGTGTCTGCTGGTCGCCTCCTGCTCTGACCAAATCTTCTTTGCCATCGTCCACTTCGTCTTGATCCAGCTCCAACTGAGCTTTCGCCAGATTCAAGCGCGCATCAAGTTCGGCTTTCTTGCTCCCGCTCGCTTTTCCACCCTCGGCCGTAAGCTGATCGACCTTTGCCTGGTCGGCTGCCACAGCGCTCTCCGATTTCTGCAGCCGAGGCTCAATTTCTTTGGCGTCTGCGCTCAGTGTTGGCGGGTGCTGCTCCGCCTCGCGCACCGCCATTGCAAACGCCAGGTCCATCTCTTTGTCCCCAAGATGGAGAGCTTCTTCAGCGACTTCACGTTCCTCCGCTGTGGTGGGCATCTGCGCAAGCCACCGTGCTGTCCACAATGTACTTTGGTCCACGGTGGAACCCGCTTGCTTTCCTTCATCGTGCGACTCACCTCTGGTGTCCGCAACATCCGACTGCCCTCTGGTTCGGAACAGCCCATAGCCAGTCACAACCAGCAATACAACTAGGGCAAGCGTCGCAACCTTACGGGTGGATTTCATTGTTGTGTAAGTCGGCCACTCATTCGCTTCATCGGGTCCTCTGGCACATCCCGAGAGTTCGTCAGATGCAGCTCCCTTCCGCTATTTCCAGGCCAGAAATACGCCGATGCAAGCGCAAAGCATGACTGCAGTAGCAATCCAGCCCATTCCTTTCAGATAGGTTGGGATGATGAGCTTCCCCATCACCTTCTGGCTGGAAGCCATAACCATGATGACCGCCATAAGAGGGGCGGCAACGATGCCGTTTAGAATTGCGGCCCAGAAAAGCGCCTTGATGGGGTCGATATGCATAAAGTTCAGCGAAAGGCCGATAAGGGTCGCAACCGCAATTGCTGCATAGAAACGAACTGCTTCGCGCGGTTTGCGGTCAAGGCTGGTTTTCCACCGGCAGGCCTCGCCGATGCCGTAACAAGCCGAGGCGGCCAGCACAGGAACCGCCAACAAACCCGTGCCGACGATTCCGCACACAAAGAGCAAAAATGCAAAACGTCCAGCCAGAGGCTCCAACGCTTTTGCTGCCTGCGCGGAGGTCGAGATCTCTCTTATGCCGTGAGCGTGCAACGTCGCAGCGGCGGTCAGAATGATGAAGAATGCGACCACATTCGATAATGCCATCCCCAGGTAAGTGTCGATACGGATGCGTCCCAATTGTTCTTGTGCCTGCGAGGGCGCCCGCTTCAGCGGTTTTTCCCCATGGTTGGCCCTCACCTCTTCCACCTCCTGCGAGGCTTGCCAGAAAAACAAATAAGGACTGATGGTCGTGCCGAGCACGGCAACAACGGCCGTCAGGTACTCTCTGGATAGTTCAATGTGTGGCGCAAACGTGGCGTAAAGCACGGCAGGCCAGGATACCCGAGCAAAAAACACGACGCCCACATATGCAAAGAGAGAAATCGTCAGCCATTTTAGATATTTCGCGTAAGTCGAATAAGGAACCAGCAACATAGCGGCAAGGGATCCGATCCCAAAGATGGCAATGAACAGGCCGGCATTACCCGGCACCACCAACTGCGTCGCCGCTCCCATCGCGCCGATATCGGCTCCAAGGTTGAAGACGTTGGCCACCGAAACTATAAACAGCACGGCGTAAAGAAGAGGCTTGGGATAATTCTTGCGGAGGTTGCCGGCAATGCCGACGCCAGTCACTCTTCCAATACGCGCACTGATCTCCTGAATCGCGGCCATTAGCGGATAAGACAAAACCATCGTCCAAAGGAGGCCATACCCGAACTGTGCGCCTACCTGCGAATAAGTGCCGATTCCGCTGGGATCGTCGTCGGAAGCACCGGTTACCAGGCCAGGGCCGAGCTTTTGAAGAAAGCCTACTGCTCCGCTATTGCGCGTGGGTTTCCGCGCAGATGTTTCTTTTGCTCTTGGCTTGAGGGCATCGGCCGCGGATCCCATTAGAATGCGTCTGGCGAACTTCTCAAATTCTCACCCCGGCTTCCGTCATCGGTTGAGGTTAGTTGCCATACTGGGTCAAGCGTGTTGTTTCGGAAGGGTCACCAATGCTGGCGATAAGATCAGTGGCATGGACAGCTGGTAGGAGTGGTTTGGCGAATCGATAACGCCAAGACCTCGGATGAATACTCCGGCTCAAACGGAACAGTCGGTCCGGCAGTGTTCAGCAAAAGTCATTCTGGGAACACTAATAAAGGATGTCGGGTAAGTTGAACTCTCTCTAATGGCAGACGCCAAGCCCTTCTGGTCTGCGCTCTACCAATCGTTAACCTTAGTAGATACAGAGGATTACGAATATCGAAGATCATCGATTTAAGACAGTATTGAAGCGATGTATCGGCTTAACAATGATCTGTAAACTATTGAAGGTGCGTGATTTTGGTGGCCAGGGACGGAGTTGAACCGCCGACGCCAGCCTTTTCAGGGCTGCGCTCTACCACCTGAGCTACCTGGCCACGGTCAGAACCCTCTGCAGGTGCGGGCTCTCACAGCTCGTTCGCTTCACGCTGATTGGTGCGGATTGCAAACCGAAAAACGCAGGATCGGTGCCGGAGCGTGCGGAACGATTCGATTATAGCAACCACACTCCATTCGCTCAACGCTCTCTGACCAACCGCGGCACGTCTGCTCATCTAGTGCCCTATTTTCTGCGCACGTGCGTTCGCCTACGGGCAGCACGTACTTGAGCCGCGTTCTTAGGCTGCAAAGCTCTTCACGAATTCCACCAGGCTGCGCAGCGCAATTCCCGATGGGCCCTTTGCGATCCACGGCTTCTGATCTTCCGTCCATGCGGTACCCGCGATATCCAAATGGATCCAAGGTGTGTCTTCTGCGAATTCTTTCAAAAACATCGCAGCCGTGATGGCTCCTCCCCAGCGCCCACCTGTATTCATAATGTCCGCAATGGATGACCGGATCTGCTCTTTATATTCATCGTCCAATGGCATCCGCCACATTTTTTCTCCCGCCTTCGCGGTCGCGCTGTGAAATCTTGCGTACATGTCGTCGTCATTCGCGAATACTCCTGCATTCGCGTACCCCAGTGCGACCACAACGGCCCCAGTCAGCGTTGCCGCGTCCACCAAATGCGTGCAGCCGAGTTGGCGGGCATAATAAAGACCATCCGCCAGAACCAACCGGCCTTCTGCATCGGTATTGATAATCTCGATCGACTTGCCTGACATGGCAATCTGCACGTCGCCCGGCTTCTGCGCCTTTCCCGAAGGCATGTTCTCGGTCGCGCAAACGATCCCGATCACCTTCACCTTGGGCTTCAGCAGCGCGATCGCGCGCATCGCGCCGATCATGGTTGCTCCACCCGCCATGTCGTACTTCATCTTCTCCATGCCATCGGCTGGCTTGATGGAAATGCCGCCCGTGTCGAACGTAATTCCCTTCCCAACGAGGCCGAGTACTGGCTTTGCGGGCGCCCCGGCGGGATCGTATGTCATGATAATCAATGCGGGCGGTTCATCGGAGCCCTGCGCAACGCTCCAGAACGCCCCCATCTTCAGTTCTTTGATCTTGTCCGCGCCATACACCTCGCACTTCAGCCCAACTTCCTCACACATTTTCCTGGCACGCTCCGCGAGGATCGTCGGAGTCATACGGTTGGACGGCTCATTCACCAGGTCGCGCGTGAAATTCTGTGACTCTCCGACAATCTGCGCCTCGGCGGCGGCTTTCTCCAGCGCGCTCTTATCTCCACTGGTCACTACCGTGACGGCATCGATCTTCTGATCTTTGCGATCACTGCGGTAGTAATCAGGATCGAAGTTCCCGACGTGCGCTCCTTCAACAATAGCCCGCACCGCCTGTTCGCCAGCGATACCAGCCGGCGCCACAAAAGCAAAACTGCGAATTCCACGCGATTTCAATGTTCGCGCCGCCGCTCCCGCGAGGCGACGCAGATCGTACGCGGAGAACGATTTCGCGCTCCCTCCTGAGATCAGCAGCAGACGCTTCGCTTTCAAGCCCGCCGGCTTATGCAACAGATTCGTCTCCAACGGCTTGCCCGATAATTCCCCGCTCCCCAGCAGTTCGGCGGAGGCTGACTGCAAACCGGCATCGCCAGTTGCAACCTTCAACTCGGGCTTATTGGTCTTGTCAGTGGAACCTGGGGTGGACTGATCCAAAACAACGGAAACCAGTGATTCGGTTTCGACTTCGGCGGGCGTAGAAAGAGAGATTGTCGTCTTCATAGTGTAGAAATTTGTAGTGGTTCTTTTAGTATCGATGGCGACACGGCAAAAGCGCAAGCCTCGCGTGTCATCCTGAGCGCAGCGAAGGATCTCTGCCGTGCACACAGTGGCTGAACTGGATGCACGCTGAAAAGAGCCCGGGTACGGACGCTTTACCCCGCGAGCGCACTTGGAAATCGAGTCTGAAAATCCAGAAGCCCGACCCATTCCGGCGTCACAGTAATGCGCACCATAGAAGAAACCAGACCGCGCAACTGGGTAAGCCAGGCCTTGGCTAATTCGGCGTCGAAATAGCGCGCGGCCGCAGCCTCATACTCAGGAACAATTCCCTTTACTGGCTCCAGCCGGGCCGTTCCTCGGATCATTAGCACCTTATGAGGAAAAGTATTGTCGTCAATGGTGATTGCAACCTTTGGATTTTTCGCCAGCGCTTTCAATTTCGGCGCTTTTGAAGGCGTCGCCATCACGATCTCGCTCCCGTTCCAATGAAACCAGATCGGCACCACCCGCGGACTCCCATCCGTCCACACATATGCCACCCGCGCCGGAATCTTCGAGCGCAGAAGTTCTTGCGACGCCGCATCCTGTAAAAGGCTCAGATCTCCTTGCTGAACGGCAAGCATGTGCTTTCTCCTTTTCTTAGGCAGCCTCTCGTGAGCAACCACTGCCCATTGCGCCCAAATTGTACTCCTCTCGAGATTTCGGTTCGGTCCTGCCGCCCCGAACAATTTTAGCGCCCGGATTTCGCACTTTCCCGGGCCCGCACGACGCGCTGCGGGTGACGCAATTCCGCTTCTCAGAGTATGATTCAAAGCCGCAGCCCTGAATCCTGGAGATTCCATGCTGATTCGATGCAAGATGGTTGCTCTTTTTATCGCCCTTCTGATAACCCTTACAGGCATTCCCAATCAGCTTTCGTCCCAAGCTGCGCCACAACGCGTTTCCCCGGCAAAGGCTCGGCGCTCGGGTGCTGCCGCAGAAGCGAGCGCAATCGCCATACCTGACACCACGCTCGCCATCAACTCTCCCACTCCCATGTCGCAGCGCGTGGTGCACTATGAAATCGAAGCAAAGTACGACGCTGCCACGCACACCGTCAATGCGACGGAAGTTCTGACCTATCACAATGTGACGGGACAGGCCCTCGATCACTTCCCTTTCCATCTTTATCAGAACGCCTTCCAGCCGAAAGCAACCTTCGTGCGTGACTCCAAACTCATGGGCAGCCGCGACACGGGCTATGAGAAGTGGCAATCCAAATACTACGGTTCTGAGGACATCAAGAGCATCGAAGTGGTTGGCCAAGGGGACCTGACCAAAGAACTGCAATTCATCGCGCCAGACGACGGTAATAAAGATGATAAAACCGTGATTGATCTGCACGTTCCTAAAGCGATTCCCAACGGCGCTTATGTGCAGTTCAGGATCGCCTTCCAGACAAAATTCCCGGAGACTCAGGCGCGCTCGGGATGGAAGCGCGATTTCCTGCTCGGAGGTCAATGGTTCCCCAAAATCGGGGTCTGGTGGCATGGCTCGTGGAACTGCCACCAGTACCACAACACCACTGAATTCTTTGCCGATTTCGGCGTGTATGACGTGAAGCTTACCGTCCCAAAGAACGAAGTGATCGGAGCGTCCGGCGTCGAAGTTGGTAGCGCAGAGAACGCGGACAATACCAAAACTGTCACTTACCATGGCGACGACATTCACGATTTCGCCTGGACCGTCAGTCCGCGATACCAGGTTCGCGAGGCCACGTACCAGGCGCAGATGGGCCCCGTCACACTACGCTTTCTAATGCAACCTGCCCATTGGAGCCAAGCGGAGCGCCACGAGCGCATCGTCCGCGACACTCTGGACCGTTTCGAGAAGTTCTACGGACCGTATCCATACAAAACCCTGACCGTCGTCGATCCCGAACCAGACTCCGCTGCGGGCGGGATGGAATATCCCACGTTCATCACCGGAGGCGCAAGTTGGATTGCGCCAGCCGGATACAAGCTCGAACCGGAGGGCGTGATCGAGCATGAATTTGGGCATCAATACTGGTATGGCATGGTTGCGACCAACGAATTTGAAGATGCCTGGATGGATGAAGGCATCAACAGCTACACCGAGGTCAAGGTTCTCAGTTCGATTCTCGGGCGCAATACATCTGTCATCGACATGTACGGTAACACGGTGGGAGACTTCGAACTCCAGCGGTTCTTCTACATTACCTGGCCTGATTTCGACCCGATGGCGCAAAAGGCGTATGACTACGTGACTGCGAACTCTTACGGTGCCATTACCTATGGCAAGACCGCTACGGTTCTCCTGACATTGGAGGGCATTATCGGCGAAGACACCATGGCCAAAGCCATGCACGCCTATTTCATGAAGTATCGCTTTACCCATCCCGCCAAAGAAGATTTTTTGAAGACGATCGAGGAAGTGTCAGGGAAAGATTTGCGGTGGTATTTCAATCAGGCCGTTTACGGCTCGCAGGTATTGGACTACGAAATCCTCAGCGTGAACTCTTTCCCTGTGAACTGGTACGAAGAGGACAAGACGAAAAAAGACACGAAGAAAAACAAAGGTAAGGACGGCACCGTCTACCAGTCTTACGTGACCCTGCACCGCAAAGAAGACTTCAGCATGCCCGTTGCGGTTGAAATCAAGTTCGACGACGGCGAAACCGTCCGCGAACACTGGGACGGCCAAAGTCGTTGGACCAGGTTTGGTTATCTGAAGAAGGCGAAGGTCGTGTCAGCCGAGATTGATCCCGATCACAACGTCCAGCTCGACCGCAACAAGTTCAACAACAGCTTCGTTGTCCAGGCCAACTCTCACCCTACCTATAAATTGTCGAACTATTGGCTCTTCGTGACGCAGTTGTTAGGCCAGGTCTTTGCCTGGTGGGCAGTGTAAGGACTAAAGATGCCACACACCTTCAGGATCGAAAATGCCAAGCGCAACGTGATCAGCAGCGGATTGCGGATGGTTCTCGCCAACAAGCGTTACCTCGTCTGGTTCTGGCTGCTGAATCTGTTTCTGGCGATTGTTGGAAGCTCGCCTTTTCGCGCGAGCGTTCATCCCATCCTCGATCACAGTCTTTATAGCGAAGGACTGACGCAAGGCTTTCGTCTGACCGAAATGTTCGAGCTCTTCGCGCGTCCGGAGTTCGGAGCGACCCGGGCAATCGCCACCCCCGCCGCATGGGCTGCCTGCCTATTCTTCCTTGCGACAGCGTTATTTCTTCCCGGAGTATTCGCTGGATACGCCTCCACTTACCGCCTGCCTCGCGAAGATTTTTTTCGTGCCTGCGCCCACGCCCTATGGCGCTTCGTGCGCCTAATGATTATCGCCGCCATCGTAATGGGCGTAATCGCTGGCCTTCTCTTCTGGGCCAGTAATGCCCTGGTCGACAAGGCGGGAGAAAGCACCAACGAACGTCTTCCCTTCACCATTCACATTGTCGCTTTATTGGTGATCTTCCTTATTATGACTGCGCTGCGAATCTGGTTTGATCTCGCCGAGGCCGACATAGTTTTGAACGATCAAAGAGCAGCGCGGAGATCCATTGCCAGCGCTTTTAGGCACACATTTCGCAGCATAGGACGGCTGCTCGCCGGCTACGTGGTCACGACCATTGTCGCTGCCATCGTGCTGGTCGTCGGGCTATGGTGCTGGATCCACCTCATCCCATCAAACAGCATCACACGGGCTTTCCTGCTGATGCAGCTCATCCTCTTCTCATTGCTGATACCGCGCTTCTGGCAACGGGCGATCGCCGTCTCCTATTGGCAGGAGAAGATGCTGGTCCCGGTAGTCGAAGTGCATCCCATCGAACCCGCACCTGTCGTCGCGCCCGCCGTTCCCGAACCGTCACCCGTAATTCCAACCTCGTCTGCAGAGCCGGAATGATCGTGAAGTTTAAGTAGAGGTTCGAGAATACCAATCCAAAGCCATCCCATGTGGAGACGGCCGCTCCTCGGCCCTCTAGCCGAGCGAAGCTCGCGTCACACTGATGAAGACCCCCCTCTCTTGTGAAAGGGCACGAGTTCACAGGTTGCGGAAAAACTTCATGGGATTGCGGCTTTGGGGTGGCGCAGCGCCTCAGCGCTGCGGTAAGTACTTTGCTTGTTTCGCGGCTTTTAGCCGCTGAGGTAAAGTCTCGGCCAGCAGAACAGTTCTTCCGCAGCCGCGGCCTCTTTACTCCTGCCGTAAGTCTTGAAAATCACGCACGGGCTTTAGCCTCTGGGGGAAGTCTCGAAACCGATGAATCGAGTTTTAGCGGCCGCTACCGCCGATGCTACCCCCGAGCCCTCCCTCGAGCTACCGCCTCCCTGGCCTCTTTGTCCGCTGTACGTCGCCGCTCCGTCTCCCGCTTGTCCCAAAGCTGCTTACCTTTAGCCAGGGCGAGCTCAATCTTCACTTTACCGTTTTTGAAATACATCCGCGTCGGAATTAGCGTCAGCCCTTTCTGCTGTGTCTTTCCGATCAGCTTCCGAATCTCCTCCTTATGCATCAGCAACTTTCTGGTTCGCAGCGAGGCGTGATTCGAATAGCTTCCATGCTCATACGGGCTTATATGACAATTGAGCAGCCATAGCTCCCCATCCTTGATCAAGCCATAAGCATCCTTCAGGTTGGCCCGGCCGTTTCGGATCGACTTTACCTCCGTCCCGGTCAGAGCCAGCCCAGCCTCAAATTTTTCCAGCAAGAAGTAGTTATGTGAAGCGATCCTATTAACGGCGGCATCCCTGTGCCCGCTCGCCGTGGGATCGCGTCGCGGAGATTTCTCCGCGTTGGGCTTGGTTTGATGGGTAGATTGGCGGGCCATGGGTGTCTCGCAAGTTCAATCTTACCAGCAGGAAGCAGAGATCGACTTACGCGTTCGGCTGGAGTTCGCAGCCTGATGAAGTTCTGAAGCCCTCCCCAGGGATTGAAGGCAGCCTGACACAAGCCGGCGAGGATCGGCCCAGGAAATTCGAAGTCGATGGTCGAAGCTGGGAAAGTTCCAAGCCCGAAACCTAAGCAAAGAAGTCCGACAAAGCCGAGGTCCGAAGTGAGTAGTTCAACCCTATAGTGCAGCGACCAAAGAGTGTAACTGCTGCCTCACCAAGCACTTCAGGAGCTCCAAATTGCGATGCTATAATCTGGTCACCGCGAATTTTTTCGTACCATCGAGTACATTTCCCGCGCCAACACGCCGACGGGATGTGGCGACACGTGGGAAATGCGCGTATCCGCAGAGATCGTAATAAGAGGATATCTTCGTGAGGATCACCGAATGAGACGCCCGCTGCGCCCGGCTTTATACCTGTTGCTGGTCGCCCTCGCAGCCCTGCCTGCTCTTGCCGATAAGGCTAAAGACCTATTCGACAAGGGTCGTGACGCAGAAGCTCGGCAGCAGTACGAAGCTGCTTTTGGCTTCTTCCGCCAGGCCTATCAGCTCAAGCCTAAAGACCTGCGCTACCGTGCCGCCTTCGAGCACTCGCGCTTCGATGCCGGCGCCGAAGTCGTCCATCGCGGTCAGAAACTGAGGCAGGAAGGCAAACTCCAGGACGCCGTTGCCGAATTCCAGAAGGCGCTGGCTATCGATCCGTCTTCTTTCATCGCTCAGCAGGAACTTACCCGCACGCTGAAGATAATTAATGATCAAACGAATCCCACTCCTCAAGCTGCTGGCACCCCGGGTTCACTGGAACGCAAAATTCACGAGGCGGGCGGCCCGGTCGAACTAGCGCCGATCTCCAATGTGCCGGTCACGCTGAAGATGCTCAACACCAAGTCTGACGTGGTCTATCGCACAGTTGGACAACTGGCTGGCATCAACGTCCTCTTTGATCCTGACTACACTCCACGTCCCATCAATGTCGATCTCAACGGTGTCTCGCTGGAAGACGCGCTGGAGATCTCTGCGCTCGAGTCAAAAACTTTTTGGCGGCCGGTAACCCCCAACACCATCTTCGTTGCGACCGACAACCCTGCCAAGCGCAAAGAACTGGAACAGAGTGTCCTCAAGACCTTCTACCTTTCCAATCTTTCCCAGCCCACCGAACTCCAGGACGTGGTGAATGCTATTCGCGCCGTGCTCGATGTACAGCGCGTGCAGCAGTTGCTTTCTCAAAATGCTCTCGTTGTGCGCGGAACTCCTGATCAGATCGCCTTGGCGCAGAAGCTCGTGCAGGATCTTGATAAGGCTCGCCCCGAAGTTATCGTCGATATCGCTGTAATGCAGGTCAGCAAAGACCGCTCCCGCACTTTGGGTCTAAGTCCCCCGACAAGTGCGACGGTAACCTTGCAACCGAATATCAACCAGACCGTCACTACTCCAACCACCAATCCCATTACCGGCGTGACTACGCCCAGCACCAGTACCGGCAACTCATCCAACGGCATCAACCTGAACACTCTCGGCAATCTGAACGCAACCGACTTCCAGGTCACGATTCCTTCCGCCAATCTGTCGGCGGTGATGAGCAACAGCGACACCAAGCTGATTCAGAATCCTCAGATTCGCGCTCTCGATGGACAAAAAGCTTCGCTGAAAATTGGTGACCGGGTTCCCGTCGCCACTGGATCTTTCCAGCCGGGCATCGGCGGCGTTGGCATCAACCCGCTGGTCAACACGCAATTCCAATATCTCGACGTCGGCGTGAACATCGACATCACCCCGCACGTTCATGCCAATGGCGAAGTCACTCTCAAGATTCTGATGGATGTTTCCGCGGTCACAGGCCAGCAAAACATTGGCGGCATCAGCCAGCCCATCATCGGGCAGCGCAAGATCGAACACGAAATCCGCCTCAAAGACGGAGAAGCCAACCTGCTGGGCGGAATCATGGAAGACCAGCAGACAAAGTCGCTGAGCGGCATTCCTGGCCTCGCCCAGATTCCTATCCTGAAATACTTGTTCGGACAAACCACCCAGGATCATTCCGAAAATCAGATTGTCTTTGCCATCGTGCCGCATATCATCCGCGGCAGCGACGTGCAGGAACTCAACCAGCGTCCGATCGATATCGGCACCGCGACCACTATCGAGTTGCGCCACATCTCCAGCAGATCGCAGGGAACTGCTGCGCCGGGTTCGCCTTCGGTTACGCCTGCACCGGTGAATCCGGCGACTCCCACCCAGCCGTCGACGCGGCAAACCAATCCTGGTCAGCCCTCGAATCCCGCGGCGAGTTTCCTGTTCGATCCGCCGACTGTTCAGGCCACTAAAGGAAACACATTTGCCGTGAATCTATTGATTTCCGGCGCGCAGAACGTATATTCCGTGCCCGTGCAGCTGAACTACGATCCAAAGATTCTGCAACTCGTGAACGTTTCCAACGGCGGATTCCTCTCGCAAGACGGACAGGCGGTCGCTCTGGTGCACCGCGAAGATGAGGGTTTGGGACAGTCGCAGATTACCGCGACGCGCCCTCCCGGCGCAGGAGGAGTTTCCGGCCAGGGTGCTGTAGTGACCATGACCTTTGAAGCCAAGGCCTCGGGCCAGACTCCGCTCACGATCACGCGCGGCGGAGCCCGCGACCCCGGCCTGCAGGCGATCACAGTGAATGGTGCCCAGGCAGCGGTATCGGTCCAGTAAGCGCCCCTGATTGGAGGGGTGCCCCACTCTTC
Source organism: uncultured Acidobacteriota bacterium (assembly GCA_963785865.1). GTDB lineage: Bacteria > Acidobacteriota > Terriglobia > Terriglobales > Acidobacteriaceae > Sulfotelmatobacter. The sequence goes on along the minus strand of CAWAXF010000003.1, from coordinate 45,459 downwards.
TCGCGTTTTGCGAGAGGGTGGGGATTTTGACTTTAAAGATGTGATGCTATGACGTTCTCGAGATCTCATAACCGAACACGAGCAAACGGCTTCACGCTCATCGAGTTGATGGTTGCCACCACGATCCTGGCGATCCTCACCATGATGGCCCTGCCACTGGCCCGCGTGACTATCCAGCGCGAAAAGGAAAAGCAGCTCCGCCAGGACCTCTGGGAGATGCGCGACGCCATCGATCGCTACAAGGAAGCCGCCGACCGACAGATGTTCCAGACCAAGGTCGACAGCATGGGATACCCCCCCGATCTCGAAACCCTGGTGAAAGGCGTGGAAGGCCAAGCCAGCAAGAAATATCGCTTCCTGCGTTCTATTCCTACAGATCCCATGACGCACAGCAAAGAGTGGGGCCTGCGCTCGATGCAAGATGATCCTGACTCCGATTCCTGGGGCGGGCAGAGCGTTTTCGATGTCTATACAAAATCCCAAGGCACCGGGCTGGATGGCACTAAGTACAAGGACTGGTAGATGTCAGGGTTTCTGAAAAACCGGAATCGCCGGCACTATCAAGGGTGCGCCATTGCTCACGCATATGGCGAGAGGGGGGAATTTCGCCCGAGTTCGAGGATCCGTCGTTCAACCGCCAGGAACTGCCGCGGCTTCACCCTGCTCGAACTCATGATGGTCATCTTCATCATCATGATCTTGGCCTCTGTTGCCATGCCGGTCTACAACCAGTCGGTAGTCCAGGCGCGCGAGTCCGTTTTGCGCTCTAACTTGGCGACTCTCCGCTCCGTCATCTCGCAGTACACGCTCGACAAGCAGAAAGCGCCCCAATCTCTCGATGACCTGGTCACCGCCGGATATCTGCGGCAGATCCCTCTCGATCCCCTGACCCGCCAACCCAACTGGGAAGTCGTACAAGAGGATGTCATGATGGCCGTCGACCAGCAGGAACCCGGCATCACCGACGTCCACTCCGCCTCAACAGCCAGCGCCAGCGACGGCACCGCCTACAACACCTGGTAGTAAATGCATATGGGGATGGCCGTCTCCGCTTTTTTCCCATTGCAGATAGACGCCGAGTCACGCCGCCCCTAGCACCTCCCGTGACACGCGCCACTAGTGTTTTCCTGCTATTGATGCCGCCCGACTTCGTCGCTAAAGTTTTCGACACTCGTGCGCAATCCGTCACGGAGTGAATTCACCTCTACTGCCGGACTCCAACGCCGCCCGGGAATTTTCTGTGGGGAAGTTCATAGTTCATGCGAATACTGTGGATGCTGTTGTGTGCTCTGGCCCTTTCTCCCGCGGCTCTCGCGCAAAGCAACTATGCCGCAGTCTCCGGCACGGTTCGAGACTCGCAATCTCTCCCCGTTGCACATGCCACATTGGTCTTCAAAGCTCTCAGCACCGGAGCCACTCGTACCGTCACCACCAACGAGAGCGGATTATTCTACGCACCCGCGCTGTTGCCCGACGACTACGATCTCACCACCACAGCGTCAGGTTTCGCACCTGTTCAGAAGTCGTTGCATCTGGAAGTCGGTCAGCAATTATCGCTGGATGTTCCGCTGAAAGTCGGTGCAGTGCAGGAGGGCATCGACGTCAGCGCCGCAGGGAATGTTCTTCACACCATCGACGCCGCCGTCGGTGAGGTGGTGGAACCAAAATCCATTCAGGAGCTACCTCTGAACGGCCGCATGCTGATTGATCTCGTGCTCACGGTTCCGGGGGCTCACGTCGGCTTTGGCGCCCAGACCGGGCAGAGCAATCCCCTGTACTGGCGGCCTGGGCAGCGCTCCGCAGTGGTCATCGGGGGAGCCCGGCCCAACGCTAATTTCTTCCTGCTCGACGGCGCCACCAACACCGACCCAACTTTCAATACCCAGAATCTCAGTCCGTCTCCCGATTCAGTGATGGAATTCCAGGTTGCGACAAGCAGCTACACCGCTGACATGGGCGGAGCCGGCGGCGGACAGATCAACATCGCCACGCGCTCCGGCACGAGCGCATTCCACGGGACGGCATATGAATTTCTCCGCAACGGCGCCATGGATGCCAGCCCATTCCAATCCATGGGCAACAACCATCTCGTGCGCAATAATTTCGGAGCTTCTTTCGGCGGCCCCCTCATGGGGAAAAAGAGAAAGACTTTCTTCTTTGTGAACTACGAAGGTCTTCGCCTCGCCCAAGCCGATGCTCAGATCCTCACCGTTCCCACTCGCGACGAAATCATGGGCGATTTCAGTATGGCGAGCGTGAACATTTATGACCCCACGACTGCGGTTGCCAATCCGAATTACAATCCCGCTTTACCCACCGGTCTTTCCAACTATCCCTACACGCGCAGCCAGTTTCCCAATAATCAGATCCCAAGCGACCGCATTAATCCCAAGCTTCAGGCATTTCTGCTTCGGTACGTTCCACAACCCAACATGATGGCCATGTCCTCAGGCCGGGACTCGAACAACTATTTGGATATCCGCAATGAAAACCACTTCCAGAACCAGGGAACCGTTCGCCTCGACCACAACTTCGCCAATAACGACAGCATCATGGCGCGATATTCACTCAGTTCCGAGCGGGGTTTCTCACCCAGCAACGGAAGCACCTCGACTAGCGAGAATCTGCCGGGGTTCGGCGCCAACTTCGACAATTTCTCGCAACATGCCGTCATTTCTTGGACACACGTTTTCTCGAGTAACAAGCTAAATACCGCATCGCTCGCAATGTCCCGTCTCTCCATGGATCACACCTCGGAGAACAACAGCAAGAACGACATCGTCGGGCAACTGGGTATCGAAGGCATCGGATTCGGCGGGCCCGGCGCCTGGGGCGCACCCTGGTTCGCCGCGCAGGGCTACACCGGCATCGGCGACACCTTTGCCGCCACTCCGATGCACGCATGGGACACCACGATCGAACTGCGTGATACCTTCGCGTGGCAGCATGGCCATCATGCCCTGCGCTTCGGCGGCGATGCGCGGCGGTTCATCTGGCCTATGTGGGGCTTTTTTCAGAACCGCGGCTACTACCAGTTCACCAATGGATACACTACCCAGTTTGGCTTCAACGATGGCAGCGGCTCCGGTTTGGCCAGCCTGCTGCTGACGCTTCCCACCGTCAAGCAACGCCAGGCGGGTGTCCCGCAGATGAATCTGCGCAACTGGGGCTACGACGGCTTCGCCGAAGACAGTTGGCAGATGACTCCCACCACCACAGTCAACCTCGGACTGCGCTATGAGTACACCAGTCCTCTCTATGATCTTCGAGAAACCAACAGCAATTTGATCTTTAACAATGGTGTGCCGTCCGTATTTATTGGCGGGGAGAATGGCTACCCGACCGGGCTTATGTACTCAAACAAGCACAATGTTGCGCCGCGAGTTGGAATCGCCAAGAACCTGCCGAGGTTTGGGATCGTGCTCAGGGGAGGTTACGGAATCTTCTTTACGCCGGTAGATCAGAATACCTGGTGCAATCAGCGGCATAATGTGCCCTACGTATTTCCGGAGACGCAACAGGCGGACAACTTCACGCCTCCGGCTTCCTTGCTGGCGAATACGCTTAATTTCGGGACCCCCGTACTCGGTAAAGGCGCCTTGCCCGCTACGACGGTGAGCTTCACCGCCTTCGATCCCCACGCTCCTGCCGAGTACATTCAGCAGTGGAACGCGCAAATCGAAAAGACTCTGGGATCAGACACTACACTCGAAATCGGCTATCTCGGAGCCCGCGGTTTCCACCTGCAACGCTCCCACCTGATCAATAATGCGCCGCCAGGTCCGGGACCGCTTGGCCCGCGGCGCCCCTTCAAGACGTTGAGCTTCGTCCCAAACACGGTGCTGATTCCCAGCAGCACAGACGCTGTCATTCAGAGCCAGACCTTCCCGGTAAGCACGATTAACCTGCTGGAAGACACGGCCCAAAGCTGGTATGACGCGGGATATGTGAACGTACGCCGCAGGTACTCCCACGGCCTGAGTCTTCTCGCTAACTACACCTTTGCGAAAAATCTCAGCGATGCTCCTGATTTTCGTTCTCCCATGGATGAAAGCGCGATCCCGCAAAACAATAGCAACCTCGCCGCTGAGAAGGGTCCTGCCTGTGATGTGCGCCATAGATTCGCATTGAGCGGTGTATACAACATTCCCGCATTCACTCGCTCCTCATGGACTCGAGTCGTCACGCAAAATTGGCAGCTGAGCACGGTTTTTCAAATCCAGTCGGGCATGCCCTTTACCATCTCGGTGTTCGGCGATACCGCCAATGCAGGCACGGTGCTGGGCGAAAATCCGATTCGCGCCAACTATACCGGCCAGCCGATCTTCGGCCCAGGCACGCACAGCCCCGCGGAATGGTTCAATCCCGCCGCATTCGCCGCTCCCCCCGCCTACACCTTCGGCGACGTGGGACGCAACTCAGTCTACGGCCCGCCGCTGCGCACGTTGGACATCGCAATTGTGCGCAGCTTTCACCTGACAGAAAGATCGAGCTTCGAGTTCCGTGGCGAAGCCTTCAATGCCCTCAATATGGTCAACCTTGGAACTCCCAACCGCTTTGTGAACACGCCGCAGTTCGGCACAATCACGATGCCCATGACGCCTGGCCGTGAAATTCAATTAAGCGCCCGCGTATCGTTTTGAGGCTCTCACAGCGGCCGGGGTGCCCCACCCTTCTCGCGGTTTTGCGAGAGGGTGGGGACTTTGACTTCCTTTCCAAGGTCGTTAAAGCAAGCGGAAGGAACGCCGGCCGTGCCGCATCTTCCGAGTTAGGTAAAAATCCTTTGTGGCAGCGGACTGAAGCACCGCGTCGCCGCTACTCGCCCTTGACCAGCGAGCAGTGGGTCGAGGCCGTCTTCCATGTGCCTGAATCATTGAGCCAGGTGTCGCTGCAGATCACAGTTCGTGCCCGATGCTTGCCCTGGAGTTCGGCGTCGTAAGTGAAGGTGTAATGCGACACGGCGGTGTTGGGGCCGAAGGTCGCCACCTTCACGTCACTGATGTTGCCACTCTTCCACTTGCTGGTTTTATTCTGCAGGTCCTTTATGTAGTCCTCCCTCGTCTGCCAGTCGCCCCAGCTGTTTCCGGCGACGAATCCGTCGGCCAGATGCTGCTGCGCCCATGAGGCGTCGCTTTTCATCTGCGCATCTCTGGACTGCTGTTGCAGCTGCTTGATATGAGCGGCCACGTCGCCGCCGGCCTGAGCGTTAAGGTTGGGGCAGAGAGCGAAACAACAGAGCAGCATAATGATCGAAATAGCAGTTCTCGTTGTCACAGTGTTATGACCTCCATAGAGCGGCAACGATTGTACACCTCCCGGCGGTGCCGTACTTCAAACTGGCTCGCCGGCTCGCCCCTGAATCGCTTTATGACGCGACGTATTCTGTGGCGCTTTGCCTCCGCGCCGTCCTGCAGCCCTCAATGTTTTTGCTTGCGCCGATGGCTCCGGCTGTCGCATTCCTCTCGCACCTTCTGGTACTTGTCGGCAAGTTTCTGCAATTCCTCATCCGAGAGATGTTCGATGTCAATCATCTCATTCTGCGCCTGATCAATGGACTTGATGATTTCATCGAGTTTCAGGTGAATGGCGCGGGCGTCCCGATTCTGCGTGTTCTGAATCAGAAACACTACGAGAAAAGTGACGACGGTCGTTCCCGTATTGATGATGAGTTGCCACGTGTCGGAGTAGTGAAAGTAGGGCCCGGATACAAGCCACAACCCAATGACGAGCAGGGCGGCCAGGAAAGCCCATTTCGTCCCGACCAAATTCGCCGCCAGTGTGGCAAAGACATGAAAGCCTTTCTCAGTGTTGGTCCCATTCTTGCGCATGTTTGCACTACCTCATTACCTTTCGGGTAGCAATCGTGAGGAAACCAGATTGCTGTTCAGTAGATTTCATGTGCCAGTAACTTTCGTTTCAAATTCCGCCACTAGCGGCAGGTGATCGGATGCGATCAGCGCCTTCCGACTTCGGTGTAAATGGAAATGTCTCAGCGAAAGCTCCTCGTCGTAGTAGAAATGGTCGAGATGCAGCAGCGGAAGAATTCCGGGATACGTGCGGGCGTGGCGTAGAAATTCCCTTGGTTCGACTACTTCAAACGCATTTCTCATCAGCCGCGACGCTAGACCGCGGGTCCACTCGTTGAAATCCCCGACCACTATCCTTGGCCCGCAGCACTCCGTATGGTTCAGCACCTCGTGGCTTAATAGCGTTCGCGCTTGATGCCGCCTTTCCATGTAACTTGTGCCCAGATGGACGTTAAAGACGTGCAGCACTGTGTTTTTGCTCAGGACGACGTCAGTGCGCAAGCAGCCGCGTCGTTCGCGATTGCGCCACGTGACGTCGTAATTCTGGCAAACCTGCACCGGAAAGCGGCTCAATGTCATGTTTCCGTACGCTCCGCCATGCAGCCTGCGATTCTCTCCAAAACACCACTCGTAACCTCCCAGCTTGCTGAAGATTTGTCGGGCCTGATTGAACTCGGGCCGCCCATTTTGTACATCCAGAACTTCCTGGAGTGCCACCACGTCGGCGTCGAGTTCAGCGATCACGGCTGCGATGCGATCCGCACTAGTACGGCGGTCAAGCCCTCTACATTTATGGATGTTGTAGGTCGCGACGCGAATGCGGGTAGTCATTGCTGACGTTCTACCAGCCAGCCAACCCATTCGAGCGCACGCTCGAAGACGGAACGCTTCTCCCACTCCGCCAGGGTGACCCGCCTTGAATGGGAAGCGTCATCCGTGAAATCTTGAGTGAGCCTCGTGGCCACCTGCGAATTGAGCACGCCGAGGTTGATTTCGTCATTGATGCCGAACGAGCGGTTGTCGAGGTTGGTGGATCCCACTACGCTCCACACACCATCGATGATGGTGATTTTGGCGTGAATCATGGACGCTTCATATTCATAGATCTCAGCTCCGGCTTTCAGCAGATCGCCGTAAGCGCTTCTGCCCGAACTGCGGGTCAGGGCGTGATCGCTATGCATGCCGGGAACAATGATCTTAACCGTCACGCCGCGCTTTTTAGCGCGCACTAATTCCTCGCGCATGCTGCGGTCCGGAAGGAAATATGGTGTCGTGATGTAGATCGATTTGCGGGCAGCCGCTATCAAAGTTTGGAACAACACGCGGGCGCGCGTAGAACCCATAGACGAAGACGGAGTACTGCAGACGACCAGGCCTGTGACATTGCCTGGGTCAGTCTTAAGCAGCGGAAAATAGTCGGGCCCGTCAAGAATTTGTCCCGAAGCCTCCAGCCAGTTCTCCACGAATGCGCCTTGCAACCCGCGCACTGCGTCGCCTTGTACGCGGACCATCGTGTCACGCCAGCGCGGTTTGCCCTTCGTTCCAAACCGCCACCAGTCTGCATATCCTGCGCCTCCGACGAATGCGGTGGAACCGTCGACAATCGTCATCTCCCGGTGCGTGCGGTTATTCGTGATGAACCAGTTGTGCAGCCGCAAACGGTGATACCACTCCACGTGACCGCCTGCGTCTTTCAGCGGCTTGAAATACCTCTTGCGCGTGGACAGGCTTCCCAGCGCGTCCATCACCAGGTTGACGTGTACACCGGCCCTGGCCCGCTCGGTGAGCACATCCAGTACTTCGTCGGTTACCTGGCCCTTGTGGAAGATATAAGCTTCCACATCGATGCTATGGCTGGCCTGACGCATGGCTTCCAACTCAGCGCTGTAAAACTTCTCGCCGTTTTCTATGACTTCAATTTGGTTGTTGCGCGTGATTTTCGAGCTTACTAACGGTTCCAACTCATTCAAGAATGCCTGCTCGTCAACCGCAACTTCAGGAGGTACGACCAGTGAATATTTCAGCCCCGGCGCGAAGAGTCCAACCAGGATCAACGTGGATAACGCTAAAATCGAAACGACGGAGATGATGCGAAGAGTTCTGTGCCGCTCGAATTCTCCAGCTAGTAAGCTGTCTCCCTCGCCTTTCTTCCGGCTCCGCACACGTTTGGTCTGCGTCGGCAAAAGTGGGCCTCTCTGACCCACAACTCTGATGCACACTGTCTCCTGAAGGATGGCGCGCGCGGTATCCTATAGGGCTGCAGGTTGTAGTCGGGACGTGCCTGCCTGCGCGGTTCTGATTGTTACGAAGTGACACACAAGACCGATGAACTGGGATGCCATTTGCGGCTTAATGCATTCTTTACGCGACCCCGGCAGCACTCAGCACCAACAACTCAGGACTCACGACTAGCGACTCAGGACTCTTTATGAATCGAATGATGGCCATCGTAGAGCGCGAGATGCGCAAATTCTTCCGCTCCCCCGCTTTGATGCTCGCGTCCATGATTTTTCCACTGGTGCAGTTGATCATTTTGGGCAACGCCTTTGGCGGTAAAATTCGCGACGCCAAGGTGGCGATTGTCGATCAAGATGGCGGACCACAGGCGCTGAGAGTGCGCGAGGCGTTCGATTCTGTACGGGCGAATATTCGCACCTTTGTGCCGGTTTCCTACGATGACGACAAGCAGGCAGTAGAGGATGTGCGGAACGGGAAGCTGCAAGGAGCGGTGATCATTCCGCCGCAGTTCTCGCGACGCGTGTACGAAGAGAACCATCCGCGTATCGCTCTGGTCGTGGACAATAGCGATAATTTTATGAGTTCAGCGGTGGAGACTGAACTCAGCCAGCTGACCGAGGCTCTGAATCAGCCCACCGCGTCTCCGCGCATCCTGCAGCAAACCGCGCTTGATATTGTCGAACTCTATCCCTATATCGAGTACATGAAATATCTGTTGCCGGGATCGCTGGTGCTGGCGATGTTTGTGTCGGTCATGATCGGTGGCGGAATGCTTTACATCGACGACAAGGCGCGCGGCGTGCACGAAGGCTACCTGGTGACGCCGATTACGAAGCTCGAACTGGTGCTCGGGTTGAATTTGGCGGGAGCCATTAAAGCGGTCATGACCGGAGTCATCATCGTTGGCATAGGTTCCCTTCTCGCAGGCGTCTCGACCATCTTCAATCCCCTCACTGCGCTTGGGTTGGTGATCATGATCGTCCTGACATCTCTGGCATTCAACACGATGATGTTTCTGCTGATGGTGAGGATTGAGGATCCGCTGGTGCCCCGGGCGATGTTTGGAATTCTCAACACTCTGCTGTTCTTCCCGAGCGGCTCGGTTTACCCCATCCAAGCGTTCCCGCGGTGGCTGCGGGCTATCGCGAAGTGCGATCCTTTTACCTACGCGGTGGACGGCTTCAAGTGTCTGCTGCTGAAAGAGACCACCCTTTCGGCGGTCTGGGGAGACATGCTGTTTCTCTCCATCTTCGCCGCAGTCACGCTGGGCATTGCGATCCCGCTGTTTAAGAGGACCCTGTAATCATTTTGGCGAGTTGGACACCAACTCTGTCATCCTGAGCAAAGCGAAGGATCTCTGCATATTCGCGCCATGAGCAAAGTCCATAGATTGCTTCGCCTCGCTCAGGATGAAAACGATAAACCTGAGATTGCGGCGCTTTCCCGCACATTGCTCCCAGAACAGACGCAACTACGAAATTCCTAAATTACTGATCTACTCAGTTCCTTCGCGGGAACTTTTCATGCTTGCGCTGCGTCCGTTATGCTAGACGTATGACGCTGCTGGACGCGAAACAATACGATCCCGAAAAATCGCGGAAGAAGACGATGCGGATCATTTCCGTGATCGCCATTTTGGTGGTTGCGTTTGTCATTGTCTGGTTCTTTCGCTTTCTCCCGCAGGAGTGGACCGTAGGTCATTTTTTTGATGCTTTGCAAAAACAGGATTACAAGACGGCATACGGCATCTGGATGCATGATCCCAACTGGGCTCAGCACCAGGAGAAGTATTCGAAGTATCCGTTTAATGAGTTTTACCGCGACTGGGGACCGGGTGGTCAGTGGGGCTTGATCAAGACGCACAAAGTCTATGGAGCAAGCACCTGCCCCGGGCCGGGCAGTGGAGTCGTGGTCGATGTAGTCGTAAATGATCGTACGGAGCACGCGCAGGTCTGGGTCGAGAAATCGGATAAAACTCTGAGTTATCCCCCCTGCGAACTACTGTTCCACTAGTGAAGCGTCAGGCGTGAGCTTTGCCCAGGGTTTCCAGAGTCTTGGTCAGGGTCGCCTCATCGCCAACATTGAAGCAGGTTTTCGAGCGATCGATCTGGCGCATCAGGCCGCAGAGAACTTTTTGTGGTCCAACCTCGATAAATATTTCTACCCCCTGTGCGATGAGCAAGCGGATGCATTGCTCCCACTTCACTGAGCCCGTGACCTGCCGTACCAGCGTTTCGAGCGCGTGATTGTTGTCCGTGACCATGGCGGCATCGACATTGCACGCCACCGGATAGACGGGCTTAGACATCGTGATCTTTTTCAAATCGGCTTCGAGGCGATCTTGCGCTGGCTGCATCAACGCACAATGGAATGGTGCGCTCACGGGCAGCACTTTGGCGCGTTTGGCGCCGCGTTCATCGGCGAGCCTGGTGGCGCGTTCAACCGCAGCGGTATTGCCGGAAATGACAATTTGCTCCGGAGAGTTGATGTTTGCGGGGGAACAAACTTCGCCGTTGGCGGCCTCGTCGCAAACCGCCGCAACCTTTTCAAATTCCATGCCGAGTATGGCGGCCATGGTCCCTACACCTACGGGCACGGCTTCCTGCATGTACTTGCCCCGATTGCGGACGGTGCGCACAGCGTCGGCAAATGTGAACGTTCCAGCCGCGACGTGGGCGGAGTATTCGCCCAGGCTATGCCCTGCCACCGAGCATGGTTTTGGTATGCGGGCTTCGAGAACTCGGAGAGCAGCAACAGAGGTGGTGAGAATTGCGGGCTGCGTGATCTCGGTCATCCGAAGCTTTTCTTCCGGACCTTCAAAGCACAATTGCGAGAGCTTGTAGCCGACGGCGTCATCAGCTTCTGCGAAGGTGTCGCGGGCCTCGGGATACTTCTCCGCGAGTTCTTTTCCCATGCCGATGACTTGGGAACCCTGGCCGGGGAAGAGGAGAGCGATTTTCTTTGCCTCGTTCATATCCTTGTTTGCATTGTTATCCGCAACGGGTTCTTCGCGACTCACGAAGACTGCCTGGATCCTTCGCTGCGCTCAGGATGACAAATTTGAATTGAGGTCAAGTACTGCTGACTGCAGGTTGATGGAGCGCTGCCAGTCCGCGCTCAATAGACTGGTTGATCGCGCTTTCGCCGAACTCTGCCGCAACCCGGAGAGCATTTTTCATGGCATTCGCATTCGACGAGCCGTGAGTGATGATGCAAACGCCTTTCACGCCCAGCAGGGGAGCACCGCCGTACTCGGTATGGTCCAGACGCTTCTTGAAATCTTCGAAGGCACTGCGGGAGAGCAATGCCCCGACCTGGCGGGTGATGGTCGCCTTCAGCGATTCTTTCAGTGCCGTGCGCACCAGATTGGCAACGCCCTCCGAAATTTTTAAGGCAACGTTCCCCACGAAACCGTCGGCGACGATTACATCGACCTCTCCGTTGTAAAGGTCGCGGCCTTCCACGTTGCCAACGAAATTGAGCGGAAGCTGCTTCAGGCGCTGAAAGGCTTCGCGGGTCAGTTCGTTGCCCTTGGTTTCTTCCTCGCCGATGGACAGCAGGCCCACACGAGCAGGCTTTCCGAACATGGCGCGGAAATATACATCCCCCATGATGGCGAACTGCTCCAGGTTTTGCGGCGTGCAATCGACATTGGCGCCGACATCGAGCAGCATGGCAGGATTGCCGGGTGCAGTGGGAAAGACGCCGGCCAATGCCGGGCGATCCACACCAGGAACGGCGCCCAGCACGATCTTCGCCGTCGCCATGGCTGCCCCAGTATTGCCCGCGGTCACGAACCCATGGGCGCGCCCCTCCCGCACCAGGCGGAGGCCAACACGCATGGAACTGTCGCGCTTGGCGCGGATCGCTTCCACCTTATCGTCCATGGTGATGCATTCGCTGGCATGGACAATGTCAATGGGCAGGCGGGCGACCGAGCGATGGCGGTCCAATTCGGCCCGGACGATATTCTCCGGGCCCACCAGCAGGACGGCCAAGCCGAATTGACGTGCGGCCTGGATCGCGCCCTCAATTTCTGGCTTGGGAGCGCGTTCGGATCCCATCGCGTCCAGCGCGATCACGCTAGGCATGGTGTGTAGGGCTAGCTGGCTTCTTCAACGTCGAGAACTTCGCGTCCCTTATAGTAACCGCATTTCGGGCAGGCACGATGCGGCATTTTCTTCTCGTGACAGTTGGGGCATTCAGAAAGTGAATGGCCCTTCAGAGCATCATGAGCGCGCCGGGTAGAGGTGCGCTTCTGGGAATGACGGCGTTTGGGATTTGGCATTATCGATTCCTTCTCGCGGAGCTCACACGCCCGCGCTGAAACTCTTGAAGTCAAAGTCTCCGCCCTGTCGCACACAAGACGACAAGGACGGGAGCACCCGTTCACTCTGCATGTTACGAGCTAGTCGCTTAGCGTTCCAGGCGGCTGCGCACATCCTTCAAAGCTGCCCAGCGCGGATCTTCTACTTCTCTGGAGCAGGAACATTGTTCCTGATTCAGATTCTTGCCGCACTGCGGACACAGCCCCTTGCAGTCTGCGCGGCAGGTAACCTTCAACGGCAACGCGAGCAGCACTTGCTCACGCAGCACATCCTCCAGGAGAAGCCCTTCTCCCTGATAATAGCCGATCTCGGCTTCAGCGTCGGTGACCGAGAGCTCGTCTTTGCCGGCATCAGCCCCGAGCGGGCGATACAAAAGCTCGAATTCTCGTTGAATATCCTGCGTCACCGGTTCCAGGCAGCGGGCGCACTGCAACTCCATCCCAGCGGACAGGCGCCCTCGCAGGCGGATGTCTTTGATTACCTCGTGCTTGCCATGATGCTCCTCAACTACTTCTGCATGCCCTGAGGCCTTGAGCGGCGTACCCTGCCTGGCTTCCTGCCCGAGGTCGATGACCCCAGGCTGAAACTCCTCCTCGAAATCCAGAGGATGAAGTTCCAATTGTTTGATGTCCAGGAACATGGCGAAACCTCCGCGGCAATCGCGCCGATAACAGCCCGCGGAGCACGCCAAGAGGCGTAAGTACCGCAAGGAGCAAGACTTAGAATAATTGGCAGAGGGCGAAAGTGTCAAGAAAAGCAGGCCCGGATGCGGAATCTCAGCCTCCGATTCAGTCATAACGAAGTGTCTGGATAGCTTCAATTTGTGCGCGCGGCGAGAGCAAGTACCTCGCGACAAGTCCCGCAAACAGCAACACACCCATTCCGAACGCTGCACCGTCGAAGACGCGCATAAATATCATCAATCGGCTGCATCTCTCGAAGCGAACTCGACGTCGCGATGATCGCTGCCGGAGGGCAACGGAGCACTCGGGAGCAAAGATTGAAGCGTGATTTACTCGCAGGTTAGCGAAGCAGTTCCGCTTATTGTCTTTGACGTGTTCTGCACTCCATTATTCACAGTGAAACTTAGGTTTTCGGGAGCGCTCGCTGTGATAGTGACTGTCCCGGGTGCCGAGCAAGTGACTTCGCCTGTCGAACCAATGGTGGCTGCAACTGACCCGCTACTCGTTGGCGACGTCTTCCACGAGAGGCCGTCCACTTGCGACAGTTCCCGACTCTTGCCATTCGCGAAATTGCCGGTGGCAGTGTACCCCACTTGCCCCTGACTGCTAGAGGCCGTCGCCGATTCCGGACTGACCGAGATGCTGGTTAAATTCGCGTGACCCGCGCCGCAGCCCACCAACGCAGTCCCCATTACCAAAAGCAATGCCAACTGTTTCATAACCCACTTGGGATGCCTTCGTTTTACTTCGGGGTTGCTGTCTGAGTGTGAGGGTGTCCGAGTAGCCTACCTTGGCCAATGGGTCTCACAAACCAGATTCATACAATCTGCAATCGGCAGAATGCTAGGCGTCTACAGCAAGGCCCATTCGCACCCGGGCGCTTTGCTGTAGTGCCGCTGCGTAGGGCATCTGACAGTCTATTTCAGGGAGTAGCGAGTAGAGAGTAAAGCAACTTTTCTCTGTATGCCCCGGCTGCCAAGTCGGGGCGTTTTTTTAGACTCAGCATTCAATTCAGCGTGGAAACCGTTCTTCTTATGTGTGTCGATGTTCCCGTGGTCGTCATGGGGAGGGACTCCTCCCTCCCCATCACGGTTTAAAGCGCAGCCAAAATCTGGTTCAACAGAGTTTGGAGCTGGGTCAGCAAGGTGCTCAGAGGTCCTCCGCCATTCAGCAGGTTCGCCACGGCACACAGCAGGTTGCCCAAAAGGTTGCCAGCACCCGGGACCGCGGTGATGTTGAGCACGACCTGGTTGAGGTCAATGACAAGCCCCAGGACATTCAGGTGGAGCGGGCCCAGCACAAGGTTCACGAGGCTGCAACTGGGATCAGCACTCATCACCGGCAGAGCCACGTTCTGAGTGATGGTAGTTGGAGTTCCGTCCCGGGTGACGATGCCGTTCAATACGCCCTCAGCTACGAGCTGGTTACCCTGAATGGAGAAATTTGTGATGTGGATCAGGCCGGTCAAGGTGTTTCCGGTACCGTCGGCCCACTGCACGTACGCACTGGCGGAATGTGGAACCTTGGGCGGAGCGGGGGGCTGCGCCATTGCGCCGGTGGCGGCCATGGTCAGGGTACAGAAAGACAAGAGGGCAATCATCGTGGTCATACGTAGTTTCAAGCTGCGGTGAATCATTGGAAGCTCCTATTGGTGGTTGGATCGTACGTCTACAAGGAGTTCTCGCGGCACAGGGCTTGCGGCAGGGGAGAACTAGGAGGGCTTGCGGAACGGCCCCGGGCAATTTGGATTTCAGATGCAAGTGGAGGAAAACAGGGTTGTACTGAACTTCCGCCTGCGCCGGGGTTGCAGCCCCGGCAAAATAGGCTCGGGATAAGGCTTTTCAGTGCATTGGTGCCCCTCCCGCGACGTACTCATTTTTGCGAAATCGCCATTGCACTCACGATCCATTTTTCCTCACGACCGGGTCGTTGCAGGGGAAATACAGTGTTTTCCGGCGAGACAAAAAGCTGGGAGATGTGTTGGCACTGGTAGCCACTCGTAATGAAGCGCTCGGAGGAGAGGAAGGATGAAAAGACGTGCTATACGAACAGCTTTCGTTGTTGCTCTATTCGCTACCGCGATGGCGCTCAGCAGTTGCGCCTCTGCACGGTACCGGTACCATGGCGACTATTACGACCGTGGCAGTGCGCATCAGGCCCACGCATACGGAATTCAGAACGGCTATAGCGATGGGTACCGCAAGGGTCAGCATGAGGGACGGGAAAATGACCCCGGCGACATTAGTGTGAGAGCCTTGGAACAGGCCACTCACGGCTATCAGTCATGGATGGGGCCCGTCGAATCTTTTCAGGACGGCTATCGAGACGGCTACCGTCGCGGCTTCCGCGAGGGTTACGAATCGACGAATCGCAGGTGGAGAGATCGCGACTATTACGATGACTCTAGATATTGATCATCTTGCAATTCTTGACTGAGCAGCAGATTTTAGGTCTGTTGCTTGTTGCATTAGAAATGCTTCTACATCGATGGCGGGAGAAGGGAGACTGGTGGTGGTCTCGCGTTAGCCCTTAGCTGGTACGTAGAAGGCTGCAGGGCAGCCTTGGAAACAACTAACTCTCGCTTGGACCCTGTGAGATGGTGGTCAGGGGAGACGCCTCGGACGTGCGGCTAACACCGCAGCCTTGGCGCCCGAAGACTAGAAGCTACGGAAGTGAGAGCGGGGATTAGATCGAAGGCGAGCCGCGACTTTGGTATGCCCAAGACTCCCAGTGTTTCAGCGAGGCAGCACATAATGCTTGCGTCCTGTTCGCTAATGAGAATGACGCGAACGTTAGGGTATTTGTCTTTGAGAATGTTCGTCACTCGCACCCCATCCATGACGGGAATCGAAAGGTCCAGAAGAACAACCTCAGGGGACAACTCCGTTACCTTTCGGACTGCCTCTTCACCATCGACGGCCTCACCGCACACGACCCAATTTGGATTTCGGTTAACCAGACCGGACAAAACACGACGCACGGATGAGGAGTCGTCCGCGATGAGAACTTTCAATGTAGCGCTCGGACTCAATGATGCCTCCGCTACGGCGCAGTTCACTGCTGATGCTCGGCAGTGTCGAACCTAATCTGCCTAGGCCCTTTGGAAGTAGTCGCAGGGGTCCTCACAGCCTCAGTCCTTTCAGGGCTCCGGCTTTAGCGTTCGGAAGTTGTCGCGTCTGCCTTGCCAAGCAGGGCTCGGAATTCTTTCAGCAGCCTACGTCGTTCATCCTCATCGGTTGTGCTCTTCAGCTTCTCAGTCAAAGCATCGAGTCGTGCAGTGACTTCTTTGAACGGAGTCTTAGTGACCATAGGGAAATCGGCAATGTTGAGGATGTCAGAATATCATCCATAGGTGGATACCTTACATCCTGCACCACGTTCGTGCCATTACTGTCGCCCATGAACATCAGTTGTTTTGACTGCGTTTTCGCCCCGAACTTTGATTTGAGCACCACCATGAGGCGCTACATCAAAACGAAACGCTCAGCACTAGCAGAAGGCATTCAGTTGTTGGATGAGAGGCTGGAAAAACGGGGACAGACGAAAGGGAAACGGAACTGACCCCAATTTTTTCTCCCAATCTGGGGAACGGCGAAGCAATAATCACCTCTGGTCTGCAGGCGGGTGGCCCACCCTTGCGTTTTGTGCGAGGGTGGGATTTCCCGGATGCGAACACCATGAACTCTTGTCTTTCTTCTTAATCGCTCCACTCCGGTGCGCCAATAAAGGTGATGCCCGCTGAGTTGCCTTAAATCCCATCCTTGCAAAGTGCGCAAGGGTGGGGCACCCGCCTCGGCATTCCGATTCAGTCATAACGAAGTGTCTGGATAGGATCTATTTGTGCCGCGCGGCGAGAGGGCAAGTACCCCGCGATAAGTCCCGCAAAGAGTACCAGCACCACACCCATTCCGAAAGCTGCACCGTCGAACACACGCATAAATATCATCTGAGACGCCAGAACTCGTGCTACACCAGCGCTGAGAACCACGCCGACACAGATTCCGATCACCGTCAGACGTAGAGACTGCTTTAGAACCAACCCAGTGACGCCGCGCGTGGTCGCACCCAGCGCGACGCGGATACCGATCTCCTTTGTCCTTTGGGTGACGAAATACGAGACCACGCCGTAAATGCCGGACAAGGTCAGCAGGATCGCGAGTCCGCCTACGGCAGCCCCGATCATGGATGCTGCGCGAAATGCATAAATTCCCACGGCCCAGTACTGTTCGAGCGGATGGATGTCGTTAATCGCACCCGGGGCCAATGCTCCCAGCCGTGTATCGAGCCTGTGCCGTTCGGCTTCGACCTCTCCGCGGACATGCACTATTAGGTTCCCGCTCTTCGAAGTAGTAGTGGGTCGATAGAGCAAAGCTGCGTCTTTGCCGTATGCGATGCAGCACGTCACAATGTCGTCGGCAATGCCAATCACCCGCACAACTCGCAGAGGAGTTTCCAGGCGAATGGTTCTACCGAGCGAATCCTGATGTGGGAACAGTCGAGCGGCCGCTCCCTTGCTGAGAACCGTTACGGGCGCCTCCGATGTTGCCTCCTCGGCTGTGAAGCTGCGTCCGCGCAGCAGCGAAATTCCCAGGACCTCGAAGTAATTGGGCGAGACGTCATTGTGGGCAATGCTGATCGATGCGCCGCTATCCGAAGATGCATTCAGCGTCGGCACTCTCCCTCCGATCGGCACCGACGAAACCGCTACGATCCTGTCCACACTTGGATCTGCGGAAAGTGCATCGACTACCCGTCTGCGACCGCTCTCAGTAGTTTCCATGGCAATTAAGCGGTCGGTGTGAAAACCAATATCAAACGCGCTCATGGCCATGGTCGTGCGAACTAGTGCGCCACATGCCACCAGCAATAGCGTACAGACTGTGACCTGAGCAATGACGATTCCGTTCCTGACCCGCGAAGGCCTGAGGTTCGGGTTCAACTCGCCATGCACGGATGACAACATGCTGACGCGCGTCGCCTGAATGGCCGGCGCAAGGCCGAACAGAAAAGCCGAAGTGAGCGCAGCCAAGATCATGAATCCAATCACGTGCCAGTCGACTGGGCGCGCCACGTCGTGGACCAGTTCGAGCATGTCCTTTGGAATAGTGGTAAGAATCGTCCACAAAACGGCATCGATGGTGAGGCGCGAGATGGCCAAACCGAGGACTGCTGCGGGAATGGACAGGAGAACGCTTTCGGTGAGAAGTTGCCGTATGAGTCGTATGCGGAGCGCCCCTAGAGACAGGCGGATTCCGATCTCCCGCTGCCGAGCGATGCCCCGGGCCAGCATCATGCTCGCCACATTCGTGCATGCCAACACTAAAACCAGCCCGAACGCTGCGATTAAAGGACCAAAGACCACCAGCAACTCTGGCGTTAGCGGAATCGAGGTCGCCTGCGACTGTAGACGAGCCCCGGTGGCCTTGCGGTCCTGCGACAATTGCGCTGTCACCCTTTGAGACCATGCCAGCAGAACCGCTTCGGCACCCAATGCGTTTTCGCCCGGACGGAGCCTTCCGACGATGCCCAGGTCTTCGGGATGTCCTGCCCCAAACAGATCTGGGCCGTCCTGGAGTAAATGAGACATGCTCAGGGGAGCCCAGAAGTCTCGTGGCGTTTCCGTAAGTCCGTGAAATTCCGCTGAGGCAACGCCTATCACTTCCATGGGAAAACCGCGGATCAGAATCTTCGTGCCAATGATGTCTGGCCGACCTCCAAACTTGCTTTGCCATGCTTCGTAGCTGAGCACCATGAGAGGTTCCCGTCCGGGTGCCTCAGAATCTTCCGGAAGCAAAGGACGGCCCAGCGTCGTGCTGACTCCAAGCATTTGAAAGTAATTACCGGTGACCAGTTCTCCCTGAAAGGGATGACCGTCCACTCGTGTGTACAGACCCTGCACCGCGGCCACATCAGAAAACGCAGGTTTTTCTTTCGCAAGGTGCTGATACTGGTCCCAGGAGAATCCATGTTCGCGTCCCGTGCGGTCAGACCAAGTGAAGCTGTACAAACTATAGGGGTCATTTACAGAGAGCGGCCGAAGGACATAAGCATTGAACATCGTGAACAAGGCGAGATTCAGACCGAGACCGAGCGCAATCGTTCCTGACACCGTGAAGACAAATCCTGGATTGCGAGCGAAACTGCGCAGTGCATAGCGAACATCCTGCAGCACGGTTTCGATGCTATCTGTTCCTCGCGCACCTCTGCAGTCCTCCTTGATAGAACCCACTCGCCCGAAATCCAGGCGCGCCAGACGGCTCGCTTCATCCTCCGTATGTCCTGCAGCCAGGTAGCACTGACGCGACATCGCCAGATGGAACTCCACTTCATCCTCGAGTTCCTGTTCGACGCGCGCTCGAAGAAAAAGTGCTCGGATGCGTAAGCACAGATCCTTCAGTGTCATAGAAATTCCTTTTCAAGCCATTTCCAGCACTTTGCCGATGGCTGCTGCCAGACGGGTCCAGTTCTCGGCTTCCTGCTGCAGCTGCTTTCGCCCTGAACTCGTTAACCGGTAAAAGCGGGCGCGCCGGCCTAACTCGGAGACACCCCACTGCGCCCTGATCCAGCCCTGGTGTTCGAGGCGATGCAGAGCCGGATACAACGAACCTTGATTCGCCTGCAGGACGTCATCCGAGATCTGCCGAATTCGCTCCGAAATGGCCCAGCCGTGCAAGGCACCGCGGGATTGCAAGGTTCGGAGTACCAGCAGGTCAAGAGTTCCCTGCAAGAGATCGAGGCGGGAACGGTTGGGCATTGGTGTCGATTCTCTACACCAATAGATAATCTTCCTTGGTGTCGATTGTCAACAGCAAATAGCAATGGCTGAGATGTTTTTAAATCTTAAAACATTATCTAGATCGGTTTCAGGTTCCGGTTTAACGGTTTTCGATTGGATCTGAGAAATGATTCGGGATCAAGCTTTGCCGACCTTCTCTACACAAAAGGAGCCCGGCTTGGCTTTTGCAGGTTTCAGCCTTAGCGCGTATTTTCGATTGGACCTGAGAAATGATTCAGGATGGAAGCTTTGCCGACCGCCTCCACACAAAAAGACGGCCGGCTTGCCACTCAACCGCAACTCGGTCAGCGCTATCGAATGGGTTCCAGGTCGGACATCAGCCGCTTCAATCCATTCGGAGCCACGCTTCGCAAATACCGCGTAATGATCAACGGCGGGTGGCCGACCCTTGCGTTTTGTGCAAGGGTGGGATTTTCGAATGCGAACACCATTGAACTCTTGTCTTTCTTCTTTAATCGCTCCACGCCGGTGCTGCCAATAAAGGTGATGCCCGCTGAGTTGCCTTAAAATCCCATCCTTGCGAAGTGCGCAAGGGTGGGCCACCCGCCGGTTATTCGCTCCGTAGAGCTTCCATGGGGTTCACGTTCGCTGCTCTTCGTGCTGGAACGTAGGCTGCGGACATCCCCGCCACAACCAATAGCAAAGTCGCTGCGATGATGGTCCATGCGTCGTGCGCCTTGACTCCATAGAGAAGGTTGGCAACGACCCGGGTTCCAATAAATGAAATTCCCAGCCCAATGATCGAACCCAGCAACAAGATCAGCGTCGCACGCCGCATGATCAACCAGATCATTTGGCGCTTCTGAGCACCGAGCGCGAGGCGCACGCCAAGCTCTCGGGTTCGTTGCGTCACCAGGTATGCCAGCAGTCCGTAGAGACCCCCAACGCAGAGGAAGAGCGCCGAAGCGCTAAAGAACTGAAGTAAATGTGCGGCGAGGCGACGATCGCCGTAGGAATCCTGCAGAACCTGATCCATCGTCGTAAAGGTACTCTGAGCGAACTCCGGGCTGGCATTGCGAAAAACATTTCGTAGCTCAGGAATGATCTCGGAGGGACGCCGCGCGGTGCGAATCGCAAGGTTCATAGCCAGGCCTTCCGCGGTTCCGTAGAACATTGACTTCGGAGTGATCTGCGGGATACAGACGTCGATTTCCGGCTTGGACTGCTCGAGTACGGAGGATTGGCGTTCGTCGTCAATGACCCCGATGATGGAGGCGAGTTTGTCGTTTCCGTAACTCAAAAATTGCTGTCCCACAGCATCTCCCGGATCGCGATTGCCTCCGAAGTACGCTGTTACAAAAGCGCGATTGACCACTACCACCGGCTCTGAAGTTGCGGTGTCGGACTCGTTGAAGAACCTTCCGCGCAGCATGCGGAATCCAAATACCCTTTGCAGACCGGGACCGACCGCGCGAAATTGGGCGACGAGATCTTCCAGGCGCATTGAGTCCGGGTCCTTTTCGTCGGCCGCGAACTCGAACAGAATCGGGAACCGTTTTCCCAACGGTACAGCCGTGGTTAACGCGGCAGCCTCGACCTGAGGCATGCGCTCAATTCTCTCCACGAGGGGCTGGTACAGATCCGTCGTCATGTTTTTGCCTTCGTACTTGTACGCCGGAATGACCATGTCGGCCACGATGATGTGATCTGTGCGGTAACCAAGTGAGACTTGCCTCATGGCGAGGATCGTTCGTAAGAGAAGCCCGCAACCCACGAGGAGCGCCACGGACATTGCGACCTGAATCACGACCAACGTGCTGCGGGTCGACTGGTGTGCGCCTCCGGTGGACTGAATACTGCCCTGTCTGAGAGCAGTTTCGATAGGTGTTCTGATAGCGACGATCGCCGGCCACACTGAGGAGACAGCAGCGCTGGCGGCCGTCAAACTCAGTACGACAAAGAGGAAAGTGGTATTGAGGTGCATGGCGACCTGAAAACTCAACTGGCTCGCAATCTGACTTTCAAATACCCGGAGAGCCGCGAACGCCACGCCCAGTCCCAGCAAGCATGCAGCCGCACTCAGAAGAAGTCCTTGCATAAAAAGTTGCTGCGCAATGCGCCAACGGCTCGCGCCCAAAGCAGCGCGAACCGCGATCTCGCGCCCCAGGCGAATCGACCGCGCCAACATCAAACTCGTGACATTGACCGATGCAATCAGCCATAACATGCCAGCCGCGGCGAGCAATGCCACCAATGCTTCCTTAACATTTCCTTCCACAATGGTGTCGCTGTAAAGCATGCTTTCTACAGTCTCGGCGTTTTCCCGGGCGTGCGGATCGGTGTACAGCCGTGCCACGCCGGACTGAATTACTCTTAGCTCCGATTCAGCTTGTTGCAGGCTGATCCCATTTTTGAGTCGAGCAATGATCGTGTAATCCACAGCCTCGTTCTTCGTCCGGACCTTATCTCTGTCCCCCAGTTCGACAGGAATCCAGATCTGCGGCTTCTCCGGGTTGAAAGGAAATTGAAATCCACGTGGCATGACTCCTACAACGGTGTAGGCGTTGCCGTTCACCCGGATGATCTTGCCCAGAATATTGCGATCTGCGCCGTAACCGTCGCGCCAGGCGGTATCACTCAGCATAACCGTCTCGTTCGACTGCTTCTCCCATTCATTGGCGTCGAAATCTTGTCCAATCGCCGGCCTTACTCCCAGGGTTGCGAAGAGATTCTTGCTAACTTTGGGGGTGTTCACCTGCAACGGTCCGGTATTGCCCTCGATGTAAGAGGTCGGCTTGTCGTAGGTGTGAAACGCGATCGCCTGCAGGGTTCGGCTTCTCTCCCGCCACTGCTGGATGTCCACGTAGGGCGCGCCGAACATCGATGCGCCATTCTTGCCTGCCTCACGGATTTGTACGAGTTGGTCAGGGTTGCGGTAAGGCAAAGGCCGCAGCAATACCGAATCCACGACAGTGAACATGGCGGCGCTGCCTGCAATTCCCGCAGCCAGCATCGCAACCGATAGAATCAAGAAAGCGGGTGCCCGTTGCAGTTGCCGGATTGAATGCCTAAGGTCGTCCGAAAGAGAATGGAAGGGCAGCACGAGTCACCTCGCCGTCCCAGAATTCTAATCCTTCCAGGCAATCTCAGCGATCGGGGGAAGGTCTACCAGGTTCTTCCCGACGCGTATTTTCGATTGGACCTGAGTAATGATTCAGGATGGAAGCTTTGCCAACCGCCTCCACACAAACGGAGGCCGGCTTGTCACTCAAGCGCAACTCGTTCAGGGCTATCGAATGGATTCCAGGTCGGACATCAGCCGCTTCGATCCATTCGGAGCCACGCTTCGCAAGAACCGCATAATGATCAACCGTGTCCTCTGGACCCGAAATGCTCCAGCTGAGAGTATCTGCGGTTAACCGGCCCTCGATCCGGACGCAATTGTCGACGCCGGTTTCGATCTCTGTGCCTTCCTCGTAGTCGTTCCACGTGGGAATCATCAGAGCACGCAATTGATTTTCGGCGGAGAAGAACCGGGACGCTTCCGCGAAAGTGGACAGCCAGGTGTGACCGCATTGCTGATCAATGACGCGGCCCTTTCCCCAGCCCGCTTCGGCATCATCGAAGCCCTTATATGCGGAGCCCATGGCGATTTTGCTTGACCCCCGCGCTTTGGAATAGAACCGCTGAAGATACTGCAGGCCCATTGGATCGCTCGAAGTCGCAGTCTCAGGTGCAATCCAGGCGTAGGCGCCGTTGGCGTTGGGATCGGTAAACGATCCTGAGTTTCGAAAGAAGAACAGCGGCTTCAGCGGCAGGGCCTGCCTGACGCGCGGCCAATCAACCGCGTATTTTTCCAGTCCGAAGAAAAAGACGGCAGGTCTGCCCTCAAAGCGAACATACGCGGCAGAGGTTTCGAAGTGGTCGGCCACATACTGCAGGTCCGTGATGATATGTCCCGTGACGTCGCAGCCAGGCTGTTTGCAGTCGGAGAGAGCCCCGGCATCTTCGGAAATGGCAAATTCAAATCCCTGGCGTTCCGCTTCCCTCATCAATTGCATCGTGCTGTCATTCTTCGGACCGGAACGCGGTCCATACCAATCCACAACCGCGCCCTCAATGCCGCGACTCTTCATGTCGGCGACTTGCCGGGCAATCTGCTGTGCATCATCGGAGCGATAGCCGACATCGCGGTGATGTGGGTCTCCAAACCACGGCATGTAGCGGGTGTAAATGCGGGTCTGAGATCCAGGATAGAGGAGAGTTCGAATGGGCAGCTTGCTCACACGGCCAGGTGGAGCGTTGCCCCGGCTGCCGCGATATTTTGCGCTGGCACTGGTGTTGTTACCGCCATTGCAATCGAGCGTGTCTTGCTTCGGAATTTCGGCACTTGAACTCAGGCCGAAGATAAGCAATGCTGCAAGCAACCGAACCACGATCCTTTGGATGTGACAAAAGTGGGGAGGGATGGGTCCTGAGGTACGCACGAAGTGCCTCGTCAATTTCTGCCGGGCGGTTGGCCGATTCAAGTCCGGCTTTGGCATGAGGGTGGGCATCCTGGAATAAGTAGACTTCCGTGATACTCACACTGTAAAAAAACTGGGAGCAAAGAGTCGCAGACGTGACGCGCACTGTACTTCGTGCATGTTCACTTCGTCCTGACTTTTTCCACAACTCAACTTCTTTTCTATGTGACGAACAACCTTGACCCTGCCGATGAAAAGCGCAGAATGAACTCGTGCGCATTCGCACCGCAAAAATCATTGGCCAGAGTGGGCAGGACCCCGGCTCCTATCCGAGCCTGCTAAGTCTCTGTTCCAGAATACTTTGCGTGTAAGCCGTTATTTGACAATACTTTGCAGAAGACGCATGGGGATATGGGATCCTAAGGGTATTTACCTTCAAGGCTTTGCGGACTTCGATCAAAAAATCCGTTCGCAATTGACGACATCTAACTCCATATTCCAGAATACTTTACCTCTAAAGTCTCTACTTTGAATACTTTACGAGCCAAGAGGTCACCACGGCAATCCCAAGCCCACCATTATCAAGACTTTGCGAAAATGGGTCCGATTTTTTTCGGTCTGGGCGGATTCCGCTGTGGAGTTTCGCTCTAGCGGAAGCCAATGGCGATTGTCAGTCACATTCGCGGGTCAGGAGAGTGGGCACGGGTTAGATCGTCTACAGAATCTTCTTCCCAAAAGCCGACAGCGCCAACTCCACCGCCAGATCGGCGGTCTGATTGTGCTCGTCGATTACGGGATTTACTTCCACAATTTCAAAGCTGAGCATCCGGCCGTGGTCGGCGATGATTTCCATGGCGAGGTGGGCTTCGCGGTAAGTCGCTCCACCGCGCACGGGCGTGCCCACGCCGGGGGCATCTTCGGGATCGACCCAATCCATATCAAGCGAGATGTGATACCCGGCGGTGCCGCGTCCAGCCACGCGGAGAGCCTCTTCCATGACCGTGCGCATGCCGCGCTCGTCAATGTCGCGCATGGTGAAAACTCCAATGCCGGCACGGCGAACATTTTCCTTCTCCACGGCGTCGATGTCCCGCACGCCGACCAGCACACAATTCTCCGGCCGCACCTTGGGAGAGAAGTCAAAGATGTTGGCGAGCTCCGAATCCCACAGTCCCATAAGAGCAGCCAGGGGCATCCCGTGAACATTGCCGCTGGGAGAAGAGTCGGGAGTGTTGATATCGGTGTGGGCGTCGATCCAGATGAGCCCGATGCGCTGGTTCTGGCGGCGATAGAATTCGGCCACGCCAGATACCGTTCCTGCGGCCATCGAGTGATCTCCGCCCAGGCAGAGTGGCACTCTGCCAGCTTCAAGCGTTTTCAACACCAACTCCGCATGCTTGGTGCAAGTCGCGGTGATTTCTTTCAGGTACTTGGCATTTGCAGCGCCCTCCTTTTTCTGTTCGGGAATGGCTACCGCAACATTGCCGCCGTCTTCCACCTCGTGCCCTAAAGCTTCGAGTCGCGCCTCCAGGCCCGCCACACGAACCGCCGACGGACCCATATCCACGCCGCGCCGGGATTGCCCAAGATCCAGCGGGACTCCGATAACCCGAATTCTGTGGCCAGAGACGTTGGCGGAAGAGGCGTTGGCAGTCGTCATGAAAGATTTTGTAATTGGGTAATTTTGTAATTGAGTAATTTCAAACCTAACGTGCTCGAGGATTTCAAATTACTCAATTACCAAATTTCCCAATTACCAACTTCTACGGGTAGAGCCTGTATAGCATTCTCGGAAACGGAATCGTCTCACGCACGTGCTCCAGGCCGCAGATCCAGGCTACTGCACGCTCGATGCCCATGCCGAAGCCTCCATGTGGAACGGTGCCGTATTTTCGCAGGTCCAGATACCATTTGAATGCCTCTTCCGGCAGACCGTGCTCGTGGATGCGCTGCAGCAGCACTTCATGCGATGCCATGCGCTGTGAACCACCGATGATTTCGCCGTAGCCTTCGGGCGCGAGAACGTCCACGCAGAGCGCCAACTCGGGCCGCTGCGGGTCGGGTTCCATGTAAAAGGCCTTCACCTTTGCGGGATAGCGGTGAACCATCACGGGCTTTTCGAATTGCGCCGAGAGGTAGGTCTCATCCGGAGAGCCGAGATCGCCACCCCATTCGAATTTCGATTCAAGCGCGCCTTTGGCGTGGCCTTCCTGCAGATTGTTGACCGCTTCGTCGTAACTGATCCGCGGGAACGGCGGCACAATTTTCTCCAGCTTTGAGATGTCGCGGCCGATCGTCTGCAAGTCGCTGCGCCGGCGCTCAAGGCAACGCTTCACCAGAAAGCTGATCAGGCCTTCGGCGAGTTCCATAATGTCGTCGAGCGTGCCGTAAGCCATTTCTGGCTCGACCATCCAGAACTCTGTAAGGTGACGCCGGGTCTTCGATTTCTCTGCGCGGAAAGTTGGGCCGAACGAATACACCTTGCCCAAGGCCATGGCGGTTGCCTCGATGTACAGTTGGCCCGACTGCGTCAGAAACGCCTGGTCATCAAAGTAGTCGACGGGAAAAAGCGTGGTGGTGCCTTCGCAAGCCGCCGGGGTAATGATGGGCGGGTCGGTGAGGGTGAATCCGCGATCGTCGAAAAAATCGCGCGCAGCTTTGATGATCTCGGCGCGCACGCGAAGAATCGCCGCCTGCCTTTGCGAGCGCAACCAGAGATGGCGGTGCTCCATCAGGAAGTCGGTACCGTGTTCCTTGGGCGTGATCGGATAGGGGTCCGACTCAGGAACACGCTGCAGAACCTGCACGTTGGCCACATCCAGTTCGAAGCCGCCATGCGCTCGTTTGTCGGCGCGGACTTTGCCCTCCACGATGACACTGGACTCCTGCGTCAGAGTCTTTACAGCTTCGAAGACTTCGGGGGTCACCGCGTTTTTCGGCACAACGCCCTGGATGACACCGGAGCCGTCGCGGAACTGCGGAAACAGCAACTTCCCGCTTTCGCGCAGGTTGTACAGCCAGCCGCGAATGGTGACCGACTGACCTTCATGCTTGCCGATCTCGGCGATGGTAGTAACAGGAGACATAACAGGATTTGGTAATTTTGTAATTTGGTAATCGGGTAATTGAAAATCTAACCAGCGCAGGCTTTTAAATTACTCAATTACCAAATTACAAAATTACAAAATTCTTTTAGCTTTCCTCCAATTTGGTGAAGACTCCCCCAAGCCTCTCGAGCGCATTACCTTTCTCGTCGTCGCCGATTTCCAGCAGCAGGGGCGGGGTTTGCGGGGCGGTACGGAGCAACTCGACAGCTTCCTTCCAGTTGATGGTTCCCTGCCCCGGCCACAGGTGTGAGTCCTTATTCTTGTCGTTGTCGTGGACGTGAGTAGAACGGATGTAGCTGCGCAGGATTTCAAATCCTTCGCTGACCGAACTCATCATGTGCGCATGGCCAACATCGAAACAGACTCCAACGTCATCAAAGTGCGCCCCGCGAATCAATTCGACCAGGCGGTCCGGGCTGGAAAGTTCGTTAGGGATATTCTCTAGCAGAATGCTGACGCCAAGGGGCTTGGCGAAGGCACGCAGATGTTCGATGGAGGTCATGGCGGCTTCGAATTTTTTGTCGCTGAAGTTCTCATTCGGAATACCCAGATGCTGCACCAGGAAACGAAATGGAATCTGTTCGGCGATCTCGAGCGCGCGTTTAATCTCGTCCATAGCCTCGATACGGCTGGCGCGATCGATGGAGGCGATGTTGACCGGAGGCGCGCCCGCCCGTCCCCACTCGTAATCCGAGTAGAGTGGGGAGTGGACGGAATTGAGCGGAACGCCGCTGCCCCGAAACCAGTCCGCGATCTCCTTCACATGCGCCTTGCGGTTGGCATAGTCGATGTGCTGCCGGGCGGCGAACACCTCAATCGCTTGCACACCGTTGCGGACTAGTCCGTCCAGAATGCCCGGATGAAGGCGTTCTTTGACGAACAAATAGGTTGACACCGCTCTCTGCATGCAATCCCCTAAAAATTGTTGATGGTTTAGTCAGCAGCCCACACAGCTGATATTTCTAATCATCAATCTATCATCCGCAATCAACAATGCCTTTCTAGTATCCCATGGCCTTCCCATGGCTGTTGCGAGCATCTGTGGCGCCAAGCCGCTGACCGGTCTTCTCGTCGACGGCAATGCATTCGGCGTCGCTCCAGTAGCCGTGTGTGTCGCCATCACCAAGTCCAATCTGAACCTTGTAGCCCATCTTTCGCAGAAGGTTCAGTGTATCTGGAGAAACCGTTTTTTCGACATTCACGACGTCAGGAAGCCACTGATTATGAAACCTGGGCGCGTTCACTGCTTCCTGTAGATTCAACCCATAGTCAACGACACCCATTAGAACATTGGCAACCGTGGTGATGATCTTGGAACTGCCTGGTGAGCCCAGAACCATCACAGGCTTGCCGTTGTGGACAACGATCGTGGGGGTCATCGAAGAAAGGGGACGCTTGCCCGGCCCGATTGCATTGGCTGCGCCTTGAATCAGGCCGTCGGCATTGGGAACGCCGGGCTTGGCCGAAAAGTCATCCATCTCGTCATTGAGCAGGAAACCAAGGCCATCGGCGGTGACGCGGGAACCGAACCAGTCGTTGATGGTCGTGGTCACCGCAACAGCATTGCCTTGCTCATCGACGATCGAATAGTGCGTCGTGTGATTTCCTTCGTGGTATAGCAGGGGCAGCGGATGCGTGGCAGCGTAGCTTTCCAGTTTGCTGAATACGGCGGGGCGCTTCAATTCTTTGCTCGGACTCGCATGCGTCGGATCGATGCCCTCTCGCCAGCCGGCTGCGTACCTCTTGTCAATTAACTGTGCGACAGGAATCCTGGAAGAATCTGGATCTCCCATAAACTCGGCGCGGTCCATGAAGGCGCGCCGGAATGCTTCGATGGTGAAATGAATGGACTCGGCCGAGCGATTCTGCATCTTCCCGACATCGAAGCCTTCGAGAATGTTTAATGCCTCGATTAGAACCGTGCCTCCGGAGGAGGGCGGGGGGGCGCTGATGATTTCGTATCCTCGGTAAGTACCGCGAACCGGCTCACGCTCTTTCACTTCATAGTGCGCCAGATCGTCAGCGGTAATCAGGCCGCCACCTTTCTGGAGAGATGCGGCGAGTTCGCGCGCCAGCGAGCCATGATAGAAGTCGTCGGGATCGGCGGCAATGCGTTCCAGCGTACGAGCGAGATCAGGCTGCTGAAATGTCTCACCCGCTCTGTAGTAGTCGCCACTACGCTGGAAAACGCGATGCGATTCCGGGAACTTGGCCAGGTAGGCGTCATGAAAATCTTGCGCTTCTTCCCAAGTCAAGGCATAACCATCACGCGCCAGCTTGATGGCCGGAGCCATCACTTGCTTCAGCGTGAGCTTTCCATATTTTTGCTCGGCGTAAACCATGCCGGCGACCGAACCTGGAACGCCGATAGACTTGTAGCCTATCTCGCTGGCGCCCTCGATGACGTTGCCATTGGCGTCGAGGTACATATCGCGGGTCGCGGCCGCAGGAGCTTTTTCACGATAGTCCAGAAAATGGGTTTTGCCGTCGGCCATGCGGATGAGCATGAAGCCGCCACCACCAATGTTTCCGGCGGGAGAATGGACTACGGCCAGTGCAAAGCCCGTAGCCACGGCCGCGTCAACGGCATTTCCTCCGGCCTGCAGGATCTCGACACCCACTCGCGATGCGATTTGGTGCACGCTCACCACCATGGCGTGCTCGGCATGTTCCGGATGCGTCGACCCCAGGCAAGTAGATGCTGCGGAGACCAGGCCGACAAGCAAGACCGCAATGAACGATCTATGCGGAAATCGCATGAATATTGAAGGACGGAGAGGACTCTTGAGGCTAGCCGAGGGACGCGGATTGAGTCAAATCCGTGCGGTTCCTGATCTGCTCACTTATCCCAGAATTCTTCCGAACCTCTAAAATCTTTACAGCGCATCGTGAATCTTCGCCAATAGGCCTGAATCCAAAATTGCAAGGAGATGGAAATGGAGACGCGGACTCTGGGCAATTCGGATCTGCAAATTACCCATGTGGGTTATGGCGCCTGGGCTATTGGAGGCTCGGGCTGGCAATTTCCGTGGGGTTCGCAAGACGACAAAGACTTCATTGGCGCGATTCATCGTGCTCTCGAACTGGGGGTGAATTGGATTGACACCGCCGCAGTGTATGGACACTCAGAAGAAGTCGTTGCACAAGCGCTCCACAGCTGGTCCGGTCCACGCCCACACGTTTTCACCAAATGCGGGCTTCGCTGGGATACGCGCGGACAGGCGCAAAAAGTTCTAAGCGCGCGCTCGATTCGACGCGAAGTGGAGGACAGCTTGCGCCGGCTCGCGGTTGACGTCATAGATTTGTACCAGCTTCATTGGCCGCCCGACCCGGACTCTCCCTTGCTCGAGGATGGGTGGGCTACACTCGCCGCCCTGAAGCGAGAGGGCAAAGTAAGGTGGATTGGAGTCTCCAACTTCAATGTGCAGCAACTGAAGCGAGTCCAGCAAATTGCGCCGGTGACATCGTTGCAACCGCAGTACTCGCTTATCCATCGTGAAGTTGAAGCTGAAATTCTTCCCTACTGCCAGCGTGAAGGGATTGGAGTGATCGTCTACTCGCCGTTGGCATCGGGGCTGCTGGCTGGCGCGATGACGCGCGAACGCATTGCGAAACTACCGAATGACGATTGGCGCCGGAAACACAGCGAGCTCAACGAGCCGTATCTTTCACGCAATCTGGCATTGGTGGATTGTCTCCGAGAAATTGGGCGGGGCCAGGGACGATCGGCCGGGGAGGTCGCGATTGCGTGGGCATTACAGAATCCTGCGGTCACCGGAGCCATCGTGGGAGCTCGGAATGCCCAACAGGCTGAAGGCGTTATGCGGGCTGGAGATCTACAAGCTGAGTGGAGAAGAGATCCTAGAGATTGCCGAGTTCTTCGCTGCGACCGCCGTTTGAACAAGGTTGACAGGCTGCTAGCGTTCGAGCAGCCGCAGCAATTGCTGTTTTACGCTGGGCCATTCGGAAGCAATGATGGAGTACCGACAGGAGTCGCGCGGGATGTAGTCCGCAGCCATGCGGTGCGCGCGCAGTATCCCCTCGAGCTTACCTCCAATCCGCTCCAGTGCGGCGCGGGAGCGCAGGTTGCGAACATCGGTATGGAAGCAGACCCGCAGCACTTGCCACATCTCGAACGCGTGCTGCAGCATCAGCAGCTTGGCCTCAGTATTCGCGCCGGTGCGAATGGCTGACGGTGAAAACCAGGTGTAGCCGATCTCGCACGCGTCCGGCGTTTCCCGCGCATGCAGCGGGTGGACTGGCGGCCACGCCCATCGTTCCAGATTCCAGAAGCGGGTTGATCCGATGACCAGACCATCCGAAAGACGCAGGATGGCGAAAGGCACCGCTGTTCCTGCGGCCCGCCAGGCCAGGGCTGTATCCACGTACGTGATTGCCTGCGCCTTGTCTAGAGGAACCGGGCTCCAGCGGTACAGAGATGTATCCCCTGTCGATGCGGCGAGCAACCCGTCTACGTGACGATGCTCCAGCGGTTCCAGACGAATATGTGTGCCGGCCAGAATCAAGTCTTCAGAGCGCACGAATTTACTATGACAGCCCGCGGTCGGCCTCTGCAACCTGCTGCGGCTATTGCACCAGATTCTTGATGACCGTCACCTTGCTATACGCGACGCGAAAGCCAAGTCGCTCCGCATTCCGCTGGGACGTAGTCCCACCCTGAGTAACCACGACCGCGTATTTGCAATCGTTCTGCCATGCCGCGGCCATGCGAGCGCGCAGCAGAGCTGTCTGCAATCCGCGTCCACGGTATGGAGCCAGAGTGCCAGCACCGCAAAGAGCAAACACACCATGCTCCGGGATGACGATGCCAGTGCCACAAGCTACAGGCTTGCCGTCAACGGTTGCCACAAAGGCCAGAGCATTTGGCATCTGGTACAGTGGCGTGATCAGGCCTCGAAACGCCTCGGGCGCGCCATCCGGAAAAAAGGCGCTCTCGACGATGCCTCCCGCGGTTTCGGCTTCCTCAGCGGCACTTCGCCGGATTTCATATTCATTTACCGCAGGAACAAAGTCTTCGTCCGAGTCGTCCAGTTGGCGATACAAAACATTATTCAACTCGGCTAGGGCATAGCCGCGTTCTTTAAATAATTCGAAGACTGCGGGTTCATGCAGGGGTGTCAGATCCACCTGCGAAGGAGCGCCGCGCTCGCGATAGAACTGTTCGATGCAGTCGAGATACTCGGCGGTCAGTGGTTGATGAAATCCAACGCCTGTAGCCCTTCCAATCGGCGAACCCAGGCCGGCAAAGACCATGTGTCCGCCACAGATTTCTTCTTCCGCAGCGCCGATTTCAGGGCGCGTCTCGCGGAAGACGCGCGCGTATAGAACCTGCGGCATCTCCTCGCATGACTCCAACCGGCGAGCGAATGCCTTATCAATAAATTGCATGTCAGAGAATCCTTTCCATGTGGACAACAGGCAAGGCGCGAGCGAGTGCGCAAACGTCTTTGCGCATCTTCACTCAGAAAAGGGCGGCGCGAATTAGAGGACGGCGGTCATCGGCAGGCTGACAGGCTACCGCATTCTTCCCCGGCGCGCAAGCAAACGCGGCGGCACACCGAACTGGGGCGACTAGACCTGCTGCCGGGCTTCTCCCAGCGAAACGGTTACATCAAGCTTCCGCTTGCCGCGGTAAAGGGTGATTTTCACGGTGTCGCCAGCACGGTGATTATTCATAATCTGCGAGAGGTCCTGCTCGTCATCAATTCTCTGATCATCGATCGCCACGATCAGGTCGCCTCCCAGCGCGATCGGTGTGTTCCCCAGATAAGCGCGCTCACTGCCGCCATGCAAGCCAGCCTGATCGGCCGCGCTGCCCGGAGTCACCTGGATGACGAGCAATCCGTGATCGGCGGGAAGACTGAGTTCATCGGCCAGTTCAGGCGTGATCGCAATGGTGCGCACTCCCAGCGCGGGACGCCGCACTCGGCCGAGCGTCATCAAATCATTCAAAACTGCTTTTGCAGTATTGATGGGAATGGCAAAGCCAATACCGGCATTCTGGCCGACGCTGGACAGAATCATCGTATTAATGCCGATCACCTCTCCGTGCCAGTTCATCAGCGGTCCCCCGGAATTCCCGGGATTGATTGCTGCATCGGTCTGAATGGCTTCGTCGATGGTGGCTCCATTCGGTTCCCGCACGGGTCGAATGGAACTCACGATTCCGCGGGTCATGGTTCCGGCCAAGCCGAACGGGTTGCCAATGGCATAGACCTTCTGTCCCACCTGCAAATTTCGCGAGTCGCCCAGAACCGAGGGTACGAGATCCGGCGCCTTGATCTGAATCACGGCTAAATCGTGCGGCGGATCCGTACCAATGACTGTAGCTCTGTACTTCTTCCGATTGTGCAGCGTGACTTCAACCTGACGGGCATCGGCGATCACGTGGTAGTTGGTCAGGATGTGTCCGTCTTTGTCGATCACAAAGCCAGACCCTTGACCTTCCTGGGGCATGAGTCCATAGAAAAAATCAAATGTCACGGCGCGGGAGGTAACGTTCACTACAGAAGGAATGTTTTTCTTGTAAACGGAAACGTTGTTCTGCTCCTCTCCGTCGAGGGAGTCATTAGGAGCGGCCTCGGTGATCTCCATTTGCGCTGGATGGGAGAACCAATTCGTGGAACGAAATTCTTCCTTGGAATTGGAACGCCAGGTGGTGAAGTAAAAGAATGCACCGGCAAGGGCCATCGCCAAAATTAAAGGCCGGATCAATTTCATTTTTCGACCATCCGATTTGGACTACGAATGTAAGTACGGTAAAGGGGAGAAGAAAGGTCCCAAAACAATTCTAAACAATGCTGCCGACTTGAGCACGATAGGCAAGGTGGAGGCTGGGCTCATGCAGCCGTATTCTAGCCCTCCGCAAACGATGCCTTGTCACGGCTCGGCGGGTCAACTGCATCTGCCTGGTTGCGGAGCTTTTCCCACACACGCTCCACCTGCTGACGGGTGTTCTCGATGGTGCCGGAGTTGTCGATTACGTAATCGGCGGCTTTAATCTTTTCGACATCGGGCAGTTGGGCAGCCATGCGGCGTTGGACTTCTTGTCTGGCGCTCTCGAGATCATTCTTCTGCCGCGCGGCAAAGCGGGCGACGCGCTGCTCCGGCGTGCAGGTTACGACGATTAGGCGATCGAATCTCTTGGCCATACCTGCTTCCAGAATGAGAGCAGCTTCCACCATGGCAATGGCGTGCCGGTCCTGAATTCCTACGGCGTGCATCCATTCTTCCTGGCTGCGAATCACCGCGGGGTGGACGATCTGATTGAGTTCATCGACTCGGGACCCGCGCTGGCCTTCATCCGGCGCCGCGAAAGCGATCTCCGCCAATTTAGGGCGGTTGACGGATCCGTCCGCATTCAGGATTTCACGGCCAAAACGGCGCACCACCTCGTCGTAAACAGGTTGCCCGGGCTGCATGAGCTCGTGGGCAAGCCGATCTGCCTGCACCAAGTGCGCGCCC
This sequence comes from uncultured Acidobacteriota bacterium, assembly GCA_963785865.1. Taxonomy (GTDB): domain Bacteria; phylum Acidobacteriota; class Terriglobia; order Terriglobales; family Acidobacteriaceae; genus Sulfotelmatobacter. The sequence goes on along the minus strand of CAWAXF010000003.1, from coordinate 10,609 downwards.
AGGGCGACGAACATCTCGCCCACGAAGGATTTTCCGGACGCCATCCCACCCGTGAGCCCAACCTTCAGCATGATGCCCTCAAGCTGCCTCGGAGCCGCTCCTGCGGCCGATGAACGCTATGCACGCGAAAGTTCCGGGATGCGATTCCCTCTGCGCATTTTCGCCGCCTTGATGGTGTTGAACATCAGCATGGCGATGGTAAGCGGCCCGACTCCGCCTGGCACGGGGGTGATGGCGCCAGCAATATCGGCTACGTCGGGGTGAACATCGCCGATGAGAGTTGATCCCTTCTTTCGAAAGGACTCTTCCCTCTTCGCATTGCCCGCGAAGAAGCGTTGAAACTCGTCTTGATTCGTAAGCGTGTTCATTCCGACGTCGATAACGGTGGCGCCTGCCTTTACGAATTCTCGAGTGATCATCCCCGCGCGGCCGATGGCCGCTACCAGGATGTCGGCACGGCGGCATACTCCCGGCAGATCATGCGTTTTCGAGTGGCAGACCGTAACCGTCGCATTGGCATTGATCAGCAACATGGCTGCAGGCTTGCCTACGATATCGCTCCGTCCGACCACGACCGCTTCCGTTCCTGCGATCGGAATGTTGCTTCGCTTCAGGATCTCGAGGACGCCTGCCGGCGTACACGGAACCAGCCCAGGACGCTGGGTAGACAAGAATCCCACATTCATGGGGTGAAACCCATCAACGTCCTTCGCCGGATCGACCGCCAGGAGAACTTTCTTGGAATCCACCTGCATGGGTAGCGGCAGTTGCACAAGGATGCCGTCGATGTCATCTCTACGATTCAAACCCTCAATCATGGCGAGCAATTCCGCGGTGGTCACGGAATCTGGAGGCGTCAGCTTCTCGCTGTAGATACCGACTTCTTCGCAGGCTTTGACCTTGCCGCGAACATAGATTTCCGATGCGGGGTTGTGTCCGACGAGGACAACCGCCAGGCCGGGACGAACTCCGGCCGCGGCCATGGTTTTCACTTCCGCAGCAGCTTCGCTACGGATTTGCTGGGCGATCTTCGTTCCATCAAGAATGAGGGCGGGCATGATTTGAGGTGAAGCGCCCGTCCTGGGGGCGCTGCTGTAAAAATCTTACACCGTGGGGGGTGATTTCCGATTTGTGCCTGTGTGCGTTCCGTCACAGCTTCTGTCGTACAATGCACGCATGATTCCCACAGATTTATTGGAACTTCTGGTGTGTCCGGCGTGTAAACAGGCGCTGGAGTACCGGCAAAACCCGGAGAGCTTGAAATGTACTCAGTGCCACCGGGTCTATGCTGTGAAGGATGACATCCCAATCATGCTCGTAGATGAGGCGACCATCGAGCCTTGACGAGCAAGGATCGCGGCTGATCCCCTCACACCTGGGTTTCCGGGAAAGGACGGTTCAGCCGTGGCGGCTCAATATCTTTATTGCCCGCAGTGTCGCAAAAAATGTCCCTCGCACCAGAAGCTTTTCGACATCCTGTATGAATTCTCCAAAACCTGCCCTGAGAATTGCCCTGCCTGCGGCGGCGAGCGGCAGCTTCGCTTAACTCTGGACTTCCAACTTGGAGGCGGGGACGGAGAATTCACCGTCGTTTCCGCTCTGCTTCCGGATCGGCTGGAGTCCTGGCTGGGAGAAGACGAAGAGGAAGTGACGTTTTATCCGTTCCTGATCGTGCTCCAAAACAATGAACGCAAGCAGTTCTGCTGGATGCCTTACTGGCACGTGACCGGAAAAGAAGCCCGGTACGGCCAGCACGCGGTTTGCCTGGAAAGCGGGCAATTCGACAGTTTGAGGGCGCAGTTCGAGGGAAAGACTTTGCAGCCGGTGTAGAGGCTTCAAGGGTTATCGGGAACGCGGGTCTAACCGGGTCCACGGACATGGGGTCAGTGCCTTGCGCAATCGCGCTGCTGATTGGCATAAGTGGTTCCAATCACATCTAGAAAACGACACATTGTGTCATTTTCGTGATTACTTTGAGGTACCGAGGGTATCTCTGTACCTCCCTGTTTGCTGAATGGCGCCTTCGCAACTTTTGATAAAGATAGGGGTTAAATCAAATAACGAGGTTTCAGGGATGGACTTGAAACTTTAGGGTAAATACGGCAGTTCAATTGCATGCAACTTCAACAACTGCCGATGAGTCTAATGCGTAAAGGTCGGAATCGGAGGTGATGACGGCCATGATGAATGACAAAGACAGGTTTACGATAACTGAGCTAGCCGCGCTCAGAAACGATCTGCTGCAGGGTGGCATGATCGATTCTTACGAGGCTGCCGAGTTGCTTCAAGTTTTTCTGATGGGCCGGGGCTATGGGGTTTCTCCGAAAGCAGCTCTGGATGCTGCGGGCCGAGTCGAAATGGCCGGTTGCGCGCTTCCGGTGTTGCAGCAGGAGTTGGAGAACCTCGCGATGGTGATGTAATCGGGGGCGGTGACCTCGAAATACGATCAGTTTTCGCAATCTCGGGAAAACAAGAAATTCTGGGTTCGCCGATCGAAACAGAATCGAACGAATCGAGTTCCACAGAAAAGAGCCGGGCCAACCAGCCCGGCTTTGTGGTTTTCTGGACCTTTTGCGATGCAGCTCAAACCAGCTTCTTCAAATCGGAACGCTTAAGGATTCTCCATCGCCGCAGATGTTCTTGTAAGTTACTCGTATCGGAGACTTTCCACGGGATCCAACTGCGAGGCACGGGTAGCCGGAACGGTGCCGAAGATGATCCCCACGATGGATGAGACAAAGATCGCGATGATCGCCGAGAGACCGGAAATCGGAATCCGATAGTCCGTCAGGAAGCGGAGAGAATAAGGAATCGCGAGCCCTGCAACGATACCCACCACCCCTCCCGACAACGAAATCAGTATGGCCTCAGCCAGAAACTGAAATTGGATTTCACGATTCGTCGCGCCGATGGCTTTGCGGATCCCGATTTCACGGATGCGCGAGGTCACGGTCGCCAGCATGATATTCATGATTCCGATCCCGCTCACCAGCAAGGTGACAAACGCAACCAGCATGAGGACCAGGGTCAGCGCGTCCGCGATCTTGGCCGCCACTTCGAGCAGGTGACTGAGATTCTCCACGCTGTACACGGATTCGGCGCGATGCCGCGACTGCAGTACCCGCTTGATCGCGCCGGTTGCATGAATTACATCCTGCGGGCTCGCAACTGAAAAGTAGATCTGGCGAACTTCCGAAGTCGGAGTAAAAAACCGGCTGACGGAATACGGAATCAGCATCGTGTCTTCCCCGATGTCAGACTGTCCGAACGTGTCCACGCTCTCGCGGAAGACCCCGACAATGGTGAAGGGCAGGCCGCCACTGAGTTTGATCATTCGGCCCACTGAACTCTGCGATGTACCATAAAGTTTTTGCGCCAGCTTCTCCGTGATCAATCCCACTTTGTTGCGGCCTGAAGAATCCTCAGCGTCAAAGAACCGCCCGGCCAGCAGCACCAGATTTCGCACACGAATGTAATCAGGATCCACACCCAGGATCAGGATGTCGCGCTGCTTTCCCTCTCCCAGACTGATCCTGTCGCTCAAAGCCACGGTCGGAGACGCCGCCACCACGCTAGGAACCTGCTCGCGGATGGCGCGAACGTCATCCAGTGTCATGGGATCGGGAGTAGAGTCGATACGCTGGCCGCCACCCTGATAATCGGCATAGATCATGTTCGTGCCGATCGACTGCAACTGTCGCAAGATGTATTGCTTTCCCGTAAGACCAATCGTCGCGACCAGGATTACAGAGGCGGTCCCCACGGCCATGGCCAAAGCAGTTAGTGTGAATTGAAGCTTATTGCTGCTGAAAGCGTCATAAGCGAAATTCAGGATTTCGCTGAGCCCAATTGTGAGCCGCCGAGAAGCGGTAAGCGTTGCAGTCGGCATCTGAGTAGTTAGATGGTAAACCGCGTCAAAAGAAGCCGCAATGCGAGCAATGTTGTAACCTGAACACTTTCAGGAACTAAACGCGCCTTGCCGAATCGCGGCGCGGTTGAACTGTCGAAGACCTACGATGTCGCGGGCAACGCGCAGGCTGGGCGCAATTCTAATCGAGTGACCAAATCTCATTTGGGCAAATACAAGACGGGACTTCTTATACTGCTGTTGACCACAGCGGCTTTGCTGATTCACGGATACCATCCCTACGCGGAAGATGCCGAAATTTATCTTCCTGCCCTGGAACGAATTCTTAACCCGGCGCTGTTCCCCATGGGCCGGGAGTTCTTTCAGTCGCACGCCAGCATGACACTGTTTCCAAACCTGGTGGCGTTTTCTTTGCGCGTGACGCATCTGTCCTTCGAGACAGGATTGCTGGTGTGGCACTTCACCTCGATTTTGTTGTTGCTGACCGCCTGCTGGGAACTGAGCGGCATTCTGTTTGTGAACTTAAAGGCGAGGGCGGCATCGGTGTGCCTGATTGGCGGACTGCTGACGATTCCTGTGGCCGGGACGGCGCTCTACATCATGGACCAGTACTTGAACCCTCGCAATCTTGCGGCATTTGCGGCGGTATTCGCGATGACGAGGATACTGGAAAAGAAGTACGTTCGAGCATTGGCATGGATCGCATTTGCAGCTTGTGTCCATCCTCTCATGTGGGTCTTCCCTTTCTCGTTCGGCGCGCTCTGGATTACGCTCGAACAGATCGAATCTCGCGCTGTTATCACCGCGGGTGGGGGCGGGCGCATGGCAAGCGCGAGATTGATCATCCTCCTCGGCGCTCCGTTGGTGGTTCATGCCGCACCCGCGTACCACAAAGCAGCGCGGCTCCACTCGTACTTCTACATTCAGGATTGGAAATGGTACGAGTGGCTGGGAATCGTTGCTCCTCTGGCCCTGCTGTGGTGGTTTGGAAGCATTGCTCAGGCGCAACAAAGGAAATTATTGGCGCGCGCCTGCCGCGTGCTGGCTCTTTACGGAGCGATTTACGTCTTATTAGCGCTCGCTGTAGATCTTCCCGAGCGCTTTGAGAGCCTGGCGCGCATCCAGCCTCTTCGCAGCTTGCATCTTCTCTACATATTTCTCTTCGTGTGCATCGGCGGATACGCGGGTGAATACATCCTGAAGCATCACGCGTGGCGTTGGCTGGCGTTGTTTGGAGCGTTGTCGATTGGGATGTTTGTGTCGCAACGATCTCTTTTCCCGGCGAGCGCGCATGTCGAGTGGCCGGGGCGCGCAGCCAGGAATCCATGGATGGAAGCGTTTATCTGGATCCGAGAGAACACTCCTTCGAACGCCGTGTTTGCACTCGATCCTGAATATATGAATTTGCCGGGCGAAGACACGATCGGATTTCGCTGCACAGCGCAGCGCAGCCGTCTGGCCGATTTCAACAAAGATGGCGGTGTGGTAAGCATGTTCCCCCCCGTAGGCGACGAGTGGTGGGAACAGCTACAGGCTCAGAGTCCGTGGAAGCAGTTTCAGGCTCCGGATTTTGCCCGGTTACGGGATAGATACGGTGTCAGTTGGATCGTTATGCAGCAGCCGGGCGTGGCTGGGCTTGATTGCCCCTATCAAAACACTGCAGTGCGGGTTTGCCGCTTGCGCCAGGAATCGGCATAGGCGATTGAGTTGGAGGTGCGCCTCTGACGCTTGAGGCGTACTGATGGCCACCATCCTCAAATTTTCCGCCCGTGATCGGTCAAGCGAGGCAAGTGAGCCAGCCCCATTCTTCCAACGCGAATTGCAGCCTCTAGCGAGCACGTCGGGACCATATGTGATGCTGCTGCGGAAATTGAGGGATGAATCCCTGCCATAGCTGAGCACTTTCGAGTATGCGCGAGCGCTCAGAGCGGGGATATTGCAGGTTGTGAACTGTCCCGGAGCTTGTAGCGCTGCACTTTTCCGGTCGCTGTTTTGGGGAGCTCAGGAAGAAAGTCTACCCAGTGCGGGCGCTTGAAGATGGGCAGACGACTGACCACGAACTCCTGCAGCTCGCGCGCCAACTGCGGAGTTCCACTGCGTCCCTCGCGTAGCACTACGCATGCCGCCGGCTTGAAAAGTTCGTCCTGATCCTGTCGAAAAATGACTGCGACCTCCAGGACTGCGGGGTGCTCGCTCAGCACGCGCTCAATTTCGATAGGGCTCACCCAAACTCCACTGACTTTGAGCATGTCGTCAGAGCGTCCCGCGTACCAGAAATAACCGTCTTTGTCCTCAAGATACTTGTCGCCGGTTCGGAGCCAGGGCCCGGCAATTGTGTTCTTCGTCTTCTCGTGTTCGTTCCAATAATAGGCGCAGGCGGAATCCGCTTTTACCATCAGGCTGCCGATCTCTCCCTGAGCGACGGCTTGATCGTTATCGTCCACAATTTTCGCCTCGAAGCCCGGAAGAACCTTGCCGCTGGAACCTGGGCGAACTTCGCCGGGAGCGTTCGAGATCAGCATATGCAAAGCCTCGGTTGAACCCAAGGCATCGAGGATCTCGACGCCAAAACGTTCTTTGAAACGATGAAATACAGAAGCCGGCAATGCCTCGCCGGCCGAGATCGCGTGCCGGATAGAAGAGAGATCAAATTCGCCGCCGGGCGCAGGATGACCAAGCAGCTTTACGTAATTAGAAGGGACGGAGAAGAACAAAGTGGGCCGATGCCGCTGAATTACCTCGAAAATGCTTTGCGGGCGCGGAGGCCCGGAAAGCAGAATGCTCGTCGCGCCAACCGCCAGCGGAAAGTAAAGCCCATTGCCGAGTCCGTAAGCGAAAAACAATTTGGCAACGCTGAAGAAACGATCACGCTCTGAAATCTTCAGGATGGCTTTTGCATAGCGTTCCGTACTGACCACCATGTCATGCTGCAGATGGACACACGCCTTTGGCACCCCGGTGCTACCCGAGGAATAAAGCCAGAAAGCCGCGTCGTCTTTGCAGGTTGGAGCGGGTTGAAGCACGCGGGAACCACCCTGGACGAAATCGGAAAAATTAATGTCTCCGGCAGAGGAGGGATCGCCAACGACCACGATGCGTTCCAGATACTGCAACTCGGTTTGCGGGACTTCTTGAATCAGAGGCAGCAGGGATTTGCTGACGATCGCGACCCGCGCCCGTGAATTGTTGAGCAGGTATTTATAGTCGCTGGACTTCAGCAGGGTGTTGACTGGAACCGGGACGGCTCCGATCTTGATCGCGCCAAAGAAGCTGGCGGCAAACTCCGGCGTGTCAAGCAACAGGAGCAACACGCGTTCTTCTATCCGCACTCCAAGATTCTTGAGCCCGTTGCCTACCTGATTCACCATCGCATACAGTTGCCCGAAGGTCATTCGAAGTTCGCCGCATTCAATGGCCACTTTGTCGCTGCGGCCTTGACCTATGTGCCGATCGATGAAATATTCCGCTGCATTGAAAGATTCGGGGAGCGATAACGGGGTAGGAGAACTCATCACAATTCTGATAACCAGCGGACGAGATTCGCAGAAGTATACCGTTTGCGGGGAAGTTCCGCTTCATCTCGGGCGCGGATTCTTCCCACAACTGTCTCCATCCCCGAGCGCATCGAAGTGCAGAAAATGAAATGCTCGACATCGCTCTGCTGTCCTATGGCTCTGCTGATCGCGACGATTTTATTTGCGACGCACACTTTCGCCTATTCGGTGCTTACGCATGAAGAATTGATCGATCTGGCGTGGAACGACTCTATCCGGCCTCTTTTGCTGGCGAAATTTCCCGCAGCAACCGATCACGAATTAGTCGTAGCACACTCGTACGCCTACGGCGGGTCCGCGATACAAGATATGGGCTATTACCCGTTTGGTAAGGTTTTCTTCAGTAATCTCACACATTACGTGCGCAGTGGAGATTTTGTAGCCCGCCTGATCCGGGATGCCCGTACTCTCGATGAATATGCATTCGCAATCGGTGCGCTATCTCACTACCTCGGCGATTCCATCGGGCATTCGGAAGCGATGAATCCGGCGACGGCAATGGAGTTTCCCAAGCTTAAAGCCAAGTATGGCGACAGTGTCACGTATGGCGAGAGTCCCCATTCACATATCCGCACAGAATTCGCTTTTGATGTCGGAGAACTCGCCGACCGCACCTTCGCACCTGCGGCGTACCTGGAGCGTGTGGGATTCAGAGTGCCAAGAAACTTCCTGCGCAATACTTTCATTGCTACCTATGGAATCGACATCAGTGAAGTGTTGGGCAGAGCGAGACCGGACCTGAAGAGCTATCGCACGTCGGTGCGAAGCTTTATTCCTGCGTTTGCGGAAGCGGAAGTGGTGCTGCACAAGAAGAAGTTTCCGCCGCATCCAGACACCGAAGCCTACGCCATCTTCATGCAGCGGGTCGCCCACACAAACTATGAACGTCGATGGAAGCACACCTACAGAGGACCAGGCATAAAGGCCCACCTGTTAGCCATTCTGGTCTTCATCATCCCGAAGATCGGCGCTGCAGCTGATTTGGCCATCAAAATTCCCAGCACAGAAACGGAAGACTGGTATTTGCGAAGCGTCAATCACACGGTGGATGAATTTCGCAAAATCCTGCACCAACTGCTGGTCGATCCGGATCCTGCCCTGAAGTTCGCGAATCTCGACCTTGACACGGGAGACAGGGTCAGACTTGGCGACTATGCGCTCGCCGACAACACATACAAGAAGTTGCTGGAGCGAGTCACGTCAAAGCCTGGCCGCGGGATACCGCAAGAACTGAAACACCATCTGCTGGAGTACTATGAGGGCTCCGCGAATTCAGGCGATACGAGCGATCCCGAGGCCATCCAGTTGGAGAAGTTGAAGGGGATGCCGGCGGGGCGCGTACGCTGATGAAGTGCCAGCCTGTCGAAGCCTGGTGCTGGGAGTCGTACCCCCACGGCGACCAGTGAGTCACTTACCGCGTCGAGCTATCATTGACCCATTTCGATGCGCCGGACTACTGCCTCAAAACGGGGGTTGCCACGAAGCGGATCGAACGCGGGCTCGACCCGCAACCAATTGGCCTGGATGTCTCCGGGCGCAGTGTCCTCCAGCCAGCGCAGTGCATGCTCGGAATTGCCTAATGCAAGAAACAGAGCAGAGAGAGCGGCTCCGGAACCACGCGACCCTTTTTCCATGACTCCCACGTCGCGGGCGATTTTTCGGGCTTCGTCGAGATTTCCGGACAGCGCATAAGCGCGGCCCAGGGTGCAACGATAAATCGGAGCACCCCTGGACAATCTTACTGATGTCTGCAACTCCTCGATAGCCGCGGAATAATTTCCTTGCTCGGTGTAAGCCCATCCGAGGACGGCATGCGCTACCATCAGATTCGGATCCAACTGCAGAGCCTCTTTCGCCTGCTCGATCGCGTGCGGATAGTCGCGATCCAGGTAATACATGTACCCCATGGTCGCGTGTACCGGCGGTGACAGCGGATCAAGTCTCAGGGCCCTTTCGATCTGCTGGAGGGACTGATCCATCCGGCCCAGGGCCGCCAGATACAATGCGTACCACTGGTGAGCGGGGACATAGTTGTCGTCCAGTTCTATGGCGCGCTGGAATTCCCGGTCGGCGGCCGCCCAGTCCTGGCGCCACATGAACTCCGTATAACCAAGCGCCGCATGAGCCGCCGCCAGTGAGCCGTCAAGCGACAGCGCGTGATCCGCCGCTATTTTGGCTCGGCTAACAGCATTCATGCTCGGATCGAACCCATAGAACGCAATGAGATTGTAGGTGTCCGCCAGAGCCGCATAAGCTGCGGCGTATTGCGGGTCTTTGCCTATGGCTTGCGAAAGCGCCTCGATGCTTTTTTCCAGACCGTCCCGCGATCGCAGACTCGCGTAGTAGCGTCCCTGCAGATACCAATCATGTGCGACCGAGTCTACCCTCCGCGGGGGCTGGTCGAGGACGTTTACAGGCACCAAAGACGGCAGCAGTTGTCGCGCGATCTGGCGAGCAATGTCGGTTGTAACCTCGCCTTGAATGGATAACAGGCCGCTCCGCTCCCGGTCGTAGTTCTCCGCCCAGACATGAGTCTGGTCGGAGGTACGCGCCAACTGGGTCGTGATTCGGAAACGTTCCCCCTGGCGCCTGAAGCTGTTTTCCAGAATGTAATCGGCACCCAAGTCCTGGCCGATCTGCCGTGCGCTTTTGGTCGTGTGGCGGTACTGCATGGCGGATGTGCGGGCGATGACATGCAGGTGTTGAGGGCTCACGCGTGTAAGCGTCGCAATCATTTCCTCGGTGAAGCCATAGACCAGGTAATCCTGCGGATCCAGATCGAGGTCCTCAAATGGCAGCACCGCGACCACGATCGGTCGACCCGAATAGACGACTGCACCCGGTTCCAGCCAAGGTACACGGCCGCGCTTAGCAACATTACAGCCCCTGCGGCCAAACCCGCGCGAAACATGTGTCTCCGCGGCAACTGAGCCGGGAGCGCTATCTCGGGTGACGGCCTTGTCGCCGGCCAGGGCACAGCGATGTTTAGAGTCGAAGTCTCCTGGGCAGCGAGTCGTTGCTTCCCGTTTTGCCACCATGCATCCAGTTCGCTTTTGTACGCGTAGATGCTGGCCCCTTTCTGGTGATGATGGCGGTGCACCGGCAAACCCTGCCCTGTTTCCCAACGGCGAACCGTGCGCACGTCGCGACTGAGATACGTGGCGATTTCTTTCCAGGAATCCAGGCG
>CAWAXF010000002.1:0-15030 GCA_963785865.1 uncultured Acidobacteriota bacterium | reverse complement strand
TCGGACAGCGATTTGTCCAGCAGCCTTTTTGGTCGATCAACCAGCCAGAATCTCCCGCGTTCCTGGCAGTTTGGGCTTCGCCTGGACTTCTAAATATCTGGAAATCGGCTTAGCGCTTAAAGAGTGCTGGACCAAGAAAAGCTTCACAATCCCGGAAAGCTGGAAGGGCGAGGACCGCACCTCGGCCGCGAGCCGGTAGAACAGTCGTGGTGACAATACCAACCCCAAGCCGCAGCCCAAAACGTTGGAGAAGACTGACTTCTACAAAGATGAGAATGTGAAGACGGGCAGCCGCAAAACATCGGGAGTAGAATTTGTCTTCGCCATATCCCTTCATTCGGCCTTAAGTCAGTTCGAGCAGAAAGTCTTGGCGCTGACCACTGAGATTCTCGATGGGAGGCTTGATGTCGCCCTCAGACAGGTCCACTCGCAGAGAGTTCATCGTAATCACGTCGTCCGCTGCATTGGGTGCAGCCGTGCCTTCGGCCGGCGCCCAGCCGGACGCACCAGTTCCGCAATCTGCTTTGGTTCCGGTCTCTAACGAAATTCCTTATACATCGGAACAACTCTTCGACAACGGACCCCAGCGCACCTTCAGCGGCGATAGTGCCACGCAAGTCGCGATGCCCTTGGGGGGAATCGGAGCCGGTTGCATCTGTCTGAATGGCTACGGTGGGTTGCAGGATTTTTCTATTTGGAATCATCCCTCAACTACAGCCTTACCCGAGGGGTACGCTTCTTCCCAAGCTGCTTTCGCCATTCTCCATATAAAAGGGGCGTCTCCGATCACCAAACTCATCGAGGGACCCTTTCCAATTCTGAAAATATATGATCAAGGCCTTCAGGGAGAGGGATATCGCCGCGGTGGGTTCGAAGGGTTCCCACGATTTCAAGAGTGCATCTTCAAGGGAGAATACCCCTTTGGAGAAGTCACGATCAGGGACACATCGGTTCCGTTGCAGGTCTTCCTCACCGCTTGGAATCCCTTTATCCCTCTCGATGACAAGGACTCAGGGATCCCCTGCGCCCTCCTGGAGTACACGCTTCATAACAGCTCCAACCGAGCTGTGGATTATGAATTCTCCTATCATCTCTCTCACTTGGCCCCCGGAAGCGCGGACGAGCAGTCCGCAAGCCGCAATACCGTGATTCCTGACCGGGGCGTATTTCTGCACAACCTGGAGAAGCCGAATGCAGAAGCGTACGGTAGCGCCTGCCTAATGGCTATCGGCCATAAGCCGCTCATCAAGGGCATGTGGTTGCGCAGCCCGGGGTGGGAATTCGATTCCCTCTCGGCGCTCTGGCGCGAAGTTTCAACTGGGACATTCAGGGCCAACGAGGGATCCAACGAAATCGATACGAGGGGGCGAAATGGTTGTTCGATCTTGCTTGCGGACACACTAGCCGCAGGGGAATCGCGAACTTATCCAATCCTTGTCACATGGCATTTTCCGAATTGTTATTTGCAGGTTGGAGGCGCCGCCCTAGCTGAGGCCCAAGACGGTGCAGGGTGTCGTTCTCTTCCCGACGGAGCGCCGCCGCGGTGGCGGCCGTACTATGCCTCGATATGGAATAATGCTCGCGAAATAGGTCTTTATGTCGAGGAGCATTACGCTTCGTTGCGAGCGCGTACGCTCGCGTTTAAGCAATCTCTGTTTTCCTCTACGCTGCCGAGGTATGTGCTGGATGCCGTGTCCGCAAACTTGGCCATTCTCAAGTCTCCAACTGTGCTACGGCTGGAGAATGGTGACCTTTGGGGCTGGGAAGGATGCTTCCCTGATGCTGGTTGCTGCCACGGCTCTTGCACGCATGTATGGAATTATGCGCAGGCTTTTGCTCACCTTTATCCGCAACTGGAGCGGAGTCTGCGCGAATTGGAATTAGTCCGCTCGATGGATGAAAATGGTCATATCAATTTCCGCTCCGCGCTTCCCGAAGGTCCGGTCAAACACGATTTCCACGCTGCTTCGGACGGGCAATTAGGCGGAATCATGAAGGTATTCCGCGACTGGCAAATCTCCGGAGACGTGGATTGGCTTCGGAAGATGTATCCCCTTGCCAAACGCAGCCTGGACTACTGCATTCGAACCTGGGATCCAGATCACCAGGGAGGATTGTTTGAGCCTCACCATAATACGTACGATATCGAGTTTTGGGGACCGGACGGCATGTGCACGAGCATTTATCTGGGTGCGCTTTCGGCATTGGGCAGTATGGCTAGAGCGGTTGAACAAACTGAGGATGCCACCTTTTACGACGATCTGGCCCATCGTTGTGCACGCTTCATGGAAGAGCGACTCTTTAATGGCGAGTATTTTCAACAGAAAGTTCAATATCGGGGACTGCGCAACACCTCGTTCGCTGCTATGGTGGCCCACGTCGAGGAAGACAGCAGCGAAATGCAGAAACTCCTAAAGCGCGAAGGCCCCAAGTATCAATATGGAAGCGGATGCCTCTCGGACGGAGTCATTGGCGCATGGATGGCGCGAATCTACGGAATCGATACTCCGCTGGCTCGCGAGAAGGTGCAAAAGACGCTGCAAGCTATCTTCAGGCACAATTTCAAGACCGACCTCAGCCTGCATGCCAATGCCCAACGTCCTGGCTATGCCATGGGCCACGAACCAGGGTTGTTGTTGTGTACCTGGCCTCTGGGCGGCAAACCGACATTGCCGTTTGTATACTCCGACGAGGTCTGGACTGGAATCGAATATCAGGTAGCCTCGCATCTGATCGCCGAAGGCCTCGTAAACGAAGGGCTAACCATCGTTAAAGCCCTGCGAAGCCGTTACGACGGGCGGATTCGTAACCCCTGGAACGAATACGAGTGTGGCAATTATTACGCTCGTGCCATGGCCAGCTATGCATTGCTTGGTGCGCTGGCCGGATTCCGCTATTCCGCCGTTCAGCAAACACTTTGGCTTGGGCCTCAGCTTAAGATTCGCCCGTACAAAACCTTTTTCTGCACCGCTTCGTGCTATGGCACCATTGAACTCGATGATCGGTCAATCCGCGTTCAATTACTGGAAGGAGGGCTTCATCTAAAAAAGTTGGTGCTGACCGAGGGAACGCAAAGCCGGCTCCTGGATTGGGAAATCAGCGTCCAGCCAGGAGCCCCCGCAATCAAGAGCATCTGAATCGAGTGGTCAAGTAGTACCCTTTCTCACGTTTCGTTCGATCGGCTCTCCTCAGCACGAAATGAACGGCGACAATGGAAAGTGCTTTGCCGATCGGAATCGGCACGTCACGCATGCGCTGAGATCGCTCTCAATCTGCTGGGCTCTCACGAATCAACTGCTGATAGACCTCGCGCGCATGATCGTAGGCTGCCTTAGCCTCTCCAATTTCCCCCTTTGAAATCTGGCTTGACTTCTGGCTCCAGCACTGGTTCACACCGTTCAGCGCCCACTCCGCGCTGCGGCGAGAAGCCCGGATGGGCTTGCCATCCACGATTACAAAGACTGGATTCGTGTGGGCTGCGGGAACGATCCGAGCGACGACCCAACTGCTGGCCTTGATAGGAATTTCAAATTTCATTTCCTGAGGTGTGCCATCGGCCAGCAGTTTCTGGGAAGCCGCCAACTTCCCATTCACCACAATCTCCACCGCAACTTCACGGCTATCGCCGATGCGGGCGCGCTCGACATTCCAATAAGGTTGTTCATCGTAAGGCAACTCATGCAGCGATTTATTGGGATGCTGGGGCAGATACGCTGCTGCGAGTAGTGTCACGGGAACCTTTGATCCGGCCGGAAGGCGAAGTTCACTGCCCGCGTCGCCGACATTCACTCCGCCGACGGTCAAGTTCATCAGGTGTGTCCTGCCATCGGAAACATAACTGCGACCTCTTTTCACCGCGTCCAGCCAGTTGCCATAGCTGACAGTACCCGATACTGAAGCATAGGTCCTTCCCATCCCTACGCGGCTGTCATAGATGCATGGAAAGTCCGTCTCGCCAGCAATTCGAGTGCGAAATCCTAAATTCAGAGTGTGATACCAGATGTTGAGTTCCCACACGTAAGGCGTGTCCACAGCAGAAATGAAATCAACGGCATTGTCATGCGTAACATCGACGATGTATTCGTTAGCCCCAATCCCATCGAATCCGGGAACTTCGTAGTTGGGCAGATCGGTACCGTTCACGGCTAGACCCCAACCAGAATGCGCAAAGCCGACAAGCGCTCCTTGTTCTTTGGCCCAGCGGAGAATTGGGAGATCCCACGTCGGCCAGTCCGTTAAACGCTTAGTCCCGGGGTAGTCCTGATCTTTCAGATTAAGCAATACGAGATGTCCGGCGTGACTCGATGGAAAACCAGAGACCTCCAGGTCGTAATGCATGAGCTGCCGCTTTGTGGATAAAGGATGGTCGTGCCCGGAGAAGAACTGCTTTTGATAATAATAATCCGGACCCCATGTCAATACCGAGCTGACATTGATGCGCTCGCCGCGAACCTGACGCATCATGTCGTCCGGCAGTACTCCCTCAGCAGGATTTTGGTAGTGTCGGCATCCAGCGGCATGAATGTGGTGGTCTCCCGAATACCAGCCGGACGTCGCCTGGATCGATCCATCGTTTCAGTCGGAATTCAATCTCCGCTGGTCCTTTCGAGTCCACCGTGAAACCCCTCTCTTCTGTAAGGTACTCAGGGCCTCCCGTGTAGGTTACCGTGTACTGCCCTTCCGGAAGGGGCACGTTCTCACCATCAGACCTGTAGACCTGTGGCTGAAAGAAGAAATCCGGAGCAAGGCGCTTTGAAGGATTCGGGTAGAGACGTCCCTGGGCATCGCGCACGATGAACGAGGCCATGCCCGGCTCTCCGTTTTCGTCGCGCACACGAAAAGTTACACGACGCGCCGGACGAGCCGTGAACAGAACCGTCATGTCATTGCGAAAGCCGATATCTTGAGTTCCCTGCCCGACATTGAAGCTGATGATTGCCGACCGCTGCCCGGGGTCGCGACTGTAAATCGTGATGATCTGGTACTCCACCGCCAGACCAGAGAGGCGTGGCAGCATCGGAGGCTTTTGATATAGAGAAATGCTGACGTAAGGAGACGCCGGTAGCGGATAGAGCGAGATGTCGCTCCAGCGCTCGGCAGCCTGGTGGGGCGTAAGATCCATCGCCGGTTCTGGAGAGCCGTTCGATTCTATGTAAACGTCTCCCGAGTTTGGACTCTCAACTTTGAGTTGCGCAGTTACTCCAGCCTCATTGATCACTTTTACCAAAAAAAGCCGCGTGCCCGCCTCCACCAATTCTGGTTTTGCAGGACCCTGTTCCACTTTCACGCGGCTTTCCGGATTAATCTGAACCAGAGCCAAAACGTGGGCATCGAGAACACTCTGCAGGCGCTTGACCGCTTCACTCTCTGGCACATCCCCAATGGTTTCGTCAATACGGGCAAGTTCGTCCGCTGAAAGCGGCTGACCGAGATACGACAGAGCCGTTTCCATTTGGCGGACCTGCTGCGCCAGCGGTTGCAATGGAACGGCGGGGCTGGGAAGCTGGAGTTGTTGTGCGTTTGCGATTACTGCCAAAGCGGCAACAAAGCTGCAAGCAGCGCTGATTCGAATCATTGGCTACCCTGGACTAAATTCTGATCCGTCGAAAGTTGATAATGAACCGGCGACCATCCGCTCTTCCGAGACGCTGTCAAAGTCGGGGAATACATCATGCCACACTGTGATCTATAAGATTAGCTTTTTCTTGTGCCGACGCGTCACCGATTTCGAGTGGTTATTAACGTGTTTTTCTCCGGGCCGGGCTTCACTCGAGTTAGGGAACATGTTGTCGGTGGTTCGTGATTTCCTGAACGCAGCGAAGCGTCACGCCGCTGAGCGCTCGATCAGCTTCCAGAGCTGGAATTGCCGTAATGTCGCACACGCATGACCTCAGAATAGGTTGATTACTTGCTGAAATCAGATCCGCTGTCGCTATTTGACCCTCTTAAACAGCCACACGCCGTTCATCTGCGAGACGCCAATTTTCTTGCCTTGTTGTTTTCACCGGGCGTGTGACAGGAGTTAAGTCCCCGGACTGATGTTGTTCTGTCGATCGGTTCCTTTTTCTTCTTCCAAGAAACATTTCGATGTACTTTCCTCAGACGGTCAACCTTCGAATCTAGGAAAAAGAGACCATTGGATCAAGATGTATCATGCAGAGGGGTTCTCCAATTCACTTCCAATTGACGCAAACCGTGCGTCGCCAGTTTGGTATGCTCTAGCCGCGTGGCGGCAGGAGTGGCCTACGACTTTTGTGATGCATCATACGAATCCGCGGGCGGTTCTGGGCCTACTGAGCGCGTTGACGTTGATCATCACTCTCGGGCACGCGCAATCCCCTGCGCCGCAGACCGACTTCGATTCACTTGCGAAACGGGCGGCCGAAGCTCGCAGCGCAGACCATCTGGACCAGGCGGTTTCGCTGTACAAGAGCGCTCTCGTCCTGCGGCCGAATTGGGTAGAGGGGTGGAGTGCGCTCGGTGGAATCGAATACAAACGCGGCAACTACGGGGCGGCCGGGAAAGCCTTTGGCCACGTCCTTCAGGAGGCCCCACGCAACGGCAACGCATCTGCTCTGCTGGGTCTTTGCGAATTTGAATTGGAGCAGGACGAAGAGGCGTTACAACACCTGGAACGCGGAAAGCAACTCGGCCTGTCCGATCCAAATTTGCGATTCGCAGTGGCTTACCATGAGGGGCTTTTGCTTTTGCGCGCTGAAAGATTCAAGGCCGCCCAGGTCAGCTTTAGTTCGCTTTGCCAGTCGGGAATGCAAGGCACAGAGGTCCTCGAGAACATCGGGCTGGCCTATCTGCGCATTTCGCGAAAGGACGCGCCGCCGGCAGGAATGCCGAGGGCGGAAATTGTAGAACGTGCGGGCCACGCGGCTTGTCTTGCAGCTCAGAAGCAATTTGATGAGGCGCTCGAGGAATATCGCGCGTTGGAGCAGGCATACCCGAAGTACCCGTACATTCATTATGCTGTCGGTAGGTTTTGGGCGGATATGGATAATGTGTCCGCGGCGGTGGCCGAGTTCCGTCAGGAACTGAAGAATCAACCGAACGACATCAACTCCCGGCTCGAAATCGCCGCTGCCGAGTACAAACTGGATTCCGTTGCGGGATTGCCTTACGCAGAAGAGGCGGTCAAAATGAATCCGCTTGTGCCCTCGGCGCACTACCTGCTGGGGTTGCTTTATCTGGACACCGACAACTACCAGAACGCCATCCATGAACTCGAAACCGCCCGGAGGGCTTTTCCGAAGGATGCCAAGATTTGTTTTGCGCTGGGTTCCGCGTATGCGCGAGCCGGGAGGAAAGAAGATGCCGCTCGCGCCCGGGCGGCTTTCGCGCAATTGAACAAGGAATCGGAGAGCTATTCAGAAGTCAGGCACTGAAACCGCCGCTGCGCTCTCTCATTTTTGGGGGCCAGCAGTTTACTTTTGCGGTTCCTCCACGGTAAGCACCTGGTCCGCGATTACGTCACGAAGAGTCTGTGTGATTCCGCTCGGCCAGCGGATTTCGATAGAACTGATCCTCTTATTCTGTCCCAGTCCGAAGTGGACACGAGGATCGCTCGAGGAAGCATATCCCACAGCAGTGGTCGCCTCGTTCCACTGCACGGAGCCGTTTTGCGCAACCAGGCGTATTTGCGCGCCAATACCCATGCGATTGCTTTTGGTACCGACGAGCCTAAGGAGAATCCAGTGGTTCGTGTTGTCCGAGACATTGTGAAGAATCTTTGCAGGTCCGTTTAGCACGGAAAGCACGACATCGATGCGTCCGTCATTGTCCAGATCGCCAAATGCCGCGCCGCGATGCGCCGCCTCCAGTTGAGAATCGGGTCCGGCGAGGCTGCTGACATCCGCAAATTTGCCATTTCCGAGATTTCGAAAGACCGAATTGGGCTCCTGGTAATGCCGCATGGGTTTCAAGACGCTGATATTGTCCAAAACGTTGGAGCGGGCCACAAAAAGATCCTTCCAGCTGTCGTTGTCGAAATCGAACATGCCATTGCTCCAACCAGACATGTCGCTGGTGCTGCCGAGACCGCTGGCCACAGTCATGTCTACAAAATCGCCCGTACCCGTATTGATAAAAAAAGGAAACTCTTCTCGTTCGACCGCGGTGTGCCAAATATCGGGGAGACCGTCATTGTTGACGTCCCGAAAATCAGAGCCCATACCCGAGAGCGTCTCTCCGTCGGCCGCGTAGCTCACGCCAGCCGTCACCCCCACTTCTTCAAATGCCTTGCCTTTCAGGTTGTGAAAGAGAAAGTTCGGCGTGGTATCGTTGGCGAAAAAAGCGTCCAGATAACCATCGCCGTCGTAATCCGCTAAACTCACGCTCATTCCCTTGCCAAAGTGTTGTGCGATGCCCGTTTCCACAGAAGCGTCGGTAAACGTGCCGTCTCCGTTGTTGCGATACAGCGTGTTGTGAAGCGAGGGATAATACTTGGGATCGCAGTAACTGTGCACCCCTTGCTTCAAAAAGCAGTTGGGGTCCTTGTTGACCTCCCAGCCGCAGTAGTTCACCACGAACAGGTCCAGCAAGCCGTCGTTGTTGTAATCGAACCAGCCGGCGCCGACGGACCACATCTTCTTGCCCTTAAACATAGCGCCGCTGACACCCGCCTTGTCGGCGACATCGGTGAAGGTACCGTCGCCGTTATTGTGAAAGAGTTGATTGCCCGTGACGCTGGCGACGAAGATGTCGGGCCAGCCGTCGTTATCGTAGTCGCCCACGGCCACGCCGGTGGCGTAGCCTGATCCTGCCATACCAGTTTTCTCTGTAACGTCGGCAAATGTCCCGTCGTGATTGTTGTGAAACAGACGATTCCAGTACATCGGGGAATCCTTCACCAAAGATGGAAGGGCGGCTCCGCCTACCAGATAGATGTCCAGATAGCCATCACTGTCATAATCCAGGAGCGCGACTCCAGCCAGCATGGTCTGCGGTTGATTTTTGTTTTCTGTGTTGGAGTTCGCGGCAACGTAGTGCAGCCCTTCGCGTTGAGCAACTTCCTCAAAACGGATTGGACCGGAGGAAGGGAGGGTTGAGTTGGCAAGACGCAAGACTCCCAAACCAGCGACACAGACGCCCAAAAGGGAGGCGTCCACGCCTAACCTCGCAACCATTCGCCAAAAAGAACGCACAAATAGCATCGGTGAACCAAAGCCCGTCTGCCGTCCTGCACGATAAGTACGCACACAACTGAGCGCGCGGCTTCAAAGTTTCTCATACACGAACTCGAGAGCGCGACGACCCGCCTGTAAGCCTATCGCTACGGGTTGTTTCAAAATGTTTCGATTTATATTTTCTTCTTGTATATATCCGTTACTTGGTGTTAATAGTCAATCGCTTGGCAAGGGTCCGGAGTGTGTGCATTGAGAGGGGATCCAGTGAAAATACGCACTTTACTACTCGTTCTCGTCGTCTCTCTGACATCTCTGCTATTTTTTTTAACAACAGCTTCTGCGCAGGGAAATCTGGGAGCCATTACAGGCACATTACAAGACGCAAGCGGCGCGGTTGTACCCGAGGCCGCAATTACTATCACCAATTTTGATACCGGCGTGAAATGGACAGCTAAGACCAGCAGCGCTGGTTACTACCGCGTGCCATTGCCTCCGGGCAGCTACAGGGTGCAAGCCGAGAGGGCCGGCTTTAAGACTGCCATCACCGATCAGATCGTGGTGCCGGTCGCGCAGGTGGTCACGGTGGATCTCAAGCTGCAACCGGGGAGTGTCAAGGAAACCGTGGTCGTCACGGCGGAGGCTTCACTGCTGCAGACTGCAACGGCCGAGGTAAGTTCCTCCGTGACCCCGCAGGAATTCGAGACCTTGCCCATCCAAGTAAGTGATGGCGGCCGCGACCTTCAGTCTTTCATTTTCAGCAGCCTTCCGGGAACCGTCGCCAGTGGCGGCGACCCCACCAACGGTCCATGGTCGGGTTCCATCAACGGCGGGCAATTGTTCAGCCACGAAATTCTCATTGACGGCGTTACGATCGGCCGCTTTGACCTGAGTGGTGGCGGCCTGACCGAGTTCCAGCCGGGCACGGATTCGATTGCTGAGTTCAAGGTACAAAGCTCGAACTACTCCGCCGAATACGGGAACACCGGCGGCGGAGTCGCCAACTTTACCTACAAATCCGGAACCAACCAGTTTCACGGTTTGTTATTTGAATACCTCAAGAATCCTGTGGCCAACGCGGCCGGTGTGTTCCCAGGAGCGTTTCCGGGCACGCCAAAAGACAATGTGAAGGAGAACAACTATGGATTTAACATTGGCGGACCGGTCCTCAAGGACCGCACGTTCTTCTTCTTCAACTATGAGGGCGATCGTTACCGGGATTTCTCGTACAACGGACAGGTAACCATACCTACTGTGGCGATGAGAACGGGAGATTTTAGTGAGATGTTGGGACCGCAGATTCAGAACTGCGGACCCACAGAGGACCAGCTCTGTTTTGATGCGCTGAACAGACCCGTCTATCAGGGTGAAATCTTTGATCCGACAACGACGCGCGATGTCGGAGGCGAGCCGGTGCGAGACGGCTTTGGATTTGATCCAACCACTGGGCTTCCTATCCCTGGGCAAGCAAACGTCATTCCCGCTGGGATGATCAGCACGGCGTCGGCGCAGCTCATGCCGTTGTTTCCCGATCCGCTGTATTCGGGAGCCATCAAAAACACTCCCAGATTTAGCGGCTGCTGTCCGTTCCTCAATCGCAATGCCTACACGGTCAAGATCGATCACGTGCTGAACAGCAAGCAAAAGCTCTGGGGATCGTATACGTATGCTTGGAGAAGCAGGTATAACAGGAACACCACCTCGTTCCCGCCATTCCCAGGGTGGCCGATGAACCCGATCAAGAGACAGGACGTGGGCGGTCCGCAGGTTCGCATCGCGCACGCCTGGAACATCACCGACCGGAGCCTGAATAACTTCCAGTTCGGCTTCAACCGGTTCCAAAACAAGAACGGCCTTTCGAACAACGCCAAATACTTCCCATCAGAACTTGTGGGAGCTCCGAGCACCTGTTTTCCGCGCATCGCTCTAAGCAGTTCGTATATCAAGAACCTGCCTAGAACGCTTGGACAATCCTGCCCCAACATTGACCCCGCCGACAGTTTCATTGTGCAGGATTACTTCAGCTACCTGCGGGGTAAACACAACCTGAAATTCGGGGGTGAATTCCGTCACTATCGTTACAACACGTATGAACCGGGTTCCCTGAGCGGCAGCTATTCGTTTTCGGACGTCCAGACGGGTCTGCCCGGTTTCACCACGTCCACCGGTAATCCGTATGCCAGCATGGTTCTCGGGGGTGCGAGTACCGCCAGCCGCAGCATCTACTTCACGACGCCACACTTCCGCGCCGGGTCGTATTCCTTCTTCGTTCAGGATGATTTCAAGGCAACGCCCAAGCTAACCCTGAACCTAGGGCTGCGGTGGGAGATCCCCGTTCCGCAATACGAGCATGATGATCGCGAATCCGGGTTCAACGCCACGCTGGCGAATCCGGGCGCGGATAACATTCCGGGAGCGCTGGAATTCCTGGGTAACTGCTCCGTCTGCAACCACCGCCACTCCTTCATGGATTGGAACTTCAAGCAGTTCGCCCCACGGATCGGGGTGGCCTACGCAATTACGAACAAATTGGTGTTCCGCGGCGGCTATGGGATCTCGTTCGCACCGCCTATTGAAGACAACTTTGGCACTATGAACTATTGGGGATTCACAGACTCAGTCGTTGTGCAGAAATCCAACGCACGGAAAACGACTGGATTTTCGCAAGACCCCGCTCTTTACTGGTCAGCCCTGGCTTCCGGAACCCCGCCACAGAATGTGTTTAACGGGCAAGCGGCATCGATTGGAATCCCTGCGTACACCGGCGCGCTTCCCAATCGGGACCCCGCCTTGGCCAACGGGGACACCATTGACTTTCTGCCGAGGAACGCTACGAGGGAGCCCTATACTCAGAACTGGAGCGCTGGGTTCCAATACATGTTGCCGCATGACATTATGATCCAGGCCGATTATCTGGGTTCGAAGGGCACGCGGCTTCTGAACGGTTATTTTGGGACTCTGGCGAATCAGGCGCAGACAAAGTATATGGGCCTGGGCGATATTCTCTCCGATGATCTGGCGACTGATTTGGCAGACCCAGTCAACGGCCCGATACTGGCCAGTTATGGAATCACAGGTCTGCCGTATCCTGACTTCGAGGATCTCAATTACGACACAAGCGTATCGGCGGCGATTCAGCCCTATCCGCAGTACTACTCCATTCAGAACAATTACCCGAACTTCGGGAGTTCCACCTATCACTCTCTCCAGGCTATGGCCCGGAAGAACGCCAGTCACGGCCTAACGCTCATCGCCGCATACACGTATTCCAAGATGCTCACGGACTCGGATGCAGCGCTGTTTGCGAGCGGCGGACAGAATGTTCAAGACGTCTGGAACCGGAGGGCCGAAAAGGGCATCGCAAGCTACGATCACACCCATGTGTTCAAGCTGTCATGGTTTTATGACCTGCCCTTCGGACGAGGGAGGACGTGGCTCAACCGCGGCGGCGCCCTGGATCGCGTGGTCGGCGGCTGGCAGATTACCGCCATTCAGAACTACATGTCCGGTAACCCGCTGACCCTCTACTCCACTTACGGCTCGGGCTACCAGAGTCAATACGGAATCCGAGGGGACGTGATTCCCGGAGTTCCGCAAAAAGTGGCTCATGTGGGCCATTTGGACGTTGTCAACTTCACTCCTTACCTGAATCCAGCGGCCTTCGCGGATCCTCCGGCATCGGATATTAACTCGTACGCTCTGCGCTATGGCAATTCCCCACCATTCCTTCAGACTCGCGGGCCCGCCTGGATTGGCGAGGACTTTGGCGTCGTGAAGAACACGAGGCTCACCGAGCGCTTTAGCCTTCAGTTCCGAGCCGACATGTTCAATGTATTCAACCGCACGAGACTCGGCGACCCAGATACCTCGTTGGGCGATGGTGTACCTGAATACGATTCGAGCGGCGCAAATACGAGCGGCGGGAGCTTTGGCACGATCACGGGCCCGCAACACGGACCGCGCATCATCCAGTTCGCGTTGCGCCTGACTTACTAGGCACCAGCGCGAGGTTAACGAGCTAATCTGCTTTGGCAGGTGGGGGACCGGAACACCGACTCCCACCTGCTTCTTCTTTGCAGTGTGACGTTTCTAGGCGAATTTGGCTCCGTGTTCGCGAGAAACGCCGAAGACGCCGAGCACTTCCTGCGATGTCGATTACCTCTTGGAGACCAGATCGCCGAAGGCGGCGAGCAACTCGTATTTGTTTTCCCAAGTCGTGTACATGATCCCGGTGGCGCCGGGCGTCCGGTCCAGCGAGCCGAGCCAATCCTTCGGATTTTGAAGATCGTGGGCGTCGTAATATGCAGCACCCAGAGTATGGTGACCGCGTTTGGAGAAAAACTCGGGGCTTTGATCGCGTTTCTCGAAATACCAGCAGGCAATACTAAGGTCTTTGGGGATGTAGTTCCAACTGCCTTCGAAGCTGCCGTCGATAAGATAGTACTTCGCGACCGCATTGTGATTGGGATCGAAGATGTCAGACCAGACATAAACCTGGGCCTGAGGATTCACGGCACGAATCATGTCGTGCTGCCGCGTGACGCTATCACCCAGGATCTGTGCCATGTTGAGATGGCGCCGCTTACAGGCTTCGCAAAATCCGCCAATGCGCACCTCGTCCATGCTTAGGAAGTACTGCTTCGGCGCGATGTAGCGCTCGATAAGGGGAATCTGCCGTTGCCAGATTTCATAGACCGCGGGTTCTGACATGTCGATAGGAACTTGCTCCCGATAGATGGTCGTGCCATGAAAATAGTCCACCCTCAGCCGGTCTCCGGCGTGAATCTGGCTCCCCGGCAAGAGCTTGATCACGGGTGCGTCGTGGTCCCATCGGAAATTCAGTTGGGGATCCGATATGGGAGAGAAGTCGCGGTTTTCCTCGTAGACCTGGCCGGTCTTCTCGTTCGCGACTTTCACTGGCGTTCCTGGACCGCGGATGACGTTAGTAAGTCCAACCTCCTCAACTCCAAGGTCGTCCACCCAGATCTTTCCTTTCTGACCATCCGAGACGCCGATCCGAAAATCAATTTGATTTGAATTCTAGCTGTTAAAAGCCCACACCAACTCGTGCCAATCGCTGGTGGGCTTCATCCAGGGTTCCAGGTAAGCGAGATCGCGGCCATCCCGGGCGATGGCCACATGTAGAAAACTCCACGCGGCGCGACATCTTCAGTCTTCACCCAGCAGCGGATGCGATAGCTGCGGTATGGTTGAACCTGCAGAGTCTGCGCCAAATACATCGTGCCGCCAGGGCTGTGGGCAAAGTCTTCGAAACGTACCGATGCTTTCCCTGAGTGACGGACCTGCTTATCGACCGTGGCTCGTGCGCCGTGCAGGATAAAGTTTGCGGGCAATTCTCCATGAATGCGCTCAAAGTTGCCGATCAGCAGCTTCGGTGGTGAGTCCGGCACAAAATGCGCTTCGTGTTGCGCTGCCACAAAGAGCGCTCCGTGAACCGGTAAACCCGCAGCCAAATTCTTATCGTGAGCCAGCACACCGCCGCCGTAGCCAACCCCGAAACCGGCGGGAATGATTTCTATGCTCAAACGGTCGCAAGCCTGCTTCAGCTGTTGCAGGCGGTTCAAGAATTCCGGCGATGCCAAGTCCAAGCTATCGAATCCTGCGGACAGGAGCATCCGATTCAGGCCGTGCTCGGAAGCAGTTTCCACGATGCCTTCCACCGCGCGAACTCCTGCTCGCTCTCGAGGTCGGTCGAAACGTAGAACCATCGGTCGGAATAATGCTTGGATTGGTTACAGGCAACGAGGCCCAGGATGACGCCACAGCCCAATACCACTATGAGAGTGTTTTTCATGATTGCACCAGAGTACCCACGAGGGAGTTCGCGGAATTTGGAGTCTGCTGCGATTAATCCATTTTGGCTCCCGTGGATTCGCGC
>CAWAXF010000001.1:0-25717 GCA_963785865.1 uncultured Acidobacteriota bacterium | reverse complement strand
GCTTTCCATGAGAAGGCCGGTCGGAGTCAAGGGAGATTCTGGGTTCATAGTGAGTTTTTTTTTCGCAGAGAAGACTTCTTTCCCGCCGAGTAGCCACTGTCGCCATGCTTCCATCCGCACTCTCGAGGAGCGATCTGTGTTCGCTCGGTGCATGTGGGGCGTCCTCAATTCAGCCGGTGCTGCCATCTGCTTGGCGACCTCTCGTTGCACTCAAGAGGAACGTGGCCCAGGCCATAGACGCAGTCACCGGAGCTCGGCTTTGGCTTTTGTCTTTTCTCTTGCTGGAACGGTTTTGACTTTGACTTTGTTTTGCCGTTTGGTTTTGCGTTTTGCTCTTTACGCAGCTGCCGCAATAGTCACTCGGCTGCTATTGTGCAACGGTTCATACACTTCTCCGCTCACCCACAGATGATGCAGCAGCACCGCCAGCTTTCTTGCCGTGGCCACGATGGCTCGCTTCTTGCCGTTTCTTCCACCGCGCTCCGCCAGTTTCAGTCCCCAGCGTCTGAGATCACAGTCGATGCCGAATGGTCCCAAGATATGCTGCGCTCCCTGTACCAGCAGCGTCCGCAGATAGGGATCGCCCTCTTTACTGATGTGCAGCTGCGGTTCGCTCTCCCCTGACTTCCTGCGTCCCGGTTGCAGTCCCAGATAGCCACCCACGTCGCGGCTCTTGCCAAAGCGATGCGGATCTTCCAGCGTCAGCAGGAAGGTCAGTGCGATCAGCGTGCCCACTCCCTTGATCTGCTTCAGCAACTCGACTTGCGGATAACTCGCTTGCGCCAACGCCTCGATCCGATCGTTGTACTCGCAGATGCGCTCGCTCAGTTCTTCGATCGCCGATAGCAGGGGCTCCAGGGCGCGTTGCAGCTCCGGACTCAGCCCTTCGGCTTTCTCCGGATCCAGGTTGCGCACGTTGCAGCCGCGCAATCGTTCCCCGTAAGACTTCGCCAGCCCGCGGGCCGTGTTGACCAGCCCCGTGCGTGCCCGCACCAGTCCGGCACGTGCCCGGATCATCATCAAATCCGCTTGCGCCTGCGGGCTGCGATGCTTCACCGGATACAGCAACTCGGGATCGATCCTGGCCAGCCGCGCCAAGGTCTGCGCATCCAGCCGATCGTCTTTCTTGCGGCTCTCGCCCATCAGTCGCACCTTGCGTGCATTGGCCACGATCACCTCGTGTCCCAAATCGCTCAACAGACGGCTGATCCAGGGCGAATGCGTCCCGATTTCCAGCGCGATTCGACTCCGCGGCATAGCGGCGAAGACTTCCTGCATGCTTTCGCACTCGTACGCACGCGCTGCTCCAACTGTATCTGGCCTGCCTCATCCAGCACACAGTACCAGCTGTTGCGATCCCCCAGATCCAATCCGATGGTCAGTGTCTGCCGAGAAATATTCCTGCTCTGCTTCGTCACTGCGGTGCTAACCTTCTTCATTGCCGGTCTCCTTTTTCTCTGTGCCTCGAGCACGTGGATACTTGGGAGCCTACAGCATCCCGTCGGAGACCGGCCTTCTCATCTCATCTGGTTTCGTCAGCAATCGCTCAGAGGCTGGGGGGACGATGCATGCAAATTTCTAATTCCCGGTTCTGGCCAAGTGGCGGGCCTTGCGGCCCACCACTTTGGAGAAACTGGCTGAGGGTATTTTTCGGGATACCGCCGTTCCCTAGAATATGCTGCTCGCTGGCGTGTGCACGGTGATGCGAGTTGCGGTAACTACACCCACAATATGGGCAACCAAGGCATTAGACGTATCATACGCATCCAAGGTGAACGTTCCTGCATAATGTTTTCCGTCTTGACTCAGCATGACATCCCCGACGATGTGGGTGGGTCCGGTCGGGTTCCCAATCCCGCTCGGCGCGTTGGCGGTATCGTAGCCCGTAGCAAAGTGATTGAACCTGTATCTGGATTTTCCAGTTTGTTTCCATACTCCTAAACAGATACTGCCATCCTGCGGAGGGCGTCCGGAGTTTATGATTTCCGTCCCATCGCTGTGCCACTGGGTGAAACCTATATCGAGGGGTACACCATCGGGCGGCGCGCCGGGGCCGGTATTACCCTCCGCAGTGAATGTAAATTTCCACATTCCGACGATCGAATTGTTGGATTCCTCGGAAACGAGCAAAAGCGAGCCCGAACTGAACTCTTCCCCATCCCAAGATTGCGGGGAGACAACGACGCCGCCCTTGTGGCTCGGAGGATAGTATCCGCACTGCGCATCCGCTTTCGCGGTAAGGATTGTTCCAATTAAGACCACGCCTAGAGCTGCTACGAATTTCTCGAATGTTGGTTTCATCCGATCTCCTTTTAACGTCAATTTTTTCTGCATTTTCAGGTTGAATTTGCACGCGTGCATGCGCACCGAAAGGCGGCTCTCATCTGATATCTTTTGGTTGAATCATCATTGCAACTGCGGGCCGCTCGGGATGACGGGACGAACGGGCTGCAAGACAATCCGACACAAAGAGATGTCGCCAGAGAAGTAGGCTTAGCAGAGCAAAGAACAGAAGAGTTCCCGAAGGCAGCGGGCGTCAGTCAACAGACGTGCATCGACCAGTGAGATTCTGCGGACACTGATCTTCCGCGATTGCGCAAACATTGTTGGCACAGACGCTGTGACCGACGGTCGATGTTCCCTTGAAGGAGCGGCCGTCACAACGACCATCTCATTTGTCTGAGTGTTGCCTTCGTCGAAGGGCGTTTCTGGATTATCTGCCTTCGGCACCATCAGCAATGCGGCGGAGAAAAGAAGGCAAACGGCTGCAAGTCGAGTTGCCCTCGCACGGCGGAGGAACATTGGCTTTATACCTATGGTAGCTAAGGAGAGCCTACGAAGAGGAAGACTGCTCCGGCTAAGGAACAAGCCTCCCACATCGTGTCCGCAACATTGCGCCCAAGAGGAGCCATTGTCAAGGTCTTATGAATTTCGCTGCTTCCCTAGTCGGTGATGAAGTCGGATAGCGGTTGTAAACATCGCCTCTCTGACAATGTCGGCGTTGTCAAGCAGCGTAGTTCGGCATCCGTCCTCAGAAGAGCGCGCCATTTCGCTCTAGTTGAAAAACTCGTGCCAACCAACCACGGCTCGCCTTGTAATCCTTTCAGGTCAGGAACTCGGTCCGACCCATGCATCTCTTCGATCGCTACTGCGATCATGATTACCACTTCGAACTCCTCAGTCAAGAGGAGCGGGGTGCCCACTCAATTACTCGGTGTTCTACTGCACACCATGGCGATTTCCGGGCTGCCCCGCGTGCGAACCGAACTCATTCCACTGCTGATAATCCCATCCCTGGCGCATCATCCAGTACAGACGAACCGCCAGCCGACGCGCCAT
Organism: uncultured Acidobacteriota bacterium; assembly: GCA_963785865.1. Lineage (GTDB taxonomy): Bacteria > Acidobacteriota > Terriglobia > Terriglobales > Acidobacteriaceae > Sulfotelmatobacter. The sequence goes on along the minus strand of CAWAXF010000001.1, from coordinate 22,378 downwards.
GGCGACCTTGGCGATCTTCCGTCCCCGCCGCATCATCAGGTGAAAGTATTGGCTGCGCCATTCCGGGAGACTGCGCACCGTGACCTGCGCCGCTTCCACCAGCAGGAAACGCAAGATCGAACTTCCTTGCTTGGTGATGTGTCCCAGCCGTCTCCGATTCCCGCTGGAGTCTTCCAGCGGAACCAGACCGAGATAGCTGGCCACCTGCTTGCCACACTGAAAGCGTTCCGCTTTCCCGATGATCAGCACGAACGCCATCGCGGTGAGTGGACCCACTCCGGGATGGGTCGCCAGTCGCTGCGCCTCGGGACACTTCTCCACTTCTTGCTCCACCGCCTGGCTAAGCTCCGCGATGGTCGGATTCAATCGATCCAGCAACTCCAGCAGATCTGCGCCGTCGCCGGCTGGCCCACGGAGCCAAGCTGGAACGATTCCAGTCGCGGACGTTCCGTCCCGCCACAACCGCTTCTTACACCGCAGACCCTTCGTTCAGCGCCACCGCTTGCAACTGATTCATGATCCGCGTACGGGCCTGCACCATGCGGTGCCGATGCCAGAGCAGTTGCCGCAGATCGCGGTTCTCCCAGCTCGGCACCCAGATCTTCGGAAAGTCGATCCTTCAGCATCAGCTTCAAAATGAGCTGGGCATCTTGCCGATCCGTCTTCTGCTTGCGTACTCGCTTGGTTCGGATCTCGGCGGCATCTCCGATCCACAGCTCGATCTGCAACTCGCCCAGCAGCCGCTCGAACCAGCGCGCCGTGCCCGCTGGCCTCCATTCCCACACGCACCTGTCTTGTCCCTGGCTCACCAGAGCGCGATAGAACCTCTTCCGCTTCGTCGGGATGCGCTAGTCGCGCTCCTCGCAACTCTCCGGTGTCGGTGTCAACCAATGCGATTTGCTGAAACTCGGGGTGGAAATCTACTCCTATAATGATCATCGTTCGGCTCCTTTCTCCCGAGCCTGTTGGTTGGTTAGCACCACCAACTTTACTCGGGCCTCGGAGCCGACATTGTCATGGAATCAATTGCACTCCGCATGCCCGGAGCACAGTTGTAAGACATGTAATCGCCTGTCTCGACAAGTAGACAGAACCCGCTCACAAGTAGAAAAGCCCCATCTGCTGGCGAATAGCGAGCCGATGGGCCCATATTTTGGGCGACAATGAGAGTCCATCCGAGATAAGCATCCGGTAGTTCCCGCACCCCTGCACTTCGCAATGTTGGTCCGGCACGAAATGATCGTGAGTTCAGCGTCAGGAGGAAGGGGTCATGCGGCCCGCCAAACGGGGGATTTCTCGAACCATTTTCAGGATCAGCAATACAATGTACTGATTCGGTCATGTTAGAGAAGCCCGGCCTAAAAACGTTCTGTTGACGGAGGCTGAGCATATAAGCCAAGAAGGCCCAAAGCCGCATCAAGGTACAAAGCCGGCCCTCATTTCCCTTCTTGCTGCTTTTGTTTTGAGCGCTCTTGTCGGCTGTCATCGCACGGTTGCGCGCCGCCTGGATTTCAATCAGGACGTGCAGCCTATCCTGGCGACTCGGTGTTTCGCCTGTCATGGGCCAGATCCGGAGATGCGGAAGGCGGGGCTCAGGCTGGACCTGGCCGAATACGCGGAGAAGAAGCGCCAGCATCTCCTGATGCGATTGTGCCCGGGCATCCTGAGCGGAGCGAACTGATCAAGCGCATCGAGTCGCATGATCCGCACTACCTGATGCCGCGACTCCGCAGGGCGAAGCCAAGCCGATGAGCGAGGCAGAGATTGCCACGTTGAAGGAGTGGATCAGGCAGGGTGCGGTGTATCGGCCACACTGGGCGTTCGAGGCGCCGAAGCGGCCGGCAGTTCCGCAGGCGAAATCGACGCTGCATGGGTGAAGACGCCGATCGATCATTTCATTCTGGCGAAGATCGAAAAGGCGGGACTTCAGCCTCTCCTGAGGCCGACAAGGCAAGCCTGATCCGGCGGGTCACGCTCGATCTGACCGGGCTGCTGCCCACGCCGGAGGAGGTTCGCGCGTTCGAGAATGACACTTCGCCGAATGCCTACGAACATCTGGTGGACGGGCTTGCTGGCGCGGTCGACATTCGGGGAGCAGCGCGCACGTTACTGGCTGGACTATGCGCGATATGCGGACACGTACGGACTGCACTATGACAACAGCCGGGATATCTGGCCGTATCGCGATTATGTGATTCGCGCATTCAACGCAACAAGCCTTTCGATCAGTTTGCGATGGAGCAGATTGCGGGGGACCTGCTGCCGGCGAAGAATCTCGATCCGCTGATTGGGAGCGGGTATGTGACGGCTGGGCGAGAGCAGCAATGAGGGCGGCACGACACCGAGGAGTTGAGATTCAACATAGCGCGGGACCGGACAGAGGCTTTGGCGCCACGTTCATGGGTCTGACGGTTGGATGCGCGGTGTGCCACGACCATAAGTTCGATCCGACGACGCAGCAGGATTTCTATTCGCTGAGCGCGTTCTTCAACAATATCGACGAGAAGCCATTTAATGGGGACCGGCCGGTGTGGTCGCCCGTGGTGCGAATTCCGCGGGCGCAAAATCACGATGCGTATGACCGGGTGTTGGCGAAGCGCGCAGCATGTTCAAACCAAGACGAACGAGATGCGCCGCACCAGCCAGACTTGGTCACTCATGGATTGCGTCGCAGAACAACGCTCCGCAGGGCGTGGCCACCAACTGATCTTGTCCTCGCCTTCGGCTGGATGAGGGCAAGCGGCGATGTTCTAACAACAGCGCTCCGCATGCGAACCCGGCCAGTTCCATACGAGTGCTCCGCAAGGCGAATGGGGCGAGACCACTTGGCTATGGCCGGATTTCCGCATGCAGTCCAATACGCGGGTGGTGCTGGATCAGTCTGGCGACTTACGAAGGAAACCAGGCTTTTTCATCTGGTGGATGGTTCATGTTCCGCTCCGCACCATTCTATGCGGGAAGTTTGGCACGCTCATCTCGAAAATGGATTCCACGCAGCACGACCGCGGGTGGGATCTTTCAGCGGACGACGGATTCCTGAGCGTAGAGCTAGTAAACGAAATGTCGAAAAACCCCATTTCGGGCGCACAGACAAAGGAATCAACAAAGAAAGGACAGCGCGAGAAAAAGAAAGAACCCAAAGAACCTTCAGCTATCCCTCGCCGCAGGACCTGACGAAGAAGGATCTGTCGGCGTACAAGCCTCCGGAAAAAAAGAGGGCAGAAGAAGAAGCGGCCAAGAAGGATAAAGCCAAAGCGAAAAAAAGCCGAAGGAGGAAGGGCCGCCGAGATACGACTCCGCAGGTGGCGATCCGCGTCGGTCCCTGACTCCGCTGCCGACGGACGGCGCATGGAAGCATATCTTCTTTACTTACGATGGATCGGGTCGCGCCTCCGGAATAAAGATCTATCGTCAATGGCAAACCGTCCCGAGACGCGTCGTCACCGATAACCTCGGAGGAGCAACCATTCGCACGAAGGCCCCGATGCAGCTTGGGTGGCGCAACCCGGACGAATCCGGCGAAGGAAGTCCGCTACCAGGATATTCGGCTCTACGGACGCGCACTGGGCGCGGACGAAGCCAGCCGTCTTCCCTTCGAAGATTATGTGGCGGAGATGACAGGCAAGCCCCGTCGCAGTGGAATGAGGACCAGTGGCACGTCGGTGAGCGAGTTTTACCTCAACATGTCGATCCATCGTTTCCGGCGCATCGAACGCGAGATGCCACAAGCTGGATGCGCAACTCGACCAGCTTTCGGAGGGCGGAGACATTACGCAGGTCTCGTGGGAAAAGCCTTCAATCGCCTATGCAGCATGTGCTGACGCGCGGCAACTATGCGGCTCGCACGGAGCGCGTGGAGGCCAACACGCCGCATTATCTTCCGCCGCTGGCCGACGATGTACCGCCACGACCGGCTGGCGCTGGCCAAGTGGACTGTGAGTCCGGAGAATCCGTTGACCGCGCGAGTGACCGTGAACCGGATGTGGTATGAGCTGTTCGGCACCGGGCTTGTGGAGACGACCGAAGACTTCGGGATCATGGGGCAGCGGCCTCGCATCCTGAGTTGCTGGATTGGCTCGCGGTGGAGTTCCGCGAGAGCGGCTGGAACATGAAGCACATGTACAAGCTGATGGTGATGTCGGCGGCGTACCGGCAGAGCGCGAAATCGACGCCCGCAGCAATTGACGAAGGACCCGCACAATCTCCTGCTTTCGCACGGGCCGCGCTTCCGCATGGATGCGGAGATGCTGCGGGATATTGCGCTGCAGTCGGGCGGGCTGCTGGTGGACCGGATCGGCGGCCCCAGTGTGAAGCCGTACCAGCCGCGCGAATGTGTGGGAGCAGGTGAGCTATCCGACCAGCGACACGCTGAACTACATGCAGGATCATGGCGACGCGCTCTACCGACGCAGCATGTACACCTACTGGAAGCGCATGGCATCGCCCCCGAACATGGATGCCTTCGATGCGCCGATGCGCGATGTGGTGTGCACGCGGCGTCAGCGAACGGATACGCCGCTGCAGGCGCTGGTGACGATGAACGATGTGCAATGGGTGGAAGCGGCGCGAGCGCTGGCGGAACGCGTGATTCGCGAAGGCGGGCCGAAGCCAGAGCAACGCATCGAATCGCATGAGCGAGATTCTGTTGTCGCGTGATCCCTCGCCGAAGATGGTGGCGGTGCTGGAGACATTCGCTCGAGCAGATGGCAGCAGCATTACCGAAGCGATCCGAAAGCGGCGCACGCGCTGGTGGACGTGGCGAGAAGAAGCACGTGACGTGCACATTCCGGAACCGGAACTCGCCGCGTGGACGATGGTGGCGAGCGAGATGTTGAACCTGGATGAGACGCGTGAACAAATAGGAGGGGATCATTATGAAGCAACATCCGCTTTGCACCGATTGCGAGCAGAACTCTGACGTCATGGATCTGCCGATTCCCGCCGGGTTGAAGCGGGAATGGGCCGCGCTCGAGACGCGGCGGCGCTTTCTGGGGCGGTCGGGAAGGTGCTCGGATGGGCAGCGCTGGCGAGCCTCTTCGGCGAAGCGGCGTTGCGCGGGCGATGCGCTGGCGGCAGATGTCCAGCGCCAAGCATCGCCGGAGCGGCACAATCTCGAAGCTGCCGCATTTTGCGCCGAAGGCGAAACGGGCGATCTATCTGTTCATGTCGGGCGGCCCGCCGCAAATTGATCTGCTCGATTACAAGCCGAATCTGGCTGCGCAGTACAACAAAGACATGCCCGACTCTGTGCGCGGCAACCAGCAGCTTGACGGGCATGACGGCGGGGCAGTCGCGGTTTCCGATTGCGCCTTCGCATTGGGCATTCAAGCAGTACGGGCAAACGGGAACGTGGGTGAGCGACCTGCTGCCCTACACGGCGCAGATGGTCGACGATCTCACCATCATCAAGTCGACGAATACGGACGCGATCAATCATGAGCCGGCAATCATGCTGATGAACACCGGCAACATGAATGCCGGCAAGCCGTGCCTGGGTTCGTGGCTGGCGTATGGGCTGGGCAGCATGAACGACAATCTGCCGACGTTTATCGTTCTGCAGACCAAAACCAATCCCGAAGGAAAACAATCAGCCGGTTTCGTCGCGGTTGTGGAGCAGCGGCTTTCTTGTCCTCCGAATATGCGGGCGTGGGGCTGCGGTCGGGCGGCGATCCGGTGCTGTACCTTGCCGATCCTGGCGGGAGTCGATCGGGATGTGCGCCGCAAGATGCTCGATGCTGTCGAGGAGATCAATCGCCAGACGCTGGCAGAGATCGGGCGATCCGGAAACCAACGCGCGCATTGCGCAGTACGAGATGGCGTTCCGGATGCAGGCTTCAGTGCCGGAACTTGCTGGATCTGAGCAAGGAGCCGCAGTCCACGTGGGATCTCTACGGTCCTGAGGCGAAGGAGCCGGGAACTTTTGCTTATAACTGCCTGCTGGCGCGACGCATGGCGGAGCGCGGCGTTCGCTTCACCCAGATTTACAAGCGCGGATGGGATGTTCATGGCGATGTGGTCGGAGTGTTGCCGAGTTCTGTGCCAGGAAACCGATCGCGGCTGCTATGCGCTGGTCACCGATCTCAAACGACGCGGCCTGCTCGATGACACGCTGGTGATCTGGGCGGGCGAGTTTGGGCGCACGGTTTACAGCCAGGGCGGCTTGACGCAGGACAACTACGGCCGCGATCATCATCCGCGCTGCTTTACAACGTGGATGGCGGGCGGAGGCGTGCGGCCAGGCATAACGCTATGGCGAAACTGACGACTACAGCTACAACGTCGTGAAGGACCCGGTGCACGTGCGCGACTTCAACGCGACGATTCTTCATTGCCTGGGAATCGACCACAACCAGTTTACGTTACAAATTTCAGGGACTCGATCAGAAGCTGACGAGCCCAGTCCCGGCCTATGTGGTGCAGGGATTGCTGGCGTGACCGCTGTTCACAACTTAGCCCTGGCGATACGAAGTCTGCGCATCCGATCTGTGCCGGCGAGATGGCTTTGTACCCTGGGCGTGAGCGCAATGCTTGTGCTCTTGCCTTTCGCCGTCGGACTCAATGGCCGACCCCATGCGGACTGGCTGCAGTTCGTCGGCCGCTTCCATCCTTTGCTCGTGCATCTGCCGATCGGCATGCTGGTGTTGCTGCCATTTCTTGAGATTGCCGGAACGACCCGAGCCGGCCTCCGTGAAGCTGCCGGTTTCGTCTTGCAGCTGACATTAGCCATCGGGGCCATAACACTTGGGTTGGGAATCTTGCTCGCATACGGAAGTGGCGTCGTCGGCGCAACTGTGACGCGTCACATGTGGGGCGGTATCGCACTCCTTATTGAGTTGATGGTGTGGGTCACTGTGCGCCCAGCATGGATCTCAGGCCAACTGCAGCGGGCATATACCGCGCTGCTCGCCGTAACTTTGCTTACCCTTACATGGACGGCGCATCAGGGCGGTTCACTCACTCATGGAAGCGACTACCTGACTCGCTATATGCCGGGCCCGCTGAAGCGAATCTTCCCATCGGCATCTGCCGCTTCGGACGCTGCGTACGCCGGCTCAGCCTACTCACGCTATATCCATCCGATCTTTGATGCCAAGTGCGTTGCGTGCCATGGAGGAAGCAAGGAGCAAGCCCAACTGCGCCTTGACTTCTATGAGTTATTGATGAAAGGAGGCAAGGACGGAGTTGTCGTCGTGCCACGAGATCCGGATCACAGTCTCATGTTGCAAAGAGTCACACTTTCTCCAAGTGACCGGCACTTCATGCCTGCCGAAGGGCGGACGCCGCTGACAGGTGACGAAATCGCAGCGCTTCGCGCCTGGATTCTTGCCGGCGCTTCCCCGACCGCGACCAGTATTCCAGGAATTGCTATGGCTGCGGCTCATATTGACTTGCCACTTCAACCGGTAGGTGATTACGGCTCTTTGATGAATGAGATTCGGCAGGTGCAGACATCGGAGGGTGCGAAACTAATCGCAGTTTCAGCCAAGCCGTCCGATGGCCTAATTCTTAGAACGACGGATGCGGCCTCAACATTCGACGATGCACAGCTCGCCCGCTTCCAACGATTTGCGCCTTTTATCGTCGAAGCCGAACTCGGACGCACGGCGGTCACTGACGCATGCTTCGACACACTCAGCAAGTTCGCGAACTTACGCGCTCTTCATCTCGAAAGCACCGCGATTACGGGACGAAGCCTGGCGAAACTCGCATCATTATCACAGCTCACCTACTTGAACCTGAGTGGCACTAAGGTCACGAGTGATGCACTGGCCCCACTGAAGGGCATGCCTAACCTGCGTCATATCTATTTATTCGACACGCCCGCGGAGCCAGCCTCCTCCGACACGAACAGCACTCTCAGGAGCACGCAATGACGAAAATGCATCGGCGCACACTTCTTGTCGCGGCAGGAATTACGGCCCTCGCGCACGCGCAGGCGATTCCAGCTCCGTCGAAGTCCTCCTCTAGACCCTGAGATCCACGAATGATCTTTGCCATGGAAAACAGGGAAGAATACATGTACGCCTGCGTGCAGAAGGGAACTTCCAAGGAGAACTGGCTCTTTCTGAAGATGAACATGAATGGGGACCGTCCTGCTCAAAATTATGGCTCCTCCGGAAGCTGGCTTCAAGTCCCCCAATGAATGGCGCATTACGGCGGCTCTGCCTACTCCGGATGGCTCCATCTTTATCGCCAACGGCTATGGGGATTCGTGCATCTTGCGCTACGATAAGAACTACATGTCATGTCGCCCACGAATCAAAAGACCACGGTTGCGTCAATGAGCGTACTTGAGAATTTGGCGTCAGCTCCGGCCAACCCCAGTTTCCTTCGGCTTTCAATATCTGACCCAACTGGTCGAAATGCGTACTTGGCGCAAAATCCCTATTTCACTCATCATGCCGCTGAATTACAGCAATTGGCTTTCGTGGCAGCCTTTCAACTGCTGGCGTGCGCCATCACAGGAGAGATTCGCTCCACCGACTTTTTGCACGGAGCCAGAGCGATCAGAGCTACGCCGATCACCCCGAACACCGCCGACCCGATCAGTTCTGCGAGCGATCATGTTGAGCACTGCTTGGAACGACATTAGCCCTGCGTGTGCAAAACTCGACCACGCTGTGAACGCAATGAGGCTCCGGTGTGCGGACGGGTCGCGGGATGCAAGCACCAAGAAGACCCCCAGCGTTGCGTAGAGGCTCATCATCATCGCCAGCGCGGGGTCTTGCTTCATCATCACAACTAGCGGATAAACCGCAGCGCAGAAGAGCAGTCCCACGAGGACAAGTACGATTTTGAGGGCACGTTCTCGGCGCATAATGAACTCCTTCCGTTCGAGGATGGTTCGCCCAGTATAGTCAAAATCCGCATTCGGAAACCCAGTACGCTGCTTGGATCATCCCACGTTGACGTAACATCACTTTTTGCGCTCGGCAGTCCAGTTCGTGACCAGGGTGAGGGGCGACGAAGCTTCTCCCAATGTCGTTACGAACAGAAAGCGCTGGCCATCGGCTGAAACGTCGTACGGGTAGCCCATTCCGGTTATCGATCGGGTCGTAAACAGTGTGCTTGTCCTCGTGACCCGAAAGCTTTCTTCCCTGGGCGCGACCTCGGCGGCAAAAACCCTCTGATGGTCCTGGGTGAGGTAGAAGACTCACGGCCGTCGCCGCGCCACTTCGGCATGATGCCTCCCTGCTGGGACACCTGCCACTTACTGTCTCTCTTAGGGAAGGACGTCACGTATACCTCAACACTGCCCGTCTCGTCCGAATCGTATGCCAGCCAGCGCCCGTCAGGTGAAAACTGGGCAAAGGTCTGGTTGCCTTCGGCTGCGATGAACGGGCGGGCGCGACCGTCGCCGAATGGCGCCAGCCAGAGATCGTAGTCTCCCGACGATGGATTGGTATCGGTATAGATGAGGTGTCGCCCATCGGGCGATATGTCCTGAGGGTATTTGTTCGCTGCGGACTCTAGGAGGACGGACGACGCGCCGCTTCCACTGGCAGCTTTCCACAATAGGTCGCGTACCCCTTTCCCTGTCGAGCTGAAGACGAGACGGCTGCCATCCGGGAACCATGTCGGATTCCCCTCGTCGGTCAAGTCGAAGGTCAGCCGCTGCGGGCGCTCGCCGTCGATCTCTTTGATCCAAATGTCCGTGTTGCCGGTGGTGGCATCCGCAATCAACATGGCGACGCGCTTTCCGTCCGGTGAGATGCGGGGCCATGAGTATGCCGCAGGTTCTCCAATGCGGAAACTTCATTGCCGCTCCGGTTGAGCCATATCATCCTCGACCCGCCAACGGTTCCACCGGTTTGATAGACCAGGGTACCGTTTGCCGAGACCGAGAACACCGAGCGCGCCATGATCGCATCATTAGCACCTGCTCCGCCAACGGGACGCCTTCCCCGGTCAGCTTCACAGTCTCCAGATCGAATGGCTGCGCCAAAAGGATGCCCTTACGGACGAAGAGCAGATAGCCGTCGTGATAGACCGCGTTTGAGCGCGCTTCTAGGACGAATGTCGAAGCGGTCGAATCGAGAGATCCGACTTGAGCTTGCCCGCAGCCCTCGACCTTGCCAGCCATCCTGAAGCGTGCCCAAGGCACCGGAGCGAGGAACCCTTCGAGGAGCAGGAGCGGCTTCGCGCTGAACAATCGCGATGGGCAGCGAAATCCGCAAGATGGGACGGATTATTGACTTTCGATACCAAGGGTGGAATCATTATCGTGTCGAGTGCGGAGCAGCGTTGCCCCGCAAGTTGACGCTGTTCTCGCCTCATACGCATTTATTCTTCCTTCATCTATAGGAAGTTGCGTTCTGCACATTCGGAATTGTTGAGAGGGGGTCAATCATGCCACTCGTGGCAGCGTCCAAGAAACTCATCAAATTCGATACTAAGACATTCCTCTCCACTATCAACGGCGGTAGGAAGATCGCCGCATTCTCGAAGAAACAGACCATCTTCGTTCAGGGCGACTCGTCCGATGCTGTCTTTTACATAAAGGAAGGAAAGGTAAAACTCACCGTTGTATCGCAGGTCGGGAAGGAAGCCACAATAGGCATTCTGAACAAGGGTGATTTTTTCGGCGAAGGTTGCCTCACAGGGCAGCCTCTCCGTCTGTGCTCCGCAACCGCAATGACCGATTGCTCCGTGATGAAAATCGACAAGAAGTCCATGAATGATGTGCTGCATCGGGAACACGCATTTTCAGACATGTTCGTGGGATTTTTGCTGGCACGGAACATCCGCTATGAGGAGGATTTGGTTGACCAGCTTTTCAATTCCAGTGAGAAAAGACTGGCACGGGTATTGCTATTGCTGGCTCATTTCGGCAAGGACGGTCAGCAGGAGACTGTAATCCCCAAGATGAGTCAAGAGACCCTAGCAGAAATGATAGGCACAACGCGGTCGCGGGTTAGCTTTTTCATGAACAGGTTCAGGAAATTGGGGTTCATTGATTATCACGCTGGCGATGAATTGCAGGTCCACAGTTCACTTCTCGACATCGTTCTCCACGACTAACTTCTGCGCCGAAATCCCCGCACTGCTGGCGTCTGCAATCTGTCGAGTCCGCCAATTTAGTCGTCAAAACTGAGCGATTTGGATCAGCGGAGCCATGTTTTCGAGCCCATGCTTTACCTAACGGCAGATCAACACGCATAGATCGGGGGAAGGCTCGTCATCTGCTCGGCGACGGCACAGCAGTTGCCGTATCGCTTCGTGCATCTGCCGCAATCAATCGGCGGTCACGATGCGGCTCGGTGCGGGGCTGACCAGTGCTAAGCTCACATTTTTCTTTCGGCCCGGCACCACAGGTTGGACAACGGACAGCGAGTACCTGTTTGGGGCTGAGTTCTCTCTTCATGGCAAAAATATAACCCCCGCACCGTCTGCGGGGATGGTCAATCTTGAACAGTCTTTGGCAACTCCTGAATCGTCGTGTAGTTTTGGTGCTCAGCATGGAGATGACGTCAGAATGGGAGGACGTGAGCCAAACTAGCAACAATTGCATGCTTTCCCGCGCATGGCTTCCCGGCCTTCCCAAGCGATCAGAGGCATAAGGGCTAAAGCTGCAATCGGGTCTGCCCAGTTGACGAGCCAGATCGCGTAGATCCATGTGCTTACTTCACCGTAGCCGCTGATCTACGACGATGGTGCAACGCGAGGATTTCCGTCTGTGTTCGGACAATTTTGTTTCGTGCAGTGCGAGATCAAAACACAAACAGGCGAAGCAGCATTGCATTTAGAGCGTCTGCTGAGAGCGCAGTATTAAGGTTAACGGTGCCCAAAACATCTCGCGTGTCGAACGACAGCGTGAACGAGGCGCTTGCGTGAGCCCTCGACCCATCTCCGTTTAGCTTCGCTTTGAATTCCTTTCGCATTAGTCACCCAGATCGACTCGAATACTGAGAAGTTGCGTCCCGAAAAGACGCACCGCTCGCGAATTCCCGGCGCTGCTCGGCAACTGACTCTTCAGCCAGCGTTGACGCTCACGCGGATCATCGTCGGGGAGCAGACGAGCGGTGCCCGTGTGCCATCGAATCTTAAATCCCTCGCGCAGCTTCAGACGCACATGCGGATCACGTTCAATGTTGCGGACATATCCTGCCTTCATGCCATGCTCTGCCACTAGCCAGAACTCGTTTCCGACACGTCCATCGCCCACTGGCGTGCGTCGTGGCTTCCCCGTCTTCCTTCCTTTGGTTTCGAGCAACGCATATCCGGGGAGCGGGAGACCTATCGCAAGCGCGAACTTGATCGGCGGGTTCAGCAGGAACTTCTGAACCGTGTGTACGATGCGATGTTTCATTGCGTGCGTCTCCCGAACGCGATAATCACGACCGTGCGTACCAGTCCGAATGTGGCGACCAGCCGCCACACTTGAGGCACTGGGTTGAGGTCCACTGATGAAGGCACGAGGGGCAAACTCCTCCGGTGTCGAACGTGTTCCAGAGGTGTCCGCAGGTGCAAGACCAGTGATCGTCCTTGCGGGGAGACCAGCCGCAGAGCGGGCACCGGATGCGCGGGGGTTCTGAAGCACCGGGCTTCTTGTCATCCTCAAGCTCGCGGTCTGGAGCAATGGTGGGAGCATCAGTCGTTGGACTCATCTCTTTGGCTTACTGAAGTCTCGCTTCTTCGGCAAAGCTGCTCCGATTCCTCCCAATCACCCGTACTTCCTTGCCGCGTAAGCCAGCGTACTTGATCGCCATGCCGAGCAGCATGTACTCGTCCTCTTGGTAGTCGGCAGCGAAGGCGTCTTGGTGGAGCAATACGTGTTCCGCGTCGTCCGCGCACATCCTTGCAAAGTCTGGGAGCTTCTTCCTCATGGTCGCGATCAGATTCGATTCCCGTTGCATACGCTCTTCGTTCGTCATAAACGTCATGAGAATAGCTGATTCTGAGTCTCTGAGAGTTCCATCCGACGCGAACACTCCGCGTCATCGTTTGCCACGTGAGTGATCCGGTCGCTGATGGGATAGCACCGCATCAGGGAGATTATGGCAGATCGGATAGCGTGACGATTATGGGGGTGTGGTCAGAGGGCTTTTCCTGTGCTCGCGGCTCCTTGTCGATCTCGCACCTTTCCAGTCGATCTGCCAGCGTTGGAGACAATAAGAAGTGGTCGATTCGGAGACCTCGATTGTTTTGGAACGCCTGCCGGAAGTAATCCCAGAATGTGAAATGTCCTATTTCGCCCACGTGCAACGACCGGAACGCATCCGTATAGCCAACACTCAACATCGCACGATAGCGGGCTCGCGGCTCCGGCTGAAACAAAGCGTCGTGCTCCCACCAAGACGGATTGTGGCAGTCGATGTTCTCAGGAATCACGTTGAAGTCGCCGCCAATTAGCGTCGGGACATCGTCCTGCTTCCATCTAGTCATTTGCTGAGTCAGTCGATCCATCCAAGCTAACTTGTACGCAAATTTGTCGCTCCCTACCGGATTGCCATTGGGAGCATAAATATTGACGATGCGGATGTCCCTGATGAATACCTCCAAGAATCGCGCATGACTGTCGGAATCGTCTCCGACGAGAGCTTTAGCAATCGTCTTCATCGGGTGTCGCGACAGAATCGAAACCCCGTTATAGGCTTTCTGCGTCACCGCTACACTCTCATAACCGAGCGACTTGAAGGCTTCGGACGGGAACTCCGTCCCCTTCAATTCTTGCAGCAACAATACATCCGGTTCGCGAACTTTCAGCCATGCCGCCACATGGGTCAGCCGAGAGCGAACAGAATTCAAGTTCCAGCTAGCGACTTTAAACATCAATCCACATTCTAGCGTCGGAGTGCAAAGGCGGTCATTGGCTGGAAGGTTTTGCGGTTTTATCTGGTTACAGAGTGCTCATGATTAGGCTAGCGCCCATGATGGAATCTTTCAGCGGCTCACGCAAATCGTGGCCAAGGGTAGAGAGAAACAAGTTTTGCGATTTCTTGACCGCCCGGGCATAGCGCCCCACCGATTCGGCCAGTGCCTGATCGATCGCTTCATTGATGGATCAAGATCAAATCTCCCTGTTAACCATGTGCCAAGGTGTGTCCCCTCAACCATCAATGCGACGGCCACCAGTAAGAGAGATCCGGCGGACAACGTTAGTCCCAGTGCAATGGGCCGAGTCTTCCACACGGGGCGGGTTTCGCGAACCCGATAAACCAGGTCAAGACCGTCCATGATTGCAGCAAATCCGCTGGAGACCGTCCAAATTGTGAAAATTAACCCAAGGGTAAGGAAGTGCGTGTGTTTGCGAACGACATCAGACACGATGTTGCGCACCAAGCTCATTCCATCTCCGGGTACGAGCCTGGCCATCAGACCTAGCAGGCCCTCAAACAAGTGGGGGATGGGTACATACCCGAGCAGCGCTGCCATGGAAACCAGAAGCGGAAAAAGCGAGAGCACGAAATAGTACGAGAGCCCGGCGGCGAATACGAAGAGGTGTTCGTCGTAAACGTCGTGGTAGATGATTAGCAGCGATCGTTGAATGGTGAGCCAGGCGCCTTGCTTACCTGACACGAACACCGAATCGCGTCTCAGGGTTGCCTTTTCGCGCCTGTTGCCTGCCATAGTGGGCCTGACTGTTGAAACAAACCGAGTGCGTCGGGTTGGTCCCCTTACTCCTCTTATTCACTCGGCTTGCCCGGCTATTAGGAGACACCTCAATCCAACAAGCATCTCCGCGTCATTCGAATGCGATTACTGGTGATCGGAGCCTTGCCCGGTATAACCCTTGTCGTATCCTTGAAAACAATCAACAACACGAACCAAAGAGCAATTTTGCGTTGCATTGATCTTTCCTCTGCACCCTTCAATCTCAGCCACGTCACTTTGTGCGATTAGGTTCATCCCGGACTGCTTTCTGTAAGGTCTCTTCATTGCGTTTCTTCCACCGAACGGACGTAACTGAGCTCCGACCGGAATAGGGGTCAAGAAGTCGTGGCGCAAGTTCGGCCAGCGGCGCAGCAGGCTTACGCCCGCGCTCGTCCGCCCCTCACGGCGTGATACACGACCAGGACAAGCACAGCCCCAACCACAGCAACAATAAGGCTATAAAGGTTTACGCCCGTGACGCCGTGTGCTCCGAACATGCTGAACACCCAGCCCCCGACTACAGCGCCAACGATTCCCAGCACGATATCCAGGAATATTCCTTCGCCAGTCTTATTCACCAGCTTGCTGCCTATGAACCCAGCAATCAATCCCAACACGATCCAGGCCAAAATCGACATAATGCTTTCTCCTTAATACTTGGTTATTGGTTCTTTTTCGGTTCTATCCAAAGCAATTTCAAGAGTCGGCGCGGACCCGAGGCGCCTCCGGGTTTCGGAGGCACCCCGGTCCACGTGACTCTTAAGCAGCCTTGCTGTATGCATCTGAGCCGTGCTGTTTTACCATTTTGTTGTAGACACCCATTAATAGAAACGCCGCCGGCCACTGTCCCACGAACAACGCCCAGTCATCCTTGCCCACGATCTTTAAAATGGCTGAAGCCGTAATGGCACCAAATGCTGCCGCCAAATAGCCGGAACTTGGAATCTTGGACGTTTGCGATTCAATGGCACCCGTGAAACGATCTTCTGAAACCCCTCTGCGAACTTTGTCTTCCATACGCACTCCTTTTCATTGACTCGTTGTGTTTTGTCGGAAATGGATCGCCGTAGTCGCTTGACTAAGCGGCGCGCTTCTGCGTCTTCTTTCCCGCCCCGGATGAGTCCTTTTGTTCTTCAGGACCTTCTTCGTTGGCTTTGGTGTTGATATCTGTAGCGAGCTTGGCGAGTTTTTCGTCGGTTTGCTTTTCTTCCGCGAGAGTCTTTTCAAGCAACGACGCGTGCTTCGTTTGTCCGAGTACCTTAGCGAACTCGCAAACCGCGCTATACGCTGCTATCTCGTAGTGCTCCACCCGCCGGGCCGCACCGATCAATCCTGCGTCCAATACGGCGTCTTCAAAGCCTTCTTCCATCACCTCGGAACCTTCCTTGACCAGACCCTCCATGCCGACGCACTTCTTGCCCTTCGGGCTCTCGTCTAGCGATTCGAAGATCTCTTCCAGACGTTGGACTTGGACCTTCGTTTGTTCGAGATGCTCTTCGAAGCCGGTTCGTAGTTCCTCTGAAGACGATGCTTTTGCCATCTTTGGCAGAGCCTTGAGCAGTTGATTCTCCGCACTAAATAGGTCCTTCAATTCGTCCACGTACAGTTTGTTCAAGTTCTCGTTTGGCATTTTTCCTCCAGGAAATGAGTTCGTTCGGTGGGCAGGTAAAGGCGACACTCCCACCATCGGTTAGAAGTACGGGACGGCGAACCAATCCCCTGATCGCGGACTCGGTTCGCTTGCCCCCGCGGCTCAGGCTACTTCACGAACGCGAGCCTTATCGCCTTTATCGGCTGTGGCTTCTCCAGTGGAGGAGACGTCCTGGGCGCCAGTGCGCTCCAAGATCTCCTTTGCTCTCTTGGTCCACTGAGAATCGTCCGAGTGTACCGAGAGCAGTATTCCGCCACCTTTAACGCGGCCTTCGTACCGCTTGGCTTCGTATTCGGGGATTCCCATACCAACCAGAGCACCCGTAAGCCCACCTACTGCTCCACCGACTCCGGCTCCAGCAAGGGCGGCCATAATAGGCCCGGCGGCTATGAATGGCCCCAGTCCTGGAATGGCGAGGGCACCAATACCGAGTAACCATCCCAAACCGCCGCCTATCACCGCGCCGGTTCCGGCACCTGTTGTCGCGCCTTCAGGCGCCTTCGTGTTTTTCTCATGAGCAAAATCCTTCGTGCCAGCACCCTCGGGAAGAAGTACTGAGATGTCTGAGTTACGAAAATCGGCGGCTTTCAATGCGTCCACCGCGTTCTCTGCACTCGTTCGATTCGGATAAATGCCAAATACTGCTGTATTTTTGCCTGCCATGTTTGATTCTCCTGTTGTTCTCGAAGTCTATTGTTGCGGTTTGATGTTCAGTTCGCTGGTGACCTTGCCGTCGCCGGCGACTTCGGCAGCCTTGGCTTCAATCGCTTTCTTCTCGTCCTCTGATCGAACCGGCCCCTTGAGGGTTACCTGACCGCCCTGCGTGACGATCTTGACGTTGTGTGCGTATGTGGAGAGCGTCTTGTCTTTCACGATAGATTGTCGAATCTGCTGCGTGATGTCGCGATCAGAACGATTGTCCTTTTGCTGATCCGCGGTCGGCTCGTTCTGACTCCGATCCCGTTCGTTGACCTTGGTGTTGTCTGGAGCAGTTGGTTGACTTGCGGGTTCTTGCGCAAGTGCGACCGCTCCACTGCCGAGCAGAAGACCGGTGCACAAAAGATTGCGAACAGCATTTCTGTAAAGTGCTTTCATCGTTATTTCCTCCTGAATGAAAATGTCGAGAGATCCAAAGCGTCCGATTACTCTCGAACGCTCTGAGAAGGGAACGTTTAGGGAGTCTGAATGGTTAAATGGTCTTGGACTTCCCGATCACCCGCATACGATCTGGCGATCCGAACTGCCTTGTCACGGTCATCCGAGCTGATCACAGATCCCGACAGTTTCACCGTATCGCCCGACAGAGTCACCTGGATGTCCTTGCTCTCTAGACCGGGCTCGCTCCTAAGTTTCTCTTCAATTGCGCCCTTTGCTTCGCCAGAACTCATGGCCTCATTCTGTGTGCCGGTTTTCTGTGCTGCAGTGCGGCGCGTCGACGCCTCGGCAGCATTGGCTTCGGCGCCATACTTTCTGACTGTCGCCAGGAATTTATGCGAACCTTCCGGAGCTTTCACTTGCCCCTTGAGGATCTGAGCTGACGGGATCATCCGTCCGTATAGAATGCGGGTTCCGTCTTTGTCTTGCGTGATGGATGCGCCGTTCACCGTAACGCCAGCAAACGCGCCACGAGCACGCGAATACGTAAGTACTTCGGCGCGCATCTTCCAATCGGTTGTGCCTTCCACATGCCGTCCCACGGGCCCTGCGGCAGCGGAGGCGTCAGCGCCGATTTTAAATTTGCTGGAAAGCATTCTTTCCATTCCGTTGTCATTCATCACCAGCATGACCACGTCGACCGCTTCGCCGCCGATCTGCAATCCCCAGCTACCCCCGGTAACCGAAAAAGGAGCAGGCGCACTCCACCCAGAGGTTGTCCGGCAAGTTGCCAATCCCCTTCCGTGGCGCCCTCCAAAGACAAAGCCTATTTTGACCATCGATGGTATAACCGCGACGCACTTAGCCGAATCGAGGAGTTCTTGCGGAATCCCCTTGTCCGGAGTACCCATGATTTCGTCTAAAACGGTGGCGGCTGCGTCCATTCGCTTGACTTGCTCCGACGGTTCTTCCGCCGCGAACGCCATAGTGCTTGCCAAGAAAGTAGCTGCCAGCACGCCCAATAACCCTGTTTTCAATCGCATTGCAAACATCCTTCTGCGCGAATTCGCGCGATTCGAAGTCGTAATGAGGTGAACTCACGCGACCAGTAACTTGTAGTGATTGGAGAGTTGTCGATCGCCAACCGACGTCAGTGTCGATTCCTACCGAGAAGCAGGTTCAGGAATGATAAGGAGGCCTATGCTTGACGATATGGCAAGGGTTCGCGCAAAGCAATCGACAACATACTTTAGGAACGCCTGGCGGAAGACGTAGAGGCCTCGTGGATTGCGCGGCAGGCAACCCCCATGCTGGGGGCAAAGGCTTTCGAGTATGCGGATTTGTCGCCACGGTCAGAGTGCCTGTGCAGAATTGACCATCGTTCTTTTTACCATGGAGGTACTTCCGAGTCTTCTGAAAGTCAATCGTGCGCCTGCAAAGTCGCAATGGCCGTCAAAGATAGCCAGGGAGGGGCAGTGCGGTACATGTGCGCACAGGAGTGGAGATCTTTCGAATGGGTGTGCAATCTTGATCAGTTTTGGCGGAACATATCGTCCATCATCGCGTTCTGGGCTCCCTCTCCCGAGGTTTTGTGCTTCGCTGTGCGCCCCCTCATTCGAGCTCCGTGGCTCGCAGTGGTCGCTTCGGAGAGGCACAAGGAGGTGTTCAGCATGGCTACAAATCTCAGCACTTGCCATCCCGGCGATGGTATGGAAGCATTAAATCGACTACCCAGGTTGGCGGAACCTCAGCTAGAGGTCGACTTCGAACGAGAACTGCAGCAACTGCGGCGAGAAGACTCGTGGCAGCGGGAGACCGGGCGCAGTTCCAAAACCCTCGCGAAATATCCAGATTTCCGAATTGTGCTAATTCTGATGAAGAGCGGCACACGAATGCGGCAGCATAGAGCGGAGGGTCGGATCTCAATTCAGCAGTTGAAAGGACAGGTCCGTGTCGATATGGCCAATCGAAAGGTGACCTTGTCGACCGGCCACTTGTTGGTGCTGGACTGCGGCGTACTCCACGACGTCGAAGCGCTGGAAGAGAGTGCCTTATTGCTGACCATCTCTTGGCGAAGACAGAAGAGTGACGCCTCAGAATTGTTTTCGTCCACTCAGCGGCACTTGGACGAAGAAGCCGTGTCCCGAATGGATGATGAAGGTGGCAGTCCTGGCGCCAGCGTGAGCCCGCAGGACGCGTTCGTGGGAGAGCTTTGATCTTGCGCAGGAACTCACAACCAAGGGTATAAAAGAAATTTGCTGGCTGACGAGCATCGCTGAGACGGTCGGCATAGTGGTCTCCGGCTGTCGTGGCTATAGTTGTTTACGACGACGAATTGAGTGAGCGGTCTTACGCGGCCGCATGGTTATCCTTTCGTGGATCGTCGCGCACTACATCTCATGGAACCACCCGCGCGGATTGCATGTGCAGGGCGTGCCGATGTGATCCGGCCCCAGCCGCAGGCCCGATCCCAATCCTGCGTGTGAGCTATCTTGCTCAGACGTAAATGGCCTCTTGCTGTCATTCTTCATTTGTTGAGTGTGCAGACAGCAGACTGCGGCGCTGAATCGCAGCTTCTTTTTTTGGCCACTTGGGCTCGTGTCCTGATATCAGACCACGCAAAGCGGCCACATCCAGCACATCAGCTCTGTCCGTGTGTGTAGCGCCAAAGCTTGCGGCGAAACACAAGTCCACTCTAGGGCGAACACAAGTCCACCCTCGGTGGTTCCCGAAAATCGAATTCAGGGCAACGCCTCCTGGCGGATGAGGGTCGTCGCCGAGAAACATGGGAGGTCAAAAATCATGCCTTTACTTCAACTTCTGGAAGTTCTCATCGTGGTGGGTGTCCTGTTGTGGGTGGTGAATCGCTTCATTCCCATGCAGGGGTCGATCAAGTCGATTCTGAATGGCGTCGTCGTCATTGCCGTCGTTCTGTGGCTAATGAACGTGTTCGGGCTGTTTCACTCGCTGTCCAGGTTCCACGTCGGAACCTTGCTAATCCCGTAAGGCAGGTCAGCCATAGCGCTGAGTGTGTCACACAAATCCATCAGCCACGTGCAGCAGGCATCTGCCTCCAGGAGTACATCTTGAAATCGAAGGTGTTGTTAGCAGTAGGAATCACCCTCAGAACCGCCGTTATCCCAACGTCGGAATAGCGATCAGCATTTCGATGTAGCGGCGCACACGGTGCACTCTCACAGAGGGCGCACCCCGTGATGATGAAAGATCCGGTCTGAAGACAGGGAGAAGGAGCAAGTCATGCTTGGAACTATATTGATCTCCTTCCTGACGTAGACCAGACCATTTACGAGAGAGAGGACCTGCTCGTCTCAATCACCATGATCGCCCCCATAGAAAGGAATAGCTGGTCTAAACTGCTCACATTTATATCGTTGCCACTCAGGTTGGTCCACTTGGCTCGAGTGACTGACGCCTTCTGGCGGGGAGGGATTTTCATTCAGACGGAATTATGCGCGGAGGCTGACCGGACGAACGAAACTACTTTGCACCGGACTTCTGCACGGGCGTCAGTGTCGAAGAACTCAAAAGAGCATCGCTGCGAACCAATGGATTTGCCTGAGCGAGGAAGCCGACTGTCCGCAATTTATCGGATGGTCGAACCCGATGCCGCGTGAGCATTCTTCGGAGAAGTCAACGCTCAAAAAGGCTCCTGTAGCCGCTTTCAGCCAGTGTTCCTGTGCGAGCTACTTCTTCGCCGTCTTGCTGGGGAACTCGCAGCACCGGTGGGCCACGTACTTTTCCTTCGCTTTCTCCTCTTCGTCGCGAGGGATAGGAGCTGAACAAGGATTTCGGATAGTGTACGTCCAATCGCAGTCGGTGCAGCGAAATGTGACTAACAGGCCAGACTGATAGTACGGGATCACATACGGCATAGCGTGTCCCGACGGAATAGGTCACATTGAGTATATGTAAAGAGGTGATTGAAGTTCCACAGCGCGTCCAAGTAGGGAATGAGCCAAAGCACTTTGCCCTGTTCGGAACCGCTGCGCAGACCGGAACGCAAAAGGCACGGCGAGGGAAATCACGTGCGAGGGTTCGTTTGACGAAACAAAACAACGACTACATTCACAATCCCGTTGCGGGTGAATGAGTGTACACCTTTGCATCGCGCGAAGGTGAGACATCAAACGGCCCGGACTGGAATCGAGTTTGTCTGCTCCGAATGGTAATTAATCCCGAAGGCAGGGTTCGCCTTGATGCCCCTCCCGCTTGTGGTCCAGTATCGCGACAAGGCATGAAAACTCCCGATCTGTCCATCCTAGCGAATCTATGTCACAGCTTTCCGCCCTTGCCTGAACAAAGTCCCATTCGAGTTCGTCCAACTGCGGGCAAACCATAAAACAACTCCGTTTTAAGTAGCGCGAGGCTTCATGCAATCGCTTATTAACGTTCCTGCGCACATTTGTTTCCTACTCTTGCTTGCTCCAAGCTCGCAGATCCGTTTCTGCTTGGTACCAATCCTGTTTTGCGTAGCCATCAATTCTGCCGCGAAGCTCGTACAACTCGTAAGCCCGGGTTTGCACTGCTGAATCGGCAAGGGCGTTAAGTGCATTGTCTAAATGCAAGGATTCTGGTTTTGCGGATGAAGGCGCCAAACGAATGCTGTTTGTTGTGGCAATCATGTCAGCCTCCTGAATTGTCGCAGCTAAGCGGGGCGAACTTCAGAAGAACTGACTTAGTTCAGAGGATCTGAACGAGGAAAAGAGGTGACTCACTCATCTTCGATGCTACGCTGATCCCACCAGGCCGTCAACGACCATTTGAAGGCAACTATGCAAAACTAAAAGTTGGACGAAACGACTTGGGTTGCGGAATGTCGTTTTGTATTTGCATAAACAAGATTGGCCACGCCGCGCGCAACGGCCTTTCCGTAAATCTGTCGAATGGTGTGCCAAAGAGCAATCATGTTGCTGCGTGAAGATTCCGTGCCACGGCTGGCAGGGTCCTTGGCGAGTTCAGCCTGGTACGTGCTTAGAAGGAATCCACTTTGCCTGCCCAGACGTCCGATTGTTCCTG